>NZ_PGER01000001.1:1337917-2675834 GCF_002797935.1 Flavobacterium sp. 1
TCTATGCTTTCATTTACATTTACTTCGATAGTTATGTCGTGATTGTGTAAATGACCGCGCAAGTGTCCTAAAAGACCAATCATTTCTTTTTCAAAATCTAACTTGGAGCCTTCATTAGGCAGTTCAAAAGTAATTTTGGTATCGTTTAGTTTCGGGTCGTTAATCAACAATAAGGATTCCATTATTTTGTATCCCTTACTTCCAAGACGCTCTGCATATTTTGTCCATTGCAGAAGCATTTCTGTCTCTGAAAATGATTCAGTAGGAAGTATGGTATTGTCTTCTTTTACAAATCCCTTTAGGTTTTCTTCTAAAGCTTTTTTTGCTCGAATACTGGAAAGCGATAAAGCTGAAAATTTCGCTTCGTTACTTGGTGTTGCTGAAGTTACAGGGGGTTGAATTTGCGGTTTTTCGGCAATGATTTCAACTTGATTTGCAATTTCAGTATTTGAAACTATTTTTGCACCTTCTGGAGCAACTGGAATTTGATTTTTATCCTTTGAAATTTCTGCTATTGAATAATCTGCAGTTTTTTTAAAGTAAGTGGGCGGAATTATAAATTGCTCAACTTTTTTTTTTCTCCATCATAAGTGATAGAGGCTAGCTGCATCAAGCAAAGTTCGACAAGCAATCGCTGATTTTGACTGGCTTTGTATTTCAAATCGCAATCATTAGCAATGTCAATTCCTTTCAGCAGAAAGTCCTGACTGCATTTTTGAGCTTGAATTCCGTATAATTTTTGAGCTTGCTCGCCAACTTCCAACAAAACAAGGGTAGAAGGTGTTTTGCTTACCAATAAATCTCTAAAGTGACTGGCTAATCCAGAAACAAAATGATGAGCATCAAAACCTTTGGCTAGAATGTCATTGAAAGCAATTAATAAGTCCGGAATTTTATTTTCAAGAATTAAATCAGTAACATTTATATAGGTTTCGTAATCTAAAACGTTTAAATTTTCGGTAACAGCTTGACGTGTTAAGTTGTTTCCACAAAAAGAAACCACTCTGTCAAAAATTGACAGAGCATCACGCATGGCACCATCAGCTTTTTGAGCAATAATGTGAAGCGCATCGTCTTCAAAAGCAACGCCTTGGCTAGTAGCTACATCAGCAAGATGTTCTTTGGCGTCTTTTACGGTAATTCTTTTGAAATCAAATATTTGGCAACGCGATAATATAGTTGGTATAATTTTGTGTTTTTCTGTTGTTGCCAATATGAAAATGGCATGTTTTGGCGGTTCTTCCAATGTTTTCAAAAAAGCATTAAAAGCCGCAGAAGACAGCATGTGTACCTCGTCAATGATATATACTTTGTATTGTCCGGTTTGTGGAGGAATACGAACTTGATCAATTAAATTCCGAATATCATCAACTGAATTGTTCGAAGCTGCATCGAGTTCGAATACATTAAAAGCAAAATCTTCATTGGGATCATCATAGCCTGGCTGATTTATTTTTCGAGCCAAAATACGGGCACATGTTGTTTTTCCAACACCACGAGGTCCCGTGAATAAAAGCGCCGAAGCTAAGTGATTGCTTTCTATGGCATTAAGTAAAGTATTGGTAATCGCCTTTTGCCCCACAACATCTTTAAATGTCTGCGGACGATATTTACGGGCCGATACTACAAATTGTTCCATGATTTTCTTTATTCGAAAGCAAATATAGGACTTGAAAAATCAAAAAGCAAGTTCCAAAATTTTAATTTTTTCAGTTATTGATTTTTAATAAAAGATAAGGTAATTCGTTTTTTTTGTGATAACATTTGTGTATTTTCACACATCTTTTATTTCCAGACTTTATAAATCGGTTTTTATATGAATGTTTCCAAAAGAATTGCAATTGTTGGAGGTGGGCTGGCTGGACTTACAGCTGCAATACATTTGTCTAAAATAGGATTAAAAGTTATTTTATTTGAAAAGAACGAATATCCAAAGCATAAAGTCTGCGGAGAGTATATTTCCAACGAAATTTTGCCTTACTTAAATTGGCTTTCTGTAAATATATCCGAATTAAATCCCACTCAAATTTCAAAACTGGATTTCTCAACTGCTGATGGTAGAATAATTCATTGTGATTTGCCACTTGGCGGATTTGGCGTCAGCCGTTATGCTTTGGATGTTTTTCTTTATAAAAAAGCAATTCAAAATGGCTGTGAAATCATCCAGGATAGTGTAGATGATATTGTATATGAAAATGAGATTCATACAATTTCGACTTTAAAAAATGGGGTTTTCACTTCAGAAATTGTCATTGGGGCTTTTGGAAAACGATCCAATATCGATCAAAAACTAAAAAGAGAATTTATTCAAAAAAAATCACATTGGCTGGCTGTTAAAGCCCATTATTCTGGTGAATTTCCAAATGATACAGTGGGTCTACATAATTTTGGTGGAGGATACTGCGGGGTTTCAAAAGTGGAAAACAATGTAATAAATATATGTTATCTGGCCGGTTATGATTCTTTCAAAAAATATAAAAATACAGAAGAGTATCAAAATGAGATTGTAAGCAGAAATCCCCATTTAAAATTGATTTTTGATTCTAGTAAAATGCTTTTTGAAGCCCCGTTAACGATTAGTCAAGTGTCATTTTATAAAAAAACGCTTCTAGAAAATCATATTCTGATGATTGGAGATACTGCTGGCTTAATTCATCCTTTGTGCGGAAATGGTATGGCTATGGCGATTCATAGCGCCAAAATTGTTTCAGAATTGATAGCGAAATTTTATAACAATGAAATAAAATCCAGAGAGCAATTGGAAAAGAGATATTTATGGGAATGGAACCTTAACTTTAAAAAAAGGTTAAGAATGGGGCGTTTTTTAGCGTTTATATTACAAAAACAGAAGACTAGTGCTTTTTTGATGAAAATAATGATTAAATTCCCAAAGTTATTGCCAATTATAATAAAGAGCACTCACGGTCAGTTAATAGATGTTTGTTAATGATTAATAAAAGCTACTAGATGTTTATAAAAACCAGATATAGAACTGATGATCCAGAGATAATGGATGATTTTGATTTAAAAGGAGATGTTTTGAAAACATCGCTGGATAAGATTGCACAAATAAATCAGTTTTTAGGAGGGAATAAATTGACTTTAAAAGGTGTGGAGAAGCTGCTTAAAAAAGTTCCTAATTCAAATCTGATTAAAATAGTAGATGTTGGTTGCGGTAATGGAGATATGTTACGGAAATTAGCTGATTTTGGTTTTCGAAATAATTTAAATCTAGAATTGATCGGAGTTGATGCTAATGGTTTTACTGTAGATTATGCAATTGATTTATCAAGAAAATATTCTAATATCACTTATAGATACCAAGATATTTTCGATGAATCTTTTGATGAGATAAAATGTGACATACTGTTATGTACCTTAACATTACATCATTTTAAGAATGATGAAATTAATAAGTTGCTAACTTTTTTTTATGCGAATTCAAAACTTGGTTTTGTTATCAATGATTTACATCGAAGTTCTATAGCATATCATTTGTTTCAAGTAATTTGTTTTGTGTTTCGTCTAAATGAAATATCTCGGAAAGATGGATTGACATCTATTTTAAGAGGGTTTAAAAAATATGAATTGGTTGCGTTTTCAAAAAATTTAAAGTTTGAAAAATATAATATTCAGTGGAAATGGGCATTCCGGTATCAATGGATAATTGAGAAATAAAATAGATTCAGATTTTTAAATTTTAACCTAGTTATCAAAACAAAAATAAATGAGCGTAAAAATAAAATGTGTTACCAAGCAATTGCCGAAGTTTTCAAGAACTACGGAGGAGATTCTTCCTTTTTTGGATATTTGGTTAGGAGGTCAGGAAGAGCGTTTTATTCGGAAAGTTAAGAAGATTTTTGAGGGAGCCGGAGTCGATAAACGGTATTCGATAATGGATCCGATTTCGGTTTTTGAAAATACTTCGTTTGAAGAGAAAAATGATATTTATATCAGGGAAGTAATTGATTTGGGAGAAAAAGTCTTGGATAAAGCTTTGAAAAAAGCACAGTGGCTGCCAGAAGATTTGGATTATATTATCACTGTGAGCTGTACTGGGATTATGATTCCTTCTTTGGATGCTTATTTGATTAACAGTTTGAAACTGCGACAGGATATAGTACGGCTTCCTGTTACTGAAATGGGTTGTGCAGCAGGGATTTCGGGCATTATATATGCCAAGAATTTTCTCAAGGCGAATCCGGGTAAAAAAGCGGCGGTTATTGCAGTAGAAAGCCCGACGGCTACATTTCAATTGGATGATTTTTCAATGGCGAATATAGTGAGTGCGGCAATTTTTGGAGATGGAGCGTCTTGTGTTTTGCTTTCGTCGGTAGAGGAGGAGGATGGGCCGGAGATTTTGGCGGAAGAAATGTATCATTTTTATGATAAAATTCAGATGATGGGATTTAAGCTCACCAATTCGGGACTGCAGATGATTCTGGATATTGAGGTTCCTGAGACGATAAGTTCTCATTTTGGAGATATCATTCATCCTTTTTTAAAAAAGAATAATTTGGAGATAGCAGCGATTGATTATTTAATTTTTCATCCCGGAGGGAAAAAAATTGTGCAGATTGTAGAAGAGCTTTTTACAGGTTATGAAAAAAATATTGATGACACCAAAGAGGTTTTAAAACTTTACGGCAATATGTCGAGCGCGACCGTATTGTATGTTTTGGAGCGGTTTATGGATAAAAAACCTGAAAAAGGAACGATTGGCTTGATGCTGAGTTTTGGACCTGGATTTTCGGCTCAAAGAGTTTTGCTGCGGTTTTAGAATAATTTTAATCGAAAGATGGAAAAAACGGATATAATTTCAAAACTGCCTTATTCTAAACCATTCTTGTTTGTTGATAAAATCATCAGGATTGATGAAGACGGAGTGGAAGGTGAGTTTACTTTTGATGAGAATCTGGATTTTTACAAAGGTCATTTTAAAGAAAATCCAGTTACACCCGGAGTGATTCTGACGGAGGTTATGGCTCAGATTGGGTTAGTGTGTCTTGGAATTTTTTTATTAAATGAAAAAATAAGTTCAATATCGGTAATCGTCTTAACATCAGTTAGTATTGAATTTTTAAAACCTGTTTTTCCAAACGAAA
Source organism: Flavobacterium sp. 1 (assembly GCF_002797935.1). NCBI lineage: Bacteria > Pseudomonadati > Bacteroidota > Flavobacteriia > Flavobacteriales > Flavobacteriaceae > Flavobacterium > Flavobacterium sp. 1. The sequence continues at coordinate 1,343,023 of NZ_PGER01000001.1, forward strand.
AAGTAATCGTAATTTCAGAAAAAATCTATTTTAGATTTGGAAAATTAAAATGTAAAGTCAGTATGCAAAATGATAAAGGGGAAATAGTTTGCAGTGGAGTAATTGCTGGTATGATAGGTTGAAAATATAATTAAAATGAAAAATCGTGTTGTTATAACCGGCTTAGGTGTAGTTGCTCCAAATGGGGTGGGACTTGACGCGTTTCAGCATGCGGTAAAGAACGGAATTTCCGGAATAAGACATTTTGAGGAATTGGAAAGATTGAAATTTTCTTGTCAGATTGCCGGAATGCCAGATGTTTCGACTGAATTGGCATTGCAGTATTTTACAGAGCTGGAACTTAAGAATTTTAATTCTTCGGGTATTCTATATGGTGTTATTGCCGGAATTGATGCTTGGAAAGATGCCGGATTATCAATGGAGCGGTTTGATGAACCTGATTGGGACAGTGGCACTATTTTTGGTTCTGGAACTTCCGGAATCGATAAATTTCGGGAGAGCATTTATAAAATTGATGATTTTAAAGTTAGAAATTTAGGAAGCTCTTCTGTGATTCAAACAATGAATAGCGGCGTTAGTGCTTATTTAGGAGGGAAATTAGGATTGGGGAATTTGGTGACTTCAAATTCTTCGGCTTGTACGACTGGAACTGAAAGTATTATTACTGCTTATGACCGCATACAGTCGGGACAGGCTAAACGTATTTTGGCTGGAAGCACAAGTGATTCAGGACCTTATATTTGGGGAGGATTTGATGCGATGCGGGTGTGCACTTATAAACACAACAATTCTCCAGAAACAGGGTCTAGACCTATGTCAGCGAGTGCATCGGGATTTGTTCCAGCCAGTGGCGCCGGAGCTTTGGTTTTGGAAGACTTGGATACGGCTTTAGCACGTGGAGCGAGAATATATGCAGAAGTCTTAGGTGGAGCCTTAAATTCTGGAGGACAAAGAGGATTAGGAACATTAACAGCTCCAAACCCTACAGCTGTCCAAAGATGTATTCAAAATGCAATGTCAAATGCAGGAATTATGGGTCAGGATGTTGATGCGGTTAATGGTCATCTTACGGCAACTACGAAGGATGGTTTGGAAATTTTAAATTGGAGCATAGCTTTAAATCGAGAGGGAATTGATTTTCCTTATATAAATTCGTTGAAATCGACTGTAGGACACTGTTTATCAGGGGCTGGAAGTATTGAAAGCGTTGCTGCTGTTTTACAACTGTATCAAGGATTTGTTTTTCCAAATCGGAATTGTGAAGATCTGCATCCCGAAATTGAAACAATTATTGATTCTTCAAGAATTCCTTTAAAATTGATTGAAACCGATTTAAATATTATTTTAAAGGCCAGTTTTGGTTTTGGAGATGTAAATGGATGTGTTGTTTTTAAAAAAATAATATCTTAGTAGTTTAATATTAAATAGTTAACGTGATAAAAAGGATAACTTTATGGATAGAGAAGAAACATTAGAACAGTTAAAACATATTGTAAAACCGTATGTTCAAGATCAGGAAGCTTTAGATTCTCTGTCTGAAGAAACGGATTTTATAAATGATCTGAAAATAAATTCGGCTAATTTGGTTGATGTTATATTGGATATAGAGGAGAAATTTGATATCATGATTGATAACGAATCGATGAAACAAATGGTTAATGTAAAAGAAGCCATTGGTATTATTGAGGCAGAATTAATGAAAAGCTGAGTTTGATTTCAAAATTTCAAGCTGAATATGACGTAAGGTGTGTTCAAAATTGTTCTCGCAATTACCTTTGCTTTTTTTAAGAGCAAAAATAAAGTGGGGAGCAGGATTTTATGCTATTAAAAAAACTTGATGTTAATGTTCCTAAAAAATAAGCAAAGTATGATTGGGAATGATATAATTGACCTAGACTTGGCTCGAAAAGAGAGTAATTGGAAAAGAAAGGGTTTTCTGGAAAAAATATTTTCTTTGGAAGAGCAAGCAATGATTCATGGTGATCCCAATCCTGAGCTGGTGGTTTGGAATTTATGGAGCAGAAAAGAAGCGGCTTATAAAATTTATAATCGTCATACGGGAATTAGAGGTTATTTTCCGTGGTTATTACAGTGTTCTTACGATAATCAGAATTTGGGTAAGGTTGTTATTGAAGATTTTGTTTTTTATACCCAAACAGAAATAACACATGATTATATTTATTCTGTTGCAGTTTCTGATACGGATTTTTTTGATAAAATAAAACCTCTGGAAACAGCAGAAGATATAAAAAAGGATAATGGAATACCCTATATTCTGGATGCTTTCACTAATTCAATTCAACCAGTATCAAAAACCCATCATGGGCGTTTCCAAAAGATAATTTCGCTATAGAAATTAAGTAATTTCTAATCTTTTTTTTAGTTTTAAAAATAATAAGGCAATCGTATAAGCGTCTTCAGAAGGAGAATTACGGTGGTTTTTAGGCAGTTTGAAAATGTCGGACAGTTCGTTGAGTGAAAACTGCTTATCATTGATATCTACTAATTTTCTATACATGACATCAATGTCTAAGGCTTCATTTTTTAATCGGCCACAGCCGGATCTTGCTAAAGCGCTATTAATCATGTCAACATCAAAATCGACATGATGACCTATTAAAACAGCATTTCCAATATAGTCTATAAATGCCTGTATTGCTTCTGGCTCACTTAATTTTTTCATTTTGCTTTCCAGAATAAATTCATTTGAAAGCCCATTGTCATGAAAATATTTGTACTGCAGAAGAACAGCTTCAAAATTATCACCAATATAAATTCTATTGTTAACTATGGCAAATGAACCAATGGATAAGACAACATCTTTTTCAGGATTCAAACCAGAAGTTTCTGTTGTAAATACAACATACCGCTTGGGTTTTTGATCAAACTTAGAAAGATAAGTTTTCCAAAATTCTGGGTATTCTTTATTTATATTTTTTAGCCAATCGAGCATCATTATGAAAATTGCGTTAGTTTGAAATTACTTTTAATTAATTCTTCGAGTTCTTTCATTGGGGCTAAGGCATTCTTTAATTTTTCTTTGTCCAGTTTAGTTAATTCACTTAGATTGATATATTGTCCAGAGTTTTCATTTTTTAAGCCTTCATTTACTCTAAATTTTGATAAGGTTAAAAATGCTTCGGCACAATTTAGGTAAATATCTGAATTTTTGGAATCAATAATTGCTAACTGTTTAAAACGTAAGTAGGTGTTGTTTAATCCTTTTATTTTAAAATGCAGTGCAAACAATCTTGCTCCATCAATAAGCGGCATTAAAGCTCTGGTTTTTATGTCAAATTTATCTTTATTTGGTTCATCTTCTTCTACTGCAAATTTCTTAAAAAATGTAAGAGGTGAATTTTTCCTCAAAGCATCATTTCCGAGGAAATCAAAAAATAAAGTATTGTGTTCTAAATCTTTTAGAATGACATTTTCTATCGCTTCGAATATTTTTTTCTCGCCAAATACAAGTTCCTGATCAAAGAAAATACTGCTAAGATCATTACTGTTTTCACCTGGAGTATTCATCCAGCTGTCATATTGTTTAGTCCAGTCTGTTAGTGATTTACACCAAAGCATATTGCTTGCCATGTGGCCGTTTGGACATAATTCATAACCAACTTTTTCGAGTGTTGCAGTGGTCTTTTTACCTAATTTCAAAAAGTAATCTCTTATGTCCCTGTATTTGTCCGGAGCAACATCTTCAAAGATCAAAATGCTGTCTTGATCAGTAAGCAGTAACTGTTCTTTTCTTCCTTGACTCCCTATGCTTAACCACACAAAACGGGCAGGAGGAGAACCTAATTCTAAAATCGACAATTCGACTGCCCGCTTTAAAATAGCAAGATTTATCTCGCTTGTAATATTGTTTATGTTGGAAAGCGGAATATTTTTATGAATTGAATTCTGAATCAATTCAGTTAATCGCTCTCTAAGATTTTTTAGATCTTTACCATTCGAAGCTCTTTTGATTTCTTTAATTAAAACACCAGGATTATTGGCTTGTGCTATAATCAGATCGTGTTCTGAAATCATTCCTTTAACAACTGATTTGTCTGTTCCGTCTACAGTAACGCATAAATGGGTCACATTATTTTTTAGCATAACAAGCTGTGCTTCAGCTAGTGAGATATTCTCAACTACAGTTACTACAGGAGAAGACATGATAGCTTTCACGGTAACAGTTAATGGAAATATTCCTGTAGCAATTTTGGAACACATATCGGTATGGGTTACAATTCCAATAGGCAATTTGTTATCACAAATGACAGCACAAGTTGATAAATTTTCGGTCATTAAGAGCGCAACATCCTTAACCGCATCATTAATGGTAACTGTAAGCGGTGATCTGTTATAGGTTAAAGATTGGAAATACTGCATTTCCGACTTTTGATCTATATAGAATACATCATTAGCCAGTTTTTCTCTTAAGTTTTCTTTTTCTTTTGGGTGCCAGGTATTTGTGGCAAAACTTTCCAAAAGAAAGTTCAGCACATCTGGATTATTGGCAACAAATGGTCTGAATGCCGCAATAGGAATAGCATATACGATTGATTCTTCACGAGATTTAGCTGTCATCATGTAGTTATTTTTGGCAAAAAATGGTCTGAGGCCAAAAACATCACCAGCATGACATTTATTTAAAAGTGTTTCTTCAGCATCTGCGATTACTGATAAATTTATCGTTCCAGAAGCAACAACATAGAAACAATCGTGAAGTTTATCGTTTACTTGAAATAAAGTTTCGTTTTTTTCTAAATTTAAAACTCTAATATTTGTAGCAATAGCTGACAATTCCTGAAAAGTCAAGTTGTCAAAAGGCGGATATTCCTTTAAAAAATCAGCAATATTCTCTGCAATTGTATTCATAGTTTTTTTTGTAAAGTAATATCTGTAAAAATAGTAAAAAATAGAAGTAAAAGAAAGGTATGAATTTTAAATTTGATTTATCGATGCTATAGTTAATTTTTTCATAAATAGCAGTTTAATTGTTATATGTTAGATGTAAATATTTAATTTTAGTATTAAATAATTAAAAAAACGATGAAAAATTTTAAAAACACATTACTAGTTTTATTTTCTTTTTTTGCAGTATCATTTGCAAATGCGCAAGAGAAACCGAAAAGTCCGGCAGAAACAGTTACCGGTAAAATAAAGGGCGCTACAATAACCATTAATTATGGAAGTCCGTCTGTAAGAGGCAGAAAAATATGGGGGGAATTAGTTCCGTTCGATGCTGTTTGGCGTGCTGGAGCAAATGAAGCAACAACATTTGAAACCGACAAAGATCTGACTATTGAAGGATCAAAACTGCCAGCTGGAAAGTATTCTTTTTTTATAATTCCAAATGAAAAAGAAAGCACAATTATTTTTAACAAGGAAGCAAAACAATGGGGAGCTTACAAATATGATGAAAAAAAGGATCAGCTTCGTGTAAAAGTTAAACCTAAAACTGGTAGTTCCAGTGTAGAAAAATTAGTTTATACAATTAATTCAGATGATGTTGTTTTAAGCTGGGATAATTGGAATGTTGGTTTCAAAGTGAATTAATTTTAAAGAATTTAGAAAACAAACAATTTTTAAAATCATCGTCAATCATTGGCGATGATTTTTTTTGGATTATTTAGAAGTATTAAAGAGAGGTTAGTGCAGTTTTTTTATGTTTGATTTTATAAAATTGAATTTAAATGATTTAATATCTATTAATTGATTAAGGTTTATTAAAAATTCTATTTTACATAATATAAATTATAGTTCATATTATATACGCTTTAAAATCATTAAGTTCTTAGTTTTCAATTCTTTGTTATTCCTTTCTGTCATAGAACTTTCGTTTTGTAATGATATACACTTTATTCTAATACCTAATGTTTTGTCTAAATTAATGCTGGTTGTTGGGCTTTCGCCAATGCTGGCACCAACAATTGGCGGCTATGTGACGAGTTATTGGGGATGGCATATTGTGTTTTTGATATTAATGTGCATGGGGCTTTTTGTGCTGATTATTGCTCAATTTGGTCTGCCAAAAACTCATGAGCCGGATTTGTCAATTTCTCTGAGGCCCAAGCCAATTATCAATAATTTTGTATCGATTATCAAAGTGCCGCAATTTTACACCTATGCTTTTACAGGTTCAATCGCATTCTCAGGATTGTTTACTTATGTTGCTGCTTCTCCCATTTTATTCATGGACATTTTAAAAGTGGATGCCACAGTTTACGGATGGATTTTTGCTTTTATGTCTATGAGTTTTATTGGTTCGAGCCAATTGAATTCGCTTTTATTGAGAAGAAATACAGGAAGCGCATCAGCTTTAATGGGGGCTTTCCAGTTGGGAATGGGAGCTTTGGCTTCATTTGCCGTTGGTGTTTTTGTTAAAAATTCAATGGTTCCAATGGTTGCTATTATGACTTGCACCACGATTATTACTTTTATTATTTTAAATATTGGTAAAAGAAAAATAAAGGAAACTGTTGTGAATGATTATGGAGATGATGAAATTATGATGGGGCATTAAAATTTTATCAATATTTTTTCAGAACGAGCATAGTATTGATTCGCTTTACGGGGATGGATTACTTCGTCAGTTCGCTTTCGCTCGTGTGCAAATTCACGCTGTCGTTTTTTTTATTTTTTAATTACCTGCCTGTCAAACCCTTGTGTATTATCGGCAGACTTTTTTCAACGAAGTCCAGAAAATGAGTATCGAATTTTATAAAAATAAGAGCAATCATTGTACATTAGCAATCAGTTTATATCGAAGAATTTTAAGAAACACACATTATGAAACACTTTAAAAGCATCTTTTTATTTTTATGCATGACCCACTTTTTCTGTGTCAATGCCCAAGACAACGCACCTATTAAAGAATTTAATTTTGGTGCAAATGCTGATAAAAAATCTGGTACAGTCATAAATAAAGCTGTTGCGTATACTAAAGCTATTGGATACGGATTTGATTTACAATCCGATAAAAATGTAACATTTGATGAAAAATCAATATCAGCTAAGAGTCCGTTCTATTTTTCGATAAAGCTTCCAGAAGGGAATTATAGTGTGGAGGTCGTTTTGGGCGGCAGCAACAGCGGAATTACAACTGTAAAGACCGAGTCCAGAAGATTGATGCTGCGAGAAATTAAAACTGCTGCAAAAGAAACTAAAACAGCACGTTTTGTGGTGAATGTCAGAACCGCGAAATTTGATGTGAACAATACCATTAATCTTAAACCTGCTGAACTTAAGGGGTTGAATTGGGATGAGAAATTAACTTTGGAGTTTTTGGGAACATCAATTGTTCAAAGCATCAAAATTTATCCTATTTCAAAAATTAAAACGATTTATGTGGCTGGAGATTCTACCGTTATGGAACATGATTCGGAGCCCTGGGCATCTTGGCCACAGTTTTTTTCAAATTATTTGACGACAGATGTAGTGATGGCCAATTATGCTTGTTCAGGTTTGACGCTCCGTTCTTTTACATCTGGATATCGATTAGATAAAATTTTATACTTGATGGAACCAGGTGATTATCTTTTTATTGAGTTTGGCCACAATGACGAAAAAGCAACAGGAGAAGGAAAAGCAGCTTCGGGAGTATATACCGCATTACTGAAGGATTTGATTACCAAAACCAGAAATAAAGGAGGTTCTCCAATATTGATAACTCCAACACAAAGACGTTATTTTAATCCTAATGGGACTTTAAAGCCTACTCACGGCGAGTTTCCAGATGCAATGCGAAAAGTGGCTCAAGAGATGCAGGTTCCTTTGATAGATCTTACTAAAATGACAACTTCTTTGTATCAAAGCTGGGGTAATGAACTTTCAAAAAAAGCATTCGTTTATTATCCAGACAACACCTTCCCCGGACAAATAGGCGCTTTGGCTGATAATACCCACTTTAATAATTTTGGCGCCAATGAAGTGGCCAGATGCATAGTACAGAATGTTAAAAATACAGGTTTGGATCTTTTTAAAAATATAAAACCTGGAGTTCCTTATTATATTTTTAAAAGCCCAAGCAAACCAAGTGATTGGACTATGCCGATGAGCGCCCGAATTGAAGCGGCCAAACCCGACGGGGAATAAAAACTTAGATTTCTAAGCATATTGCAATGCCTCAAAATTATCTTATATTTTAAAAAAAAAAGCTACTATTACAAGTAGCTTTTTTTTTGTGGCATTAATAACTTTTATGAGATACAAAACGTTCGTCTTATGATTGCGGGCATGGATTACTTCGTCAGTTCGCTTTCGCTCGTGTGCAAATTCGCGCTATCGGGTGGTTGTTCCTCAAAATTATTTTGAAATAACTTTGAAAGCTATGTAAGGCGCTATTGCCAACCAAATCGGTATAAGAATCCAAATTTGGCCTTCAGTAAAATTATAAGCATGTAACAATTGTTTCCAAGAAATTCCACGCATAATTCCAAAACTAAACTCAAAAGCTAAAGTTAAGACTGACCAAACAATTCCTATTATTAATGCTAGCTTTGCCGTATTTGGAGGAAACCATTTTACGACTAAACAACTATAAATTCCAATGAGAATAATTAAGGAAAATGTTGAAATTTGGTGCGCAGCTAATTCACTTATGTATTTTTTATACCACAAATCTCTAGTAGCTCCATTTAAAATTGCAAGCAGAAGCATAGGAAACCAGCATAGTAAGTATTTTATCATTGTGAATTATGGTTTTAATTATATCTAATTTTCTGTTGCTACAGCGGATGTATGAGCGGGACGCTCGCAGTAGTCTTACAATCGCTTTGTTAATTCTGCTATTGTAGTATATAATCCAATTAACAGAATGAATAAAATGCCATACAATCTATAGTCTGTAAATAAATTGATGTTTTATTTATTTTTCAATTCTTCTTATAGTAACCAGCGTTGCAAACGCGACGAGCACCAGTTGAATCATAATTCCAAAGCTATTTTGATAAAATCTCCTGTTGATTTTCCAATAATTGCCATTCCAGCATCATGTGGATTTTCTAATTTATATCTTCCTTTAGCCGATCCGTTAAGAGCATAATCAAATCCTTCTATTGTAACAATGCACCAATGTTTTTCTCTACATTCAACAATTACTTCATCAACGTAAAATGGCCATTCTCCAGTAAAATCTGATTTGTGAATTTTTAACGATTTAAATTTAGAATTATATTTTCTATTGAAATCATCTATAAATGTTCTCTTATGAATTTTTTTCGGAGTTTGTTTAAATCTAGTTGTAATTTGTCTATAATCTTTATTGCCAAAATCCTTCTCATATAGTCTTCCAAAATCATAGAACGAAGAAACTGCCATTCCTTTTGCTTTATCTCCTAAGCAGTCAAAAATAAATTGTCTTGACAAGGCTGAAATGAATTTTTCAAAAGCAATAATTATAATTGAATTCAATTTGTCAAACACTTCATGATTTTGTTCTAAATCCATCAATTTATTCAACAATTTTTCGTCCTCAAATAAATATTTGTTTTCAAAATTTTCCCATAACTCTTTTGTGTTTAATGGAATATTTTTATTGTCAGTAATTAAATCAAAGTTATAGTATCGTGACTTTTTTCCAAATTCGGAGATTATAAAAAGTAGCTCTTTTAAATCATCATTCTCTTTAAGAAATTTAATGTCAGCTTTGTATTGCGATCTTTGAAAATCCACATAATAATTTTCTAAGATTTCTTTTAGCAAGGATTCTAAATTATGACCGAGATTTTTTATGTAATTATGGTTGGGATATTTGTCATGAATATTCTTGTAAGCAATACAAATATAAGATTTCATGAATCTTTCGAAACCTTGAGATAAAAGTTGAAATGGTAAAAAGTAGAAATCATTTACGGCATTTAAATTTTGTAATTCGCCTAAACCTAAAATTATTAGTTTACTCGATGTTTCAAGTTCCTCCAATAACGCAAAGTATTTTATAATTTCGGTATTGTCTTCCATTTAAGCTGTTTCTGTGACTTGTTGCCAATTAGTTAATATTTAAATAAAACAAACCTTCGTAAAGAAAATCTAATTGGATATTATAAGAAGGTTTGTTTTGCTTTGTATTTCTCAAATATATAGTTTTTTATCAGCAATTATAGCCTGAATGAAAAACTATTATGCATCGGCTTTCGTTCTCTTCTCTGGCCTGATAATCATCCTCAAAGATTGGTCTTTGGAGAAATAAGCAATCATCCAATGGTAAAAAGTATTGATTCTATTGCGGTAGGTTATCAAGGACATTAAGTGTACGAATAACCAAATCATCCAAGCAAAAAAGCCGTTGAAATGCATTTTTGGTTTTGGTAAATCGACTACGGCTTTGTTTTTTCCAATGATTGCCATTGAACCTCGGTCATTGTATTTAAAGGGTTTTAATGGTTTGTCTTGAACCATTAGTTTGAAGTTTTCTGCCAGATTCACTCCTTGCTGGATGGCCACTTGCGCCACTTGGGGATGACCTCCGGGGAAATCTACATCGTTGAGCTGGATGCTGGTATCGCCAATGGCGTAGATATTTTCGGTTCCGTTTACTTTGTTGAAAGCATCGGTAGCCATTCGCTTGCCGCGACCGTAACTTTCTGCAGGAATTCCTTCAAATTCTCTGGCTGAAACTCCCGCCGCCCAAATTAAGTTTTTGGTTTGGATGGTTTTGCCGTCGCCTAGAAAAACGGTGTCGTCTTTATAATCCACCACTCGGGAATTTAGTTTTACAACAACTCCAAGCTGTGTCACAGCTTGGAGGGTATCAGCTTGTGACTCCAAGCTCATAGGCGACAATAAGGCATCTCCTCCATCTACCAAATAAATATTGCTGGCGGAAGTTTGTAATTCGGGATATTCTTTGAGCAAAATATTTTTTCGCATTTCGGCAAACATTCCGGAAACTTCCACTCCTGTTGGACCTCCTCCAACAACCACAATAGTTAAATGCTTCCTGCGTTCATGAATGTCTTTGCAGATAGATGCTTTTTCCAGATTTTTCAATAAGGCATTGCGCATTTCGATGGCATCATTAAGTGTTTTCATCGGAATGGCATTTTCCTTGACATTTTCCATCCCAAAATAACTGGTTTCGGCTCCCGTTGCAAAAACCAAGCGGTCGTAATGCAATTCGCCGTTATTGAGTACGATTTTGTTTTCGGCAGGAATTACTTTTTGCAGTTCGCCCAAACGAAACTGCAGATTCTTTTTGCCTGCAAAAAATTTTCGAAAAGGATAACTGATGCTTGAAGGTTCTAAAAAGCCTGTGGCTACCTGATAAATGAGCGGCGGAAAGAAATTATAATTGTTTTTGTCTACAAGGGTTACTTCAATTCCTTTTTGATTCGTTAGTTCTTTGGCTAAATTAATTCCAGCGAAACCTCCGCCTATTATTACTATTTGCATATTGACTTTTTTATAGTTATTAGTGACTAGTAATTAGTGACTAGTTATTAGCCAGCATGAAATAAAGCTTTAAAAGCTAATCACTAATTACTACTCACTAATAACTTACTATTTATAAAAGTACAATATATATAAGGAGCAAAGTTTAGTTTTTGAATTTTTTAACAGGCTTTTCTGCTATTTCAGTTTTGTTTTGCAGCAAATAATTAGCCAGCAATTTTTCAATCAATTCATCTTTGGTCAGATGATGAAAAATGGTTTTTATTTTTGTCTTTAATTCGGCATCTACGTCGTGATTGGGTTTGGTTTTGAAGATTTGCTTCGCCCATAAAAGTGTGTTATTTTCTTCAATACTCGCCACAGACGGCTTTTTGTATTTGGAAAACTGAATCCCCAATTCTCTTTCGAAATCAGCGATTTCAGTTTCTTCTTCGGGTTGTAAAACAGTTAAAGATAATCCTTTGGCTCCTGCCCTAGCGGTTCTTCCGCTACGGTGAACATAAACTTCATACACATCTGGCAAATGATAATTGACTACATAAGAGATTTCTTTTACGTCAATTCCCCTTGCAGCCAAATCGGTTGCCACCAAAATATTGATGTGTCCTTCACGAAACTGCTCCATGATTCGGTCACGGATTCCTTGTGATAAACTTCCGTGCAAAGCTCCAGATGAAAATCTGTTGATTGCCAGGTTTTTGGCTAGTTTATTGACAGCGGCTTTGGTTTTACAAAATATAATACCGCGCTCACCATCTTTAGAATTCAGGAAATGCATTAAAACATCTAGTTTTTCTATAGGATCTACCACAATATAGTTGTGATCAATCCCTTGATTGCCGACAGTTTCCATGCTGGCGCTTACCGTCACTACATTTTTGTTTAGGTAATTCTGGATTAACTGCTTAATGGTTCCGGGCATGGTTGCCGAAAATAAAAAGGTTCTGTAAGTTTTGGGTAATTCGGTTATGATTTCGTCCAAAGCTTCTTTAAGGATAGAAACCATTTCGTCGGCTTCATCGAGAACTAGAAATTTAGTTTCTTTTAGGTTTATGGCTTTACGCTGCAGTAAATCGATTAAACGGCCTGGTGTTGCCACGACAATATGCGTTGGTGTTTTTAATTGTTCAATCTGCGGTTTTATTGGAATTCCTCCGCAAACGCTTGCAATTGAAACTTCAGGAAGATATTTAGCGAAGCTTTCCAAATTATTGAAAATCTGCTGCCCCAGTTCTCTTGTAGGTACTAGAATCACTGCTTGCACAGCTGAAATATTAGTATCAATTAATTGCAGTAACGGCAACCCAAAAGCAGCGGTTTTTCCCGTTCCTGTTTTGGCAAGTCCAACAATATCGGTACTGCTTGATAACAATAGCGGAATTGTTTTTTGCTGAATCTCGGTTGGGGTTACAATTCCCATTTCGGTAACCGCTTTTAGTATTCCTTTTGAAACTCCTAAATCTGAGAATTGTGTTGACATGCTTTTTTGTTTTTAATTGTAAAATGCTTTTGAATAGCAGAATGTTGTCATAGCTCCGATAGCAGTGGAAATCCTTTGTGGGCTGGGGTTCAGCCCACAAAGATTGTAACGGATAGCGGGAAATAGCTCCAAAAATATTGTTTTATTGGTCATGAAAAAGACGCATTGTAATGGTAGAGACGCATTGCAATGCGTCTCTACAGATGTGCGTTATGCAAAATTATTAATCGGCTTCGTTCATGATTTTCTCACGATATTTTTTCCCAATTAATAAGGTCATTTTTAGTTTATAATCGTCCATTAACCATTCTCTGTAGTTTTTACTGCATTGGCTAAGGCATTTTGAAAAACGTTTTACACGGTATTCAATATCTGCTTCCAATTCTTTTGAAAGCGCTTTGGCTTCCTGCAGTTCTTCGGTATTATCCACACACATAGCAGCGTGCTGGTCAATTGATTTATCTAAAACTACTTTGGATCTTAAGTTCTGAGCTATAGCAAGTTTGTGCTCTTCATCTACATCAAAAGTTACATCGGCAGTTTTGCTGAATCTTGCACGCAATTCCGGAGGCATTGTGTATTTGAAATGCAATTCGATTTCGCTGTCGTCTCTTAGATTTTCTAAGTAAAACTCAGGAGATTTAAAGATATGCTGCCAGTTTACGGGATCGCTCCAAAGACCGAAACGAGCGGCGTTATTACCTAAATCAATTACGGTAAATTCGTCTTTTTTAGGCAATTTTCTAGAACCACGGCCTATCATTTGGAAATAAAGCGTCAACGATTTTGTTGCTCTGTTCAAAATAATGGTTTCAACAGTTGGCTCATCAAAACCGGTTGTAAGGATTCCTACCGAAGTAAGAATAGCATCGGGTGTATGTTTAAACCAATGTAGAATCTCTTTTCGTTCTTCGGTACTGCTGGTGTTATCAAGGTGACGAATACCGTAACCTGCTTCTCTAAACGTTTCATAAACATATAAAGAAGTGTTGATGCCGTTGTTGAAAATCAAGGTTTTTTTGCCTAAAGATTTTTCGGTATAGGCATGCAGTAATTTTTCCTGCATGGCCATGTTAGTGTATAAATCATCAGAAGATTTTACGGTGTAATCGCCATTGATACCTACTTTTAACGATGTTAAACCAACATCATAACTATAAGTAATTGCTTTTGCCAAGAAACCATTTTCTATTAAGGAGTTGATGGTGTCTCCCACAATCAATTCATCATAGCTTTGGTGCATTGGCAGTTTTATATTCGAACTCAAAGGAGTAGCTGTAACTCCAAGGATGAATGCATTTTTGAACGATTTTAATAATTTTCTAAAGGAATTGTAATGCGCCTCATCGATAATTACCAGACCTATATTATCTAAATGTAATTTTTCGTCATTGATACGATTTTTCAAAGTTTCGACCATTGCAACAAAACAAGAATAATCATTTTGGTCCGGAAGTTCTTTTACTTTACTGTTGATGATTTTGTTTTTTACGTCAAAACCTTTTAACATTTTTGAAGTTTGTTTACACAACTCGATACGGTGTGTAAGCACCACCACTTTTTTGTTGTGCTGGGACAAATAACGGCGTACGATTTCAGAAAAAATAACAGTTTTTCCTCCACCAGTAGGCAATTGGTATAATAAATGATGTTGTGCCGGAGCATTATCTATACGCTCAAAAATGGCGTCAATGTCTCCTTGCTGGTAAGCGTAAAGTTCTTTTTTGGCTTCGATTTCAATTTCTAAACTTTCTTGATGCATTGTATGTTTTTCGATTTTTGCAAAAATACACCTAAAAAACAGTTATTAAGCCATATTTTTTTAAAAATTATCTTTGGAATTAAATTAAAATGATTTTTCAAACGGCCTTTTAATCTTCTAAAAGTGCGATACTTGTTTTGAAATCAGATAGATTCTGCCATTTTTGTTGTGAAATTTCTTCGCAAATTCCGATTAAACGAGTTTTAAATTCGCTCATAATTCCATTTGAAATGATGAAGTTTAGGGCTTGATCAAATGAATTAAACATGCTTTTGTAAAATAATTCTTGTTTTATAATATTCTCTGAAGCAAAAGTCTGAGCAATTTCGATGTTATAAAGCATTACATCGGCAATAACGAATGGGTCAACTCCTAATACTATAAAGTGTTTGATGTATTTTTGGGCAACAGAGCGTCTCATTTTTGGTTTTTTTCTTTTTCCTTTTGTCTGCATCGGGAAATATTCTTGTGAGATTTTGAGCTTACATTCCTGCAGTAAGTTTTCTTCTTTTGGATTAAAAACAAAATTGTAATACACTTTTACCGGAGGGAACTTTTCATACAATTCAAGAATCTGCTCTTCCAGCTGTTCTTTGGTAAGTTCATTTAGATATTTTTTTAAATCGCGCTTGCTCATTTTCAAAGTTTAATAATACAAAAGTAATTTACTTTTTAAACGAATACACCAATAATGATTGATATTGACTAATTTTGGGCTTTTAAATTAAAAAACAACTTCGAATGCTTAGAATTTTCAAAATTACCGCTATTTTAGAAGGTATCTCTTTTTTGGTTTTAATTATTAATATGGTGATTATCAAAACCAATAATCCTGAACTTTATCATACAATAGTACGTCCGTTTGGAATAGGACATGGTGTATTATTTATAGGTTATGTTTTATTGGCTATTTTGCTGAAGAATGCGCAAAAATGGAATTTCAAGGTTTTTGGAATTATTTTGGCAGCTTCGTTGATTCCGTTTGGTACTTTTTATGTGGAGAAAAAATATTTGTAAAATTTCTAGCAGTTAGTATTAGTGAACAGTGATTGGTTTTTTGATACTAACAGCTAATCACTTAAAAAATAAAACATGGATAAACTCATTCATATCATTTTTAGTTTTCTCTATCCTGTTTTCAGGGATTGGGGAATGAGCAGATCAGTATCGACGTACTTGAGTTTGTTTTTCAACACTATTTTGCTTTGTGTTTTGGCTTATTGGCTGTATGTGGTTTTTCGATTTGTATTGGTAACTATTTTGGCTATCGTTGCCCAAAGAACTAAAACTAAATTTGATGATTTATTAGTGAGTAACAAAACGGCCAAGTATATTGCTTATTTGGTGCCGCTGTTTTTTGTTTTTAGGTCGGTTCCGGTAATTTTGGATAAATTTGAATATTGGGAGAATGTTTTTGGAAAAACTGTTGCCACTTACATTGTTTTACTTATTTTATGGATTATTCGAACCATTTTTAATTCGGTAAGAGATTATTTAAAACTGATTCCGCGTTACAGCGACAAACCTATTGACAGCTTCATACAGGTTATTATGATTGTGCTGTGGATGCTTGGGATTACGTTTATAATTTCGAAGTTATTTGATATTGATCAAAAAGAGCTGCTGACAATACTTGGAGCGGTTTCGGCCGTAATTATATTAATTTTCAGAGATACGATTCTAGGTTTTGTAGCAAGCGTCCAAGTGGCGATAAACGACATGGTTCGTATTGGAGATTGGATTACAATGGATCGTTACGGTGCTGATGGCGATGTGATCGAAATTAATTTAGCCACAGTGAAAGTTCGAAATTTTGACAATACAACAACTACGATTCCAACGTATAGTTTGAGCTCCGACTCTTTTCAAAACTGGAGAGGAATGCTCAATTCTGACGGAAGACGCATCAAGAGACATATTATTATCAAAGCCAATAGCATTCGTTTTCTTGAAGATGAAGAGCTTAATAACTTGAAAAAAATAAATCTTATAAGCGCTTATATTGACTCCCGAAAGCTCGAAATTGACAACTATAATCGAGGAAATAAAATTGATAAAAGCTTGGCTATAAATGGTCGCAACCTCACTAACTTGGGATTGTTCAGAAAATATATTATCCAATACCTGCAGCAATATCCAGGTTTGAATAAAGATATGCTGATGCTTTGCCGGCAGCTGCAACCTACGCCTTATGGTGTTCCGCTGGAAGTTTATGCTTTTTCTAAAGACAAACGTTTTGAGAATTACGAATATATTATGGCCGATATATTTGACCATATTATTGCATCTGTTCCTTACTTTGACTTGGAATTTTTTGTAATGCCTTCAGAAAATGTTATTAAGCCTTATTAGCAGAATTAAAAATAAAAAATCACTAAATCCAAACGTATAGATTTAATGATTTTTTATTTTTTTAGATCTAAACATTCTTAGCAACTTAGAATCTCAGAAACTTAACATCTTTCTCCTAACCTATCCTATCTTTTACAAATTCAATCTCTGTTTTTCCGTGTGCTTTTGGTTTACCATCTTCGCCTAAATTTACCATTACGGTGCTGTCTATAGTGATGATAGTTTCTCTGGTCATCATGTTTCTGGCTTCGCATTTTAGTTCCAATGAAGTATGTCCAAATTTAACCACATCAATCCCAATTTCGATGATATCACCTTGTCTTGCCGAACTTCTGAAATTGATTTCCGACATGTGTTTGGTAACAATTCGTGGGTTTTCCAATTGTATAATCGAATACAAGGCTAATTCTTCGTCTAACCAAGCTAATAATTTACCTCCAAATAAGGAGCCGTTAGGGTTTAAATCTTCTGGTTTTACCCATTTTCTAGTGTGAAATCTCATGTTTTTTCATTTATTAATGCTAAAATAATACATTGCTAACAGTAATTTTTATATTTTTAAAGAAAAAAAGATGGATCAGAGAGATAAATTGATAAAAGAAATTCGTGGTGAATCATTGGGAAATATTAATATTCAATCCTCTTCAGAAGAGTTGTTTCAGAATGAGGTACTTAGACCTATTTTGAAATTGCAGAACGATTTGTTTATTGCCTCTTTTTTAAATTACATCAGCAAATACAAAAGAGATTTTTACACCAAAACGGTTGAAAATAAGCTGGCTATTATTGAAAATGCGATCCAAAAAGATATTAAATTCCGAAATGCTTTAAAAGGAATGATTATCGCACTGTTCACAACTGACGAATATGCACTTTACATTAAAAATTCATCTAGTTTAAATAAAAGGATGATGAATTTATTGATTGAAAGATTGAAAAGCCAAGTACAGCTCTTTGAAATAGAATAAAATTCAAAAGAAATATAAAAAAAACAGCCTCTCAACTATTAATTTGAGAGGCTGTCTTTTTTTAAATGTTTTTTGTTAGTCAATTTTATTGTTTAAAACGTAGAAGTTCTTATCCACCTCTACTTTTTCAATTTTAAAAGGACTGTTTAATTCAGTCCATTCTGATTTTGGGTTTAAGCTGACTTCAGTTTCGTTTACTAAAACTTTCAAAGGCATTTCAAAACCAGCAACAGTATTTGTCCATCGGTATTTTAAAGTGTTTTCCTGAAAAGAGTATTCTAATGTAGGAATTCGGGTATCTCTTAAATATTGATTAAAGAATGGGTTTAAATCCAAACCAGTCTGTTGGCTCAAGTAATCCTCAATCTGTTTAGTTGTTACTGTTTGGTGATAAAAAGTACTGTTCAAACCTCTCAATATAGTTCTCCATTTTGCATCGTCATTTACTAACTGGCGCAAAGTATGCAGCATATTGGAACCTTTGTAATACATGTCGCCAGAACCCTCGTTGTTTACATCATAATTGCCAATGATTGGTCTGTCATTTTGAATGTTTTTTCGAATTCCCCGCACATATTCGGCTCCAGCGTCTTTTCCATAGTAATACTCAAGAAAAAGACTTTCTGAATAACAGGTAAAACTTTCGTGAATCCACATGTCGGCAATATCTTTGTAGGTAATATTATTGGCAAACCATTCATGTCCTGATTCATGGATGATGATAAAATCGAATTTCAGTCCCCAGCCAGTTCCGCTTAAATCACGTCCTAAATAACCATTTTGATATCCATTTCCGTAAGTCACACAGCTTTGGTGTTCCATTCCCAAATAAGGAGTTTCCACTAGTTTATAGCTGTCCTCATAAAAGGGATATGGTCCAAACCAGTGTTCAAAAGCTTTCAGCATTTTGGGTACATCTTTGAATTGCGCTTTGGCTTTGGCCAAATTATCTTTCAGTACATAATAAGTGCAGTCCAAATCACCTTTTTCTCCTTTGTATTTCTCAGAAAAAGTGACATAATCTCCAATATTGATATTTACGCCATAATTATTGATTGGATTTTTTACAACCCAAGTATAGGTTTTGGTACCGTCTTTTAGTGTTTTTACATTTTCTAAACGTCCATTAGAGACATCGGTTAATTTTCCGGGAACATTCACGCTAATCTTCATTCCTTCCACTTCATCATACATGTGATCTTTGTTTGGCCACCAAACACTGGCGCCCAGTCCTTGGCAGGATGAAGCTATAAAATCATTCCCTTTTTTGTCTTTTTTCCAAGTCAATCCTCCATCCCATGGCGGTCTGACAGCAATTTTTGGCTTACCATGATAAAATATTTTTATCTCTTTTGTCGCTCCCGTATTTTGAGCAGAAGCCAATGTTATGAAAAAAACATTGCCATCTCTTTTGTATTTTAACTCCGTTCCATCTTGAGTAATTTTGGTAATTTCCATCGGTTGCTGCAAATCAATCTGCATTACAGTATAAGGTTTTAATACTTTATATTGAATAGTATTAGATCCAGTAATTGTGCTGTCTGCAGGATTTACTTTTACATCTAAAATATAGTATTTTAGATCCCACCAAGCTCTTTCTTTGGTAATGCTTCCGCGTAGAGTATCCTGATGTGTAAAAGCAGTTTCAGACTTATTCAGAAGTCCTTGTGCTTGAATTGCATTGGAAATTAAGAATGCAATCAATAACGATTTTAGGTATTTTTTCATCGATTTGAAAATTTTCAACCAAAACTACATACTTTTTTAAATATTTCACAGCATGAGTTTGTTAATAGTAACAATTTTATTTTGGCGTGTCCCCTGCGTAAAAACTTCGGGGTCGGGTTTTGCGTTCCCGCTTTTTTTTATTTGGTCTCTGTTTAAAAAAAACGAGACCAAATAAAAAAAGAGCTCCACTGCACCCCCTCACGCGAGACAATGGGAATCATTAGCCATGAATTTTGCATAATTTAGATTTTTAATTTGGATACTGTTTTAAATAAAATTACTTCGCTTCTTGTAAAGACTTGCTAAAAGTCCTTACAAGAAGCGAAGCAATAACAATTGTTATATCAAAATATAAAATTAGAGATGCTTTTTAGTCTATTTAATGTAATTGCAACAGAAAAAAGAATGCAAATTTTATTTCTGACGACTTTTTAAAACGTTGATTACATTATCCAATTTAAATCCTTTCGCTTGCAATAAAATTAGATAATGAAAAAGTAAATCGGCACTTTCGCTCAAGAATAAATCATCATTGTCATCTTTAGCTTCAATTACCACTTCTATTGCTTCCTCACCTACTTTTTGAGCAATTTTATTGATTCCTAATTTGAATAAAGAAGCTACATAACTCTTCTCTGAATCGGCATTTTCTCTACGAGTTGTAATCGTTTTTTCTAAATGCGAAATAAATCCATATTCTTGATTATTAGGTTCTTGCCAGCATGTATCTGAACCAGTGTGGCAAGTAGGCCCAACTGGCTTTGCCTGAATTAAAAGAGTATCGCCGTCACAATCATTTTTGACATCTATCAGATTTAAAAAGTTGCCGCTTTCTTCGCCTTTCGTCCAAAGTCTTTGTTTCGATCGGCTAAAAAAAGTTACTTTTTGCGTGTCTATAGTTTTCTGATAGGCTTCGGCATTCATGTAACCTAACATCAAAACATTTTTGGTTTCGCTATCTTGAATTATCGCAGGAATCAATCCGTGTGCGCTTTTTGAAAAATCTATGTTCATTTTTATAATTTAATGATTGAAAATTAAAAGATTGAAAGATTATCAAATTAGATTTTCTTTTCTCTTTTTTCTATGCTCTAAATTCTCACTTCTATATTGTTGTTTTTTAATTCTTTTTTCAATGTCTTGATTTCAATTTCTTTGAAATGAAATACGCTTGCTGCTAATGCTGCATCAGACTTTCCTTCTACAAATGTATCAACAAAATGCTGGATATTTCCAGCTCCGCCTGAAGCAATAATTGGAATATTCACTAATTCTGAAAGTTTAGCCAAAGCTTCATTCGCAAATCCGTTTTTGGTTCCGTCGTGATTCATCGAGGTAAAAAGGATTTCTCCAGCTCCTCTTTCTTCTACTTCTTGTGCCCAATCGAATAATCGAATCTCAGTAGGTACTTTTCCTCCAACCAAATGCACGATCCATTCTCCGTCAATTTGCTTAGCATCAATGGCGACAACAACACATTGACTTCCGAATTTTTGAGCCAAATCATTAATCAACTGCGGATTTTTTACTGCCGATGAATTGATAGAAACCTTATCAGCGCCATTTTGAAGTAAAACTTCTACATCTTCAACTGCCGAAATTCCGCCACCTACAGTAAATGGAATATTGATGGTTGCAGCCACTTTTCGAACCAAATCAACCAAAGTTCTTCTTCGCTCTTCGGTTGCTGAAATATCAAGGAAAACCAATTCATCAGCACCTTCATCCGAATAGATTTTGGCTAATTCCACAGGATCGCCGGCATCACGCAAATCTACGAAATTAACGCCTTTTACGGTTCTTCCGTTTTTAATGTCCAGACAGGGTATTATTCTTTTTGTTAACATTTTTTTGTTTTTATAAACCGTATTTATTGTAGAGAGGCACTGCAGTGCCTCTCTACAACGTTTTAATACGAAATGATATAATTTTCTAACTGTTTCAATGAAATTCGACCTTCATAAATAGCCTTCCCGATAATTGTTCCTTCACAACCCAGTTCAGCAAGTTTAGGCAATTCATCAAAGGTTGAAATCCCACCAGAGGCGATTAATTTGATTCCTTTGGCTTCTGATAAAATTTTGGCATACAAATCAAAACTTGGTCCTTCCAGCATTCCGTCTTTGGCAATATCAGTGCAAATTACGTATTTGATTCCTTTGTTTTGATAGTCTTGAATAAACGGAACCAAATCTTCATCAGAATCTTCCAACCATCCTGAAACAGCTACTTTTTCATTGTTAGCATCAGCACCAAGAATAATTTTATCCGAACCGTATTCAGCAATCCATTTCTCGAAAATCGTTCTGTTTTTTACGGCAATACTTCCGCCAGTAATTTGGTTTGCACCGCTTTCGAAAGCAATTTTCAAATCAGAGTCAGCTTTTAAACCGCCACCAAAATCAATTTTCAATTTAGTTTGCGAGGCAATTTGTTCCAATATTTTATAATTGACAATCTTGCTAGATTTTGCTCCATCCAAATCCACTAAATGCAAGTATTCGATTCCGTGGGCTTCGAATGATTTTGCTACTTCAATCGGATTTTCATTGTATATAATTTTGGTATTGTAATCGCCTTTGGATAAGCGGACACATTTTCCTTCTATGATGTCTATTGCAGGTATTATTCTCATTTATTTAAGTCTTAAAGTTTGAAAGTCTAAAGTTGTAATGCCTTGGAAGTTCAAGTTATATTTTTAAAAAATTTTCTAAAATTTTCTCTCCCACATCACCGCTTTTTTCTGGATGAAATTGAGTACCGTAGAAATTCTCATTTTCCAACGCCGATGAATACTCTAACTCATAATTTGTTGTAGCAATGGTTTCTTTGCAGATAGGTGCATAATAACTGTGAACCAAA
Source organism: Flavobacterium sp. 1 (assembly GCF_002797935.1). Taxonomy (NCBI): domain Bacteria; kingdom Pseudomonadati; phylum Bacteroidota; class Flavobacteriia; order Flavobacteriales; family Flavobacteriaceae; genus Flavobacterium; species Flavobacterium sp. 1. Next base: position 1,365,560 of record NZ_PGER01000001.1, read on the forward strand.
TACATATACTCATTCTCGGAAATTCCTTTAAATAAATCTGATTTTAGGTTGTAGACGTTATTCCATCCCATTTGTGGTACTTTTACTTTTGAAGTAAATTTTACAACATCCACATCAAAAATACCCAATCCCTTTGTATTTCCTTCCTCAGATGAATTACACATCAACTGCATACCCAAACAAATTCCGAATACGGGTTGCTTCAGTGTTGGAATCAAAGTGTCCAAACCGCTTTCTTTAAGCATTTTCATTGCATAACTAGCCTCTCCTACTCCTGGGAAAACAACTTTGTCAGCAGACTTTATTTCTTCCGGATCATTGCTCAAAACAGCTTTGAATCCCAATCTTTCGATGGCAAACATAATGCTTTGAATGTTTCCTGCTCCGTAATTTATGATTACTATTTTCATTTTCTTAATTAGTATAATGCGCTATCATTTTATTCACCAATCCTTTATCATCGAAAAACATAACTTCGATAGCCATTTTATCCATAATCGATTTATAATATAAAGCCACCGAATTAACACTGGATGTAACTTCTATAAGCTCAAAATGTAATTCTGGAAACTTAGTTAAAGCTTTATTCCAATACTCTTTAACCGATTCCTTTCCAACAAGTGAACCACTTTCAATTCCACCTGCCAATTTTATCATTGGTGTAGTAATTTCGATATCTTCGGAATAATGTTCCATTATGTTTTCCAAATCATGAGAATTCCATGATTCTATCCATTCTTTAGCAAATTTTTGAGCATCCATAATTAGTAATCTTAAAGCATTCCTTTTGTCGATGGCAAAATCATTTTTTCTGTATCGCGTTTTACTGCTACTTTTATTGCTTTCGCAAAAGCTTTAAAGATGGCTTCGATTTTGTGGTGTTCATTATCGCCTTCGGCTTTGATGTTGATATTTGCTTTTGCTCCATCCGAGAATGATTTGAAAAAGTGGAAAAACATCTCAGTAGGCATTTTGCCCACCATTTCACGCTTGAATTCGGTTTCCCAAATCAACCAGTTTCTTCCGCCAAAATCAATAGCTACTTGCGCTAAACAATCGTCCATCGGCAAACAAAAACCATAGCGCTCAATACCTAATTTATTTCCTAATGCTTTTGCATAAACTTCTCCAAGAGCAATAGCGGTATCTTCAATTGTGTGATGTTCATCTACTTCCAAATCACCTTTTACTTTAATTTCCAAGTCCATTTGTCCATGACGAGAAATTTGATCCAGCATGTGGTCAAAAAACGCTATTCCAGTATCAATTTTACTTTGTCCCGTTCCGTCTAGATTCAAATTGATGTAAATATCTGTTTCGTGAGTTTTTCTCGTAATTGAAGCCGTGCGTGCTTCTAATTTCAAGAACTCGTATATCTTTTTCCAATCGGTAGATTGTAACGCAATTGTAGCGTCTAGTTCTTCTCTTTTGGCACTGATTTCTTCACTTCCTGCACCATCAGTAATATTCATAAAAATGGCTTTAGCACCAAGGTTTTTAGCCAATTCTACATCGGTAAGTCTATCACCAAGAACAAAAGAGTTTGCCAAATCATAATTTGGATTGTCAATATACTTGGTCAGCATTCCCGTGCGGGGCTTGCGTGTTGGCGCATTGTCCTCAGGAAAAGAACGATCTACAAAAATATCGTCAAATAACACTCCTTCGTTTTCAAAAGCTCTTAAGATAAAGTTTTGTGTTGGCCAAAAAGTATCTTCGGGAAAGCTATCCGTTCCCAAACCATCTTGATTGGTTACCATCGCTAATTCGTAATCCAATTCGTTGGCGATTTTAGCCAAATATTGAAATGCTTTTGGGTAAAATTCTAATTTATCTAAACTGTCTAATTGGTATCCCTCTGGTTCTAAAACAATCGTTCCGTCACGATCTATAAAAAGTATTTTCTTCATTTTCTTAAGCTATTAATGCCTCAATTAATTTTTTATTTTCTTCTTCTGTTCCAATAGTCAAACGCAAAGTATTTTTGCAAAGTGCTTGAGTTGTTCTGTTACGAATCACAATTCCTTTAGCGATTAATTCATCATAACGTTTATTAGCATCATCTACTTTTATTAAAATAAAATTTGCTTCTGTTGGATAAATTTTTTCCACAAAAGATACTTTATTTAAAACTGAAAGTAGTTCGGTTCTTTGTGCTATAATTGAGGTAATTTCGTTAGCAATTTTCACGGTATCACTCAAACGTTCTAAAGCACGGAGCTGAGTTAATTCGTTTACATTATAAGGCGGTTTGATTTTGTTCAATACCGTAATTATTTCGGCAGATGCATAGCAAATACCTAAACGAATTCCTGCTAAACCATAGGCTTTGGATAATGTTTGCGTGATAATTAAATTTGGATATTGATCCAATTTTTGTAACCAGCCCTCTTTATCCGAAAAATCAATATAGGCTTCATCAATAACTACAAAGCCATTGAATTTTTCTAATAATGTTTGTACGCTTTCCTCTGAAAAAGAATTCCCGGTAGGGTTATTTGGTGAACACAAAAAGATGATTTTAGTATTGGCATCAACAGCTTCAAAAATTTTGTCTATTTGTGGCTGAAAATCATTTGAAAGCAATACTTCTCTGTTTTCAACGGCATTGATATTTGCCAAAACATTATACATTCCATAAGTTGGAGGTAATGAGATAATGTTATCAATCTTTGGCTCGCAAAAAGCTCTGAATAATAAATCTAAAACTTCATCACTTCCGTTTCCTAACAGAATTTGTTTTGGGTTTACATTTTTCATTTTCCCTAAAACCACTTTTACATTCCCTTGTTGCGGGTCTGGATAGCGGTTTACACCGTTTTGATATGGATTTTCATTGGCATCCAAAAAAATCATATCGGCTGTATCAAAATCTTCAAACTCGTCACGAGCCGAAGAATAAGGTTTTAATTTTTTGACGTTTTCACGTACTAGAGTATTTATATCGAATTTCATTTTTTTCATTTTTAGAGAAAAGAAACAAGATGCAAGAGGAAAGAATTCCTATCAAATCTTTATTTTTTACTTCTAGCCTCTTTTCTCTTGTTTCTTAGCTCTTTTCTCTATTCTAAACTATTCAATCTCAAAGTAACAGCATTTTTGTGGGCTTGCAATCCCTCGGCTTCAGCCATAAGCTCAATTGCTGGACCAATATTTTGAATACCTTTTGGGCTTATTTTTTGGAAAGTCATTGATTTAGAAAAACTATCCAAATTCACACCGCTGTAATTCTTAGCATATCCGTTTGTTGGCAATGTATGATTGGTTCCAGAAGCATAATCTCCAGCACTTTCGGGAGTATAATTGCCAATGAAAACCGAACCTGCATTTCCTATATTTCGAACATAAAAATCTTCGTCTTTGGTGCAAATAATAAAATGTTCCGGACCATATTCATCGATTAATTCTAGGGCAATGGCATCATTTTCTACAAAAATTAATTTTGAATTAGCAATAGCTTTCTCAGCAATGGCTTTTCGAGGTAAAACGTCCATTTGCGATTGGATTTCTTTCTCAACCTCATCAATTAATTCTTTTGAAGTCGAAACCAAAATCACCTGACTGTCAGTACCATGTTCTGCTTGAGATAATAAATCGGAGGCTACAAATGAAGGAACGGCTGTGTCATCAGCGACAATCAGCAATTCCGATGGACCAGCAGGCATATCGATGGCAACTCCAAATTGAGTAGCCAATTGTTTAGCAACGGTTACAAACTGATTTCCTGGACCGAATATCTTGTACACTTTTGGGATTAATTCTGTGCCAAATGTCATTCCGGCAATCGCTTGAATACCTCCTGCTTTCAATATCTTTGTTACACCACATAAATAAGCGGCATATAAAATTGCTGGATTTATATTTCCTTGTTTGTCTGGTGGCGAACACAATACAATTTCGTTACAGCCAGCCAGTTTTGCAGGTACGGCCAGCATTAACACCGTTGAAAATAAAGGAGCTGTTCCTCCTGGAATGTATAGACCTATTTTTTGGATTGGTCTTTTTTCCTGCCAGCAGTTAACGCCTTCGGTTGTTTCTACAGTGATTGGAGCTGTTTTTTGTGCAGCGTGGAATTTCTCAATATTTGATTTTGCCAGCTGAATGGCGTCTTTTAATTCTTTTGGAATTGTTGCGATGGCAGTCGCTATCTCAGTTTGGGAAACTTCTAATTCAGGAACTGAAACGCCATCAAAAAGAGAAGTATATTTTGCAACAGCAAAATCACCTTTAGACTGTACTTCTTTAAAAATTCCTTTTACAGTTGCTTCAATATCGTCAACTGTTTTGGTTGGTCTTTCTAAAATATCTGACCAAGTTTCTGGTTTTGGGTTGTATATTTTATTCATTTTAGCCCCCTAGCCCCCAAAGGGGGAATTGTTACAGGAGAGGTTGCCTGTATTTTATAAATTTTTCTATTCTTTATTTTTTAGACATCGAGAGAATCCCCCCTTCGGGGGTTAGGGGGCTTATAATACCATTTTTTCGATAGGACAAACTAATATTCCTTCGGCACCGGCATCTTTCAGTTTATCAATTACTTCCCAAAAAGTGTCTTTGTCAATTACGGAGTGCACGCTGCTCCATCCTTCTTGTGCCAATGGCAAAACGGTTAAGCTGCGCAATACAGGAAGAATCTTGCCAACAGCTTCGATTTTATCATTGGGAATGTTCATCAAAATATATTTCGATTTTCTGGCTCTTAGTACCGATTCGATTCTGAATTTTAAGGTATCAATTATTTTTTGGGATTCAGGGCTTACTTTTGGAGAAACCGCCAATACCGCTTCACTTTTAAAAATAACTTCAACTTCCTTCAAATTATTTTTGAATAAAGTACTTCCGCTGGATACGATATCTACAATTGCATCTGCCAAACCTATATTTGGCGCAATTTCTACCGAACCGGATATTTGGTGAATATCGACCGTTACTCCTTTAGAACTAAAAAAATCAATAACTGTATTGGGATAAGAAGTTGCAATTCGCATTCCTTCCAAATCCTGAACAGATTTGTAATCAAAAGTTTTTGGCACCGCTACTGACACTTTACATTTTGAAAACCCTAATTTTTGAATTACTTCAATTTTTTTTCCTTTTTCAACCAATAAATTATCTCCGACAATAGCAATGTCAACTACTCCGTCAATTAGGTACTGAGGAATATCCGAATTTCGTAAATACAAAACCTCTAAAGGGAAATTTGAAGCTTCTGCTTTTAATTGATCTATTCCATTATCGATTGAGATGCCAGCATCTTTTAGAATTTGGATGCTTTCTTCGTTTAAACGGCCAGATTTTTGAATTGCAATTTTAAGTGTACTCATTTTTAGTTTTTTAGTTTATTGTTTTGAATTAATGTTTGAGTACAAAGAATAGGTAATAAAAAACCCGCTTGATGTACTCAAACGGGTTTAGATTATTGTGATTTACACGCATAACATTAACACATCGCTTGAGAGCAATTATGAGAATGATGATGATGTAATTGAATTGATAACATAACTTTATAAAATTAGATAACTCTTTGTTTCTTTTGCAAAGATAGAGCATAAATTAATAATAATCCAATTTTTATTTTAACGTTTGAATAAGTATTTGTTAAATTAAAAATTTGAACTATTCATTGAATAAAAATTAAAACACCCAATTGATATTGCTTTTTACACAGTACCAAAGAGGTGTTTTAAACCAACTTTAAAATAATTACTACTAAACTGCGACTAACTTAAAACTGGTTCTAAAGAAGGTCCGGCTGCGACTAAGCGTTTTCCTTCTTCAGTATCAGTGTATTGTTCAAAATTTTTGATATAACGTGCAGATAAGTCTTTTGCTTTGCTTTCCCATTCTTCAACATCTTTATAAGTGTTTCTTGGGTCTAAAATTCCTTCGCTAACATTTGTTAATGCTGTTGGGATAGTTAGGTTTAAGAAAGGAACAGTTATTGTTTCTGCGGTATCGATCTCACTGTTGATAATTGCATCAATGATTGCTCTTGTGTTTTTAAGAGAAATTCTTTTCCCTGTTCCATTCCAACCTGTATTTACTAAGTATGCTTTTGCACCATGCTCTTTCATTTTTCCAATTAATGTTTTAGAATACATTGTTGGGTGTAATGTTAAGAAAGCTTCACCAAATGCTGGAGAGAATGATGGAAGAGGTTCAGTAATTCCTCTTTCAGTCCCAGCTAATTTAGAAGTATATCCGCATAAAAAGTGATATTGTGCTTGATCTTCATCTAAGATAGATACTGGAGGCAATACTCCAAATGCATCAGCAGAAAGATAAATGATTTTTTTAGCATGTCCAGCTTTAGATGGCAATACGATTTTGTTTATATGATAAATCGGATATGATACTCTTGAGTTTTCAGTGATTGAATGATCAGCGTAATCAATTTCTCCATATTCATCAACGATAACATTTTCTAATAATGCATCTCTTTTGATGGCTCTCCAAATGTCTGGTTCATTTTCTTCAGATAAATCAATTACTTTTGCATAACAGCCTCCTTCATAGTTGAATACTCCATTGTTGTCCCATCCGTGTTCGTCATCTCCAATTAAGTATCTTTTTGGATCTGCAGAAAGTGTAGTTTTTCCAGTTCCTGAAAGTCCGAAGAATACAGCAACATCTCCTTTTTCTCCAACGTTAGCAGAACAGTGCATAGAAGCCATTCCTTTTAGCGGCAAATAATAGTTCATCATAGAGAACATACCTTTTTTCATTTCGCCTCCGTACCAAGTTCCTCCAATAATCTGAATTTTTTCGGTAAGGTTAAACACTACAAAGTTTTCAGAGTTTAATCCTTGCTCTCTCCAATTTGGATTTACAGTTTTTGAACCGTTCATTACAATGAAATCTGGCTGTCCAAAGTTTTCCAACTCGTAATTTGAAGGTCTGATGAACATATTAGTCACAAAGTGTGCCTGCCAAGCTACTTCCATAACAAAACGTACTTTCAATCTTGTGTCAGCATTTGTTCCGCAAAAGGCATCAACTACATATAATTTTGGAGATGTAGAAAGCTGTTTTAGAACTAATCCTTTCAATTCATCGTAAATTCCTTGAGTTGTTGGAAAATTTACTTTATCATCCCAATAGATAGTATCTTTTGAAACTGAGTCTTTAACAATATATCTGTCTTTTGGAGAACGACCTGTAAAAACTCCTGTTTTTACGGCAACAGCACCAGTATCTGTTAAAGCACCTTTTTCGTATCCTTTTCTTTTATTAGAAACTTCAGCTTTGAACAATTCCTCATAAGAAGGGTTGTATACTACTTCATGGTATCCTGTGATTCCTAAATTGTGTAGTTCCTGAATAATTTTAATGTTTTTCATAATGTAAGTATTTTATTATAATTTGATGTGTTATTTTCTATACCAAAATTACTTCAGTTACTAACTAAAAAACCTGATTTTTATCATGTTTTGAAGAAAAATATGCGCAAACGTTTTCGGTTTTTTGGGTTGTTTTACAAAGAGATACGATTATCTTTATATAAATTTTTTGACGATAAATACGTTTTGGTTTTTTTGGAAAGAAAATAAATTTAAACCTGATTTTTGTCATATAAAATTACCAAAAAAAACAATTCATTTACGTTATATTTTCATTAAAAAAAGCAACAGTTATGTTTGAATGGTTTAACGTTTTGTTTACTCCGACGGATACGCCGGAAATGACACAGTCATTGATAGTATTGTTTATGGCTATTAGCATTGGTTTTTTTGCAGGTAAAATAAAAATTGGCAATGTTTCTCTGGGAGTTTCCGCTGTAATGTTTGTGGGGCTTTTTTTAGGACATTTGGGATTTACTATGGAAGCTGAATTGATCCAATTCGTGAGAGAGTTTGGTTTAATTCTGTTTGTTTATGGTATTGGTATTCAGGTTGGTCCAACTTTCTTTTCTTCTTTTAAAAAGGAAGGTCTCATTTTTAATGCTTTAGGGGTAGGAACCGTCTTTTTGGGTGGTATTATTACTTGGCTGCTTTATTTAGTTGCTAATGTAAAAGTCGAAAATGCCGTTGGGCTAATGTCTGGATCGGTTACAAATACTCCGGGGTTAGGTGCGGCAAAGTCAACTCTTATTGAAATTCAAAAGCATTTAAATCTTCCCGCTGATCATTTTTCAGATCCTGCTGTTGCTTATGCTATTACATATCCGATTGGCGTTTTTGGAATAATTATGATTATAATTTTGGCTAAAAACGTATTGAAAATTGATTTATCAAATGAAGTTGTACTTCTTAATAATAAGAATAAAGATTCGGAAAATAAAATTGTCCGTCAAAAATGCAGAGTTACTCATCCCGAAGTCATAGGAAAAACTATCCGTCAGGTATTTAGAGAGTTTGCTATCGATGGTGTTATTATTTCCAGACAAAAACAAAGCGGGACAAAAGTGGTATTTTCTCCTTCATTAGATTCTGTCCTAAAAGACAAAGATGTCTTGATGGTTGTAGCTAAACAAAAAAACATTAATAAATTTATTGATATTGTAGGGAAAGTATCGACTGATTTATTCATTGAGTCGGAAAATGATGTTACGGCTAGAGTGCTTAGCGTTACTAAAAAAACGGCTACGCATAAAACACTGGCGCAATTGGATTTATATAACCAATTTGGATTGAAAGTTACCCGTGTAGTCCGTTCGGGGTTAGAAATTTTGGCACAGCCCACATTAGAACTTTATTATGGTGACACTTTGATGATTGTCGGCAATAAAGAAGCTATTGAAGAAGCTGAAAAAATCATTGGGAATTCTAAGAAAATACTTTTAGAACCCGATTTTCTTTCTCTTTTCGGGGGATTGATTTTTGGAGTTGTTATTGGTTCTATTCCAATTATGATACCTTCATTGCCAGTTCCTTTAAAATTAGGACTAGCTGCAGGTCCGCTTTTGGCAGCCTTATTTATTAGCCGTTATGGAGGTGTTGGAGTAATTCATTCCTATATTAATAATGGAGCGATTCATTTCATGAAGGATTTTGGTATTTGTTTATTTTTTGCAGCTGTTGGGATTAAAGCTGGACATGGTTTCTATGAAAATTTTGTAGCAAATGATGGCTGGATGTGGATTTATTATGGTTGCTATATTACGTTTATACCTCTGACAATCTTAGTTTTAGTGAGCAGATTTGTATTTAAGCTTAATTTTTATCAAATGGTGGGAATCATGAGCGGTTCCTATACAGATCCTGCAGCTTTAGCTTTCAGTACAAAATATTTAGATTCGGATATTCCTAATCAATCTTATGCTACGGTTTATCCTTTAGTAACTATAAGTAGAATTTTAGTCGCACAATTACTGATATTGCTCTTGGCAAGCTGATGTGTTATAGGTTTGCTTTAATTGAAAAGAGGTTGTCTATTGAATTTAGACAGCCTCTTTTCTTATGAAAACGGGATCTCGCCCGAATGTTTTTTATTGTTTTTAGTTAATATTCTAAAAGAGCTTTTAATTCTTTTTCGAATCGGCCTTTCGGCAAATATTGATCTTCGAGAGCTTTTGTAAACGGAATCGGAGAATCCAGACTGGCTACACGTTTTACAGGAGCATCCAAATATTCGAAACAATTTTCCATAATCAATGCCGAAATATCGCTTGCAATACCGCCAAACATAGAATCTTCCTGATAAATAATCACTTTTCCCGTCTTTTTAACGGAGGCAAATATAGTTTCAGTATCCAATGGTTGTAAGGTTCTTAAATCCAGTATATCGGCTTTTATATCAGTGTTTTTATCTAATGTTTCCAAAGCCCAATGTATTGCTGCGCCAAAAGATATAATGGTAACATCATTGCCTTCTCTGAGCAAAGCGGCTTTACCTAATGGAATGGTATAATATTGGGTTGGGACGTCCTGCGACAAACTTCGGTACAATTGTTTGTGTTCAAAGAAAAGCACGGGATTTGGATCATTGATGGAAGCATTCAGCAAACCTTTCGCATCGAATGGAAATGCAGGATAAACAACTTTTAAACCTGGAGTTTTGGTGAACCATGCTTCATTGGTTTGGGAATGAAAAGGTCCGGCTTGAGTGCCGCCACCGCAAGGCATTCTAACTACTACATCGGCTTTTTCTAACCAGCGGTAATGTGATTTGGCTAATAAATTCACTATTGGATTAAATCCTGTAGAAACAAAATCGGCAAACTGCATTTCTACAATAGCTTTGTATCCGTTAATAGACAATCCCATCGCGGTAGAAACGACAGCACTTTCGCAAATGGGTGTATTCCGAACGCGTTCTTTGCCAAATTGAGCGACAAAGCCATCCGTTATCTTGAAAGCGCCTCCATATTCGGCAATATCCTGCCCCATTATAACTGACTTTTCATGCCGTTCCATCGATTGGCGCAGACTGCTTGAAATAGCATCTATAAAGCGGATATTCTCAACTTCTGCATTCGGATGAAACTCTTCATGAACATAGGGTTTGTAAACATCATTTAGTTCTTCTTCATAAGTAGGCTCTACTTCTGGTTCAGCATTTGCTAAAGCCCAGCTTTCATCAATGTCTTTTTTTATTTCTTGCTGGACTTCCGTATCATATTCTGCAGTTAAAATGCCGTTTTGGTATAAATAGCTTCTATAATTGTCTACGGGGTCTTTGGAGGCCCATAAATTCATTAATTCCTGCGGAACATATTTAGTACCGCTCGCCTCTTCATGACCTCGCATTCGGAATGTTTTGAATTCTAATAAAATTGGACGGGGGTTTTCAATCATTGATGCTTTTAATTCGGTTAGCAGATTAAAAATTTCTAAAATATTATTCCCGTCAACAATATGACTTTCGATGCCGTAACCAATTCCTTTGTCAGCCAGATTTTCGCAGCGGTACTGCTCGTTTGTTGGTGTGGATAATCCGTATCCGTTATTTTCAATGATAAACAGAACAGGCAGATCCCAAACCGACGCAATGTTCAAAGCTTCGTGAAAATCACCTTCACTTGTTGCTCCTTCACCGGTAAAAACCGCGGTTACTTTTCCGTTTTTCTGTAATTTATTGGCCAATGCTATTCCATCGGCAACACCGAGCTGAGGTCCCAGATGTGAAATCATTCCAATAATTTTATACTCTTGTGTCCCAAAGTGAAAACTTCGGTCTCTTCCTTTGGTGAAACCATTGGCTTTGCCCTGCCATTGTGAAAAAAGACGCTGCAATGGTATGTCTCTTCCGGTAAACACACCTAGGTTGCGATGCATTGGCAGGATATATTCATCAGTATCCAAAATGGCGGTTACTCCTACAGCGATAGCTTCCTGTCCAATTCCAGAAAACCATTTGGACACTTTTCCCTGTCGGATTAGAATTAGCATTTTTTCTTCGACCAATCGGGGTTTCAGAATTTTTTTATAGAGATTTAATAAGGTATCGTTCGAGAGATTTTTTCGGTCAAAGTTCATTTTTTTGGGGTATTTATAGTGTATTTCAAATATAGATAAATATAACAGTATGACGGCTAAATGTTGTATTTATTATAAATTTGAATAAATTTTAAAAAGAGTTAATTATTTTATTCTATATATTTGTGGTTACGAAGTTTTAGGCTTCTAAAGTATTAAATACAGACATAATATGCAAAACATTCCTAGTGTTGACTTGCGTGATTTCCTTTCGGGCGACCCGAAACGTAAACAAAAATTTGTAAATGAAATCGGAAGTGCATTCGAAGATATAGGCTTCGTAGCACTCAAAGGGCATTTTTTAAATGATCAATTAGTTGATGAATTGTATGGCGAAATCAGGAATTTTTTTTCGTTGCCATTAGAAACAAAACACAGCTATGAAATTCCTGGAATTGGCGGACAGAGAGGTTATGTTTCTTTTGGAAAAGAGCATGCCAAAGGACGAAAAGAAGGTGATTTAAAAGAGTTTTGGCATTTTGGACAATATGTAGACAAAGATTCCAAATATGCTTCTGAATACCCTGAAAATGTTGCCGTAAAAGAATTGCCCCGTTTTAATGCTGTAGGTAAAGAAACCTACCAAATGCTTGAAAAAACTGGAGTTTATGTATTAAGAGCTTTGGCATTGCACCTTGGATTGGATGAATTCTATTTTGACGAATATGCCAAAGACGGAAATTCAATTCTAAGACCTATTCACTACCCTCCTATTACATCCGAACCTGAAAATGCTATCCGTGCAGCAGCACATGGCGACATCAACCTTATTACTCTATTGATGGGTGCTCAAGGCAAAGGATTACAGGTGCAAAACCATAATGGTGATTGGATTGATGCTGTTGCAGAGCCAGATGAATTGGTAATAAATGTTGGCGATATGTTATCGCGTCATACCAATAACAAACTAAAATCCACGATTCATCAAGTGGTAAATCCACCGAGAGAATTATGGGGAACGTCACGTTATTCTATTCCGTTTTTTATGCATCCGGTAAGTGATATGAAATTGGATTGTTTAGAGAACTGCATTGATGCCGAAAATCCTAAGAAATTCGAGGATATTACTGCTGGAGACTATTTATATGAGCGCCTAGTTGATTTAGGTTTAATAAAAAAATAAGTTCCAAATTTTAAAATCCAAATTCCAAAGCTTTGCGTTTGGGATTTGGATTTTGTTTTTTATATAATTTGAAAAAAAATGGATTTACAAGACCAATTAAAGAATCTTTTCCCAGATCACGAAATGTCTCCCGAAGAGACAGTTGAAAACGAACCGCATGAACTGTATGTTCAAAAAGAACCTATGATCTGCAAATTCGAAAAAAGAAAAGGAAAAGCCACCACTATAATCGAAGGTTACGAAGGAACTGATGAGGATTTTAAAATCTTAGCCAAAGAAATCAAAACCAAATTAAGCGTTGGCGGTACTTTCAAAGATGATTCGATTATTATTCAAGGTGATTATCGCGATAAAATAATGGCTATTTTGAAAGAAAAAGGATTTAAGGTAAAACGCGTTGGAGGATAGGAAAAGTTTGTAGTTTAAAAAGGTTTAAAAGTTTAAATCAGTTTTAAGCCTAAACTTTCTAAAACGTTTAATCCCTCAAATTTTTAAATTCTTAAAAACTTTTTTAAAATGGCTATACAACAATCTGAATTAATACTCAATCTTGACGGGAGCGTGTATCATCTAAACTTGAAACCCGAACACATTGCTCACGATATTATTTTTGTGGGGGATCAAGATCGGGTGTCAAAAATTACCAAACATTTTGATTCCATCGAGTTTACTACTCAAAAAAGAGAGTTCAAAACTCAAACGGGAACTTTTAAAGGCAAACGCTTAACCGTGATGTCCACTGGAATTGGTCCAGATAATATTGATATTGTCATCAATGAATTGGACGCGCTTGTCAATATCGATTTGGAAACCAGAAAACCAAAAGAAAAGCTAACTTCATTAAACATCATCCGAATTGGAACTTCGGGTTCTTTGCATGCTGATATTCCTGTAGACAGTTTTGTGATGTCGCAATTTGGCTTAGGGCTCGACAATATGCTCCGCTCCTATTTGGTTGATGCTGTTTCGAATGTTGAAATGGAAAACGCATTTATTGAACACACCAATTGGGATTTGAAAAAAGGGACGCCTGTTGTTGTTCCGTGTTCTCCTATTTTAGAAAAAAGAATAGAAAGTGACAAAATGCACAAAGGAATTACCGCAACTGCAGGTGGTTTTTACGGGCCGCAAGGACGTGTTTTGCGTTTGAACATTCAAGATCCAGCATTAAATTCAAAAATGGATAATTTTGTTTTTGAAGGAAACCGAATTACCAACCTCGAAATGGAAACTTCAGCGATTTATGGACTTTCGGCTCTTTTAGGACATCAAGCTTTGTCGCTGAATGCTATTATTGCCAATCGTGCTAACGGAACTTTCAGCAGTGATCCTTACAAAGCGGTGGATGAGTTGATTGAATATACGTTGGAGAAATTAGCAGAGAAATAAACATTAATTAGCTCTTTAGCAGATATAGCTTGGAAACGAAACCTATGAAGCAACTCATACCAAAAGATAAATTTGATATTGAAACAGCTGAGAAGTTGAATGAATATTCGATTAATGAAATACGGCTAATAGTTCCTGTTTTATTAGAATGGATGCAAGATGGAAACTGGCCGGTTTTCTATCCTATTAGATTATATTTTGAAAAACACGTTAAAGATATTCAGAATGAAATTTTAGATATTTTTAAAACTAATGATAATCTTTGGAAATATTGGATACTATTAAATCTTGGACAAGGGATTGATGACAATCGTTTAATATCCGAAATCAAAAGAATTGGATTAAATCCTACCAATTTAGAAAAAGTTGAAGAATTAGATGAAATTGCAAAAGAATTGATAGAGAAAAAAGGCTGGTAAACTGCTATAATTGATTTTAGGAAATCGACTTAATTTTGATTATTGATTTTTTTTTAAAATAATGATGAAAAACAAAACCTCTTCCCTTAGCCCCGATTGCAGTGAAAATCCTTATAAGCTGGGGTTCGGCTTATAAGATTGTAACGGAAAGCGGGACGATATTCACAAAAAAACCTAATCTTTCTGCTCCAAAAAATAATCGGAATTAGATTAATGTTTTGCAACAAAATTAGATTCTAAGATGTTTTTAAATAGTAAAATTCTTTTTTTTTAAAGCTATATTTGCATTTTGAAAAACACAACAATGAAAATAATTCTTACCGGCGCAACTGGAGTTTTGGGATCGCATATTATGTATGACATTCTGGAACTTTTTATCAAGCAAAACAATGGCGGAAAACTTTTTGTAATTGCCAGAAACAAAGGAAAAGTTGGTGCATTAGACCGTATCAACGAGCTTTTGACCAGTGATTATACGCCACAGATTTTGAGAAAAAGCGGTTTAGAAAAACTACATCAATATATCGAAATCATAGATTCAGATTTAGCGAATCTTCAGGACACTTTTTCCGAAAAAATAAAAGGAGCTTACTTTATCCATTCTGCGGGTTACGTTAATTTATCTACTGATGTGAACCTAAAAGAAAGAATTTTTGACGAAAATGCCAAGATAACTAAATCGCTTTTCAAGATTTTTCATCCTTTTATCAAGAAATTCATTTACATAGGAACTGCATTTTCGTCAGGAATCAGAAGAGGATTGATTGATAATGATTTCCATAATTTGGATTTTGCTCCAGAACATCGCAATGCGTATGAGGATGCCAAATTCCATTCTGAGAATTTCATTGCTCAGGAATGTAAAGCTTTGGGCTTGCCTTTTCAAATCTTGAGACCAAGCGTAATTGGTGGCAAAATGCTGGGAACCGAAAGCCCTTATTTTATTCCAAAATATATGGTTTTTTATCTTTTGGCTAAGTTTTTTCACTTTACCTCACAGCGAAAAGGAGAACAGGAAAACGTTCGCTTTATCATTAACGAGGAAACAGGTTTGAATATTATTCCGGTAGATTATGTGGCTAGAGTAATTGTAAACACTTTCGAGCGTGATGATATCGAACAATTGAACATTGTAAACAATAAAAGCTTCAATATTGTAAAAGGCCTGCAGCTGATTATGAAAGAAGTGGGTTATACCAATTTTACTTTAATCAAAAATCCGCTGGATTTCAAATATAAAAACACCATCGAAAAGTTATATTATGAGAGCATCGGTAAGCATTTAAAACCTTATTTTATTACCAATCCAAACGAATACGACACCACTTTGCTGAATTCGATTCTTGAAATTCCAAAATTGGACAGTGAAGCGTTTACCAATATGATTCGCTATGCTATTTTGAATGATTTTAAGGATATCAATGTGTAAATAAGTTGCTGAGATACTAAGTTTCTGAGTTGCTAAGACTAAAAAAACTTAGAAACTTAGCTGTTAAGAGTCTTAGAAACTCTTAAAAAAAAAGTACTTTTACAAAAAGCAATTCAAGCCCCAGCTTTAGGGTATTATGATACAACTTAACAAAGAGAATTTTTATCTGGTGAGGTCCAAGTTTCAGTTGAAAAAACCTTGGGATAGATTTGTTATCTTTTTTTTAAGTATCTTAATTACTATTCCTTCATTTATAGTATTTCACCAAAACTTGATTGACCCAGGGTGGTATTTTAATCTGGATAGAATTCTGCTTTTTATCTTCGTTTTTGCTGTAGTTTTTTGCTTTTTGTACGCATTGAGGACTATAATGATAATTTGCCTGTCACTCTATATTTTGGTACTCATTTATGGAAGCTTATTTGGCAGTTTTACCTTTAATTCTGTTTTTGAGGATTACAATTCGATGCTGTATTCAATGAACAACAATCCATTTCCGCAGGATATTATTGTTGCCAAATTACTGCCATTCCCAAATAAGGATGAGATTTTAAGAGCAATAGAATTCAAGAATTCGAAGGTTCGCAACTTTGCCATAATGACTACGACCAAGAATTTTAAAGGTGTTAGAGGTTATCCCGATTATCGAAATTTAATTCAGTGTTTTGCTGTTTTCAAGGAAATCAATAGTCGTTGGCATTATGTAAACGACCCAAAAAACGGAGATTATATCGCCTCAGCCCATGAATCTTTACTCTATTTTTCGGGAGATTGCGATGACCATTCCATTTTGATGGCGGCCAGCATAAAATCCATTGGAGGTACTCCCAGACTGATTCATACCAAAGGCCATATCTATCCCGAAATTTTAATAGGAAATAAAAGTGATCTTGAAAAAGTGAACTATCTCATCAAAAATGTATTATTTGCAGAAGAAAGCCATAAAAAACAGCTCAACTATCACATTGATGAACACGGTCAAGTCTGGTTAAATCTAGATTATACAGCCAAATATCCGGGAGGCCCTTTTATGTCTGAAGAAATATTGGGAGCCTTGACTTTGGAATAGATAAATTTACAACCAATTGATCTTATCTAAATTATTTTTGATCAAATACAAATTCGCCTGGCTAAAATGTTTATTACCAAACCATTTTCCTTGGTTCGCACTCATAGGCGAAGGATGCCCCGATTCTAAAACCAAATGTTTTTCTCTTTCAATTTTTGCACCTTTTTTTTGCGCAAAACTTCCCCATAACATAAAAACCACATTTTCTTTTTCATCCGAAATTTTTTGAATAACAGCGTCGGTAAAAGTTCCCCATTTTAAATGTTTATGACTATTTGGTGTGTCAATTTTAACAGAAAGTGAAGCATTCAAAAGCAACACCCCTTGCTTTGCCCAACGCTCTAAATTTCCTGTTGTGGGCATAAAAATCGAATCTAAATCATCATTCAATTCTCTAAAAATATTACGTAGCGAAGGAGGAATTTTCACTGAATCATTTACCGAAAAAGACAAACCATTAGCTTCTCCAGCGCCATGATAAGGATCTTGACCAATAATTACCACTTTTGTATTCTCAAAAGAGCAATTATTGAAAGCCGAAAAAATCAATTCTTTTGGAGGAAAACAAATATGATTTTTATATTCTTCGTCAACAGCTTTCATCAATTCATCAAAATATGGTTTCTGAATTTCATCAGATAAAACTGATTGCCAGGAAGGAATTAAGTTGAGGTTCATATTCAAAAGTTATTTCACAAAGATAAACGAAGATTTTAAAGAGATTCGCAAAATGATTAAAACAAAATAACTATTAATGAAATCAAATTTACTTGATTTTACTCTCATAATCTCTGCAAAATAAGGTTATGTTTCTTTCTTAAATAACCTTATTTTTGTAGCGTAAAATCAATTTAATAAATGATCTCCATTACCGAAAAAACATTACAAGACCTGCAATTTCCTACAGTTCTCGAAACGATTTCCGAAATTTGCAATACCGACATAGGAAAACAAAAAGCTTTAGAAATAACTCCTTTTAGAGACAAAGAGACTTTGATGAGCGCATTATTGCAAACGTCTGAGTATGTTTCGTCTTTTCAAAATAATAATGCAATTCCCAATCACGGTTTTGATGCCATAACATACGAAATAAAATTTCTGGCTATCGAAGACAGTTTTTTGGAAGTCGGCAGTTTTAGAAAAATTGCGACGATTTCAGAAACGACAAATGTACTGTTAGCGTTTTTAAATAAATTCAATGATTATTATCCAAACCTTTGTGCCAAAAGCTCCGGTATTCAGCTTACCAAAGAAATTATTACGCTTGTAGATGCTGTAGCCGATAAATATGGAGAAATAAAGGATAATGCTTCTCCCCGATTGCAGGAAATACGCCGTGAAATGAATTTGGTTCGCGGTAAAGTAAATCAAAGTTTTGCTTCAGCTTTAACACAATATAATAGTTTGGGCTATTTGGATGATATCAAAGAGAGTTTTGTTCAAAACCGTCGTGTTTTGGCCGTATTGGCTATGTACCGCCGTAAAGTGAAAGGTTCGATTCTCGGAAGTTCCAAGACAGGAAGTATTGCTTATATAGAACCCGAAAATACTCTCAAATATTCTCGTGAACTCAGTAATTTGGAATATGAGGAAAAAGAAGAAATCACTAAAATTCTAAAACAATTATCTAATGCTGTTCGACCGTTTTTGCCATTGCTGATTCAGTATCAGGATTTCTTGAGCGATATTGATGTGATTGCGAGTAAAGCAAAATATGCCAATAAAATAAACGGAATCTTGCCAACGATTACTGAGGAGCGCCGTCTTTATTTCAGAGATGCCTATCACCCGATTTTGTATTTGAATAACAAACAAAAAAAGGAAATTACGCATCCGCAAACTATAGAATTAAGTCAGGAAAATAGGATAATTGTTATTTCTGGACCTAATGCCGGAGGTAAAACCATTTCGATGAAAACTGTTGGTTTACTGCAATTGATGTTACAATCGGGTATGCTGATTCCTGTACACGAACGCAGTGAAACGTTTCTGTTTGATAGAATATTGACAGATATTGGAGACAATCAATCTATTGAAAATCATCTAAGTACTTATAGTTACCGCTTAAAGAACATGAATTACTTTTTGAAGAAGTGCAATAAAAAAACGATGTTCTTAATTGATGAATTTGGTACAGGTTCCGATCCTGAATTGGGTGGCGCTTTGGCAGAAATATTCTTGGAAGAGTTTTATCATAGAGAAGCTTTTGGGTTGATTACAACTCATTATTCAAACCTTAAGATTTTAGCGAACGAACTACCTTATGCAACCAACGCAAACATGATGTTTGATGAAAAATCATTAGAACCAATGTATAAACTGGCTTTGGGGCAAGCGGGAAGTTCTTTCACATTTGAAGTTGCCTTAAAAAATGGAATTCCATTTAGTTTAATCAATCGTGCTAAAAAGAAAATTGAGGTAGGAAAAGTACGTTTTGATAAAACCATTGCCACACTTCAAAAAGAGCGTTCTAAGCTTGAGAAAACTTCATTAAATCTAAAAGAAGAAGAAACTCGAGCACGTGAGGAAGGCAAGAAAATGGAAAACATCAATGTCAAAATCAAACAAAAACTCGAAAGCTATCAAGAATTATACGACAGCAACCAGAAGACAATTTACATTGGCCAAAAAATTGAAGACATTGCCGAGAAATATTTCAATAATAAAAACAAAAAAGACCTGATTGGCGAATTTTTGAAAATCATCGAAATAGAAAATTCGAAACGCAAAAAAGCAACTCCGAAAGAGGCTAAAGCAATAGTAGAAAAGAAAAAAGAAATTATCAAAGAAGTTGAAATTAAAGTCGAGGAAATCCGAATTGAAAAGAAAGAAAAGAAACTAAAACCTGTTGTTGAAAAACCAAAAGTTACCTTGAAAGTTGGTGACCGAGTGAGAATGCTGGACGGAAAATCTGTTGGAAGCATTGATAAGATTGAGAAAAACAAAGCTGTGGTCAATTATGGACTATTTACTTCGAAGGTAAGTTTGGATGAATTAGAATTTGTAGAAGCTGGAAAAAAATGATTTTGAATAAATAACAATGATTTAAAAATTAACTGTAAGATATTTAGTAATTTAGCATTGAAGTTATTTAAATATCGTTCAAATGAGAAATTTAAAAATAATTACTTTTCTGCTTATAGCAATCAGCACTACGCAGATTAAAGCTCAAACTGAAGATTTAGAAGCAACAGCTATTCAGGCAAAGCATTTATATACTCAATTATGTGCAAAGGAGAAAAATCCGCTGTATGTTGTAAACGGAATTGTTTTCAATAATTCGGTGAGTTCACTTGCTGACATCAAACCAGAAGATATTGAAAAGATTGATGTTCTGAAAGATGTTGCTGCAAAAGAAAAATATGGAGACAAAGGAACAGATGGTGTAATAGTTATTACGCTTAGAAAGTCTGCAAAAAACAGATATAAGAAACTTTTAAAAGACATTGCTAAAGATAGTGCTGAAGATATAAATCATTATGACTTAATAATTTCAGGGGTTATTTCAGACATTGAAAATAAACACATTTCAAATGTAATAATTTCAAATCTTACCAAAAGAGAAGCTTACTACTCTGATTCATTGGGTAGTTACAAAATAAATGTTGGTAAAAATGATTTTATAAATTTCTCAAAAAAAGGATTTAGATCTTTAACAGTTAAAGCAACGCATCAGACTATTCCAAATATAGTTTTAAAAAAACGGACTCTTAACGAAATTATCATTGAAAAACCAGTTATTTACCTATATCCAACTAAAAAAACAGATATAACTTTTTCTCTTGATTTTAATGGTAAATTATTAACTACGTTCCCTAAATATGAATCAAATTGGGAGGTTACTGCTTATCCTGATGGCCGTATTTTTGAAAAAAAAACAAAACGATTTTATAATTCTCTATTTTGGGATGGAAATCAAAAATTCTCAGACAATCATTATCAATATAAATCAGGTTTCGTAGTTTCCAAAAATGATTTGACTGTTTTTTTGATTGAAAAACTTGAAATTATGGGTTTAAATAATTTGGAAATCAATGAATTTGTTCAATATTGGCTTCCTGTTCTGGAGAAAAATGAAACAAATTTCATTCATTTTTATGTGAATTCGGATTATGATGTTATTTCAAAAAATATTGTTTTTCCAAAACCAGATACTTCAATTCGAATTTTTATGGATTTTTACGGTCTGGATGAAAAAATTAAAATTCAGGAACAAAAATTAGTAAAACAGGAACGAAAAGGATTTACTCTTGTAGAATGGGGAGGCTCAGATGTTACTGCGCCAGTAAATGAATTAAAAAGTTTAAAACTGTAATTTAAAGATTCTCGAGAAACCAAAAAAATGCAAAACCTCCCATACAATAAAAAAATAATTCTCTTTGACGGAGTTTGCAATCTCTGTAATTCGGCGGTGCAGTTTGTGATTCAGCATGACGGGAAAGATGTGTTCCGATTCGTGGCCTTACAATCTGAACTGGGACAGCAAATCCTTAAGCATATTGGTGTAAATCCAGCAAATATTGACAGTATTGTTTTGTATGAACCAGGAGTCGCTTATTATTACAAATCTTCTGCAGTTATTCAAATCGCACGAAGTCTTGGCAGTTTTTGGTATTTTGGAACTGTTTTTAGGATTATTCCAACAGGTATCCGCAACTTACTTTATGATTATATTGCTAAAAACAGATATAAATGGTATGGCAAAAAAGAAAGCTGTATGATACCTACTCCCGAGTTGAAAATAAAATTTTTGGAATAATTCGATTTCATGATAAATGTCATTTCTTTAGCAGGATTGCTGTTGTAAATTTGACTAATCTTAAAAGTTAATTTTTATTAGGAGTTGTTTATAAAAACCGCCCTTTCATAGTTGTTTTCGAGTTGGTAATTATTGGTTTAAACGAGAACTGGTTTTGTATGAATTCTGATAAAAAGAGATGATTAGTTTTTTTTGTCTAAAAAGAAAAAGGATGTCTTTCTGTGAGCATCCTTTTTTTGTTTTATATTTAAACCAAAATTTTGTAATGAAACCAAATGCCTAGCCCTGATAGCAGTGAAAATCCTTTTTGTTTTTTCTTTAAAAACAAAAAGATTACTTCACATAAATTATATTTTTAGTGGAGTTCAGTGAACTTCGTTTGCAACGGATAGCAGGAAAAAGCTCCTGAATAATCGCAAAAAAAAGCCTCAAATTACAATAGAATTTGAGGCTTTCCTGTTAAAAAAATTAATTATTATCTAATCAATTTTCTGTATTTCAAACGTTTTGGAGTTAAATCACCGCCTAAACGTTTCTTCTTGTTTTCTTCGTATTCAGTAAAACCTCCTTCGAAATAATATACTTCAGAATCCCCTTCGAAAGCTAGAATGTGTGTACAAATTCTGTCAAGGAACCATCTGTCGTGCGAAATCACAACGGCACAACCAGCGAAATTCTCTAAACCTTCCTCTAATGCTCGAAGCGTGTTCACGTCCAAATCATTGGTTGGCTCATCCAGCAATAATACATTTCCTTCTTCTTTCAACGTCATTGCCAAGTGCAAACGGTTACGCTCTCCACCAGAAAGCATTGAGACTTTCTTGTTTTGCTCACCGCCACCAAAATTAAAACGTGATAAGTAAGCTCTTGAATTTACTTGTTTTCCGCCCATCATGATTAGCTCCTGACCATCGGCAAAGTTTTCCCAGATTGATTTATTAGGGTCGATATTGGAATGTGCTTGATCTACATAAGCGATTTTTACGGTTTCACCAACTGAAAATTCACCACTGTCAGTTTTTTGTTCACCCATTATCATTTTGAAAATAGTTGATTTACCAGCACCGTTAGGTCCAATAATTCCAACAATTCCAGCCTGTGGCAAAGTAAAATTCAAATTGTCATACAATAATTTGTCTCCAAAAGCTTTGGCTACATTTTTGGCTTCAATAACATTTGTTCCTAATCTTGGACCATTTGGAATATAGATTTCCAAGTTTTCGTCCAATTGTTTTTGATCTTCGTTTAATAATTTGTCGTAATTCTGCAAACGTGCTTTTTGTTTGGTTTGACGGCCTTTCGCACCTTGACGAACCCAGTCCAGCTCGCGTTCTAAGTTTTTACGACGTTTAGAAGCTACTTTTTCTTCCAATGCCATTCTGCTTGATTTTTGCTCTAACCAAGAAGAGTAATTTCCTTTCCATGGAATACCTTCTCCTCTATCCAATTCCAAAATCCAGCCTGCAACATTATCCAAGAAATACCTGTCGTGCGTTACAGCGATAACTGTTCCTGCGTATTGCGCTAAGTGCTGCTCTAACCAAAGTACCGATTCGGCATCTAAATGGTTGGTAGGCTCATCCAAAAGCAATATATCTGGCTGTTGCAATAACAAACGACATAAAGCTACACGACGGCGCTCCCCTCCTGAAAGGTTTTTGATTGGCGTATCTGCATCCGGCGTACGCAAAGCATCCATAGCGATTTCTAGTTTGGTATCGATTTCCCATGCACCAAGAGCATCAATTTTATCCTGCAAAGCAGCCTGACGATCCATTAGCTTATCCATTTTATCTGCATCTTCGTAGTTTTCCGGAAGACCAAATAAATCGTTGATTTTATTGTATTCTTCAAGAACTGCCATCGTTTCGGCAGCACCTTCACGAACAATTTCGATAACGGTTTTAGAATCATCAAGAATTGGTTCTTGTTCTAAATAACCAACTGTGTAGCCTGGCTGAAAAACAACATCGCCTTGATAGTTTTTGTCAACTCCTGCAATAATCTTCAAAAGTGATGATTTTCCTGAACCATTTAGACCTAAAATACCAATTTTAGCTCCGTAAAAGAAACTTAAATAAATGTTCTTAAGCACTGGTTTATCTGCTCCTTGATAGGTTTTACTCAATTTTTGCATTGAGAAAATTACCTTTTTATCGTCTGACATGTTTAAATGTTTTAATTTATATGTGATTAATTATTGGTTTTGAATGCAAATTACAATCTGCCCTTTAGAGAACTAAATACCCAAGCGATGGCAAAAAATCCAATTCCAACTGCGGCAAATCCCCAGCCCGCTACGTCGTCGTATCGAAAAGCACCTAATCCTATCAATAATAATCCCATTAGAACCATTATTAAAGTTGCCCACCCTAAAATAGTATTTTTATTCATTCCCATAATTGCAGTATTTGTTTTTGAGAGGTGCAAATATCGGTATTTTTTAGGATACTTTTTAATTAAAATAGTTATTCCTGATACAAAATAACGCCACTTCTGGCAGGAATTGTTATAGATTGATTTTTAATGGTTTCAATTCCTTTTTGGTTTATAATTTCTCCATTGCAAACCATTTTCCATGTTCCGTCAAGGGGCTTGCTTTATTTCTTTTTGATCTCCGTTAAAATAGACCTGTATGTTTTTATTTTTGTATTTTGTGTCATGGCAAAATTTGCTGTGTGGAGAAAACCAATTATGAAATGTTTTTTTTAGTATAGCCAAACATCTTGTAATTCTTTAATTGAATATCTTATAAAGCATTTCTCTTAACAAGTCGGCTTGTGACAAACTATTTGCTCCCACACCTTTACTTTTCACATCGGTATCTCGTAATGAAGCAACAATCTGGCTGACTTTTTTCATTGGATAATTTTTGATTGCCACGTCATAATCCTTTAGGAAAAATGGATTTACGCCTAAAACAGAAGCCACATTTTTAGGATTTTTATCTTTCAATCCGTGGTATTTCAATAATTGGATAAAAAAACCAAAAACCAAACCAGTTGTCATTACTATTGGATTGTCTTTGGGGTTTTGGGCAAAATTCTCGGCAATTTTGTAAGCTTTCAATTGGTTGCGCTCACCAATCGCTTTTCGCAATTCGAAGACGTTGTAATCTTTACTGAACCCGATATTTTCTTCAATATCTTTAGCAGAAATCATACTTCTTGCAGGCAATATGATTTGCAGTTTTTCGAGTTCATTATTGATTTTACTCAAATCTGTTCCTAAAAACTCGACCAGCATAGCCGAAGCTTTAGGTTCAATAGTATATTTTTTCCCGGCTAACACACGCTTAATCCAATCACCTACCTGATTTTCATACAGTTTTTTGCTTTCATAAACGATACCGTTTTTGGCAAGGAGTTTGGTAACTTTCTTTCTTTTATCTAGAGTTTTGTATTTATAACAAAAAACCAAAACGGTTGAAGGCATCGGGTTCTCGGCATAACTTTCAATTTTGTCAATTGTTCTGGATAATTCCTGAGCTTCTTTGATAATAACCACTTGACGGTCGGCCATCATAGGGTAGCGTTTGGCGGTCGAAACAACATCTTCTATGCTGACATCTCTTCCGTATAAAACCGTCTGATTAAAACCTTTCTCCTCTTCGGATAAAACATTTGTTTCTATATATTCGGATAATTTGTCAATATAATATGGTTCTTCTCCCATCAAAAAATAAATGGGTTTGATGTTTCCAGCCTTTATATCATTAACAATCTTTATAACTTCGTCCATTTTTTATTTAAAGTTTCTGGTTTAAAGTTTCAGGTTTCAGGTTTTCATTTCAATAACTTGAAACTTTAAACTTGAAACCTAAAACTATTTTATATTTTTGCCTCATGCAAAAACTCAACTTTCCTAATTATAGTTTTCGTTTCAAAAATAGCGAAAATAAAGTGTCTATTTTCGACGAAATTAGGAAAAAATTCATCATTCTCACGCCCGAAGAATGGGTTCGTCAACACGTGGTTCGGTTTTTATTGGAGGAAAAAAAATATCCAAAATCATTAATCAACGTCGAAAAAGTTTTAATGGTCAACG
This sequence comes from Flavobacterium sp. 1, assembly GCF_002797935.1. NCBI lineage: Bacteria > Pseudomonadati > Bacteroidota > Flavobacteriia > Flavobacteriales > Flavobacteriaceae > Flavobacterium > Flavobacterium sp. 1. Next base: position 1,391,212 of record NZ_PGER01000001.1, read on the forward strand.
GATTGCGTAAACGCTATGATGTTGTAGTTTTTAATCCCAATGGCACTATTTTCATATTAATTGAATGCAAAGCGTCCGAAGTTAAGATAGCTCAAGCTACTTTTGATCAAATAGCGCGATACAATATGACTCTCGAAGCTGAATTTTTGATGGTCACCAATGGACTAAATCATTATTTTTGTCTAATGGATTTCGAAAACGAGAAATATGAGTTTTTGAAAGAACTTCCCAATTATGTTGAGACAAAAAAGAATATAGAGAATAGAATATAGAAAAAGATTTTTGAGTATTAATTTCGAATTCATAAAACATAAATAAACTTCCTTGGAAAAAATAGCTGTAGTCATATTGAATTGGAATGGAGTAAAACTTTTAGAACAGTTTTTACCTTCTGTAATTCAATATTCTCCCGAAGCAACCGTCTATGTTGCCGATAATGCCTCAACAGATGAATCAATAGCATTCGTTAGAAAAAATTTCTCCTCTGTAAAAATTGTACAAAACAAAATCAATCAAGGGTTTGCGGGAGGTTATAACGATGCTTTGCAATATATAGATGCAGAAATCTATGCTCTTGTAAATTCGGATATTGAAGTGACCCAAAATTGGTTGAAGCCCATATTAGAAACTTTTGAGGCCGAATTCAAAACAGTAATTATACAGCCTAAAATACTAGACTTCAAACGAAAAGACTACTTCGAGTATGCTGGCGCAGGTGGTGGATTTATTGATAAATTCGGGTATCCTTTTTGCCGTGGGCGCATTTTTGATACTTTGGAAAAAGACAATAACCAGTACAATGATAATGCGGAAATATTTTGGGCCTCTGGCGCTTGTTTTTTTATTAGGTCTGTTGTTTATAAAGAACTGAATGGTTTTGATGAAGATTTTTTTGCTCATCAGGAAGAAATTGATTTATGCTGGAGAGCTATCAACAAAGGGTATGCTATTAAATACAACTCAGAATCAATAGTTTATCATGTTGGAGGAGCTACTTTGCAACAAGCTAACCCTCAAAAAACGTATCTTAATTTTCGCAATTCCTTATTGATGTTAACAAAAAATTTGCCACAAAAAAAACTCTTTCAGGTGCTTTTCATTCGAATGATCTTGGATGGCGTTGCAGGTGTTAAATTTATATTTACAAGTCAATTTGCTCATTGTTGGGCAATTATACGCGCACATTTTTCTTTTTATAAGCTGTTTTTTAAAAATTATAAAAAGAGAGAAAAAAATCAGACCGAAATATACTTTAAAACCAAAAGCATCGTTTATGGATATTATGTTAAGGGTGGCACAGTTTTTGCTGACTTTATTTAACAATAATTTACATTTAAAATTAACATTTAAAAACTAACTTTGTAAAACACGTTTAATTAAACTTGAGATCTATGAAAAAAATAATGATTACACTATCTGCTTTAGCACTCCTTACTTCTTGTGTGTCTAAAAAAGAATATGCAGCTTTGGAAGCTAAAAACAAGGAAACACAAGATTTGTTAAATACCTGTACTGTAAAATTAAATTCTTGCCTAGAAGAAAAAGCGGGTCTTAAAGCAACAGTGGATGGTTTAAAAGAAACAAATCAGCATTTGATTTCTACTTCAAAAGACATGACAATTTTGTCAACTAAAGGTGCTGAAAATATTGAAAAAGCTTTAGAGTCTATCAAAGAAAAAGATTTAAAAATAAGCAGAATGCAAGATGCTTTAACTAAAAAGGACAGCGTTACTCTTGCAGTTGTTACCAGTTTGAAATCTGTAGTAGGATTGGATGATAAGGATATCGAAATTAATGTTGATAAAGGGGTAGTTTTTATCTCTATTTCTGATAAAATGTTATTCAAAAGCGGCAGTTATGAAGTTAGCGACAAGGCAAAAGGAGTTTTGGCTAAAGTTGCTAAAGTCGTAAATGACAAACCTGATTTTGAATGTATGGTTGAAGGTCACACCGATACTGATGTTTTAAAAGGAAATTCATGTTTAATTGATAACTGGGATTTGAGCGTAAAACGTTCTACGGCTATTATCCGTATTTTATCTAATGATTTAGCAGTTAATCCAGCACAATTGATTGCTGCAGGTAGAAGTTCTTACGTTCCTTTGGTTCCAAATGATTCTCCAGAAAATAAATCTAAAAACAGAAGAACTCGTATCTATGTAATGCCAAAAATTGATCAGTTTTATGATATGGTTGAAAAAGAAATGAAAAAACAACCAGGAGCAGCAACGACTGCACCAGTTCAAAAATAAGGCATAATTATAATTCATAAAAAACGCTTCGAGATTTTCGAAGCGTTTTTTTTTATGGAATAAACTTTTTTAAAATTATAATGCAACAATATCTTTTACCTAATTCTGAGTTTTTTTATTTATACCACTCTAGAAAATATTTTAATTTTAACCGGCTAATTTTAAAATCTAAATTTTCAATTGAAAATTCGGTTTCAATTGTTCCTTTTTTTACACCCAAGATATACTTTTTATTAATAATCAATTTTCTGCTTATTCTAAAAAACTGTTTTGGATCTAATTCTTTTTGCAATTTCTCTAAAGAAGAATCAATTGGAAATTGTCTATTTTGATTACTCATCATAAAGGTGGCATTGTTTTCGCTAAAAAAACATATAAGCTCCTCAGTTTGAATTTTTCTGATAGTTGTTCCAATACTTACCAAAAACGAATTCCTATAATCAGGTCGAGTATGTAATTTTATATTTTTTAAATGATTATTGTTATGAAAAACAGATTGAAACATGCTTAATTTTGAAATTAACTTTTCCAGTTTTTTTTCATCAATGGGTTTTAACAAATAGTCTAAGCTATTATATTCAAAAGCCTTTAATGCAAATTCATCAAAAGCCGTTGTGAAAATTATTTTGGATGTTATTTCAACTTCTTCAAAAATTTTAAAACATAAATTATCTCTCAATTTAATGTCCATAAAAATTAAATCAGGATGATTGTTTAATTTAAGCCATTCCACAGCATTTTTAACAGAATGTAAAATAGTAAAAACAGTAAAGCCATTCTTATTCAATAATTGCTCTAAACGCCTTGAAGCAGGAATTTCGTCTTCTATAATTAAAGTAGTCATTATGATTCGAGTTCTAAAATTGGAATTGTAACTTTAAAATGCGCTTTGGTTTCAGTAATTTGAATATAATTATTTGTCAATAACAAATACCTTTTTTTAATATTATTCAGTCCAAAATTAGAAGAACTTTCGACCTCTTTTTTATTGACTGTGTTTTGAATAACTAAAGAATTCAGTTCGATAAAAATTTCAATAGCAAGCGGGTTTTCATCCTCTAAATTATTGTGTTTAAAAATATTATCGATCAATTCTTGTAAACAACTCGACAAGATATATTGATTTTCTAAAATTGCTGTGGGCAAAGTAAAAGCAAAACCGTTTTCGAATTTAGCTTTATAAATAGCCAAATATTCGGCTATAAAATCCAATTCTCCTTGTAAAGAAACAAAATCTTCCGTTTGATTTTTTAGATAATGACGATATACATTGGATAAATGAATACCAAAATCGACTGCTTTTTTTGGGTCTAATTCGATAAATGAAACTAAAACATTTAAGTTATTAAATAAAAAATGAGGGTTAATTTGGTTTTTCAATTGTAAATATTCAGCTTCTTTTTTAGAAAAATCCGAGGTTAATTTCTTAATTTTTAAAGTTCTTTTTGATCTTCCAATTGGAATTAATACAATCATTAAACAAGGGAAGAAAGTAATATATTCAAGTACATATTCAGTAATAAAAACTCTAAAATAGTCTTTAGGATAACCTAAAAGCTTAATTGCCCAAAATGTTACTATTGTTGTAATTAGCATTGGAAAAAGAATGCTTTTTCTAAAAAATAAAATTTTATTAAGTCCAAACGAGATGAAAAAGGCTAGGCTCACGGCTAAAATTGCATATAAAACACAATCAATAATAAATTGCTTTGCAGTAACTTCTAATTTTTTATGAAATTGCAATGTCGCAAGAGCAAATATCACTAATAGAAACACACAAACACCTATAATTGAAAAGAAGAATAATTTTAAATAATAAATTGGTTTTTCATTCAATCTAATAATTGGAATTGAGTCAAATTTATTATGGATGTTTAAAGCAATTGCTATAAACAAAAAATTATTCATAGCAGTAGCAGTAACAAACGATATTTCATATTCTATTTTCCCAGTTACAAAGTATAACAATAAAAAACTAAAGGAATAAGAGATTACAAAAACCAATCCATAGCTTAAAAAAAATGTTTTTTCAATTCCTGCTTTCTTTATGTCAAATTTTTTATATGCTACTATTTTTTCATAAACATGAACATAGGCCAGCGCTGGAAAAATAAATTGCATAATAGCTAAAAATCCAAATACATCCAAAGTAAACCGATTAAAAAAAGGTTTCCCAGTCAATAAAACGAAAACTCCAACGACTAGAAATGAGGAAATAGATAGAAAAATAAATTTTTGAAATGCTTTCATAAGATGTTTTTATAAATTCATTTCAAAGATGCAATGGTTTTTAAATGTATGAAAAAGTAAAATAGTGAATGGTTTAAATTAAATGGTGAACGGTAAATATTATAAAATATCCAAATCTCCTTTACCTTCTCTCACTACAATTGGTTCATCTCCCGATAAATCGATAATAGTTGATCCAATATTATCGCCATAACCTCCATCAATAACCATATCAACCAAATTTTGCCATTTTTCGAAAATGAGTTCAGGGTCAGTGGTGTATTCTATTACTTCGTCTTCATCATGAATTGAGGTTGAAACAATAGGATTTCCTAATTGGCGTACAATTTCTAGGGCAATTGAATTGTCCGGAATACGAATACCAACAGTTGTTTTCTTTTTAAATTCTTTTGGCAGATTATTATTTCCCGGAAGAATAAAAGTATAAGGACCTGGTAAGGCTCTTTTAAGTATTTTGAAGGTCGTAGTATCGATTTGCTTTACATAATCGGATAAGTTGCTTAAATCGTGGCAGATAAACGAAAAATTAGCTTTTTCCAGCTTTACACCTTTTATTTTGGCAATTTTTTCAAGAGCTCGGGAATTGGTAATATCACAGCCCAATCCATAAACAGTATCGGTTGGATAAATCACCAAACCTCCGTCTTTTAAAACTTTGACGACTTTAGCAATTGCGGCTTCGTTGGGTTTGTCTTCGTATATTTTTATGAATTGTGCCATTTTTTTTTAAGTTTTAAAAAGTTTAAAGTTATATCGAGAGAAAACTTTAAACCTGAAACATTTTCTTACCCTATAATATCCAATTTTGCAAAACGTAATAATAATTTTTTTAAACCGCCAACTTCAAACTTGATTTCTGCTTTTTTATCTGGGCCAACACCTTCAAGATTGATGACTTGCCCTTTTCCAAAGCGTTCGTGCATAACTACATTTCCAGCGACTAATGTATTATCAAATAAATTAGCATTTCCAGCAGAAGGATTACTTCCTGAGACTGGCTTCAGCTTCCTCACATTGACATCGGATTTCGGTTGGTTATCTGTAACATGTTTTGGAGGCGTACTTCCTATCGGTTTTGCCAGTCGTAATTTGGATTTATCTACATCACCAAAAATATCGCCATCAATCATTGGCTTGAAACGGTAATTGCTTTCGGCTGGCGTAAGGTATTCCAAATATTGTCCGTCGATTTCTTCAATAAAACGGGAAGGTTCACTATCTGTCAGTTTTCCCCAGCGGTAACGTGATTGCGCATACGTCAAATACGCTTGATGCTCTGCACGTGTCAAAGCTACGTAAAATAAACGGCGTTCTTCTTCCAGTTCGCTTCGCGTACTCATACTCATTGCGCTAGGAAACAAATCTTCTTCCATTCCTACCACAAATACGTGTGGAAATTCAAGACCTTTGGCTAAATGTATCGTCATCAAAGCCACACGATCTTCATCACTGGTGTCTTTGTCTAGATCGGTTGCTAGAGCAACATCTTCCATAAATTCAGATAAAGCGCCACGAGCGCCATCTACTTCTTTTTGGCCTTCGATGAAATCTTTGACTCCATTCAATAATTGCTCTATATTTTCTATTCGTGCCATTCCCTCGGGAGTCGCATCTTTTTTTAATTCTTGAATCAGCCCCGTTTTTTTTGCTACATGTTCTACAACATAAAAAGCATCCTGATTCTCATTAATCACTTGGAAACTCTGAATCATAGTAACAAAATCCAATAGTTTTTGTTTGGTTCCCGAATTCAGCTTCAAGTCAATTCGCTCAATATTTTGCATTACTTCAAAAATCGAGCGTTTGTAATGATTGGCAGCAATAGTAAGCTTCTCGATAGTTGTATTTCCAATTCCTCGCGCCGGATAATTGATAACACGGACCAAAGCTTCCTCATCTTTAGGGTTTATAACCAACCGTAAATAACACAGCGCATCTTTCACCTCTTTTCTTTGGTAAAAAGACAAACCACCATAAATACGGTATGGAATATCTCTTTTTCGCAACGCATCTTCCATGGCTTTGGATTGTGCATTAGTACGGTACAAAATGGCAAAGGCACCATTGTGCAGCTGATTATTCATTTTTTGTTCCCAAATGGTAGCGGCTACAAAACGTCCTTCTTCATTATCGGTAATACTGCGGTTTACTTTTATTTTAGGTCCAAATTCATTGGCTGTCCAAACGACCTTGTCCAGTTTCACCTTGTTTTTATCAATAATGGTATTAGCTGCTTCTACAATATTTTTTGTCGAGCGGTAATTTTGTTCCAGTCTAAAGGTTTTTACACCTTCATAATCTTTCTGAAAATTCAAAATGTTATTGATATTTGCACCGCGAAAAGCATAAATACTCTGTGCATCATCCCCTACCACACAAATATTCTGAAATTTATCCGACAAGGCTCTAACGATCAAATACTGCGAATGGTTGGTATCCTGGTACTCATCCACCAAAAGATAGCGAAAACGGTTTTGGTATTTCGCCAAAACCTCAGGGAAACGAGTCAACAACTCATTAGTTTTCAATAATAAATCATCAAAATCCATCGCACCCGACTTGAAACAGCGGTCTACATAATTCTGATAAATCTCGCCCATTCTCGGCTTTTTGCTCATTGCATCGGCCTCCTGCAAATCGGGATCGTTAAAATAGGCTTTTACGGTAATCAAGCTGTTCTTAAAATTCGAAATTCTGCTCAAAACCTGCTTCGGTTTGTATATATCTCGATCCAATTGCATTTCTTTGATAATTCCCGAAATAGCACGCAAAGAATCCTGTGAATCATAAATCGTAAAGTTTGAAGGATAGCCCAAATGCTCCGCTTCCGAACGCAAAATTCGCGCAAATACAGAGTGAAAAGTTCCCATCCACAAATTCTTGGCTTCGCTGGCGCCAACAATATCCGAGATACGTTTCTTCATCTCACGTGCCGCTTTATTGGTAAAAGTAAGCGACAAAATATTGAATGGATCAACACCTTGGTGCATCAAATAAGCAATCCTGATAGTAAGCACACGAGTTTTTCCGGAGCCTGCACCCGCAATAATAATCATGGGGCCATCCTTTTGTAATACAGGTTCGCGTTGTGCCTCGTTAAGCTGTTCGATATATTTTTGCATAGAAAAATGTACTGTTTGTCGCAAAATTAAGAATTTAAGAATGAATAAACGAGTCTTAATACAATTCTGCTAACTAAAATCAGCAATCAGCAGTTTAAAATGATTTGGGCGTGACCACAATAGTAAAAGGGGCTGGATTAGCAGTATCTTCATTCGTCCCTTTTACTATTGCGGTCGGGTCATCCGTGCTACTTTGGTAGCTTACTTCTGAGTTGTAAATCTATTTTAGGATTAAGTGTAAATATGTAAACTTTTTTCAGGACGAGACAGTACCCCTCACGCAAGCCCAATGAGCGGAGCATTTTCTTCGTACCCGCGCTCTCGTATTTGTAATTATAAATACCAAAACCAACAATCCCGGTTCCCCACATTTTGGGTTCAAATCCGGACAGTTCATTCAACAGATCGATTATCGACGCATAGTCTTCGCTTCTTTTTGAATCTTCTACGGCAGACAAGAAATCGGCAACACTATTATCGGTTTCTTTACTTTTATTTTTTGCCATACCGTTTTTTAAGTACTAATAGCTGTATTTTATTAGGACAATTGACTGTTAAAATAAGAAATTAATTGGTATTGATCAGGCAATTTATTCGTATATTAGCAAAGGCTATTTCCATAATTATTAACTAAAATATGTATTACTATGAAAAATCTTGGTCTGTTTTGTTTACTGTTGGCTTGTATTGGACTCGAAAGCTGTAAAAAAGAGCAAAGTTCAGATAAAGCCAAAGCTGAAAAACTGATTAGCACAGCATGTTATAAAGCACTATATGAAAGTGATACAATTGATTTGAAAATCAATATTTTAAAGAGTGGAAAAACAACTGGAGATATGGTGATGAAAATTGCCGATATGCCTGTAAAAAAAGGAAAAATAATAGGAAAATTTCACGGAGACACTTTATTTGTTGACTACACTTTTATTCAGGGAACGTATGAAAAGAAAGTGTTTAAAAACCCAATGGCTATGCTAAAGAAAGGGAACGAACTCATCCTAGGCAGCGGAAAAATAGAAACCTATTTGGGACGTTCTTATTTTGCTAAAGACACACCCATAGATTTTGAAAAAGTGAAATATAAATTTACAACTGTTGACTGCGAAGGAAAATAACGAATTAATAAAGGTTATAATTTAAACACGAATTTCACTAATTGTTTGCGGAATTATTACATGGCAACAATTAGTGAAATTCGTGTTTGCTTTTTTAGATTTTTTCAAAAGGGCTAAAATACATATACCAATTCCATTCCCAGTTTTTACCCTCATCGTCAGAAAATGCCTGACTCCAAATGGGATTCTCGTTATCTCTAGCGTCCCAACGAAATACAACAACTATATCCTTTCCTTTAAAAGTGTCTTTTGTGAAAAAATGCGCAATGTTATTTTCAAATGAACCCACAACACCCGGTTGTAATATTACTTCGTTTGAGTCAGCCCAATAAATAGTCCAAAGGTTTGTTTTTGGATTAAAAAGTCTTAAAGTCATTCCCTCAAATGGCTCGCTATCAAATGTGGCAAGATAATTGTCAATATTTCCAATACCATTCAGTATGTAATACATTTCCTGGGTAGATTCAAACTCAATCCATTCCTTACAATTGTCCAATCTGGATTTTAGTTTACGGTTTTTTAGTTTCCATTTTCCTTGAAAAAAATCAAAATCATTTTTGGATGAAGTTGGAGAAGCTACAATTACTAAATTCCCACTTTCATCAAAATTTACTTTTGGGACTTCGATTGAGTCGTTGTTTGGTGTCATTTAGTTTTTGTTTTTCGAATTTCTGTATAAATCTAGTATGTTTAATAAACAATTATGATGCTAATCTTTTTGTTGGGAACGAATCAATCACGTTTAATATATTTGCTCCAATTCGATACTTGTGCGAGTTCCCTCTCTTGCAAGCAACGCATTTAAGCAAGCGATGATAAGCTTTCATATTTTATTGTTAGTTGTTCAAATAAATAATCTGTAAAATCTTTTGATTTTGCAATATTGATTAAATTGCTATTTTGATTTATATATAAATATTGATCAATGTGTAAACAGAGAAGTTCTATCGATTGATTGAATAAATCAATATTTACATTATCTAAATTAATATTTGAAATTTCTTCAAAATTTATGTTTCTTTTATTATATAATTCTTTGACAATTAGACAACTTAAATGTAATTTGAAATTAGAAGTTTTAGTTCTGATTACAGGATTTTCATATTTCAACCAAAAATTATGAGCTTTTTGATTTATTAAGCAACAGTTTAAGTAACCTCTAAAATTTTTATTAGAATCAAAAATTTTATTATATGTATTTTCTGTTTTCAATAAAGATGTCGGTCTTGATCTTGCAGTATGTGGATCATCAAAAACGATTGCCCCAATAGCTTGTGCAGTAAGTTGAATACTAAATATTTTTGTAGACGGTTTTCCTAAATTTTTATAATAATTTTTTCTTCTATCATAATAATATCCTTCATTTAAAAAGAACAATTCCAAGTTTCTTTGAATTGGTTCTGTTGCTCTTAAAAGAGTTGGAGAAACAGGATTTTGGCTATTTGTTGAAGCAATAATATTATCTGTAGTTTCCTTATTGCTATTAATTATAACTTTGACTAAAACAGAGCGATTATCATTTTGATCTTCATTATGATTATTAAAAATCGAATATGATGTTTGAAGTCCATTAACAATTTGAATATTCTCAATTGATAATTTTTTACCAACTTCTTTCGGTTCTTCTGCAATAATTGTAATACCGTTGTTTAACCACCAAAAATCTTCCTCAGTTTTATTTTCAATAGTGTTTTTTATTTTTCTGTTAACATCAACTAAGCCTTGAAAATGCCTAATATTACTCTCAAAGAGATCATCTCTAATATCACCATTTTCAGCTTTTAAAAACTGCTTGTAGTTTGCAAGTTTAACTGTACCTATATATCCAATACCGTAATTATCAAATTCAGTTGTAAGTGGTCTGTCTTTGAATTCTATAGATAATCTGTTGGATTTTTGTTTTTGATATAATTCTAAAAGTTCTTTGCTACTATATTTAAAAAATCTAATATCAGAAGTAGATAAACATCCACTTGATAAATCTAAAAGTTGATCAACTTTTTGATTAAAAATATCATTTACAATTATTTCAGAAGCATTAGTTGTGTAAATATAATCTAAACATATTGAACCTCCACTTATTGCAGTTTTTTTCCAAACTTCTATAAGTAAAAGTGTTTGTTCAACTAAATCTGAATTAAATCTACTTAATAATGCTGTTTCAGTCTTTTCAAGATCTAATAGAATTGGAATAGTTGTTATTAATTTATCAATAGGCCCTTCTTTAAAAGAATTTTCTTTTTTACACTGAGTGATTATAAAACGTGAATTAGTTTTATTTGAGAAATTGAAGTTTTCAAGATCGTCAATGTTTTCTACAAATTCTTCATCAATAAAGACCATCATAGAATCTATTCCACCATCATTTCCCCTATCTACAATTGAACTTATAATATTTTCATACGTTATGTTTCTGTCTTTATGAATTTGTGTTAGAGAGAAAATTTCAAAAATCTCACTATCTGTAAATTCAAGTTCATTTGTTTCTTTAAATGTTTTTATACAACCTTCTAAAATAATTTTGTTATTGCTCATAGTTTTTATTTAGTAGATAATTTGATTTTTAATTGTAGAGATCTAAATGCTCTAAAGTTATATAAATGGTTGATCTTTTTATTTAAATATTGCTAAAAATATGAAAAAATACTTATATAAAAGTTCGATTTTATCATTACTAATTTTAAAACATCAAAATTTCTTCCATTTCTCTAAACTCGTTATGTCCGCGTAAAGGATAGAAGCAATCCGCCATAGCGGAGCGGATAGCCTGACCGCCACTAGGGAAAAGGGCGTATGAGCGGCACTATTGGTTAGCCCTTTTTTCTAGTGGGGGTTACGCCTAAATAATCTTTAGAAAAGTGTGGAAGTAAATGATTTGGCTGTATTATTTGAAAAATACATCGTAGGCAAAACGCATCAATGTACCGATAACGACTACCAAAAAGAAGATTCGGATGAATTTGTTTCCTCGATTGATGGCAAGTTTGGCGCCTATCCATCCTCCTATTGCGTTGCTGGCGGCCATGGGTAAGGCGATAGCCCAAATGATTTTACCTTTGAGCATGAATAGACAAATGGAACCAAAATTGGTAGCAAGATTAACCATTTTGGCATTGGCAGAGGCATGCAAAAAGTCAAATCCCATTAAGGCGATGAAAGCAACAACCAAGAAGCTTCCCGTGCCTGGACCTATGAATCCGTCGTAAAAACCTACTACAAAACTGATAATTAAAGCATTAAGAATTTGGGTTCTTGGTGATATGATTTTTTCTTGATGCTGTCCGAAATTTTTCTTGGCATAAGTGTAAATGGCTAATAATGATAGTACTACAAGTAATAAAGGTTTCATGAAATCATTACTCACATAGGTTAATAATGTTGATCCCAAAAATGCGGAAGGAAAGGCCAATAGCATCATGATACTCAATATCTTCCAATTAATATTAACTTTTTTCATGTATTGATAGGCCGCAAAAGATGTACCGCTAAAGGCAGGTATTTTTAAGGAACCAATCACCGTGGATACTGGGAGATTTGGCAGTAATATGAGTCCTGCAGGTGTTTGTATGAGTCCGCCGCCACCAACTATGGCATCGATAAATCCTGCAACAAAGGCGGCTAAACAAAGTAATACTATGATATAGGTTTCCATAAAGCAAAAATACCATTCCACTTTTTATTATTGCTAAAAATTTGCCATTGATTTAGTTTCAAAAACATTATTTTTGCTTTTTTTAAAACGAAAACAAAATGGATTTATCAAAAATGATTGAATTACTGAGCTATACCCTACCTGCCATTATCACTGGGATGGTTGCTTATTACTTTTTTAATTTACACACTAAAAACGAGGAAGGAAGACGTCGTTATTTATTGAGCAAAGAGGCTCAAAAAAATGCTCTTCCCCTGCGTTTACAGGCATACGAGCGTATGACGTTATTTTTGGAACGCATTGGTCTTGCTAATTTATTGACTAGAATTTCTCCTATTTCGACAAATAAAAATGATTATGCAAATTTTGTTATTGCACAAATCGACCAAGAATTTGAGCATAATTTGGCACAACAAATTTATATGACCGATGAATGCTGGACAATCATAACGACTGCGAAAAATGCAACTATCCAAATGATTCGTAAAGGGGCTATGAGTGAAGCTGTTGGTAATGCAGATCAATTAAGAGAAGCGCTGCTAAATGATTTGCTTGATAGACAAACTCCTAGTAATGCCGCTTTGGGTTATATTAAAAAAGAAGTAAGCCAGATGTGGTAATTTTTTTTGGTTGAGTTTCTAAGATTTTGAGAGGCTAAGTTTCTGCGTTTTCTATGGTTCTTTGGTAAAAATCTGAGAGTCTTAGAAACTTAGAATCTTAGCCTCTTACTCTTTGAGTAATCTATCCAACTGGAATTGTTCTTTTTCGTTCAAAGAAGGCAGGAAATTTTGAAAAGTACTTCTGATTTCAGGGTTTTTTAATAATAACCGAATATTTTCTCTTCCAAATTTAGAAAATTGCCACATATGGTGCGTGGTTGCATTAACCAAATTTTTTAAAATGGCTTCGTTGATGATGTTGAAATTCAATAAGTATTCTAAGGCGTTTTGTCTTGTTGTGGCTTCAAATTTAGGAGAGGAATAGTCTATTAATTCTTGAATGTAGGTTTCTTTATTACCAGCATAGTCTGGAGTGGAAACGGCCAATGACAGCCATAAAATCCGTAAATTGAAATCGTTGAATCCTATCCAGTCTTTTGTTTTTGTTAAATAATCATTTCTTTTATTTGGAAAATTATTCCATAAATTATACAGTGCCAGCTCTTGCGTTTGATAGGATTTGTCATCAAGCAAGGTTTCATATTCGTTCCTGAATTCTTCGGGTATTTTTTGAAGTGTGCTTGCTACTGCTTGGCGAACCTGAATATTTTTTGTTTTCATCGCCAAGTAGAGTAATTGCTTTTTATCTTCAAATTTCTCTTTAAAAAGTTGGCCAACTATAGTTTCTTTCACGCTGTGGTACACATCAGACTGTAATGTTTTTTCGAAAAAATCATACTTTTCGGTTAACGGTTTATTTCTAAGTTTAGCTATTTCTAGCTGCACTTTCATAGCGTTATTTTTAGCCAGCAACTCATTTGCAATGTTACTGCTAAAGTCAGGTGATTCAAGCCATGTTTTACTGAAATTTACCAAATCATAATTGGATATTTTTTTGATTTCATCAAAGAAATTTTGAGTAGTGACGTTTTGATAAGAATATTTCAAGAGGTAATTCTTAACGGCTTTTTTAAAGGCTTCCTCTCCTATTCCTTCTCGTAAAACATGTAATGCCCAAGCTCCTTTTTGGTAAAATGACAACGAACTTGCTTTTGCATTAAGCACTGGAATAGTATCAGTTTTTGAAGCTTGCCTGAGCTGTAATGACGATTCGTATAATTTGGAATAAAAATAATCATCACCATAAATTGACCTTTCTGCCAACAAAGCATAATAGGTTGCAAATCCTTCTTGGAGCCAATGATCTTTTCCGCTTTGAGCTGTGACTAAATCGCCAAACCATTGGTGTGCCAGTTCATGAGCATTGACATTGGTATAACTTCTATCTTCAAAACCAATGCTATCAACAACATAACGGTTGGCAAATAATGTTGAACTCGTATTTTCCATACCAGCATATAAAAATTCAGAAACTGGAATTTGACGATAGATTTTCCAAGGATACTTCACTCCTATTTCTTTTTCCAAATAATCAAATATTTCTTTGGAATAACTGTAGGTTGGTTTTCGTTTGCTGATATCTTTTGGATCTAAATACAATTCTAATGGAATTCTTGATTTTGCTTTTAGGGTACTTTTTTCAAATTTACCAATAGCTATCATCAATAAATAAGAACTCATTGGTTTTTCCATTTGATATTTCCAATGCGTACTGCTCTTAGTTTCTTCTTTGCTTTTTAATACTCCGTTTGATATGACTTTATAGTTAGAATCAAAAGCAATTTCTATATTGAAAATTACTTTTTCATTAACATCGTCAAAACTCGGAAACCAATGACTGGTGTATTTTCCCTGGCCTTGTGTCCAAATCTGTAAATTATTTGTGGCTTCTGAGCCTACAAAATACAGAGTTTGTTTGGGTTTTGCTTCGTATGAAAATTGAATCGAATTTTTTCCTTTTTGGAACGGATAAATCAAGAGCAATTCCTTTCCATTGGTGGTAAATGGAATCTTTTTGCCTTTCAATTCCACACCGCTAAATGTCATATTTTGCGCATCAATCTTGACAGTGTCTATGGGTTTTAATACTTCAAAAGTATATGTAACATCGCCACTAACATTTTTATTACTTGGATCAATGGTAATATGACTATTAACAGTTTTAAAATCAACTGATTGGGTTTGTTGTGCGAATGTAAATGCGGATAGAAATAGGAAAAGGTATTTCATTCTAGTATGAATTTATGGAATCAGTATCCCAATTTTTTGGATTGTTTTTGATGTAATAATATATTTTGTCGAAAGAATTGTAATTCTGAACAATATGGTCGTGATAATTGGATTGCCAAATAGAATCAGATTCATTGTTTTCTAATAACGGATTTATTTGTTTGGTGGTTATCGATTTGAATACGGCAACAAATGATGAAATGGAATTTGGTTTTCTGGATAATATGTTTGGTTTTATTGCATCCTGTAGAGACGCACTGCAGTGCGTCTCTACGTTATCGTCGTTGATTGATGATATTTCGTTCGATTTAATATGCGAAAGATATGCATCATGTGATATAAACAAATTCTTTAATTCAATATCGGTATCATCTGGAAGAATCGTTTTGGTCGAATAATTCGATTTTGGAAATTGGTGTAGAGATGCACTGCAGTGCGTCTCTACACTGTGCTTCTCTACGTTGTTTGTTGATGAATTATCGTTTGACAGTTCCAATATTTCAATCAGTAAATGAATATGATTGGGCATAATGACCCAATTGTGAAAAAACCATCTATCCCGTATTTGAATTGATTTTAATAGTTCGGTTTCAATAATTTTGCCTTTATCGTTTAAATGCATCTTTTTGTTTTCAATATCGCCAAAAATGCATTTTCTGTTTTGTGTGGCTAACGTAATAAAATAAATGGCTTTGCTGGAATAATCCCAATTTTTTAATCTGTTAGATTCCGTTCGGTATTTATTTTTGAATAAAGCCATAGATAATTGTTATATATTCAAAGTTACAAAGGATTTACCAACAAATCGTACTAAATTTGTTTGACAATGTAGAGACGCATCCCGTAGAGACGCACTGCAGTGCGTCTCTACGGTTAACAAAATAAATAAAAAAAAACCATTGAAAAAGAAAGCCCTATTTAATTGGAGCAGCGGAAAAGATTCTGCTTTAGCATTATACAAAACACTGCAAAATGACGAATTTGAAATTTGCTGTTTGTTAACCAGTGTAAACCAACAGTTTAAACGTATTTCAATGCATGGAGTTCGGGTAGAATTATTGGAACAACAAGCCAAGAGCATTGGTTTGCCACTCGAAATCATGCAGATTCCCGAAATGCCAACGATGGAAGTGTATGAAGCAGTTATGCAGACAACGCTTTCTGAATTAAAAGAGCAGGGCGTTACACATTCTATTTTTGGAGATATTTTTCTGGAAGATTTGCGAAAATACAGGGAAGATAAATTGGCAGAAATAGGTTTTGAAGGGGTTTTTCCGCTTTGGAAAGTGCCTACTCCCGATTTGATTCAGGAGTTTATTGCACTAGGATTCAAGACTATTGTGGTTTGTGTTAATGAACGTTTTTTGGACAAAAGTTTTGTCGGTCGTGTGATTGATCAGGCCTTCATCAATGATTTACCCGAAAATGTAGATGTCTGTGGCGAAAACGGGGAATTCCACACTTTTACTTTTGACGGGCCTATTTTCAGCAAACCTATTTCATTCGAAATTGGTGAAATTGTTTATCGAAAATATGAAAAACCAAAAGAGCAAAATTCATCAGATACCGCTTGTGACACATCAGCATCGGATGCTTTTGACTACGGATTTTGGTATTGTGATTTAGTTTCAACATCGTTTTAAAGCATCTCAACTTATGGTGAAACAATATTTGGGATGATTTAAATAATATGACTGTCCGCAAAGAGTACCATGTATTTTTTTTTTGCCACAGATTAAAAAGATTCTCACAGATTTCATTACACTTTTTTAAAAAATCTGTGTAAATCTTTTTAATCTGTGGCTAATTCTATCTGTTTGGTATTAGTTACGGATAGTCTATTAAATAAAAAGAGAACAATAAAACAATAACGTTCTAGAGTTCTAGAGTTCTCTTTTCGGATTGTTTCATAATTGAAAATTAACCAAATATTCAAATTATAAACAAAATACTGAGATAGTCATTATGGATTAGTATATCTCAATTTTTTGATAGTCTAATCCTGGACCATCACAGTTTTGCCATGTACTGGACAAAGTATTTTTAGCAGAAAAATAAAGCTCTTCTTTTTGATTACCATAACAGCTTCCAATAATCTCACTATTCTTTGGATATGTCAATTCTAAAACCATTCCGTCTTGATTATTTTTAGCAATGTATGTACCAGAAGCAGTTGTCTGAATAGTATTTCGAGTTCTGAACTTTGTAAATGTTCCTTTATCACCGAATACATAGAATTCTTGCCATTCCATTGCAGTTCCAGTGGTTTGTGAATTGAATATGCTTCCAGACATTTTGACTAATGTCCATTTTCCATGATAATCGGCTGTTGTTGTATTTTCTTTATTGTCTTTAGTACAAGAAGAAAAAACAGAAAGAAAAATAACAATTATAGCAAGATTTTTCATCTTTAAGTTTTATAGTTACTTAGATAAGATGGTATAAATTGCGGAAGGTTGCGTCAGGTTGTAATTGTTTTTTGAAAAAGAAATTTATCTTTCTCCATACATTTTTAGCAACTGTGTTACTGTATTCCAATTTCGAATGGTTGCTGTTACATTTAGCTTTTTCTCGATGTATTTCTGGTCAAATCGTGTTTTACCAGCCCCAACGGCATATTTAATATAGATTCTGCTTTCGTCGATATGAGCCTCATCGGGTTTTACCTGACTCATTTTTAAATCATTGATACTGTCACTTTTCAAGGTTGTAGAAACAAAAGCCACATACAGTTTTTTGATATCAAAATCCTTCTCTTTCAAAAAAGCATTGTTTTTGAAACAATTTTCCAAATCGGTTTTGCCAATGACAACAATAGGAACTTCATGTCCAAAAGCCTTGAATATTTCCTGTTTTATTTTGAAACCAACTGCTGGCGCATTTTCCTCATCGGTATCTACAAAGACATTTCCAGATTGTATATAAGTCACGACATTTTGAAAACCAATATTTTCTAAAGCGGTTTTCAAGGCTTCCATTTTTATCATATTGTGGCCAGAAACATTGATGCCACGAAGAAGTGCGAGATGAGTTGTCATTTGTTTTTTAATTTAAAATGAGAAAAAAATGTATAATAATTATTCACCTAAAAGTTCTCGAAAATTTATCTTTATTCTCCTCTGGATAGGATGAATCAATTTGGGAATTTGCTTGTAAGCAATTTTAGCTTTATCCAATTGCTCTTGTTCTGGTATTTCACCCTTATCAATTAGTGAAAAGCTTTCATCATAAGACTTAAATGTTTTTGCTGAAGCAATAAAAAAGCTAGTCATAAGTTTTTCTATATCATCAGAAAAATATATAGCATTAGATTTAAAATAATGACTTAGTTTGTTATGTGATTCACGGAATGCATTGCGTAATTCTTTTTCGAAGACAATTGAATTTATTCCTTGAGGTATCTCTTTAGAAGGGTTAATGTATTTTTTTAACAACCCTAAATTTAAATTTATATGTTCATAAGTTTGAGCTAATACTTCAAGTCTTTTTTCGTGTAACTTTGTAAACTTAAAATTTTCTTTTGTCTTTAATGAATTAAGTTCAGTTTGAAAATTAGCAATTTCAATAGAATGTTCTTTTTTCACTTCTTCAAGTTTTTTGTCAAAGGAATTTTTAACACTACCTTTTACTTTTTCATTGAGCCAAAGCGTAATTAATGTAGGTATTAAACTACAAACAAGAGCTATGATAATATTGACAAGAATATCCATGAGTTGTCATTTTTTATAAAATTTTGTTTTGCTAAGATAAAGTGAATTATAAGAATTTCCTAAATAAACCCATTTTCAAATTTCCAAACAAAAAACTATCTTCGCTTTCTTAAAAAGAGAGAAAAGAAAATAGAACAAAGAGCATAGACTCCAAAAATCTAAATTCTGCAACCTAAATTCTGCACACGAGCCCATGGGGCGAACTGGCGAAGCAATCTAAAATCGAAATGTCCAATAATCTCCTAGAAACTCCCATTGAATATCTTAAAGGCGTTGGTCCCGCTCGGGGCGCGTTGCTACGTAAGGAATTGGGGATTTTTAAATACGGGGATTTGGTTAATTTTTTTCCGAATCGATACATTGACCGCACTCGTTATTATAAAATTAATGAATTGCAAAACAATATTGCCGAAGTACAGATTATCGGTAAAATCATCAATATCAAAACGGTAGAATTTGGTCGTAACCAAAAGCGATTAGTAGCAACATTTGTTGACGATACGGGACAAATGGATCTCAACTGGTTTCAAGGACACAAATGGATTAAAGAAAGTTTAAAGATCAATGAAGTTTGTGTTATTTTTGGAAAATGTGCACAATACGGCAGCCAATACAGTATGGCACATCCCGAAATTGAGTTATTGAGTGAACACGAAAAAAGCCTGCGTTCGGCGATGCAGCCTGTTTATCCTTCGACAGAAACCTTAGCCAATCGTGGCATAACGAATCGCGTGGTGAACAAAATGATGCAACAGCTTTTTCTGGAAACGCAGGCATTGTTCAGTGAAACTTTGCCTTCTTATTTGACCACCGAGCTCAAGCTAATTCCTAAAAACGCTACTTTATTCAATATTCATTTTCCTAAAAGTGCCGAGATTTTGGCGAAAGCCCAATTCCGATTAAAATTTGAGGAATTGTTCTTTATTCAGTTGCAATTGATAACGAAGAATTTGATTCAGAAACATAAAATTAAAGGACATCCTTTTTCTAAAGTGGGAGAGTTTTTTAATGAATTTTATCAAAATCATCTTCCTTTTGAATTAACAAATGCTCAGAAAAGAGTGATCAAGGAAATTCGAACCGATATGGGAAGCAATGCTCAAATGAACCGATTGCTTCAAGGTGATGTGGGTTCTGGAAAAACCATAGTCGCTTTTATGAGCATGCTGTTGGCAATGGATAATGGTTTTCAGGCCTGTTTAATGGCTCCGACAGAGATTTTGGCTAATCAGCATTTTATAGGATTGTCGGAATTGGCAAAATTTTTAAACATAAATATAAAAATACTCACAGGTTCTACTAAAATTGCTACCCGTAGAATCATACACGAAGAATTGGAAAACGGAACTTTGCAGATACTCATTGGTACACATGCCTTATTAGAAGACAAAGTAAAATTCCAAAATTTAGGATTGGCAGTTATTGATGAACAGCATCGTTTTGGAGTCGAGCAACGTTCTAAATTGTGGAAAAAAAATACGATTCCTCCTCATATTTTAGTGATGACGGCCACTCCTATTCCCAGAACTTTGGCGATGAGTTTGTATGGAGACCTTGATATTTCCGTAATTGACGAATTGCCTCCTGGGAGAAAGCCCATCCAAACTGTACATCGTTTTGACAGCAATCGTCTAAAAGTATGGAAATTCATTCGGGACGAAATTGCGCTGGGACGCCAAATCTATATTGTTTATCCGCTGATTCAAGAATCGGAAAAAATGGATTACAAGGATTTAATGGATGGTTACGAAAGTATTTCTCGGGATTTTCCACTGCCGCAATATTCGGTTTCAATACTTCACGGAAAAATGAAACCCACCGAAAAAGATTCTGAAATGAAACGTTTCTCCGAAGGCAAAACCAATATTATGGTCGCTACAACCGTTATTGAAGTCGGCGTGAATGTGCCCAATGCCAGTGTTATGATTATTGAAAGTGCCGAACGTTTTGGATTGTCACAATTGCATCAGTTGCGGGGTCGCGTAGGCCGTGGCGCCGACCAAAGCTATTGCATTTTAATGACCTCCTTTAAATTATCAAGCGACAGCAAAACCCGTATGGAAACGATGGTAAGCACCAATGATGGTTTCGAAATTGCCGAAGTCGATTTGAAACTTCGTGGTCCTGGCGATTTGATGGGAACACAGCAAAGTGGTGTTTTGAATCTTCAGATTGCCGATATTGTACGCGATAGGGATATCTTGCTTTTGGCACGAAACTATGCCATAAAAATTCTCAAAGATGACGCTCCTATGCAGAAACCTGAAAATGCTATACTGAAAGCAGTCTTTATCGAATTGACCAAAAAGAAAAATATTTGGAATTATATCAGCTGATTTTGAAATAATAATTGACCTTTATTTTTCTCTGGACAAACGCATGAGTTAAAAAACAACCGCAGATTCGCAGATTAATTAGTTGTAAAGTTAAATTTCCTAATTTCACTGAATTTAATTTGCATTAATTCTACGAAAAGTGATTAATTTATGTTATAAAATAAAAAAAATCTGCGAATCTGCGGTAAAAATAAAATTGCTTTTAAACCTTTTTATAAAGTTCAAGTCAAACTATTTAGTCATTATCAATTTTCAATTCTTGTATATACAAGTGTTAAATAAAGAGTAATGCCTTTTGTATTCGTACTAAAAGCTTAATTTTGTTTCTCACTAAAAAAAATGCACTAAAAATACATTCCAAAGACCTATTTATCCACAGTTTTATGAAAATAAAAAACCTTATTTACGCTTTACTAATTATCCTGTTTGGTAGTTTTATAGCTTATCGAATTATCTCAAATAAAAATAAAAATGCCGAATCTAAAGATAAAGGCGGTAAAGATTCTCCAACAATTGTAATTGGACAAGTAGTAAAAACAGCCACTTTTGATAATAATTTATCTTTATCGGGTTCTATTGAAGCCAATGAGCAAGTTGAAATTCATAGTGAAGTTTCAGGAATTGTAGAAGGCATTTATTTTAATGAGGGTTCTATGGTAAAAAAAGGACAGATCTTATTCAAAGTAAATGATATTGAACTGAAAGCACAATTGCAGCAAACTGCAACCAAAGAAGGTTTAGCTGCAGAAAATGCCAGAAGAGCCAAATTATTGCTGGAAAAAGAAGCAATCAGCCAAGAAGAATATGATATTTCAAGAGCCGATTATAAATCAGCTCAGGCACAAACGCAATTAATAAGAGCCCAAATTTCAAAAACGGCTGTCAAAGCTCCTTTTTCAGGAAAAATTGGATTGCGTTCTATTTCTCCGGGAACTTATATTACACCTACAATCTTAGTAGCAAAATTGGTAAATACAGGAAAATTAAAAATTACATTTTCTATACCAGAAAAATATGCTTCTCAAGTAACGTCTGGCTCGACTATAGATTTTAGCGTTTCGGGATCTACTAAATCCTACACTGCAAAAATATATGCAATTGAACCAGAAGTCGAAGTAGCGACTCGTACCTTACAAGTTCGTGCGATTGCAGATAATATAGATGGTAATCTTTTTCCGGGAACTTTTGCCGATATAAAATTGCCTTTAGCCATTATTAAAGACGCTATTGTTGTTCCTTCGGAAGCAATTGTTCCTGTTCAAAATGGCAAAAAAGTTTTTATTTCTGATATGGGCAAAGCCAAAGAAGTAATGGTAGAAGCCACTACTAGAACAGATGCTTCTATTTTGATTCTTTCAGGTTTGAAGGCTGGAGATACTTTGATAACAAGTGGAGTTATGTCTTTAAAAAATGATGCCCCAGTAAAAGTTAAAGTAAAGTTATAAGTTAAGAATTATAAATTATAAGTTTTAAATCCATACTCATTCTGAACTTATAATCAGTAACTCATAATTCATAACTCATAATTTATAATTAAAATACAAATGAGTTTATCAACAACAAGCATAAGAAGACCTGTTTTAACAATAGTACTAAATCTTCTAATCATATTATTCGGTTTTATCGGGTACAGTTTTTTGGGCGTTAGAGAATTTCCCTCAATTGATCCAGCACAGGTTTCTATTAGAACGAATTATACAGGAGCCAATTCTGATATTATAGAATCACAAATCACGGAGCCTCTTGAAAAAGCAGTAAATGCTATCGATGGAATTCGAAATATTACCTCTTCCAGCAATCAGGGAAGCAGTAATATTACAATCGAATTTAATCTGGATAAAGATCTTGAAAGCGCAGCAAATGATGTTCGTGACAAAGTTTCACAAGCTATCCGCAGTTTACCTCAAGACATCGATGCACCGCCGGTAGTCTCTAAGGCTGATGCCGATAGTGAATCTATTATTTCGATGACTGTTCAAAGTGATACTAGAAGCTCATTAGAACTAAGCGATTATGCAGAAAATGTCATTTCACAGCGTTTAGAAACCATTCCTGGTGTGAGTGGCGTTCAAATTTGGGGACAAAAGAGATACGCAATGCGTTTATGGATTGATCCTTCAAAACTGTCCGCTTATGGCTGTACAGTTGCCGAAGTCCGCGCGGCTTTAAATGCACAAAATGTTGAATTGCCTTCTGGAAAATTGACAGGTAATAACACTGAACTTACCGTAAAAACGATTGGAAATTTATCAAAACCCGAAGAATTCAACAATATTATTATTCGTACTGATGGTGATAAAATTGTTCGTTTTAGCGATGTGGGTAATGCAAGTTTGGGACCTGAGAATATAGAAACGCAGCTGTCACAATCTGGATTGCCAATGATTGGTTTGGCTATTGTTCCAATGCCTGGTGCTAATTATTTGGATATTTCAAAAGAATTTTACAAAAAATATGCCGCTTTAAAAAAGGATTTACCAAAGGATATCAAACTTAATATTGCTTTAGACAATACTATTTTTGTAAAAAAATCAGTACTTGAAGTGGCTGAAACTTTAGGGATTTCTATTC
Organism: Flavobacterium sp. 1; assembly: GCF_002797935.1. Classification (NCBI taxonomy): domain Bacteria; kingdom Pseudomonadati; phylum Bacteroidota; class Flavobacteriia; order Flavobacteriales; family Flavobacteriaceae; genus Flavobacterium; species Flavobacterium sp. 1. The sequence continues at coordinate 1,415,009 of NZ_PGER01000001.1, forward strand.
TTTTAGTAATCATTATTATTTATTTATTTTTTAGAGACTGGGCAATTGCGTTCAGACCTTTAATTGATATTCCTGTTTCCTTAATTGCTACTTTTTTCATCATGTGGCTTTTTGGATTTTCGATTAATGTATTAACGCTTTTAGCAATTGTTCTGGCAACCGGTTTGGTTGTTGATGATGGTATTGTTGTTACCGAAAACATCTTCAAAAAAGTTGAAGAAGGAATGTCGCCAATTGAAGCTGCAATCAAAGGATCAAACGAAATTTTTTATGCTGTGATCTCGATTTCGGTTACTTTGGCCGCAGTATTTTTACCAGTAATATTTTTAGAAGGTTTTGTAGGTCGCCTCTTTCGGGAGTTTGGTGTGGTAATTGGAGCCGCAGTATTAATTTCGGCTTTCGTGTCCTTGACTTTAACACCGATGCTGAATGCCTATTTAATGAAAGGCGGCGAACAGAAAAAATCAAAATTTTATATTAAAACTGAACCATTTTTTGAAAAGCTAAATAGTGGCTACGCTGATTCTTTAAAACGTTTCATGGACAAAAAATGGATTAGTTTTCCAATTCTAATCATATGTTTTGCCTTGATTTATTTATTCTTTACCATTCTTCCAAAAGAAACAGCTCCTTATGACGACCGGAGTGCTGTAACAATGCGTATGACAACCCCTGAAGGTTCATCCTATGAATATACGGATCGTTTTATGCAGGAAATTTCAAAATTAGTTGATGATTCTATTCCGGAGAAAAAAGTGAGTTTGGTTATTACAGCACCGGGTTTTGGTTCTTCGGCAACTAATACTGGTTTTATTAGGCTTTCATTAAAAGGACCTGACGAAAGAAAAAAATCTCAAAAAGACATTGCTGATCAACTCTCCAAATGGATAAAAAAATATCCTGATGCTAAAACAGCAGTGCTCCAACAAGCTACAATTGCGGTAAACAGACGTGGCGGCTTGCCTATTCAGTATATTATTCAAGCCCCAAATTTTGAAAAGCTTCGTGAAAAAATTCCGTTGTTTATGGATGAAGTTGGCAAAAGCGATGTGTTTTCAACCACGGATGTGAATTTAAAATTTAATAAACCGGAAATAAACGTAAGCATTGATCGTGCAAAAGCCGAAAGTCTTGGAATTTCTATTATGGATATTGCTCAAACCCTTCAGCTTTCGTTGAGTGGCCAGCGTTTTGGTTATTTTATTAAAAACGGAAAACAATACCAAGTTATAGGGCAATTTGATCAAAAAGACCGTTCAAAACCATTGGATTTAACTTCAATGTTTGTAAAAAATAATAAAGGTGAATTAATTCAAATGGACAATGTTGTCAATGTAGAAGAACAGAGTAATCCGCCACAATTATTTCATAATAATCGATATATGTCGGCAACGGTTTCAGCAGGTTTGGCACCAGGCAAAAGCATCAGCGATGGTATTGATGTGATGAACGAAATTAAAGCCAAAGTGCTTGATGATTCATTTACCACCGATTTAGGAGGAGAATCACGAGATTTTGTAGAAAGCAGCTCGAATACTTCTTTCGCTTTTGGACTCGCTTTATTATTAATTTTCTTGATTCTTGCGGGACAATTTGAAAGCTTTATAGATCCATTTATTATCATTTTGACTGTACCAATGGCGGTTGCAGGGGCTTTATTCTCCCTTTGGCTATTCAATCAGACTTGGAATATTTTTAGCCAAATTGGAACCGTAATGCTTATTGGTTTGGTAACCAAAAATGGAATTTTGATAGTCGAATTTGCTAATCAATTGCGAGAACAGGGAAAACCAAAATTAGAAGCTATTTTAGAAGCTTCGGAAGCGAGATTGCGTCCAATTTTAATGACTAGTTTAGCTATTGCTCTAGGGGCGTTGCCAATCGCAATGTCGCTGGGCGCCGCTTCTACAAGCAGAATTGGAATGGGAGTTGTAATCGTAGGAGGAACAATTTTCTCATTGGCATTGACCCTTTTTGTAATTCCAGCTATTTATTTAATGTGGTCTAAGGCTAGAAAACATTATCCTGAATTTGATCATATTGAAGAATATGAAAGAGACAGCAAATCGTAGATTCTTATTTTTGAAACAAATAGTTAAAGTTGTGAATGTTTTTAAAAATTAATTTACAGCCAATAATTTATCACATGAAAACTAAAAACATATTAAAAAGTCTAGTTTTATTTTTGTTATGCATCGCAAAAACGAGTGCACAAGAAGTGCTAACTCTTGAGGACGCGATAAAAATAGCTTTAGAAAACAATTTTGAAATTAAAATTGCCAAAAACAATTTAAAAATAAATGAAACCAACGTAGCCATTGGAAACGCTGGAATGCTGCCTAGTGCAACAGCTTCTGTTGTGGATGATAACAGTATTAAAAATTCTTCTCAAACCCGCCAAGACGGCACTACGACCTCGTTGGATAATGCCAAAAATAATAGTTTAAATTATGGTGTCTCTTTGAATTGGACGATTTTTGACGGAATGAGAATGTTCGCCAAATATGATCAATTAAAGGAATTGCAAAATATGGGCGATGCGCAACTAAAATGGACTATCATTAATAAAGTCAGCAGCGTAAATTCGGTTTATTATGATTTGATACAAGAACAGCAAAAATTATCTGATTTGGATTCCACCATTGTTATTTCCCAAAAAAGGCTTGAGTTTACCAAAAACCGCTATACGATTGGAAAAAATTCTAAGCTCGATGTTTTAAATGCGCAAGTAGATTTAAATACCGATCTTGGAAATTTGGTTAAAGAAAAACAAGCTTATTCTAATGCAAAAACGCTTTTGAACCAAATTTTGGCTCGGGATCTGAAAACAGATTTTGTAGTTTCGGATAAAATTAATGTAGACCGAAAATTGCAGCTGGACGCTTTAATGGCATTAGCAGAAAAACAAAATCCTGAATTGGAAATGCAGATAATCAATAAAAAAGTAGCCGAATTAGAATTGAAACAAATCAAAGGAGACCGCTACCCTACTATTAAGCTTAATACGGGTTACAATTTCAGTGATTCGCATTCGAGTCTTGGTTTTACTTCTGAATCTTCTGCACATGGTTTAAATTATGGTTTTTCTGCCTCTTTGAATTTGTTTGATGGAGATGCACAAAACAGAAATGAAAAAATTGCCAAAATGCAGATTGACAACTCAAAATTAGCAATAGATCAGCAGTTGATTCAATTGAGAAGTAATTTGATAGTCGCTTATCAGGTGTATTTGACTAATTTAGATTTGATTGATCTGGAAGTAAACAATACGGCTATTTCAAAGCAAAATCTTGAGATTACTGGCGAAAAATTCAAAATTGGAACTATTACTTCTGTAGAATTTAGAGCTGCACAATTAAATTATATCAATTCTAGAATCCGCTTAAGCGACGCACAATTTCAAGCCAAATTATCCGAAATAACATTGAGAGAATTAGCTGGTAATCTTAATTTTTAATTATTTTTGGAACTAAAAAAACAGAATGATATCATATAATCCCAAAATTTGGTTCGCGTACATTTTTCGTTTTCATAAATCAGATTCTTTTAAAGAGCTATTCCCTATCCTGTTTATAATTGCTGCTTATTCTGGAATTATTGCTTATTTGGAAATGGAATATTTCAAATTAGACGAAAACAGTCATGTCAGAAATCTTTCTGTTATTCATACCACATTAGGTTTTGTAATCTCTTTATTATTGGCATATCGAATCAATTCTGCTTATGATCGTTGGTGGGAAGGACGCAAATTATGGGGCGCTTTAGTAAATAATAGCCGTAATCTTGCCATCAAACTTTCGGTTATATTGAAAGATGAAAAGGATTTGGCTTATTTCCGAAAATTAATTCCTAGTTACGCTTCAATGTTAAACAAGCATTTGAAAGACGAAGAAACGAGCATGCAATTGTTTGAGGATGTCGATTTAGCCTTAGATCACCACAAACACAGACCCAATCAAATTGCTAAAATGCTGTTCCAAAAAATTAATGATTTGTATATTTCTCATAAAATAACCGGAGATCAATTAATTATTTTAAATAATGAAATACAATCATTTACTGATATTTGCGGTGCTTGCGAGCGTATCAAAAACACGCCAATCCCCTATTCATACAGTACTTTTATTAAAAAATTCATTTTTATCTTTGTCTTGACCTTGCCGTATGCATATTCTTTCACTTTGGGATATTATGTAATTCCTGTGGTGTCTTTTATTTTTTATGTATTGGCAAGTATCGAAATAATTTCTGAAGAAATTGAAGAACCATTTGGTTACGATGACAACGACTTACCAATAACAAAAATCACTCAAAACATAAAAAGGCATATAGAGGAAATTTTATAATAGAAAACCTAAGTCCAATTAATTTTTAGGAGCAGAAACATTAGGCGTTATTAGCTGGCATTAGTCCCGCTATTCGTTGCAATCTTGTGAGCCGAACCCCGACTCACAAGGATTTTCACTGCTACCGGGGCTTAAGGGAATTATATTGCTACTTTGCTATCATTCACATTATAATCAAGCTCAGATTTTAAAATAAAATTTCTTAGCATAGTTTTAAATTTTGCAACAAACTAACTTTGACCCTCAAGAAACATTGATTATATTTGCATTCTTGAAAAAAACGTAAAATGAAATCGCCATGATTCAAAAATGTAAATTGTAATTTAGATGGCGATACCATGTTCCAATAAAAAACAAATAAAAGCTTAGCATGAAAATATCTTATAACTGGTTAAAACAGTTCATTAAAATAGATTGGAAATCAGAGGAAACATCAGCACTACTTACCGATTTAGGACTTGAAGTGGAAATCGTTGAAAAATACCAATCCATAAAAGGAGGATTAGAAGGTATTGTTGTGGGACATGTATTAACTTGTGTACAGCATCCTGATGCCGATCGTTTAAAAATTACTACTGTCGATCTTGGAGACGGTACTCCAATACAAATTGTTTGCGGTGCCAGTAATGTTGACGCAGGACAAAAAGTGCCAGTAGCAACCATTGGAACTGTTTTATATGATAAAGAAGGAAATTCATTTACCATAAAAAAAGGAAAGATTCGCGGACAGGAAAGCCACGGAATGATTTGCGCCGAAGATGAATTAGGTTTAGGTGAAGGTCATGACGGAATTATGGTTTTAGACGAATCAATTCCAGCGGGAACATTAGGCGCTACTGTTTTTAAAATAGAAAATGACGAAGTTTTTGAGATTGGCTTAACGCCAAATCGTGCCGATGCAATGAGTCATTTAGGTACTGCACGTGATTTAAGAGCTGGTTTGATTCAAACTGGAATTAATGTTGAATTGATTACTCCATCAGTTAGTAATTTTAGAGTTGATAAAAGAACTTTAAAAATAGATGTTGACGTAAAAGATATTCAGCTTGCTCCGAGATATTGCGGTGTTACTATTTCAGGTCTTACCGTAAAGGAATCACCAGAATGGCTAAAAAACAGATTAAAAGCCATTGGAATCAATCCAAAAAATAATATTGTAGACGTTACCAATTATGTATTGCATGATTTAGGTCAGCCACTACACGCTTTTGACGCAACTAAAATTAATGGAAAGATTCTTGTGCAGACACTTCCTGCTGGAACTAAGTTTACCACTTTAGATGATATCGAAAGAACTTTGCACGAAGAAGATTTAATGATTTGTGACGAAAAAGGGCCCTTATGTATTGCGGGAGTTTTTGGAGGAAAAAAATCAGGAGTAACAGAGACTACCACTTCAATTTTCTTAGAAAGCGCTTATTTTAATCCGGTAAGCATTCGTAAATCTGCCAAAAGACATCAATTGAATACCGATGCTTCTTTTAGATTTGAAAGAGGAATTGACCCAACAATTACTGAATATGCTCTAAAAAGAGCTGCTTTATTGATACAAGAAGTAGCAGGTGGTGAAATCACATCCGATATTGTAGATATTTATCAAAAGAAAATTGAAGATTTTGCTGTGTTTTTGAATTTTAATAATGTTTCCAGAATTATTGGTCAGGAATTGCCAAAAGATACTATCAAGCAAATTTTAGCTTCTTTGGAAATTAAAGTTAATAGTGTTTCTGATGCTGGTTTGGGATTAACAATTCCTGCTTATCGTGTCGATGTACAAAGAGAAATTGATGTTATCGAGGAAATTTTGAGAGTATATGGATATAATAATATTCTATTCTCCAAAAAACTGAATGCGACAGTGTCTAATTCGCCAAGAAACGAAGATTATAAAGTACAAAATACCATTGCAAGCCAATTGAATTCTCAAGGATTTAATGAAATGATGGCCAATTCATTGACTACTGTTTCCTATGTACAGCTTTCGGAAACCTTAAAAGAAGATTATAATGTAACGATGTTAAATCCGCTGAGCAGTGATTTAGCGACAATGCGCCAGTCATTATTATTCTCTGGATTGGAAGCAATATCATATAATATTAATCGCAAGAATGCGGATTTAAAATTATTTGAATTCGGGAAATCGTATCATAAATTTCTTTCCGGATACGAGGAAATTAAGCATTTAACATTATTCCAAACAGGAAATAGAAACCAAGAAAGCTGGACAAATGCTCAAAAACCTTCTGATTTCTTTTTGTTTAAAGGATATGTTGAGGCTATACTTTCGAGATTGGGAATTTCTAATGCTAAAAGTGTAGCAGTTTCTTCAGATGTATTCTCTGAAGGGATTGCATTTGGATTAGGAAGTGATACTTTAGTTGAATTTGGTGTTGTTAAGAAATCAATTCTTAAGCATTTCGGAATTAAACAGGAAGTTTTATATGCTGATTTTAATTGGGCGACAGTTTTAAAACTAATGTCAAGCAAAATTAAATATACTGAAATACCTAAATATCCTGAAGTTCGTAGAGATTTGGCTTTATTAGTTGATCAAGATGTAACTTATGACACTATTTATACGATTGCGAGAGAAACTGAAAAATCTTTACTAAAAAATGTAAATTTATTTGATGTGTATGAAGGTCAAAATTTATCAGAAGGCAAAAAATCGTATGCATTGAGTTTTATAATTCAAGATACTACCAAAACACTCGAAGATGCTCAGATAGATAAAATCATGAATAAGCTTCAAAAGAATTTTGAAACCGAACTTGGAGCAAGTTTGAGATAAATTAGCTGAAACATATAAGTTTTTTAAAATATATTAAAAAGTCAAACTCCCAATTCTTAAATTTAAGAATTGGGAGTTTTTTTATTCTCTTATTTTATTGTGTGTATTAATTAATAAAAAAAGTATTAAATTTATATGAATTAAAAGAAATTTAAATTATTTTCTCATCCTTATAAACATTAAATTATGGAAATAAATAGGAGAATAAAAAGTAAAAAATTAAATACAAGAGTTGATTTAACCGCTATGGTCAGCGTTTCTTTTTTGCTGATTATATTTTTTATGCTTGTTGGCGAATTATCAAAACCAAAAATAATGGCTTTAAGCATGCCTGATAATGGAGATATATCATGTGGGCCAATTATTTGCTTTAGAGAAAATCGTATCTATACGATTTTGCTAGATGATAATAATAAAATTATAACCTATTTCGGTTTATTGGATTTTCCTCTTCAAAAGCCAAAGGAATTTAAATATGGTAAAGAAGGAATACGCAAAGAATTATTTTACATTAATAAAAAAGTACATCAATATTATGCCAATATAGGAAAACCTAAGGTTGGTGTAACAGTAATTATTAAGCCTAGTAAGCAATCTAATTATGGTAATTTGGTTGATATTCTTGATGAAATGGAAATAGCAAATATTGATTCTTATTCAATTGTTGATTATCGTACTCCAAAAGAAACAACGTTACTTGCTGAGAAATAATGATTAATTTTTTATGCATTTCTATTTCAGGACTAGACAATTGCTTGATAAAAAAATCCTAATTCATACGAATTAGGATTTTTTTGTTTTTAATCAATGTTTTTATAAATTTTTAATCACAAACTCACTTCTTCTGTTTAATTCGTGCTGTTCTTCGTCACACGAATTATCAGGAATGCATTTTACAATTGGAACTGATTCTCCATATCCTTTGGCTTGTATTCTATTTTTAGAAATTCCTTGTTCCAAAATATAGTCTCTTGTTGCATCGGCTCTATTTTGAGAAAGAGTAGTATTGAATTTTACAGTACCGCGATTATCAGTGTGTGAACCGATTTCTACAACCATTTCTGGATATTTTTTCATTAATTCAACAACACGATTTAGAATTTTTTTAGATTCTTTTCGGATGTACCACATGTTGTAATCAAAATAAATTGGATCCGTTTTAATGATTAATCGGTCCTTATCTTTAACAACATCTTTTTCGGCAACGACTATAGCTGCGGTTCTTTCTTTTTTCTTTGCTTCAGCTAATTCTTTTTGTTTTTTATCTGCTTCTAGTTTGTCTTTTTTCAATTGTTGGATTGCAGCTAAATCTGCCAATCTTTTTGCTTCAAGAGTGTTAGCATCAGCTATTTTTTGTTTTTCTAAAACAATTGCATCAGCTTCTCTTTTTTGCTCCAGTGCGACTAATTCAGCAACTTTTAATTGTTGTGCAGCTAATTCTTCTTCCTTTTTAATTGTTTCTTGAGATCTAATTTCCATTGAGCCATCATTGGTTTTGTTTCTCTCTTTGGAAATAGTTAGTGATTTTGAATTTTCAGTATAATTTTCTTTGGTTACAAATAAAGAATACTTGGATTCACATGCGATAGAAAAATTAAATTTTCCATCGGTAGCAGTTATAGCTTTATCAATGTCTTGATTGTCACTATTTCTTAATATGATTTTAGCATTTTCTAAGACAAGATGCGAATCTACATCAGTTATTATACCAGCAATATATTGTTTGCAGTCTTCAATAAGCAATTCTTTGGTTTCTTTAAAAGAATAAATATCATCTTTCCCTTTTCCTCCTGGTCTATCCGAAGAAAAATAGCCTTCTTTGGAATCTGAGTCAATATAATAAGCAAAATCGTCATAACCAGAATTTACAGGAAGTCCAACATTCGACGCTTTAGAATAGGAATTATTGTGAATATCGGATACAAAAATATCCAAAGCTCCATATCCTTCTAGCCCATTCGAAGAAAAATACAATTGATTGTCTTTCGAAACAAATGGAAACTGCTCTCTTTTGGCTGTATTTATATTTTCTCCTAAATTAGTTGGAACGCCATAAGTTAAACCGTCGACAGAAACACTAAAAATGTCAAAAGATCCCATTGTTCCTGGCATATCAGAAGCAAAATATAATGTTTTTTCGTCTGGACTTAAAGCAGGATGTTCTACTGAATATCCAGGACTATTGAATGGCAATGACACAACATTTGTCCATTTATCATTGATTAATTCTGCTCTGAAAATCTGAATGTTTGATATTTTGTTTGCATCCTTTCCTCTTTTACCATTATTATAATTGTTTCGAGTAAAATACATCGTTTTGCCGTCTTTTGTAAAAACAGCATTAGATTCATGCATAGGCGATTTCAATTCTTTTGAAAAATAGTTCACAATAGAATCCTTTGAATTTATATTTTTCAATGGAATGTTAACTAAATTCAAATAGCCTTCATTGTTCCATTTATAGGTTTTATCAAATAGATTGGGTTTCTTTTTTACAGCTGCAAATACTAAATTATCACCAAAAATTACTCCCCCAAATTCGGAATTTGGTGTATTCAAAGCTAAATTTACAATTTCAAATCTTTCTCCAATTGCAGTAACATTGCTTAAAATTTTGATATCCTTGTCTAATTTTTCGATGGCAGCATTATTATTTGTAGCTTGATAATAATTTCTCAAAACAGTATTAGCTTCAGTATATTTTCCTCTGGATTTTAATGTTTGTGCATATCTAAAATGAAAATCTTCATTAAGCTCTGTACTTTCACTTCGGTATAAAATAGAATATTGCGCTTGAGCTTTGTCGTATTGATTGGTATAGTAATAACAATCTCCCAAATTTTGAATTACAGCTTTACTTTGGTCTTTGATGCTGATTTTTTCATACAAGGGAATAGCTTCACTATAATACGTTTTGTCAAACAAACGATTTGCTCTTTGCAAATCCTGTTGTTGGGCTTGTACAAATTGGATAGTAAATACAATTAGAATTATATATATTCTTTTCATCTTTTTGCTTTTAGAAAAACCTAGGCGATTTATTATATCCTTTACCTAATAAATTCAAATTATACAATAGTACTATTTCATGTGAGCCCGAATTAAACTGACTAAGATTTGAAATAGTATAATCATAAGAATAACCAATTCTAAAATTAGGAGTTACATTTATATTCATTAATACACTTACTGCATCGCCAATTCGATAAGCTGCTCCAAGTTCGAACTTTTCATTATACAATACATTCGCAGTTAAATCTATAGAGACAGGCGCTCCTTCTAAAAATATTGCCATTGCTGCTGGTTTTAATTTAAATGTGTCATTGATATCAAAAACATAGCCCCCTGTTAAATAGCCATGAACTCTATGAGTTCCAAAAGAATTAATTTGATTGTTAGACGATCCAACATGTTCAGCAGTAAGAATATTTGGAACAGATAGTCCTACATAATAATTATCTGTAAAGTAATAAACTCCTGCTCCAATATTAGGCATGGTTTGATTTGTGTTTTCTGCAAATGCTAAATCTGTAGAAACATCCCCGCTATTTAATTGAAAACCATTAAAATTTGTACTTATTGACGAGAATCCTGCTTTAACTCCAAAGGAAAGTTTTTGTGTTTCATTCAACTGAAGAATATAGGCAAGATCAGCAAATAAATTGATTTCTTTTTTGGCACCATCTCCGATATCATCTGAAATTAAAGATAAACCTGTTTCAATTTTATCATTGATAGGTGTATGTGCAAATAAGGTCATCGTTTTTGGAGTTCCTTTAATTCCAGCCCATTGATAACGATACAAACTCCCTAAATTTAGGATTGCTGGTGTGTCTGTTGCATAAGCAGGATTTATTACACTCATATTGTACATGTACTGTGTGAAATGAGGGTCTTGCTGAGCGCTTGCCTTTAGTATGGAAAGGAAAAAAAACACAAAAAGTATTAATTTCTTCATTAGAATAAATTTAATAGTAAAAAAAGAATTATCGGTTTAAATAAAGTTGACCTTGTCTTGGAGAAAAGTTGTCTTTATTGTAATTGATAATATAAAAATACACTCCAGTAGCAGCATCACCATTTATAAAGCTTGTATTTGAATTTTTTCCATCCCAATCGGGTTTATTGATATTTCCTTTGAACATGATATTTCCATATCTATTAAATATTTCTAAGCTGAAATTTGGAAACAGATATTCGATATCCAATATTTTAAATGTATCGTTAACGCCATCTCCATTTGGTGAAAAACCATCAGGAATCGTTAAGCCGTCTGGTGGTACGTTACAGGAGATTAATGTAACAGTAGTCTGCAATGGTTCTGAAACGCATTTAGTAATTGGATTATAATCGATTCCATAGTAAGTAGTTCCTTCAGTAAGCAATTCAGTATTAGCATGGGCAGTTCCATTTACAGGTGCATTATACCAAGTTAAATCTCCGGTATAAATGGTATTGCTGGATAAATTTTTAATGGTTGGTTTATCTGCTCCGCAAAAATTTTCTCCATCAGTTTTTAGCGTTGGTACTGGCACACTGTTTATTGTGATACTTACTATTGTCGCATTTGATTCACATCCTGTGGTGAGATTTACCTCTCTCAAATAGTAATTTCCAGTTACCAAAAGCGTGTTAGACAGCAATGGTGTTGTACTGCCGGCAGAATCATACCATCTATATTGTGTTCCGTTTGGTTTCAAATTGGCTGCTGTTGGTGCATTTTCTTTACAAAATCCTTGATTACTAGCAACTGGATTATTTGGAATTGGTAAAATAGCAAAATTTTGGGGACTAGGAACTATTACAGCCGAACAAGAAGTAACCAGATTGACTATCCCGTTTATGATTAATGAATTAGCTCCCGTAGTAGTAAGACCTGATCCGGGTATTGTAAAACTGGTGATACCTCCAATTACAGTTAATGGATCGGTTTGTGAATTAATGGTATTAGCTCCTGATACTACATAACTTAATGTGATACTAGACAAAGTTCCTAATCCAGAAACAGTAACATTAAGTGGCTGATTGGGACAGCCATCTTTAACAATCACAACCATATTAGAGGTATTTGGCGGACCGTTTACTGTGAAATTAGTTTTTTGATCCATGAATATTGGGCAGCCATTTACAGTATTAGTAATGTTTGTCAAGTTAAAAGTGGTTGATCCAACTTTGGGTATATCAGTTGCCGGAATTACAAAACTGACTTTTCCGTTTACAACAGTTAATGGAAGAGTTTTTAAGTTAACTATATTAGCTCCCAATAACTGATAATTAATATTGATTGTAGTTAAAGACCCTAAACCTGATAACTCTACGTTTGTCTCCTGTCCTTGACAAATATCTTTAATAGTTGTCACCATGTTAGTAATATCAGGTAAAGGTTTTGTTATAAAGGATTGACTTATATTTGCGGTGTTTGTACAACCAGTAGCAGGATTGGTAATATTTGTTATTAAGACTGTCGTTGATCCTGCATTTGTAGTCAAGGTTGCTGGAATAACAAATGTAAAAATGCCACCACCAATTAGGGTAAGTACAGCTGATTTTCCAGTACTATTATTAGCTCCATTTAAATTGTAAAGAATATTATAATTACCATTAATAAGGTTTGAACTGCCTCCTAATAAAACTCTTACAGTATAGGATTGACAAGTTTGTCCAATGGATAATCTGGCACTGTCAATTAGAGGAGTAGTGTTAATAGTTATCGGAATCATTTTTAAGGCTGATTCACAAAGAGTTGTTGGATTTACTTCTTTAACATAATAATTTCCGGTATGTAAAAGAGCTGTGCTTGCCAATGGAACAGTGCTTGTTGCAGAATCAAACCATTGATATTGATTTCCTTGTGGGGTTAAATTTGCAACAGTTGCATTATCTGCGCTACAGAAAGGTCCACCCGAAGCCACCGGTGCATTTGGAAGTGGATTAACTGTAAAAATAATTGGTTTATTTATTGCAAATGTACAGCCTGTTATAGTATTGGTTACATTCGTTATGTTCAAAGTGGTTAATCCTATATTTGGAATATCACTGGCTGGAAGTGAAAATTTAACTTGGCCGGAGGTAACGCTCAAGGGAACAACTTTGGAACCAACATTATTGCTTCCTGTAAGGTTATAAGTTACGTTAATGGAAGTTAATACTCCTAAATTAGTTAAAGTTACTTCAGTTGGTTGAGCTACACAGGCATCTTTAACAGTAATCCCTAAATTAGCTAGATCAAGAGAGGGATTCACAATAAAATCTTTTCTAAGGGTTGATGTATTAGAACAGCCAGTAACAGAATTAGTGATTTTAGTAATTGCAATTGTTGTGGTTCCAGCTTTTGGAATATAAGCTGATTGAACAATAAATTTAGCCGACCCGCCAATTATATTCATTGTTGCAGGTATTCCGTTTAGAACATTACTCCCGCTTAAATTGTAAATAATGTCATAGCTTCCATCAGAAAGATTTGAAGTACCAGAAAACCAGATTATAGCATCCGAACCTTGGCAAACAGGAACAATAGTAAGAGTGGCACTATTAATCTTTGGGCTTGGATAAATGTGCAATATATCTTGAATTGTTCCAATAATGCTTGAACAAAAAACTGGACTCGAGATCAAAGTAACATTGGTTACATTTATTGTATAATCTTTAACTTGTGAAAAATAGGACGTAGGAATTGGGAATGTTAAAACACCATTAGAAAAAATTTGAGTGGTAGTAAAGATACCGACACCTGATATTGAATAGTCAACTCTATATGTCCCATTTGCAATTGCTTTTGTCCCTTGTGTTAAAATTCCTGTATAAATTGTAGTTGTTAAATCATTTTCACAAACAGGATCAGGATTTACCGTTAGTGTTGCTCCAGTAAAATCTAACTGTTCACCAATTGCAATAATTACATTGGCAGACTGATCGCTGCAAACCCGATCATCTTTTGGGGGTTTTACAGTATACGTAAAACTGTAATATCCAGGACCTTTTGTGTTGAATATATTTTGGATGTCAATTGTAGAGTCAGTACTGTTGCTTAGCTCAGATGTTCCCGATTCTGACCAAGTTCCTCCAATATCTTCTCCGCTCAATTGATTATATAAATTTATATTTGTATACGCACTAAGCTGGTTGGAACACAGTTGTAAATTACTGGGTGTGCCTGGCTCTGGAGTACGATAAATGGATACTGCAATTTGAGACGATACTTTAGGGCAGCTGCCAATAGCATTTATAGTGTATTTGTATGAATATGTGTTGTAAGGAAGCGGAACAGAAGCATTCAAATCACCAGTTACAGTATTTAACCCTCCAGTATAATCAAGCCCTTCCCAAGTTCCTCCGCTTTGTGGAGCTAAAACAGGTGCACCTTTAAAAACTTGAAATAAACTATACGAATGGTCTGAACTGCAGATAGAATTATTTGGTCCCGGAATTCCAGCATATCCGCCAATAGTAACTTCTATCATAGCCGTATTAGTAATACAGCCAACAACTCCATTTACGGTATAGGTATAATGATAGACGCCGCTTTCAAATACTTTTTGGGCATTTAAAATACCTGTTGCTAAATTTAGCCCGCCAGAATTATCATCATCACTCCAGGTACCTCCTGCTGTATGTGACCCTAATAGTACATTCAAATCAATTGTTTGACTGCTAATATTAGTTATGTCACTGCTGCATAAGGTGAGGCTGTTGTTATTCCCGGCACATTGAGCATACATGTCCGTTGAAAAGACAGAAAAAAACAAAACAATTAAACAAGCAGGTAATGCAAATTTGGAGGAGAAAGATAATTTTCGAACCATAAATTGTATTTAGTTTTATCAAAAATAAACATTTTTCGAATTGAAAATACAGTTTTATTCTTTTTAATTTATTAAAAATGCGCTAGATATGAAAAAATGATATTTTAACAAAAAAAGTCCCGATTAAATCGGGACTTCTATATTCAGAAAATCGAAGAATTATTTTTTCTCTGATTTTTCCATTTTAGCTTTCAATGCGGCTAATACATCATTGTTATCTCCCAAAGTTGCAGCTGGTGCATTTGTAGTAGATGCAGATGAAGTATTTTCGGTTGCAGCTTTCACGTTTTTCTCTTCTTCTTCACGGAAGATAGCAGTGTGAGAAGCAACTACTCTTTTGAATTCTTTGTTGAATTCAATTACTTTGAAATCAGCAGAATCTCCTTTTTTCAATTTCTTACCATCTTCTTTTTCAAGGTGACGAGTAGGAATGAAGGCAACGATATCTTCACCGAATTCTACAGTAGCTCCTTTGTCAACGATTTCAGAAATTTCACCATTGTGGATAGTTCCTACAGCGAAAGAATCTTCGTATTGATCCCAAGGATTAGCAGTAGTTTGTTTGTGACCTAAAGATAATTTACGTCCATCAACATCTAATTCTAATACAACTACGTCTAATTTCTCACCAACATTTACAAATTCAGATGGGTGTTTGATTTTCTTAGTCCAAGAAAGGTCTGAGATATAAATCAATCCATCAATTCCTTCTTCCAATTCTACGAAAATTCCAAAGTTTGTAAAGTTTCTAACGATACCAGAATGTTTAGAACCTACTGGGTATTTAGCAGTGATATCAGTCCAAGGATCTTGAGTCAATTGTTTGATGCCTAATGACATTTTACGGTCATCTCTATCTAATGTTAAG
This sequence comes from Flavobacterium sp. 1, assembly GCF_002797935.1. Classification (NCBI taxonomy): domain Bacteria; kingdom Pseudomonadati; phylum Bacteroidota; class Flavobacteriia; order Flavobacteriales; family Flavobacteriaceae; genus Flavobacterium; species Flavobacterium sp. 1. Next base: position 1,430,816 of record NZ_PGER01000001.1, read on the forward strand.
ATAACTGCCTCAACAACATCTCCAACTTTTACGAAATCTTGAGCAGAACGTAAATGAGTTGACCATGACATTTCAGAAACGTGGATTAAACCTTCAACACCTTCAGCAACTTCGATAAATGCACCGTAATCAGCGATTACAACTACTTTACCGTTTACTTTATCACCAATTTTCAAATCAGCATTTAAAGCATCCCATGGGTGAGCGTTTAATTGTTTCAATCCTAATTGAATTCTTGTTTTCTCATCATCGAAATCAAGGATTACAACGTTTAATTTTTGGTCTAATTCAAGAACTTCACTTGGGTGGTTGATTCTGCTCCAAGAAAGGTCAGTAATATGAATTAATCCGTCAACACCACCTAAGTCAATGAACACACCATAAGAAGTAATGTTTTTAACAACACCTTCTAATACTTGTCCTTTTTGTAATTGACCGATGATTTCTTTTTTCTGTACTTCAATATCCGCTTCAATAAGCGCTTTATGAGAAACAACAACGTTTTTGAATTCGTGGTTGATTTTTACCACTTTGAATTCCATCATTTTGTTTACATATACATCGTAGTCTCTAATTGGCTTAACGTCAATTTGAGATCCTGGTAAGAAAGCTTCAATTCCGAAAACGTCAACAATCATACCACCTTTAGTTCTGCATTTAACAAAACCATTAACGATTTCTCCTGTTTCGTTAGCCGAAATAACTCTATCCCAAGATTTGATAGTACGTGCTTTTCTGTGAGATAATACCAATTGACCAGTTTTGTCCTCACGGATGTCAATTAATACTTCTACTTTGTCACCTACTTTTAATGCTGGGTTGTAACGGAATTCGTTCAATGAAATAACACCTTCCGATTTTGCGTTGATATCAACGATAACGTCTCTATCTGTGATTCTTACAACTACTCCTTCAACTACTTCTTCTTGGTCAGTTGCAATAAAAGTTTTTGATACTAGTTCTTCGAATTCCAATAAGTTTTTCTCATCTACTGCATCGATACCTTCTTCGAAGTTATGCCAGTTAAAATTTGCTAAAAACTCTTCTTGTGATTTTAATTGTTCAGACATGCTGATAAAAAATTTGTATTCTGTTTTTCTTGAGTTTCTCCATGCGAAAGAAAAATACAGAAGTTGTTTTACTTAAATTGTTGATACCTAAAGGAAACTCTTATCCGTCAAAAGGTGTGCAAAATTAATTCTTTTATTTAATATGACAAAATATTTATGACACGATATTGACATAAAACGTTAAACGGGCAAAAAAATGGTTAAGGAGCGAATGATTAGGCGTATTTGTTGATATTGTTCCCGCTATCCGTTGCAATCTTTTATGTTTTTAAAGGAAAAACATAAAAGGATTTTCACTTCTATCCGGGCTAGCTAGGTTTTATAGTTACTGTTTGGAAACAACAGAAAAAAACTCTAAAAATCAAAATGTTAAACTGGGTATTATTCTAAAATTACTTTTTTAATTACACTTTTATTCTCATTAGCAATTTTCACAAAATAAACACCAGCAGCTTTATCTTTTAAATCGACTACAGTGTTTCCAGAAGCAGTTTTTTGTTCTAAAATGACGCCTCCTAGTGGAGAAATTACTGAAATAATCGATGCTTCTGGCGAGAAAATAGTAAAACTGCCCTTACTGGGATTTGGATATACCAAAACTGCATCCGAATTAATAGTAAAGTCAGAATTCGCCAAAGTTACAGTTGGAGGCAAATAAAAGTTACCTGTCAAAGCCAATAAATATAACGTTTTCAGGGTATGATTAAAATAACTATTAGGCTCGTTCAAGTTTTTTAAATCGATATAAGAAGCATCTAAATGCGCTTGATTATCACCTCCCATTGCGGCGCAGGCAAATGCCCCCACAAAAGTAGCATTATGCCACTGCCCCTTTAAGCTCCCATCTTGATTGTAGCCATCTTTAATATTAGCAGAACCTCCCAAATTTACCCTAACAAAATCTGATGATTTTTTTGCATAGATTTTGGCATCTGCTGTTCCATACCATAAATAATCAACAGCAATACGCCATGGTGTTCTCGCGGCATCATAAGTATATGCTTTTCCCTGATTGGCATAACCATTGGCTTCATTCGAATAATCGCCCGAAGCCACGCACCAATCAGATACTAATCCGTAAACCGCATTGTTTTTGCTCAAATTATTATTGATGACGGTATAAGCTTTTGTGGCAACTGAATTCCAAAAAGCAGCATCATTAGTAAGACTTCCAAAAGCTCTATAATAAGCAGGTGCAAAATAAGACGGATTAGTTATCGAACTTCCTCCGAAGGCATCACCGGGTTTTAGTACAAAAGTATTAACTTCAACTTCATGAGTCTTGATTGCAGCAATTAATGTCCCGGCATCTTTTCTATAGTTTATTGTACCAGTGCTTCCCCATTGATAATCGGCTACAATTAATGCAAAAGCTACATCCAATTCGGCATCGGTAGCGCCATTTTGTCCAATAGCCTCAAAACAGCCATTAATTTTCCAATTCATAACACCGTTACCATTTACATTACCTTTATAATATAGCCAAAATCCATCAAAAAGGGTCTTTTCTCCCATGTAAGCCGAAAGCAACATTCCGTAACCAATTCCTTCTGAAACAGTTTGAGAACGATCATCAAATTTTACACGATAACGGCCATTAGTACATTGTTCTACAAAATTATTTTTCCAGGTAGCATAGCTGTCTAAAACGTCTTGACTATTCTTTGTGGTAGCCATTAATCCATTTACGTATGTTTTATTAGCAGGAAATGGTTGGATTTGAGAAAATGCTAATGTACTGGATGCTAAAAAAATGAATAAGAATATTTTTTTCATTATATATATGATTTGGGTTTTTCAAAAGTAAGATTTTTTTTAAATATAAAAATCATAAATTGCAATAATATACTACATAAAGTTATTTTTACTCTTGAGACATAACTTTCCTGCCGTATTTATATTTGACCATTTTTTATCAATATTAAAAAGTGAAAACATAAAATTCGATACCAAATTTTTTAGGGAATGACTCTACCAAACCAATATGCCTAGTAACTATTACTAGCTTTAAAACATTTGATAAAAAAAATCCCAGCAAAAACTGCTAGGATTGATTTGCTTTTTTAAGGCAATATTTTTTATTGAAGAATATTTTCTTAATGACTCAAATTCTCCACTTCATTTGGATTATGTTCATGTTTGAACAAAATTGCAAACGCTACAGCTACAATCAAAGAATATATTGCAAAAGCCAGCCAAATCATATGCCAGTCTTTCATCATGATTACGTTTTGCAACAAACCATCGGCTGAAATTGAATTTCCTTGATCTTTTATAAATTCCAACATCTTTGGATTTGCAACGTCTGTCTGCAGAAAAGAAGATAATTCGGCTGTGTTGGTAAATGACCTCGTAAAAAAACGGTCAATCGCCCATCCCGAAGTAAAACTCCCTAATATCGCTCCTACTCCATTAGTCATCATCATAAACATTCCTTGAGCCGAAGAACGGTTTTTGGCATCTGTATGCGTTTCTACAAACAAAGATCCAGAAATATTAAAGAAATCAAAAGCCATTCCGTACACAATACAGGACAAAATAATCATCCATAGCCCTTGAACAGGATCCCCAAATGCAAAAAGACCAAAACGCAATACCCAAGCCAGCATACTAATCAGCATCACCTGTTTAATTCCAAAACGCTTCAAGAAAAATGGAATAGCAAGTATAAATAAAGTCTCTGAAATTTGAGAAATTGACATAATAATAGTAGAATATTTCACCACAAAAGAATCGGCATATTTTGGAAAATGTTTAAATTCATCCAAAAATACGTCACCATAGGCATTTGTTAATTGCAAAGCACCTCCCAAAAACATGGAAAAAATAAAGAATAAAGCCATTTTATAATTGGCAAATAATTTGAAAGAACCTAATCCTAATGTTTCCATCAAAGAAGCGTCTTCTTTAATTAATCGTTGTGGTTTACATTTAGGCAATGTAAAGGAGTATATTCCCAATACAATAGCTGCAATTCCAGCAATATAAAATTGATAAGCGGTGGCTTTGTTTCCAGTTAAATTGGTAATCCACATCGCAGCAATGAAACCTATTGTACCAAATACACGAATTGGAGGAAAACTTTTCACTACGTCCAAACCGTTTGTTTTTAAGGCATTATATGAAATCGAATTACTCAAAGCTATCGTTGGCATATAAAAACACATTGCCAAAAGCATAATGTATATAAAGGTATCAGGTGTAGTAACTTCAGGAATATAAAATAAAACTGCTCCGTATGAAATTTGTAGAATACCGTATAGTTTTTCAGCGTTAATCCATCTGTCGGCAATAATACCGGCAATAGTTGGCATAAAAAGTGAAGCAATTCCCATGGTTCCAAAAACCAAACCAAATTGAGTTCCTTCCCAGTTTTTGGTGCCAAACCAATAATTCGCAATTGTAATTAACCATGCTCCCCAAACAAAAAATTGAAGAAAACTCATTATTATCAATCTGTTTTTAACTCCCATAAGATGATTTGTGTTTTTTATTTGTAGATTTTTGAGACGCGTAAATCTACCATTAAAATTGATATTACCAAAAAAATTATATAGTATTAATAACCTCATTTACTAACTCTAAAACAGCATCAAATTGCTCCTTACGATCCAAATAAGAGTTGTCTATTTCTATAGCATCAGCTGCCATTACCAATGGTGAATCATCTCTGTGAGTGTCAACATAATCACGTTCAACAACATTTTTCAAAACCTCTTCATAGGAAACCGAATCTCCTTTTGCCTGCAGTTCGTCAAAACGTCTTTGTGCACGGGTATCGGCTCCTGCGGTCATAAATATTTTAAGTTCAGCATTAGGAAAAACAACAGTTCCAATGTCTCTGCCGTCCATGACGATTCCTTTTTCTTTACCCATTTCCTGTTGCTGTTCAACTAATTTGGAACGCACTTCTGAAATCGCTGCTATCGCGCTGACAAAACTGGAAACTTCCAAAGTTCGAATTTCGGTCTCTACATTGACATCGTTCAAATACATTTCTGCAAAACCCAATTCGGAATTGAATTTAAAACTTAATTTTATAGTAGGTAAGCTGTTTACCAATTTGTCTTTATCCAAAAATTCGATTCCAATGCAATTATTTTGCATGGCAAATAAAGTTACTGCACGGTACATAGCGCCAGTATCTACATATACATATCCCAAATGTTTAGCAAGCTGTTTGGCTAATGTGCTTTTTCCCGTGGATGAAAATCCGTCTATTGCTATGGTTATTTTTTTCATTTTAAATAAGTTGTAATTCTATATTCTTTACTCAATTATTTTTCTTCTTTTTCTAAAATTATTCTCCAAAATTAATTATCAACCCAAACAAGCTGGTATTTCCAGGCAAAGTATATTTGGAATACGAATAATTAAATTTCAGTTTGTTTAGTTTTAGCCCAAAACCAAATGACAATCCAGAGAAATTGCGCTGATCTTGAATCTGCAGTTCAGAAGATCTTCTAAAGTTATATCCCAATCTAATATTAAAGGCTTTCTTTGGGAAAAGTTCTGCACCAAAAATCATGTGCCGTAACGCATTGTTAAAAAAGGATACTTTTTCTTCTGTTAAAGTGCCATCAATTGAAGTTTCAGAATTTACAGGATTAGAAAAAGCTAAATTCCATTGCTGCAAATTTTCAATAGTTAAGTGCCAGCGTAACGGGACATGCTCTAGTTCTTGAGAAACTCCTGCGATAATTTCAAAAGGTAGATTTTCTCTTGTGCCGTCATATGTTGTAAATTGTGTTCCAATATTCATTAAGGTTAAAGCCCAATTGACATCATTCTTTTCATCAATATACACCATTCCTAAATCTACTGCGGCTCCAAAAGAATTGTAGCTCTCTAATGTGGACTGAATAAGTTTTGCATTAGCGCCTAAGTGAATATCGGTATAGGGAATATTATAGGCATAGCCCAACGAAAGGGCTATTTCGCTGCCAGTAAATGAACTTGTAGGCAAGCCATTTTCATCATAACCATCAAATTTTCCGTAATTGATATAATTGATTCCTGCCTGAAATGTTTGTAAATGCTGATCGTAAGTATAAGCATAAGAAGCAGTTCCGTATGTTACTTCTTGGTAGTAATTTCCGTAATTTAATGACAAACGATTATCCATTTCATCATTGATTGATGCAGGATTGAAAAGTGCCTGATTGACATCTTCATCATAAATAGTAATCGTTTTTCCTCCTAATGCAGCCTGTCTTGGCGAAGTAATCAAATTTAAAAACTCATAAGTGTGCTTCCCTCCTATTTGTCCGTAAGATACAGAACAAATTAAAAGAGAATAGTAAAATATAAGTTTTTGGGACATATAATAATCAAAAGCAGGTTTGAAATTCCAAGCTTCAAACTTACAAAAATAACAGCTAATAAATGGATATAAAACAAAATCTGAAACATAAATTAATGAGGCTAAATTCTAAAAAAATAAATTCCAAATTTCAATGACTCCGATTTAATTCGGTATTGAAATTTGGAATTTGAAGAATCGAATGATTTAGGCTTATTTCAAATCTTTTGCGTTTTTAACTTTGTCTTTTGTTATGGCCAATTCTAAAACTTCGCTCATTTCTTTTACATAATGAAACGTAAGTCCTTCTAAATATTCGGCTTTGATTTCATCAATATCGCTTTTGTTTTCATGACATAAGATGATTTCTTTGATATTTGCTCTTTTTGCAGCTAATATTTTTTCTTTTATACCGCCAACAGGCAATACTTTTCCTCTCAAAGTAATTTCTCCTGTCATGGCTAAATTTTTCTTTACTCTTTTTTGTGAAAGCAAAGAAACTAACGATGTCAGCATAGCAATACCTGCACTTGGTCCATCTTTTGGAGTTGCTCCTTCTGGTACGTGAAGATGAATATTGTATTTAGTTAATATTTCAGGGTTTAATCCCAATAATTCGGCATTGGCTTTAATATATTCTAAAGCAATAGTTGCCGATTCTTTCATTACCGTTCCTAAATTTCCGGTAATAGTCATTGAGCCTTTACCTGGAGAAAGCAGTGATTCAATGAAAAGAATATCTCCACCAACACTAGTCCAAGCAAGTCCGGTTACAACACCAGCTACTTCATTGTTTTCGTATTTATCTCTTTCTAGTCTTGGAACACCTAAAACCTTAATAATATCTTCGTCAGTAACTTTTTTATTGTAATCCTCCTCCATCGCTACCGATTTGGCAGCATTACGAACGATTTGAGCAATTTTGTTTTCCAATCCGCGCACTCCAGATTCGCGAGTGTAGCCTTCCACAATTTTTTCTAATTGTTTTTTGCCAATAGTCAAATCTTTAGCTTTCAGTCCATGGGCAGTCAATTGTTTAGAGAACAAATGTTTTCTTGCAATTTCAACTTTTTCTTCAATAGTGTACCCAGACATTTTTATAACTTCCATACGGTCAATCAATGCAGGTTGAATCGCTGCCATATTATTAGAAGTTGCTATGAACATTACTTTGGATAAATCATAACCCATTTCGAGGAAATTATCATAAAAAGCGCTGTTTTGCTCTGGATCTAAAACTTCCAATAAGGCAGAAGAAGGATCTCCGCTATTACTGGAAGATAATTTATCAATTTCATCCAAAACAAATACAGGATTTGATGTTCCAGCTTTCTTTAAACTCTGAATGATGCGTCCCGGCATGGCGCCAATATATGTTTTTCTGTGTCCGCGAATTTCCGCTTCATCTCGCAAACCGCCTAATGAAATGCGCACATATTCTCTTCCCAATGCTTCTGCTACAGATCTTCCGATGGATGTTTTCCCAACACCTGGAGGTCCTGTTAAACAAATAATTGGTGACTTCATGTCATTTCTTAATTTAAGTACGGCTAAGTGTTCAATCATTCTTTTTTTGACGTCCTCTAAACCAAAATGATCTTTGTCTAATATTTTTTGAGCATGTTTTAAGTCAAAATTATCTTTAGAATAATCACCCCAAGGCAAATCTAAAAATAGCTCTAAATAATTTCTTTGAATTCCAAAATCAGGAGCTTGCGGATTCATTCTACGCATTTTAGACAATTCTTTTTCGAAATGTGTCTGCGTTTTTTCATCCCATTTTTTGGATTTGGCTTTCAGGCTCATTTCGTCCATTTCTTCCTCCTGTGAAACACCTCCCAATTCTTCCTGAATGGTTTTCATCTGCTGATGCAGGAAATATTCTCTTTGCTGCTGGTCTAAATCAAAACGGACTTTTGACTGAATGTCGTTTTTCAATTCTAATTTTTGCAGCTCTACATTCATATAGCGAAGTGTTTCCAGAGCACGTTCCTTTAATCCGTTAACAGATAACAGTTCCTGTTTCTCTTTGACAGATAAATTCATGTTGGAAGAAACAAAATTGATCAGGAATGAAGGGCTTCCAATATTTTTGATAGCAAAAGTTGCTTCTGAAGGAATATTTGGGCTTTCGCTGATAATTTTAACAGCCAATTCTTTTACTGAATCAATAATGGCACTGAATTCAGAATCTTTCTTTGTTGGTCTTTTTTCAGGAACTTCTTTTATTTTTGCTTTCAAATATGGCTGTTCCGATACGACTTCGCTAATTTCAAAACGCTTTTTCCCTTGAAGAATAACCGTTACATTTCCGTCGGGCATTTTTAAAACACGAAGAATACGCGCTACAGTACCAATTTTATTGATATCATCAAACGTAGGATCTTCATCATCTTCATTGATTTGAGCCACTACCCCGATTACTTTTCCAGCGGCATTGGCATCATTAATCAATTTTATCGATTTATCTCTCCCTGCCGAAATTGGAATTACAACTCCTGGAAATAAAACAGTATTGCGTAAAGGTAAAATTGGCAATGAATCCGGCAGTTCTTCATTATTCATTTCTTCCTCATCTTCAGGAGTCAATAATGGAATCAATTCGGCTTCTGAATCAAATTCTTGAAGTGACAGATTGTCAATAGTAAGTATTTTATGATTTGACATAGTAGTATTTAAGTCTTTTTGTCATTAATTTTTTAGATAGGAACGCAAATATAAGGTATCATAACAATATTTTAAGCTAATATCGATACATAAATACATTAAAATATTCGAGCCTTAATAAGGCAATCATTGTGCCAAAATGAAACTGGATCCTATTTTATTTAAATAATTTCCATTTAAAACAAAACAAAAAAATCCGCACTATGGCGGATTTTAAAATTAAAATTTAATCCAATTAATAGGATATACTGAAAGCTCCTTCAGTTGCATTATGCGTATCTTTAACCAAAAGAGAAGTGTATTTTGAAGTAAAGGTACCTTTAATTATTTTCTTTGATGTATCATGACTAGTTATAGTTACAGATCCTGCACCTGTGAAAGTACCATTTGCTGTCATATCTTTATTGTATAGAAATGAATAATCCAAGCCATAAGCTTCAACGGCATAAGTTCCAGCTTTAACGGTGCTTGGCAAAAATAACCCAATAGTTTCTACACTTCCTTTTCTTGCAGAAATTGCTATTTTATTATTTTGTAAAATCGCAAATATATTAGTCGGAACAAAAGCCACTCCATCTAGTTTAGCCGAAAATGTATTTGAACTTGGTGTTGGTGTAGGATTTGGAGTAGGATTTGGGTTTACATCAGATGTAAAAGAGATGTTTGTAAATACTCCTTTGGTGAATATTTTCGCTTCTCCTTTGCCTTTATTAGCCATAAAATCAACTCCGGTAAATTGAAAAGTTCCTGATATTTTTTTTGTAGTATTATCTATTGATGAAATTGTCAAACTTCCTGTGTCGGTATAATCCAAACTAGCGTCAACTTCCTCTTTAGGTGCACATATAAAAGAATTTGATCCTCCTGCCGGAGTGTAAACCAAACCTAAAGTATCATCAAAATTATTAAAACTTTTCCAAGTATAAGTTCCAACTTTGTTTGTAGGCAAAGTAATTTGAATAAAATCTCCATTTGGGGCTCTGAGTCCCGTTATTGAAATATAATTATCATTTACTATTGCTTGAACAGTAGTTGAAATAAAAGTTTTTCCATCAAAATCAACTTTTAAAGTGCCATCTTTTTCAACATCGGCAACATCATCAATTTTTTCATCTTTACTACAGGAATTTAGGACAAAAACCGAAGCAAGAATTGCCAGAAACAAAATACTAATTTTTTTCATGTAACTTATTTTTTGTAATTAAGCGGCAAATTTATTACAATTATTCTGTTGAATAAAATTTGATTTTACTTATAATTTTCCTATTAAAAAACATAAAGTTTGCAATAATTTTCTATAGCATTAAAGTTTAGTTATTTATAAAAACAAACTATTTTTATAAAACTGTAACAAATCAAAAACTTTCATGTCTTTACTATAAATCATTACTATTTAATTGGATCAGAAGAGTCAAAATATCGAAGAATTAATTTCGCTTTGCAAAGAAAATAATCAGAAAGCACAATTTGAAATTTATAATCGCTATTGCAAGGCGATGTATAATGTGGCCTATAGAATTGTGAAAGATGAGCATTTTGCCGAAGACGTCATGCAGGAGGGCTTTTTGAAAGCATTTACTAAGATAAATGATTTTAAACAAGAAGTTGCTTTTGGCGCTTGGCTAAAACGGATTGTAGTAAATTACAGTATTGATTTTTACAAAAAGAATAATCAATTTAAAACAGAAGATTTTGAAAAAACACTTTACAAACTAGAAGAAAACGATATTGATAGGGAAGAAAAATTAGATTTTAATGATTTAAAAGTAAAACAGATTTTAGAAACAATTCAGTCCTTGAAATACAATTACAGCATGGTCTTGACTCTATTTTATATAGAAGGCTATGATCAGGAAGAAATAAGCGAAATTCTTAAAATTAGTTACGCTAACTGCAGAACAACTTTGAGCAGAGCTAAAGAAAGTTTAAGAAAAAAATTAAATGAGATATGAAAAATGAAAATGAGAAATTAGATCAATTATTTGAAAATCTAGAGAATCAGTGGGATATCCAAGAATTAGACAATGAACACTTAGACAGGTTTTCAAAGAAAATGGTTCTTAAAAAGAAAAAAATAAATTACAGTTTTATCTATGCTATTGCTGCTTCAGTAGTTGTTATGCTCGGCGTGTCATTGTTTTATACCAATAATGAAAAACCAAAAGAATTAAAATTTGCTTCTAAAGAAACAAAACAGACAGATTCTATTTTTACTGTATTGATTAAAAATGAATTGGAAAAAATCCATGAAAAAAAATCACCTGAAAATGAAAAAATCATCAATGATGCCTTAAAACAGATGAAATCGCTTGATAGCGATTATGCAAAAATTATGCATGAATTGGAAGTTAACGGTGAAAGCAAACCTATTATTTATGCAATGATCAGCAATCTGCAAACCCGAATTTCATTTTTGCAAAGTGTTTTGCAGCGTATTGAAGAATCTGAAAAACTTAAAAACTTAAACGATGAAAAAACAATTTAAAATATTCTTAATTCTTTTTTTAATTCCTTTTTTGGGATTTTCAAATGATGATTTTAGCTATTCAAAACAAAAAAGCATTAGTAAAGCATATTTAGTGAATAGTGATGCAGGTATTAATATTGACAACTCTTATGGTAATATTTTTGTAACTACCTGGAATGAAGACAAGATCGAAATCGAGGTGCTTATTAAGGTTAGCGGCGACAGCGAAAAATGGGTTAATCAAAAACTGGATGCTATTGATGTCAATTTTATAGCGTTGAAAAGTATGGTCACTGCTAAGACGGTATTTAAAAATAGCATTTCAAGAAACAATGGAAGAAATAACAGCTTTGAAATCAACTATACTATAAAAATCCCCAAAAACGGAAGTGTAACACTCAATAACAAGTACGGAAACATTAGTGCAACTGATTTGTTTTCTGCTACTGATATTAATTGCAAATACGGTAAAATTAATTTAGCAAATCTGAATGGGAACAGTAATAAAATTCAAACTGGTTATTGTTTAAAATCAACAATTGATTTTTTAAAAAATGGCACTATAACTTCAAAATATTCAGGATTGAAAATTGAACGCGCTGCTAAAATTGATTTGATTTCTGATTATTCTGAAATAGAAATTGGAGAAGGTGGTGATGTAAAATACAATAGCAAATACGGAAGTGTCAAAATTGATAAAGTAAATTCACTGGAGGCAAATGGCAATTATTTAACGATTGACATTGGTTCTGTTTTCAATCAATTAAAATTAAATACTAAATACAGTAACGTTTCTATTCAAGCTATTCAGCCTAAAGCTAACAACATTGCTATTGCAGCTGGCTATTCAGGAGTCGACATAGGTTTTCATTCCAATTATGTTTTTGATTTTAATGTGACTGTAAAGTATGCTGATTTCAAATATGACAATGAGTTGAATGTTAATTCCAAAGAAGAAACCAACTATACAAAAACTGTCAGTGGGTTTTACAAGAAAAAAGGTGAAAATAAAATTACTATTACTTCCGACTATGGAAATGTAAAATTATACAAAAACGATGTTCAAAAATAGTTTCAATCACAAAATCAATTAATAATTTTAAATCAATTAAAAATGAAAAAATCACTTCAATTAATCATTTTAGGAGCTTTGTTTGTTACTGTAATGGGGCATGCTCAATCGAACAGAATTAAAGGGAATGGAAAAATAGTTACTGAAAAAAGAACTACTGTTGGCTATGATGAGATCAATGTGTCTGGCTTTTTTGATGTAGTCTTGGTTTCTGGAAAAGAAGGCGGAATAACTATTAAAGGAGAAGAAAATTTATTGCCTTACATCAAGGTCGAAGTAAAAGATAATATTTTAAAAATTTATACTGAGAAAAATATAAATATCAGTACCAAAGAAAGTATTGTTCTGACAGTGCCTTTTGAGCAAATTAGTGCTGTTTCTCTCTCTGGTTCAGGGGATGTGAAGTCTAAAAATACTATTGTTGCCAAAAATTTAAAAGCTAAATTATCTGGTTCAGGAGATTTGACTTTGGATGTTAAAGCTACAGATTTTGAAGCTCACCTTAGCGGTTCTGGGGATGTTGTTATTAGTGGCAATACAGATAATTTTACTTCCAAAACATCAGGTTCTGGTGATGTAGATGCGGTTAATCTTACTGCAAAAAAAGCTGATGTCAGTATTTCAGGCTCAGGAGATATGAAAGTAAACTGCATCGAGAGTTTGTATGCCAGGGTTTCAGGTTCCGGAGATATTCAATATAAAGGCAATCCTCAATCAAAAGATACCAAAGTCAGCGGTTCTGGTGAAATTTCAAAAATATAATTGATTTATATGGTAGTATCCCATAAAGTGTGTAAGTAAAAAAAGTATGAGGGTTTGTGCAAACGCTCATACTTTTTTTACTTAATTTTAATATTTACACATTTTATGAAAAAGGAAGATTTATTATCCGATGAATTTTTGAAGCAATTCAAAACAGGCGAAGACCTTTATGGCTTTTTAGCCCAACTACAAAAACGAGGAATAGAGAAAATGCTCGAAGGCGAATTAGATGCTCATTTAGGGTATGAAAAGCACGAGAAAACTACTAAACCCAATGCTCGTAATGGTTTCTCTAACAAGAAAATAAAAACCTCATTTGGAGAATCCGAGATTCAAGTTCCAAGAGATCGAGACGCTTCATTTAACCCACTAATTGTTCCCAAAAGGCAAAGTATGCTTGATGGTTTAGAGAACGTAATTATCTCTCTCTATGCCAAAGGAATGAGCAATAGTGACATTGAAGAACAAATTAGAGAAGTCTATAACTTTGAGGTTTCTACCAGTACCATCTCCAGAATTACCGATACTGTTTCGAGTGATATTATTGCTTGGCAAAATAGGCCTTTAGAATCTGTTTATTTAATAGTTTGGATGGGCGGCATTGTTTTTAAAGTTCGTGAAAACTCAAAAATAATCAACAAAACCATCTATTTAGCCGTTGGTCTGAACCGAGAAGGTAAGAAAGAAGTACTGGGAATGTGGCTAGGAAAAAATGAAAGTGCTAGTTTTTGGCTTGGAGTTCTAACCGATTTAAAAGCTAGAGGTGTTCAAGATATACTAATTACTGCTACTGACAACCTAAATGGTTTTACGCAAACCATCAAAAATGTATTCCCAGAATCACAAACCCAAATCTGTGTAGTACACCAAATCAGGAACTCGGCACGTTATGTGGTTTGGAAGGATAAAAAAGATTTTTCAGCAGATATGAAGCTTATTTACAACGCTCCAACTAAAGAAGCGGCCAAAGCATCCTTGGAAGATTTTTCTAAAAAATGGAATCATAAATATCCCTATGCGATTAAATCCTGGAAAGAAAATTGGGAGGAACTTACCGTATTTTTTGACTTTCCTGTAGAAATCAGAAAAATAATTTACACCACAAATTTAATCGAAAATCTCAATGGCAAAATCAGAAAATATACCAAAAACAAATTATCATTCCCAACAGATGAAGCTGTTTTAAAATCTGTATATTTGGCTTTGAGAGAAGCAACCAAAAAATGGTCAATGCCAATCCAAAACTGGGGATTAATCCTCAACCAGTTCTTAACTATATTTGAAAAAAGGGTTCAACTTTAATTAAAAAGTCAAACCCCTATAGTTTTTAACTTACACACTTTTTAGGATAGTGTCATTTATATTGAATGAAGTATTTTTAAAATAAAAAGAGGCTAATTAGTATATAACTACTAGATAGCCTCTTTTTGTTTTTTTAACGAATATCTGTTTTATCGATCTCATTTTATACTCTATACTACTCCCATTTGTATCAACAGCTTTTGAGGTACTCATAAAAAAGAACAGAAATCAAAACTATTTTGCTGTTATGAATGCCTAAAAACTACAGCCTGTCTCCTAATTTTATTATCTAATATGGAAAAAATCAGCATTCGTACGATTTTGTCCCAGAGAAGCTATGATTCCAAAAGTTAAACCAATTTGACTACTAGAAAATGAGCCTGGATTTGGATAAGTTGTATTTTGCCCATTGTAATAAACATCTTGTGCCATTACGCTTTTGTAAGTTAGATCAGCAAAAAATGAAACTTTATCATTAAATGCCCATACTGGCTTAATTCCGAAAACTATAGCTCCAATGTAATCATGGTCTTTATATTTGCTTGATATTGCACCAGCATTTAAACCTCCATGTAGTAACATTGTAAAATTATCAGATTCTCCAGATAAATTAAGAGCTTTACCAACATTATAAACTAATTCTAAACCAGCCAATTTTTGTTCGCTTTTTTGATTGAAGTCATTTTTGAAAAGATCATAATTTAAACTTCCCATTACTCCAACACTTTCGTTGAACATGTAGCGCAAAGCTCCTTGAAAATGTATTAATGAAATGGTTCCGTTACTGTTTCCAGTAGGAGAAAATTGAGATAATGGAAATCCTGCTCCTATTCCGCTTTCAAGGAATAATCTGTCGTAATTAAATGATTGTCCTTGAGCCATAGCGGTCATTAGCAGAAATGCAAAAACGATTTTTTTCATAGTTGGTTAAATTTTTTTATAATAGTAAAATGGGTTTGTTAAAAAATATCTTATGAATAAACGTAAATCTGGTCTGAAAATTGTAAAAAATAAAACCTTAGTTTTCTTGCTTGATCATTTAAGAGAAAAAGAACTAAAATTTATTTAACTAAATTACCGTAATTATTTCCCTAAATTGCCGTAATTATTTTCAATATTATAAAGCTAATTTTGTGCAAATATAATTGACTGTTATTTAATTATTGTAAATAAAAACTGATGTGATAGTGATTTCTATCAAATTAATTAATAATGCATTGATTAACAATTACTTATTTTTTTATTTTTTTTAAAATTAATTAAGCTCAAAAAAATGATTATAAATGTACTTTTGAATTTTATCAATCGTCTATTGTTAGTAAAAGAGTAATTGATTTTGGAAAAAAACACAATGTGCAAACTTACTTTGCAAAATGGCATTCAATTTTTACTTGTGAAAAGCTAAATGAAGACGTGAAAGATAGGGGACATGAATTTTATAGGATTCGAATTTTGTAATATTGTAATTTTGGCAAATACAGTTATATCCAAGTATGTTTTTAAACTTTTATCGTTTTAAAAACATACTTGGATCAATACAAATAACTATCTATTTTGATACAGCGTCACTTTTGGGTACTCTATTCAAAAGTAATACACCTATTATGAAGAATACAGCTAAAAACACAATGGCTAGTCTTGGACTCCCAGTAATTTGATCAATGATACCATAAACACACATTCCAATTACAATTCCAATTTTTTCGGTAACATCATAAAAGCTGAAAAAGGAAGCAGTATCTTCTGTTTCTGGCAAAAGTTTAGAATAGGTAGAACGGGACAATGCCTGAATTCCACCCATTACAAGCCCTACAAGTGCTGCCATGATGTAAAACTCATTAGGAGTGCGTATGAAATAAGCAGCAGAACAAAGTACAACCCAAAAACAATTGATTACAATAAGAGTTGGTATATTCCCAAATTTTGCAGAAGCTTTAGAAGTAAGTACCGCACCAACTACTGCAATAATCTGGATTAATAAAATACAAGTTATTAGTCCTTTTTGGCTTTGACTTGGTGATTCCCAGGCGATTTCTTGAGAACCAAAATAAGTAGCAATAAGCATCACTGTTTGAACAGCCATGCTGTAAACAAAAAAACTTATTAAATATCTTTTTAAGGAAATGTTAGCTTCTAATAATTTCCAAACTTTTTTTAATTCATTGAAGCCATTAAAGACAACGGCTTTGGTTACTTTTCTATCGGCATTTTTATTTCCTTTTGGTAAAAAATAATAAGTATATTGACTGAAAAGTATCCACCAAATTCCAACCATTACAAAAGAATATTTCATTGCTTTCATTGCAGCTTCACCTTTACTGCCACCCATAATACCAAAACTATCAGGAAACATTACCATTCCAAGATTTAGAATTAATAAAATTACGCTGCCAATATACCCGAGAGAATAGCCTTTGGCACTTACTGCATCCTGCTGTTCTGGATATGCAATGTCGGGCAAATAGGAATTGTAAAAAACCAAACTCCCCCAAAAACCAATTAATCCAAAAAAGTAAAAAAATAATCCAACATAAATATTTTCCAAACTAAACCAATTTAAGCCAATACAGGAACATGCTCCTAAATAGCAAAAAAATTTCATAAAGGATTTTTTATTTCCAACATAATCGGCTATTCCTGATAATAGCGGAGAAAAAATAGCGACCATCAAGAAAGCTCCAGCAGTTACAAAACTAATTAAAGCGGAATTTTTAAAGTTGATTCCAAACACGGTCAAGTAATGATTTCTTTCTGAAAATAATGCTTCGTAAAAAATTGGAAATATAGCCGATGAAATTACTAGAGGATAAACTGAATTTGCCCAATCGTAAAATGCCCATGCGTTCAATAATTTTTTGCTTCCTTTTGCTAAATCTACCATATTTGTCTTTTTTATTCTGCGAATTTATTTATTTTTTAATTGGAATAACAAAAATTGAACTATTAACAGCATTAATTTTTTAATGCTAAATCATTATTATTTTGTACTCAGCTCTTTTGTGATTTATAATTTAGTATTGTCTGTTTTAAAAACAACAGCACTCAAAGGGGGAAGTGTTAAAATTGCAGAGTATTCTTTTCCATCATACGGATTGCTTTCAACGGACAAATTTTTACTGTTTTTCACTCCGCTTCCACCAAAATCAGTGTCATCACTATTGAATATTTCAACTAATTTCCCTGATTTTGGTATACCTATTTGATAATTTTCTCTTACTACTTGAGTAAAATTGAGAACAACAATTAAATCATCTTTTGGATTGTTTCCTTTTCTAATAAAAGACATCACTGCATTTTCATGATCTGAATAATTAATCCATTCAAAACCTTCTGAACTAAATTGTTTTTCATATAAAGCTGGTTCCGTTTTATATAATTCATTTAGCTTTGTAATGGTTAATTTTATACCGTTATGAAAAGGATACTGCAATAAATGCCAATCCAAGCTGTTTTGAAAATTCCATTCACTGCTTTGACCAAATTCGGATCCCATAAATAATAATTTAGTCCCCGGATGCGTAAACATGTAACCGTAAAGCAATCGTAGATTAGCGAATTTTTGCCATTCATCTCCAGGCATTCTTCCCGCTATTGACCTTTTTCCATATACCACTTCATCATGTGAAAGCGGCAACATGAAATTTTCGGTGTAAGTGTAAGTCATTGAGAATGTCAAATCATTTTGATGGTATTTTCTATAGACTGTTTCTTTTTGAAAATATTCTAAAGTATCGTGCATCCAGCCCATCATCCATTTCATTCCAAAACCTAATCCTCCGGCAAATGTAGGTCTGGAAACCATTGGAAAAGAAGTGCTTTCTTCGGCAATTGTTTGTACGCCTTCATAATTGCTATAAACCGCTTCATTGAAATCTTTTAAAAAGCTGATTGTATCCAAGTTTTCCCTTCCGCCATAAATATTAGGCTCCCACTCCCCTTCTTCTCTGGAATAATCCAAGTAAAGCATGGAAGCAACAGCATCTACTCTAAGACCATCAATATGATAATGCTGTAGCCAAAACAAAGCGTTACTTATTAAAAAGGAACGAACTTCATTTCGCCCATAATTAAAAACTAAACTTTTCCAGTCTGGATGATATCCTTTTCTGCGGTCTGGATGTTCAAACAAATTAGAACCGTCAAAAAATCCCAATCCATGGGCATCCTCTGGAAAATGTGAAGGAACCCAATCCAGAATTACTCCAATGCCTGCCTGATGTAATTTATCCACCAATACCATAAAATCCTGAGGATTTCCAAAACGGGAAGTTGGTGCAAAATAGCCTACCAATTGATATCCCCATGATGGATCATAGGGATATTCCATAATCGGCATAAATTCAACATGCGTGAAACCAGTTTCTTTTACATATTTTACCAGATCTTCGGCATATTCCAGATAAGTTAAAAATCGGTTTTCTTCTCCATATCTTTTCCATGAACCTAAATGAACTTCATAAACCGAATATGGTTTATCTAAATCATTATGTTCTTTGCGGGTTTCCATCCATTTTTTGTCATTCCACATGTAATCAAGATTCCAAATTACAGAAGCTGTATGTGGCGGTTTTTCACAATAAAAAGCAAATGGATCCGCTTTTTCGGTAATAATCCCGCCGTTATTCGACTGTATTTTGTATTTATAGGTAGTTCCTTGTTCGATTCCGGGAATAAATCCTTCCCAAATCCCAGATGAATCCCAGCGCACCTGTAATGGATGTTCTCCTTGAATCCAATAATTAAAGTCCCCAATTACCGAAACCGTTCTTGCCGATGGAGCCCATACGGCAAAATAAACACCTTTTACGCCATCAACTTCAATAAGATGCGCTCCTAATTTTTCATAAAGTCTATAGTGTTTTCCTGCTTTGAATAAATCAATGTCGAAATCTGTAAAAAGCGAATAGGTTTGTATTTTGTTCATTTTTGTATTTTATTTTTCTTGTGAAATTGCAATCAAGTAATTTATGAACCTTTTATTTGTTGATTTTAAATAGATGAAATGGCAATTCTGGAGGAAGTTCTACATAATTCCATTCATAATTCCATGAATAAGAATTTCCAGTAATCAAATCGGTAATCTGAATGTTATGCGTTCCGATTTTATCAACAGGCAGTCTGACCATTGCTTTGTTTGTATGATGTGAATCCAGGCTAACGATCATCAAAGTTTCATCCTGTTTTTCATCATCAAATTTATAATAGGCTATTACTTGGTCATTATTGGTGTCGCAAAAAACGATATTATTGGTTTGCTGTAAAGATAAATGCTCTTTTCTAAGGAAATTGATACGAGCGATAAGAGTAATCAATTTATTTTGAATACTCCAGTCCCATGTGTAACATTGGTATTTTTCAGAATGCAAATATTCTTCTTTATCGGGAGCCATCGGCGTACTGACCATGTATTCAAAAACGGGGCCATAAATCCCAACATTGGAACTTAAGGTTGCTGCCAAAAAGTATTTCTGCAGATGAACAGACTCATTACCATGCTGTAAAGCAAATGGATTAATATCTGGCGTATTAGGCCAAAAATTAGGTCTATAAAATTCTTTCTGTTCAGTTTGCGTCAATTCCTCAACATATTCGGTTAATTCTTGTTTGGAATTTCTCCAGGTAAAATATGAATAAGATTGGCTGAAACCTTGTTTTGCCAACTCATTCATGATTTTGGGACGAGTAAATGCTTCTGCCAAAAATAATACGTCTGGGTGTTTTTTCTTTATTTCAGCGATTAGCCAGCCCCAAAAATAAAAGGGTTTGGTATGCGGATTATCAACTCTGAAAATTTGAACATCGCATTCCTCAATCCAAAATAGAGCTACATCCAAGAGTTCTTTCCATAAATTTTTCCAGTCCGAACTTTCAAAATATATAGGCTGAATGTCTTGGTATTTTTTTGGAGGATTTTCGGCGTATTGAACAGTTCCGTCGGGTCTCCATTTGAACCATTGCGGAAAATCTTTCACGTAAGGATGATCCGGAGCTGCCTGCAGGGCATAATCCATTGCGATTTCGATTCCTAAATCTTTGGCTTTTTGAACCAATTCCTTGAAATCTTCAATCGATCCTAGTTCAGGATGGGTTGATTTGTGTCCGCCGTGATGAGAACCAATTCCCCAAGGAGAGCCCACATCTCCATATTCGGCATTGGTAGCATTATTTTTCCCTTTTCTGTTGACTTCTCCAATTGGGTGAATCGGAGGAAAATAGAGCGTATCAAATCCCATTTCAGCTACTCTAGGAAGCAGTCTTTCGCAATCTTTAAAAGTACCGTGCTTTCCATCTTCTTCTGATGCCGAACGAGGAAAAAATTCATACCAAGTACTAAACAATGCCTTTTTTCGATCTACATATATTTCTAAATCAATCGATTTATTTTCTAAAAATCGGATAGGATATTTTTTGAAAATTTGGATAAGTTCTTCCGATTTTGTTTCTCTAACTGCATTATCGTATTCGGATTCTGTAGTGAAATAATAAACTAATCGATTAAGGTACTCATTATCGGAAGCATCAACTAAATTGAGAATTGCACGAACATATTCAGCACCTTCCAGCAGTTCGGATTTTACATACTGATTATCATTGATTTTTCGCTCAGTACCGTGTTGCCAGTTCAAGGCATAATCTACCCATCCTTCAACAAAATAGGTGTATTTCCCTTGTTTATCCACTTGGAATTCTGCAAACCATTCATCATTTTGGGTCGGTGTCATTCGAACTTCCTGCCAATTTTTATCATTCTCATGCTTGAATTTTACGCAGCATTCTACAACATCATGTCCATCTGAAAAAACTTCAGCTGTTACAAAAACTTTTTGACCAACAATCCTTTTAATTGTGAAGCTCCCGCTATTGAGTTGCGGTAAAACATTTTCTATAATTATTCGGGTTTGATTTTGCATAGTATTAGTTAAATTGAATATGAAATTTAGTAAATATTAAGGGTTTATAGAAACTAATTTTAAGAAATGCAAATAATCTATTAATTTGATTCATTCCTCTTTTATTTGTTATGAATAACAAATGAAATTACTGAATTAAGCAACTTTTTTTGCATTATTACTGAAAGAAAATAATCGATTTTAAAAAAAACTGTATTCATTTTGCGTCAAAACTCAAGGATTTATTTTTTTAGTAAAATAATCAAATTAATTTTAAAATTTTGGATTGACTCTTAAAATAATTGAAGTTTTATATAAAGCTAATAACTTATAATTGCTAATTACACCAAATTGAAAGCGCAATGAATTGAACTGTCTATTTGGTGTAATTAGTTTCTTAGATATGAAATTTTAAAATATTTGATTTATTTGATAGTAAAATTATTTGGAATTATGGCTCCTTTTCGAATCACTACAATTCCTTCTTTTACGCAATATAATTCATTTACGGTATCCTTTAAGTGCTTGCCTCCTTTTACATATACGTCATTACCAATCCTGCAGTTTTTATCGACAATTGCATTATGAATAAAGCATCCTTCACCGATACCAATTAAAGGAATTTTGTTTTCAATGTTTTCCCTAATATCTTCAATGCTTTGATATAAATCATTTCCCATTACGTAGCTGTGCTGAATTACAGTACCCTCTCCTATTCGAGAGCGGTTTCCTATAATTGATTTAGTAATTTCTTTGGCATGAATAATGCAGCCTTCTGAAATTAAAGATCTTTCAACTAGCGTGTTATGAAATTTAGATGGTGACAGCAATCGTGGTCTGGTATAGATTTTATTGTCATTATCGAACAGATTAAATTGAGGAATATCATCTGTTAATCCAATGTTTGCCTCAAAAAATGAGTCAATATTTCCAATATCAGTCCAATAACCTTCATATTGATAACTTAGCAGTTTTTTATTTCCAACGGCTTGCGGAATGATTTCTTTTCCAAAATCTTTGGTTTCTGTGTCAGACATCAATTCAATTAATAGTTTTCTATTAAAAATATAAATACCCATTGAAGCCAGATAGTGTTTTCCTTGACTTTTCATCTCATCGCTTACTTCTGATTTCCAATCAGGCAATAATTCTTTTGCAGGTTTTTCTATAAAAGATTCAATACAGCTTTCAGAATTGGTTTTTAATATTCCAAACTCAGGAGCATCTTTGTCATTTACAGGTAATGTTGCGATAGAAATGTCGGCTTCGGACTCAATATGAGCTTCAAGCATTTCATTAAAATCCATCTGATATAATTGATCCCCAGACAGAATTAAAGCATAATCAAAATCATGATTTAAAAAGTGCGGCATACATTGCCTTACTGCATCTGCAGTTCCCTGAAACCAAGTTGGATTATCAGGTGTCTGTTCAGCAGCCAAAATATCAACAAAAGAATGACTGAAAATGCTAAAATTATAAGTGTTTTTAATATGTGCATTCAAAGAAGCTGAATTGAATTGAGTCAATACAAACATTTTATAAATATCAGAATTGATGCAATTTGAAATTGGAATATCTACTAATCTATATTTTCCTCCAATCGGTACAGCGGGTTTTGATCTTTTGGCAGTTAGAGGAAATAATCTCGAACCTTGACCTCCTCCTAAAATAATAGCGATAACATTTTTCTTTTTAGTTTTCATGTCTTTTAGCAATAATTAAATTATATAATTCTATATATTCTTGGCTCACGTGTTCCCAAGAATGGTCTGTGTTCATTCCTTTAATTCTAATTTGGCCGTAGGCTTCTTTATCTAAATATAAACCGACAGCTCTATGTATAGCATCACAAATGTCTTCTACAGATGCCTGATCATGGCAAATGCCATTTCCATTATCTTCAAAATCAGTAATAATATCTTTCAATCCTCCAGTTCTTCGTACTATTGGAACTGTTCCATAACGCATTGCATACATTTGGTTTAAACCGCAAGGCTCTATGCGTGATGGGATTAAAATAAAATCAGATCCTGCATACGTTTTATGAGCTAATTCCTCATCATAACCAATGTGAACATGATAATTTCCCTTGTATACCTCAAGTAATTGTTTAAGCTGATTTTCTATCTCAATATCTCCATATCCTAAAATTAAAAAATTAATTTCGTCTTTATATGCTGTCAAAACCGATGATATAACCTTTGGTAATAAATCGGCTCCTTTTTCATCATATAATCTTCCAATAAAACTAAAAAGCGGTTTTGCGGGGTTCATGTTAAAAAGCGAACACAGCTTCTCTTTGTTTTTTTGTTTTCCTTCATTAATTGTATTAACTGAATAATTTTTTTCTAGCATCGGATCGCTATTTGGATCCCAAACATCTAAATCAATTCCGTTAAGAATCCCTCTTGATTTGTGCTTCACTCGCTGAAATAAAGTTTCAAGACCATTAGCAGAATAATTAATTTCATTAAGATAACTAGTTGATACCGTAGTAATTTCATCAACACATTTTACAGCTGCGACTAATGAATTAATACAATTATTCCATTCTAATTCTTTTATGTTAATCAAATCAAATTCAGGCAGATAATACAATTTGTTAAATGTAAATATCCCTTGATATATACCATTGTGAATGGTTATAATTGTGGGTATATCTTTTAATTTTTCATATTTCGGGCAATACTTTTTCATAAAAGGAATTAACCCTGTATGATGATCATGACAATGAATAATATCTGGCATCACGTTTAATCCGCAAATCCAGTCTAATACCGCAATCTGAAAGGACAAAAAACGTTCTGTATCATCTCTATAGTTATAAATATTTGACCGGTCAAAAAGCTCTGGTATTTCAATTAAATAAAGCTCAAATCCCAGTTTATCTGATGTTTCTTTGAGTACGCTATAAGGAAAATTGAAATGACCTAATTTTAATTTTCCCGAATGAATACATTCAAAATTATTCTCTAATCTAAATGCTGTTTGATAACATGGAATAGCTACGCTAACATTATTTCCTGCATTGTTTTGATATTTTGGCAATGAACCAATTACATCTGCCAGTCCCCCCACTTTTGCCGCTGGGTAACATTCTGCACCCACGTGAAGTATTTCCATTCTTTAATTATTTAAATTTCTTAAGATGTAATTTTTTTTCAGATGTATCAATGAAGACACAAAATTTAAAAAATTGTAAATTTTATTGCAAAAAACTAAATTATATTAACATTAAATTTATAGTACTTTTGTGTTTTTTAAATTTAGTTAAAAAAAATTAATATATAAAGACTTCTAAAAATTTTATCAATATGACAAAAAATGCATCAAAACATACTAAACCTTTAAAAATTCCAAAAATTATAATACTATCCAGTAAGGTTATTTCGTTTCTGTCAACAAAATGGGCTGTTGTCTTTGCATCTAAATTGTTTATTACCCCAATAAAACATAAGATTCCAAAACGAGAAAGTGAAATGGATGTAAAAAGCATACAGCAAATGATTACAATTCCGGCAATAGACAGAAAAGTTAATGTTTATGAATATGGCAAAAGTGATACTGACAAAAAAGTGCTATTAGTTCACGGCTGGTCAGGAAGGGGAACGCAATTGTATAAAATTGCCGATGAATTAATTAAATTAGGATATGCAACCGTAAGTTTTGATGCACCTGCACATGGTAAATCTCCAGGAAATAAGACTATTATGGTTGATTTTATTGCTTCTATTATTGAAATTGATAAACAATTTGGACCTTTTGAAGCTGTCATTGGTCATTCTCTAGGAGGAATGTCAGTAATGAATGCTATAAAGCAAGGTTTGATGGCAGATAAAGCTGTTATTATTGGAAGCGGCGATGTGGTGCAGGATATTACTGATGATTTTATTGCCAAATTGGGTTTAAAACCAATCATTAGTAAACAATTATGTGAGCGTTTTGAACAAAAATACGGAGGAAAAATGAATGATTACAGTGCTTATAAAGCAGCAGAAACAACTTTAATTCCAACTTTGGTTATTCATGACAAAAATGACCCTGAAGTACCAGTGAAATCAGGAATTAACATTCATAAACATCTTAAAAACGGAGAATTAATGCTGACTGAGAAATTAGGTCACAGAAAGATACTTGCAGATCACCAAGTGATTGAAAAAATAATTAATTTTATTAAAAAATAATAATCATGAATTATCCTATTGCAAAATCAGAGAAAGAATGGGAAGACGAATTAGGCGCGGAGCGTTATCGAATTCTTCGCCAGAAAGGAACAGAATATCCTCATACAGGAAAATATAATCTGCATTTTGAAAATGGACTTTATTGTTGTGGCGGTTGTGGCACTCCTCTGTTTGAAAGCAATTCTAAGTTTGATGCACATTGCGGCTGGCCATCATTTGATGAATCAATACCAGGAAAAGTAGAATACATACCGGATGCAACACATGGAATGACACGAACTGAAATTGTTTGTGCCAATTGTGGAGGTCATTTGGGGCATGTTTTTGAAGACGGTCCAACAAAAACGGGACAACGCTATTGTGTTAATTCTTTATCTGTTGATTTTAAAGAAAAATAATTTTTTTCTTATCCCATAAAAAAAACTTCGCAATGCCTGCGAAGCTTTTTTGTTATTATTTAAGAATGTATTAAAAAGCTACATTCCATCTTGGCAGTTTTCCAGTTTCATCCAAAAAATTTTGTAAAACCTGTCCTTCAACACTAGTTGGAATTGATTTTACACCATCATTAAAAGTTTCAAACCATAAAACTTCTATAGTGTCAATACCTTCTTTTTTCATTTGTGCTGGCCAAGAGTATTTTCTTCCTGTTTTTGCAAATTGCTGGCCATTTACAATTTTATCATAAAGACCTCCGTTTTTACTTTTTAGAGTTCCGTCGTTTTGAACTGTTCCTGTAGAACCAACCATGATTAATTCTTTAGTATCATTTGCAACAGCGTAAACAACAAAAACACCGCTTCCTGTTTCTGAAGCGTTACAAACTGTTTCTAAATTATCCTCTTGCGTAAACGTAAAATTTCCTTTTGCAGTAAACTTTTCTAATTCTTTGTACATATTTTCTATAATTAAAAAAATGCCTCACAAAATCGTGAGGCATTTTGGTATTTTATTTTTAAAATACTGAATATTAACCCAATACTTCTTTTACTTTTTTACCAATTTCAGCTGGAGAGTCAACAACGTGAATTCCGTTTTCTCTCATGATTTGTTTTTTAGCTTCAGCTGTATCGTCAGATCCTCCAACAATTGCACCTGCATGTCCCATTGTACGTCCTGCTGGAGCTGTAACTCCTGCGATGAAACCTACAACTGGCTTACGGTTACCATCAGCTTTGATCCATTTAGCAGCATCAGCTTCTAATTGACCTCCAATTTCACCAATCATGATGATAATTTCAGTTTCTGGGTCGTTCATTAATAATTCAACAGCTTCTTTAGTAGTTGTTCCAATGATTGGATCTCCACCAATTCCGATAGCAGTTGTGATTCCTAAACCTTGTTTTACAACTTGATCAGCAGCTTCGTAAGTTAAAGTTCCAGATTTTGAAACAATTCCAACAGTTCCTTTTTTGAAAACGAAACCTGGCATAATTCCAACTTTAGCCTCACCTGGAGTAATAACGCCTGGACAGTTTGGCCCAATTAATCTGGCATTTCTTTCTTTAACATAGCTATTAGCTTTAATCATATCAGCAACAGGAATTCCTTCTGTAATTGCAATGATTACTTTTATTCCAGCATCTGCAGCTTCCATAATAGCATCTGCAGCAAAAGCTGGTGGTACAAAAATAATTGTAGTATCAGCTCCAGCCTGCAAAACTGCATCTTTTACTGTGTTGAAAACGGGAAGGTCTAAATGTGTAGTTCCTCCTTTTCCTGGAGTAACACCACCAACAACATTTGTACCGTATTCAATCATCTGAGTAGCGTGGAATGTTCCTTCGCTGCCTGTAAATCCTTGAACAATTATTTTTGAATCTTTATTAACTAAAACACTCATGATATATTTTTTATGTAGTTTTTAAAATTGTTTGGCAAAAGTAAGTCTTTTGCAATTATTTTGTACTTTTTTATAATAAAAATAATTACGAAACTTGACTCATTTGATATCCTCTGTATAATTTATTATCTTTTATTTCCCATATAATCATAATATGAGCCAAAAACATTTCTTCTCTTGGATTTTCTATTGTTTTTACATAATGTGAAAAACGGACAGAAACCATATTCCCTTCTTCTACAATATGACTGATTCTTACCTTAGTTCGTACATAAGCTCTGCTGATATCATTAGTCAAATTTATTAGTGCTTCATAATCCATTTGAATAAATCCTTTGCTGCTATTCCAATCCAAAATACACTCAGGATGCAGATATTCTTTCATTATCGCAGTGTTAATGAAGGCATCTGATTTATAAAAACTTTTTACAATTTCTTTAGCAGACATAATTATTTCAATTTATTTAAAATTTCAGGAATCTTCTTAATGTTTGCTAATTGCTTTAATTTTTCTCTTGATTCTTGAATTGGCGTACCGAAATAACTTTTTCCGCCTTCTATTGATTTGGTTACACCTGTTTGCCCCATAATAATGGCATTGGCACCTATAGTAATACCGCTTGTAGTACCAACCTGTCCCCAAATTGTAACTTCATCTTCAATAATAACGCAGCCAGCAATACCAGTTTGGGAAGCGATTAAGCATTTTTTACCAATAATTGTATCGTGACCAACATGCACTTGATTATCAATTTTTGTACCTTCGCCAATAGTTGTATCTCCCGTAACTCCTTTGTCAATGGTGCAGAGAGCTCCAATTCCAACATTGTCTTTTATTACAACTCTGCCTCCTGACAGTAATTGATCATAACCTTCGGGTCTTTTTTTGTAATAAAAAGCATCAGCACCAAGAACAGAACCTGAATGTATAATCACATTATTACCTATAATAGTATGGTCATAAATGGTGACATTAGCATGTATCAGACAATTTTCGCCAATAACTACATTGTTTCCAATGAAAGCATTTGGCTGAATAATTGTTCCTTTTCCAATTTTGGAAGAAGGAGAAACTGTAATAGCTGCCTGCTCAAAAGGTTTAAAATGCTTTGTTAAAACATTGAAATCTCTAAAAGGATCGGTAGAAATCAACAACGCTTTACCATTTGGACATTCTACTTTTTTATTTATTAAAACAATCGTAGCTGCAGAATTTAATGCTTTGTCATAATATTTTGGATGATCTACAAAAACGATATCACCAGATTCCACAACATGAATTTCATTCATGCCATGAACAGGAAACAAAGCATCGCCAACAAACTCACATTCAAGCAAATTTGCAATATGCTGCAGAGAATAAACTTTTGGGAATTTCATAATTTAATATTCTGTATATAAAAAATCCGGATTTAGTTTAAACAACTGAATCCGGATTTTGGAAAAACTATGCTTTAACACGTTCCATATAAGAACCTGATGTAGTATCAATTTTAATTTTATCTCCCTCATTAATAAATAAAGGGACATTTACAGTAGCTCCAGTTTCAACGGTAGCAGATTTAGTTGCATTTGTAGCTGTGTTGCCTTTTATGCCTGGTTCGGCATAAGTGACTTCAAGGATTACAGATGCTGGCATATCTACAGAAAGAGGCAAGTCTGTCTCAGTGTTGATACTTACCATTACATTTTCACCTTCTTTTAATAAATCTGGTGAGTCAAGAATGTTTTTATTTAAAGAAATTTGTTCGAAAGTCTCTACATTCATAAAGTGGAATAAATCACCTTCAGGGTATAAAAATTGAAATTTGTGATTTTCAACTCTTACTTCTTCAATTTTATGTCCTGCAGAAAATGTATTGTCTAAAACTTTGCCATTACTCAAACTTCTTAATTTTGTTCTCACAAATGCAGGTCCTTTACCTGGTTTCACATGAAGAAATTCAATGATTTTGTAAATGTCATTGTTATATTTGATGCACAATCCGTTTTTAATATCTGATGTAGATGCCATTTTTTTGTTTATTTGTTGATTCGCTTATTTGTTGATTCGCTTATTCATTCCATCGGTTAAACGATTTAATAAATATACGGTTAACCTATTTTTTTTAATAATTTCCTGTGTATCCTTTCATAACCCCACGTGAAGAATTTCGAATAAAGTCTAATATTTCATCACGCTCTGTTGTTGCTTCCATTTCAGCTTCAATAATACCAATCGCTTGAGTTGTATTATAATTTTTTTGATAAAGAATTCGGTATATATCCTGAATTTCTCTGATTTTTTCTGTCGAAAACCCTCTTCGTCTCAGACCAATAGAATTGATGCCCACATAAGATAAAGGTTCCTTTGCCGCTTTAGTATATGGAGGAACGTCTTTTCTCAGCAAAGAACCGCCAGAAATCATTGCATGATCTCCAACGCTTATAAACTGATGTACGGCTGATAACCCGCCAATGACTGCATAATTACCAATAGTCACGTGACCACCTAGTAAAACACCATTTACAATGATCGCGTTATCTCCTACATGACAATCGTGAGCGATATGGGCAGCAGCCATAATCAGGCAATTATTTCCGATAGTGGTTTGCCCTGAAGCTATAGTTCCTCTATTAATAGTAACACATTCTCTAATTGTACAGTTATCTCCAATGATAGCAAGCGAATCTTCTCCGCCAAATTTTAAATCTTGGGGTACAGCTGCAATTACTGCTCCTGGAAAAATGTTACAATTTTTGCCAATTCGAGCACCTTCCATTATAGTAACATTAGAACCTATCCAAGTTCCATCTCCGATAATAACATTATTATGTATTGTTGTAAAAGGTTCAATTACAACATTTTTGGCGATTTTTGCACCTGGATGAACGTATGCTAACGGTTGATTCATATATTTTGTTTAATCGTTTAACTGTTAAATTGATTAATCGTTTACCCGATAATCAAATCAACAAAAAATTATTGTTTTCTGGCAATCTGTGCCATTAATTCAGCTTGCGCAACTAATCGTCCATTTGCATACGCATTTGCCTGCATGTGACAAATACCCCTGCGTATTGGAGTTATTAAATCACATTTAAAAATAAGCGTGTCTCCAGGCAATACTTTCTGCTTGAACTTCACATTGTCAATCTTCATGAAAAAAGTCAAATAATTTTCAGGGTCTGGAACTGTGCTTAAAACTAAGATTCCGCCTGTTTGAGCCATTGCTTCAACAATCAGAACTCCAGGCATTACGGGAGCATTAGGAAAATGCCCAACGAAGAAATTTTCATTCATTGTCACGTTTTTCATTCCTACTACATGGCTGTCAGACATTTCAATAATTCTGTCAATCAACAAAAATGGAGGTCTATGCGGTAACATAGCCATAATTTTATGGATATCCATTAATGGTTCTTGATTCAAATCATAAGTAGGAACATAATTTCTTTGTTCGTTTTTGATGATTTTTGACATTTTTTTTGCAAACTGAGTATTTACAAAATGACCTGGTTTATTGGCAATAATTTTTCCTTGAATTTTAGTTCCGATTAGTGCCAAATCACCAATTACATCTAATAATTTATGTCTTGCAGCCTCATTTGGATAATGCAAAGTAAGATTATCCAAAATTCCATTTGGCTTTACAGTAATTTCATCTTTGCCAAAAGCTTTTTTCAAGCTTTCCATTGTAGATTCAGAAATATCTTTGTCTACATATACAATAGCATTATTTAAATCTCCTCCTTTAATTAATCCATTTTCCAACAATGCTTCTAATTCATGCAAAAAACTAAATGTTCTTGCATTAGAAATTTCATTTTTGAAATCATTGATCGTTTTTAAGGTAGCATTTTGAGTACCTAATATTTTTGTACCAAAATCAACCATGGTTGTAACACTGTAATGATCGCTTGGCATTACCATGATTTCACTTCCAGAAGCTTCATCAGTAAAAGAAATTACTTCTTTTACTACATATATATTACGGTTTAATTCTTGCTCTATAATTCCTGCTTCTTCAATTGCTTCCATGAAAAATTTTGAAGAGCCGTCCATAATTGGAAGTTCAGAAGCATCTAGTTCGATAATAATGTTATCCAAATCAGAACCCATCAAGGCTGCCAAAACATGCTCAGGTGTTTGGATTTTGACACCCAATTTTTCTAAATTAGTACCACGTTGTGTATTAACTACATAATTAGCATCAGCTTCAATAACAGGATGGCCTTCAAGATCTACACGAACAAATGTAAATCCATTGTTAACCGGAGCAGGCTTGAAAGTCATTTTTACTTCTTTTCCAGTATGCAGTCCAACTCCTGTTAACGAAATTTCTGTTTTGATGGTCTTCTGTTTAACCATTGTTTCCATTTTTTTGGTTTAATATTTGTTTTTTTAACTCTTCTATTTCTCTCACCAGTTTTGGTAAATTCTTAAAATGAACATACGATTTACTAAAATCAGAATATCCAAAAGTTGGACTTCCCTGCAGTACTTCGTTGTCTTTTATATTGCGTCCAACTCCAGATTGAGCCTGAATACGGACATTATTTCCTATTGTTAAATGGCCTACAACCCCTACTTGTCCTCCAATCATGCAGTTATATCCTATTTTTGTTGAACCCGCTATTCCCGATTGAGCTGCAATAACTGTATTGTTTCCGATTTCAACATTATGAGCAATTTGAACTTGATTGTCAAGCTTTACTCCTGCTCTGATAATTGTAGATCCTAATGTTGCTCTGTCAATAGTAGAATTGGCACCAATATCTACATTATCTTCAATAATTACATTTCCAATCTGCGGGATTTTATCATAAGTTCCGTCTTCATTTGGGGCATAACCAAAACCATCTGCACCAATAATTGCTCCTGAATGAATGGTGCAATTATTACCAATTACTGTTTCGGAATAAATTTTGGCACCAGCAAAAATAATCACATTATTTCCAATAGAAACATTGTCACCAATAAAACTTCCTGGATATATTTTTACATTATCCCCTACTGTTACATTGTCACTTATATAACTAAAACTTCCCAAATATAGATTTTCGCCGTAAACAGCACTTTCCGAAATAAAAGAAGGATTTTCAATACCGTTTTTATTCAATTTTACCTGATTATAAAATTCAAGTAATTTTGAAAATGCCTTATAGGCATCATTTACTTTTATAAGTGTTGTGTTTATTGGGGTTTCAGGAACAAAAGTATCATTAACAATTGTAATTGAGGCTTTTGTCGTATATATAAAATTTGTATATTTAGGATTCGATAAAAAAGTAAGCGACCCTTCGGTTCCCTCTTCAATTTTAGATAAGCGACATACTTCAATATTGGGATTACCAACAATCTCTCCTTCTAATATTCCTGCTATTTGTTCAGCTGTAAATTTCATCTTATTGTATTGTATTTTTAAAAAGTATAAGATGGAACATACTAAAAGTTAGTTCTCACGATATATAATAAAAATAGATTGGCTTAATTCATGGCGACAAAAATATAAAAAATAGGTTTTAAATGTTAATTTAAAAGCAGTTGTTTTGGAAAACAAATATAATACTTGGTTACCAACCTTGATAACGACTTCAAATTCAGCTGGTCAGAGGCTTCTACAACATCTTCAATAGTGGCATCTTTATTTAATATTCGTATGGGTTCAGCTATTTTGCTGTAGGCCTGGCTTTTTATTTTTCCTTTGAAAATGAAATAATTGGTTTCTGCCAAAGAAATTTTATTTTGAACAGAAAAACGTTCCTTTTGTATTTGCAGTTCTTCTAAAGAAACCTTGTCATTGGTTAATTTTATCTTTAATAAGTCTCTGTTAATAATCATTTTACTTAACGAGGAAAGAATAAAATCATCATGATCTTCCCAAGTTTTTAAAGCACTAATAATGTCAAAATCATCGAGCTTAGTAAATAGTTTTACTGTTTTTTGGTCGAAAGTTTCTAAGGTCACTTTATTTTGCATAAAAAACAATAGTGATTTACTGCAAGGCAGAACAATTCCTCTTTCGGTCAATTCTTTGGCTCGTTTTAGCGTTTTGGTCAAAATTAGCTCGGCTACCAAACTTGTTTTATGTAAATATACTTGCCAATACATCAATCGTCTTGACATCAAAAACTTTTCGACTGAGTAAATTCCTTTTTCTTCAATGACCAATACATCATCAACTACATTCATCATCTGAATCAATCTTTCAGAATTAACATTCCCTTCGGAAACTCCAGAATAAAAACTGTCTCTCTTTAAGTAGTCCATACGATCCATATCAAGCTGGCTAGAAATCAATTGCAGCATGAATTTCCGATCATATTCTCCTTTAAAAACTTGAATAGCCAGACTCAATTGACCATTAAATTCAATATTGAGCTGATTCATTAATAATAACGAAATTTCTTCATGATGTACATCTTCCACAATACTGCTTTCCATTGCGTGAGAAAATGGACCATGTCCTATATCGTGCAACAATATAGCAATGTATAAGGCGTTTTCTTCTGTCGGGCTGATTTTTACTTCTTTAAAACGCAATACATCAACTGCCTTTTGCATTAGGTGCATGCATCCTAAAGCATGATGGAAACGGGTATGATTAGCTCCTGGGTACACTAAATAGGACAATCCCATTTGCGAAATACGTCTTAAACGTTGAAAATAAGGATGCTGAACTAAATCGTATATTAAAGCGTTAGGAATGGTAATGAACCCATAAATGGGATCATTAAATATTTTAAGTTTGTTTATTTGGGACACTATTAAGTATTTTTTAAGGAAAACAAATATAGTTAAAATAGTATATATCAGTTTGTACAGAATTTGTAATAATGAGCAATCGTTAAGATCTTATTTTTCTATTTTAAAATAATTTGGGCGTGCCATCGTAAATTAAGAACTTTTGGAAAATTATAAAGAACTGCGTTCAATATATTTAAATTCATTTTTAATTATTTCTTTTTTATTTGACAATATCAAATCAGCAGCAAGCACTCCCATAGCTCTAAAGTTAGTACTAATAACTGTAATATCAAGTAATGATTTAAGCGGGGTTTCATTGTAAGAAACTACCCCTACATCCTTTCCTAGTACAAGGTTTTTGGATTTGGTTTGCTGGACTAAATCGACCAAATCTGATTCCTCAATTACTATATAAGCATCTTTGCTTTCAAAGTTTAAACAGTTATTAATATCGTCTATTACCTCAAAATTAAAATTATAAGAAATACAGAATGCCTTAAAGCCGGTAATAATAAGCCGTGGATATGGAAACACAGCATTATTTGGATAAATCAAAATGATTTTTTCATACTTTTTAAGCTTCTCTAATGCTTGTTCCAATGCATGGAAAATATCATTTTTAAAATCTTGGCATACTGCACCATAACTTCCGGTAATTCCCTCTTTTACGGTATCCAGTAAAATAAGTTTGTCTTTGGGCATATTTTGAAGAGCCTCGAAAGCTTTATCTGTATAGCTGACATGAGTATTGCTTTCGTTTTTAAAATGAGGCATAATTACGTAGTAATCAAACATGCCTAAGCTTTTTTTCAAAGCATCTATAAAAAGATTTTCATCACAATAATAAAAAGATACCGAAATATTCCCTTTGCCGCCTATTGTATCCACAAAAGCATTACAAATTTCCATCTTGTAAGAACTTGGCTTGTTAATCAGGAAAAAAATAGTAAGCTTGTCTGAAGAACTGTTTCTATTGATAAAATTGCCAACTCCCTTAACGGAAATAATTAGATTTTTGGTTCGCAAATATTTATAGGCTTTTTGAATTGTATCTCTTGATAGGGAGCTTACCTGACTTAATTCATTAATGGAAGGTATTTGTTGTCCTGCTTCTAGTATTCCTGAATTTATATCATTTATGAAACATTCGGCTACCTGCATATATTTAGGTGTGCTCGAATGTGTGCTGACAATTAATTTTAATTTTTGTTGTTGCATGATACTTATGATGTTAACAGCGATGTAATGTTTTAAACAAGAGGATATTAAAGTTTTTTTTATACTTTAAAAACTGTTTTGAGTATAATTCGTAGCATTGAGTTTATAATCATTTTAAAATATACTTAATTTATAGAAAATTGATTCAAAAATAATAAAAATCTAGACTCAGAATGTTTTCCTGATCTAATATATCATTAAACATTTTTTTTCAATATAGAGCAAAAAAAAACTTCTCAATAAATTTGAGAAGTTTTGTGGGCGATGAGGGGTTCGAACCCCCGACCCCCTCGGTGTAAACGAGGTGCTCTGAACCA
This sequence comes from Flavobacterium sp. 1, assembly GCF_002797935.1. NCBI lineage: Bacteria > Pseudomonadati > Bacteroidota > Flavobacteriia > Flavobacteriales > Flavobacteriaceae > Flavobacterium > Flavobacterium sp. 1. Next base: position 1,466,643 of record NZ_PGER01000001.1, read on the forward strand.
GCTGAGCTAATCGCCCTATTGCGATTGCAAATATACAACTAGAACTCGTAATTGCAAGCAAAATTCAAAAAAATCTAAGAAAAAATAATTGGTTTTTCTTTAATTACTCATAAACAGTGTTTTATTTAAAAAATGAATATCGATATTTTTTTTGTTACGAACTTCTTATAGCCTTACATTTGCGTCATAAAACAAAAACAATGGCGCGATTCCAAGAAAATGATTTACCTAAATCAAAAATTACTGCAAGTTCACTGCAAAAAGCAATCCTGATTTTTAAATATGCAGATAATCACAAATGGAAATTTTATTTGGGATTGGTTTTCTTACTCCTTACTAGTGTTACTGCCCTAGCCTTTCCTAAATTTATGGGAATGCTCGTGGATTGTGTTAATAAAAAGGATGCACATTTAGCCAATCAAATTGCATTGGGATTGGGTTTGGTGTTATTATTGCAATCATTATTCTCTTTTTTCAGGCTTTCATTATTTGTCAATTTTACAGAAAATACATTGGCAAATGTTCGTTTGGCTCTTTATACCAACTTGGTTAAATTACCAATGTCTTTTTTTTCTCAAAAGCGTGTAGGTGAATTGAATAGCCGAATCACTAATGATATTACTCAAATTCAAGATACGTTGACCACTACAATTGCAGAGTTTTTAAGGCAGTTTATATTAATTATCGGGAGTTTTGCCATGCTGGCCAGCATCAATATTAAATTGACGATTATGATGGTTTCGGTGGTACCGTTTGTTGGTGTTGCAGCTGTTATTTTTGGTCGGTTTATTCGAAAATATTCGAAAAAAGTGCAGGATCAAGTGGCCGAAAGCCAAGTCGTTGTTGAAGAAACGATGCAGGGAATCAGTATTGTTAAGGCTTTCGCTAATGAATGGTACGAAATTGCACGTTATAAAGAAAGAATTAAAGAAGTTGTTAAAATGGGTATTAAGGGTGGACAGTTTAGAGGCTTTTTTGCGTCCTTTATTATCATCTGTTTATTCGGAACGATTGTGGCTGTTGTTTGGTACGGTGTACAATTGAGCATTGCTGGCGAAATCACGGTTGGACAATTATTTACCTTTATATTGTATTCCAGTTATGTAGGAGCATCTTCAGGCGGTATTGCCGAATTATATGCACAAATGCAAAAAGCAATTGGTGCGACCGAAAGAGTTTTTGAACTATTGGATGAAACACCTGAAAAAATTAATTCAAATGTGCATATCCCTTCTATAAATAAGATTAAAGGAGATGTTACTTTTAAGAATGTTACTTTTAGTTATCCGTCCAGAAAAGAAGTTCAGGTTTTGAAAGGTATTAATTTTTCTGCCAATTTTGGTCAAAAAATAGCTCTTGTTGGGCCAAGCGGAATGGGGAAATCGACCATTGCTTCTTTATTACTGCGCTTTTATGATATCGAAAGCGGCGAAATTTTAATTGATGGAAAAAATATTTATGATTTTGACCTAGAAAATCTGCGCGGTAATATGAGTATTGTTCCGCAAGATGTGATTCTGTTTGGCGGAACCATTAAAGAAAACATTGCTTACGGTAAACCTAATGCTACCGATGAAGAAATTATTATGGCTGCTAAGCAAGCCAACGCTTATGTCTTTATTGAAAGTTTCCCCGAGAAATTCGAAACAATTGTTGGAGAAAGAGGAATTAAACTTTCGGGAGGACAAAGACAGCGAATTGCCATTGCGCGCGCATTATTAAAAAATCCTTCGATATTAATTTTGGACGAAGCGACTTCATCTTTAGACAGTGAAAGCGAAAAATTGGTTCAGGAAGCATTAGAAATTTTAATGGAAGGAAGAACCAGTATTATTATTGCTCACCGTCTTTCCACGATTCGTTCTGCCGATCAGATTTTGGTGCTCGATAACGGAAAAATTAGCGAACAGGGAACGCATCAGGAGTTAATTAATTTAGAAAATGGACTGTATAAAAACTTGAGTAATTTACAGTTTAGTAATTCTTAATTTCCAAATTTAATGCCAATAAAAAAATCCATTTGTTTTTAGCAAATGGATTTTTTTATAAAATAGATACAGTTTTCGGAATTCTAAATATCTGAAAACAACTGGTGGAATTCTATTTCCCTTTTCTTCTGTTGCGTTCTGCTTTAATCATAGAAAGCTCACGGCTGGTTTGTCCTGCAACCGAAGTGTTTTCTTCGGCACGGCGAATTAAGTATGGCATAACATCTTTAACAGGTCCAAAAGGCAGGTATTTGGCAATATTATAGCCATTGGAAGCCAAATTGTAGCTAATATTATCACTCATTCCATATAATTGGCCAAACCAAATTCTGTTATCGTTAGAAGGAATTCCTTTTACTTTCATTAATTCCATTAGTTTATAGGTACTTTCTTCATTGTGCGTTCCTGCAAAAATCGACATAGTATCTAAATGTTCTATCATGTATAGGACAGCTGCGTCATAATTTACATCAGAGGCTTCTTTGGAAGCGCATATTGGTGTTGGATATCCTTTTTCTTCGGCGCGAAGATTTTCTTTTTCCATATAAGCGCCGCGAACTAATTTCATTCCAATATAAAATCCTTCTGCTTTGGCTTGTTCATGCAATTGTTTCAAATAATCCAAACGATCCCAGCGGTACATTTGAAGTGTGTTGAAAACAATTACTTTTTCTTTATTGTATTTGCGCATCATTTCAGTAACCAAATCATCAGCGGCTTCTTGCATCCAGCTTTCTTCAGCATCAATCAATAATGCCACATTTTTTTTATGAGCTTCACCGCACACTTGATCAAAACGTGCTGCTACCCTATCCCATTCAGATTGTTCTTCAGAAGTTAGTGCTTGTTTTTCTCCAATTTTCTCATATAAATCCAATCGGCCTAAACCTGTAGGTTTAAATACTGCAAAAGGAATTGCTTTGCGTTCTTTGGCAAACTCAATGGTTTTTAAAGTCATTTCCAATGCCGCATCAAATTGGTTTTCTTCTTCTTTTCCTTCTACAGAATAATCCAAAACTGACGAAACTCCTTTGGTAAACATTTTATCTACAACCGATAAACAGTCATCTTCGTTTATGCCTCCGCAAAAATGGTCAAAAACTGTCGCTCGAATTAAACTTTCAACAGGAAGATTTGCCTTTATGGCAAAATTGGTAACTGCTGTTCCAATACGTACTAAGGGCTGGCTATTGATTAATTTGAAAAGAAAATAAGCTCTGTCGAGCTCAGTATCACTTTTTAGAGCAAACGCAATTTGTGTGTTATTGAAAATATTATCCATTTTTTGTTATATTTTTTCTGCAAATATAAAGAGAGTAAGTCATTATTATTAGCAAAATTTACCTTATTTTGCGCTTTTAATTAAAATAAAATGATGCAATCTATTCAAGCCAATAATTATCCAGTTCATTTCAATGAAACTGCTTATGAAAGACTAAACCAACACCTAAAAGAGAACAAATATTCTAATCTTTTTATCATTGTAGATAGTAATACGAATGAATATTGCCTGCCTAAATTACTCCCGTTATTAGAAACCGATTTGACGATAGAAATCATAGAATTTGAAGCAGGAGAAGTCAATAAAAACATAGAAACTTGTATTGAAATTTGGAATGTCTTGACAGAACTTGGAGCTGACAGGAAAACGCTGATTATTAATATTGGTGGTGGTGTTGTAACTGATTTAGGCGGTTTTGTGGCTTCTACTTTTAAAAGGGGTGTTGATTTTATTCATATCCCTACCACTTTATTATCGATGGTTGATGCTTCTGTTGGTGGAAAAAACGGTGTTGATTTAGGAAATTTGAAGAATCAGATTGGTGTAATCAATACTCCAAAAATGGTTTTGATTGATACAGCCTATCTTGAAACGGTTCCTCAAAATGAAATGCGTTCTGGTCTTGCAGAAATGCTGAAACACGGTTTAATTTTTGATAAAACATACTGGGAATCATTTTTGGATATTAAAGCAATTGATTTTGACCAGTTAGATTCTTTAATACATCGTTCTGTTGAAATTAAGAATATTATCGTAATGCAGGATCCTACTGAAAAAAATATCAGAAAGTCACTAAATTTTGGGCATACACTGGGACATGCTATCGAAAGTTATTTTTTAGAAAATCAAAACAAAACTACATTACTGCATGGAGAAGCAATTGCTGTAGGAATGGTGCTGGAGAGTTATATATCATTGCATAAAAATTTGATTACCGAAGAGGAATACAATGAAATAAAATCTACTCTAAAGACAATATATGATGACGTAGTTTTTGAAGAAAATGATATTGATCCGATACTTGAATTACTAATTCATGACAAGAAAAATGAGTATGGAATGATACAATTTGCATTAATTGAAGGCATCGGAAAAATTAAAATTAATCAATCTGTTGATAACGAATTAATTCTAAACGCTTTTCAGGATTATAAATCTTAGCTATTTTTTAATAAAAAGGATTGCTTTGCGTTTATATTATTTTTTACATTTGCCACAATGAATAATAATCAAAATACTAAAAATTTTTCTACTAAAAGAAACAGAAACAATAGAGCTTTTTTGAGCATATTGAAACGTTTCTATGGTATAAAAGGAAATTTTAGTTTTGATGTATTTCAATATTTTAAGGCAGATTATGATGAACTTCAGATTATCTATGCCAACATTAGAGTTTGATGCTATATTAATTCTATTTTTTAAATATAATTAATTCATAAAATTCTAAAACAAATGAATACAAAATATTCTGACTTAATAAATCAAACGTATTACTTTCCGCAAGAAGAATTCAAATTAAACAAAGACAACCTTCAGTTTCATAATATCGATTTAATGAAGTTGGTAGAAACGTATGGTACTCCTTTGAAATTCACGTATTTACCACAAATTTCCAATAACATTAGTAAAGCCAAAAGCTGGTTTCGTAAATCGATGGAAAAAAATAAATACGAGGCAAAATATTTTTATTGTTATTGCACAAAAAGCTCTCATTTTGAATATGTTATGAATGAAGCTTTCAAGAACAACATTCATATTGAAACATCTTCTGCTTTTGATATTAATATTGTTGAAAATTTATTAGAGAAAGGAAAAATTAACAAAAGCACTTATATCATTTGCAATGGTTTCAAAAGAGACCAATACATTGAAAATATTGCCCGCTTAGTTAATAATGGGCATAAGAATACCATTCCAATTATTGATAACTATGAGGAATTAGATTTACTTCAAGGACAGATCAATGGCAAATTTAAAATCGGAATAAGAATTGCAGCTGAAGAGGAGCCAAAATTTGAATTTTATACCTCTCGATTGGGAATTGGATACAAAAACATTGTTCCATTCTATAAAAAAGAGATAAAAGAGAATAAAAATTTGGAGCTCAAAATGTTGCACTTTTTTATTAATACTGGAATCAATGACAATGCTTATTATTGGAATGAGCTGGTAAAATGTATCAAGGTATATGTGGCTTTGAAAAAAGAATGCCCTACCCTTGATGGCTTAAATATTGGTGGTGGTTTTCCAATCAAAAATTCTTTGGCTTTCGAATACGATTACCAGTATATGATTGACGAAATTATCAATCAGATTAAAATTGCCTGTGATGAAGCTGAAGTTGATGTTCCAAATATTTTTACTGAATTTGGTTCGTTTACAGTTGGAGAAAGTGGTGGTGCCATCTATCAGGTATTGTATCAAAAACAGCAAAATGACAGAGAGAAATGGAATATGATTGATTCCTCTTTCATTACAACTTTACCGGATACTTGGGCAATAAACAAGCGTTTTATTATGTTGGCCATTAACAGATGGAATGAAACCTACGAAAGAGTTTTATTAGGCGGAATGACTTGTGATAGTGATGATTATTACAACTCTGAACAAAATATGAATGCCATTTATCTTCCAAAATACAATAAGGAAAAACCATTGTATCTAGGGTTTTTCAATACAGGAGCTTATCAAGAAACTATTGGTGGTTTTGGAGGATTACAACACTGTTTGATACCACAGCCAAAGCACATTTTGATTGATCGTGATGAGAATGGAATATTGGCAACCGAAGTATTTTCGGAACAGCAAACAGCTGAGGATGTACTAAAAATATTGGGTTATAATAAATAATAAAATATTAGGTTATAATGAATAAAAATTGGGATCTAGGGAATATAATATTTATAAATTCCTTTTATTTGTGATATCCAAATCTCTAGTAACCTTTTTAACATAAAAACAAAAAAGAAAAAAAAGAATATGAGTAAAGGACCAATCAGTCAGTTTATTGAAAAGCATTATCTGCATTTCAATTCTGCATCTTTAGTTGACGCTGCAAAAGCTTATGAGCAGCAATTAGCCAATGGTGCAAAAATGATGGTAAGTATGGCTGGTGCAATGAGTACCGCTGAAATTGGAAAGATTTTTGCCGAAATAATTCGTCAGGATAAAGTTCAGATTATTTCTTGTACAGGAGCTAATCTTGAAGAAGATATTATGAATTTGGTAGCACATTCTCACTACGAAAGAGTTCCAAACTATCGTGATTTAACTCCTCAGGATGAATGGGATTTGTTAGAAAGAGGATTGAACAGAGTTACAGATACTTGTATTCCGGAACATGAAGCTTTTCGTCGTCTTCAAAAACACATTTACAAAATTTGGAAAGAAGCTGATGACAAAGGAGAAAGATATTTTCCTCATGAATTCATGTACAAAATGTTGCTTTCTGGTGTCTTAGAAGAATATTATGAAATAGATTTGAAAGACAGCTGGATGTATGCAGCTGCTGAGAAAAATTTGCCTATTATTGTGCCGGGATGGGAAGACAGCACAATGGGAAATATTTTCGCATCATACGTTATCAAGGGGGATTTGAAAGCATCGACGATGAAATCAGGTATTGAATATATGGTTTTCTTATCTGATTGGTATCCAAAAAACAGTACTAATGGTGTTGGTTTCTTTCAAATTGGTGGAGGTATCGCAGGAGATTTCCCAATTTGTGTAGTGCCAATGCTGTACCAGGATATGGAAATGCATGATATTCCATTTTGGAGTTATTTCTGTCAAATTTCAGATTCTACAACCAGTTACGGATCTTATTCTGGAGCGGTTCCTAATGAAAAGATTACTTGGGGTAAATTAGATATTACTACTCCGAAGTTCATTATCGAATCAGATGCTACGATTGTAGCTCCATTAATTTTTGCCTATTTGTTAGATTTATAATAATTATTTATGAAAAGAATAATAGTTGATTACGCCAAATTGACCAACGAAATTTTGAATCTTTTGGTCGAAAAATTTCCTGATGGTTATGATGATTCAGACATCATTAGATTTAGAAATGCCAAAAATGAATTAATTGAAGCTGTAGAAGTTAAAACTGAAGATACTATTTATTTAGTAAAAGTAAGTACTAAGCTTGCTGACAGAATTGGAAATTACGATGAAGATGATGAAATTGATGATGATGTTGTTGAACCAATCAGCGGTTTAGAATTAGACGTTGAAGATGCAGACGACGACGATGATGACGATGAAGACGACAATGATAAACCAGATTTAGACGGTGATGACGATGATGAAGATTCTGATAGTAAAGACATCGCAGATGATGACGATGATGAAGACGATGAAGATTAATTTTTAATTAACTAAAAATATAGAAAAGGAACTCCAATTTGAGTTCCTTTTTTTATTATATTTATTTTTCAAATATTATATGAGCCAAAATGACAACAGCAATTCTACACGCCAAACTTAAAGAAAATTTTGGGTTTGAAAAATTCAGACCTAATCAAGAAGAAATTATTAATTGCATACTTTCTGGAAAAGATACTTTGGCAATTATGCCAACTGGAGGGGGAAAATCAATATGTTTTCAACTTCCTGCTTTAGTCTTTCCAGGAATCACAATTGTTATTTCACCATTAATTGCCCTGATGAAAGATCAGGTGGACAGTTTGAAAGCAAACGGAATTGACGCCTGTTTTATTAACAGCAGCCAATCATCTGATGAGCAGCAATTTCATATTCAAAATTTGAAAGACAATAAAGTCAAACTTGTTTATGTTGCACCAGAAAGTTTATCGTTTTTAGAAAATGCATTTAGTCAGATAGTTGTGAGCTTAATTGCTATTGACGAAGCACATTGTATTTCTGCATGGGGACATGATTTTCGACCTGCATACACCAATTTGGGATATCTTAAAAACCGCTTCGCCTCTACTCCAATCTTGGCATTGACGGCAACAGCTGATAAAGCTACGCGCACTGATATTTCTGAGCAGTTAAATTTAATTAGTCCAGAAATCTTTGTTTCTTCTTTTGATAGGAAAAATTTAAGTTTGGAAGTGAGACCGGCTTTGGATCGTGTTAAGCAAATTATAGAGTTTATAAAAAATAAGCCAAATGAATCAGGCATTGTCTATTGCCTAAGCCGAAAAACTACGGAAGAGCTTACCGAAAAATTGCAAAAAACAGGAATTAAAGCCAAAGCCTATCATGCGGGTTTGGATAGTAAAATACGATCTAAAACTCAAGACGAATTTATCAGCGATGATTGTCAGGTGGTTTGTGCGACGATTGCTTTTGGAATGGGAATTGATAAATCAAATGTTCGTTGGGTAATTCATTATAATTTACCAAAAAATATTGAAGGTTATTATCAGGAAATCGGAAGAGCAGGCCGTGACGGATTACCGTCTGAAACCGTTTTATTCGAAAGTTATGGTGATATGATTCAGTTGCAAAAATTTGCTTCCGAAGGTTTGAATGCTGATGTTCAATTGGCAAAATTGGAAAGAATGAAACAATACGCGGATGCATTGAGTTGCCGCAGAAAAATATTACTTTCTTATTTTGGTGAATTGGTAACTGAAAATTGTGGCAATTGTGATATTTGTAAAAATCCTCCCGCTTTTTTTGACGGAACAATAATTGCACAAAAAGCTTTATCAGCTGTGATTCGTTTGCAGGAATCAGAAGCCCTTCCTGTTATTGTAGATTTTTTAAGAGGTTCTAAAAATGCTTCTATCTACGACAAAGGTTATCAAAATTTAAAAACCTACGCAGTTGGTGCAGATATTTCGTGGTATGACTGGAATCAATACTTAATCCAATTAATAAATTTGGGCTATTGCGAAATTGCTTTCCATCAGCAGAATAAAATAAAATTAACTCCTTTTGCAAAAAAAGTATTATTTGAAGGAGAAAAAGTGCAGTTGACAACAGTTCAAAAAATGAATGCAAAAGCAGTTGAGCCTAAAATAGCTAAAATAAAATCGGCTGGGAATTCTCTTTTTGAAGTTCTTAGAAAACTGCGTTCTGAAATTGCCAAAGAAGAAGAAGTTCCAGCCTACATTATTTTTAATGATGCCACTTTGAAACAGTTCGAAATTCAGCGGCCAATGAGTGATTCCGAATTTCTGGCAATTGATGGAGTTGGAAAAGCAAAGCTTGAAAAATATGGTGATGCATTCATAAAAGCAATTATTGAATTTCATAAAAGCAAACCGGTAAGAGTAAAAAAAGAAAATACTACTTACAAAGAAACTTTAGAACTGTTTCAAAATGGAATGACCGTTGAAGAAATTGCGCTACAGAGAAAACTATTAGTTCCAACAATAATTTCACATTTAGCAAAATTATACAGTGACGGTTATCCAATAGATTTAGGCATTTTTATAAACGAAGAAGAAATTGCAAAAATTGCAGAAGCAAAAATTAAACTGGAAGCTCCAAACGCTTTGAAACCTTATTTTGATTTTTTTGAAGAACAGCTTCCTTATGATAAAATCAGAATTGGTTTGGCTATACTCGAAAAAGAAAATACAGTACTTTAATTTTATGAGAATACATTCATTTTTACATTTTGTAAATTCAGAAACTGAAATATTAATTTTGGGAACTATGCCTGGAGCTATGTCTTTGGAAAAACAAGAATATTATGCCCATCCAAGAAATCATTTTTGGAAAATAATCTGTACACTTTTTGAGGCATTGCCAATTCCTGTAAATTTTGAAGATAAAATTAAAATTCTTGGAGAAAATAAAATTGGGATTTGGGATGTCTTAGAAAATTGTGAAAGAAAAGGAAGTCTAGATATTCATATAAAAAAACACAAAGAAAATGATTTTGAATTTTTGGTTAAAAAATTTCCTGGTATAACCAAGATTATTTTTAATGGAAAACAGAGTCATGCTTTTTTTATAAAGAGATTTGGACAAATAGAAGGTATCACTTATTTTGTGATGCCTTCAACCAGTCCTGCAAATACTATGTCTTTTGAGAATAAGTTAAAAATTTGGTCGAGCTGTTTTCAATAAAAAAATTAACTTTTATAAATATCTTTCTGCAAAAACTTTTTGATGATGTTTAAGATGACCTAGAATTAAAAAGCCTAAAGCTCTTACCGAAACTTCATGACCTGATGCAGTTCCAATTCTTCTTAATTGTTCATCAGAAAAACTTTTGAACATCAATAAATTGGAATGTCTCACCGCAGAAAACTCAGTTAATAAATCTTGAATGCTTCTGCTTTTCGCATCTGTATTGTCGACATAATCATTTTCTTCAAAACCAGGTAAAGGTGTTTTGTCGTTTCTGGAAATTCTAAGCGCACGGTAGCTAAAAATTCTTTCGGCATCAATAATGTGCTGAATGATTTCTTTGATAGTCCATTTGCCTTCAGCATAACTGTAATCAAATTTGTCCAAGGGAATATTTTGAACAAATTTGATAAAGTCGTGCAAACTAATTTCTAATTCTTCAAATAATTCAACATTTTCTAATGCTTGTATATATGTAGCATTAAATTTAGAATATTCATTTACTGGCAATTGATTGGAATTCATAATGACAATTTTTTAGAAATTTAGAATTTAATTTTTGTATCAGTTTTTTAAGCAGAATTTCTACTTGCATTGGTATTGCCAAAAAGAGAACGGGTCACAATTTTTTCATACACTTTTATCAAGTTCAAATCTGGGTTTTCGGCTTTATTAAGTTCACTGATTTTTAGTAAAGCATATTGTTGTATTGTCAACAATGGTAATACAATACGTTCTCTCATTTGAATAGAAGCTATACCATCCGGGTAATTTTCCATCAATTCAGCATGTCCTGCAATTTTTAATAATAATCTTTTTGTTTCCAAAAATTCATCATAAATAATCTGCCAAAAAGCACCAAATTCAGGATCCTTGCTCATGTATGCAGTTAATGGGAAAAATGATTTTGCCAATGACATCATACTGTTTTCAAGCAAGGTTCTGAAAAATAATGAATCATTATATAAATTTTGAACTTTATCCCATTGGTTATTATTTTCGAAATGTTTTAAAGCAGTACCTACTCCAAAAAATCCTGGAACATTTTGTTTTAATTGACTCCAAGAACCCACAAATGGAATTGCTCTCAAATCAGCAAAATCAAGACTTTCTGATTTGCTTCTTTTGGAAGGACGGCTTCCAATATTCGTTTTTGCATAATATTTTAGAGTACTCATCTGTTCCAAATATGGAATAAATTTGGGATGGTTTTTGAAACTCAAATATTTATCATACCCTAATTCAGCCATTTGATCCAAAATCGCTTTTTCATCTGCACTTAGCTGATTTTGACCTTGATTGAATACTTGATTAGCCACACCAGCACTCAAAAGGTTTTCCAAATTATAGCGGCATGAATCCAATGTTCCAAAATTTGAACTGATGGTTTGTCCCTGAATTGTAATTTGGATTTCATTATTTTCAATATTCGGACCTAATGAAGCATAAAATTTATGGGTTTTTCCTCCGCCACGTGCTGGAGGTCCGCCACGCCCATCAAAAAATATAACATGAATTCCATATTTTCTGGACATTTCAGTCAAAGCTTCTTTTGCTTTATATATGCTCCAGTTTGCCATTAAATAGCCACCGTCTTTTGTTCCGTCAGAAAAACCTAGCATTATTGTCTGTTTGTTATTTCTGTTTTGCAAATGCTGAACATATTCAGGATTTGTGTATAATGTTTCCATCACTAAATGTGCATTATGCAAATCATCTACTGATTCAAAAAGCGGAATAATATCTACGGTAGCATTTTCCCAATTGCATAATTTAAATAAGGCAAAAGTTTCCATAACATTAAGTGCGCTTTCGTTATTACTTATGATATAACGGTTGGCTCCAAATTCTCCATTGTTTTCTTGAATTGTTTTGATACATTGAATGGATTCAATAGTAGATCTTGTCATTTCATTTTCAAAATCAGCTGCATCTAAATTACCTTTCAGAGTTGACAATACTTCTAATTTTTTTTCCTCAGTTAATTGGAAATAATCAGCAGGGAAAACATTTTCTTTTGATTTTGAGTAATAATCCACAATATCATAAAAAACAGTTTGATGAATTTTACTGTTTTGTCTGATATCTAAAGTAGCAAAATGGAAACCAAATAAATTTATGCGAATAAGCAAGGCATCTATCTGATCAACATATAGTGACTGATGCTGCTCAATTATTATGGTTTTTATTTTATTTAACTGCAGTTTAAATTCATCAAGTGTAATAAAAATATCTCCTTTTGAATAAAAAACAGAACGGTATAATTTTTGCTCAAGCTCCATTACCAGTGAATCTACAACTGGAAAAGTTAACTTTCTTTTTAAATTTCTTATTTCAAAATAATAACATTTTAAAATTGAAGTTCTCAAACGCTCAGCAACTTTCAGTGTGATTTCTGTAGTAACAAATGGGTTACCGTCACGGTCACCGCCTGGCCAGAAACCAAGTTTAATTAATGGATTTTTTATAGACTCACCTTCAAAAACATTTTTTTGCAGATAATGAACCATCTCTCCAGAAGTGTTATAAAAAACATTTTCCAGATACCAAATTAAACTAACAGCTTCATCATAAGGATTCGGTTTTTCATTTTGAATAAAAGGTGTTTTTCCTAATTGAGCTAATAATTGTTTTATTTCTAATAGATTGTTCTTTCTAAGAGCTTCTGTCAAATCATTAATAATTCCTAAAACAGAACCAGGATAAAATTGAGTTGGGTGAGCTGTTAAAACAGTACGAACATTAAAATTTTCTAAGAAATTAATTAATTCCTCTTTATTGCCTCTGACGTCAGATTTCTCTTTAATATCACGAAGAGAACCTCTCCCTTCCATATTGTTTACCACAGGAAAAGCAGCATCTTCAATGGCATCAAATAAAACAATCTGACGCTCAATATATTGTATAAAGTGAAACATTAGATTAATTTTATCTTTTTCAGAATCACTATGCATGTATTTATCTGAAAAAAAGTCGAATATTTCTGTAGGAGTTTTTTGCTTTTTGAAGCCGGAATCGCATAGTTCTGTAAAAATAGGCAACAAAACACCAGTATTATCGACAGAATCAAAAGGCAATGTTATAAAAACGCTATTGTAAATATGATATTTAGATAAAACATTTTCGTTAAAACGCTCTATTTTAGGTAACGTATACATAATTAAACTATTAGTTGGTTGATTAATCTAACATAAAAAAACCCCAAGATTACGCTTGAGGTTATATTTATATATAGCATTCAAGATTTTTTACATTTCTTTGAAAATGGTATGCATCAAACGCTTTTTATCATTTATGCTTTCCTCAAGAGAAATCATAGTTTCTGTTCTATAAACACCCTCGATATCATCAATCATAAAAATAACATCTTTTGCATGCTTAGTGTCTTTTGCTCTTATCTTGCAAAAAATATTGAATTTGCCAGTAGTTACAGAAGCTACAGTTACAAATGGAATTTCATTAATACGCTCTAAAACAAATTTAGTTTGAGAAGTATTATTAAGAAACACACCTACATAAGCAATAAATGAATATCCTAATTTATCATAATCAAGGACTAAAGAAGACCCCATTATGATACCAGCATCTTCCATTTTTTTAACTCTAACATGCACCGTTCCAGCTGAAATCAATAATTTTTTAGCAATGTCAGTAAACGGAACTCTTGTGTTGTCTATCAACATATCTAAAATCTGGTGATCTACTTCATCTAAACGAAACTTACTCATAATTCTTTTATTATACGGTTATTTGCTACTAAAAAAGTTAAAATTATAAATAAAAATTAAATAAACAGCGAAAAAATCAATTTTTTAATTTTCCATTAACGAAAAAAACTTTTTCATCAAAATTAAAATCTGCTTTTTGATTTTCATTGGGTCTGTTATTTTGTCCGTCTCTATATAATGCTTGTTTGGCATCATACTCATAATGACCACAATACCCTTTTAAATCGCCTGCTTGAACTATGTAAGCATTAAAATTTATTCTATTGTCAATTAACTCTTCCTTATATTGAGCCACAAAATTCGTGATTATTTCATTACCATCATAATTTATTTTGACATTTTTATACATAAAATCAAAAAAAACAACATTATTCTGAGGAATGTTTAAATATTTATCATTTCTATTACCAACTATATCGTTTTCGTTAAGAATAATAAAACTCGACAGTAAAGATATAAACACGAATTTTCTTGTTTTTTCTCTCTCATAATCATCTGGATAGTGACCTGCTTCAAATAATATTGTTGGAACACCTAGATACTGAAAAGTATCTCCAATGCAGTTAATATTGAAAGAGTCATCAAATCGGCCTACCTGTCCTGGAATATAATTCTGCAAAACTTCATTAATGCCTGCAATCAGGTTAATAGCTTTTAATCTGGACTCATTTACCTCTCTTTCTTCATTATAAGAAGGTGCCAAAAAAGAAACAGTTGCGGGTTTTCCTGTATCGGCAACACCAAAAATAGTACGCTGATCATGCAGATTAAAACAATAATCAGGTTTAAAATTCTCAAAAACAGATCGGAGTATTTTGCTTTCTGGCTGTGTAAGATCCTGTGAATCCCTATTTAAATCTATATTATTAGCATTTGCACGGGTATATAATTTTGCTCCATCAGGATTTAGCATTGGAATACAATAAAAAGTAAAGCTTTCTAAAAGTTCTTTAGCTAAATCTGATCCGCTAATAAGAAGATTTATGAAATCGAATAGTGCTTTGGTCGTTGTACTTTCGTTTCCGTGCATTTGCGACCAGAGATAAATTTTGGTTTTGCCATTGCCATTTTGATAACTGTAAATGGGTTTTCCCAAAACGGATTCACCAATTATTTTCACATCTTTTTTAAGAGTTCGCTGTTTAATAATGGCTCAATATTATCTAATGTGATATAACGGCCCTGAATAGTTTTTTCTTTGTTTTGATTGAATAGTTCTTCTAAATTCATGTCTCAATATTTGATTTACAAAAGTAAACATCTTTATTTTTACATTTGTAAACAATGATTTTTAAAAATTTATTAAAATTGTAAACCCTCTTTTAAAAGTTAAGTATACAAAAGTATATTTAAGATGAATCTTAAATAATAACTTTAATTTCAGTTATTAAATACTATAAAATTAGACAGTTAAATATATTTACTTGTATTTATTGATTAATATTATAAATCTTAAATTTAGGTTTTAACATTGTAAATTAGGCTATCACATACCTTTTGATTACATTTGTAAATACATCAATTTGAAATACAATTTACAATGGTAAACATAGATGATTTCATAAAAAGATTGGAGATTATACTTGAGTATTATAATCTAAATGCCTCTTCATTTGCAGATAAAATTGGTGTACAGCGTTCCAGCATGTCACATCTGCTTTCTGGAAGAAACAAGCCGAGCTTGGATTTTATCCTTAAAATTATTGATATTTTTCCTGATGTGGATTTGTATTGGATACTAAATGGCACTGGAGTTTTTCCAAAAAATTCTGAAATAATCGAAAATCTAAATCAAAATATTACAGTTTCAAGTTTAGACACTCCTACTCCAATTGATTTATTTTCTCAAATTCAGGTTCCATTAGAATCAAATATCGCTCTTCCAAAATCTAAACAGATTGAAGCTTCTGCCGAAAATGAAAAAAATGATGAAATAGAAAAAATTGTTTTTTTTTATAAAAATGGAAGTTTCAAAATCTATTCACCGAATCAATTTGAATCTTGAATTCATTCAGAGAAAATCACGAGTTATTCTAACACAGATTTATAAGTTTTAATTTTCAATCTTTGAAATCAAATTAGGTTTTTCTAAAAAAATAAATTTAGATTTAGAAAAATAAATCTGTAACTCGAGCGATAACAAAATAGGCGAAGCAATCTGCTTTTTTTGAATATAAAATCTAAAATTACAATTTATGAGAATTGAATATTTCGAGCAAAGACTCAGAAAAAATATTTTACACGATTCTCAGCGAGTTTAATTTTAAGTGACTTTATATCCGTTTTCGGGGATTTTCCCTTTGGCATCAACAAAATGTTTATTCAAAATAATTAAATCTGATTCAATATCGCCTGTTGGATAAAATGCTTTACCAAAATTCACTACTTTCTTTTCAAAATTTATCGATACAGGAATGATGGGTACGTTTGCTTTTAAGGCTATGTAATAAAAACCGGTTTTGAGCTGATCTACTTTTTTTCGCGTTCCTTCTGGAGAGAGTCCCAATCTGAATGTTTCTTTAGAATTAAATATACTGACAATAGATTCTACTTTGTTCAGTCCTCCTGTTCTATCTAGAGGAGCACCTCCCAAAGATTTAAAAAAAAATCCAAATGGAAAACGAAATAATTCTTTTTTTCCAACCCAATTGATATCCATGCCTACTGCACCTCTGCAAATAATGGCCACATAAAAATCATGCCAGCTTGTATGCGGCAATACCATCAACACACTTTTTTTAATTTGTTCATCGAAGCTACCTTCTATTTTCCAGCCCATTAGATTTTCGAAAATCCATTTATAGATTTGTCTCTTCATTTGTTATCAATTTTGCACAAATTAAATAATTAATATCTTATTTTTGATAAAAACCAAAAATTAATGCTTCGCAAATTATTAAGTTATATTATACCCATTAAAATTTATAAAACTAATTCTGCACTAAGTAAAACTATTGAAGTTACATGGGCCAATGGCGAGTTAGTACTGGATTCAGAAAACACTAATTATTCTTATGGCAGTCTGCAGCGCATCTTAAGGAAAGGATTAAAACATTTTGGTTTTAAGAAAATCGCAAAAATGAATAATATTTTGGTACTTGGAGTTGCAGGTGGCAGCGTGATTAAAACATTGGTAGATGAAATTCATTTTGAAGGTCAAATCACCGGCGTTGATATTGATCCGGATATTATTAAAATTGCAAATGAATATTTTAAATTAGACGAAATAAAAAATTTAAATATCATAATTGATGATGCTTTTGAATTTGTATTGAAAACAAAAGACCGTTATGATTTGATTATTGTTGACATTTTTCAGGATACGAAAATGCCAAATTTTCTATTTGAAAAATTCTTTATTAATAGAATTTGCTTTTTGCTAAAAACTAAAGGAATCATTCTTTTTAACACAATGTGTCTGACTCCTGGAGATAATGTAAGAAATCATAATTTTATTAAAGACTTCAATGATGAGGGGTATAAAATACAGTCAATCCCGAGAGTTGAACTCCATAATGAATTGATTATTATTGAAAAACTGAATTGAAAAATGCTTCTTTAATCTAAATCAAAGAAGCATTTTTCGAGCTTTTTCTAAATCTTCAGGAGTATCAATTCCGATACCAACATGTGTGGTTTCTACCATTTTGATGCGCTTTCCAAATTCCAGATAACGCAATTGCTCCAGTTTTTCGGAGGCTTCTAATGATTTCATGGGTAAACTATAAAAATCCAATAACGCCTGTTTTCTAAAAGCATAAATTCCGATGTGCTGCATATAACGAACACCAACATTTTTTTCTCTTGGATACGGAATCACAGAACGGGAAAAATACAATGCAAATCCGTTTTGATCAACGACAACTTTAACATTATTTGGATTATTGATTTCATCTTCATTTTTTATCTCTCTCATCAAGGAAGCCAGATCAACTTGTTTTGAAGCATCATTTTTAAAAATTTCAATGACTTTTGCCAAAGGCTCAGCATCAATAAACGGTTCATCTCCTTGTACATTGATAACAATATCAACATCTAGATTTTCAACCGCTTCGGCAATGCGGTCACTCCCCGATTCGTGTTCTTTGATGCTTCGAATAGCTTTTCCGCCGTTTGAAACAATTTCATCATAAATTAATTCTGAATCGGTAACCACAAAAACATCATCAAATAATTGAGTATTTATGGCTGCTTCATAGGTTCTTAAAATAACCGTTTTACCTCCTAAATTCTGCATCAGTTTTGCAGGAAATCTTGTGGATGCGTAACGGGCTGGAATGACTGCTATTATTTTCATTATTATATTTTTTATTTACAGAAATCTGTATTTTAATTCAATAAATCAATTCCTTTATTAAAAATAAATTTCACACTTTCTTTTATTATTAACTTACTACTTTCAGATAAAAATTCTTTTATAAAAACAGGACCTTGCTTTGAAATTTTTGCCCAAACAAATGATAATTTTTTAATTACCCATTTTTTTGGTCTTTTCGTTAAGTTTTCTCTTAACTCAATTACCTCATTTAGGATTTCTTCTAATTCAACTTTATTAGTAGCAGTTAAATGTCTTTCTATATTAATTTCTATGTTTTCTAAATGCTCATCAAGTAATAAAATTTGCTTAATATTAAATGGTTTTATTCCAGCATCTTCATCTATAATTTCAAATTCGGAATAATATTCTGAGGCGAATGCTTCAATTATTGGATCGTCAAAAATTGAATTTACCTTTTCATAACCTTCAAGTATATCTAACCATTTTTTAAACTCGTTTCCAATTTGATCAGCAAGTACAGATCCTCTATTTACACTTTTTGTAAAATCATTTGCAGGTTTACGATTTACTAGCAAGGTAAACTTAGGGTAGGTGGTAAAACTTTCTATTAAAAAATAAAAATCTGAATTTTTATCTTTATCGATTATTTTAATTATATACTCATCTTGAAGAATTATTTCAAACAAAGAAGAATTTTCTTTTAGTAAAGGCTCTAATGCTTTTAAAATTTGTAATGGAATTTTTTTCTTCATAATTTTCTAAAATATTTTTTCTGCTTTTGTATTACTTTAACAAATATAAACTTTTCACACAAAACCAATCTACCTAATCTTCACCGAAGTCATACTCAAAGAACCTGCAACTAATTTGTCATTAAACAAACTTAATTCCTCTGATTTTCCTTTTAATCCCAAAGTATAAATCAAGGGCAAATAATGATCTGGCGTTGGAATCGCTAGTTGGAAAGCTTTGCTCTGTTTTTCAAAATCTATAAGCGGTTGAAAATTGCCGTCTAGTAAATAATCATTTATAACAGTTCTTGCCTCTATTGCCCAATCGAAACCATAATTATCTTTGTCAAAATTATGAAAATCGACCAATCTCAAATTATGGACAATATTTCCGCTGCCAACAATCAAGATTCCTTTGGTTCGTAATGCACTTAGTTTTTGTGCCAATTCAAAATGGTATTGACCTGATTTCGTGTAATCGATACTCATCTGAATTACAGGAATATCAGCATCGGGATATAAATGTTTAATTACACTCCAAGCTCCGTGATCCAAACCCCAATGGTGGTCTAATTCAACAGCCGTTGGCGATAATAATTCTTGTGTTGCGGTGGCTAATTCGGGACTTCCTTTTGCAGGATACTGCACTTGGAATAATTCCTGCGGAAAACCTCCAAAATCATGAATTGTTCTTGGCAGTTCCATCGCGGTAACTTTGGTTCCGCTGGTAAACCAATGTGCCGAAATACATAAAATAGCATTTGGTTTGGGTAATGTTTTGGCCAAATTTCGAAAACCTGTTACAAACTGATTTTCTTCAATAGCATTCATTGGGCTTCCGTGTCCCAAGAATAAGACAGGCATTTTTTCGGTATTCGAAAAAGTACTTGAAATAGTATGTAAATCGTTTAATGTGTTCATTTTCTTTGTTTTTTTTACCGCAGATTCGCAGATTTTTTATAAATCTATAGCTACTATGTATTATTCATTAAGATCTGCGAATCTGCGGTTAAATTTTTAATCATTCCACAAAACTTTCATCTTTAAATCCTATCAAATATAACTTATTTTTGGCACGTGTCATAGCGGTGTACAGCCATCGGATATAATCTCTATCAATACCATTTGGCAAATACGGTTGTTCTATAAAGACAGTATTCCACTGTCCTCCCTGAGATTTATGGCAAGTAATAGCATACGAGAATTTAACCTGCAGTGCGTTGAAATATTCGTTCTCCTTTACTTTTTGGAACTTTTTATATTTAGTGGTTTCGCTCTCATAATCTTTCATCACTTCTTGATACAAACGATTTGATTCTTCGAAAGTTAAAGACGGTGATTCACTTTTTATGGTATCCATCAGAAGAACAGTTTCAAAAGGTTTCTGATTTGGATAATCGATCATTCGGATTTTTACTTTTGCAAATTTAAAACCGTACAATTCTTTTATGCCAAACATTTCCAAAATTTCGATAATATCACCATTGGCAATAAAACCAGCTTCATCCGAATCTTTAAGCCAAAAATAATTATTCTTTACCACCATCAGGAAATCGCCTGTTGATAATTCACTTTCTTTGTCGAGGATTTTTGTTCGAATTTGCTCATTGTATTGATTCGCTCTTTTATTGGAACGAACAATAAAAGCAGTGTCTTCAATACTAAAATTACTGTAAGCCGAGTGAATTGCATCCTGAATGTCGTAACCGTCAACCAAACGGACAATGTCTTTGAATTTTCGAACATTAAATTTGAATTCGGCTATAAAAGTATCTTTCAATAATTCCCTCAATTCGGTTGCATTGTGCAAAATACCTGAATTTTCTTCCTGACGCATTACTTCGTCAAGCTCAATATATTCGACTTCTTTGTTGTAATTTATGCTAAGCGTATGAATGTCCAAAGCCGGGCTTATATCCAAATTTACCGGCGGTAACTGAGCCGTATCACCCAACAGAATCATTTTGCAATTGGTTCCCGAATATACATACGAAATCAAATCATCGAGCAAAGAACCATTTTCATACAATTTGGAATCCGAATTAGTGTCCGAAATCATAGAAGCTTCATCGACTATGAAAATCGTATTTTTATGCTTGTTTTGCTGTAAAGTAAACGAAACGCCTCCACCGGAATTCTTCTTCGGAAAATAGATTTTTTTATGAATTGTAAAAGCTGGTTTGTTCGAATAATTGGCAATTACTTTGGCGGCGCGCCCTGTTGGAGCCAGCAAAACATACTTTTTGTTAATCTCTAATAAACTGTTTACAATGGTCGAAATAACAGTGGTTTTTCCGGTTCCTGCATATCCTTTCAGCACAAAAATGGTCTCATTATGAGTGTCGGTCAAAAAAATAGCTATTTTTTGAAAAAATATATCCTGATTGTATGTTGGCTGAAAAGGAAATTTTCTCTGTAAATGGCTGTAAAATAAGGAGGAATTCATTGGGAATATTTAGATTGCAAAGTAAGGCAATTTCAATGGCAATATCAAAAATCAATGTCAATAACAATTACAATATCAATTGCAAAATTCAATTTTATATTTACTTCCTTTTTTTCTATTGCTATTGCAATTGATTTTTGATATTGCCATTGCCTTTTAAATTCGTAAGTTTGCATTGTCGCAAAAAAATACTATGAACATCAATATAACTGATAAAAAATACAAAAAACTTTCCATTCAGGTTTCACTGACGGGGCTGTCTTTTTGTTGTTTTGACACGCTTCATAACAGGATTGTATCACTGAATGAAATTTATTTTGACACTTTTCATAAATCAACGAAGATTGAAGAATTGTTTTCGAGTGCATTTAGAAATTACCCGGAACTGAATGACCGTTACGATGAAATTCAGGTGATTCATAATAACAATCTTTCGACATTTGTACCCACTGCCCTATTTGACGAAAATTTTCTGGGCAGTTATTTACAGTACAACACCAAGGTTTTTGAAACCGATTTTTTTGCATTTGATGAAATTACGAATTATCAAATGAATACGGTTTATATTCCGTATGTGAATATCAATAACTTTTTTATAGACCAATTTGGTTCTTTTGATTACAGACACGCCAACAGTATATTGGTTTCAAAGCTTTTGGATGCATCCAAAAATAATGATAATAAGAAAATGATCGTACATTTTAATCCTGGTCATTTTGAAATTATTGTAATTCAGAATCAAAAACTGCTTTTATTCAATTCATTCGAATATAAAACTCCCGAGGATTTTATTTACTACCTGCTTTTTACGGCCGAACAGTTAAATATGAATCCAGAAAGTTTTAAACTTGAATTATTAGGAGCCATTTCGGAGGAAGATGATTTTTATAAAATTGCTTTCAAATACATTCGAAATGTGTCCTTTCTTGATGTTGCCGATTTACAAAAAAACAACAGCTTTTCAGAAAGACAAAATCTGCAGCATTTTATACTTTTTAACTCATGAGAATCATATCAGGAAAATACAAAGGAAGACGCATTTTTCCACCAAAAGGGCTCCCCGTTCGGCCTACAACCGACATGAGTAAAGAAGCATTATTCAATGTCTTAAACAATCATTTTAGTTTTGAAGGCCTAAAAATATTGGATTTATTCTCTGGAACCGGTAATATCAGTTTTGAGTTTGCTTCACGCGGAAGTACGCCAATTACCTCAGTTGACGGCGATTTTGGCTGTATAAAATTCATCAAACAAGTGGCATCGGAATATGATTTTAATATAGCGGCCACTAAAAGTGATGTTTTCTCTTTTTTGGAAAAAAGCAAAACAACTTATGATATTATTTTTGCAGATCCTCCTTATGGCTTAGACCAAAAAATTTTTGAGAAAATTGTATTATTAATTTTCGAAAAAGGATTACTGAATGAAGATGGTATGATGGTTATTGAGCATTCGAAATACACCAAACTGGATCACATGATTAATTTTTCTTTTCAAAAAAGTTACGGCGGTTCAATTTTTAGTTTCTTCGAATTGAATAAAGGAAATGAAGAAGAAGTAGATGATGAATCGAGTCGAAAAGACACGGAAGAAGATGAAGGTTAGTATACTACCAAACGATTTTATATAAAATAAAGCCCTTGCTATTGCAGGGGCTCTGGTATTTTAGTAGGTCTTGGTTTTTTAGCCTTTTTAAAAGAAAAATAATAGTTACAGCCTGCTCCAAGTACATTATTTGTATTAATTCTACTAGCTCCACTATGACTTAATTGATTCAAAGCCTTACCCATATCAACATTTTGATAATAGATATTCAAACATAAAGAATCCGTATTATCATTAGAAACACTAATATCAAGACCAACACCAATCCCTAATGAATGTTGCCAATCGGTAATTGTTTCTTTGGTGGTAGTCTTTACATCGTTAGTGTTTAATGAAGTATATTTGCCAACAGCAGTAACTTTAGAAAATGAATATTTCGGCAAAATCACTAGATAGGTATCATTCTGTCCGTTATTATTGATACAAATTTTTGGAGAAAAACTAATATTATAAGCAGAAGCCGACCTCCAAAAAGAATTTGTTATACTGCCTAAATCATTACGTTGCACTGCTTCTTCAATAGTTCCAAATAGAATATTGAGATCTATTTCGGGTTTGATATAATTTTTAACCTTAAATTCAGCACCACAACTAACACCTGCAAAAAAAGATCCTTTAAAATCACTGTGCAAATAACCAGATATTCCTCCAAAGCCCCTAACGTTTTGTGCATTACCATTTAAAGAAATAGTAAGCAGTAAAAATAGAAATATTTTTTTCATTACTTACTATTTACCTATTAACCAACCTAATGTGAAATTTACCACTGGAACTATTTCACTGTTATTTTTGTCAATGTTATAACCAACTCCCCCATTTAGATTTAGATTGAAATTATGCTTATAAGTTCTCTGAAATCCCCAAACAGGAGCAATTGTAAATGAAGCAACCGTTGGCGAAACTGATTTGTTGGAGTTAATAGATTCAAAATTATAAATTGCATTCAAACCAAAAAAATTACCTGAATTACCGAATATTCTTTTTCCATTAGCAGTTCTTTTTTCTAAGTTATAATAATGACGAAACTGCTCATTAACAGTTGGATAATAAGACCAAGTTGAGCCACTAAAACCGCTTTTACTATAGCCTAGACCAAAACTAAATTCAGAATATAGCGTGTTTTTATTGCTAAAGCCGTGCTCGTACACTACACCGGGTAATATTAAATTTATCTTGAATTGATTTTTTTCGACAGATGGAATATCTTGTGCAATAATTTTCATTAAAGGTGTGAAAAATAAAAAAAGAACAAACGAATGCAGTAATTTCATGAAAGCTAGTACTAATAATTAATTTGAATTCAAATGTAATACAATTATTATATTTGAAAAGTATTTGTAGTCATTTAGTATTTTTTTTTTGACATAAATGAGCAATATGAACTTTTATATAATCCTATTGGAATTATCATCAATGTTTTTTTTCTTTAAACTCAGTCGATTTTATTTTACCAAATGAACATTTAACAGGTATTGAAAATTCGTGTGCATCAACCAAGTATCTGGTTGTTGAACTAATAACCTGAGTTCGATTATTCAATAATTTGTTATTTATTGGATATCCTGCAAGGTTTTTTCAACCTTGTAGGTATGAATACTAATGATAAGATACCTACAAGGTCAAAAAAAAGACCTTGCAGGAACATTAACTGATATAATTTATTTGTAAGCAAGTTTTATGCTGTATTAATCGAACTCAGGTTAATATTGTTTATCGTAAAACTTTCTTCATAAATCGTATTTCTAAAAATATAATTATAACTTAAGGTATAATTCTTTTATACCCATAAAAATCAAATGATAAAAAGAGAACAAATTTTGAAGACAATTTGGGGTAATGATGATTTTTTTTAGGAAGAAGTATGGATGTCTATATCAGTAAAATTCGGAAGTATTTCAAAAATGATTCTCGAATAAGCATTGAAAGTGTTCAGAATATTGGATTGGAATTTAAAATAGATAACTAAATTAGTTTTATTTCGACAATTTGTTTAATATCATTTGATAAACTGGAGTTGAAACACCATACTTTATTCCTTCTTTGACAACAAATTCGGTTAGCGAAACTACTTCTGTTTTATGATTGGCTAAAAAATCCCGATGCATAGAAGAAGTAACACCTTGAGGTGATTTTTCTAATTTTATAATAGTCTCTTCAACAATATTGTCTGTAATTTTTAACCCTTTTGCAGAAGCGACCAAAGTAATTTCATTAAGTAAGGAAACATAAACTTGTTTACTCTCAGAATTTGATAAAATTTGACCAATATTTTGATTCAAATAAGAGGTAACTGATGCTAAAGTCGAAATAAAAATGAATTTTTCCCAAACAGTCTCTTCAATATTCACAACATGATAACTTTCGATTTTGGCTCTTTCGAAAATAGATTGAAGTGCTGTTACTTTAGAATCAGAAATTGATCTAGATCCAAAAAACAGTTTTTCATAAGGTCCTATTTTTTTGACAATTCCTGGTGAAACAATCATTGAAACGATATAAACACAACCTTGTAAAACGATATTTTGTGGAAATAATTTATAAATTCGCTCTGTAGCATCAACTCCGTTATAAAGTGGAAGAATAACCGTATTTGGTGTGATACATTTTCTATAGGATTCAAAACTAGTTTCAATATCATAGGTTTTTGTAGCACATATCAGGTAATCGAGTGTTCCTATTAATTCAGGATCGTCAGAAACTAAATTTGGGAAAACAATAGTTTCTCCATCATCGGATAGAATTTTCAAACCTGATTCGGAAATGTTTTTTTGAGTTTCTCCACGAGCAATAAAGATAATTTTTACGGTACTTGATTTAAAATAGGCTTGCGCCAATAATGCTCCAAAATAACCACCTACTCCACCTAAACCTAAAATTCCTATTCTTGTTTTCATTATTTTATATATTAGTTATCAAGGTCCCTTTTGGGTTTTTCGTAGTTGTAATAACAATTAATCCCAAAATTAAGGCACAATTCGTTCCATTTCCCATCACAAACAAAAAAAGGGAGTGTTATTTTAAAAAGCAAAAGGGACTGAGATGAAGATATAAAAAGAAAAATTTCTCGTATTTTTTTAATAAAATAGTAAAAAAAATGAAAAATTTTAAAAAAAAAGCAGACCTATAAGCCGGATTCTGTTCTCGTTATTGCTAACGATACCTTATCATTTATCTAGATCCAGCATTACTGCTGGACTCAAGCTATCTACCCTTCAGCAACGGACGAGAAGCCCTTAAATGCTGATATACTTGATATTTCACCGCATAGAGTTTACCTGGTTTCACTACAGCATTACCTGTACATACTTTCTGTTGCACTTGTCCTAATCTCGTCCGTAAAGACGAGACCGACGGGTGTTACCCGCTATGCTTCTCTATGGTGTCCGGACTTTCCTCCCTCCCGTCCATAAAGACGAGACGACGATAAGGCGGTCTGCATTGCAAATCTACAACATTAATCAAGGTTTATCAAGATTAGGTTTTTTACTTTAACAAGTAATTTGCAACTTGCTACAAATAAAATAGTTATCTTTATTTGTGAATTTTAATTTTGTCAATTATGAAACCAACCTATCATTATACGACCGTTTTGGAAGCTTTAGAGGATTTAAAAGAAAAAGGGTTTGATCATGATTTTAATCTTCATACAGAAGCTATTAAGGCAAATCCGAATGACTACGCAGTGCATCATGTTTATCGCTATGAAGGAGACTCGGATCCAGATGAAGAATCTGTTGTTTATGGCATAATTTCCATTTCAGGAAAAAAAGGAGTTTTTGTGTCTGGTTTTTCGGCAAATTCAGATTATGAAGCGTCACAAATTTTAGAAAAGTTATACATAGAAAGTAACAAGCAATAATTCTATTGTTACTTATAATTCAGGTGAACTTTAAAATAATTCGGTTCAATGTCCTTGTCAGATATAATAATGCAACGGATTCATCAAGAAGGTTCAATATCGTTTCGGGATTTTATGGAGATGGCTTTGTATTATCCTGACTTGGGATATTACGCTTCTTTTCCAAGTAAAATTGGGGCTGATGGAGATTTTTATACTAGCGTTTATCTTTCGGATGCTTTTGGAGCGATGATAGCCCGCCAAATAGAAGAAATGTGGCAAAATTTAGATCGAAACCCTATAAAAATTATTGAATATGGAGCAGGAACAGGTTTATTGTGCCATGATATTTTGGATTATTTAAAAGATAATAATCCTAATCTATATGATGTTTTATCCTATTGCATTATCGAAAAAAGTCCCAGTATGCAAGAAAGAGAAAAAATGCTTTTGAGGGAAAAAGTGACATGGTACGACTCCATTAAAGAAATTCCGCAAATAAATGGCTGTATTTTGTCCAATGAATTGGTTGATAATTTTTCGGTGCACCAAGTGGTTATGGAAGAGCAGTTAATGGAGGTTTTTGTTGATTATTCAGGTGGTTTCATCGAAGTTTTGAAGCCTGCAAATAAGGAACTCATTGATTATTTTGCCAATTTGAATGTAGAATTGCCAAAGGGATTCCGTACAGAAATAAATCTGGAAGCTCGATTCTGGATTGAAGAAATCGCAAAATCCCTGAATAAAGGTTATGTAATCACCATTGACTACGGAGACATTTCCCCGGAATTATATGATAAACATAGAAGTTCCGGCACGCTATTGTGTTATTACAAACACCACAAAAACGACAATCCGTACCAATTTATAGGAGAACAAGATATTACGACTCACGTAAATTTTTCGGATTTAATAAATTGGGGAAATATAAATGGTCTCAATTGCAGTGGAATGACAAATCAAGCTTCATTCCTATTGTCTCTTGGGTTTAAAGAATATCAAAACAAAAGATTAATGAATGTCAAGGGAAATGCATCAATAGCCATGTCAGAATCAAACATAAACTATAGGCTTTTAATGGATATGGGATTTAAATTTAAAGTATTAATTCAAGAGAAGAATGTTCCAAAATATCCACTTTCGGGCCTAAAGACAGTTTAGTTTATGTATTTTCTTCCAAATTATTGTGATTGTCTCCACCAATGCTGTAATGGCTGTTTTCCTCATCTTCGTTTCCTGTGCTTTCGAATTCATCATCGATCTCCGAACCTGGTATGTCCAAATCGCCACCGGACATATCTTCATCAAATTCCTTTTGGTTTAGCTCACTGATTTTGTTGATTTCGACGAGAGCTTTCTTTTTCGAAATGTCTTCAGGGTCGATGTCACTTTCTTTATGGAATTTTCTATAAATATCTTCTTCCGAAGGATACAAAAGAGAATCCGGTAATTTGTTTTTGCCTTCCTTTTTGTGTTCTACACCATTTGTTCTTAACAATTTTTCTATCTCTTTCATGATATCTCCATTTTACTGATTTTCAATGTACTAATTTACGCTTTTTAGCTAAATATAGAAATCAATCTGTTTGTTTTTTTAGCTGACTTCCCATTTAATAAGATAGAAATAGCTAACTTTAAACTACTTTTTTGAGATAAAATAAAAATTTTACTATGGAAAAAGGTAATTTCATCAAAATTGAAGCGATCCAAATAGCCGAAGCTTTTAATATAAAAAAATTAAGGGCTGAATTTGGTGTTGAACCCCACTCGAGTTCACCGTCGGAAATATTTTACACGCTGACGAATAAAAAAAGATATCTCTATATATTTGACTATGGTGTGGTTGTATTTGCAAATTTTACAGCACCTAAGAAAAATGAATTCATTGATTTTGTAAAAAATTATACTTCTACAATTGTTGATTTGGAATTACTTGAAGAATACAGAATAGAAATTGACGAAAACATCGCAAAAGTGATTATCAAAAATGATTATGTTACTGTGCCTTATGTGGATCCTTCTGTTTTGAAAATCGTAATGTTGAATATCGCACAATCTGTTGCTTTGGATTATTATGAGGCGCTGACAGATGATCTTATCACTTCTTCCAAAAAATACATACAGGAATTGGAACATCGAGGAAAACTGAGCATTTCAAAGAAAAATCTGCTCAAATACATCGGAAAAGTATTGAACGTTAAGAACAGTATTGTTGACAATCTCTATATTCTCGATGACCCGAATTTAGTTTGGGACAATGAAGAGCTCCATTTGCTAAACCGACACCTAAAAGCAAATTTTGATATTAATCCACGTTTTAAGGATCTTGATTATAGATTGGATATCGTAGAGGATAATCTTAGGCTTTTTACCGACGTACTGAATGTTCGCGAAAGTTCCCGATTAGAATGGATTGTGATTATATTGATCTTTTTGGAGATTATGATTGCATTGCTTTTCCATTAATCACTCTTCAGCCAACCTGTAATGCTCATTCTAGTACTTTGGGTAACCAGAACTTCATGAACAAGCTCATCGCTTTTAAAAAAAACCGTTTTGCCTTGAGTAGGGTTTATTTTTTGATTGTTATCCAATTGATGAATCAGAAGTTCTCCTCCATCACTCTCTTGCCACTCACTGTTTAAATAGCTAATCATGGAATATTTTCGGCTCGGGTTATTCTTGAATTGGTCAAGATGTTTCACATAGAAATCACCTTTTTCGTAAAGGGAATAATGGAATTCATAACCTGTAATTCCGGCGTAACAACTTTCATTTAAATAGAGAATAAAAGCTTCTATTTGCACAAAAAACTCATTCTCAAAATCATTATTGTTCTTTTTGTCCAACCAATAAATGGAATCGCTTCGGATGGCACCATCGTATGATAACTTCTCTGAATTGCCAATACCTGCTGTGGCTAATTGGCTGTTTTTATTTAATGCAGATAAATTCTGCTTCAAGTTATTAGCCAAAGTTTCACTTAAAAAATGTTCCGATATACCTACTTTATTTTCAATATAAGTTGCAATCAAAGCTTCAAAACTATTTTCCATATCCAATTTTGATGGACTGAAAATAGCGCCAACGGGGCAAGGTAGACTATTAAAAACAGGAACGGTCACAAAATAAAATAAATAAAAATTTTCTGATTGATATGGGACGTATATTTTGAATGTTCGCCAACTCTAAAATCTTATGACTTTGTGTTTTTTTTTGAAAGTTTTTGAAAAGCGTGAAACATGTCAAAAGTGTTTAGAATTTTTTCGTGATGTTTTTAGAATTAGAAAAGTTTCTAGAGTTAAAAAAACTATACAATTACATTTTTATATATAAGCAATGATACTGAATCTTTAAGGGTTTCACGGTAAAAGTCGGGAGACTTTTATATGATTTACAATTTTAAAAAACATTTAAATAAAAGCGCAAAGTCATGATACTTTACGGGGCGGGGCGTTTTGGTTTTGAGGCACCTCATTATCAAGAAACCATTTCAAATCTAAAAAGCTATATTTTAGAGCGTTGTCGTGATAACAAAATTTGGCTTGAAATCATTCCGAGGAACTATAAAAACGCATTCCACAAAAAATTGTTTTTTCTTCTATTGTTCTCCTCTTTATCATCACCATAATCGAACCATTCTTTCGTTTTTTCTTCAATTTCTTTCTTTAGACCCAATAAATCATAGGTTTTTTTAGCTGTGATGGGTTTTAATTCGGAGGCTTTAGTCATCGACAAATCTACTTTGGTGGCTACAAATGAGGTGTATAATCTAGGAATTGAAAGCCCCAAAATCAAACCTGACAATCCGTGAATAGAACAAGGACCTCCAGAAATGGTGATCTCATCGGTATAAAAAGCAAATACATAAACGTCGTCCATTATTTTGCCTACTGCTTTTCGGCAATTATAACCTGCTATTTCTCTGTTTTCGTTAGTGATTTTCCATTCAATATTTTGGATGCTGTCGGCTATCACAAAATTAGTACCTACTATTTGTTTTTGCATCATCATTTTTTTGGCTCCAAAATCAAAATACCAAGTGTTTTCTTCATCTTGATCTTTGTAGTATTTAGGAATTTTTGTTTTTGAACTCCATCGATCAAATTTGAAGATGCTTTTGTTGTCTGCAAAAGTATAGGTGTAATACGATATTTTTAGGTCAGAAAGGTTGTCTTTCATCATCTCATCCCAACTATCATTGCTCATTGTTTTTTTCAAATTCGTATTTACTTCATATTCAACTACCGCTTTTTCTATAAATTGCTGTGCTATTGCTGTAGTTGTAAAAATTAGTGTTGTAAGAATAAAAAGTATTGATTTCATATGTTGCTATTTTTTATGGTCATTTTCGGAACAGTTCCTGATTTATTTTTTTGCTGTTTCGCCTTTGTTTTTAAAATTCCAGGTAAATCCTATCATAGCATATCTTTTGAGTCTGTCATTTTGTTCCTCTGTAATTGAGTTTTCATAAACAGATCTTCGGATACCAATATTTTGATTCAAAATATCTCGCACCATTATGTAAGCCGTAAATTCATCATTTTTGAAAGTGCGTTCTAGTCTTGCATTCCACAATTGATTGGTAAGATTGGTTTGAAAATCAACCGTTTTTTGCCTAGACATAAAATTATAATCAGTAGATAGTTTCCATTTTTCTCTGAAATAAACCCCAATATCCAATCCTAAATCATTGGTGTTAAATGATTTTATTTTATCGTTTTGAGATGTCGTATTTCTGTTATTTGAAAAATTATTACTCAAACTAAGGTCATATTTTTTTGCTTTAGATTTATTTAAATAAACGGAAAATCCTGAGTTTAAAGTTTTAGAATCGTTGGTGCTATTATTAATGCTATTTACAGATTTATTGTAGTTTAGATTTGGATTAAGATTAACCTGTAAATCAAGTTTCTTCAGCTTAAAACCATATCCTACATACAAATTGACAGAATAATTACCATTCGTATTTATAGGTTTGGTAATTGTTTGCGCACTTTCTGGATCTATAACTCTGCTATAAGAAATCAAATTAGAAGTTGTTCTAAACGAGAAACTTTGATAAAATTGGGTTTCTGTCAAAATGCTATAAGTGCTGTTAAATAGACCTATATTATTGGTAAAAGATTGCTTTAAATCTGGATTTCCTAATGTTTGATTAAAAAAGTCTTGATTGTTTCTCAAAGGCTGTAATTGGTCGATAGTCGGCTGTCTTGTTTCTCCTTGATAATTGATGCGTAAATTACTGTTGCTTTTGTACTTATAAGAGAAATTCGCAGACGGAAAAAAATTGGTGTAACTGCGTTTGTATTCTTTGTTTAAAGTTTGATCTTCTAAATCAAACGAGGTAAATCCAAAACCACTTCCGAAGTTATAATTAATTTTTTTGGAATTATAACTCAATCTAATGCTGGGCTTGTTAGTTATTATGGTCTGGTTGAACTGGTTTGACAAAGAATTTACAATCACATCATACTTGCCTGTAAGGTTCGAATAATCATACGTCAAATAGTCATTTTCTCCTGTGTTGAGCGATACTTGATAGGCAAATTGCAAGGCAAATTTCTTAGCAATTGGTTCAGAATAAGTAAGGTTTACAGTAACATTTTGGGTTGACTTATCCCCTATTTTGTTTTGATTCACATCCTCTTTTTTATCAAAATCACCATTAATATAACTTTCGTTAGAAGACTTCAAAAAATTATTTGAATTGGTATTCAAAGTGTTCCAACTACTGTTTGCTGAAAATGTACGACGGGCTTTGGCAAATTTATGTTTGTATAAAATACTTGCCAATAAAGCAGTTTTGTCAGAATCTGTAGTGAATGTTTTTTCTTGTTTGTTTTTCAATAATCCACCATCACCAGTAGTACTTCCATTTGTATATTCATCACTTTCGGTAGCATAAAAATTGGTTTTAGCAGTAATTCGTAAACTGTTTAAAGAATCTAATTTTACATCGTAAATAGCATTCAATTTAAAATTACTCCTGTTGACATTGCTTACTTTAGAAGTGTTTTCATTCAATTGGGTTTCTCCTACTTGGGTTTGTGTTTTTCTACTATTGTTGTTCGTATAAATTTGATTATTATATTTTGGTGTTAAATTCAATGTTTGTTTATCCTTCCACTTGTTACTGTACTGTAATCCCGCATTGGTATTTTTAACAAATCCATTTTGAGTATCAACATTAGGTTCTTCATCATTATTACCACCAGTCCATTCATAATTTACATTTCCATCGTCATCCATACTCATACTAAAGCTGTCATCCCGACTACCATATTTATCGCTATCTTGCCAACTAAGTCCATCTTGACCTGTATTACCATTCAATAAAAATGCCGATATTTTTCTTTTGCCTTTAAAACTGCTAAACATAAGATTGCTATTGTATCTGGAATCGGAACCTGCAAGTGGCTCACCGGCACCATCAATCTTACCAAAATACCCTTTCTTTTTGTCTTCTTTTAATTTTAGATTAATGGTTTTTTTGGTTTCGCCATCATCAATTCCTGTAAACTCGGCTTGGTCACTTTTCTTGTCAAAAACTTGGACTTCTTTTACGGCATCTGCTCGCAAATTCTTCACAGCCATTCCAGGATCATCTCCAAAAAATTCTTCGCCATCGACCAATACTTTTTGTACCGTTTCGCCCATAGCTTTTATAGCACCATTTTTATCTACTTGTATTCCAGGGAGTTTTTTTAGTAATTCTTCTACGTTAGCATTTGCACCAACAACAAAATCACTGGCTCTGTAACTTGTCGTATCTCCTTTGATTCTAATAGAACCCGTTTTTATTATTACTTCTCTTAGCGCATTAATTTTGCTTACCAAATCTATTGTTCCTAAGTTTTTTACAGTTTCACTTACGGTTATATCATCTAAATAATCGGCATATTGTCTATGGGAAGTCATCACAATATAATTTCCGGCTTTTACATTTTTAAGGTCAAAGTTTCCCTTTTTATCCGATCGGGTAAACTTATATAAAATAGAATCTTTGGGTGTTAGTAAGGCAACAACCGAATTGTATACTGGAGTTTTTTCTTTACTATCAATCAAAACACCCGAAACATTTGTTTTTTGAGCAAAAACAGAAAAAGAAAATAAGAACAATATTGCAAAGGTTATGGTAATTTTAATCATAAATAGTTTTAATTGTAATTAGCATTTCAAAATTTTCAACAAGCCGTTTAAACTAAAATTACGATAGTCTTTCACTTAAAATTTACCTTGTGTATAAAATATATGAACTAAAACGAAAGTAGTAGTATTTCTATTAATTTTTAAAAATTATAATGTTAAATTAACCATAAATATATTCGTGCAAAAAATAAAAATCCTTGCGGGAAAAATACATTACAAATTTTTCATTTACAGTAAATTACAAGCTTTACAATAGATTTTGGAGAAATGGTTCGCATTGCATCTTCATATCCCCCGCTAGTTTGAGCGGGTCAATAGAGCGAGCGCAATGTCATTAAGTTAAGCGATTTTAGAATGAAGATTACCGATTTATGGTTTCAGATTTTTGTGTTGAAGATAGAAAATCGTCGATTTTACGGGTTTTGTACATCTGAAATAAATCCCGATAGCTATCAGATATCGTACCACTTTAGCCACTCCTTGCTGCTCTCCCCTCTTTGAAATTAGAGTGAATTTAATACATTCCTAGAGAAAATAAAATTTGTAGTTTTTACAGCAATAATTGAGAGGACATAATGGAATACTCGATACAATAGCGATGACGAAGAAGTACGCAGCTTGAATTTCATTTATTACTATGTATCTGAATTAAAGCAATTTACTTTATATTTATAATTAATAAATCGAAACAAACCTTAGAATGTATACCAAAACTAAGTTGGCTTTACGAAGGTTTGTATCGCATATATGCAAGTTAGCGATTATTGCTCCGTTGAAAAGACCAGTTTACATTAATAAGAAAGAAAAAATTGAATCTAATCTTCTCCTAACCTATCGACGAAAATCGAAAGGAATAAATTGCGGATTTTCGAGGTCGAGTTTCAAGATGGAATTAGAAAGTCGATTTTTTTTTTTGCGGACTTTTTTCGCCGATTTTTTTTGAGGTTTAAGAGGAATTTTATTCTCCTGACTTTTGGATTGCTTGAAAGTGTTTTCGGGACGGATTTTGAAAGTGGATAAACTTCCGCAATTGGAATGGATTATTGGAATCGATAATCAGAGGTGCTTAACGAGCGTTTCGCAACATTCGCTAACACACGCTACAAGTTATTTGAGTATTAGGCTTAATTTGAAATTGGATTTGTATTTGGAAGATTTACTTCGTCTATTCGCTATCGCTCGAGTGGCAAATCCGAATAATGGGCTTAATTTAGTTCCAAACTGTTTGTAGTGCGAGAACGTCAGGCTGTGAAAAAAACTCTTCAAATTTAGAAAGTATTCGGAGGGCTACCAAAGAAAAAACTCAAATATGAGATTCTCAGGAGGCAGATTTTAGTTTTTTCACAGACTGACGTTAGACTTATAGATTTTTTGACTTTTAAAAAAAATTGTGTAAATACATGAAATTGATTTTACTCTAAATGGCTCAAAATAAGCTATAATTTACTGATATAACTGCCAAATATATCCTTGAACTGATATCCTTCGGAAATGCGGTCTTTACTAAGTTTTTTGTATTCGACCAATCCCCACAAAATGAATTCTTTCATAAAATAACGATCTCGTTTTTCTAATTGAGGCTGGTATTTTTCTATTAATTTGTCAAGAGGAGTAATACTGTCCAAAATAGTTTTGTACTCTTCATCGGTACAGTCATCTAATAATTCAAAACCACTTTCTGTAAAAAACCAATCTAAAGTATCACTGTAAGGTGTTTTTTGTCCCTGTTTTTCTAATTTCTCAATTTTCGGAAAATAGGCAGGTAAAAAGGTATGTATTGCATCACTTATCAATCGCTGAGCTACAATAGCGGCTCCCTCCTGCTCTCCTTCATAAACCAATTCAACTTTGCCGGTTATGGACGGAATAATTCCCATAAAGTCGGATAAACGCAAAGATGTATGGTCGGCTCCGCATAGTAAAGCACGACGCTCGGCAGTACTCATTAAATTTTCATAGGCCGTAATGCTCAATCGGGCACTTACCCCGCTTTTATTGTCTATGAATTCACTTTCGCGGGCTTCAAAACTGATTTGTTCCAATAAATCTCTGGCCAGAGATGGAATATAAACCGAGTCGCTTTGAGCTTCATCAAGTTTTGCTTCCTGCGTTGTAATTGTTCTGGCGATTTTTATATCTTGAGGATAATGCGTAAGGATTTGTGAACCAATTCTATCCTTCAGAGGTGTTACAATGCTTCCTCTGTTGGTGTAATCTTCGGGATTGGCGGTAAAGATAAACTGCATATCGAGTGGCATCCGCAATTTGAATCCGCGAATTTGTATATCTCCTTCCTGCAGTATGTTAAATAGCGCTACTTGTATTCGGGCTTGCAAATCAGGTAATTCGTTAATCACAAAAATACAGCGGTTGGCACGCGGAATCATTCCGAAATGAATTACACGGTCATCGGCATACGATAATTTTAGATTTGCAGCTTTTATCGGATCGACATCACCAATTAAATCAGCAACGGTTACATCTGGAGTAGCTAGTTTTTCGAAGAAACGTTCGCTTCGGTGAAGCCACGAAATGGGAGTTGCATCTCCTTTTTCGGCAATTAAATCTTTGGCAAAACGGGATAATGGATGAAAAGGATCGTCATTAATTTCAGAACCCGTCACAAACGGAATGTATTCGTCCAATAATTCAATCATTTTTCTAGCCAATCTCGTTTTGGCCTGCCCGCGAAGCCCCAATAAATTGATATTGTGACGGGACAAAATGGCTCTTTCCAGTTCTGGGATTACAGTATTTTCAAAACCATGAACGCCCTCAAATGTTGGCTGTCCTGATTTTATTTTTTCTCTCAAATTATGTCGTAATTCATCTTTGATGTTCTTGCTTAAGTATCCAGATTGCTTTAATTGACCGAATGTATGTATGTTGTTCATTAATTTTAGTTTTTGATTTATTTTTATTGGTATTGAAATTGCCATTTCTATTGAAAACTATTTAATCCGTTTCTTTCTATTGGTTTCATAATCTTCAAAAATCATTTCGCCTAAACCTTTCAATCCGGTGTAGAACGCTTTTCCCTGATTGGCTTCGGTAAACTTATTTACAAATTTTTGCAGATAAGGATCGTTAGCGATCATAAAAGTAGTTATTGGAATGTGCAATTTTCGAGCTTGCTGTGCCTGGGTATAACATTTATCGACGATGTATTGATCGAGGCCGTTACTATTCATATAATAAGTGCCGTCTTTTTCTCTTACACAACTCGGTTTACCGTCGGTAATCATAAAAATCTGCTTGTTGGTATTACGTTTTCTGCGCAATAAATCCATAGCCAATTGCAGACCAGCAACGGTATTGGTGTGAAATGGCCCGACCTTTAGATAAGGCAAATCTCTAATGGAAATCGGCCACGCATCATCTCCGAAAACAAGAATATCCAAAGTGTCTTTTGGATAACGAGTAGTAATTAATTCAGCCAAAGCCATAGCGACTTTCTTGGCGGGCGTTATTCGGTCTTCGCCATACAGAATCATACTGTGGCTGATGTCAATCATCAAAACGGTGCTCATTTGGGATTTGTACTGGGTTTCTTCGACTACCAAATCATTTTCGGTCAGCATAAAATCGGCAACGCCGTTATTGATTTGTGCATTTCGCAGACTTTCGGTCAGCGAAATGCGTTCCAAACCGTCTCCAAAATGAAACTCCCTGAATTCTCCCGTATGTTCGTCACCATTGCCAACGTGCTTCGTTTTGTGATTACCACTCCCCGACTTTTTAATGTTTCCAAAAATGTTATCCAAAGCCTGCTGGCGTATGGCTCGCTCTGTTTTGGCAGTAATTCCAATGCCAGAAGTTCCGTCATCTTTGACTTCTTCTCTGATGTATCCTTTTTTCTTTAAGTCCTCAATAAAATCATCGATGGTATAGGATGGTTCAGTCAGTTTGTATTCTTTGTCCAATTCGCGCAGCCAACTGATAGCTTCATCAAAATCTCCCGAAGTATGCGTGATAAGTTCTTTGAAAATGCCAAAAAGTTTATCAAATGGAGATTGAAACGGAGCTTCGTAGCTTTTAAAATAGAATCCCTTTTTTATAGTAGTGTTCATAAATATAAAAATACATCATTTTTGAACGACCCCGCCTCAAACATTATATAATTTTACGTTAAAAGTCCTTTATAATTAGTGATTAGTTAAAATTTGTTACATTGAAAAAAAATCAAAAAGCTAACTGCTAATAACTTTTACCAATCGCCATAACATCAATTAATAGTTTAAAAAAGCTAATCTACTTTTTTGAAAACCAATACTTCACCTGATGGATTGGTAAGTATCAACTGTAAATTTTCAACTTTATAATTGGTTATGCCTTGCAATGCTTTTAGGAATTCGTTTTCTTTATTATTGGGACCGCAAACCATTCGAGTTGTGATGGTTTTGGTAAATCGGAGTAATCCTCTTTCAAAGAAAATAGTTCCGTTCATTCTGTTACAGCCTGTAAATCCTATAAATTCATTAGTAGAATAGTTTATTTCAAGGTTTGGCAATTCTTTGGTAAAATCTTCATGACTCACTTTTTTCCCCTTTAATTGTTCCAAAACCCAAATATCGTGCAAGCGAAAATCAGTAATATAGTTTCCGCAACCGTTTAAAAATGTGGAGTTTTTATCTTTTACAATTTCAATCCGTACAGAATAAGAAGATTTATCGCCAGACATGGTACTGATGCATTCCTGTTGCATAATTTGGATAATCATTGAGACGGATTTATCCGTAACTCGATACATTTTTACATTGGTATCCATGGCCTGAAGTGGCTCGACGTGATTGCCTGTCAATGATTCAAAACCGCGTATTGAAGAGGTGAATTCAATGGTTTCCTCCGATATTTTTAAGTTCCAATCCGGTTCGTTACCATTTCCTCTGAAATAAATCCCTTTCTCCAAATTCTCCATTTGCTGTTTGTAGGCAAAAGTGGGTTCGAATTTCACGGTTTCTTTCGGGGCTGTTACAGTGCTTTTACAGCTAACTATAAACAAAACAATTGATAAGAATTGAATCCATTTCTTCATAATTTGTAATATGAATTTAGAATCGTGAATTATTTAAACTTCCCATCCACATAAAACCAACTTCCGTTTTCTTGTTTAAAAGTAGAAAACTCATGATGCACTTGGCTCGCATTATCAGCATCGATGTAATGCGCTTTGAACTCCACTGTATTTTCTGTAGCTGAAATAATTTCGAGTTTTTGCCATGTATTGGCGGTAGCCCAATGCAAAATTTCTTCTTTCGAATAATATTTCCTTTCTGAACTATGCGTTGTTGCCAATAAATAATCAGCCTGATGCGTGGCATAAGCCGTGTATCTCGATTTCATCAATGCCAAAGCCGTTGGCGCTTTTTGAACGCCACTAATATGAAGACTGCAACAGGTGTCAAAAGATTTATAGGAACCGCAATAACAATTTTTGGACATCACAAATAAATCAATTAAGTTGTGCTTTAAGCAAGACAATTTTTTGTTGCAATTGATTTAGCAGCACTTGAAATTTACTAATCTCAACAAGCTCCTCATCATCATCTGAATGATCCAAAAGTTCGTCTAATTCTTCACTAACTTCGGCTAACTTATTATTAGCATCCTTGGCATTTTTGCTCGCAATCAAATCAATTATTTCCTGAACGCCATTTTTTAATTCTTCAAATTTATTTTTGTCTATCATGGCCTGATTTAATTATTATCCGAAGATTTACTTTCGTTAAACTTTTTAGTAATCTGCTTTAATTTCTCCTTTCGGTCGATAACAGCTTGTTTTGCCTTGTCTTGTGCTTTGTGCAGTTTATCGTTGTGTTTTTTGATATTTCTTTCGTTGTTTCGGCTCATTGTATTTTAATTTTATTTGCTCCTTTCTTTATTAAAATCTGAATCTTGTTTTCAATTCGTTACAAAAAAGAAGGCTGGCAAAGTTCGGTTTTATTATTGAGATGAATGTTATTTTATTTGGATAAACTATTTCTTCGGGTGCTTAGTGTTAAAAAATAAAACAAGTATTTTTTACTTCAATAATTTAGAAATGGTATCTTTAAGGATTTATAAATTTAGTTTTTTTATCCCAAAAACACTTTTTTTAAACCTTACAGTATAATATTCAATGGAGTACAAAAGGAAATGGCCTAATTATGTTCGATGGTTTTCGGCAAAACCTAAAACTACAGGATTTTTAATCTTTCTAATCCTTAGTTTTTGCGTTGGCCTTTCAATCTTTCAGCGTTATCAGGTTATCAAAATAAACGAGCGCCGAGAAATGGGCGTAATTCTTGAGAATTTGCATCAAAATATTGAGCAGTGCCTAAAAAACTGTTACACAACTACCCTTACACTAGCATTAACTATCAATGACAATGGGACTCCTGATAATTTTGACTCCATAAGCTCAAAACTTTTGGTTTCTAATAATTACATTAGCGCAATCCAGCTGGTGCCAAATGGAGTTATAAAGTATATTTATCCTTTAGAAGAAAATAAATCAGCTTTAAATCTTAACATTTTTAAAACTCCAAGCGTTAGAAAAGAGGCATTAAAATCTTTAGAGAATAAAAAAATGTATTTTGCCGGCCCTTTGGTTTTGAAGCAGGGTGGCATTGGTATTGTTGGCAGATTGCCAGTTTATAAAAAAAATAAATTTTGGGGATTTTCAGCAGTCGTAATTAAATTTAAAGATTTATTAAAAGTTTCAGGAATCAATTCAATTGATACTAATAAATATTACTTTCAGTTTTCAAAAATAAATCCTAACACCCAAAAAGAAGAATTTTTTCTTCCTAAGAAGAAAGACATTAATAAAGGAGAACAGATTTCAACAAAGATTCTGGATGGAAACTGGAAATTATATCTGATTGCAAAAAAACAGAATCATCATTACTCTGTTCTTTATCTGCCCTCAATTTTAGGTTTTATTCTGGCAGTACTGCTAGGTTCTTTTATCACTGTCTTATTATACAAACCCAGACAATTACAGCAATTAGTCAATATTCAGGCCTCAAAACTGCAGAATAGCGAAACTAAATTTAGAACTATTTTTGATCAGGCTCCATTAGGAATAGCTCTTGTAGATGATGAAACAGGAAATTTTTTGGAAATCAACAGAAAATTTTGTGAATTAATGGGGTATTCTGAACAAGAAATGAAAACTAAAAATTATCAGTCTATCACACATCCTAAAGATTCACTAAAAACAGAATTAAATGTAAATGAACTTAAAGAGGAAAAAATTAATAATTATACTGCAAAAAAAAGATATATAACTAAGTCCAATGTAACTATCTGGGTGAATTTAATTGTTTCGTCTCTTTCCAGAACAACTAATAACCGAAAAACAAACATTGCAATTGTAGAAGATATCACCTTGAAAAAACAAATTTTGGAGGATCTTAAAAAAAGCGAAAAACAATTTAAAAACCTCTTTAATAATTCCCCCATTCCTATGTGGGAAGTTGATTTATCCTTAATTAAAAATTATCTCACGGATCTAAATCTGGTTGGTAAAAAAGCGGCTAATGTTGAAAAATATTTTAATGAGAATCCAGACGTGGTACTAAAATGTTTTAATTTAGTCAAGATTATAGCAGTAAATTATAAATGCCTGCAGCTTCTTCATATAAACACAGTACAGGAATTAAATTTAGGTCAAGTACTTGATACAGAAACTATAAATGATTTCATGAAACAGCTAATTGCAGTTACACAAAATAACAACCAATTAGCTTACGATACCAAAATTAAGAACAGTTTAGGAGAATCAATCGATATTCATTTTAGATGGAATGCAATAAGGGAGTATGAAAAAACAATGGAACGCATGATTATTTCCACTGAAGATATTACTTTTCGAAAAAAAAATGAAAAAGTAATTCTTAACTCCCAGAAAAAAATTGAGGCTCTTATTAATACCATAGACGGAATTGTTTGGGAATGCGATATAAAAACCTTTAGATTTACTTTTGTAAGTAAAAAAGTTGAACAAATTTTAGGTTTTACCTCAGAGGAATGGCTAAGCGATCCAGACTTTTGGAAAGATCATATTTATCCCGATGACAGAAACTGGGCGCTGGAATATTGTACTAAAAAAACAAATGAGCTTTTAAATCACGATTTTGAGTACAGAATGATCTGCAAGAACGGAACACTTATATGGCTTCGTGATATGGTTAATATTGTTTTTGAAAACGGAAAACCAACGAGCCTGCATGGAATCATGATTGATATAACAAAATCCAAAAACATAGAAGATGATTTGAATAACTCATTCAATTTGGTATCGAGGCAAAATGAAAGGCTATTAAATTTTTCCTATATAATCTCACATAATTTAAGATCTCACACCAGTAATATAGCTTCAATCGTTACTTTGCTTCAAGCATCTGAAACACAAGAGGAAAAAGAGCAAATGATGCAATTATTGATTTCTGTTTCCGGCTTACTAAACGAAACAATGCTGCACTTAAATGAAGTAATTAATATACGTACCAATGTAAGCTTAGTAACCCTGTCATTGAACCTAAAAGAGTACATTGAGAATGTGATGAAAGTATTCTCCCAGCAAATCATTTCAAAAGAAGTAACAATCTTCAATCAAATTCATGATGACTTGATAATCAATTATAATCCGGCCTATTTGGAAAGTATACTTTATAATATGATTTCAAATGCAATCCGTTATGGTCATCCAGAACGAAAAATTATTATATTTTTAAAGTGGATAACAGAAAACGATAAAAATTACCTAGAAATATCGGATAACGGTATTGGAATTGATTTGGTGAAAAACAGCAATAAAGTTTTTGGTATGTATAAAACTTTCAGTAACGACCCAACTTCAAAAGGAGTTGGATTATTCATAACAAAAAATCAAATAGAAGCAATGGGTGGCTCTATAACTGTAGAAAGTAACCCCAATGCAGGAACAACATTTAAAATTGAAATCTTATGAGCCTAAAAACAATATGGGTAATAGATGATGACCCGATTTATCAAATCATCGTTAATAAAATAATCCAAAAATCCGAGTTATTTTCAAGTGTTTCCAGTTTTACAAATGGAAAGGATGCCATAGATACATTAAAAAAAACATTAAAAACTAATGAAATGCCTCCCAATATAATCCTCTTGGATATTAATATGCCCATTATGGACGGTTGGGAATTTATGGAAGAAATGGTACTGCTAAAATCTCAAATCAATGACTCTATACAAATATATATTGTAAGTTCGTCTATTGCATTAGAAGACAAAAGCAAAGCAAAAAACTATTCCGAAATTATTGCTTATTTATCAAAACCAGTCAATGCCAATGACTTGATATTAATAGCTGCAAATTATTAAATGATATGTCTTTTTATTTCCTCCAATGTTTTATTGGTAAAAATTAGCTCTTCTATAATTTCTTTGCGCAGTTCATCAATATCTTCATAATCAAAATACTTAGCCCACGAAATCAATTCAAATAAATTTCGAATCTGCTTGATTCTTTTTGCGGTAGCAAAACTCGTTCTCAATATAGCTTTCGAATCGTAATTTGGATTGTTTCGGTGCTGGTAATTCACTGTTTTTTTTTCGTAATTGGCTTCCAGGTAATACAATTCCTCTTCAGCATTATCTGGATAAAACTCATTCCATGAAGCAAAACCTATTTTAAATTTAGACACAGTCTCTGGTTCCATCGGCTCCAGCCGCCATTTGCTGTTGGCCAACCTCCCCCAATGATTGGACAAAC
The DNA here is from genome assembly GCF_002797935.1 of Flavobacterium sp. 1. Taxonomy (NCBI): domain Bacteria; kingdom Pseudomonadati; phylum Bacteroidota; class Flavobacteriia; order Flavobacteriales; family Flavobacteriaceae; genus Flavobacterium; species Flavobacterium sp. 1. The sequence goes on from NZ_PGER01000001.1 coordinate 1,510,487, forward strand.
GGTACATTCCCTCTTTGGTATAAAAATACTTGCTGCCGGACTGGCTGTCATACTGCACAGGCATTCCTTCAATTCGGCTAGGTAAAACCTCCTGAAAAACACAAAATGTATTTTTAAATGATCTTGGACTCGGGCGAAATATTTTTTCCATAAAAACAAAAGTAATAACAAACTATAATATCTGCCAAATCTATTCCCTATTACAAATCATTATGGGGTGTCCCCGTTGAGAAAAGCGGCTAACATATAGTACCGCTTACAAAGCCGTTTTCCTCAACGGGGTCAGGCTGTCCGCACTACTTCGGTAGCTTGCTCCAAACGAAGTTTACTGAACTCCTATGAAAATAAATATATGGTGAAGTAATCCCTCACCCATCCGCAATCCTATTTTTCGGTTAACAGCAATTATACCTTTCCCGAAAAGACTTTCAACACCAAATCTCACGTCAATTCCCAATTAATTAGCTAACTTTGCCACAGAATTATTTTAAATTAAACAGATTATGACCAAAACAGGAGAACAAAAAATGTTGCAAAAAGGCGTTTTTACAGGAATAATGGAGCAAGATGAAAACAAAAATTTTTTTTGTGGGGAATATCTTTTAGATTATAAAATGGCTCAAAAACACAGCCTCGGCGATTGGATTACCATAAAAAGCGTTATTGAAAACCCAAGCGATATCAGTTATAATAAATATCCAAAAAAATCTAAAAACTTTGATAAGGCAAACAATAAGCCTCAACAATAGACTCTTATACACATAATAAACATTTTTAAAAATCAAAAAAGTACTTTTTTTGATTTTTTTTTTTGTCTAAATGGAAAAGTTAAAAAAAAGTGTACCTTTGCAAAAAATTGTCAATTTTCAACCGCTTTAATTTGGTTTAATAGTAAAAGACAAGTAGTTACCTTATTTATGAAAAAAATAGTTGAATACCGCAAACTACTAAATGTAGAAAAAACAGTAGAGCTTAAAGAATTGAAAACCATCTATCGCAATGCGATGAAAGACGCGCATCCTGATAAATTTCAAGGTGATGATGCTGGTTTAAAAGAAGCCGAAGAAAATAGCAAGAAAATAATTGAAGCTTATCACTTCTTGGTAAGCATCAATGCAGAGACAATTAAACAGCTTTTACCTGAATATACGGAGACAATCTCTACAGTAGCCATTACAGACTATAAATTTGTTGAAGGAAGATTGATTATCAATTTCTCTAACGGAAGCGTTTACGAATACATTAGTGTCCCTAAAGCTATTTATATAAAAATGGTTAACGCAGATTCACCGGGACGTTACGCAAAAAGACACATTCTTAATGCATATCCTTGGAGAAAAACAACGAACCAAGAATAAGTTTTAAAATAAAATTTAAGAGCACTCCTAATAAGAGTGCTTTTTTTATGGCTTAAATTGTAAAAAATTGATACTAAGGAAACAAAATCCAAAATCTGCTTTAATTAACATTTCTTTAACAAGTTTATTAATATATTTGTGTACCCAAATTATTAAAAAACTTACAAATGAAAGACCAAACCACCTTGTATCAAAGGCAATATAACAATGCCTTAAGAACAATAGAAAGACTTAGAAACCGTCAAGCTGAAATTGATTTCAAATTAAAATCAAATCCTATTTGTACCCACTTACACAAAGATTTAAGAATGGTAAATCTAGATATTACGATTACTCTCAATGAAATCGAGCATCTGGAATCACATCTTTTTGAATATAATTCCTAAAAAATATTAACCATTAAAACAAAATTGCCAGTTATGAAAAAATACCTAAAGCTCTTTTAGCGGTAATTATGGCTGATAACTATTGTAAAAAAATCATAAACTGCATCTTTAGAGGTTTTTAAACAGCCTAAAAGAGTGAAAAATTATAACATAAATTTAGGGACTAAAGTTATTGTTAATTTATAAATTTAAATACTTTTGTAACCTTAAAAACAATTAACTAATAAAAATGAAAAAAATTATTTTATTTCTTGCCGCTACAGCTTTACTTACTTCTTGTAGCAAAGACAAATACACAATTTCAGGAACTGCAGCTGGATTTGAAAATGGAAAAACAGTTATCCTAGAAACTCAAGATGAGAAAGGAATGGGATTAATTGCTGTAGATACAGTAAAAATAGAAAACGGAAAATTTGAAATCAAAGGAAAAGTAACTGAACCATCTTTTCATACATTACAAATTGAAGGAGCGCAAGGTAAAATTCCATTTATCTTAGAAAACGGTGATATTACAGTTCTAGTAAACAAAGATACTATTCAAAAATCTAAAATTTCTGGTACTTACAACAATGACGAGTACGTGAAATTCAATGAAGAGATTACTAAAATCCAAAAACCTTTAATGGACTTTCAAACGGCTAATATGCAAAAAATGCAAATGGCTCAACAAACTAAAGATACAGCAACTATCAATGGTTTAATGAAAGAATACACAAAAATTCAAACTGAAATTGGTGCTACTTCAAAATCTAAATATGTTGATTACGCAAATGCACATCCAAAAGCTTTTATCAGCGTATTAATTATTGAGGGAATGAGCAATGACCCAACAGTAGATTCTAAAAAAATAGAAACTATGTACAACAGCCTTGATGAGTCTTTGAAAAACTCTAAACACGGTAAAGCTGTAAAAACAAAAATCGCAGCATTAAAGCTTCCTTCTGTTGGTGCTTCTGCAGCTTCTGGTGTTCCAGCGGCAGCTCCGGCTAAATGAAGAACAGATTTTTCTGCTCCTAATGCGCATGGCAAAACAATCAGCCTTAAAGAAAGTTTAGGAAAAGTGACAATTGTTGATTTTTGGGCATCATGGTGTGGTCCATGCCGAAGAGAAAATCCAAATGTAGTTGCTATTTATAATGAACTGCATTCAAAAGGTCTTAATATAATTGGTGTTTCTTTAGATGAAGATCCAGTAAAATGGAAAGAAGCTATTGCAAAAGACAAATTAGTCTGGACACAGGTTTCGAATCTAAAAGGCTGGGAAGATCCAATCGCAAAGCAATACAAAGTGGAATCAATTCCAGCAACTTTCATTCTTGATCAATCAGGAAATGTAGCTGCACAAGATTTAAGAGGCGATGAACTTAAAGCAAAAATCATAGAGTTACTGGGGAAATAACCCTTTTTAGTATTCAAAAATAAAAAATCTCCCTAGTGGAGATTTTTTATTTTATTCAATACCAATACATTAAAAATAATACTAAAATAAAGTGCAAAAAAAGTTTGTAAAACTAAAAACTGTCTCTATATTTGCACCTGGATAACGCAATAAGCGTTACCAAATAAGGCCTGGGGAGATACTCAAGCGGCCAACGAGGGCAGACTGTAAATCTGCTGTGTGAACTTCGCAGGTTCGAATCCTGCTCTCCCCACCAAAAGGGTAAAAGAAGTAAAAAGGCAGCTTTTTCAATCTTTTCAAAAACCCATAAAAAACGTGGTAAAACCTGCAAATCCAAGGATTCGTAGGTTTTTTGCTTTTAAGGCGGTTTTCAATCTTTATAAAAACGGGATCAGTAGCAAAAGTTGGGGATTATGCAAAAAGATTGGATAATCTGAATAAGAAGAAATCTATATTTCTCACTCCTCTAAACTGACTTCTAAAAGCTTTTATTTTTGCATTGAAAGATTCGGCAGAAGCATTTGTGCTTCTATTGTCAAAATAGTTTAAAATTGACTGGTAGTTAAAAGTTATAGTATTGAGCAGAATATTAAAGTTTTTAAAGCCTGATTCCTCTACATTTCTATACCAATGCGCCAGTTTGGTCATGGCAATGTGTTTGTCATTGTTGTTATTGTAAATCCCTCGAAGTTGTTGATTTAGATTATATGCTGTCTTTATATCGGGGTATAATTCAAATAACATTTGAGCCCTTTCTTTTTGATTTTCAGTCCATTTTTCGCGAGATTTATAGAGTAGATACCTGCTTCTGGCCAAAAGTTGTTTTAGAGAATCTCCATTAGGCAAGAGCTCTGGGATATATGTTTTATTCTCTCTTTTTGCCTGCAATATCAATTGATTCTCAAAATCCATAGCTTCCCATCGATGCTTGATTCTAATCTCTTGTAAAGCTTCCAATGCTAATTTTTGAACATGAAACCTATCGGTCACTTGTATTGCTTTTGGAAAGCATCTCTTAGAGATTAGTTTCATGGAATTAGCCATGTCAAGTGTTATCTCTTTGACACAGCTCCTCTTCTTATAATCAATCTTACTGATGTGTTCTATAACCTGATCAGCCTTGGTTCCAGCAACAATAGCAACTAATGAACCTTTTTTGCCTTTGAATTTCTTGTTGGTTACAATAGTATAAAGTTCACCCTGAGATAAAGCTACTTCGTCAATTGATAAATGAGTACCTATATTTTCAGGATAAACAATCCATTGATGTGCATGTTCTCGTGGATCCCAAGTATTAAAGGAACTCAAGTGCTTTTTGTATTGTCTTTGGAGCTTCTTTCCGTTCACTCCGAAAAAACCTCCAATGGTATGACAATCGGTAGCGCTGTTATCTATTAATTTCTTTTAAAAAAGCCGCAAACTCTTGAGTCATGCGGGTTCCTTTGGCAACTAAATTCCAATCTCTTTTAATAATTTCTCCTGTGGTTTTATTAGTCCAGCGACGTCTTTTGATATGCAAATACACAAACTTACCTCTTAGAGGAAAATCCTGAATAGTGATCTCATCCAAAAAGCCCTTTGATACCAGTTCAAATGTATTAAACTCTTGTGGAGGCTTAATTTTTTCCTCAAAATACAAGTGTAATATTTCTTCTGTATTAGTAGTAGAAACCACTTCAAAGTGGTCTACTAAAAAATCAGGCAGCATCAATTTTAAAAGGTCAATAGGAGTCATCTCAAATTATAAGATTACAAAGCTCTTATTTTATTGTAACATTTCCTCCCAAGGTTTTGTTCTTGATCCTAAAAACGCCCAAAATTTCTATGGCAGAATCGTGGCACTTTTGTCTGGCAAGAAAAACTGCCACAGAATTTGAACTAAACCCTTATAAATACAGGGGTTAAGGAGGTTAACGACTTGTTTTTTTGATGCTATAATTCTACATTTATTAATCTAAAAAGTTGAATTATGTTAGAGAGCAGTTTTGGGTTAGTTTTCTTTATGAAAATAACCAGTAATGACAGAAAAATTAGAACCGTGTACTTTAAGATTACCGTAGACGGCATTCCAAAAGAAACATCCACCAAACGAAAATGGGACAGCACCCGCTGGGATCAGAAAACCGAAAGAGCGATCGGCAGTAAAGAAGATGCAAGATCACTTAATTTTTTTTGGATTCACTGACCCTAAAAATCAATGAATAACGGATTCTTGGCAGAGGAAGCAGGTTTTAGCGGTACACGCGCTTTGCCAATGCATTTTTAGCAAAAATGGATATGCCCCTTAATTTATGGAAGAACTAAGAAAAAAGCAATCTTAATTGTATCAGCTCTTTACAAAAAACAGATTGACTTTTTCCACCAGATAAAATTAAATCTTCGCCCAATTATAGCAATTTTAACAACAAATCATCCCTGCCCTACCCATAAACTTCTATTTTTGCAGGCTAATTTAATACGAAAATATCATGAAAGATTTAGTAGCAAAAATCAATGCCGAATTCGAAACATTCAAGACAGAGTCTGAATCACTTATAGAGAAAGGTGTTAAAGCAGCCGGACCAAGAGCGCGTAAATCAACTTTAGAACTGGAAAAACTTTTAAAAGAGTTCAGAAAAGTTTCTGTTGAAGAGTCAAAAAAATAAGATTTCAATTTATAGCCCTTTGGAATTTTTCAAAGGGCTATTCTATTGTTCTCTACACCCTCCTGTAAGGCTCTTCCCATAACTACTAGAAGTAAAGCGGAACTCACATAGATTGCTAATTTTTTTTTACTGTTTCATCAATGACGGCTTAATTTTGGAAAGATAGTGCAGTGCTTCGGTTACTGCCTGTTCCGGTTTTTTAGGATTAAATCCCAGTTCTGTTCTCGCTTTTGAAATATCAAAATTTTGTTGCAGCCCTGAAAACATTGCAATATCTTTTCTGGTTAATACAGGAGCCTTTCCATTTAGTTTGGCACTGAATTCCATCATACCTGCAATAACAAAGAGAATGGGTTGCGGAACTGAACGCGGAACGTTCAGTTGTAATTCAGGATACAGCTTATTAGCCAATTTGGTCGTATCTGTAATGGTCATGCACTGTTCATTAGCCAAAATATATCGTTCCCCATTGCGGCCTTTTGCTGCTGCCAGATAACAACCTTCTGCTACATCTTTAACATCTATCCAATTCAAGGTAATCTTAGTATCGACGGGAATTTCTTTGTTCAAGATTAATTTCAAAATGCCATAAGAAACATTTAAAGGAAGAAATGCTTCTTTACCGATCATTGCTGCCGGCATAACAACTACCAACTCTATTCCTAATTGTTTTGCCAATTCAAAAGCTAATTTTTCGCCATCGTTCTTAGAATTGTAATACATATCCCGTCTATCAGGATTATAACCGTAACTTTCTTTTGTAGGCAATTGAGAATAATTTAATGCCGCAATAGAACTCACATAAACAATTCTTTTAACACCGGCTTCAGCTGCAGCTTCAATCGTATTGCGAGTTCCTTGAACATTTATATCGTAAATTTCCCTTTTAGGATCCTTTGCCCAGAGTTTGAAAGCCGCTCCTACTGCATAAAAAGTTTCAACTCCCTGCAAAGCCTTTACATATGAAGCCTTGTCGGTGATATCCGCTTGTATTAGTTCGCAATCTAAGTCGGCAAAAGGCACTTTGTTTTCACTGTTTCGGACAGCCGCCCTCACAGGAATTCCTTTTTTTATAAGAAATCGAACTAAATTATTCCCTAAATGTCCATTAGCTCCAGATACCAATGCTAAATTTTTCTGTATCATCATTTTTTTTATTTATTTGATGACGCAAAGTTCATTAAAGGCCATTGGTTTGCACTTGACATTTGTTAGTTAATCATTTTTTTTCGTATCCTACTCAGGCTTTCGGGTTTCATTCCAAGAAAGGAAGCGATTTGAGCTATCGGTACGTGGTGAAGTATATCAGGTTGTTCCGTTATGAGTTTATGATATCGTTGAGCAGCAGATAAAGCCGCCAACTCTCTTGATCGCTTCTCATTGTAGCTAATGGATTGCTGAAAGACCATAATGCTAAAATCTTTGATTGCAGGGCTTTCGTCTGTTAAGCTGTCCAAATCATCTTTTGTAATTCTCAATAACTCACAGGCTGTTATGCATTCCACTTTTTCATTAGATTTTTGCTGGCTTATAAAATTGGAATAAGAGGTAAAAAATCCCGGCGGGCAATTAATATGCGTTGTCACTTCGTCACCCGATTCATTGTAATGGTACAAGCGCAGATAGCCTGAAACGATATAATATAAGTATTTTGGAACTTTCTCTTCCTCTTCAATCACACTGTTTTTGGGAAATGATACCGCTTCAAAATATCTTTTGCAAAGCTCTGTGTCGTTATCTGTTAATTTAATTTTAGCTGAAATAAAATATAGGAGTTTTGATATCATATTGCAATCTTTCTAAGTAATCTAGACGGCTATAAAGGTATATATATTGAATAAACTATGCTTTGTAAAAATTACAGGCATAAACTATAAATGATCTTCAGTGCTTATGCCATAAAGATTAACAGTCAGTACTCTTTCAAAGAAAATAAAGCCACCACTCCAAAACCCGTAAATCGACTTTGGAATTGGAAAAACTTTTAAAAGAGCTTAGAAAAGTTTCTGTTGAAGAATCAAAAAAATTAAGAGTTTGATTTATAGCCCTTTGGAATTTCTTAAGGTTTTTTTTTCATTTTCTTCGGTCTATAAAATAAAGCTCAATCTTTAGTGTTTACATAAAAGTCCTTTTCTTTTATTTTTCTTTGGCAACAATCAGTTTGAGAGAATTGATATAATCGGTATCAAATTCTATAACTCTTATTTTATCGAGTTTAAAACTCATTTCGCCATCAAATTCTCCTTCGGTTCCCATAAAATCTATTACCAGTTCTTCCTCATTCAGTTCCATGAGTTTACCGAGATAAACAGCTTTATCTGATTTTTTTGCAATCTGAAAAATCTCATATTTGTCTGCCAGAAAATTTATAATTGAAGACAAATCTTTAAGCGGAATTATTTCCTCCGCACTTGTTTTTAAACCTTTAAGCTTAATTACTCTTTCTGTAAATTCATGATCCTTGTCTTGAATAATGGACTTTACATTCTTGTTTTTTAATATTGTATAACCATCAATTATGAAGTCAACAGGATTGTTTTTTAGTAAAATCCAATCTTCCGTCCAATCAATAAGAAAACCGCTAAAGATATCTTTTTTGTCTTCAAATTCTATTGAAATTAATTGTCGTAAGTATTTTTCCATTATGTTTTTTATCAGTTTTTAGTTTCACTTTGCCTCTACTATCAGTTTATATATAAATCTCAAAACGAACCTTATATTGACCAATTATAATATAAATCTATGATTCATCTACTTTTTTTACCCAATTGAGTCAGTTTCCAATTCGGCAACGGGTAGTTGCCAAATTGAGAAATTAGAATATTCAATATAAAAAGAAACCATCGCTCTTATATTTCTTTCGGAAAATCCTTTTACTTCAGAGAGTTCGTTTCTTAAATCGATTGCTACCTTCGGGATAATGCCTTTTTCTCAACCTTTTTGCTGTTGCTGATAATGAATCATTCGACCAATATCCCAATAGGTTGCTAACAATTCGGCATTGGTGGCAAGATTGACTTTTAGCTGTCCTTGGCGAACTCTATTTTTTATGTTAGTTAGTAATCCTTTGTATATTTCTATTTCGTTGTTCATTTTCTATACAGTTTAAAATCTTGAAATGAGTTCAAGGCAGTGTAATGATTTACTTTAGTTGTTAATTCTCCCATAATAGTGGAGAATTAAATAACACACTTTTTTGCAGCATCTCGAACCGATGTTCCCTAATTTAAATTAATACCAGAATTTTAGCACTTAAATTATCCTTTTCTATTTCCAATGCCAAAATAGCAACAGTGATTTTTCTATATTTCACAATGGCTTGTTTTTATAAAAATATGTATTAAAACTGATTTCGTTGTCAAACGCTAAAAATTAAAAGCCGATTTTCACTAAGAAAATCGGCTTTTTTTGCTAAATATAAATAAAAGAATATGATATTCGACTTTTAAAATTAAATAATTTCTCTCCGAAGTCTGCTTTTGCATTATATTTTAGAGAACCGAAAAATGGGTTTGGGCCAATCCAATAGTACCAAAAAATAATATCCTTAAAAATAAGAAAAAGTGATAGTTGAAAAGCCAAGGTTTCTATTATAAAATCGAAACCTTAACTTTTCAGCCTGATCACTTTATGGGATAGTGAAAAACTATTTATTAATAGTGTTTTTTTTCTCAATTTTCATATAATCCCTAATTACATCTTCAGAAATCTTGGGATTCGCGCCTTCTTTTCCGGCGACTAAAGCCCCAATTGCACAAGCATAGTTCAATGACTTTTGAGGTGACTTCCCTTTTAGCAGTCTTACTATTAGTGAAGCCAAAAAAGAATCCCCTGCACCAACTGTATCTACAACTTTAATAAAATAACCGCTGTTATAGTAAAACTTTTTATCATAGTACAAAACTGCACCAAATGCCCCTTTAGTAACACATACTTGTTTTGTATTTGTTTTATCAGCAATGAATTTAATATTCTGCTCAAAAGAATTATAAGGGGAATCCAATTTTCTGCTTATTTCAAACAATTCTTCATCGTTAAGCTTGATAAAATCTGCTTTCATCATAAGCTCAATTAAGACGTCAGTTGTATAATAAGGAGCTCTTAAATTAGCATCAAAAACTTTATATTTTGCTTCATCTAATAAAGCATTCAAAGTTGATCTGGATTCTTCATCTCTGCAGATTAAGCTTCCAAAAATAAAAACATCCGAATCAGAAACTTTTTTCTTAATATCTTCATTCAGTGTTATTTTATCCCATGCAGAAGGATATAAAATATCATAGGATGCATTCCCTTTTTCATTAATCATCACATTAACTACTCCAGTTTTATACTCTTCACTAGTTTGAATTATATCGGTATCAACTCCTTTTTCAGATAAAAAAGAAACAATTTCTTCCCCATCGGCATCGGAACCTACTTTACTGATAATCGCTGATTCTGCACCAAACGATTTCATTCTAAGTGCTACATTTAATGGTGCTCCGCCTATTTTCTTATGAGTTGGAAAGACATCCCAAAGCACCTCTCCGTAGGCCACCGCCTTAAGGTTTTTTTCGCTGTTCATTTTTCAATTATTTTGTATTAATGTTATTCGGGCTGTGTAACCTGAAGATTTGTAAACACTGCATTTTGTCCTTCAGACAACAGTCCCCATTTATTTTTATCTCTGCCGTAAATACGGTTTGTTAATGCAATCTTACCGTTTATGTAAAGAACTGCTGTGCTTCCTTCTGTAATTATTTCAACATCATATTTCACATTTGCTTGAAACTGAAAAGGAATTCTTGCCGTTTCCTGAGAAGCTGAATTATACCCCGCAATTTTACTTTGAGCAATATCAAAAACAATTTTGTAATAACTTCCTGTATCATTCGTATGAAAAACAAATCCAGCTGTTCCATTTGTTTTCCCTAATGTAACTTCCGCTTTTATTTTTGCTTTTTTTCCAATAGGCTTAAATGTTATCATGGCTTTTTCTGCTGCACTTGACAAAGTATATGTTCCATTATTTGCATTTGCATTTCCTGATGTTGCATCCACTTCTGTACTGACAGTCTTTTTAGAAAACAAATCTTTTACTGACTGCAGTGCCTGAGTGCCCAAAGTTCCATCAGCATTTTGTACTAACTGATGGGTAACCATATTCCCTGCCCAATCTTTATTCCCTGAATCATTTTCAGGCGTTTTTCTGGCATTCCAGCCAAAAACATATCTATTATTTCCGTCTGAAGCTGTTTTTCCGGCATAAAAATATTCACCGTCAATCATATCATTTTTTGGCGTCAGCCAAGGCCCGTTAATTGATGTTGCCATTCGGTAATGCGTTCCTTTATTGCCGCTCCAGTTTTCTGAAAACATCAAATACCAATAATTTCCCATTTTAAAAATATCAGCACATTCCATCATTAAATAATTTTCTTCAGGGGTTGTGGTGTAAATTGGAGCTTGAACATCCCACTTCCCAGACGCTGGGTCGGCACTTGTGAAATGCAGTAAAACCGCTTTTCTACCAGGTTCCGTCTGCGTGCTTACTAACATCGAATATTTCTTTAATTCATCGTTATAAAACACATGCGGATCTCTAAAATCAAAGTTATAATACCCAGCTGGTGCTGTTAATTTGAAAGAAGGTACTTTTGTCCAATTTTCCAAATCTGAACTAGTAGCGCACAAAACGCTTTCTCTCGCATTTGACTGCAAAAAAGCCGGAGTTCCATTGTGACCAGTGTAATAAAAGTAATAAAGATTACCCACTTTTACAACTGACCCTGTGCCAGTGGCAAAATCAGGATCAGTAGCTTTTCCGAATGGGATCATTTGTCCTTCATAGGTAAAATGAGCCAAATCGGTACTTAAATATTTATGGATATCATGAAAACCCTTGCCCGCAGGTTTATTCTGGGCATCATGAAGGAAATAGATATGGAATTTTCCGTTGTCAAAAAAAGGCATAATATCTCCTGTATAACCTGCGCTGTAATACGGGTCGGTTCCGCCCATCCATTGAGAGGGCGGTGCGGGGTAAATACTTGTCATTTCTGACTCACCTCCTGAGATTGAACCTCCAATATAAGTTTCTTCCTCGCTGCACGAAACTGCCGAAAAGAAAATGGAAGCCAATACTATTATGTTTCTATATTTCATTTTTATTGTTTTCAAATTAAATTAATTTTCAGCTAAATAATTGATGCTGTTTTGCGTCAAAAGTCTGATATTGCCAATAAACTCATTGGCCTGACTTGGCACCCCGCTGCTATTAGCCTCGTTATACCAATCATAAGCTCCCATCGAAATCACGACTGCATTTTTATCGGTTCCTGTATTCGGGAACTCAGCAATAGTAACTCTTCCGTTAAGAGCATTATCCCAGGCTTCACTGGCTAAGTTTGTTCCGCCAGTTTGATTTTTCCAGCCTTCTCCGTTTACGTAGCCTCCCCATTCCGGTAAAAACCACCAGGCAGTGTGATTTAATCTAAAAGTACCGCTTTGCAGTAAATTAGCTTTTCCAGATTCGTAAGTCACCAAACCTGCAAAGATTGGGTGATTCTCATGTCCTACGAATGACATTCCCCATGAATTTCCATCTACAAATCCGTTAGGAGGAAAATCTCCAAAAACATTATTAGGTCCTTTTCCAGAAGGAACAATTCCTAAAGCATCTACATATTGTGAAGCAAATGAAGTTAACAATAGATTCCCTCCATTAGTTCTAAAGCTTTTCAGTGCTGCTGTTACCGCAGGATTGTATGCTGCAGCAGGCAAGTTAGTCGCCGAATCAAAATGCCACCAAATCACATCGATATCACTCAAATCGGCACCCTTTAAAACAGCATCAAATGATATGTATTTAGCTCCTGTGAAATTTTCAAACAGCCAGTTTGAAGCTGTAATTTCATCCATATTTGTTATTTCAGCTCTAGTTGCAGCTGTTCCTAAAAAGGCAACTACTAAACCTTTTACCGGTACACCAACATTAGCAGTATAATTAACGCTTTTTCCATTTGATGTTACCACAAAAGTTACCGGGTTTGTAAAATTAACCGTTGCTCCTGAAGCCGGCGAAATAGAAACTCCATCCGTTAATTCGATTACGGGTTTCAGTGCTGTTAAATTAGTATTTTCGGGCAGAGTCATCGTTATCGTTTTGCTGACATCATTAATTACTGCAGCTATTCCATTAATTTTAAAACTCTTAATTGGACTCAAAACGGTTACGGTTACGGTATAATCTTTAAACAGATTACCATTTATTACCCTAAATTTTACTGGATTTGTAAAATTGGCAGGCGCTGATAAATTAAGATTTGAAGTTGCATCTGCTTCCAAAATAACTTCTGGAATTACATCTGTAATATCAGATCCGTAAGGCATCGTAACGGTAATCTTTCCTGTTTTCTGGTCGATTTCTCCTGCTGTTCCCTTTAGCTTAAAAGAAATAACATTAGAAGGTGAATTGACATCAAAACCCCCATTTTCGAAACTGTCTTCACATGCTGTTACTATGAAAAGCAATGCCAGTATCAAAGACGCCTGCATCCAGATTTTATATATAAATTTTCTCATATTGATGTTTTTAAATGGATTAGTATCCTAAATTTTGTTTGTATAATCCCTGACTGAAATTAATCTGTTTTAACGGAATCGGGCAATACTCTTCTTTATGTGCATCAAAAAAGGCATCTTGATAATAGCTGCGTTTTGTTTTTTCCTTATCAAAAAACGCATTCATAACTTGATCGGTTACACCCCAGCGAACAAGATCAAAAAAGCGGTTTCCTTCCATAGCCAATTCTAAACGGCGTTCCCAGCGCAATGCTTTTCGGGCAAAATCTTTAGTCCAGCTGCAGTTAACTCCGTCAACATAAGTATTGATTTTAAAGTTCTTCACATACGGAAGCCTTCCTGTACTTTGAGACGCTCTCTCTCTAATCTGATTGATTAACGGTAAAGCTTCGGCTTGTCTTCCTAATTCAATCAAAGCTTCAGCACGCATCAAAATCACATCAGCATAACGAATTTGTATTCTGTTTTTTGAATTTCCGTAAAATGGATCAATATTCACAACACAGCTGCAGCTTGGTGCCACATTTTCCTTTAAAGAAGCAAAATAGCCATAAGTTCCCGGAGATCTTACCCATGCTTCAACATATAAAAATTCAGGATCGTATTTGTATGGCAGACCTGGCATTGCAACCGTATGGTACAATCTAGGGTCAACCGTATTGGCATCTATATTTTTATAATCAAAATCCTGATTATTATAAGTGTCAAATTGAGGCAAACCATCAGCACCTGTTTTAAAGGCATTTACTAAGTTTTGACTTGGCTTATGAAAATCACAGCATCCCAACCCTTGAGGAGTAGAAAGAACATCCGAAAAATTTAACCTCCCGTATAAAGTTCCGTCGTTATCTGAAAATTGAATAGAAAAAATGGATTCAGAACCGTTTTCAAAAGTCCCAGGTAAAAAGTTATTAGCAAAATCAGGCTCCAAAGTGGCTTTTCCAATTACTTTATCTGTAGCTGCAATTACTTCTTGAAGATGCTGCGTATTGATTCCTGTAACAGCATAGGTTTCGTCCTGTGTATAAGCCTGATACAAACGGGTTTTGGCTAAGTAAGCATAAGCGGCTTTTTGGGTGGCACGCCCAACTTGTGGCTGTGTTTCCGGCAGATCATTGGCTGCAGCCTGAAAATCTGCTGCAATTTTATTCCAAAGTTCTTCGTTCGGAAGTGCTTTGTTTGAAATCGTTTTATAATCCTCTACAGGAATATCTTCTGTAATGTATGGCACATTTCGGAACATAATTTTCAGCATAAAATAAAAATGTCCTCTTAAAAAACGCATTTCTGCAATACGTGTTTTTTTCAGCGGATAATCCACTTCCGAAATTTGCTCCAAAGCCTTCAAAGCTTTATTAGCTCTGGAAACTCCCACATAACTGATGTACCAAAAAGAATCTAATTCACCAAAATCAGGTCTGATATTATTGGATACTTCAAAAAAGTGAAAATCCTGAATGTCATTAGTACCGCTGCCGCCTTTATAGGCATCATCAGAACGGACATTTCCAAAAGGCCACAAACTGTAAGGGGAATCATAATGATCATTCCCCAATTGTGCGTAGGCAGCATTCATAAATCCTTCTACCGATTCTGGTGTAACAATATCATCCTCAGATAATACGCCGCGCGGGTTAGTTTCCAAAAAATCAGAACAGGAAGAGATGATTCCCATCACTAAAAACCCTGCTATATATATTATTTTTTTCATGTTTTTTCGATTTAATCTTTTATTATAATGTAAAATTAAGCCCAGCTGTAAAAGTCGTTGGCTGCGGATATCCAAATCCTGCATTTTCAGGATCTACGCCAGTGAAATTTTTAGCATCAAAAATTAATAAATTTTGGCCGCTGATGTAAAGTCTAAAGCTTTCGATACTCATCTTTTTCAATACATCTTTTGGCAGACTGTATCCCACTTGCAGCACACGAAGTTTAAGATAGTTTCCGTTTTCTACATAATAAGTAGAAAATCTTGATTCAGCATTTCTGTCTACTGTTGTCAAAGCCGGAATGGTTGAATTTGAATTATCCACAGACCAGGCATTCAGCAAACGGGTTCCTTTGTTAGACCCAACATCATCAACACTCCAAAAATCAGTTTGATATTTTGTGTTATTAATTACATCAACATCACTAGCTCCTTCCCAGAAAGTGCTGAAATCGAAGTTTTTATAAGATAAGTTCAAGTTAAATCCGTATAGCAGACCTGCATTTGGATTCCCTATCCAAGTTCGGTCTTTGTCAGTAATAGTTCCATCACCATTTAAATCTTTGTAGCGGATTCTTCCAAGACCTTTACCATCCTGATTGGCCGAGTTATCCACTTCGTCCTGACTTTTAAACAATCCGTCAGTAACATAACCGTACATAGAGTTAATCGGACGGCCTAAAATATTATCATCGCCACCATTTCCTCCATAATTATTTCTAACTTCATCCGGTAATGCTGTAATCTTGTTTTTGTTTGACGAAACATTAGCAGAAATATCATATTTCAAACCAAATGAAGTTTCATCGCGGTATCCTAAAGTAACTTCCCATCCCTCATTCTCCATTGAAGCTCCATTTACCCAGCGGTTTCCGCCTTCGCCAATTACTCCTAAATAAGGTGGTAAAACCAAAATATCTTCCGTTTTTTTGATGTAATAATCAACAGATCCGCTTAATTTTTGTTTGAATAATCCAAAATCTAAACCGATGTTTGTCTGAGTAGTTGTCTCCCATTTTAAATCATCGTTTCCTGATTGTGTTGCGATAAAACCTGACGGAAGCAAACCGTTTCCGTTTCCTGCAATATCATAAGCAGTTCCAAAAGATGTTGCCCATGTTGGGCTTCCGCCTGCATAACTAGCCAAATAAAGGCTATAAACAGCAGTATTGCTTATTTCTTGATTTCCAGTTTGTCCCCAGCCTGCTCTAAGTTTTAAATCAGAAAAAACAGGAGCATTATTTTTGATAAAATCTTCATTACTGATTCTCCATCCCGCTGAAACCGCAGGAAAAGTTCCGTATTGATTGTTTTTACCAAAACGTGAAGAACCATCTCGACGGATTGTAGCCGAAAGCAAATAACGGTTATCAAACTCATAATCTGCTTTTCCAAAATAAGAAAGCAATGAATATAATGTCGATGTGCCGCTGGTAAACGATTCACCAGTTCCGGCATCAGGATACATATAATCTGGCGTTTCGATCAAAAAGTCATTTTTGCGCAAAGTAGTGTTATCAAAAACATCTTTGTACATCTCTGTTCCTGCCATCAGATTCAAATTGCTTTTTCCAATTTTCCAATTATAAATTGCAGTATTGCTCCATGTCCATTTATCGCTCACCGATTGGTCAATTGTAACCGATGTCTGATTGTTTTGCAAATAACCGGATTGATAGCTTCTTTGCAGCGTGCGTTTTTTATAAGAACCGTAATCGATACCAAAACTGCTCTTGATATGCAGATTTTTGATAATCTCTAAATCTGCATACATATTCCCGAAAAGACGCAGATAATCATATTTATTGTCTTTATTATATTCTAATAGACGAACTGGATTTTGTCTGTCATTCATTCCTCCTACCGGGCCTCCCCATCCTTTTCCGTCAACAGTATGCACTGGAATAATTGGCAGAGCGCGAAGTGCAGGATCTAAAACACCTGGATCTGTAACTTCATTGGTACGATTCAGACTAAAGTTCTCGCCTATTACCAATTTTCCGTCAAAATATTTATAAGAACCGTTCATTCTGGCAGAAATTCTTTCGAAATCTGTTGTTTTTACAACACCTTCATTATCATAATAGCCCAAAGAGAAAACATAATTTCCCTTATCCGAAGCATTGGAAACTGATAAATCATAAGAACTTGCTATTCCTGTCTGTGAAATTTCATCATACCAGTCAGTGTTTGATGATTTCATTGTCTGATTAGCATCTAAATATTCAGGAACCAACACTTTGTTCAATTGCGGCTTATTATTATTAACCGACCAATCAAATTGGTAGCGCAGGTTATTGTTATTTGGATCCAATCCGTCGTTAATATTTGCCTGCCATAAAGCCTGGCCAAATTGATTAGCATTCATCACTTCGAGTTTTCTGGCATAATCAGAAATTGAAGTATAAGTACTGAAATTGATTCTCATTTTGCCTTCTTTCCCTTTTTTGGTTGTAATGATAATCACCCCGTTTGAAGCTCGGGAACCATAAATACTGGCTGAAGAAGCATCTTTCAAAACCTGAATCGTTTCAATATCATTTGGATTCAGTTCATGCATTCCGGATTTAGTCGGCATTCCGTCAATCACATAAAGAGGGTCTGTGTTGTTTAAAGTACCAACACCGCGAATCACCACTTTTGTGTTTGATCCGCTGGGAGAACCATCAGAAGAAATTTTCACCCCTGCAACGCGTCCCTGCAAAGCTTTAATAGGATTCGGTTCGGGCTGCTTCATGACATCTTTCATATTTACAATAGAAACAGCTCCAGTAATATCGGTTTTCTTTTGTTTTGAATATCCTGTTACAACAACTTCATTAAGCTGATTGTTATTTACTCTTAAACTAATGTTCAGTATTTTTTGTCCATTGAGCGTAATCGTTTGCGGAGCAAATCCGATAAATGAAACAACAATTACAGCATCTGATTTTACTTCAGGCAATGAAAATTTTCCATCAAAATCTGTTGATGCACTGGTGCTTGTTCCAGAAATAGTCACAGTCGCTCCTGGAAGAGGCAATCCGTCTTCTGACGAAATCACCGTCCCTTTAATTCCCCCATCCTGTGCTGTCATTATCAGCATCGGAAAGAAGAAAATTAGAAAATAAATAATTTTACTTTTCATGGTTTGTGGTTTTGGTTTTAGTTTATATTTAATTGGTTAATTACGAGATTGCTCAATTCAATTTCTTGGTTTGAAGAAACTGAAAGAGAAGTAAATGGCTGATTTGAGAAAAAGATTTCGGTAATTACTTTTTCGCCATTGTTATAAAAAAGTTCAATTGATGTTTTGTCCAAAACAATTTTAAAAGCAGCATCTTTCTGCTCTCCTTCTAAAGCTGCTTTGGTAACTGTTGAAGCAAATTTTTCAGAGAAATCAGTCTTTCCAGATTTGGAACGATCTGCAAATAAATAATGATCTGAATTATTGATTCCGAAAGTCAAGGATTCTCCAAGTGTATTAGAAAGGATAAAAGTGTAAGTGTCCTGTTTCAGATTTTTTAAATCAAAATTGACAATTGCTTTAGTCAAATCTATCTTTCCAGCCGTTACAAAGTCTAGTTTTCCTTTTCCTTTTAATGATTTTTCTTTAATGGTTTTAGAAATATATTTATCGATTTCTTTTACGGGATTGCTTATCAAGCTGTATGCACTTCCTTTTTTTACTAATTTAATTTCGCGCGCAATAGTAGTGCTTCCTCTCCAAATAAATGTGGGCACTTGCTGTGCGTAATCCCAATTGGACATCCATCCGATGAATAATTTTCTTCCGTCAGAATTTGGAACATTATTCCAAGTCACACCAGCATAATTATCTTTTCCATAATCCAGCCAAACCGCTTTTTCTTGTTCTGTTCTTTTTGCAAAATTAGAGTCTAAAGTAAAAGTGGTGCCGTCAAAATCCCCAATGAAATATTGAGTTCCTGAACCTCCGTTTGCACCGCCTGGATTCAAACTCTGAATTAAAACCCATTTGATTTCATTCGTTCCTTCCACTTTCATCTGAAAAAAATCAGGACATTCCCAAACTCCGCCATGAGCGCCAATATTCTTTCCAAAATCCGACAAATATTCCCAGTTTTTAAGATTCTTGGATTTATAAAGCTGCACTCGGTCTTGTGCTGCAAGAACCATTATCCATTGTTTATGCATTCCATCCCAACTCATTTTAGGATCACGAAAATCACGAATTCCAGGGTTTTTTATGACAGGATTTCCTTCCTCAAATTTCTGCCATGTAAAACCGTTATCGTTCGAATACGCAATATCCTGCTGTTCAAAATCAATCTTGTTGTCTTTTTCCTTTGCCATATCATGCAAAGTATAAATCGCCACAATCGGAGTCATTTTTCCAGTTCCTAAACCTGATGTATTATTTATATCTACTGTTGCACTTCCTGAAAAAATATATTTGTCTTTATCCGGATAAATTGCAATAGGCTGTTCTTCCCATTTAATTAAATCTATGCTAATGGCGTGTCCCCAATGCATTGGTCCCCATTTATTTCCATCAGGATAATATTGATAAAGCAAATGATACTGTCCGTCAGCATAGAACATTCCATTGGGATCGTTCATCCAGCCTTTTTTTGGCGTATAGTGAAAATTTGGGCGGTACAATTGTTCCTCAACAGAAGCTGATACCGAAACAGCAGTTGTTTGTGCAGCAGCCGAATAGGGCTTACAGCTTCCAATGGAGAGCAGTACTGCACTACAAAATGCCAGCGGTAGATGTTTCTTTGATTTCATTTTTTTTGGTATTTTTTTTAGTTAGATTTTCACTTAATACTTCCAGAGAAATTCCTTTGGTTTCCGGCATCATAAAGATTACAAACAGCAACTGAAGCACCATCATCAAAGTAAAAATTAAGAAGACAACTTCAGGGCCGATTTCTGAAAACAGCATCGGGATTAAAGATGGAATAATCGCTGCCAGAACCCAGTGCACTGAACTTCCAAAAGCTTGTCCTGAAGCACGAATGTGATTTGGAAAAATTTCTGAGATGAAAACCCATATAACGGCTCCCTGACCAATAGCATGCGAAGCAATGAATAAGAAAAGGAAAATAGGTACTGATAACCCTCCCCAATTGTAATAAAAAGAAGCAGAGACTAATCCCAACGAAATAATATATCCGACAGAACCAATGTACATTAACAACTTTCTTCCTAATTTGTCAATTAATGCCACACCGATTAAAGTAAATATAAGATTTGTAATCCCGATTCCAATACTGCTCAATAAAGCTGTATTTTGTCCTAAACCTGCTTCTTCAAAAATTCTTGGTGCATAATATAAAAACGCATTAATTCCCGAAAACTGATTAAAAAATGCAATAAAAAAAGCCAGCATTAATGGGAAACGGTATTTTTTCATGAAAATATTTTCATGTTTGGTAACACCATTTTCTCTCGAATCATCCATTATGTCTTTGAGGTCTGCAGACGGATCAATTTTAAACAACACTTTGCGTGCCTCCTCATCCCGATTTTTAGATATTAACCATCTCGGACTTTCCGGAATCGTAAGTATAAAAAGAATATAGATAATCGATGGAATAGCCTGGACTCCAATCATCCAGCGCCAAGCATTTTCTCCTATATCTTTTAAAAAGTAATTGGATATAAAGGCAATTAGGATTCCCAGTACAATATTAAACTGGTACAAAGCTACTAATCGTCCACGTTTGTCTGCTGGAGCAATTTCAGAAACATAAGCCGGAGCAGCAATGGTTGATGCACCAACACCTAAACCTCCTATAAATCTGAAAAATGCAAAAACATAAGGATCATCTGCAAAAGAAGCACCTATGGCCGAAACAAAATATAAAATTCCGATCCACAACAGTGTTTTTTTGCGTCCTATTTTATTAGTTGGAATTCCTCCAAAAATAGCACCTACAACTGTTCCCCATAGTGCCATTGCCATAACAACAGATCCATGAAAAGCATCAGATGATTGCCAAAGAAGCTGTAATTGTTTATCAGCTCCAGAAATAACTACGGTATCAAAACCGAAAAGAAAACCTGCCAGTGCAGCAGTAACAGACCAAAGTAATATCTTGTTCATTGTAGATGTATTAAAAACTTATTGCTAAGATATCCGCAAAAAAAACAACTTATTTTTAATGATGTTACAATTTAATTGTTCAATTACTGAGAGTCTGACAATTATAACTCAAAGCCTTTATCTACAAGGGATTACAGAAATTAAAAAATATTTACGAAAACCTTGTAGTTTCGATTTTGTTACATAAGGTTTAAAATTGATACCTGATTTGCATCAATTTTAAACCAATATCAATTTGAAAATTTATATTCCTTTGGTGAAATTCCAAATTTATTCTTAAAAGCTGTAGAAAAGTAGTTTGGAGAAGAGAATCCAAGTGAGTATGCAATTTCAGAAATATTCATATCATTTGACTTTAAAAGCTCTGCAGCTTTCTCCAATTTTACATTATTAATATGATCACTGATATTAATTCCGATAATCGCTTTTACCTTTCGATATAACTGAACTCTGGAAACACTTAGTTTATCGGCTAAATCTTCAACAGAGAATTTAGGATCATCAACATTCAATTTAATGATATCGTTCATTTTGGTAATGAAAGATTGCTCCTGATTGCCAAATTTTGATTCAGGTTCAATGCGGTAAATATTATTAGTATAGTAATAACGAAGTTTTTCCCTGTTGAAAAGCAAACCGGAGATAGATTGTTTTAAAATCGAAAGGCTAAAAGGTTTCGTAAGATATTGATCCACACCACTCTGTAATCCTTTTAAAACAGATTCCTTGTTGCTTTGTGCCGTTAGAATAATAATTGGAATGTGTGAAGTACGCAGATCTTTCTTCAGTTCTTTGCTAATTTCATAGCCATCTTTATCAACTAAATTAATGTCGCAAATGATGATATCCGGAATAATTTCCATTGCTTTTTCAATAGCATCGCTTCCGTCTGAGGTATGAACTACATATTCGTTAGCTAATTTAGCTTTCAGAAATGTAACCAAATCGATGTTATCTTCAATAACCAAAAGAGAATATTTTTCTGATTCAGAAATTACATGTACCTGTCTACTATCAGATTCTATATCTAAATTATCAGTTATCAAATTCGGAGCAATGCTTATGTTTTCGGCTCTATTTATGATTTCAGACGGCTGCAGATGACTGTTCCCTTTTAATAAAGTAATCACAAACTCACTTCCCTGCTTGGATTTTAATTCAATAGTCCCTTTATGCAAGAGCACGAATTCTTTTGACAAATGAAGTCCGATTCCTGAACTGTTTTTATTATTATTTGAAGCTCTGAAAAATGGATTAAAAACATTAGACAATTCATCTTCAGGGATTCCAATTCCAGAATCCTTAAAACTTATTTTAACTGTTTTACCCTGATTTTCAATAATGAAAATATTTATTTTTCCATTGTCAGGTGTAAATTTAAAGGCGTTGGAAAGCAAATTAAAATAAACTTTATCCATTAATCCTCTGTCAATAAATAACTCCAGATTTTTATTTTTACAAGTAAGCTGAAAATCAATATTCCTGCGGGCAGCTTCACCTTTAAAGTTTCTCATTACTTCGTTTGTAAAATCATAAATTTTGGTATTTGAGGCTCTTAAGGTAAATTTTCGCTCTTCAATTTTCCTAAAATCCAGCAACTGATTTATTAATCGTAACAATCTGTTAGAATTTTTATGGATCAGTTTTATTTCTTCAATAAGAACAGTTCCTTTAATTTTTTCATTTTCAATTAAAGATTCCACATAACTCATAATCAAAGTTATAGGAGTTTTAAATTCGTGCGAAAGTCCGGTAAAAAAATTCAATTTGGCCTCATTGCTTCTCTCGGCAATTTTAGCCATTTCCTGAATTTCATGATTCTGGTCAATTACTGTCTGATTGATTCTTTCAAGCTGTTTTTTCTTTCTTGAAATAGAAATAGTCGAATAAATACTGTAAATAGTCAAACTCAAAATAATCACTAAGAAAAAACTCAACAGCCGAACCAGGTTGTTCTGCGAGGCATATTCTCTTTCCTGTACTTTTATTGCTCCTTGTTGTGACTCAATAACCACTTGCTGCTGATCGACCTTATCCATTTGATTTTCGATAATTTCTGCATTATTCTGGTCGATAATAATGGTATTCAGGATGTTATTTTTGGAAATTGGTTCTTTATTATACATTTTCAACGCCAGTTTCAATGCTTCATTTCCTCCGGTTGGATATAAAATGGTTGCGTCTAAAACCCCGTTTTTTACTAATTCGATACCACCATTAACGGTATTTAATCCATCAACACCAATAAATTTAATTTTCTTTTCTAGTCCTACTGTTTTGGCAGTTTCCCAAGCACTCAATGCCATGCGGTCGTTATGAGCAAAAATGTATTCAACGTCAGGATTTTGTAAAAGAATTGTTTTCAAAGGTGCTTTGACCGACTCCCCTTCCCAATCGCCATGAATGGTATTTCTGACTTTAAAACGCTTGTTTTCATTAATGATCTGGTCAAAACCAAGACTGCGCTCATATGCCGGCGATGAGCCATTTGCTCCGGTAATTTCAATAATTTTACCGGAACCTTTACTGTGCGAAATAATATATCGGGAGGCAATTCTGCCAATTTCAATATTATCGGCTCCAAGATAGGCGGTGTAGTTTTCGCCATCAATTTTTCTGTCTACCACAAGAACCGGGATTCCTGCTTTTAATGATTTTTCGACAACTGCCGTCAAGGGTTTTGATTGAATCGGAGATACAATTATAATATCGGCTTTGTTCGCTATAAACCTTTCGATATCCTCTATTTGTTTCTCGATATTATTGTTGGCATCGCTAATTTTTAAATCGACTCCAGGCCGTAAAGAAGCTTCAATTTTCATGGAATTGTTCATCTGTTTACGCCAGTCATCAGTTGTCATAGCTTGAGAAAAACCAACTTCGATTTTGTCTCCTTGTTTTTCTTTACAGGAAACCAAACTTAATGATGCTAAAAAAAGCAGCAAAATATATTTTACAAATTGATACATGAAATTATGAGTTTATGTAAATAAAAATGAATTCTTAAAAATACCTTCTCGAACCAGCAACTTGTCTAAATAATTAGGAAGGATTATTTTGTAATGACAAGTAAGAAGGAAATATGTGATTTAAAAAGTAAAATTAAGCTTTTATTTTATGTATCCAAACGTGGAAATGAATTATCTGTAAACCCGTTGTGGGGGTAAATTGTTTGATTTTTAAAAAGCTTGTTTATGACATAACTCTTAATAAAGGATCAACATCTGTATTAATAGTAGAAAGAGGCAATGATCGTATTGTAACTGTCTTTATTTTATTTGTATTTCCAGATATGATATTTATTGCCTTACTTAACAAAACTTCTGATGGGTTACCCAACGGAAATACTTCAGGTTGTAGAAGTTCATTAGCATTGACAGTTGGATTTATCCCTTTAGAATAACTACCTCCATATCTTGCATTGAACAATTTATAGATTGAAAGATATAATATCCAGCCTTTGCGTCCCGCAATTCGATCATCCTCTATTGGAAAACCTGTGGTGATGACATTTAAGGTTTGAGGTTATTGATAATAAGTTCAGAGGATGATGCTGTTCGATTTCCACACAATACATATACTCTGTTAATTGAAGAGTGTGCATTCTGTAAAGCATCAAAGCTTATTTGAGATTCATTGCTTTCTAATGCCTGCCTGAAGGACTGATCTACATTTCCTCCATTGCTATTCCCTTCAAATTTTATAAATAGGTCACTGGATCGAATGTTTGGAGCTAACACAATACTATGCCATTGTTGATGCGATATCTCTTTCTCCTCTACAATAAACACTTCAATTCTGCCATTATCAGGAGTAAACTTAAAACTGTTAGACAATAAATTATAATATTTTGATCTATATATAATACCTCTAAGCCTTTATTATTTGTAGAAAAATAAAATTTTATATTTCTCCTTAAAGCCTCTCTTTCAAACTCTTTAACTATTTTTTTTTAAAAAATTATAAAGATTTATTTTTACTTGTTTTATAGTAAAATTTTTACTTTTTATTTTTCTAAAATCGAGTAATTGATTTATTAAACGAAGTAATCTTTTTAGAATTATTATACATTAAATCTAAATCTTTTTTTACAGCATTATTTTTATTTTGAAATTCATGGGAAAGTCATGTGAAAAAATTAATTTTAGCTTCATTACTGATTTTTAATTTATTTGCGTATAATTCGATTTCATCTTTTTGGTTTCCAATTTTAATGTTTGTTTTTTCTAATTCTTTCTTTTTACTGCGCAGTTTTATACCCGAATAAATACTAAACGCAGCCAGACCTAAGATTAATAAACTAAAATTAAGTTTCCTTTTCCAACCTTTTATTATAATTATCAATAAGTAAAGAAGCTCCATTTGCAGATGATAATTCTTCTAAACTTGTTTCACAAAGAGCATCTATTCTGCACATTTGATCTAGATTTGATTGTAACTTTCCGCGAGTTTTATCAAAAATAGAAATATTTTCAATTGCATTTTTAATTATTTTAATTAATTGTTTAAAGTCTCCTTGAGATAATTTATTGTCTAATAAATAATTTTCTAACCTTGCTCCTTGCCTATATTTAGGATACTCTTCAAGTCCCATAAATATTAACATCCATGATTTATTGTAATGTCCAATAGTTTTTACAATTCCTATATAATCTGCAATTAACTCATCGTGCAGGTTATTTGATGCTACCCCGAATTTTTTAAGAGTGTATAGATGTGTACATTCGTGTTCTTCTCTTATCGAAATGGAATAGGATAACCATAAACTTTTATTCAAACCCAATTGCTTTGCCGCTACATTACTATAGGGTTTTGTGCTTAGAATAATTAATTTATCTTTATATAAGCTCTTATTTGGCAAAACATTACAAGAAAACTCTTTGACCCAATTTTCAGAAGTGTTAGTTGTTAACCAATCGTTTTTTAAAATCATTAATCTCTCCCAGTTATTGATTCCATTGATTAATACTGCACCCATAGATTGCGGAACATGTTTGGGGTTGTTTTTATATAATAGTGATTGTATAATTGTTGTGAAGTCTTCTTTATTTGGGACCGTTACTATTGGTATTTTACCTGCAATACTTTTATGAATTTTAAAAGCTATATTTTTAGGATCGCTTAGCTTTAGTGAAAAAGGTAAATTTATATTTTCTGTTTTTCCCCTTAAAACTATATTTTTATAAAATTCTGTTTTTTCGATGCCAATTTCTATTGGAAAATTTAATTGAAGATAGCATTTTTTTAATTCATTAAATAATAATTTATCCGCAGTAATTTTTTTTGCAAAATCTTCCCAGTATTTAATACCTATTTCATTTTCGAAAGGTGGTATTGTTTTTTTTGATTTAAAATTATTTGATAAGTAGGTTTTGAGTTCCTCAGAAAGATCAATATTAATGAGATGTTCTTCTTTTTTTAAAGGAGATGATTGATTTACCATTGTTAGGCAATTTGACGTTTAGCAAGTTCTGTAAACAAACCTTCCATTTGAATTAGCTCATCATAAGTTCCTGATTCTTTGATTTCTCCTTTTTCCAAAACAAAAATACGGTCAGCATTTTTTATAGTACTCAACCTATGTGCAATAACTATGCGGGTAGCTTGAAGTTTATCTAAACTTTCTGCAACAATATTTTGAGTTTTATTATCAAGAGCGCTTGTTGCCTCATCCATAAATAATAATCTGGGTTTATGAACAATTGCTCTGGCAATCATTAATCTTTGTCTTTGACCTCCTGAAAATGTACCTGCTCCTTCACTAATAAATGTATGCATTTCCATTGGCATATTCTTTATGTCATCTTCCATACCAGCCATACGTGCTGCGGCCCAAGCATCTTCTAATGTTAATTCTGAATTACCAACAATATTTTGATAAATACTACCTGACATAAGCGTTCCATTTTGCAACACTACACCTATTTGTCGCCTTGTAAGTTCCTTATTCATTGCGTCAAATGTATTACCATCATAGAATATAGAACCTAACTCAGGGTGTTCAAAGCCTAAAAGAAGTCTCATAATTGTTGATTTCCCAGAGCCAGACGCGCCTACAAACGCAACCATTTCACCCGGTTTTATTTTAAATGTAACATTTTTTAAAATTAGCGGCTGATCTTCATAATATCTAAAAGATATAGAATTCAGTTCAATTTCACCCATTAATTCTCCTGGATCAATGCTTTCTTCAATCGATTCTGGTTTTTCTTCTAAAATTGGCCTTACTCTTTCGTACAAAGGAATAACGCTAAGTGAAGAAATAAATGCCATACTTAATCTTAAACTATCATTTAAAAATTTATTAAAGGAAATGATAAAAGCCATAAATGATCCTACAGATAACATTCCAGAATTTTGAGAATTTAAAACTGTATAATATATAAATGAAAAAAATAATATACTTGTAAAAAGAGGATAAGAGCTATTAAAAACTTCTACAAAGTTTTGATAACTCCCCGAACTAAATCCTAATTTTTTTAATTTTGAAAACTTATCACCCCATAAAGAAAAAATTCTTTTTTCACCTCCGGTTATTCTTATTTTACTAATTCCAGATAAAAATTCGAAAAGGAAACCTTGAATTTCTCCTTCGTATTTAGACACCTCTCGATCATACTTCAATTTTAGCCAGCCCATTAAAACCATAAAAGCAATAGCAATTAAAACAAGTCCAACTCCTACCCATGCTAAACTCGAATCATAATAAAAGAGAAGTAATAAATTAACAAATGAGAATGCCCCACTAAGTACTACCGTCATAAGTGTATTAGAAAGGATTTGTCTAATTGAATTAATACTTAAAACTCTATTTGTGAGATCACCAGCAGTATATTTTTTATAAAAAGTTACAGGTAAGCGAAGTATATAATCCATCACTCCGGCTTGTAGGTTAATACTTGATTTTGACTCTACTCTCATTTGTAGGACTCCTTGAGTAAGTTGCAGTCCGGCAGATACCAAACCTATAATTATCATAATCGTAAAGATTTCTAAATGTATGGATTTATCTGCAGTTGGTATTACATCATCATATATCATCCCAGATAATACAGGAATTAATAAACCAATTAGACTTCCGACTAAAGAAGCAATTAATAATAGTTTCGCGTCTTTTTTCACACCATTCATAGCGAAACTTAATACTTTTTTTATGGAATCCATTTTTATATCAAATCCAGAAAAAAACATATAACCTATAGGATTTAAAGATTCGGCTATTTCATTATTAACAACAGTTTCAGTTCCTTTTGAAAGATTTTTGATTATGTAAGTTGTAGAATTTTGCTGTATAAGAGCAACAGGCTCATCAGACTCTTTTATAAATGCTAATAAATGCCCATTTTCATCTTTCCACCACACATCTCTCAAAATAATTTTTCGTATTCTTACTTTAGAACTTTGAGCAATAGCATATAGCAGATTGTTTGCGTTATGTATATCTGACTCAAAATGTTTTGGCTCTTCACATTTAAAGCCAGCATGTTCTCCAATTAATTGACATGTTAAATACAGTATGTTTTGCTTTTTATTATTCGTGCGATGTAATTTTTTTTTACTACCCGTAACTATAGATTTTATTTTTTCTAAAGTGTTTTTTAATTCTTCTTCCTGATGAATTAATTTATCATTTAGGTTATTGTTTTCGAACAAACTATTGATCTCAATATTTTTGCAAAGCTGATTGTAAAAATAAGCTTGTAATTTTTCTAAGGAAATTAAAAAATTAATTTCATCTTCTAAAACTTCTCTGGTACTTATCAATTTTAATTCAGAAAATTCAGACATTGATTTAACCCATAACTTATTACAAACAGGAATTGGAAATTTAAGGGTATCGTCAGAGTTAATTGTTTCCTGTTCTGAGAAAACGGAAAGTTGTCCATGAATTAAACTTACCCAATTTATTCCCTGAGAAGGGTATGCTATAGTGTTTTGATTTAAAATAAAATCATTATAGTTCTCTAACGTGCTGTAAGATTTTGGAGCATTACTTGAATTAATTTTAAATGAAGTTTTTAATATCCATTTATCAATCATACCTTTTAGAAAGAAATGATCTATAGTAATGAGTTCGTGTTTATTTATAGATAGTAAATTAGCTTCGTTAGAAAAAACAATTAAACGAATATCATCCTTACAGTCAGGAGATAGTAAACTAAATAATAAGTCCCCTTTTTTTGCAGAGTAAAGATATTTTAACGCGCATAAATATTCTCCTTTTTCATCAACTCTAACATAAAACACATTAACTTCACCAGAAACCACCATCCAAAATTTGTCTGAACTATTTAGTATCAATGGTTCTTCAACTCCTATACCTATTTTATCTTTCGTTGACATATTTTAATTTTTATTTTGTTTCAATCAATTTTGCATAAACACCATTTAGTTTTAATAATTCTTTATGAGAGCCTCGTTCTACGATTTTGCCAAACTCCATTACTATTATCTCGTCACAGTCCATTATAGTGCTTAATCTATGGGCAACAATTAAACAAGTACATCCTCTTTTCTTAATATTATCCATCACAATTTTTTCTGTGGTAGAATCTAATGCGCTGGTAGCCTCGTCCATAATTAAAATTGTAGGGTTGCAGACTAAAGCTCTGGCAATTTCAATTCGCTGGCGCTGTCCTCCACTAAAATTCGAACCGCCTTCTAATACAGAGCTTTCATATCCATCATTTCTAGCTGCAATAACATCATGAATGTCAGCATCTCTTGCTGAATTTATAATGTTTTTTTCAGGAATCATGGTGTCCCAAAAAGAAATATTTTCTTTAATAGTACCATTAAACACCAGGACTTCCTGGTCTATTACCGCTAATGATTCTGTAATGATATGTCTGGGTATACCTGCTCTATTTTTATTATCAAGTAAGATATCTCCTTCCCATGGATCATAAAGTCCCGAAGCTATCCTTGCAACGGTTGACTTTCCGCTCCCAGAACCTCCAACTAATGCCACTCTGCTTCCGGGTCTTAATTTTAAATTAAAGTTTTCTATTAATGCAGGCATGGTCCGACTGTATCCAAAAGTCACATTCTTCATTTCGAAGTATCCAATCAATTTGTTATTAATAAATTGATTCTTTGTCTTTTGGATATTTTCATCTTCATTGTCTATAAATTGTTTGTCAATTTCATAGTTCATTACATCATCAATGCGTGCCATATCGCTTTCTGTTTCGTGCAGCATGGCTCCTACTGATACAAGTTGGTTTACCGGAGTAATAAAATTATTCATTAAAAAAGTAAAAGCAACTAAAGTTCCTAAAGTCATTTCTCCTTCCATTATCCTTAATGCACCAATTCCTAATATTAAAGTATTTGTTAAAGATGAAATTAGATTTGGAAGTATATTAAGCCTTATTGTCAACCATCCAAATTCTTGTTGAGCATTCATTACTTTAGCCAAATATCCTATCCAATTAGTAAAAAAATCATTTTCTCTACCAGAGGATTTTAATGTTTCAATCATACTAATTCCCGAGGTTGTAGTACCTAATAACTTTCCCATTTCATTACTTAATCTTCGACTTCCGTCTTTTCTAGCTGTTGAAACATACCTTAAGGCGACAACATTTAGTGCTGCCATAAAAACACCAATTAAAGTCAGGGTAACATCATAGGAGAACATTAAAATTGCATAAAAAATCACAACAATAACATTTAATGCAGCGTTGGCTAAATCCCCACTTAACAGTTTTGCTACTTTATCATTTAATGAGACTCGATTACCTATTTCGCCACTGTATCTTTGAGTAAAAAAAGCAATTGGTAAATGAAAAACATGCCAAAGAAATTTACTGGAAGTTACCAATGCAAGTTTTGTTTCTAATTTAAGTAAAAAGTATTGCTGGAGATAAACTAAAGAAGCATTAACAATTAGAACTACACCCATAATTAGTAAAAGAGGCATTACAAAACCTGAGAAATTATTAATTAAATATTTATCTATAAATATTTTAAGGAATGAAGGAATTACTAAACCAGGAATTACTAAAAACAAGCTTGCTATAACAATGTAGATAACACTTAACTTAGAATTAGCAATTCTTGAAATCAAAGATGATTTTAATCCTTTTTTATGATTTCCTTTTTCAAATTCTGTTGAAGGACTAAAGGTTAAAACCACACCTGTATAAGAATCGTCAAATTCATTATGACTCACATAATACCTCCCTTGTGCCGGGTCACTAAGGTAGACTCTCTTTTTTGTAAAACCCTCCAGAACTAAAAAATGGTTAAAATTCCAGAAGATAATCGATGGAGTTTCTAATTGCATTAGTTTTTCAATAGATTTAGCATATCCTTTTGCTTCTAATCCATACTCTTTAGCAGCTTTTAAGATATTAGTAGCTTTCAATCCATCTCGTGATACCCCACAAGCTATTCTCAATTTTTCTAATGGAACAAACTTGCCAAAATGTCCTAAAATAATACTTAAAGCTGCAGCACCACATTCAACGCTTTCCATCTGTAAAACAGTCGGCACTTTGACAGGTTTAGCTTGTTTTTTTATAAGTAAGTTTGTGTTATTTTTCATTTGATAGATCAATATAGGTCAAAAAATTTCTTAAATGCAGGAACAACTAGTGTTACAGGAGGCTCTTGTTTGATCGTAATTTTACCTAAACAAGATGTGCCTTCTTTCAGAAAAATATCGGGACCTTTAGCAGAAGTCCATTTATAACCACTATACGATACAGGGTCCTTTTCAAAATCGACGTAAACCTCAAACAAAGGACCACCTACTAAAAGTTGCTTTGTAAGTTGATCATTTTTAACTGAGGTTAGCATTCCTTGCTGGGTTATCGGGAAATCAGATACATACGTTACTTTCCCTTTTATAAAACCATATTCTTCAGGCTGCACGGTCGAAGGTACAATTAGAGCTTCCATTCCTTTTTTAATTTTTTTACCATCTTTGGAAGGGATATAAAGAATTCCTCTTAGTTGTGATTGTTTTGTGTTAAGTGTATTTTTAAGTTTAAATAATGGAGATCCAGCTGATACTACAATTCCGGCATCGGTTAAAACTTCAACTACTTCTCCGTCATAAGGGCTTTTTACATTTCTTTGATTGTCATATTTTTCAGTTAAAAACTGAAGATTTCTTGCAGCTTCTGCAATTCTTTGTCTTTGTAATGTAACTTTCTGTTGTATATCAAATCCCAAATTATTTTGTTGACTGGATGTTTCTACGATTTGTCCTTTTAATCTTTCGATTGTGTTTTTTGCAGCCTCTATCTGTTGTTTTGTATTTGCAACTTGAGATTTAGTTATTAAACTTTTATCAAGAAGTATATTCTCTGATTCCAATTGATTATTCAGAAATGCGATTTTCTTTTTTTCTGATTCGATTTCGCCTGTAATACTTACACGTGATTGACTAATTATTTGACCTTGTAATTGAGCGCCTTGATTTCCGTAAGACGTTAGCTTTTCCATTTCAAATTTTCTGTCTGACAATACCACTTTTGCATCTTCTATTTGTTGAAATAGTTCTGGTTGTCGTATTGTAGCTATAATATCTCCTTTTTTAACGTTATTACCTATGGCTATTTTTAACTCTACTAATTGTCCTTGTGCAGTAGCAACTACTTCATGAACGTCTCCACCTAATACAACTCCAACTACATCTAACTTTGTTTTTACGGTACCCATAAATGACCACATTAAGGCTGTAAAAATTGCCACTATAATTGTAATTAGAGCTATCCAGGCTTTTGTCCCGGTAACCTTAATCAACTGATCCAATTTTTCTGGAGTAGAAAGTTTCTCTAATGCCGATTTTCTAAAAAAAGATGCTGACATAATTTATATATTTTAATTTTCTGTGTTAGGAATAGTATAAAATGCATTTTGAGTAATTTTAAACCCAAGGTTCTCTTTAGAAATAAGAGTCCCGGTTTCATGTCTAAGAATTAGTATTGCATTTGAAAATTGTTGCTGTGCGTTTAAATTCTGTAATTCTGAAGAAGTAAGTCTTTCTTGAAATATCATTAAATTTAAAAGAGTTGTCAAACCTGCCTGAAACTTTATCTGTTCATTATTATATGCATTTAGACAAAAACTAAAAGCTTCTTCTGATTTTTTAACAATTAGAGCATTATTAATCAGGTTATTAATAGCTATATCAATATTCAATTCAATATTTCTATGAGTGTTTTCATTTATTGTGGATTGATTTTGCAAAGCGATTTTACTTATTGAATAATTCCCTTTTGCCAGATTGTTATTCAGTGGAAAAGAAAATGTTAGTTTAGCTCCACCTCCTAAATCCTGACCTTGATGGTTAATAAGAGAAGACCATGATTTTTCAACACCATTTCCAACACTTGCACTTCCATAAAAAGCAAATGCTGATAAATTTAATTGAGGCTTTAGATTGTTTGTTGCTACCAAGTATTGAAGCTCTATTGCTTTATATTCTTCTTCAATTGCCTTTACATCAGCTCTATTATCCTTAGCAATTTTAATAAGTGCATCTTTATTAATAGTACCATCATACCCAGATTCTAAAATAGTTGGAAAGTCATTAATAGGAATATCCAATCTTTGACTCTCCTCATCGATTAAACCTATAACCCGTCCTAAATTTAATCGTGTATTATATAGATCTTGTTTTGCAGCAGCGGTTAACCTTTCCTGATTGCTTAAATCGGCATTGACTTGAGCTAAATCACTTTCTGGTTTTTTATCAGCTTTTACAAGTTCAATAGTCATATTTAATACCTCTCTTACCCTATTTTCATTTTGAATATAAATTGCCAGACTCTTATACGAAGTATAGTAATTCCAATAGGCAATACCAATTTGTTCAATTTCATAAGAATTGGTAAATTCAGAATCATATTTACTTTTATTAATATAAAAAACAGAAGCTTTTTCTAACGCTGTAGTTATCTTTGCTCCCCTTCCTCTTAAAAGAGGTTGAGTTAATTGAAGATTAACAGTGCTAAAATGATTACCATAAAAAGGGCCAACAAACTCATTAAAATTGTTATATGGATAATTACTATCGTTATAATTATAATTTAAACTTACATCTGCTATTTGTCCGGAACGTAATTTTTTTTGTAAGCTTGTTGAAACATCTAATGAATTATTTCTTAAAGCTTTATCGACGTATTTATTTCTTGGATCAGCAGTAAAAAGATTGTATTTATCATTTTTATATGCAATTTCAGAATTTAAGTTAAAATCAAAAATACTTTTTTGAATTTGGAAATTAGCTTCGGCATTATCGATAGAGTAATTAGCAATTTTAATATTTGGATTTTTATTAAATGCGATACTTGAAACCTCTATTAAATCGCACTTAATTTTAGACTGACTATATAAAATAGTACTACTAATCAATAAAATGCAAAACAAAAAGTAATTCCTCATATTTGAGCCTTAATAATTAACACTTAACTTAACTTCGGAAAATTTATTTAATATTTGACCGAAACGCGCACCTGCCTGAGAAACCACATCTAATACTTTTGTATCAATTAAATCCTCTTCTTCAGGAATCCCATATCCCAAACGATCTGTTGTTTTTCTTAACCTATTAGAAAGAAACAATGCTAGTGAGTAATAAAAATTAGCTTTAAAATCTGAATTTGAAGAAAGTCTTGCTTCTATTGCGTTTCGAGATATTTTATAAATTACGGATGTTTTTTTTGAAATAACAGAAACTGAAGGAGGTCTGGATTCTAAGAAAGACATTTCACCTACAACTTCTCCTGCTCCAAGAAGAGCAACTTCCTGTCCGTCAATTCCATCTGAATAAATAGACAATTGACCTGATAGTAAAATGTATAAATTATCTACATAATTTCCTTTCTGGATCAGTGTTTCTCCAGTTTTTAATTCTATTTTTTGGCCATTCTGGATCATCCATTCCAGGTCTCTGTCATCTAATTGGCCTAAGAAAAAAAGCACTCGTTTCATAATATATATTTTTAAGGTTATGGTTATTTAATTATGCTTTATTTTAAAAAAATCATTAAAGAATTTTATAGACTTTGATAATCAGTAATAACTTTATAGTGCATATCAACCGTACATTAATACAGCCAAAATTATTCTCGTTTAATTCAATATCTTTTTAAAGTAGGTTTAAAGGAATTCTATATAAAATTCTGCATTTGGTGAATACTTTTTATCAGACTCTTTTAGGCTAATGAGTTTATTAATGCTTTGGGTGATATATCATATTGATTACTGAACAATTTTGAAAAATAATGGGAATCATTATATCCAACAGAATAAGAAACTTGAGAAATGGAATCTTGAATATAATTATCGATTAGCTGCTTTGCTTTATGCAACCTTAATATGCGTATGTATTTATTAGGAGTTAAGTAAACTAAATTTGCAATTTTTCTATGAAGCTGTCTTTCACTTACAGCCATTTTACACGATAAATAATACAAATCAAGATCATCCTTAGAAATGGAATTATAAATTTCTTTTTCTAAGTTTATTAACCAATTTTGGTCGTTTTTTGTAACTTTTTCTGGAGTGATCTTATTGGAGCATAAATGCTGAACATTCTTATTTGATTCATAAATATCAAAAATATCAGGTCGGCTTTGTATTGTTAAGCTTACTGATTTAGATTTAATTTCATTTAATATTTCCTCTATAAGATCATTAATTTCATTACTACTAGAAAAAATAATTTCATTTTTAACCTCGTTTCCAGATGTGCTAGGTGTACTAGCTGTAATAATAGAATCTAATGGACTTTTTATATGTAAGAATAGATGATTTAAAATATCTGGTGAAGACCAATCTATTGCAGTTTTCTTTGCTGTTGTATTCATGATTTGTAATGATAATTAATTCTATTGATTACTAATTTTCAAAAATCGAGTACTAATATTTTTTTAAGCAAATTCAAAGCCATTTGATTTTTATTTTCAAATATCTTAAAAACAGACTCTTACAAACAATCGATACGCTTTTATTACTTTATAATCATTCTGTTTTATTAGCTTTTCTAAACTCCAAAATTTTAATTATAAATAATTCTGAAGTAATTTGATATGTCAAAGCTACTGTAAGAGTTTTATGCGGTTTTACACTTAAAGTGTAAAAAAAGTTAAAATTAGTAGGTATTCAGCACCTTGTAAGTGAGTGAATCTAAATACATTATACAACGATTTTTTTTTAATCTTGAAAAGAGGAACGAATACAAATATTTGATAAGTATATACCCAAAATATAAATCGTGTAGGCACATCAAAAAAGTAATATAATATGAGCTCTTATGATGAACAACATCTAAAAGAGAAATACTAAATTTTGAATGTTTTTTTTAAATATGTAGGAAAATGATTTTGGAGAAACAAAGGATAGTCGCAAAAGGATTTGCATGATAATCTGGAGACGCTGTAAACAACAATAAAATTTTATCTGAAACCAGTGTAAATAACAAAATCCAGGCTCATTTGTAATTTAATTAGCATCAGTCTTGTGGAAAATAGAAAAAAAGTTTTTTATAAAAATAAAAGAAGTCGATATTTAGATAAAGGAGCGTATCCAACTCTCTCTATATCATTTGTAATAATCTACACTCACGCAAAATGTCTTCGTCATTGCCTTTATCAATTCCTAAAATATCTTTTATTTTACTTTTGCGTTTTTTAACAGTGTCTTCCGAAACTTTTATAGTGTTTGCAATGGTTTTTATTTGACATCCTTTAGAAATAAGTGTTATGATTTGGCGGTCAACACTATCAAAATGACCTTCGGCTAACAAGCGTTCAGTTTTTGCCTTTTTAGCAGTTTTACTAAAATAGCTTTCACCAGTCATGATTTTTTCATAAGCTAACAACAATTCTTCATCGTCGAAATCAGTTTTGACCATAATTCCGTTGACATGAGTTTTTTGATAAATATTGTACAAAATAACACTTTCAAAATGCGAAGTAATAATTAATGTTTTTGCACCAGGAATATATTTGTGAACTAAAAGTGCTAAATCACCACCATTAAAAATGTCCTTTTCAGGGAAAGATGGTAAACTATAATCTAGCATTACCAAATCAAAAGGAATTGGTTTGGTTTCATTTGAAATACAATCATAAGCAGCCTTACAATTGTTTGCAGAATAAAACTCTAACTCATGCCCTAACTTATTGTGAGAGAGAATGGTTTGATATCCAGTAATCATTGAAGAATGATCTTCAACTATTAGTATTTTTTTTGTCATTGGTGTTTAAAACTCAAAACTATTGAATTCTATTGGAATTGACAAATTTATTTTTGTACCTATATTTTGTTTCGATTCTATAGAGAATTGTCCCTTAAGTTCCATTGCGCGATGATTCATGTTTTTTAATCCAATTCCTTTTTTTGCTTGCGTTAAATCAAAACCTTTACCATTGTCGGCAATTTGAATACTTATACCTGTTTCACTTTTAGCAATTGCAATTGTTATTATATAAGCATCGGCATATTTATTGATGTTTTGTAATGCTTCTTGAAAAACTCTGTAAAGATTCATTTTTACATTTATATCGACCAACGACCAGTCTATCCTTGGATCAATTGCTATATTTATTTTAGTTATTGGATTATTGTTTAATTCCGTGAATAATGCTTTTATCGTTGTTTCAAAATCATCAGATCCTGAAAAAACATTCGTATTCAGTTCGTGTGTCAAATTGCGGATTTCTTCTTCAATATTTTTCATCTCAGCAATATGTTCCAAATATTTTTTTATTGATTCTGGTGATTGACTATATTTTATTTCGTACAAATTCATACGTATTGCCGACAATTTTCCAATTATCCCGTCGTGCAGGTCTCTAGAGATTCGTTGTTTTTCGATAAGTTTGCCTTCTTCCATTTTTTGCTGATTTGAAAGCATCAAATTATAAATTTGCGAATCGTTTAAAGCTTGTTCTTGTTTGCGAAACAATTTTTCAAGTTTGATGTTATTGTTTTTGCGATATAAAATAATTAGCAATAATAATAATACCAAGGCACTCATGATAGCGTATAAAATGAATTGTTTTGAGATTTCATTCTT
Source organism: Flavobacterium sp. 1 (assembly GCF_002797935.1). NCBI lineage: Bacteria > Pseudomonadati > Bacteroidota > Flavobacteriia > Flavobacteriales > Flavobacteriaceae > Flavobacterium > Flavobacterium sp. 1. The sequence goes on from NZ_PGER01000001.1 coordinate 1,548,666, forward strand.
TTTATTCTCAGCTATTATTTTTTCCTGGATTATTTGGTCGGTTTCAAATTCTATTCGGGCATATTTATTACGAGAAGTACGTTCTACATCTTGAAGACTATCTTTAAGATATATGTATTTATTTGTATAATAGAATTCGTTTTGAGGACTTGCGAGGGTTAATAATTTAAGGATTGTGAGTTCGTCTTCAAAAAGATTATTTTTACGTGCCTGTAGTAGCGCTTCTTTCAAATAGTAATTAGCTATTGAATAGTTTTTTTGATTTAAATAATATTCTCCTAAATAAGTTTTGGAGGTAATCTGAACAGGAATATTATTTATTCTGTCACCAATTTTCAAGGTTTCTTCAAATTGTTTTAATGACGATTTGTTACCCAGTTTAAATTTAGAATAAGCAAGTTTATTGGTAAGATAACAATAAATTGGAGGGTCAACTTTTTTGAAATTTGCTATAGCTAACCCTTGTTTTGCAAATGCGATAGCTTTTTCATATTCTTGCGTTTTTACATATATATTAGCAATATGATTGTAGGGCTGGCATTTATAAGATAAATAATTTGAATTTGATTTTAATTTTTCAGAAATTTCAATAGCTTTGTTGTAATAATCTACAGCTTTTTCGTAATTATCCAGACCTACTAGTGTACTTCCTAAAGTGAGATAACAATTGTAAATCAGCAGATTGTTTTTTTTTTCAATGCCATATTTTAATGCTTCAATCGCCAATTTTTCAGCCCCTACATAGTCATTTTTAAAAGATAATATTTCTGCTTTCCATATCTTTACATTACCTAATAAATTCTCATTTTTTTCTTTTAAAAGGACCTTTTCTGATTTTGTAAAGTAATAATAAGCCGAATCATATTTTGTTTCTTTATTATAAACAATTGCAATACTGTAGCTTGCATTTTGAATACCTTCGTTATCATTTAATAAAATTGATTTTTGATACAGCTTTTGCAGTAAGTGTATACATTTTTCACTCTCGCCAAGTTGAAAAAATGAATCCGCCAATTCAAAATAATAATCAGATGACATCACTAAAGTGTCATTTTTTTGAATAATTTCAGAAGCTAATAACGCCTTTTCTAACCTTTCTTCTTTAGTTATGTTTTTGTATGTCGAAGTTGAAATCAACGAATCTAAATTATTAGCGTTTGAAGTGTAAGAATTTTGATTTTTACGCTCGCATCCAATAAAAAAAATACTAAAAATAAATATTGTTGTAAATAGTTTCAATCGTTTTTAATTAAAATAAGTGTAAAAGTACATTTTTTTTAACTTTTTAATATACTTGAAAAATAATACTAAAAAAATTAAAAAGGTTATTTTTTTGGTGGGATTATGCTACCAGAATTATTTGGGTCAACATCAGCTTGAACTTCGGCTTGAGCTTTAGGTTTGTCAGTTTCAATTTCGTCTGCAGTACAAGAGTTTAAAGTGGCTAGCAGTGATATAATCGCGATAATATAATAAAAATGTTTCATGGTGTTTTTGGTTTTGTTAGAAAATATTTGTTTTAGCAACAGCTTCATAATAGTCGTTGCATTATTAAAAAAATGCTTTTCAGGAATTCCTCGTATTTGTAATATTACATAACAAATCTATGGCTATTCTAAAATTTAGCTTTAGACTAAAAGTGTAAAAAATGTTAAAATACCTACTTTTTATTGTATTCCTCTTTTGAAAATAGTTTAGCTATTTATGGAAACAATATCCTTTTACGAAAACGTAGCCTTGACTTGATAAATCACCAATAAAAATGGGATCATTTAATCACTATCATTAGTAATAAGAAAAGTTTAGCTTTTTATTCATCTAATAGTGTAGTAGTAGTAGTAGTAGTAGTAGTAGTAGTAGTAGTAGTAGTAGTAGTAGTAATATATTACAAGTTTTTTTCGCAATATTCTTAAGAAAGTATGACCAAAATAAATAAAAAATAAGGTTTTAAAATGCTAAAGGAGAACGATGACAATAACAAAACTGCTCTAGAAGTACATATGCAGTTTTTGTATGAGCTACGTAATCCCTAAAAGCTTCAAAACATGGCTTTACGTTTTTTTTTTGTTCTTAAAAACGTTAAACATTAAAACTCTTCTAGCTCTTTTCGCAAAGGCTTTTAAATTTTTTTTGATTGCTTAAAGAAGTTTCGACTCGGGCTTTTACTATACGTGAAATTGCAAAAGAAATATTTGTTTCGCCGGATGCTGTAAAATTTCACAGAAGAAAACTTTTTGAAAAATTAGAAGTAAATAATATTTCAGAAGCTATTGTTTTGCAACCAGCAATAAGCTGATTTAGAAATAGCTTCTTTTATCGGTGTTATTTTAACCTTAAATGGCAACTAACGAATCCGTTTGAAAATTATTTTTTTAGTTTCATTTGCTTGAATGATTAGATATTTTTTATTTATTTCATATTTTCCTTTCAGTAATGTTACCATTTGTGATTCTACGGGTTCATCAAACGTACTGGGCTGAACAATAAATTGCGTTCCCAAGATTTTTGCAAAGGCATACGAAAGAATCATTGTTGCCATTTAATAGCGACAAAACGTGTATAAGTAGTAATGTTTTTTTTCAATTCCATAAAATTAATTTTTCAATCTTTTGCTTCTTTTTAATTAAAGTTTAACCGAATCCGTAATCAGCATTATTTGATTCTCAAAATCTTCTATGCTTGCATTTTTAACTTTATTGTGTATATTTTCTATAGCACTGCATTTTATTAAATCCATGCTTTTTTTATTGGGTAAATTGATACGGTTATCTAAAGCCTTAATATAAAATACAGGAATATCATCTCGTAACATTTGTTCTCGCTCCGCATCTAATATGGGGCCGCCATTATCAAAAGCTATGTATGCTTTTGCTAACATCTCCAGTTTTATTCCATACTTGATGGAATCAGCCAAATATTCCTGCTTATTTAGAAATTTTAAAATCTTAGCGTACACTTTTGTGTGGCGGTTGACAAAACGAATTTTGGAACTATAAAAATTAGTAATGGGAGAATATTCAGACTGCAGATGTTTTTTGTTTTTCAAAATTAAATTGTACAACTTTTGAAACCCTGTCTTAAACTCTTTTTCATATTCTGCAAGATTTACAACTGAATCGTTCAAAAAAGGCTTATTTAATTTGTACAGTTTTTTCGTCTCCATTTCAGAAATCACTTTCATGGAATCTTTATTCACATCTTGAATTTTTGAAATTGGGAAATCAGACTCTAACATTTTTGAAGAACCAAATCCGTACATATAATAGGGCAAATTTAAATGTCTTGTCGGGAGCAGTGATGCCTCAAAAATTGATCTAAAAATAGCACTCTGTGATTCTTGATTTTCTCCGTTGAGCTGTTTTAATTCCGGGCTCAGAATAGTTTCATGATCTATTAAAACGGGACAGTTCCCTGAAGCAATTATATTTTCGCAGTGAAAATCTTTAGCATTCAAAAAATAAGTTACTCCCAATAAAATACCGGCTCTTTCATAGTACAGTTTTACATCTTCAATATTGTTACAAGGCGAATTTTCAATAAATTCTAACCAGCCATGATTCCCTTTATCCAAGACCTTAAAGGTTTTTAAGTTTTCTTCCATGTTCTCATTTACCCAGTTTAGAAACTCATTATAGGAATTTGTTATACTTAAATTGGTAGGTTTGTAAACTAATTTATGAGAATTTTCAAACTCAAGAATGATAGTCGATTCTCCATTGTGCTGATCACCTGAACTTAAATGAAGTTTTGTAAGCTGATCAAACTTTTTATCTAAAAGTAGTTTTAAATCAGGTTTGTCATTTTCAAATCTTTTAAAAACAGTAGTTATAAAAACAATATAATCTGATGTTTTTTTAGAAAGTTTGCGGGCAAGCATTGGATACTTTAAAAATAAATCCTGAAATTTATCTGATAAAGTACCGAAAACAAATTTCTTATAATAGAAATCCTCTGCTAAATCGTGGGCTGAATTTTCTGTTTTTATTTCATTAAATTCATGAAACAAAACTAAATCCGATAAATTATAAAGATCTTCGTATAATTTTATGCCTAATTGATCTATAACATCATTATTCGGTATTGGTATATTTTCTTCGGTCAAATTTTGAGTCAACTTTTTAAAAAAGCAATCCAAAAACGGTAAAAAAAGATGATAAAATGCCTTTTGAGAATGATTATGATCAGACATAGATTTTTTCACATCTGTCTCGTTTAAAACATCTTCTAATACAAATATCCAATCTGGAAAATTAATATTTTCTTCGATAGCAATTATACTTGAAATCATTTTAGAAATGTCTTCGCTAGCCAGATTATTTGTAGTGCAGTATTTTTTAAAAATTTCCTCTGAACCGTCGTTAGCTATTGTTTTTTTCCAATAATCTAGATAATCCAAATCTCCATTTTTTTCAAAAGAACATTGATATTGCTTACTAATATTTAATATTTCGAAAGGAGTCAGCGATTTGAAGTATATGCTTTCTGATAATGGAGAACGCTTCATATATAATGATTTAAAAGATGTATAAAAAGTCTATGTGCTAAAAAAAAAATAGGTATTGTTAATTTATTTATAGAGAACTATAATAGATTAACAATACCTAAAGGAGTTGTTTATTAGATGAGATTATCTAAAAATGATGTGGAATTAGTTCCCCCATCCAATACAGATTCCTGTCCAAAGAATCTCTAAATTGAATTGTCCACCTGCAACAGCTTCCAATTCAGCGTCTGTTAATTCCATATTTTCAGGATTAGCAGGAATGTTGATATAAACAGCAGAATAATCTGTTTGATCTGTTACAATTAGTTTTTTACCTTTTAAATCTAATGGTTTACCAGATAATTTTTCAATAGCCTGAACCGGGTTACTTACTAACTCTTGTTTGAAAGTTTCATCTTCCCAAGCTTTTTTGATAATTGTTTTTAAGTTTTTTTCTGCGTTTTCTCTTTCTTGATTTGTCATGATCTTATGTTTTAAAGTTGTTTTAAAAAAATATAATATTTTTGATTATTTTTAGTTTGATGACTGAATCAGGAATTAATTTCCCCATCCAATACAGATTCCTGTCCAAAGAATTTCTAAATTGAATTGTCCACCTGCAACAGCTTCCAATTCAGCGTCTGTTAATTCCATATTTTCAGGATTAGCAGGAATGTTGATATAAACTGCAGAATAATCTGTTTGATCTGTTACTATTAGTTTTTTACCTTTTAAATCTAATGGTTTACCAGATAATTTTTCAATAGCCTGAACCGGGTTACTTACTAACTCTTGTTTGAAAGTTTCATCTTCCCAAGCTTTTTTGATAATTGTTTTTAAGTTTTTTTCTGCGTTTTCTCTTTCTTGATTTGTCATGATTTTATTATTTTAAGGTTAATATTTAATAATTAATTATTTATATTTTTATGTAATCTTTTAATGTTGGAAAAAGGCTGTTTACTAAATCCGACCATACGGTTTGTCCGCCCGCTATTATTTCCAATTGACTTTCAGTCAGTTCAACATCTTCAATATTGGGCTCCGAAGGAATATTTACAAATACCTTAGATTTATCCGTCTGATCATTAATTACCAGTGTCTTTCCCTCCGGCAGAACAATTTTAGCTCCTGTCAGATTTTCTATTGCTTTCATAGGATCCGCAATCAAGCTTTTTCTAAAATTAGCATCTTCCCAGGCTTTTGAAATTATTAATCGCAAAACTTCTTCTTTATTTTTCCTTTGCTCCATGATTCAATCTATTTCTTTATTGATGTGAAATTAGTCGATCTTTTTGTGACAAAATTGCCAAATAAACCGGCAAAAAACATTTTAATTGTAATCTTTAAAATCATCAATCACGAAGTTTATTTTGCTTTTGCGTCTTAAACCGTCCTCGTTATTAATGTAAATTTAGCGAGTCTGTTTATGATAAAATTGCCAAATAAACTGACAAAAAACATTTTAATTGTAATCTTTAAAATCATAAATAGTGAAGGTTATTTTGCTTTTGCATCTTGAACCGTTCTCGTTATTAATGTAAATTTAGCGAGTCTGTTTATGATGAAATTGCCAAATAAACTGACAAAATATAATTTAGTAATAAGCATTATTTGGTTAGTTATTTGGAATATGAGAATTCTTTTCCACAAAATACATCTTGAGTTCTCCCTTTCCCTTTGCTTGAATACTTCCTCTATATTCAAAACTAAAGCATTCTTCATTTTTTATGAGATTATAAAGCGATTCACTGATGTTAACTTTACCTACAATTCCGTTGCTTTCAATCCTGCTAGCGGTATTTACAGTGTCACCCCATACATCATATTGAAATTTCTTTATTCCTACAATACCTGCTACAATAGGCCCTGCATGAATACCTAATCGCATCTCAAAAGCAGGATTATTATTCGCTTCGTTGTTAATTTTTCTTTTAGCCATAAAATCCTGCATTTCTAATCCTGCTAATACAATATTTGTTAAAGATTCTTTATCTGGTTTTGGGATGCCTCCGGCAGCCATATAAGAATCTCCAATTGTTTTAATTTTCTCAATATTGTATTTTTCAGTGATCAAATCAAAAGCTTTGAAACAGGCATTTATTTCTTCTACTAAATTTTGAGGAGACATTTTCTCAGCGGTTTGAGTAAAGGATTTAAAATCTGAAAAAAGTATAGAAACTAAATTAAAGTTTCGGGCACTAACAAAACCTTTTTGTTTTAGTTCTTGTGCTATTTCTTCTGGCAATATATTTAGTAATAGTTCATCAGAGAGGTCCTTTTCTATTTTTAAAGCTTTTTTAGATTTTCGTGTGTAGTTTAATCTATTCCATAATCCTAAAGTAATAAGAACAATAAAACACAAAGAGATAATAATAATATTTCGTTGCGTTTCCTTTTTTTGAACTTCTTCTTTATGTTTGATTTCAACAGCGTGTTCCTTCTTTACATGAGATATACTATCTAGTAATTGTTGACGTTGAAACTCCATATTCATCATTTTATTAGAAGTTTCTTCAGATTTTAAGCTGTCTTTGAAATTAATTGATTTTTCATAAAAATGAAGAGCTAATTTATCGTTTTTAATAAACTTATATGCATTATAAAGACAATCACAGGCATCTTTTTTAACTGATATAGCGCCTATTTTTTCAGCAGTATTATATCCTTTTAGGCATTTTGTAATTGCTTGTTTGTTTTTATTTAATTTATTTAATATTTTCCCAAGGGCAACTTCTGTGATACTTATATATTGCAAACTATTAATTTCGGTTGAATATTTTAGAGAAAGATTATAGTAATATAATGCTCGCTCAAAATTTGATTGTTTAAAAAACAATTCTCCTAAACTAGATAATACTTCAATTTTTAATTGTTTATCATTTATTTTATCTGCAATAACTAGTGCTTGATTAAGATTCTTCTGAGCTTTTGGGTAATTAGCCAATTTTATATAGACTATCGCAGAAGCATTTAAGTTTTGAGAGATGGCTTTTACATCAGTACTGTTTTTATAAATTAAATAAGATTTATCATAGTATTTCAATGCATTTGAGTAATCTTCCACTTGCGAATAAATTCCGCCAATATTTTGTGAAGTTGCTGCAGTCATTTTAGTATCGTTTAGTTCTTCTTGAACAACAATAGCCTGTTTGTAATAGTTTAAAGCATTTAGATAATTTCCTAAATAATAATAAACCCCTCCTATATTATTTAATATCGAAGAAATTCCTTTTTTATATTTTGTTTTTTTATATTCTTCGTTACTTTTCTTAAAAAAGAATAAAGCATTTGAATAATCTCCTTGATAATAATATGTTACTGCTTTATAACTATAACAATCACCTACTTTTCGACTTTTACCCAAAGAGTTATAAATCCTTAAACTTTTATCGAAGTACAATAATGATTGTGAATAATCTCCTGCATCCTGACTTTTCATACCTAAATTAAGAATGGAATCTGCCATCTTAATGTTCTTGTTTGTCACGATCACTTTTTGTTCAATGTTTGGTTGTCCAAAAAACGGTATTCCATTAAATAATAAAAAGATAGAGAAAACAATATTTATGACTCTTCTCATGAACATGTACGTTTTAATATTTATTAAAACGTACATGTTCAAAATATAGAATAGGTACGTTTTTTAATTTTTAAAATTGCCAATAAGTTAATTTTTATTAAAAAATATCCCCAGAAAAATTGTTAGGCTTAATAATTATAGGTGGGGTTATATCTCCATCTCCACCAGCAACTATATCAAGTTGTTCTTCATTCAATTCTACATCGTCCATATTGAGTTCAGCAGGAATATTGATAAAAATTGTCGACGAATCTGTTTGATCAACAAATGCAATATTTTTACCTTCGGGTAGATGAATTGGATGTCCTAAAAAGCTTTCTATCGTTGTGACGGGTCTAGTTATTAAATTGCTTTTAAAAGTTGGATCTTCCCATGCTTTTTTAACAATTGCATCTAGAATTTTTTGGTCATTAGTTAATTCCATTTTTCGTATGTTTAGTTAATTTCATTTTACATTCGGGAAATTAGCTTCTTTTTTAGGTATAGAATTGCCAAATATGCTGACAAAAAACTTGCTTAGCTACTTTATTATTAGTGCTTATACTATAATTTAAGACTTAATTTTCAGATAGTTTTATTAATTTGTTTTTTAAATAAAACTTAGAGCATGTTTAAATTTTATTCAATAAATGTTTTATAGCAGCCAATTTGACCATGTTTTCGGAAGAATCCATTAACAACTCATAGTTCCTGCATAATCTTCTGTCGTTGTCAAACCAAGCAAATGTTCTTTCTATCACCCATCTTTTATGTGTAGGCTTAAAAGCTGATTTCCTGTCATCAGACCTCATAACTACTTGAATCATAAATTAAAATTTACTTTTAACTTGTTCTATAATTTTTCCTCTAGCCACCATCGGCAAGGATAACTTTTACAGGGCAGAGAAAATAGTTTTGGGTTCTCATCAACAGAAGCACTGCTTTATTATCATGAATATTTACCACGGTTACCATAATAGCTAATAAAAAACCATCAAAGCTTTTTAAGGAACGATTATTTATCCAGCGAACGCTTTGACTATCCATTATTCCTAGACGTGGCTCTGCATTTTGTCATATTTTGATGCAAACTCACTCACTTAACTTAGAAAGCAATAAATCAAAATCTTCTAAATCAGCTCATTTTGAATAGTAATAATAAACAAGCTGCCATTTTGGAAAATCAGAAGGCAACATTCGCCACTGGCAACCACTCTTAATCAAGTATTTGATTACTTTCCAAATCAAACGCGAGCTATGTTTACGTTTTCTATCGCCTAATTCTAATGTTTTTTTAATAAATTGCCACTGAGTTTCTGTTAAATCAGTTGGCTACATCTTCTTGTTGTTTGGTTACTACAAAAAGAACAATTCCAATCGGTTTCTTTAAAGTTAATATTAGTTACAAAAACAAAATTTATTTTGAACATTTGTTCATTATTATTTATATTTTTGTTTTATAATAAACTTTTAGGTGAGCAATTATAACGCAAAAGCAATAAAATAAAATGGAATAGTAATTCTGTTTATTTTCAGAAGCAATTGGAACAAAATAATGCAAAAATTAATGATAAAATTCTAGAAAACAGAGAAGAAACATGTACACATTTTTTTAAGAATTTCGAAAATGCAAAACAAGGATTTAAAAATATTGCTCATGAATGAAGCTTTGTAATTAAAAAAAGCAAACATACTAATTAACAGATTTTCTAATATTAATTATAACAGCAACTAAATAATGCCACGACCGAAGCTAAATAGAACTATTGTAAATCCACCGATAATGGAAGGTTTTAGGCCTTTTGGAATTGCTATGACAGATTTAGAACCTGTTATATTGTTGTACGAAGAATACGAGTCAATACGACTCTCAGATTACGAGGGATTAACACAAGAACAATCCGCCGAACAAATGAACGTTTCAAGACCAACCTTTACCCGAATATATGAAAAAGCAAGGAGAGCAATTGCTAAAGCTTTTGTTGAAGGCAAAGCAATTTTTATTGAAGGCGGGAATTACCACACAGACGATTACTGGTACAAGTGCGAAAATTGCTTAAAATTGAACATTCACAAAGAGGAAACCGATTCCTGCAATTACTGTCACTCTAATTTTTTACGAAGATTAAACAAAAAAACAGAACCTAATGGAAGCAAATGATAGTAATGGATATTGTATCTGCCTGCATTGCAATACACGGCTCCCCCACACTGAAGGACAGCCATGTCGAGATAATGATTGTCCGCAATGCAGAAAAAAATTAATTAGAGAAGGAAGTTATCATCATCAACTGTATTTATCAAAAAAAGGAGATGTTAATCAATACCCTCCCGTATTCAAATCATGTAAATAAAACAAGTATGATATGGAATGGAAGCTTTATCATACATACTAAAAATCAACCATTATGATAAAATTAGCAGTACCAACAAGCGGAAATATTGTCGATGACCATTTTGGACATTGTGATGCATACACTCTATTTACAATTAATGCAAATAAAAAAATTGAACAAACTGAAATGTTGCCCTCACCGCAGGGTTGCGGTTGTAAAAGTAATATTGGAGCTATATTAAAAGAAAAAGGTGTCAGTGTAATGCTTGCCGGAAATATGGGAACAAGAGCATTAAATGTGCTGAAAAATCATGACATTGAGGTTTATTGTGGCTGTTCAGGCGGTGTTCTCCAACTTGTCGAAAGCTTTTTGAAAGGTAAAATTGGAGAGACAGTATCTGTGCATAAGAAATCAAAAAAAATGTGCGGTCTTCAAAAAATTAAAAATGTTACTATTGCTCGTGTTTTGTTTTCGAAACAAACCGAAGAACTAAAAACAATTCATTTCCTTTACAAGGCTTTTATCTAACATTTTGACTCATAAATATCCAAATTTTTCAATAAATCCACTGTAAAAGCAGGCTGATTTAAATAAATTTTAAAGTTTTAATTATAATACAAATGACAAATAATATACTTATTGAAAATCAATATAAAAGAACCCGTTTATTTGAAAAAGAAAATATAAGTTATTTGGTTAGAGTTTTAAAGAGATTTAATACCGTGCCAAAGATCAACAACATAAACATTATTACTTCAAATAATGAACCAAACCTATTTAAAATTGTTCCCAACAAATCAATTATAATTGGCTCGTCATTTTTAGACAAACCCGTTTTGGCTTTAATTTATCTAAGATATGGTGTTGAATGGCAACTTTGGTACAAAGCTTTAGGAAAAGATAAATCAGACACCCTTTTATGCGATATAGCAGCTCTAAAAGTCACTAAAATATTTTATGAAATATTGCCAAAAGAGGATAAGGAAAAATTAAAAAACCTCAATCATTTTTTAATTGACATGATTAAAAATGAGGAGTCTTTGGATATTGAATCTTTAATAAAACACAGAGAACTAGAATCTATACATGGAATAAATGATTCCAAAAAAGTATTTGAAAAATCTTGGGAACCAATTCTTGAAAATCTAGCAAAACCAACTGAATATTTATTAATGTCAGGCGGCGATCTTAGATTGAATATTGACGAAATTGAATTGTTAAACAAATATGGCTGCCGGCCATTTCCAAGACCAGATGCATTTACTTTTGCCTCATCAACTGCAACAAGCATCTCTAATTTTGCTTTTGATAAAACTGACAAAGTTAGACGTATATTAATTCAAAATAGTTTAAAAAAAGGTTTCAAAAATACAACTATTGCATTTTCAGAATTGCTAAAAAACAACCTCAGAAAAACCCTTAAAATAAATGATGAATGCCAAATAATTTTTTCACCTTCGGGGACTGATTCTGCTCTTCAAATAGCAGCCATTACTCAAATTATTTCTGATAAGGAAATTACGCATGTTTTAGTAGCTTCTGATGAAACAGGCAGTGGCGTACCCGCAGCATTAAAGGGGTACCATTTTGAAAATACCACAGCTTTAAATCATCCTGTTACAAAAGGAAATAAAATTGAAGGATTTAGAGATATTGATTTGATTAAAATTCCATTAAGAAATGAAAACGGCGGATTAAAATCTTCATTAGAATTGGATTCAGAAGTTTTTACTGCCGTTTCAAAAACTAATGAATTAGGAAGGCATATCGTATTACATGTAATGGATCAATCAAAATTAGGATATCAATCACCAAGCGAAAAAATAATTAAAAGCTTGGATACTCTTGACAATTTATCAATGCAGATTATTGTAGACGCGTCACAGCTTAGATTAGACCCAAAAGACATACAAAATTATTTAAATAAAGGATATATTATTACAATAACCGGAAGCAAATATTTTACAGGACCTCCATATTCAGGAGCATTAATCCTGCCTAAAAGAGTTAGTAAATCCATTAATTCTGCAAAAATTACAATGCCAAAAGGGTTAAACAATTATTACAATCATTCCGATTGGCCAACATCCTGGTTTTGTTCCAAAGATTTATCAGATGGATTTAATTATGGGTCCAATATGCGCTGGAATGCTGCTATAGTTGAAATGGATAGGTATTATAAAACACCCATTTTATACAGAAATATGGGAATTGAGATGTTTTGTAACTTTGTTGAAGACTCTATTAAAGATGTCGCTTTTTTAGAACCTCTTTTTGGAGATAAAACAAAAACAAACACTTATGACAGTAACGAATTTGGATTAAGAAACATTTGCACAATTTTTCCTTTTTTTATTCTTAAAGATGAAAAAGCATTATCTATTGATCAAGTAAAAAAAATCTACATATTGCTGAATTCTGACATATCCGACAAATTTGAAGATTCACATATAGAAATCATTAGGCTTGCTTCTCAAAAATGCCATATTGGACAACCTGTTAATGTAAAATATGTCAATAATTTTCAAAGTGCAGTTTTGAGAATAAGTTTGGGGGCAAGAGTAATTTCTGAAAGCTGGGTTAATAGGGATATTAGTCTCTTTTTCAGAAACATCGAAACACAAATGAATCAGATTACTATAATTATAAAAAAGATAGAATTAATCCTAAACAATCCTGAATTGCTGGATTAAATAGGTAGGAAGAAAACCAGCATAATGCAAATCAAATAATAAAAAAAGCACCTCTAACTGAAGTGCTTTATAAACAATATTAAATTTGATTTCCTTAACGGATATTTAGTTCTTCAGTGATTATTGCATCATTTATTATAAGAATTTCCGGTTTCAATATGACTTTAGAATTAATTGAATTTGAAATGAGACAGGCTTTTTCGCTCATTTCCATCACTCGAATTCCTTTGTCTTTTAATCCTTCCTCATTGATGATCAGAATAGGGAACAATGTGATTTCGGTGATGTGGTATTTGCCTTCAATACGGTCTAAGGTTCCAATGGCATTACATTCGAATTTGCTGAAATTTAATTTGGAATTCTCGGCGACGATAAGAAATGTAGTCATAAAACAACTGTTTACTGCCCCCACAAAAAGATGTTCGGGCGACCATTATCAGCTATTAACCCTATAAAATTTTAAATTCGGAATTATTAAAGCAAATTAGTATAGTTCGAATCCTGCTCTCTCCACAAAAAACGTTTCAAGCAATTGAAGTGTTTTTTTTTGCTTTATTCACAAAAAAATCCCATCTCATTTTATAATTAATGAGACAGGATTTTGAATTTCTAAGATTATTTAAAACTTATTCTAATTTAAAACTGACACTCACATTGGCAGTAATCTCAATTTCCCCTGCAGCCATTGTTTGTCTTGGTGAGGCACTGTCAGCTTCCATTGCCATCGATTTCATTGCATACACTGGTTGAGGATAGTAGATTTGCGTATTATCAGTAATAGTTATTGCTACGCCAACTTTTTGCCCTAAAACAGACACATAATCCTCCGCCTTCATTTTGGCGTCTTTCATAGCCAGTTTGCGGGCGTCCGCTTGATGCTGCGCTAGCTTTGACGATTGAAAAGTAACATTGTCAATTCGATTAATTCCTTGATCAACCAATCCTTCCATCAATTCATCATATTTTGCTAGATCTCTCAATAAAATTTCAATAGTCTGTACCGCATTATAGGTATGCTTCTTTTTCTCATAATCATACTGCGGATTCAGAGAAACTCTTTTTGTTTTATAATCTGCTGACGGTAAATTCATATTTTTGACTAACTTCAAAACTGCCTCCATTTGCTGATCATTTTGCTTTTTTACATCTTTGGCATTTGTACCTTTTGTCTCTACTGTAGCAGAGATAGTAACTTGATCTGGCACTGCTTTTATTTTCCCTTCACCTGAAACATTTATTTGAGGAATTAGTTTTACTTCTTGGCTATAAGTCAGCACAGTAAAAAAACAGACTAAGATTGCAATTGATTTTTTCATACTTTTTATAATTAAATTAATATTTATAGTTTACCCATTTTTGCCATTCCAAATAAAATAACAATAGGAATTGCTAATAGAACGGTCATTAAGGTATGTTCTTGTATTAATTCAGGATTTCTTAAAAGTGTAATCAGATACCCTCCTATTGCCCCTCCAAAATGAGCTGTATGACCTATGTTATCATTTTTGGCTCTCATCCCATAGATTGAATACAATAAATATAAAATTCCGAATAAATAGGCTGGAATAGGAATAATAAAATAAAGCCCCAACATCATATCCGGCTGCAGTAAAATAGCTGAGTACAGTATACCTGTTACTGCACCCGAAGCGCCAACCGCTCTATAGCCATAATCATCTTTATGGAATGCCATAGTCAGTAAACTCCCAAAGATTAAGCTTCCAAAATAAACCATAAGAAATGAAAATGTTCCTAAGAAACTAAAAACCACTGGCGCGAAAAAATAAAGCGTCAGCATATTAAATAATAAATGCCCCATATCAGCATGCAGAAATCCAGATGAAACCATTCTGATTTGTTCTCCTGCGCGTATACTTCCTACATGGAATTCATATTTTCTAAAAAAAGAAAAATCATTAAATCCTTTATAACTGATTAATACATTAGCAACAATAATTGCAATCAAAATGCTATTCATAAATAAATACGTTTTTAAAAATTTGCTGTAAAGCTAACTATTATTTACTTGGCAAATGCCACTATCAGCAAGGAATTAAAGGTAATTCTTATTTTTAAAAAGGATTTAACATCAATATATAACTAAATGATTAAATAAACATTAAAGAACATCTAAACGTAAATTAATACCCTATATTTGACGAAATTAATAGAATGAAATACCTTGTTTATCTAATTGTTTACCCTTTTTTATGGTGTATTTCAATGCTCCCCTTTCCGTTATTGTATCTTTTTTCAGATTTTGTTTATATAGTTTTATACCAAATTATTGGTTACAGAAAAAAAACAGTTCGTGAAAATCTCTCTTTGGCTTTGCCACATTTATCAAATAAAGAACGATTGATTATTGAAAAGAAATTTTACCATCATTTGTGTGATATGTTTCTGGAAATGATAAAAACAATGAATATTTCCAAAGAAGAAATCTGCAAAAGATATGTTTTCAAAAATTTTGAAGTCTATGCAGATTTAGAAAAGAAACAAAAAAGCATTGCTATCATGTGCGCTCATTATGCCAGTTATGAATGGGTTATGTCGATGAATTATTTTACAACATTTAAAAGCTTTGGAATTTATAAGCAAATAAAAAATCCTTACTTTGATAAATTAATACATACTATTCGTTCAAGGTTTAATGCACACTTAATAACTACGAAAGAAACAATTCCTATCATCTCAAATAATTGCAGAAACAAAACATTATCAGTTTATGGATTTGCCAGTGATCAATCTCCAAAAGAAAACTGCGCCTACCATTGGGCGAAATTCATGGGAATTGAGGTTCCTGTTCATACCGGAGCCGAAATGCTTTCGAAAAAATATGACATGAATATTATTTTTCTTAGAACAAAAAAAGTAAAACGCGGTTATTATGAGGCTACTATGGAAGTTCTTTCTGAAAATGCAAAAAAAGTCCCAAACTACGAAATTACAGACCAGTTCTTAAAACTTGTAGAACAGCAAATTTATGAAACTCCAGAATACTATTTATGGACTCATAAAAGATGGAAACACAAAAGATAACATTTTGTAATAATTGTTGAATACTTAGCGATTCTAAATTTTGAAAGAATATAAAGAAAAATATTATTTATTTATATTTGCATAAATTCAGACTACATGCAATACTTCATATATTTATTAGCCTATCCTCTAATTTGGAGCATATCGATGCTTCCTTTTCCATTACTATATTTATTTTCTGATATTGTTTATTTCTTTGTTTACAGAATTATTGGATATCGTAAAAAAACAGTTCGTGAAAATCTAGCTTTGGCACTTCCAAAATTATCCGACAATGAGCGCTTAGTCATTGAAAAAAAATTCTATCACCATATGTGTGATATGTTTCTGGAAATGATAAAAACAATGAATATTTCTGAAGAGGAAATATGCAAGAGATTTGTTTTTAAAAACATTGACATGTATAAAGAGATAGAAAAACAAGGAAAAAGCGTTGCTATTATATGTTCTCATTATGCTAGTTATGAATGGATTATATCCATGAACTATTATTCTGACTTTACAGCCTATGGAATTTATAAACAATTAAAAAATCCATATTTTGACAAATTAGTGCATAAAATCCGTTCTAGGTTCAATGCCAAATTAATTACTACAAAACAAACCGTACCGACAATAATTAATAATAATAAGAATAATGTTTTGTCTTTGTATGGTTTTGCCAGTGACCAATCCCCTAAAGCCAAAGCAGCAGTGCATTGGTCAAAGTTTATGGGAATTGAAGTACCTGTTCATGTTGGTGCAGAAATGCTATCGAAAAGATACAATATGAATTTAATTTATCTGAATACTAAAAAAATATCGCGAGGTCATTATGAAGCAACTCTTGAACTCCTCTCGGACAATCCAAAGGAAGTTCCAAACTTTGAACTCACTGATCAATATTTAAAACTTTTAGAAAAACAAATCTATGAAGCTCCTGAATATTATTTGTGGACACACAAAAGATGGAAATACAAGAGAGAAAGTGTCTAAAATTTCAGATTTAGAAATTTGGCATAATAAAAAACTCTTAGCTTCTCAGTCTCTTAGAATCTCAATAACTTATAAAGAAAACCAATTCTGCACTAATGTATCTTCCAATGCCAGTGCATCTTTATGAACAAACTCATTAGTTTCTTTGTTATAATCGTAGTCTAATGACCAGCTTTTATGATTTTCTGCTAAGGATTTTATGCTCTTGCACACATATTCAATTTCGGCAGTGGTTGTAGTTGGATGTATTGACATTCTGATCCAGCCCGGCTTTCTGATTAAATCTCCCAAACTAATTTCATCAATTAATTTATTTGAAGCTTCTTGATCCACATGCAATAAAAAATGCCCGTAAGTTCCAGCACAACTGCATCCTCCACGGGTTTGAATACCAAATTTATCATTCAATAATTTTACACCCAAATTAAAGTGTAAATCTTCGATAAAAAATGAAATTACTCCCAAACGATTGTGATGCTGTCCAGCAAGGATCTTTATATTTGGAATACTTCCCAATGCATCAAATACATATTCAACAATTTCGTGTTCGCGATTAAGAATATTATCAATTCCCATTTGCTCCTTCAATTGAATTGCCAAAGCTGTTTTAATAACCTGCAGAAAGCCAGGAGTACCGCCGTCTTCCCTATCTTCAATATTGTCAATGTATTTATGCTCACCCCATGGATTTGTCCAAGAAACGGTTCCTCCGCCTGGACAATCCGGAATCATATTGTGGTATAATTTTTTATTAAAAACCAAAACTCCTGAAGTACCCGGGCCTCCCAAAAATTTATGCGGAGAAAAGAAAATGGCATCCAAATACGATTCTGAATCTTCGGGATGCATATCGATTTTTACGTAAGGACCTGAACAGGCAAAATCCACAAAACAAACACCATTGTATTCATGCATAAGCTTTGCTGCTTCATGGTATGGCGTTTTAATTCCTGTCACATTCGAACAGGAAGTTATCGAAGCAATTTTATAGGCTCTATCCTTATATTTTTCTAATAAAGAAACAAGATTGTCAAGACTAAAAAGTCCCTCGTCACATGATGGAATAACTTCAACATCGGCAATAGTTTCCAACCATGAAGTTTGATTAGAATGATGCTCCATGTGCGAAATAAATACAATTGGTTTTTTTTCGGCTGGAATATTGAAATATTCCGTTAGATTTTCAGGAACTTTTAATCCTAATATGCGCTGAAATTTATTTACAACGCCAGTCATTCCAGTTCCATCGGTTATTAAAACATCATTAGAATCTGCATTTACATGGTGCTTAATAATATGGCGCGCTTGATGATAAGACTTAGTCATTGCTGTTCCAGAAACTGTTGTTTCAGTATGTGTATTAGCAACAAAAGGTCCAAAATCGTTCATTAATTTTTCTTCGATGGGACGATACAAACGGCCGCTTGCTGTCCAATCTGTATAGATAATTTTTTGTTGACCATAAGGGGAATCAAACTCTTGATCAATTCCTATAATATTATTTCTAAATTGCTGAAAATACTGTTCTAATGATGCAGGGGCTTTTGTTGTGGACATTGTATTTAAATTTGGATTCAAATATATTAATTTTTGATTAAATTTAAATTTCATTGTTTACGTTTTTACAAATTTTACCACCGCAAACAATAATTATTCTCAAATTACCTTTTGTACTCTTAAATTTTTTGACAAATATTTAAAAAATCAGCCTTTAAATAAATTATCTATTTAATCTATAGATTAAAAAAAAGCTTAAAATTTTAGGTTTAAAATTCAAATAAAAATAGCAGTAAAGAAGTACAATATTTCCATTTAGCCCCGAGAGAAGTGAAAATCCTCCTGTGTTGTCTCATCCCAAAAGACGAGAGGCACGGGAGATTACTTTGTCAGTTCGTTATCGCTCGTGTGTAACGGATAGCGGGACGATGCTTGCTGAAAATACCAAATCTTTCTGCTCCAAAAAAACAATAATTCAGTTATTTTTTAGAAAAAAAGAGTTTTAGAATTTTCATTATTTTCAACAAAAAAATATATTTGCAATCGAAAAATCGGGATGTAGTGCAGTCTGGCAGCGTACTAGCATGGGGTGCTAGGGGTCGCTGGTTCGAATCCAGTCATCCCGTCAAAAGGGTAAAAAGAAGTAAAAAGGCAGCTTTTTCAATCTTTTAAAAAACCCGCAAAAAACGTGGTAAAACCTGCAAATCCGAGGATTCGCAGGTTTTTTTCATTTACAGCACTTTTCAATCTTTATAAAAACACTCAAAAGTTTTGTGACAAAATCGTGGCAAAACTAAGAGGTGAAAAAAATTGCCACAAAATAGTACTTAAACACCTATGAATACAGGGGCTAAGGAGGTTAACGACTTGTTTATTTGACGCTATAATTCTACATTTATTAATCTAAAAAGTTGAATTATGTTAGAAAGCAGCTTTGGGTTGGATTTTTTTCTAAAAAGCCCCCACAAAGGAAGTAAAATTAGATCGGTTTATCTTAGGATAACAGTAGACGGAATTCCAAAGGAAACATCCACCAAACGGAAATGGGACAGCACCCGCTGGGATCAGAAAACCGAAAGAGCAATCTGTACAAAAGAAGATGCCAGATCCCTAAACTTTTTTCTTGATTCACTGATTTTAAAAGTCAATGAATACAAAACAGAGATTATGTACAGCGGAAAACTGGTAACCTCTGAAAAGATCATTAACTATGTACTGGGAAAAATTATTCCGAGAGTAAAATTATTTTTCTAAAATCCAGAATAAAATACTAGTTCTAAAATTTAATACTGCAAATAAAATTTATCGAGTCCTGAATGAGCCATACTACTTTTGTTCAATGGCTAGATTCATAATATTTAAGCACTATTTTAGATATATATTAAAAATAACACATTCAGGTCCAATATTGAATACATTTCCAGCCACTTTAATTTTTTCTTAATTGATACTTTTACACCGCAGTATTCTGTTTCTTATTGAAAAGATTATGACAAATAGAGATAATCTGTTAATCAATAAAGAATTCAATTTTCAAACTTATAATATTTTAGTAAAAAGATGAAAGAATTTATATTTAGGAACTATGCCCTTCTTTTTACTGTTTCCATATATTCTTAAATTAAGAAAAAATTATTAATACTGTTTTTTTGACATAATCAATATTGATATAAAACAAGCTAAATGATACTCAGAGTTTCGAAATAAATTATATGAAATAATCGCAAAAGAAAATTGGTCGCAAATACCAATGAAGATATGCAAATTAGATATGACCAATAAAAAAATATCACCTATGAAAGGAAATAAAATATGTTTAAGCTTAATCACTGGATTGGTATTAGCATCTTGTGCTACTAAACATTACAAGAAGACGGATGATGGCATTATTGTAAACATAATACATGCTAAAGAGTACCAATTGAGCAAATTACGTTTACAGGTTTTAGGAAATGATTTGATTCATGTGTCTGCAACACCAGAAAATGAATTTCCAAAAGATTCCAGTTTAATTATTGTTCCTCATATTGACAATGTTTCTTTTA
This sequence comes from Flavobacterium sp. 1, assembly GCF_002797935.1. NCBI lineage: Bacteria > Pseudomonadati > Bacteroidota > Flavobacteriia > Flavobacteriales > Flavobacteriaceae > Flavobacterium > Flavobacterium sp. 1. The sequence continues at coordinate 1,569,296 of NZ_PGER01000001.1, forward strand.
AAGTTTCTAATGAAAAAGATTCTATTAAATTAGCTACCGAAACTTTAAATGTAATGATTTCCCCAAAAGATGGTGGTGTTAAGTTTAAAGATAAAAACGGAAAACTTATTTTGTCAGAAAGAGCCGGTGGTGGTAAAACATTCAGTCCGGTGGAAGTTGAAGGGACTAAAGGATATACAGTTCGCCAAATTTTTGAATCACCAAAAGATGAAGCTTTTTATGGCTTAGGGCAACATCAATCAGACGACTTTAATTACAAAGATAAAAGCGAGGAATTATTTCAATACAATACTAAAGTTTCTGTACCATTTATTATTTCCAATAAAAACTATGGTCTTTTATGGGATAGTTATTCATTAAGCCGTTTTGGGGACAGCCGTCCCTATGAACAATTAAATACCGTTTTTAAATTATATGATAAAAACGGTGAAGCTAATAGTTTAACAGGGACTTATAACACGCCAGATAATGGTAAAATAAATCTGATTCGAAAAGAAGGATCTATTTTCTTTGAAGATGTCAAAAGTTTTAAAAACTTACCGGAAAATTTTCCTTTAAAAAATGCTAACGTTACTTATGAAGGTGATATTGAAGCACCACAAAATGGAGAATACAAATTTACTTTGTATTATTCAGGTTATGTTAAAGTGTATTTGAATAATCAATTAGTAGTTCCTGAACGCTGGAGAACAGCCTGGAATCCTAATAGCTACAAGTTTTCAATGAATTTAGAAGCCGGAAAACGAGTTTCTTTACGAATAGAATGGAAACCAAATGGAGGTACATCTTACTGCGGATTAAGAGTAAGAACCCCTCAACTAACTGAAGAAAAAAGTAATCAGGTTTGGTGGAGCGAAATGAATAAAAAAATAGATTATTATTTTGTTCATGGCAATTCTATGGATCAAATAGTTAAAGGATACCGTACTTTGACCGGAAAAGCTCAAATCATGCCAAAATGGGCAATGGGTTATTGGCAAAGTCGTGAACGATATAAAACTCAAGACGAAATTCTAAGCAATTTAAAAGAATTTAGAGAGCGTAAAATTCCTATTGATAATATTGTATTGGATTGGAATTACTGGGAAGAAGATTCTTGGGGAAGCCATAAATTTGATCCAAAACGTTTTCCTGATCCAAAAGGGATGGTAGATTCTATCCACGCGATGAATGGTAAAATGATGATTTCGGTATGGCCTAAATTTTATAAAACTACCGAACATTTCAAAGAATTTGACCAAAAAGGATGGATGTACCAACAAGCCATAAAAGATAATGTTCGTGACTGGGTTGGCCCTGGCTATGTAGGTTCTTTTTATGACGCTTATTCAGGTGGTGCAAGAAAACTATTTTGGAAACAAATTTATGAAAATTTATACCCGACGGGAGTTGATGCATGGTGGATGGATGCCAGTGAGCCAAATGTACTGGATTGTACAGATATGGATTACCGTAAGTCATTGCAAGGACCAACCGCTTTAGGCTCGGCGACAGAATATTTCAATACCTATGCTTTAATGAATGCTGAAGCCATTTATGATGGACAACGCAGTGTAGAACCAAATAAGCGGGTATTTTTATTAACCAGATCAGGTTTTGCAGGATTACAACGTTATTCAACAGCAACATGGAGTGGTGATATTGCAACACGCTGGGAAGATTTGAAAGCACAAATTTCGGCAGGTTTAAACTTTGCAATTAGTGGTATTCCATATTGGACTATGGATATTGGCGGATTCTGTGTCGAAGATCGTTATGTAGCTGCTCAAAATGAATATGATAAAAACGGAATAGAAAATTCAGACAACAAAGAATGGAGAGAATTGAATACACGTTGGCATCAATTTGGTGTATTTGCACCATTATACAGATCGCACGGACAATTTCCTTATCGTGAACCCTGGAATATAGCCCCGAAAGGGCATCCGGCTTATGAGTCTATTTTGTTTTATGACAATTTACGTTATAGATTAATGCCATATATCTATACCATGGCAGGGATGACTCATTTTGACGATTATACGATTATGCGTCCTTTAATTATGGATTTTTCTAATGATAAAAAAGTGGTCAATAGTAATGATCAATTTATGTTTGGTCCTAATTTTATGGTCTGCCCCGTATATAATTATGGCATCCGTAAAAGAGATGTATATTTTCCTGCCGGAACTAATTGGTATGATTTTAATACAGGGGATTATATTAAGGGAGGTCAAACTTTATCCGTAGACGCACCATACGGCCGCATTCCACTATTTATTCCTGAAGGAGCCATTATCCCTGTTGGACCTGAAATACAATATACCGATGAAAAACCAGCAGATACTATTCTTCTGTATGTATATAAAGGCAAGAACGGAAGTTTTAATTTATATGAGGACGAAGGTGTGAATTATAATTATGAAAAAGGATTCCATTCCAGCATTCCAATCAGTTATAATGAAACAAATAGTGTCTTGACTATTGGCGAGCGTAAAGGAGAATTTAAAGGAATGTTAAAAAACCGAAAATTTGTTATTATAGCTATAAGTAAAGAAAACCGTAAAGCTTTTGTATATGATGCTCAGGGGCAAGTTGTCAATTATGATGGCCACCAACAAACCGTTACATTAAAATAGACAAAAAAACATAAAGCAAAATAATTGAAATGAAAATAAAGTAAACTAATTAAGATTCTTTTTATATAAAATAAATTAGCATCCACGATTAAAAATTAATCCTTCAGGGTAATTAATTCTTAATCATAGTATCAGTAAAAAAACACATGAAAAATAAAATTTATATATCGCTTTTGTTTGTCTTATTAACTATAGTTGTTAAGGCTCAAGATTCTCATCGTTTCTTTCCGAAGGAAAATCTAATGTCCATGGGAATTTATTATTATCCAGAGCATTGGAATAAAAATGACTGGGAACGGGATATCAGTAATATTTCAAAGATTGGTTTTGAATTTATCCACATCGCTGAATTTGCATGGATAGATATGGAACCTCAAGAAGGCGTTTATAAATTCGAATGGCTGGATGAGGTTATTACCCTGGCAGCTAAATATAAATTGAAAGTTATTTTAGGTACACCCACGGCTATTTCGCCGGTTTGGTTGGGAATTAAATATCCGGAAATTTATGCAATGGGGTCTGATTATCAGCGTGCAGAACATGGAACCAGAGCACAACAATCATTAAGTAATCCGGTTTGGAGAAGTTTTTCTAAAAAAATAATTGCAAAATTAGGCGAGCGCTATGGTAAAAACCCTAACGTAATAGGCTGGCAATTAGACAATGAACCCGAAGCAAAGGAAGATTATAGCCCTTCTTCTCAAGAAGCCTTTAGAAAATGGTTAGAAAATAAATACAAAACCATAAGTGCACTTAATAATGCTTGGGGAGCCCAATTTTGGAGTCAAACTTATAGCGATTTCAGTCAAATTAAGATTCACAATGCAAATCATGTAGGATGGTGGGGAACTAATCCACACGCTTTATTGGATTTTAAACGGTATACTGCCGATACACAGGCAGAGTTTTTAGATTATCAGGCGAACATTCTTAGACCTTTAATTTCTAAAAATCAATTTATTACTACTAACTATACCGCCACAACGCCTTTTGCCGATCCCAGAAGAACGAAAGAATTAGATTTTGATTCTTTTACCAGTTATCTAAATAAAGGAAATGCAAATATAGGGGACAAAGGATTTCGACTGGGAGATCCTAAAGAACTTTCATTTGCTTTGAGCTTTTTCAAACCTGATACTAAAATTTCCGGAATTATGGAACTTCAGCCAGGATTTGTAAATTGGGGAAATGTAAATCCATTGTTGCAGCCCGGAGCAGTACGTATGTGGCTATTTCATTGTTTTGCAGAAGATATGTCATTTGCCTGCTCATATCGATACAGACAAATTAATTATGGTGCAGAACAATACCACAGCGGCATTACCAAATTAGATGGAGTTACCTTATCTCAAGGGGGAAAAGATTATAAACAAACTATTAGCGAAATGAAATTATTGCGTGATGCTTACAAACCTAATGCAAAAGTTCCAAAAGAAATCAAGGCGCGTACAACTGCTTTATTATGGAATTATGATAATTTATGGAGCATGGGGCGTCAGGGGCAAACAAGTCAGTGGAATACTTTGCAATTTTTTCAAAAATATTTAGAAATAGTAAAATCGTTTGGAGCCCCTGTAAATATAGCTTATGAGAATGATGACTTAGACCAGTATGCTGTTGTCATTGCCCCGGCTTTTGAATTGGTTGACAACAAACTTATTACGAAATGGACTAATTATGTAAAAAAAGGCGGAAATTTGGTATTAACTGTACGCACAGGGGTTAAAGATCGAAATGGCCATTTATTTGTTGGAGGCTGGGGACAATCTATTTATCCTTTAATTGATGCCAGTATTGATGACTTTGATCATTTATTGCCTTATGCTAAAGGAACTATAAAAGGTTTTAATAAAGATTATAATTGGAACAATTGGGCAGATTTGATTACTGCTAACAAGTCCGAAAATGTATTAGCAACCTATACCAATCAATTTTATGCAGGGAAAGCTGCAGTTGTTACTAATAAAATAGAAAAAGGAACCGTCACTTATATTGGTGTTGATACAGACGATTCCCAACTTGAGAAAGATGTCTTGAGAAAAGTATATGATCAGGCGAATATAACAACCGAAAATTATCCTGAAGGCGTGTATGTAAAATGGCATGATGGTTTTTGGGTAGCAGTAAACTATTCTTCTGATAATTACGAACTAAAAAACATATCTGCTAAAGCAAAGATATTAATAGGAACTAAAACAGTACAACCCGGAGGAGTAACAGTGTGGCAAGAATTGGATTAGAAATTGATAAAAAAGTTTTTTGTGGTTAAAATAAAAGTTGAATAACAAAAAATTATTTTTAATATAAATTAAGAATGTTGCGAAGCTAAAATGCTCTTTCATACATATTATAAACTTATTATAAGATGAAAAAAATACAGTTATATATTCTTGCATTTATTTGGATTACCTCATTCCAAAATACTGTTGCGCAGTCAAATTATATTTTTCATCATTTGAACACGAATGAAGGGCTCCCCAGCACCAATGTAAAAGCAATATTAAGAGACAATTACGGATTTCTTTGGATTGGAACTGAAGGAGGTTTAAACAGATACGACGGATATGGATTCAAAGTTTATACGACGAATCCAGGAAAGCCTAATACATTGGTATCAAACGATATTTATGGATTACAGGAAGATGGTCTGGGAAATATTTGGGTAGACTTCAGATATACTTATATGGTATATTGGAGAGATAAGGATTGTTTTATTTCAGACATAAAATTATTTTTAAAAAAATTACACATACAGACTGATCAAAATTATAAGATTTATGTTGACAAAAAACGAAATTTATGGGTTATAAACAATAAAAAAATATTTCTCTACAATGTTAAGAAACAACACACATCCGTTTTCAATCTAAAGGATCCCATAAAGGACCCCACTTTAATTAATATAACCGATGATGGAGAATCTTTGTATTATATTGTTCAACGGTCTGGTAAATGCTGGCAATTAAACAGTAAGTCGGGCAACTTTACCTTAATAAAATTACCCGATTCAATTAATAAAAATACAGCTAATTTTCCGGGCGAAATTTTTCTTAAAATTTTTCTTGACAGTGACAACGAATTATGGGTATATTCAAATTATTCAAATCAGATTTCGTATAAGAATAAACAAACTCAGGAATGGAAAACACTGGCGTTAAAATCTCAGGTAAACATTGAGAGTAATTCTATTACAAGTATTGTTGAAAATAGTCCTGGAGAGGTTTGGATTGGTACAGACCATAACGGACTGTTCATTTATGACAAAACCAGAAATTTAATGACAAATATCGTTCATGATTCATGGAAAGATAATTCATTAGTTTCCGATAACATAAATTGTTTATACCGTGATAACAATGAAACTATTTGGATTGGCCACAGTAAAAAAGGGCTTTCATTTTACAATGAAAGTTTTAAAAATTTCATGAATTTTAAATACCCCGAATGTTCAGATATTAGTGCAATAATGGAAGATAACAGGGAAAATCTTTGGCTTGGAACTGATGGAAAAGGATTGTTTTTGAAAGAAAAGCAATCAGAAAACATCGTAAAACTTCCAATTTCAAATACTTCAATAATGTCTATAATAGAAGACCGTAAAGGTCTTATTTGGATAGGGACGTTTAAGAAAGGGTTGTTCTGTTATCAAAAAGGTAAAATGATTCAGTATACAAAAGAAAATAGTAAATTAAGCAATAACAATATTTGGAGCTTAGTAGATGACCGGTATGGGAATATATGGATTGGAACGTTGGGGGGGAAAATTCAATTATTACCTGCTGAAGCAACAAATTTTGATTTTTTACGATCCCCTTTTAAAGAAGATGTATATGCACTGGATATGTTTTATGATGGAGGAGACGAAATCTTTGTCGGGACGAGCTATGGACTTTCTGTAATTGATATTACAAATAATAAAAATGTAATGTATTATGGAAATAAGAAGGGAAATCAAAAATTTAAGCAACTTCAAATATCAAGTGTATATAAAGATAAACGCGATATTTTATGGCTCGCTCATGGTAACGGCCTGGATATATGGGATCAAAAGAAAGATACTATTTACTCCTTTAACAAGTCAAATGGCTTATGTGATAATTCTACCAAAGGCATTCTGGAAGATGATCGGAATAATATTTGGGTGACGACAAGTAATGGACTCTCCATATTAACTGTTAAACGTGATGTGAACGACAAACTTGTCATAACAAGTAAAAATTACTCTATTAAAGATGGTTTTATGGATAATTATTTTAATAGACATTCAATAATTAAGTTAAGAAATGGAGATATTTTACTTGGAAACATAGATGGATATACAATTCTTAATCCAAATAAATTAGTTGAAAAGAATCGACCAATAGCAAAAATTGTTTTTGCCGGATTAAGCGTCGGTAATCAAAACATTGAAGTCGATTCAATTTATAATGGTCATAAATTACTTAAACATTCAACGGAATTAACTTCGGGACTAACCTTCAGACATGATGATAAACTCATCACCTTAAAATTTACAACAGCCGATTTACTTAATGCTGATAAGGTGAAATACATTTATAAAATTGAAGGATTTGATACAGAATGGATTCCAATTCAGGAAAATAAAATAATATTATCTGCTCTTCCTCCCGGCGATTACAAACTTTTAATAAAAGCATCTAATAGTGATGGTGTATGGAGAAATAATGCTACTGTACTCTCTATAAGTGTAACGCCTCCTTTTTATTTATCTGTTTGGGCATTTAGTATTTATGGAATAATAAGTATTGTGATCCTCTTATATTTTAGTCATAAATCAAAAGTTCGTAATCTGCTAAAAATAGAAGAGCATCGAATAAAAATGGATCGTGAGAAAGAATGGCAAATAAATGAGATGAAACTGAAGTTCTTTACAAATATAAGTCATGATTTGCGTACTCCATTAACACTAATTACTACACCTCTTCAGGTTTTGCTAAGTGGCACAATGGAAGAAAGCATGAGAAAAAAGCTGAGTATCATGTATAAAAATGCCAATCAACTGCTTTCATTAATAAATTCGCTGCTGGATTTTCGCAAATTGGATGTTGGGATAGATACATTAAATTTAAAATCAGGAAATTTTGTAAATTTCATCAGGGATATTCATGCGTCTTTTAGTGTTTATGCAGATGAACGCAGTATTAACTTATCTTTAAGCAGTGAATTAGAAAACTTATTAATGCAGTTTGATAAAGATAAAATACAGAAAACACTTATCAACCTGCTTTCTAATGCGTTTAAATTTACACCTGATGGCGGAAATATTAACATACATATAAGTAAACAGGAAGGTGATGTTTGTGTAAGTGTTTCAGATACAGGTTCAGGGATAAATGATGAAGATAAAACACGTGTTTTTGAACGATTTTATCAAGCTCCGCAAAGACAAGATGAAACTGGCAGCGGAATTGGCTTACATATTGCAAATGAATATGTAAATCTGCATGGCGGGACTATTACGATAAAGGATAATATACCAAATGGATGCATATTTACTTTTAAAATTCCGATTAGAGAAATAGATAAAGCAGAGAGCACTCTTACAGATATACAATCCAGTTATGATAATGTAGAAAATATTGAAAGAAAAGAAATTATTCACAGTAAGCCAATATTGCTATTTGTAGATGACAATAAAGATTTTTGTGATTTCATGGCTGATAACCTTGAGGATGAATATTCTGTAATAACAGCTAATAATGGACAAGAAGCTATAGAACAATTAAACGAATATGATGTAACAATCATCGTAAGCGATGTTATGATGCCGGTTATGGATGGAATTGAGCTTTGCAAACAAGTGAAAACAAATATTCATTGGTCTCATATCCCGGTTATTTTATTAACCGCACGTACGGCAGAAGAACATCAGATAGAAGGATTAGAATTAGGTGCAGATGATTACATTACTAAACCATTTCACTTTAATCTTCTTAGACTGCGTATTCAGAAATTTATTGAATGGACAAAAAAGAGCCATAGAGTATTTAGCCAAAAAATCGATGTTAATCCCAGTGAAATTACCATTACATCTTTAGATGAAAAGTTGATAGAAAAAGCAATAAAGATAGTAGAAAATAATATAGGCGACCTTAAATTTTCAGTTGAAATCCTGGGAGAAGATTTAGGTCTGAGCCGAGGACATTTATATAAAAAATTAATAATAATTACAGGTAAAGGGCCGGCTGAATTTATTCGTACAATCCGATTAAAGCGAGGACGCCAGCTTCTTGAAAAAAGTCAATTACAGATTTCTCAAATAGCACATGAAGTAGGTTTCAGTTCTCCGAAAAGATTTTCTAAATACTTTCGCGAAGAGTTTGGCTTATCACCATCTGAATACTCAAAAGCTTATAAAAAACTCTAACTGAATCCAAAAAATTATAGATGTTTACCATTAAAAAAGAGGGCTTTTTGTATTATTCAAAATTAATTTGGAATACAAAAGACCCTCTTTTTGGCTATTACTTTAAACGTTTAAAGCGTTATTTCTTTAATAAAATCTACCAAAATATTGAATACAAAGCAACTAACACTCCTATTATAATGAGGCTGCCTGCTAAAAAACCATTATTGACTTTAAACATTTTTGAATCGACTTCTAATCCCTTTACATTGACTTGTCTCTTGGCATCAAATAAGCTAATTGCAATCATCAACAAAACACATATTACAAATACAAATCCCATTCGGTCTAAAAAAGGAATTTCATAAGCGAATGTCATGTCTTTTTGTTCTACCAATGTGGCAAATCCTGTACTGCTCAAGAATTCTAAATTCATAAAATTTGGCAGGAATTTGAATATTACTGATAAAATAAAACCTCCAATTGTAGCAAACATGGCTGCATTAGAGCTCGTTTTTTTCCAGAAGAAACCTAAAATAAACATAGCAAAAATCCCTGGACTTACAAATCCGGTATACTCTTGAATAAATTCAAAACCTCCTTTTTTGTCAATACCTAAGAAAGGGGCTATTATCACGGCAATAAGCATAGAAACTACAACTGTCATTTTACCTACTTGCACCATTCTCTTTTCGGTGGCTTCAGGCTGAATTTTTTTCTTAAAAATATCAAGCGTAAAAATAGTAGAGATACTATTTACTTTTCCTGCCAATGATGCAACCACAGCTGCTGTTAAGGCTGCAAATGACAAACCTTTTAATCCCGTTGGCAATAAGTTCAATAATACAGGATAGGCTCTATCAGGATTTAACACTCCGTCAGTTCCAAGCATTTCGGTTTGCAAACCACCTTTCATGTGAATGACAAAAGCAGCAATTCCTGGTAATACCACAATCACAGGCATCAATAGTTTTAAGAAAGCAGCAAACAAGATTCCGCTTCGGGCTGTTTTTAAATCGGCTCCTAAAGCTCTTTGAGTAATGTATTGGTTACAACCCCAATAATTTAGGTTTACAATCCACATTCCTCCCAACAAAACCGTTAATCCCGGTAAACTGGGAAAATTGGCATTATCCTTCTTGAAAATCATATGAAAATGATCCCCGGATTGATTCATCATATAGTTGAATCCCTGAACTATCCCATGCTGTCCATTTAAGTCAGCAACCTTATCTAAAGCTAAATAAGTAGTTACTAAACCACCAAATATTAAGAAAACAACCTGAATAACATCGGTGTATCCAATAACTTTCATTCCTCCTAAGGCAATAATAATGGCAAAAATAGCTAAAGCATACATACATAAATCGATATTGATTCCTGAAATCCCATTTATGGCCAATGCCCCTAAATAAAGTATGGAAGTCAAATTAACGATTACATAAAGTAACAACCAAAATACAGCCATAATCATGGCAACATTTCCATTATAGCGCTCACTTAAAAATTGTGGCATAGTATAAATCTTGTTCTTTAAATAAACAGGAATAAAAAAGACGGCTACGATAATTAATGTCAATGCAGCCATCCATTCATATGTGGCAATTGCTAATCCCATTTTGAAACCGTTTCCGGACATAGCTATAAACTGTTCCGAAGAAATATTTGAAGCTATTAATGATGTTCCGATTGCCCACCATGTTAAAGAACCTTCAGCAAGAAAATAATCGTGAGAAGCTGAAATACTTGCTTTTTTCTTTCGATTATGGATATAAAATCCGTAACCTGCAACCAGGAAAAAATAGAATAAAAAAACCAGGTAATCATATAATTGTAATGAATTCATGTTATTTGTTTTTAGTTATTAGTTAGTTATTGGTGTGTATTTGAAATTTTTAAATTTGACAGAACCTTCTCCCATAGAACAAAGTCCGATACGAACCCCCAGAAAACCTCCAAAAGCATTGTGATGAAAGCCTGATATTTCTAATGAATTTTCAATTTTGAGCCAGTCTTTACCATTTAGGCTATAATATAGGTCAACATTATTATTTATATTTTTTATCTTCAAAAATACATGTCCTTTTAATACATTGCTTTGGGTTTGAAACTGCCATCCATTATTGCTAATTAAAATTAATACTGTTACATCTTTTGATTACCTGGATATTATTTTTTCTTTGCCTCTTTGGCTCCTTCCATCATCGCTTTTAAAACTCCTCTATCCAATACTTGTCCTGAATCACGATTAAATAAGTTATTGGGAGTATCCCAATAATAAGGTATAATTCCGTTTTCAAGTGCCGATTTTACAACATATTTACCAAAGAATTCCACAGATCTTTCGTTAAGTACCTGATCTGAAGGAGCACTAAGTTTACGTTTATAGGCCCCAAATTCACCTAGTATTACAGGGATTCCCTTGTCAACATATTTTGTTCTCAAGTCGCCAAAAAGTTTATCAACCATTGCTTCTTCTCCCCAGGCAGAATTATGTTCCACATCAGTTTTAGAATGATTGTCTTTACCCCAATAGTAAAATGGCTTGCCCCAGGATGCCTCTTTTTCCATCAGACAAAATTGAAAAGGAGTATAATAATGCACTTCAACCATCATACGCTCTTTAATTTTATCTTTAGGTAAACTGTTCATTAAATCGAGCGTTTTCTCGATATTTGTTTCCGGCCCCTGAACAATGATTGTTCTGGAAGCATTATTGCCCCCTGTTGCACGAACAGCATCTACAAAAGTCTGATAATAAGATATTAGGATATCGAGTTGTGCAGCATTAGCGGCATTAGGTTCATTTGCCCCTGCGAAAAGCAGGTGTTTGTCATAATTTTTAAAGTATTTTGCTATTTGGGTCCAATAAATATATTGTCTTTTGTTTACCTCTTTCTGATTGGCTGCATTAATTCTGTTTTCTAACCAACCTTTGTCCCAGTGCATATTAATAATTACATAGAGATCGTCTTTAATACAATAATCAACTACTTCTTTTACACGTGCTATCCACTTTTTATTTATTTTATTCGAAATTGTATCAGAATGGCAAAACCAGGATACCGGAATTCGCACTGTATTGAATCCGGCTGCCTTAACAGAATCTATTAATTTTTGTGATGTCTTTCCTGCTCCCCAGGCATTTTCATCGCACGTTGCTTCGAGTGTATTGCCTAAGTTCCACCCAACATGCATCCTTTTAGCGATTTCCTGTGCTTTTGGCAACTGAGACCACACATTTGCAGACATTAAAAGCCCGGTAACAATGATTATTGATTTGATTGATTTGATTGATTTTCTCATTTTAAAATATTTATTTGGCTAGTTTTCATAATATGATATTCCCCTTTTGCGATGATGATTATTTATCTAATTAAAACCTATTAAATTATACTGCTTCTGTCTTTAATTCAGGTCGATTTATAAACTTATTATTATCATGAAACAATCATTTTAAGGGAATGTAAAACTAACTTTTATTAAATATTTAAAAGGCTTTAAAATGTATTACATATCAGGCTTAAATGTGTTATTTGCCCCTTTTTTAGCTTTGGAATCGAAGTTTATAGTGAATTAGTTTATTTCTACTGTTTTTAAATTCGTTTCATTTACTTAAAGTGAACTAACATTATGCACAGCATAGAAAGTTAAAAAGAGTAATTATTGCTATATGCTTTTTTGTTTTTTAATCATTTTATTTGCTCTCCTAGCAAATACTTTACTTTCTTTTATAAACCATCTTAAATTCGCCAACGGTTTGCAGATGTTTTTCTTTCGTCTGTTTAGTTGTGCATCTAAATGCAAAAAGCCCTCACCGTTTTTGCAGTCAGGGCTTTTTCTATATAAAAAAGTTTGTCTAGAATTTTCCGTTGTTATTTTTCCAGTTTTCTTTTGGTGTCATTGGCTCAATTGTATCCCAATGTTCCGCAATTTTTCCGTTCTCCACCCGGAACAAGTCATAAAAAACATTATAGTCTTTTCCAAAGTGTCCTTCGCTTACCACCAATACAAAATTTCCTTCTCCAAGTACTCTATGAATTTTATCGTATTTCAAAAAGATACCTTGCTTACCCAGTGCTTCAAGAGTTGCACCAAGTCCTGAAAGTAAATCAGGAATATTTGGATTGTGTTGAATATAATTGTCTCCGTCAAAATACCCTGCAAGTTTTTCCATTTTACCGTTTACTAAAATGTCGTCAACAAAACTTCTTACAAGTATTTTGTTCGCTTCTGTTTTGTCAAGATCTTTCAGTTCTGTTGTGCCGTCAATCATTGTGTGTCCGCTTGGGTTTGGTTTTGCAGTTTCTTGCAAGTTGTCCCAATGCTCTACAATTTTACCATCTTCAAAACGGAAGATGTCAAAACCAATTTTTGGTCCAAAGAAATTATAGTCTGTATGTGTGAAAACAAAATCTCCATCTTGAAAAGCACGAACAGTATTCACTTTTGCTGAATTAGGTGGTAGAGATTGTAACAAAGCACCAAATCCTGCTAGTCCATCAGCAACACCTAAATTGTGTTGAACATATTTGTTTGCATTAATGTATCCAACGGGTTCTGTTGCACCTGTTTCAATTGATTTTAGTAGGCTTACTACTTTTTGTTTATTGTCCATTTTACTGTTTTTTATTAATGTTAATTTTCCTTTTAAGTTTAAAAATGTGTGATCCGGAGATGTGATATTGGTATAAACAATTCCTTTTTCAAAATCTTCTACATGAGTAACTGTTGTTCCTGATTTTTCTTTCCAATACACCATATATACGTTGGGACGTATCTCTGTTTTGGTAATAGTCACTGTTTCAGATGCACCAAATCCAGCATTGGTTAATGCTTTCCAAGTTAATTTTGTTTCACTTTCAAAATTTAATTCAAAGGCATAAGCTCCAAAATCAGCTTTGAATTTATTTCCAATAACCTTGATCTTGTTTTCCGTTTTACTTTTCTTTTGTGCATAAACTGTAGATAATCCAAGAATTGAAATTACCGTGGCTATAATTAGATTTTTCATTTTAATGTGTTTTTAATTTCACAGCAAAAATACAGCGAACTATAAAAACGGAAAAGGTAGAAATCTGCCTTTGAATGATACTTTTACGGCAAAGTGTTTTTTTCTCTAAATTCGACAGGTGTAGTAAAACAATGTTTTTTAAAGTACTTAATAAAGTTTGTAGGTTCTTCGAATCCTAAATTAAAAGTAATTTCTTTAACACTTTCAGTTGTGTGTGCCAATATTCTTTTGGCTTCTAGCATTATTCTGTCGTTAATTATTTCTTTAGGTGTTTTACCTAAAACTTTTGTAGTTGCAAGATTTAAACGCTTTTCAGTAATACTAATTTCTTTAGCATAATAATTTACTTTTTTTTGATTTTTGTATCCTGTTTCTAAAAGCTGTTTAAATAACATTACATAATCAAAATCAGCATCTTGTTTAATTTCAGTAAAATTTTGTTTCCGTCTTTCTCTTTCAGAATATAACAGGAAATTTTGTAGTAGATTTTGTAAAATGTCAGCTTGGAAAGTATCTTTGACATTTTGCAACTCATCTGTCATTTGCTCTAGCAAATCAGTAAATAATTTGGATTGCTTTTGTACTTGAATTTGTGAAATTGAAAAGAAATCATTGAACAAAATACTGTTCCGTAAAAATTTGATATCGTTTTCTGTCTTGCAAAAAAAACTATCTGTAAATAAAATTACCTTGCCATCATAATTATTTTTACTATCAAAGCGTTGAACTATGTCCTTGTTAAGAAATAACAATGTATTTGGTTCTATTTTTACAGGATTAAAGTCGACTAAATGTGTTGGATAGCCTTTTTGAAACCAAATAATATGATAAAAACCTGTCCTGTGTGGAGTTGTCAAAGTGTCTTCAAACTCTTTGTATAAATCAGCTATTCCAACAATTTCAAACTCTTGAGGAAGTCCTTCTTTGAATGTATATTTTTTAATATTGGACTTTATTTTGTGCTGCTTTATCATTTTAGAAAAAGATAATACTTTCTTTATTTCTTGATTATAAAAAATAAACTTATAAAACTACTTGTTACTATTGTAAAAAACTGTCCTGATGTATCCAATTTTGTGTCACAATCGTGCATTGATTCATTTTTTATTCTTCAATTCAACCCATTTCTTAACTTCTTTCTGATTTCGGAAAATAACCACTTCTGTTTTATCCCCGTTAACCGACTTCCTGGCTTCAAGCAAATCGTCAAGATTATTGGTTTTTCGTGAATTGAACGCCAGAATCACATCGTTGACTTGCAAGAACTTAGATGCGTCCGATCCGACAACTACTTCCAATACCAACACTCCCAGTATATCGTTCATTCCTGTTGCCGACTGTTCACCCAAAGTTGTCAGGTTCTTTACCTTTGCTCCCAGGAAATCTATTACCACATCATCATTACTCTTTTTAAAAACATCGATTTTAGGAATGTTAACTTTTTTAGCCAAAGCTTTTAATCCCGGCGAAACAACGCCAAAACTATTCATATCGAAATTTTTAAACCCCACTGAAAAAGCTATGGAACCTTCTTTTAGTCTAAAATCACCTTCTTCAGGATTCACAAAATCAAAACCTCCATATACAGAATGTTGATCTGTTCCTCTTGCCTTAGCTTCTTTCAGAGATGCTAAATCTGGAAAAACATTATAATCTGTTTCTTTTCCCCAAACATCAATGTGAATTGGTGCATATCCTTTGAAAACAATATTATGTTTAAACACATCATTACTATTTTTAAACCACACGTGCGGATGAAAAGTATTGTTGACCAAAATATTATTTTCAACCATTCTATTCACACCTTCCCGTAACTTAATGCCTCCATTTAAGCATAAATTATTACGAATAATGTAATTACTGGAACCATCATCCAAATCGATATCCCAGCCATGGTCGCAACGCATGCGGTTATTTTGGATAACAATTGGTTCCACCACATCGGCCAGAGCCAAATCATAATTGTTTTCAACAATCGAATCCATCACTTTTTTATCTGGATGCCAGTACCGGTCTCTCCCCCATGAATTGAACGAGCCATGATCTCCGGTTTCTTTTACAGTGTTAAAAATATCATTGTATTCTATGATATGACCGCCCCAGGTTCCTTCATTTACATTTACCCCGGCTCTTGGAATATCATAAATGGTATTGTGGCTTACTGTTATATTTTGGCACATGGACAGCTGTATTCCTGCCGACTGTTTTTCTACTGTTCCTAAATCAAACATCAAATTATCATACACCTTACATTCTGCCGGATAATTGTTTGTTTTTGGCCCTGGAGTACGATCCATTTTATCTAACGGTACATATTGATAATATTGAAAGCTTGGAGAACGTACTGCACCTGAATCACCTACAAAACAAAATGCGCTGGCACCTATTTCTGAGATCAGGCATCCTGACACCTCACAATTGCGATTATAATTATTAAAAAAAACGGCATTCCCGCCAAGATTAGTAAGTGTACTATTTTTGAGAGAACAATTTACAGTACCATCATAAAATACAGCACCTCCTCGATAAATAGTCCAGTCGCTTCGCAACAATGGTTCTTTATTATCCATAAAGGTGCGCAGGGTTTGCGTCAATGCTACTCCTTCAATACTAATGTTTTTTACTGGCTTGATTTCTGATCCCCTGAATTCAAACAGATGGGCTATTTGCGGTGTTTCAAACTTTGCCTTTTTCATATTCAGGTTTTTTGGAGGGCAGTAATATAATGTTTTGGTTTTTTTGTCAAAAAACCACTCATTGACAGTATCCAATTCTTCAAAAACATTTTCGACAAAACGATATTTGTTGTGCATTCCCATTTGCCTGTTGTTTTGCCAACCTCCTTCAAGAGTTAATTCTCCATTTTTATCTTTTCCTGTAATGAGGTAATGATAATCTCCCCACAGTGAAGAATGCAGGGCGTGTACATAGCCTCCTTCAGGCGATTTCCACAGACTGGCTCTTTCTTTTGATACTGCATCAGCTGCAAATCCTTCATAATATTGAGCCGTTGGGTCATAATTTGGATATCGGGCCATTCGTTGCAATTTCCCATTCACAAACAGTTGGTCAAAAATGAGATCCTGCGTTACTTTTGCCTGCCATATTCCATTTTTATTTGCTATCCATTTCAAATTCAAAACCTCGCTGCCGCTGATAGTTACTTTTTGATTATCAAAACTTTTAATAGTGAGTTTTTCATTTTCTTTTCGGGAATCCTCAGATGTAAATACAATAGGCTGATCTAAATAATAAGTTCCTCCTATTAGGTAAATATCAACGCTTCCTGAGATTTTACGTGCTACAGATACTGCTTTACTTATTGTAGCAAATGGTTTTGTTTTTGTTCCTTGACTAGTGTCATTTCCTTTAGGAGCAACATAAAAACTGGTCTGTGCAAACAAAGCTTTTGAATACAAAAGAATTAATGTTATAATTATTGTTTGAGTTTTATTCATCTTATTCTGTATATATTTTTAAAAACTTCCACTCACGAGTGATCAGTTCACGTCCAAATGCTGTTGAATGCATCATCCCAAATCCATACCCATGACCTCCTGATTGATAAATATGAAAATTTTATACTCTGCTACTTTTTAATTATTTTGAAAGACTTTGTAAAATTTGTCCCAAATACTTTTACTATATAGATATTTGGTGTTAATGCAGTCCCCAGTGCCATTTCACTTTTGATATCTGACTGTTCAATAGTTTCAACAGATCTTCCTAACATATCAAAAACTGAAATACGCACTATTTCATTAGGTTTTTCAACTGTAAGATTTATTGTTTTTGAAGATGGATTTGGGTACAAAACTATCTGATTATTAGACAAAACAGTATTGTTTTCTATACCCAAAGTACTTAAATCTTCGGTATATGTTATTCCCTGTACAGCTAAATAAGCCCTTCCAAATACATTATTATCTCCTACAATCATTTCTATTCCTCCATATTGATGTGCATCATCATTTATTCTAATCCAGTTTACACCTTTATCTGTTGATCTGAAAAGCCCTTTTACACCTCCAACAGTACCCCAAATAAAAAGAGTTGGGTAAGCCGCATTGGGTGCTGCCTTGCCAATACCTATTGAGCGGCAATATGTAACATTAGAAATAGTAGTATAAGTCTGTCCGTGATCGATTGAATATTTTAAACCATTGTTTGCAAGAGGTACCCATACGTGTCCTTCATATCCAAGTACCGGACGTATTAACGTTGTTGACCATGGCACAGAGGTATACCCGGGATTACCTAAAGCTGAAAAGCTGACTCCTTTATTAGAACTTACATACATTTTTCCGTCGGACGGATTATAAATGTAAAAGTAATTACTGTTCATCGGATCTGCTACGGGTATCGCTCCCCATACGGCAACACCAGTCGATTCTGTCCAGTTAGTCCCATTATCAGTACTATAATAAACTTTTTGCTGTTGAGAAAAATTAGCATCATTTGGACAGTTAATAATAGTTCCTCCGTCAGCACTTAATGCCAACCTTCCTCCCGGCCCTTTAGTGGTGGTACATCCCGTCCATGTAGCTCCCATATCGGCGGAATAATAAACCTGCTTTCCGCCATCACTAGATCTTGCCAGTTTATTGGTATTGCCGGCAGCAAAAACAACGCTGCGGTTTGTACCTACATTGGGCTGAAGAAGCTGTTGCGGAAATGTAGTGATATCATTGAGTAAAAAGCCGTCCATGTCGCCCATTGCGCATACAAACGGACCTCCCGGGATGCTTATACCGTCCAGAAAAGCAGTTTCTTCAATCCCGATAACATCTAATTTCCAGACAGGATTTGTAGCTGTAATATTGGGACAGGTAAAGATTCCCCCTCCTCCTACAACACGCACTTTATTGCTATCAAAAGGGTCAAAAACTGCACATTCGGCCCAGTTTACCTGACCCGCAGTATATCCTATACCATTATTATTAAATGTACTATTAGAACCATTCTTTATAGTCCAGGTTGAACCTCCATCGGTTGAGAAATAAATAAAATCTCCCCAGGCAGTACCGTATTGATTATTATTATAAACTCCTGTTGTTGAAATCACTACCCTATTGACATTTGCAGGATCGATATCGACACCACCATAAGAAAGAGAAGTATTGCCCCATGTTAATGGCGTAACATTCGTCCAAACACCGGTTGAAGTGTTCAGCTTAAATACCCTGCCTGCATTATTGGTCCCAGGTCCTTCAGAATCTGCATAAGTCACATACATTGTAGTCCCCTGCAAAACAGCCCTGTGTGGCATAAAATCAGTAGTAGGAGATATTGGAGTAAATGTAACTCCTCCATCTGTACTTTTATAAAAGTTGGCATTACCTGCACCTTTTCGTGAAACACCTATATACATGGTCTTTGTAGTTCCGCCTGATGCTGTTGATGGGTCAAAAAGGACAAAACAAATTCCGTTCTCATTAGGAGTTGATGTTACTCCGTTCCAAGCAAGATTCCATGTAACACCACCGTCAATACTTTTCCATAAACCATTAGCTCTTGTGCCACAAAATAAAACGCTACTGTTGTGCGGATCCACTACAAGCCTTTCACCATTTCCTCGTCCATATCCATTTCCATGAGCTTTGAACTTTGATGTAACATCGACAACTGTGAAAGAATTTCCTTTGTCGGTAGATTTCAGAATAGCAGTCGCCCCATTATTTATATAAGAAGTTCCACATAACATATAAATATTATTAGGATTTTGCTCATCAATAGCCAAAGCTTCCACACCCATATAACCTCCTTGTCCATCGGGAATCCAGTTAAGCAACTGAACCCATTTATTGCTTACCGCATCCCAACGGTAAGCACCTCCAACATCAGTACGGCAGTAAATATCTCCGGTTGTTTTATGGCTAATAACACCAGTTACAAAACCTCCTCCTCCAATTGGTATATTTTTGAATGTAAACTGAGCAAATGAAGAAACAGTACTGACCAGCAGGAATATTATAAAAATTATTTTTTTATTCATAATTGAGTCTTTTTTATGCTTTAATAGGTTAAAAAATTTAAATCATATTTAATCTGAACTGCCGGGTTTATACATAAACTTATCAAAATCAGCATAAGCTTTAGTATTTTTATTTTGAGAAGCGGCATATAATCCAATATAAACTCCGGTGAATCCCCCATTAGTTTCAGAACTCAGATACCATACGTTTATCTTGTTTAAAAAATTAAATTTCTCCCCGTCCACAGAATAATAAAACGAGTAAAAGTCCTTATCTCCTTTAACCTTCAAATAAATTTTATCACCGGGAATTTCCATCTCGTATGCGGTTTGGTTCAACACCCCCATATGATAACGTACTAACAGTTTACGCTTGCCTTTTTCCGATTTTTTTAAAAAGATGTCATAATGGGCCTGAGGCGAGTAGTAAATTGTCATTCCCGCTTCGTCATCTTGCATTGCATCATTTAAAGATAGCACAGTGGTAGCCGAAAAATCAATATGTTCCTGTCTGCGTCCCACAAAAGTAGGGGAATCAGCAGCATCCAAAGAAACCGGGCTTGCTTTCAGCCTCAATGAACCTTTCTTTTCCGTCAGAGAATAATTTTTCATGAATGGGTTTCGGAGATAGTTCCAATCAACACCCAACTTCGCTTCATCAAAATCGGTAGAGAGGGCTTGCTGCTTTACAGGTTTTAAAGGTAAAGTAGGTACATTCATATCTATGTTTACTGTACCGTTGCCATTTATCACTGGCCAGGCATTTGCATCCCATCTTACCGGAGCCAAAAATGTTTCACGTCCTATTACGTGATGCAGTAAGCTTTGTGGACGAAAGCCCAGGAATACTATCCACCAAGAGCCATCATGAGCCTGAACAAAATCGCCATGCCCGGTACCCTGAATTGGGTTGTTTTGAGAAATTTCATTTATGTGCGTAAAAATCGGATTAGAGGGGTTAGACTCATAAGTCCCATAAAGAGATTTGCTGCGTGCAATCGTCATTTTATGTCCATACTCGGTACCACCCTCAGAAATCAATAAATAATAAAATCCATCTTTTTTATAAATATGCGGTGATTCAGGATAACGTCCTCCTGTACCATTCCATACGATTCTGCTTTCAGTAAGTTTTTTTCCTGTTTTAATATCTATTTCAGAAATGGTGATGCCTTTGCCATTTGACACAAAGTAACATTTGCCGTCTTCAAAATATAACGTAGGATCAATACCTCCCTGATCTACATAAACAGGTTCAGACCATTCGCCGGCAGGATTATCTGTATACACATAAAAATTTCCACTAGATACATTTGTGGTCACCATATAAAAAAGACCTTCGTGATAACGGATTGTCGGTGCATAGATCCCGGCAGAAGGCAGGCATTTGTCTAATTTGAGTTGGGAAGGTCGGGTTAGACAGTGTCCGATTTTTGTCCAGTTAATTAAGTCTTTACTATGAAAGACCGGAACCCCCGGAAAATATTCGAAACTACTGGTTACTAAATAATAATCATCACCAACCCTGCACACACTCGGATCCGGATGAAAACCGGAAATGACAGGATTTTTATATCCCTGAGCGTTAGAATAGTGATAGAAACCAAAAATGCAAATTATAAAAACAATTATTTTTTTCATATTTAAAATTTATTTAAAATCAATTACAATGGCCTATTTTTTTGATTTCAAAAAAAATAAGATCGTAAAACTACTTATTACTATTATAAAAACATGGCCCCTAATGTATCCGATTTAGTACCGTTTTCATGTCTTTTGTTGATATTCGAGGCATATTGCAGGAGAAAAAAACCAAAACAAAACTATAGCTTCATTATGCTTGCTTTTCGTCTTACACTGTGGTCTTGAGTTTAATAAAATAACTTTGCAATAATCTCAATTTTTTTTAAAAGAGAATAAAAACATAAGTCGTTACTATTTTAGAGATTGTATTTTTTTAGTAATTTATATTGCGAAAATATTATTCATAAAAAGAAAATTAGAAAAGCTATATTTTTTTCATTTAGAAAAATCCAAACGAGCACAGGTAGAGTCAATTTGAAACGTTGATGCCAAATGACCTCAGACCGAAAAAAACATTATCCAGATTTTATGTGTCTATTTCAAAATAAAGTCTTCAGTACCTCTGATATCAGTGGCCGAAGCTCCAATCATGATTTTGAATTTACCGGGTTCTGCAATCCATGCATTTTTTTTGTCATCGTAATAAGAAAGGTCTTCTTTTGTCAAGGTGAAACTCACCGTTTTTTCCTCTCCCGGTTCTAAAGAAATTTTCTTAAACCCTTTTAGTTCTTTAATTGGACGTGGCAAACTTGATGCTTCATCATTAACATACAGTTGAACTGTTTCCTTTCCTGCAACTTTGCCTGTATTTTTTACTAGAATTGTCACCATTAATGAATCGGCTGCTGTAATTGATTTCGAAGAAACGGCAGGTTTTCCGTATTGAAATGTTGTATAACTCAATCCATATCCGAATGGAAAAAGAACAGGAATGTTTTTAGTGTCATACCAGCGGTAGCCTACTAAAATATCCTCTTTGTAATACACGTTGACACCATCACCCGGATAACAGAGTTTGTCAAAGGCATGTGCCCCGACATCTTCCAGTTTTTTAGGAAAGGAGACAGGGAGTTTCCCTGAAGGGTTTACGTCACCGGAAATAATATCCGCCAAAGCATTTCCGGCCTCAGAGCCAAGATACCATCCTTGTACAATAGCTGGTGTTTTATCCAGCCAAGGCATCAAAACCGCATTTCCGCTTAGTAAAATTACGGCAACATTTTTATTGGCTTTCTCTATCGCTTCAATCAGTTTATCTTGTCCGAATGGCAAACTAAGGGATTTACGGTCACCACTTTCACAATCCTGAAAATAATTTTTATTCAACCCGCCGACAAAAAGGACTACATCGGCATGACGGGCAACTTCAACGGCTGCGTTTTGCAATGAGTCTATATTTAATTTGGAAGGTTCTTCTGCCCCGTATAGTGACGGACCTGAAGCATATCCCATGCTGTAAACAATATGATTTTCACCGTATTTATTCTTTAATCCCTGCAATGGTGTAATTTCATAAGCAGCTTTCAGCGACGTAGAACCTCCACCAACAATCAGGCTGCGTACAGCATTTTCGCCTATCACGGCAATCTTTGTGTATTTGCCAGCAGGAATGGGTAAAAACTGTTTGTTATTTTTAAGAAGGACAATACCTTCATCTGCTATTTGTCTCGCTGCTGAGCTGTGTTCGGGTGATACAAAACGACCGAAAGGACGATTGGCGCTCATAGTGGTACGAAAAATCATTCGCAGGATTCTGCTTGCTTTATCATCAAGCTTTGACATTTCATATTCCCCAGATTTGATTCCTTTCAAAAACGGATCGGCCAAAAAATAGCTGGAAAAAGGGAAATGTCCTTGTGTTGTCAATCCATTGGTATAGGTGCCCATTTCAATATCAAGTCCGCCATTGACCGCTTCATCGGTATTGTGCACACCGCCCCAGTCACTGACCACTACGCCATCAAACTTCCAGTCATTTTTCAGGATTTTGTTCAACAAAAGGTCGTTGTGACAGCAATGCACGCCCCATATTTTGTTATAGGCGCCCATGATGGACCACACATTCCCTTGCTGAACGGCAGCTTTAAAGGCCGGAAGGTAAATCTCGTGCAACGCACGGTCACTTACATTTACATTAATTTCGCCACGGGAAATTTCCTGATTGTTCAATGCAAAGTGTTTTACGCACGCAGCAACTCCATTGGACTGTACACCCTGAATGTATGGAACCACCATGCGTGAGGCCAAAAAAGGATCTTCGCCCATATATTCAAAATTCCGGCCATTGAGCGGTGTACGATAAATATTGACTCCCGGTCCTAACAACATGGTTTTGTTTCGGTATCGGGCTTCTTCTCCAATAGATTTACCATAAAGCAGCGATATCTCGGGATTGAATGTTGCCGCAAGACATGTTAAGGCAGGAAAAGCGGTGCAGGAGTCATTCGTCCATTGCGCCCCGCTCCATTCATCCCATAATTTCTCATCGCTCACACCATGCGACCCATCGGCAGACCATACATCTGGAATGCCCAGCCGGGGAACTCCTTTTGAACTGAATTTCGACTGCGCATGACAGAGGGCTACTTTTTCTTCTAACGTCATCTTTGACAATGCGTCCTTTATACGAGCTTCTATAGGTTTGCTTTCATCTAAGTAAACAGGCTCTTGTGCCCATCCGCAAACAGACAACAGACTAAATAGTAATACTAAAACGTTAATTTTTCTTTTTTTCATAATATTGTATTCTCTTCTATTATTTATCAAACTACTGTCATATCAATTTATTTATGACGGAATTGATAACTGAGTCGGGTCTTTCAATTAATTCTAAAAACAGACTATTTTTATTTCATTTCATAAGTAGTCACTTTATATACCGCAGGAGTTTGAACTTCTGTATTCTTGGCTGATTCCAATACAGGTTGGTTTAGTCCAGGCTGGGGAGGAACTATTTGTCCTTCTAAAGTCTGGGTAATCTTTACTTCACGCCCTTTTACAAGCAGGCGGTCATGATGCCAGGTTTCGTCACCATTAAGCATACGGGAAGTTATCCACTTTTCGCCTTCAAACTTTCCTTCAAACACTTGGCCAATGCGAATTTTTTTTGATGGATTACTCGATTCAAATCTTAGTCGTGCTGTAATGCCTGCTACTATATATTCATCCGGTGCCGTTTGAATAACCAGGCCATATCCAGTAGTGTTCCAATTATCATATTCCACAATTACTTTATCATCGCCAAATGTAAGCGTGTCGGTGGTACTGTTTTTAGTGCGCATAAAACCTCGCATTTTTCCTGTACCCTGATATTTAATTATATAGGGCATTAATTCATTTATTACAGAGATTGACTGCCTGTAAGCTAAATTGCCATAAGCATCTTCAATCCCAAAAGGAGAAAAGCAAATAGCATCATGTTCTGCGTAGGCATAAAAAGCCCGGGCCTGTTCAGTTGTGCTTTCAGGAATAAAAAGCGGATTATCATATCGATGATACATCGCCACTATTTCTTTATAGTTGGGTTCATAAATATCAGGGGCGCAGAAATCGATATAAGGCGCAAAGGCTTTGTAAATATCCATTACTCTGGATACTGGTCCACCGTTTGGATATACTCCGGGTAAATCAGTAGGTTTTAGAACCAACCAGCAATTTACATACATAGGCAGGTTTAGTTCTTTTTTACCCAATCGGGCTATTTCATTTATATATTTGGCATATTGCCATGTCATGAAAAAGTTTTGTGCACTTTTCATTTCATCAGCAAATATTTCAGACCAAGTACCTTTAGTTTTGCTTCCATTTTTTTGCCAGACAGATTTCATTTCCGGGCTCAAATTATTTGTATTTTTTTGTAAATACTTAATTAAGGTTTCCGGAACCTGAGACTTAAATAAGTCAAGTGCCTGTTTATTGTAATCGATGTCCTGAAAAGCACCAACTTCGTTTTCAACTTGCATCATTACCACAGTATGATCTTTGTCTATTTCTTTGATTCGTTTCATTAATTGCACATAAGCCTTAGCATCTGCCATCTGTGCTTCCTTACAAAAAGCTGAAATTACTTCTCCAGTCTCGCCATTACTTTGTTTTAATTTAAAAAACCGTTTTGAATCTTTTTTTACCCAAAGCGGCGTATAAGTGGAAAGTCCATTTTTCCAGC
Organism: Flavobacterium sp. 1; assembly: GCF_002797935.1. Taxonomy (NCBI): domain Bacteria; kingdom Pseudomonadati; phylum Bacteroidota; class Flavobacteriia; order Flavobacteriales; family Flavobacteriaceae; genus Flavobacterium; species Flavobacterium sp. 1. The sequence goes on from NZ_PGER01000001.1 coordinate 1,595,018, forward strand.
TTGCAAACCATATAATACAAAGTTTTAGTTTGCTTTCGCGAGCCTGGGCTATCATCCCGTCAATAAGTGAATAATCAAACTTTCCCTCCTCAGGCTCAAATTGTTCCCATGCAATTGATGCGATAGCTGTATTAAGTCCCATTTCTTTTAATTTTGAGAAAACGGGTGCCAAATAAGTTAAATTGGAAGAGGTGGAATTATGCAGCTCTCCGGCAACCATAACAAAGGGTTTACCATCAACATACAGTCTGGTCATATTACCCTCTTTCTTTAATTGAGGTAATTCCTGAGCTTTTAAATAAGCTGAGAAAAATAAAAAAGTAAATAGAACTAATTTTTTCATGAAATAAATATTTTTGATGATTTCAACAAAATATAAATCCTTGTTGAATGTTTAATTTGTAATGTAATTTGTTTGCTGCCAACATCTCAATTCTTCTAAAAAAACAGTTATTCCCAACTCATTCGGGAATAACTGTTTTTGTTTATTATTTTGTAATCACATCCACTTCTGCATAACCAGCAACATTATCTCCAAAGGTGTTTTTCAATGCACGCAACTTAATGTAACGCCCCATTACCGGTGCAAAATTTTTGATTTGCATCAAAGGGTTATTTTTTATATTCGAAAACTCACCTTTATCAACTAATTTCCAACTCACATTGTCGTCTGATGTATAGAACTCGTATGTAGTAACAATACCAGAACTCCATTTATTTTGATCAGGCGTGTATTTAAAACCAACAATGTTTTTACTATTTCCAAGATCAATCACTAAATCTATCGGCATTTTATTGTCTTTATAATGCCATACAGTTGCTGGATTTCCGTCAAATACTGCAGTAGCATTATTATCGTTTATCCCTACTAATTTCCAGTCTTTTTTAGAAACATCAAATTTTTCTACACCAACTGGACTGCTCTTGTGTGAAGTAGGATCAAAAGAAATTGCTTTTATCTCCATTTTACCGTCAGCTATAAATGGACCTGTATATTTTTTTGAATTTGAAGTAGGTTCACTACCGTCTAATGTATAGTAAAAAATTGGTCCAATATCATTAGTCGATATCGTTACTTCGCCAGATTGATTTCGGATAATTGATGGAGCATACAAGAACACTGGAGCATCATAAATTCCGATATTAGAAATAACAGGGTTGCATTTTGAGTCATTAACATTGAAACGTACCTTAGTTGCATTTACAGCAGAAAAACGAAGGATTCGTTTGTAACCAATGGTAGTTCCGCTTGCTACTTCTTTCCAGTTTCCATCCACAAAGGCTTCTACAGTAAAGGATTTCACACGTTGACCCAAACGGATGTATTCCTGTGCCATAAAACGGTTGAAAATGGTAGGTTTACCCAAATCAATTGTTAATGATCCCGTTTTGATATTATCATCCGTAGTCCAATAGGTATTTTTCTTTCCATCTACCGCCAAATCAGCCCCAAACTTTTTTGATTTTTCACGCACATTTGAAGCTGTTGCTTTTTTGTTTTGGGCAATGTTTGTTGCAAAAGATTCTTTTACAGCTTTACCAAATTCGATGGCATTCTTTTCATCGGTTGGGTGAATCAAACCGTTTGGCATAATTGGAAAATTCAGCAACATAGTTCCGTTGCGTCCAATAGAGTTGTAATAAAGATCCATCAATTGGGGAACTGTTTTTACTTTATTGTCTTCGTCTGGATGATAAAACCACTCTGGACGAATGGAAGTATTTACTTCGGACATCACCCATTTATTCCCGTTTTCAACCCCAAAATGCAAATTGTTCCATGGAACATCACCCGTTGCGTTCAAGAGACTCCAGTTCGTTTCACCTACATTTCCATCCTCGGTTCCAACCCAACGAAGGTCTCCTCTTTCACCACCATCGTTCCAAATCACACATTTTGGTTGCAATTTATGAATCAATGCGTATGTGGTTTTCCAGTCGTAATATGTCTTAGCATCAATTTTACGAACTTCGTTAGCTCCACCATAATATCCATCTCCACCATTAGCACCGTCAAACCACACTTCGAAAATTTCACCATAATTAGTAAGAAGTTCTGTCAATTGGTTTCTGAAATAAGTAATATATTCCGGTTTTCCATAATCAGCGCTATTTCTGTCCCAAGGTGACAAGTATATTCCAAATTTCAAACCGTATTCTTTACAGGCATCAGCCATTTCGCGAACCATATCTCCTTTACCATTTTTCCATGGAGCATTTTTTACTGAATACTCCGTGTATTTAGATGGCCAAAGCGAAAATCCACAATGGTGTTTAGCAGTAAGAATAATCCCCTTCAACCCAGCTTCTTTGCAAATGCGTGCCCATTGACGACAATCTGATTTTTCTGGATTAAATAGTTTGACATCTTCATTACCAAATCCCCACGACTGATCCGTGTAGGTGTTTAACGAGAAATGCACAAAAGCATAACTTTCCATTTCCTGCACTCTCATTTGGTTCTCAGAAGGTGTCGGCCCACAGGCTGCTGGAGTTTTTATCTGAGCAACACCAACACTAGTTGATAAAAACGCAAGAATGACTGCGTATAAAAAAAATCTTTTCATTTGATATATTGTTTATTCTAATTACTATTTAAGCGTTTTTATATTTATTGAAGTTTCTTCCAATCCATTGGATGATACCGATAATTTAATTTCACCCGCCTGATGATTGCTTTTTATTACTACCAAAGCTCTACCTTTCCATGCTTTACGAGTGTTGCCTAAGTATGGTTCGAAGTCTTTCAAATCAGCATTGTCTACTCCTGCAATGACACCCGGCCCATCAATTTTAAAATGCAGACGATTGGCAGCGTTCGGTTGGAATATTCCATCCTTGTCTGTTATTTCAATAGTTATGAATGATAAATCCTGTCCGTTGGCCAGTATTTCTTTTCGGTCGGCAGTCAATTTTATTTTTGAGGCATCGCCAGCAGTCTGCAGAATGGCTGATTCCATTTCCTTATCATTTTCTACTCCAACAGCTTTAAGCAAACCTGCAGAATATGGAATCGGAAAAGTAGCCTTAAATTGCTCCTCTTTACTGTTTTTTTGTTCACCAACCAATTTGTCGTTCAGGTATAACCTTACTTTTGGATATTTTGAATATACCTCAACCTGAACAGTTTTTCCTTCAAAACCAGGCCATGTCCAGCTTTCCCATGTTGGATAAACCGACCACCATGTTTCTTTGATTTCCAAAGGTTCCAGGGCTGGTTCACGAACTGCCATGTAGAGTTTTTCGTTAGTATTATGCAACAGGCTTCTGTAATGGGAAATGGGTTTTCTCCAGCCAATCAAATCTATATCACCGCAGTAGGCACCATGATAAGGGAAGAAATCATTTTCCCAGTGCTGGCCGGGAACTTCTCCCGAATAATAATAACGACCGATACCTGATTCGCCCAAATAATCCATCGCTGTCCAAACAAAATCCCCGATTACATAATTATTTTCTTCCACCAGTTTCCAATTGTTAAAAGCATCTTTTGGATAGGATTCGGTTTGAACTATGATACGCGAAGGCACTCTTTTATGATCGTCCGGGGCAGTATGCAGGTTGTAATTATAACCTGCAACATCGTGTGCCGCCATCAGCGGATCGAACACTTCCCACTTTCCGTTAGCTACAATTGCGGATGTAACAGGACGGGTATTATCTATTTTCTTTACTGTTGCTGAAAGCATTTTAGCTGTTTCAACGGCCTCAGGATCTGCCCGTTCGGGTATTTCGTTACCTATGCTCCACATAAAAACTGAAGGATGATTGCGATCGCGCAATACCATGGCTTCCAAATCACGTTGCCACCACTGGTTGAAATATTTAGAATAATCATTACTGTTTTTCCCGACATTCCAGCAATCGAACGACTCATCCATTACCAGTAAACCTAATCTGTCGCAGGCGTCAAGAAATGCCTCAGAAGGCGGGTTGTGGGAAGTTCTCACGGCATTGAATCCACCGGCTTTGAGCAATTCAATTTTGCGTTCCTCGGCACGATCAAAGGCAGCTGTACCTAAGCAGCCATTATCGTGATGTACGCAACCGCCGTTTATTTTTACTGTTTTACCGTTAAGCTGAAATCCATTTTCGGCAGTAAATTTTATGGAACGGATACCAAAATTGTTTTTTGTATCGTCCAGCGCTTTTTTATCTTTTATTACCTGAATCCGGGCCTGATATAAATGCGGTGTTTCAGGTGTCCAGAGCATAGGGTTTGACACTTGTATGGTTTGGGTTATTTCCTTCTCGCCATTGGCAGGAAGCTCAACCTGTGTTTGACTGTTTCCAACACTTTTAGAACTCTTATCCAAAAGATGGGTTGTAACAACAATTCTCTGTAGCGATCCTGTTTCATTTTTAACCTTGGTTTTTACCAGTACTGTCGCCTTTTTTGAAGATACTTCGGGAGTTGAAATAGCAACACCCCAGTTTGCCAGATGTACCGGATTGGTAACCATCATCCAGACATGGCGATAGATTCCTGATCCACTGTACCATCGGCTGTTCATCTGTTGTGAATTATCAACACGTACCGCAATAACGTTTTCTTTTCCAAAAATCAAATATGGTGTAAGGTCATAACTGAATGAAGAGTAGCCATAAGGATAAACACCCAGCGATTTTCCGTTGATAAAAACTTCAGAGTTCATATAAATACCTTCAAAATAAATAGCTGTTTTTTTTGCTTTCCAGCTATCAGGTACCTGAAAGGTTTTGCGATACCAGCCAATTCCTGACGGAAAATATCCGCCACCTCCACCAGTAGCATTTTTAGGGTGAATTTTTCCTTCGATACTCCAATCATGAGGTAAATCCAGTTTACGCCAGCTCTGATCATTGAAATCATTTGTTTTGGCTTCAGAAGCGTCGCCTAAAAAGAATTTCCAGTCAGAATCAAATAACTGTTTTCTTTCCATCCCGTTTTGTGCATATCCTGAAAGAAAGCTTATACATAGTATAAATAAGAATACTAGTTGTTTTGTAAAATATTGTTTTTTATATGAATTTAAGCTGTACATTTTGTTACGTTTTATATTTCTAAATACCTTAGGATAGTATATAGTATTATTATTCAATTTATAATTGAGAGTTATTTAAACACTATTCGACCTTGAACACGATTGCCGTTGCAAATGGCATTTCCGCCGGACAAGTGACAACGAGACCATCAGTTTCCAGTTTCCATTGCAATTTCCCTTTGTATCCAAGCAATTTCACATCTTTAACAGGCTTGCTAAAGTATTTTGCATCGGTACCAAGAGATTTGATTTTCAACTGTGCTCCCGGAACAGGTACGTTCATACAAAATGCGTAGCATGCACCGTTCTTACCAATTGTGAAACGAATGTCCTGAGCATCGAACCTGAATTCTGCATGTTTACGATTCAACGCACCACCAGGAAGCATTTTCAACTTGCCGTTAATTTGTTCTCCTTCTCCAGGAATCGTCCATGCATGGCTTCCGTAAACAGCTTCCCCATTTCGTTTCATCCAGACACCAACTTCTTTCAACATTTTCATACTGCCTTCGTCCAATGAACCATCAGGCAAAATGGAAATACATAAAGCTGCATTACCATCGCGGGCAATGGCTTCGATAATATAGCGAATCATCATTCCCGAATCGTAGGTAAAACCCGGAGCATAGAACCAGTCACCAACCGGAGCTTCTGCGATCCATGGCTGATCGGTTTTGATCTCGACCGGAACACCAAATTCTTCAGTGTTTACTGTACCATTAGTCTTTTTTCGGAATTTCACTATGCTGAAAGTATTCACAGAGCCACGATTTTTGAGTGTGCGATTGTAGTAATCGGCTATAACGGTTTGCATAGCATCTGCTTTAAGGCCGGTTCCAGTTCCATCACCGGTAAAAGGTCCTTGTACTGTACCATCGGTATAAATAAAATCAGGGTCATAATGCTGTACTACATCCATCATCCTTAACGCCCATTTTGATGCATACCACTTTGCGTAATCAAGGTGATTCGTGAATATGCCTGCCGGTGGAGGTGACCATCCTGAATAAGCAGCCTCGGTTACACCTTTGTACTCGCGCAGATTAATGCCGTAAAGCAACCGTGGATCATATCCTTCCCACCATTTACCTTTGCCATCGGCAAGAGTCAGCCCCCCATCATAAGGCACACCTTTTTTAGCACCTTCTTTATCACTGCCAAAAGCCGTTTGCCACCACCACCAGGTATATTCGTGGTGAAATGTTACACCATAATGCATTCCATTGGCACGGCAAGCTTTCGCCCATTCGCCAATTAAATCACGCTTTGGACCGATATTTACGGAATTCCATGGTTGATATTTTGAATTCCACATATCGTAGTTATCGTGATGTACTCCTTGAATCATCAGAAAACGAGCACCTGCAGCCTTATAAATTTTGGTAAGCGTAGCCGGGTCAAGCTTTGTTGGATTCCAATCACGAAGTACTTCCTTATACCCTGATTCGGATGGGTGACCGTATTTCTTGAAGTGATTTTTATAGGCAGTCGTACCTTCCGTGTAAAGTTTTCGTGCATACCAGTCACCGCTTTCACCTGCCGCTTGTGGCCCAAAGTGAACCCAAATACCAAACTTAGCATCCCGAAGCCATGCCGGTTCACCAGGATAATTTTTCTCAATGGATTCCCAGGTTGGTTCAAACGGGCCGGATGCGATGGGAATATTCAATTTCATTTCGGGAAACGATTTTAAGTCACCAACTGTAATACTGTCTTGCGGCAAAATGGTTGATACCGAAGGAAATGCTGGTAACAAATAAGGTTCAACATTCGATTTTGGCTTCGTTTTTTTATTTTGGGCATTTAAGCCAAAAATCGTAATTGAAATAATAAAGACAATTTCTAAAATCTTTTTCATTGGTTTATAATTTATATTGTTTATCTGACTTATTTGAATGAACTTAATTTCCCAACATATTCCATAATAAATCCAAAGTGATAGGACTTATTACCGGGATTGGTATATTTTTCCATTGTTTTGGCACCCCAGGTATCATCACCACCAACCCCGTGAATATTCAAATCAATATTCAGGTTAATAAAATTACGTTTCGGAAGCTGGTAATTATGCGTTGTGTTTTCCAAATCGTATTCTGTATAAGGCCATGCTCTAAAATTTAGTGGCTGCAAACCTGTTATCTTAATGGTATTATCGTTTTGAGCACCAAAAGAAAACCAACGAACTTCGCAGCGATTTGCATTATCCTGCGGCACCGGATATGGAACCACAAAATTTTCTAATTCCGAATGATATAAACCAATCAGCGAAGCAGTTTTCCTGTCTGGATAATTTTCGTGTGGTCCCCGGCCATACCAGTCAATGGTACTATAGTTATCCGGAATACGAACCCTCATACCAAATTTGGGAATCAGGGGGATAGTATCACCCAAAGGTGTATATGTTGCCTCGACCTGTAATTTTCCTATACCGTTTAATTGGTAGTTCAGCGTATAGTTGGCACCAATAGTTGGCAGATTCATATCAAACTTAACAGTTGCTAAATTGCCTTGTTTAACTATAGCAACATTTTTAACAATCCTGTTTTCTGCTGCTTTTTTCCATTTGCCTAATTCTCCCGAATAACCGCTTTGCTTTTGATTATCATTCGGCGTTTTCCAAAAATAAGATTCAAGCCTGCCCATTAGCAACTCTTGCCCGTTAGCTTTCCAACTTACCAATGAACCATTTTTCCGGTCAATGGTGAAGGACATTTTTTCAGCTTTTAGTTCAATTTGTGAAGCTGATTCTGTCACAATTACCTGTTTTTCAACTGGTAATATATTTGTCCAGTTATAAGGTTTGATTACAAACTGCTCACGGGCAATGCAAAAACCTTCTTCTGCCCAAAGAGTTGCAGTCTTGAGTTTAGCATAAATATTCAAAACTATTTCCGAGGAAATCGTACCTGTCAACTGCGGTGAAGGAATCATTATATTTGAAGATGTCCCTGGCAAAATGGCATCGCAACTGAACTTGCCTTTTTGTAACGATTTGCCATTCGATGTATATTCGTATTCAAAATCGAAATTGCGAAGCGACAGGAAATCAAAATGATTTGTAACTTTAACCGCTATCTCCTTATCATTTAAAAGCTGAAATATTACAGGCTGATACACTTTCTGAACCTCGAAATAGTGAGGATATGGCTTTCTGTCGGATGAAACCAAACCTTTGATACTGAAATTTCCATCGTTTGGTTTATCTCCAAAATCACCGCCGCAAGCCCAAAATTCATCGTCCTTCAATTGGTAATCATCAGGATGTTCGGTAAGTTTTAGAGGGGAACCATCTTTTTTCTTTGTTAAGCCCTGGTCTACCCATTCCCAAATAGCAGCACCGGTAAGGCTTGGATCAGCATAAATTACATCCCAGTATTCCTGAAGATTTCCACCCGAATTACCCATTACATGCGCATATTCACGCATAAATACTGGCCTGTCTTTTATGTTTTCTCCTAACTTTTTCAGACCGTCGGGATGCAGGTACGCATCATCGTAAATAGCTGAGACACTTCGATCTGTATCAGAATAAATTAATCTGCTTGCATCAAGTTTCTTCACGGTATCGGCCATGGCTACTAAGTTTTGACCACTGCCGCCTTCATTTCCCATTGACCAGAAAATAACGCAGGGGTGGTTTTTATCCCGCTGTACCAACGAAACAGCTCTTTCAACATGTGACTTTTTCCACATCGGGTTATCGCCTATCTCTTTATTTCCAATACCAAAACCATGTGATTCCTGATTTGCTTCGTCCATTACATAGAAACCGTATTTATCACAAAGTTCATAAAACAAAGGTTCGTCAGGATAATGGCAGGTACGGATCATGTTGATATTGGCCTGTTTCATCAGCTCCAGATCGCGGATTATCATATTCCTGCTCACGTGCTTTCCTGTTCGGGGATGCTGTTCATGACGGTTTACACCTTTAAGTTTAACTGCTTTGCCATTGATATAAAATACATCTCCCAGAATTTCAATTTTACGAACGCCGAAATAACATTCAGCCTTGTCAACAATCTCATTCTTATTATTTTTGAGTTTTAAAATAAGATGATATAAATTCGGTGTTTCGGCAGACCATAGCTGGGGATGTTTTATCAAGGAGTTCAATTCGATTGATACCTGCTTTGATTTTTGAATCACTGCAGTTTTCTTGGAAAAAGAAAGATCAACCCATTCCCCTTGTGCAGAAAAACCTGAAACTTCAGCGTCTACGTACAGCCCTCCACTATTTTGGTTTGAGCGATTATCGATATTCAGGTCGATAGAAATATTAGCATTGTCAAACGAATTGTCCGGCACAGCTTTCACAAAAAAGTCGCTGATATAGCTTTTGGGACGGGCAATTAAGTCAACATCCCTAAAAATACCGCTCAATCGCCACATATCCTGATCTTCCAGGTAGCTGCCATCGCACCATTTGTAAACTTCAACAGCCAGTTTATTCTCTCCTTTATGGATGTATTTTGTTATATCAAATTCGGCAGGCGACATCGAGTTTTCGCTGTAGCCAACCTTTTGTCCATTTATCCAAATATAAAATGCTGATTGCACACCACCAAAATTGATGAATACCTGTTTTTGGTTCCAACTTTCAGGAATGGTAAAGGTGGTACTATAACTGCCCACCGGATTTCGCTGAAGAAAACTTGTAAAATGTTTTTCAGGTTCGTTAGTTACTTTTGGAAAATCAGGCTTGAACGGATAGACAAAGTTAGTATAGATCGGAGTTCCAAATCCCTGTAGTTCCCAGTTTCCCGGAACCAGAATATTGTCCCAATTTTTTGTTGAATAATTCTCCGTATAAAAATCAACCGGCCGCGATTGCGGATCAGGCGACCACTTAAATTTCCAGATACCGTTTAGCGACTGAACCATCGAATTATTCACTTTTTCTTCGGACAAAAAACCATACGCATGTGGTTTTTCCTTGTTTATGCCATTAATATCCGGGTTTTCCCAATCGGGAAGACTTTGAGCATACAGAAAGTTTATTGAGAAAAATATAATTCCCAAAAAGAGTTTTTTTAGCGCGTTATTTAATTCTTGTAATAACATTTTCTATTGTTTTGAATTCCCTGCAGGGAAATTGATATTATTTATACCTCCTTTTAGTTGTCTTTGAACGCCTTTCCAGATGAAAACTCCGTCCAAATGAATTGGTAAAGTAATTTCACCACTAACATTATTTTTATCTTTTTGTAATTTCACACGAATAGTACCGAGTTTATGCGGCATAGTTGCATCAATATTTTTCAAATCTCCAAAATTAGGTTCTATCCTTACGGATTTAAAGCCAGGAGCATTTGGTTTTATACCACTTACCAACGATAAGAAGTAATAAACTGGCGAGGCACTCCATGCATGACAATCAGAACGTGTAGGGTCGGGTGTCTCGGCAAAAGTAGTCAAACCGCTATCTACCATTTTTCTCCAGGGAGTTAGTACCGCTGTAAATTGGTTGGCTTGCCCGGCTTTCTCAAGCGCTTCGAACAAGTAAAATTTAAAATATAAGGTGCATTGTGCCAAATCTTTGTCGTTGAGAAGAGTACTAACTATTTTAGCTTTATCTGTTGTTTCAGAAAATGTATTGGTTAAAATGGCTAAAATATTGGCATGTTGACTAAAAGTATCCTTTTCAGGAGAATCGGCAATCAATCCTTTATTCGAATCGTAACATTTTTCAAAAACAGCAGTTTTAATTTTATCCGCCAAATCTCTATATTCAACAGCAATCTCATACATTTTGTATGTATCGAAAATAGCTGCTGCTTTTTCCAGCGTGTAAACATATTGCAAACTGAGTATGGACGAATTTCCGGTATGTGTGGCAGGCGGATTACCATTGTCCCAACCTTTTGAATATGTCCAATCTACAAAATCCCACCATTCAACAGGACCTAACATTCCATTGGAATCAATGCGGTTTCTAAACCAATTGAGTGTTTCCTGCATTCCGGGAATCATCGCCTTAACAAAATCAGAATCGTCATTCAGCATCCAATAATCATAAACCATTGTTACCCAAACCAATGAAAAAGGTGGAATAATCTGGGGTAGGTTACTACTTGGAAACCGGCTTTGCGTTATGCCTATTGGCAATTGCGATTCGTGTAAAACAGCAATTGCATTTTTAGTCAATCGGAAATCCCCTGAAACATAAGTTGAGACTAATGCCTGAATTCGGGCGTCACCAATGTATTGAAGCTGCTCGTAGTATGGGCAATCAAAAAAAGTTTCATTGGCACATAAACGCTGGGTTCGCCAGCCAACATTCCAAATATCCTTTATTTGGGAATTGTCGCAATGAAACGATGCCTTTTCTTCGAGAGGATATGCTGAAAAAATGCTATAAAAATCGTTTAAAACAAGTGGTTCCTCTTTTGTTTCAACTTCCATTTCAATATATCTGAAAGTCCGCCACCATAATGTCTGGAATATCCTATTGTTTTCCCCGTCGCAAATGATAACATCGGAGTTGCCTGTTATTTGTTTGTTTTCAATATCATTCCTGTTGCCTTTATTTCCCTTACTATCCAATAAGCTTTCAGCATAAGTCAGTTTTATTGTGCTTTTCCCTCCTTTCGAAAAATTCAGTACGGGGTATGCCGTTGTTAATACATTTTGATCAATAAGTAATTTTACTTTCGAATTTGCTGCAATAGTGATTGGTGTTTTACCATTCAGAAAACCTGCCGGAACGTTGATAATATCAGAACGACGGATCTTAAAAAACCGCTGTTCCTTTTCTTCCATAAAAGGTATTTCTCTTGGTGAAAGTAAATGGATTGAAGGCTCTCCCCATTCTCCCATACAACCAACAGGCTTCCCGGTTTCCACCACCTGGGCTTGTTTCCACTCTGTTACATCAAAATCAGTATCCATCCAGTTCCAGGGATGCTTCTCACAATCGAACTCCTCACCGTCTCCGGCAGCATAATATTGATTTATGTTTACCGAAATAGTTTTATATGCCGTATTTTTTAAAACAACCCAACTGTTATCTGAGTTAACAGCATTCTCTTCCTTCGTATTTCCCTGAATGATAAATCCTGTATGTCCCGAAATCTGGGCTAAAGGACGATGCCAACCAAAATTCCATACTATGGCAGAAATAATATTTTTCCCCGAATGAAGATATGGGGAAATATCTATGCTCTCGAAATTCCATTTAAACAAATGACTTCTGGCAGGACCATTACAAACATATACACCGTTGATATATAGCTTATAGCGATTGTCTGCCGACACATGAATAATAAATTTTTCAGGTTTTGTTTGTATTGAAATTTCTTTTCTGAATAAATAAATTCCATAATCCGTATTAGAATTATCTGGAAATGAAATCCATTTTGCTGTCCAGGGCTTGCGTAGCAATTCAGGATTGATTTCTGTTGCCTGTTGTACCGAAAACCTTGTGCTGTCAAATGATATACTCTTTTTCTGTGCACTAAGATGTAGTGACAGAAAAAAGAGTAGTATCATTTTACTCATTAAAAGAGGACGAATTAGATTTTCCTTTCTCATGGAGATTTCCATTAATTTATTTAATAGTTTTAATAACTACTTCGGTTCCTTTTAGATTTTCTGACAATGCTTTTATCTTGATTTCTCCAGCCTGTTTATCTGACTGAACAAGCACTATGCAATAGCCATTGAAAGCCATACGTTGACTAGCCTTATCCGGTTCGTGGCTGCTTGGATTTCCGTTAGCTACACCAATTATCTTTCCGGGTCCTTCAATGCTAAACTTTACCAAATTATTGGCTGTTGGTACAACGCGGCCTTTGGCATCTTTTATGCTTACCTTAATTATGGCTACATCACATCCATCCGCTTTTATCGTATTTACATCACTATTTAGAGCTACATGAGCAGGAGCTGTAGTTGTTTCAACTATATCTTTGGTAACTAATTTTCCGGCTTTATAACCGCGTGCTTCGAGTTTTCCAGGCTTATAAACCAAATCCCAAATCAATTTCTTGTAAGGAACTGCTTTTTGCCTCCCTATACTTTTGCCATTCAAAAACAATTCTACTTCGTCGCAATTAGTATAACAATGTACCGGCATTTTTTGCCCTTCTTTTCCTGCCCAATTCCAGTGTGGAAAAATATGTACTGTTGGAATATCAGTCCAAGCCGCTTTATAAGCATAGTAACCGTCTTTTGGAAAACCACAAACATCCATAAAGCCAAATTGAGAAGCTACACTAGGCCATGTAAATGGCGTTGGTTCACCGCGATAATCAAAACCAGTCCAAACAAACAGGCCTCCTAAATAAGGATACTTAACTACATCTGCCCAATCTTCTCCCGGATAAGGTCCCCAACCGGGCTGCCATAAAATTGAGTTTGAACAAGTCTGCGGCCACCAACTATTCTCATATTCGCCACGGGTCGAAACAAAACTTGTTCCTTCGGTACAAAACATAACGCGGTCTGGGTGATTCTCTTTATCTTTTACATACGCCAATTCCTTGTCTCCATAATTATAACCTACAACATCCAGCACATCACTATATCCCCCTTCGTTACGGGCATGGTTCATAGCTGCGGTAACTTTTCTTGTCGGATCGATCTGGTGACTTGTTTCAACCATAGTTTCCAGTATTCTTGCCCCCATTACCGTACCTTGCATCGCTTCTTCATTTTCCAGGCTCCACATAAATATGGAAGGATGATTCCGATCTCGGTACAACATGGTTTCCAAATCTTTAATTCCGTCTTCGCTACTCGACAACATACGGTTTTCATCCAATACAAGCAACCCCATTTGGTCACACATATCAAGCAGTTCGTGAGTGGGTGGGTGATGGGAACAACGATAGGCATTACTCCCCATATCTTTAAGCAATTTTAATTTGTACCAGTTTATTTTATCCGGAAGGGCTACACCAATACCTGCAAAATCCTGATGGTTGCAAGTACCTTTTATAGGATATAATTTTCCGTTGAGAAATACCCCATTGCGATTGATTTCAACGGTTCGTACACCAAAAGTGGTTTCATAAGTGTCTATGATGTTTCCGTTTTCAAAAACTTCGGTCAGAACTTTATAAAGATTTGGTGTTTCTGGCGACCAAAGCAATGGTTTTTGAATATCACCTGTTTGCAAAATTTCTGTTGAACTAAAGGGTTCTATTACTTGAGTCGAAGTTTTTGTATCTAATACAACTCCATTTTTATCTACAATTTTTGAAACAAGCGTACTGTTTTTGGCTTCTTTTTGCTCATTTTTGATTGTAGTTTTCATGTTTACCGATGCTTTATCAGAAGTAATAGAAGGCGTGGTAACATAAGTTCCAAAACGGCCAACATGAAGTCGGTTGGTTTTATTGAGCCAAACATGGCGGTAAATACCGCAACCTTCGTACCACCAACCTTCGTATTCTGTAGCGTCGACTTTCACAAGGATAACATTTTTGCCTTCGTTGCCGTAACGCAAAACATCAGTCAAATCATAGTTTGAAGGCGTGTAGCCACTTTGGTGGTTTCCAAAGAGCTGACCATTTACCCAAACGGTACTATTCCTGAAAATTCCGTCAAACTCAATGGATATTTTTTTTCCTTTATCGGTTTCCGGTATTTCAAATTCTTTTCGGTAAAAGCCTATCCCGCCAGGCAAATAGCCGCTAACGGCAGGTGCACTCCCGATTGATTTATCATTAACAAAAGTTCCTTCTACACACCAATCGTGTGGAAGATTTATTTCTTTCCAGTCCTCGGGTTTGTAGGTAGCCGCTTTATCAACATCGGCATAAGCAATGACAGCTTCTTTATTGGTTTCCACTTTTACATTGACATCGGTTAAGCCTCCATAACCGCCTGCTTTTACTGCACGCTTGATAGCAATGTCGCCTTTATGGAACTGCCAACTTTGGTCAAAATTTTCTTTTGCCCTTTTGGATAGCGGTGTTTGCTGAGTAATCTGTGCTTTTCCTTCCGTTTGTATGAACGATAATACAAAGGAGAAACATAGGATGGAGACAATTTTTTGTTTAAATATCATAAACGTGATTTTTAATTTTATTTATTGGTTACTATAAATTTTTTAATTTGATATTGCGTTTCATTGCTTATTTTCACGAAATACATTCCACTAAATAAATGAATGAATGGATATGCGTAAAACAGGTTCTCGAGCTGTTGTCCTGCCCAATGCATCGAAAACATCAATTTCATTATGTTGAAAATCAGCAGAATTAACAATCAACTCGTTAGAAACCGGGTTTGGATAAATACATACATCCTCATCAGTTATATTATACAGAACGGGATAATAAAAAAGCTCAACAATACAAATAGAAATTGTATACCAATAATTTTTTTAGTCATAATGGCAATTCTGGTTTTATCCTGAAATTGCCCCCCTTGTAATAATCGGTTGTTCATTGTGTTTTTCATTTTTCATTTATGGATACTCGGTTTATTATATTTCTTTGTAGTTATTAGATTCTTCAAATCTTGCTTTGATTAATAATATTAGATTGAAAACCAATAATTAAATTTAGCAAGAAAAATATTATTCGGAAATATCCCTTTAATACTGCTCATACCATCATTCAGGCTCTGGCTGCCGGGTTGGGAAAAGGCAGTCCTATCCTGCGACCAGACCAGATAAAACTGCGACCCCGGAAGGAATTCCCACCTGAAAACCAAGTTGGAACGGAACTGGGTAAAATTAAAATTGGGATTCCCGAAGTTATAATTATTGTTGTTCTCCGAAACTTCGTATGTATTACTGCTATTCAATGTTGGAGCCAATCCGGCAAAACGATCCGTGTAATTACTTGCTTTTGGATCGGTCACCCTTTTAAAGTCCGAGTATTTACCTACTGTTGCAAACGGGCTGCCATAATACTGAATCGACAATTCCGGCGTAATGTTATAATCCACCCTGAAAGTAACACCTAATGTTTGCTGGTCGATTTTTCCTAGAATATATTTTGGATCATTATCGCCATTAGCAGTTTCAATATACTGAAGATCATTCTGATTACCTGAATAATTAAAACTTGTGGAAAGTTTCAACGTATTTATGGGTGTGTACTTTAAACTTGGTTGAACTGAATAATACCGGGCGCTGCCATACCCTGAAGTAGAAAGTTCCGTGTTTAACTCAAAACAAAATTTCAATGAAGGATCTGTCCTTACATATAGGTTTTCGTACCAAGCATTAGGCAGCAACATAGCACTGCCACCACGCAAAATCCGTGTATCAAGCGATGGTGTCGTATAGCTGGCCGAAGCATTGACAGCCCATTTATTTAAAAACTCGAAGTAAGCTCCAAGATTTGTGTTTGATGATAAATAATTTAGTCCAAAATCCCAATTGTTCGTTTCCGACAATGAAACATTATAGGTACGAAATATAGAAACCTGTTTATTTACAAAGCAATAAACCGAGTTTTTTTGTTTTATCACATCAGCCATTTGCATAAATCCCATGTCATTGAGGTCGAGTCCCGGCGAACGCCATATCAGTTCGGTAGAATAACGCCAAAATCCTTTGCTGCCTTTCCCAATCCGGACATCTCCACCATAGCCGGATAACCGGTTGCCGGTAGTATCAAGCTGGACATAACTTATGTCCGGCCGTTGGTAGTAACGTGCCGAAGATTGCTGAAGGTTATCCATGGCTTCATGGCTTCCGGTAATGCTGCTTGCTACTAGTTTTGCATCTAAATAATATTCCTTATCCCGCCATTGATGCAGCAAATCAATCCCTCCTGTATAGGCATTCCTGTTCATGAATTGCAGTTGCGGAGTATTTATAAACCGGTTGGTTGAAGTAAATATTCCTCCAAGTACAGTATTTCCCTGTTTAAAATCCTGCTGAACCCTGACCAATGAATAATTTGTAAGCGGCTCCACATTCATGTTCTTTCTTTTTCCCAATGAATCAATCCGGGCATATTCAGACGCAGTTAGACATTGCAACATCCCGATTGAAAGTCCTTTGGCCGTTTTTCCACTTACTTTTGTCGCTCCAAGTATAGAAGTATTGTCGGGATATTTCATAAACTCGTCATTAGACAGAGAAGGGCGAAATGAGGGTGTATGCCCTATTCTTCGACTATAAAACAGGCTTGAATTATCAAAATCAAAACTAAAAATATTTTTCCCTTCAAGGAAAAAAGGGCGTTTCTCACCATAAAAAGTTTCGAAAGCAGTAAGGTTCATCACAGATGGGTCTGCCTCTACTTGACCGAAGTCGGGATTTACCGTCAAATCGACTGTAAAATTGCTTGCCAGACCAATTTTTGCGTCCAAACCAATATTCCCGGCTAAACTCCAGCCTTTGTCCATAAATGGATTGTTCGACTCAGGTTTAAAAGTATTGAACTTGCCTGATAGGTATGGCATAATTTCAATTCTACGGGATTTCGGCAGATCTTTAATTCCGTGAAGTTCGCCAAATAGGTACAATATCCCCGGACTAGTGCTTGATTGCAACTCCCAATCGCTTTCTTCTTGATAACGATTAATCCAACGCCAGGCATGAAGCCCCCAAACCTGCTCGGAATCATTGCTGTAACGAAGCTGGCTCAATGGAATTTCAAACTCTGCCGTCCAAGCCGAACCCTCCTGGGCAGTTTTTGCACTCCATACCGCATTCCAGTTTAAATCGGCATTCTGTGGGTTAGTCAACAACAAATCAATTTTTTGTCCTGCAGCCGAAACATCAAATTCAAACCCGGTACGGCGATCGTGATAACTATCAAAAGCAATGCCTACCATATCACCCGTAAACTCATCACGCCTTCCGGCTTTGCGGCTTATTTTTTCAGGTATGCTGTCGAAAGCCCGAATGGCAACATATATATTTTTGTCGTCGTAAAGGATTTTTATTTTCGTTGGTTGCGATGGTTTAGCACCTTCGTTCGGAATCCATTGGGTATAATCGCCGGTCCATTCACCTGTTTTCCAGCAAGTATCGTCCAATTTTCCATCTATTATCGGTTTTTCAACAGATAACCTGCTGGTATGATAAATCCGTAATAGTTTTTTTGTAGCATTTTTTAGACTATCATTCCCCACCTGAATGGGCTCTTCCTGTGCAGTCAAACAGAACGGAATCAGAAAAATACACAACAATACAAATAGAAATTGTATGCCAAAAATTTTTTTAGTTACAATGGCAATTCTTGTTTTATCCTGAAATTGACCACCTTGTAATAATCGGTTACTCATCGCGTTTTTCATCTTTGATTTATGGATACTCGGTTTATTATATTTCTTTGTAGTTATTACTCGATTTAGCCTTTAGGAAACTACCGGTTGATATCTATATTTTCTTTTACCCTTTTAAATGAGATAGCATGACGAACCGAGCTTTCACTTCAATAGAAATTGTCGATAAAAAACTGCACCCGCAACTAATAACTTTAGCTTTGAACCAGCAATTTTTGTCTATTCTCTGTATTTCAGCAATAAACTTCAACCCAATGCTTTCGTCACCCCTACTTTCTTAATATCTATCCATGTCAGGTCGTGCCATAATTTTTCGAGAGGTCCTTGCTTGTGTTTCTTTAACCACCACTTGCAAAAAGTGAATTGAACTACAAACAATACAACGCCTACCAATAGAGAAAGGCTTGCACCGGTATACTGATATAAGGCTAATCCGCATCCATTGTAAACAAAGCACCCCATCATTGATTGCATCACATAGTTGGTGAGGCTCATTTTACCAAAAACTTCGAAATGAGATAGCAGTTTATGAATCAATTTGGTTGAGTATAACAATACAAAAGCCGAAATCCAAACAAAAGTAAAAATGAAGTTATTCCATGTTTGAACAACCAAATTGGCCTGATTAAGAAGTATGTCCCCTTTAATCAAATCAGGCATTGATTTAGCTCCAAAAATGAAAACAACTCCTATAATACTTGAAATGACAAGTATTTTTAGCCAAAATTTTCCATTTGTTGTATTTATCTCAAATTTTCGTGTACGCCCCAACACCATCCCGATCATGAATAAAGCCGGAATTTGAAAAAAGCGGCCATTTTCCCAAGACCACAAAATATCGGCCCATCGCCCGTTAGTTATATTCCCCCAAGCTGTATCGAGAAAAGAGTTACTACTCAGGTAAGCGGATGCCTGTCCGAAGTATTGCCAAGATAAGGGGTTCCCTGGATTATACTGTGGATTCAATATCATGTAAATGAAGCGACCAATTTCAAGAGGCTGCAATAATAACAAGAAAGCAATAATAAGTACTGAAGTATTTTTCAAACGACTTACCAAAACCAGAGAAAACCCAAGTATCGCATAAATTGCCAAAACATCACCCGAATAGAACATGGAGTTGAATAAGCCAAAACCTAATAATAGAAGCATGCGCCACATAAATCGCCCAACAAAAGGATTACCCTGATTTTGTTGCTTACTATCCATTATAAAAAAGGTAAAACCAAACAAAACAGCAAAAATTGCGTAAGCCTTGCCCGAAAAAAGGGCAAACATTGTGTCCCAAACATGTTTATCAAGGGTTTTCATCCATGATGGCAGATTATCGGGTAAATAATAATAGTTAAAATGTTCAATATTATGCAGTAACATTATTGCCATGATGGCAAATCCCCTCAAGGCATCAACTACCGTGATTCGATAAGCACTTGAGTTCATTTTAAGCTCATTCATATCCAAATTTTATTAATTCATTTTATAAATTCGATCCATCAATTGCCATTTCTGGTCGGCGGTTGCCTCGGCAGTGCTGTCCTGAAATTGAGACATACGTGCTTCCCATTCATTTTGACGCGGCTTTAGAGCCAATTCGACCATCGCCTTATCATGATCAAAATCAGCTACAGTATCCATAATCATAAAAAGTTTTGTTCCAAGAAGATAGATTTCCATATCGATAATCCCGACCTCTTTCATACCCAGAGTTATTTCAGGCCACGCAGCTTCTTTGGTGTGCGCTTTTTTATAGGCTTCGATTAATAATGGGTCATTACGCAATTCCATGGTTTTGCAGTAACGTTTAAATGAATTTTGCATTTTTTACAATTTTTATTCTATTGATTAGCGAATAGTAATTTTTGTTGTTTTCAGATTCTTTGTATCGGAGCTATTCCCGTAATAAACCTCATATTCGCCGGGTGTCACCATCATTTTACGCTGACTCCAATCGAAAAATTCAAATGAAGAAGGATTCAGGTCAACGGAAACTTCTTGGGTTTTACCTGCCGGAATTTCCACATGTTTATATCCTCGTAAGGTTTTTAAAGGGCCTTCAATATCATTTACTTTCCGAATGTAAACCTGCACCACCTCTACACCATCGCGTTTTCCCGCATTTGTAACCGGCACGGTCAATTGGATTGTCTCATTGTCTTTAAATATAGTTTTACTTAATCTGGCATTCCCTATTTTGAAAGTAGTATAACTTAAACCATATCCAAAAGGAAACAAGGCATCGTCCATAAACCTATAGGTTCTTCCTTTCATTGAATAATCTTCAATATCGCCAAGCTTTTCTGAATTCTTATAGAAAGTAACCGGCAATTTTCCTGAAGGATTGTAATCTCCGAAAAGAACATCGGCCACAGCCTGACCTCCGGATTGTCCCCCATACCAGGCCTGAAGGATGGCATCGCAGCTTTCTGTTTCAGGAGTTAATGCCATAGCAGCTCCTGAGCAGTTTACAAACACCACCTTTTTACCTGCTTTTTTCAACGCCTGTAAACATTTGCGCTGCGATTCAGGAAGTTCAATATTGGTTCGATCGCCACCTTTGAAACCATAGAATTCTACTGGCATTTCCTCTCCTTCTAATTTTGGCGAAATTCCACCGACAAAAATCACTTCATCTATTCCTTTTAATTTATATACCAATTCATCATAATTAACCGGAATCTCCCTGCCTATATTTAATTTAAGACTTGCTTCTACTCCATCATTAACTGCTGAAAATTTAACCTCAATCTGGTAGTCTTTCCCTTTTTCAACCTTATACGGGATCCTGATTGGTGCTAATTGCCATAATTCTTTTGAAAACAAGGTCTCATTGTTTACAATCACATCGCATTTTCCACCAAATTCCAATCTTAAAACTATTTCCTCTGATTGGCTGGCATGGTAAACCGCTTCATATTTTCCGGAAAACCCTTTAAGATTTACCCCACGGCTAAATTGGTTTTGACCCGCAGTAGTCAATTGTATCGGACTTACAATCTGCTCATGTGCTACGGCATCTCCCTTAAATTCTTTGTTATTCCAATAAGTTGACTTCATTCCTGCTTTTCCATCAAAGGAGCAGTTCTCGAAAAGGCTTTGGGTAATCTTGTCTTCAATCAGGTCACAGCCTTTATCGTAAAATACTTTATCTGCAGGAAGTTTTGTTTTAACGCCCTCCAAAATAGTAGTGATACTTGATGGAAAACCATTGTAATTGCCTAACAACATAGGTTCATCGTCGGCATTAGGCCCAATTACAGCAATTTTTTTTGCTGATTTTGACAATGGAAGGGTATTATTTTTATTTTGAAGCAGTGTCATTGACTCCTGGGCTATTTTAAGGGCCAATTCCTTATGCTCTTTGGAATCAATTACCGACACAGGAATTTTTGACCACAATACCAATGAATCATCGTCCATTTCGCCTAAGTCGAAACGTCCAGCCAAAACCCTCAACAAACGTTCATCTATCTCTTTTTCATCAATCAATCCTTTATCAACGGCCTGAGGTAATTTGTTGTAGGCATAACCCCAGCCACACTCTACATCGGTACCGGACAGAACAGCTTTAGCTGCTGCATGCGCTTCATCTGACGAAACTTTATGACTGCTGTGAAAATCTGCAATGGCACCACAATCGGAAACAACAAGGTATTTGAAACCCCAGTCGTTGCGAAGGATTTTTTGCAACAGGCGTGTGCTGCCACAACAAGGTTCATCATCTAAACGCTGATAGGCGCACATCACTTCGCGCACATCAGCCTGCTGAACCAACGCTTTGAATGCCGGCAAATAGGTTTCCCACAAATCACGTGGATTGACGTTGTTCAGGTTCAACGAATGCCTGCTCCATTCAGGACCGGAATGCACCGCAAAATGTTTGGCACACGCCAATAGTTTTTTGTATTTTGAATCAGCAGGTCCCTGAAGTCCATTTACCACAGAAATCCCGATACGAGTGGTCAGGTAGGGATCCTCACCATAGGTTTCCTGTCCACGCCCCCACCGTGGATCGCGGAATATATTTATGTTTGGTGTCCAAACCGACAAACTCATAAATTTGCTGTTTTCCTTTCCAGCTCTTCGAAGCTCATGATATTTGGCACGAAATTCATCAGAAACAGCGGTGAAAACATTGTAAACCAGCTTATCGTCAAACGAAGCTGCCATCCCAATGGATTGTGGAAAAACAGATACATTATAGCCATATCTGATACCGTGCAATCCTTCGCTCCACCAGTTGAATTTTTTTATGCCTAAACGAGGAATTGCTTCTGACTCATCGAGCATCAAAGCCACCTTTTCTTTCAATGTAAGACGGGACATTAAATCCTTTGCGCGCTCCTCAGAACTTAATTTAGGATTCTGATAAGGGTATTGCTGTCCCCATAAATTTATTGTAACAAACAAACTTAAAGAAAACCAAAATTTTAATTTTAATAACATTATAAATCTTTAAATTATATATTTAGACCTCACTACTTAAGTCTTGACAAACTTCAATCGCTTTTTTAAAAACATTGCTTAGGAATAATTCTTTGAAAAACACATTCCAATTCTTCAAAAAAACAACTTATTAAACGCAAATGACAAACTAACTTACTATGATTGATATTTCATTTGAAACTATAACTATTTTAATTCTATAAATTCAGGCTCATAGGGAGCAATAGTAAAATTATCTGAATACTCTTTATCCAAAAGAATACTTCTTGATTTTCCTTTCATTTCTATCTTTTTTGGTTCGCCAGTGGTATTAAAATACAAGAAATGATTTTTATCAATTTGTCTTGCCATTACTCCCAACGGCACAACTGGTCCTTTTTTAATTCCCAGTTCATCAATTAGCTCGTCAATCAATGGGTTAAGCACGCTTCCATCAACTGGAAGTCCTACATAAATAGCCTTCCCTTTGCCATATTTATTAGAAAACAATATCGGATAATCCTTATCTAAACTGGTTATATTAGCCATAATCTTTGCTCCTTTAGACTCTATTATCTCAAAACGCTCTGACTCTGTATCTACTGCTTTACCTTTATAAGTTACTTCTAACTTTTTGCCTTTGTATGCCTTGCGGGCTATTTCATTAAATGCTTCAGTTTCTTCAAAACTCGCCACGCGAACACCAAACACGTCACTCAGCATTCCTGGACGGGTTGTTTTGAATATTTGCCCTGTTTCATCAACAAGCGCCGAATTGCTGGTCATTATTACTGTACCACCATTCTTAACAAATTCTCGTATTTTATTTGCTGTTGCTTCATCCATTACAGTAACACCCGGAATTATCAATAATTTATAATTCAAAGTACTTCTGCTAATGTCAAGAATTCGGGTATCCATATTTTTATAATAAAAAATACCAAAAGCAGCCTGTAGCTGTTCATCATGTTTTTTTGGAAAATCATTACTCGCTATCTGACTTGGAAACGAAAAAGCCAAACCTACTTCTGCCTGCAAATTATAGGGGAAATATTTTTCTATTTTTTTAAATTCAGTTGCAATTTGCTTGTATTCATCGTATTTTCTATTAGGTATCCCGTCCCAATCAAGCATGCCTTGAAGATATTGTTCTTCACCAGCCCACATGCTTTGCCATGTCCAGCCGCACACCATTTGGTTTCCATACATTAGCGTTGCATAAGCTGATTTTCTAATCGAATTAGGGACAGCGGTCATAGTTGTAAATTCACTGCACCAAAATGGATTTGTACTTTCAAATTGAATACGTGCTATTCCAAACAGCGAATTCATAACTCCCCAATTTGTAGTCAGGGAATTTCCGGGATAAAAACCAGCACCATGTCGTGTCATTTTACCCGAATAAGCCATAGGTGCATAATCAAAATATTTAAGTGCGCTATAATACCAGGCATTAGTATTGGTTAATGCATTTGGAGCATTGGTATTCACTTTATCAATGACTTTGAATAGGAACTGATTGATTTCATCTGAAATGAAGCGTCTGAAATCAAGCATTTTCTCAGGAGTATCATGGGCATAAATTTCAACTGGAAGACCAATTTCTTCAAATTCATTATGCCTTTTAGACCAACGTTGTGTAGCCCATTCCTTGTTTACTTTGTCAATAGTTGTATATTTATTTTTTAACCAAACTATAAATCTTTGTCTTACTGTTTCTGAATAAGAAATAGGACCGTCTCCTGACTCATTATCAATACCGAAGGCAGCCAATGCAGGATGATTAGCATATCTTTTGGTAATAACATCTGCGTATCTTAACGCGTATTTTTGATAATTCAAATCACCAACATCTTCCATATAACGGTGGTTTGGAAATATTGTATTACCCTTTTGATCCACAATATCAATAGATGGAAATTTTTTGTGTAACCACATAGGAGCAGGACGCACAGCAATATCCAGTATAACTTTAATTCCGGCCTGATCCATCATATCCATAACTTTATCAAACCATTCAAAATCAAAATTACCTTCAGATGGTTCGTAACTGTCCCAGGCCAAATGCCCCATACGGACTGCAGTGAATCCACCAGCTTTCATTAATTGAATATCCTTTTTTATTTTCTCCATATTCTTATCATCATGTGGATGATAATTGGCACCTACATATAATTTCTGTGCACTTAAAGTGAAATTAAAAATAACTGAGAATAGAATTAGTACAGTTAATTTGCCCTTTGTAATCTTCATTTTTTCTATTTTATATTATTATTATTCTGCTTATTATTTGTTAGTTAGACATTCATTAAACTAAAAAAACAAATAAGAAACATTAGATACTGTTTAAACATTATCACCTCCAAACATTTTACTTTTCTAACAATAAATAGTGCTTAAACTAATCTCTTTCTTTTTTAATACCAATTATAAACTGTAAATGATCCAATCTTTGTTCTCTTGTTCAAAAAAGGTTAGAGTACGGATAAATTAACATCTATCTACTATTTATAATTGGTATAAAATATTAGTATTATTCTTTAAGATAAACTTGTTATTTTTTCAAAACTTTAAAGGATTTAGACCAGTCTGTTCCATTTACTCTTACTATATATAAACCTGATTTTAGAGAAGCTCCTATAGATATTGTACCGGACTTATTATCAACTTTTATACTTTCTAACACCCTTCCTAACATATCTGTAACGTCTATTTGAAGTTCTCCTTTATAATGGGTTACCTCTAATTTTAAATCATCGGCAAATGGATTTGGATACAATAACACTTGGCTTTCTGCCTGGTCTTCAGTTACGATTTTAGTAGTTGCTGATGCTGGCTTTTGAGTTCCGCTGCCAAACGTAGTTACTGTCCATTGCTGCGGATCTCCTGTGCTTGCAGTATATTGTCCTAAATCTGAATTGGAACCTCTCCACATTCCATCAAGATACAATCCGGTATTACGATTTTTAAATTTGGTATATGCTCCGGCTGTTTCCTTTGACCACTGTAAATTCCAATCGGTACTGTTGCTGGCCTGATAAACTGCTGATCCGGGAGTGGTCTGTCCATTACCGTTAAGGTATAAACCTGAAGCCACATTCTTAAATTTGAAATAATTTCCTTCTGCTACTTGTTCCCACTGCTGTGCAGTATTCCCACTGTAAGTCCACTGTCCTGCAACAGCACCGTTATTGTACCTATACATTCCATCGATTGCCAGCCCCGTAGCCTTATTCTTTATCGTGACAACTACTGAGGCTTTCTTAAGTAGAATGGCTGTAGTAGAAAGCTTTGGCACAGATATAGTTAACGAATTTGAGTTGACTGAGACCTGACTTGTTTTGACTGCATTTTGTGTTTCCGATACAAAAGTTTCTGTAGCAGGCAAAGACGATAATTGTAAAGTCGTATAATTTCCATTAGCTATCGAAAATCCGTTAAGATTTACTGTCACATTTTGTGAAGAGTTCATGTCTTTGTTTACAATTATTACAGTCATCGCGTCTGCGGCTTCATTTATCGAGGAGTAAGCCGAAACTGTATTTTCTGCTGAAGAAACACTTGAAACACTATATTCTTTAGCATTCTTGCTAAACAAGTGCAAGGTTTCCCACATACCAATAGACCAGTTCCATGGAGTAAACAATTCAACGCCATTGTTGGCAAATGTGCCAAGATGCGAAGCATAGATAACAGATTCAAGGCTTGGGTTGCTGCTTGACATGGTACCCCATTCGCTTACACCAACTGTGATACCATTATTTGCACCAAACTCTTCGGCCACCCAGTCATTGATACGCTTGAAAATATATTGTTTTTTAAGTGAATCATCCCAGCCGCCGTTAATTGATCTAATACCGCTTGAACCCGGATAATCATAGGTTTGATCATAATAAATTCGGTGTCCCTGCAGTGCCTCAGTGTCATTATTATAAGAAGGATAGTTGTGAATATCTATTACATCTACCAGTTTGATACCAGTTGCTTTATATTCATCGCCAAGGCGTTTAATGAAATACTCAAGCCATGGATAATACTTGCCATTTAACCATATGCTTTCATTTGCCCATTTGTACCAGAACCATTCGGAAGTGTTAACAGGACCGCAAAGTTTGATACCAGGATATATAGCTTTTGCCTTCTTCGCTAATTCGATGTAACGGTCCATGAATGCAGCGGCCGATATCTGTACTGGCATAGCATAATCGTGTGTACCACTCCATATATCTACCTCGTTGTCCATACTCCAGTATACAAAACGGTTTTTATCATACCCTTTACCACCGGCTCCAAACCAATCATTAAGAATTCCTACTGAAGAGTCAGCTGGCCATGGCTTAGTAAATAAATCAATGTTTCCATCAACCAGAGCCTTTCCGCCACCAGCTGGATTTACTACTCCTCCACCCGCTAAATTTTGACTAAGACCAGACCAATACTGTGCCTGGTTGAAATCCCAGTCATTGAAATTATGCTGGTTGCTGGATGCAACTCTGCCCAATAATTGAAAAGTAAACATCCCCTGAATGTTGTTGGAGCTATTGTTCATAACTCTTTGTGCCACTACATCCCAATCAGAAGCATAAACATTATTATACCAGTCAGGATGAACATCTAGTTTTGCCTGCCAGTTATAAGTTGTCGCATTATTACCCCCAATACGCACGAAGCGTAAGCCCGCATCTTTATAAAACTGCACAGAATTTTCCAAGCCTTCATTTCGTCCATAAATGTATGGCGATATCTTTTTTTTGTTTACAGCAGCATTAACCGTAATCTGAACAGCCTGAGCAAATGTTGCAGTACTGGTAAGACAACAAAAGCTAAACAATAAAAATTTTAAAAAAAATAATTTGTTTGTTTTCATTTTTATAAAATTTGGTTAAATAGTTAAATAGCTAAATAATGTGTTTAAAAAATGATGCTGATACTTTGAAAAAACAGCAACGTAACAAACACTTCTATAAACAAAATGTGGTTTCTACATTATTACTATGATTCATTCTTTTTATACAACAGATAGTGGTTTAAAATAACCCATTGGAAGTAATCTATTTATACTTCTAATTATTCTTCCAATGGGGTTTGTTACTCTATTTTAATTAATCTGTTACTGGCATGTAGAGATTAAAAAATTTCTTATTTATTTATTTCTAATTACTTGTTTACCAGTCATTAATGACAATCCAGCTGCAACACGCAGTGAGTCTAAATCTCTTCGATTGTCTAGTGTTTCGGTTCCCCTGTTTATTACACCAGCCCACAAAAATGGAGATATTTTATTGGCACGGGCAGTTCTTACGAGATGTCCATAGAAATGTGCAGTTGACTTTAAAGACAATAATGAATCTGCTGGGGTTGGACAATGATCGGCATGGTATTGTACCCCAAATTCACCCATCAATAAAGGAATACCCTTATCTACAAATCTTTGTCTAGCCAATTGTAAGGTACTTTCCATATATCCTTCTTCCATTGATGCACTAGAACTGTGTGTTGGGTCTGTTAGTGAATGATAGTTTTTACCCCAATAACGCCACTCTTTACCCCAACTAGCATCACCACCTAATATACAAAAATTTGGCGGAGAATACCAGTGAAATTCAAGTATCAATTTATTAGGAACCGTATCGACTGGCAGACCAGGATTTGCACCAACAGAAAAGAAAGTTGCTAAATCAAGTGATGTGTTTGGAGCTTGAATAACCAAAGTACGATAAGCATTTTTTCCTCCGGTAGAACGAACAGCTTTGATAAATATTTGGTGAAAATCATATAAATTGGTAACTTCAGTTAATGTTTTAGCATCAGGTTCATTGTTACTTGCAAACATTACTTTCTCATCAAAATCACGCAATTTAGTAGCTACCTGTTCCCAAATAATCCTTTGAATCGCTTTTATGCTATCTAATTTTGAACTAGTCGCTTTAAAATCCGAAAAACCATCATGATGATCATTTACCATCACATACATACCGTCATTAACACAATATTGTACTACTTCTTTTAACCTGTTTAACCAAACAGGATCAATTATTCCAGTTTTTTTATCGGCATGCGAAACCCAATATTGACAAGGAATTCTTATGGCATTAAAACCACCACTTTTAAGAACATCAATTAGGTTTTGTGTTATCTTAGGATTCCCCCAACCTTCTTCTCCATAAGGAGTTTCCATGGTGTTCCAAATATTTATTCCCAGTTTAATACCTGCATTTATTTCTGTAGCAGTGCTTCCCATACCTGTAGGATCTGGTGGGATTGGATCTGTATTAAAAGATGGATATATATCAGGTGCTTGTGAAATTATGACACGTCTTGCTTGCCCATTATCGGCACTAATTCTAATAGTTACCGTATTAGAGGCGATACTTGTACTTCGACCTGCTGTCAAAACAACTTTAGTAACACCTGCATCACCAGCTAATATATCTGTTTTCACCCATGATGAGGCATTTTCAATTTTCCATTTTGCATTTGAGTCAACTGTAATTTCCAATGAGCCTCCAATAGGTTCGAACGCAAGTTTCTCTGTTGAAACTATTAGTTTTGGAACTTCGCCCCCATCATTATTTGAACACGAAATGGCAGCTGTTACTATAAAAAGTAACATTGCAATTTTGTAAAGATTATTAATTTTTTTCATATTGTTTATTTTTGTTATTATTTTTAAAACCTGCGGGTAAATTCTATTTATCTGATTTACCCACAGCTTTTATTTTCACTGTTTTTAATAGCGATTACTTATTTAATTTTCACGACCCTGATGTTGTCAAAAGCTCCATAAAATCCTGTTGCTGAATTTGTTGTGCCGAAATTCTTAAGGTAAAGATGTAAACCTGTTTTACCAGTACCCAATAAAGCAGATATACTCGTAACCGGAGCACCCATTCCAGCACCCAGGTCTGTATCTTTTGCACGGAATGCAGATAAAGGAATGGTTACTGTTACCCAACCTTTGGTGGAGAAAGCCACCGTACTCGAAGCAGAGATTTTCCATGGCTCAAAACGATATACATAGCTACCGTCAAAGTATGTTTCAAAACAAAGGGAAATACCATTCCAGGGTTTAGCAACACTCATTTCAAATTTAATTGCCCAATCATCAACAGAATCCGAAAGATTTGCCGTTGGTATCCATTGATTTGGTTTGAGATTAGTACCAGTTCCTCCCCAATTATTCCCTTCGCCACCAGCAAAAACACCTTTATTAAGATATGGAAACAAAGTATTGTTCGTACCATATACTCCATCAAATTCAGTTGTATGAGTAAGCCAGCCGAAAGAATCATTTGCGGCATTATTAACAGCACCACTAGCTGCCCCCCACCATCCTTCCATACCATTAAAATCCCAACCACCTTCAAAATTCATTATAACACCGTCTTGTAGATATGTGGGAGTATGAACATTATATGGAGTAGTAACCGAGCCAAACGCTGTTGTAATAGATACAGGTCCGGTTTGTGGTGATGACGGCAAAACAAAACCAACAGATCTTCCATTGCTGTTTGATTTGAAAGAAGTAATTGCTGTACCGCCGAAAGAAATGGATTCTATACTTTTAAGGTAGGTACCATAAACATAAACCGAATCATTTGCAATAGCATTCTCGTTAGAAATACCTGCAATGGTTGGTATTGCAGCAATTTTAAAAGTAGCCATACCACTCAATGTAGTTATTACCACATCACCCGAGGTAGGAGCCGGATTTGGCATTAGAAAACCGACAGAAGTTCCGTTAGTATCTGCTTTGAACGAGGTAATTGGTACTCCTCCATAAGAAAGGCTTTTAACTAAAAAGAGATCTTTTCCATAAACATACACCGAATCGTTTGGTTGTGCAAATACATCGGAAATAGCTGTAAGAGAGGGTGCTGCTGGACCAATATGAAACGAAAACGTTGCTGTACCTTGACTTGTTGTATATTCAAGAGTGTACATTTTATTCTCATCTACTTTAGAAAAAACGATAGCTGGTATCTTTACCACAGCATTATTAGGAGTTATTAAACTGGTATTGAATGAAGTGGATACCCCATCAAAAGTTATTCTAAGTGCGCTTCCTAAATTTTGTCCTTCAATAACCACCCACTGCTCATTTGCAATAGCATCAGTCATAATAGTATCCTTAGGCGAGGCAGCATAATTTCTCACATCTATAATAACAGGTGAACCTATATCCTCATTATTACAAGATACCGCTAGGATGCCAATGGCAACCGAGCAGAACAGTAATAAAAAACGAAATTTATTTAATTTTTTTTTCATAATGATTTTTTTTATATTAATTAATAATAAGGAACTGGTGGTTGACCCAATTTTGGGTTTGCTGTCAACTCCACTGCTGGAATTGGCAATGTAAATGAACTAGAGGTTGCTGGAATAACCGCTGCTATCGTTGTGGCATCTGGTGTGGCCACTTTAGTTGTAGCAGAATAAGTAAACTGATGTCTGTCTTGCGCATTTAGCATCGTCAATGCTTTATTTGGATTCCAATAGGATAGTCGTACCAAGTCCATCCAATATTGACCTTCATAAGCTAATTCAATTCTTCTTTCTTTAAGAATGACATCAATATTCAATGAAGTGACAGGATCAATACCTGCTCTTGATCGCACTTTATTAAAGTAAAGCAAAGCAGTAGCATCGGAAGTGCTTGCATCATTGCCCAAAATAGCTTCGGCATAAACTAAGTACACATCGGCTAAACGAAGAACGGCATTATGTTCAGGAGAACACATCCAAGTCATAAGAGGTGAACTATTATCTTTATCGTTACCAATGATATGTTTTTTCATACATACCCCTGTTGCCTTATAACCGCCACCAGCAGCATTCAATTCAGGGTATTTATCACCAGTAAGCATTATAGTGGCTTTACGTCTTAACGTGTCTTTAGCAGAATAGTTCAAATAAAAGTCATAGGTAATGGGGATAACAGACCATGCTCCAACTTTTTGGGGCATAAGATCTGCGGATGGCGCAAGGTTATTCAACATATTACCTACACCATAATCAGCAGGTGCTGTCCATTGAAAAGCAAATAAATCTTCGGGAACATCGTTATATTGTACTCGGAACAAATCATAATAACTTGGATATAAAACTATCCCACTGTTTTGGCATACATCGCCCGCATATTTTTTAGCTAAATCTAAGTAGGTCTGATTACGAGATCCACCATTTCCTAAACCCGCCATAGTTAAATATACTTTGGCCAACATACCTTCAGCAGACCATTTAGTTACACGCCCTTTTACATCAGTAAGAGGAAGGTTTTCTGCTGCAAAAGTAAGATCGTTCGCTGCAAATTTGTACACATCAGAAACAATTATACGATTAAGTAATGGGTTATCGATTAACTTAGTATTATCCTCGACAATAGGCACAGCTCCCCAATGCATGGCCAAATAAAAATAAGCCACACCACGTATGAACCTTGCTTCGGCAATGGCAGCATTTTTATCTTTTGTTGGAACAGTAGCTGGGGCATATTGGTTTATGCCGAGAATGGTCATGTTGCATTGACCAATAACATTGTAAAAGCTTACCCATGCACTATTCATAATACTGTTTGAAGCGGAAATATTATGTGCAAAAATGTCAGTTCCATCAGTTCCATTATATTGATTCACAGTTCCATTTCCAGACAAAACGTCGCCAAGTTTCAATAAGGGATCGTTATTATATTGCCCCCAAGAAGTGGAATAAAGACTGGCAGTAGCTAATCTCATATCGCTTGTGGTTTGATAAAAATTATTGGAACCTACTTGGGATTCAGACGGACGGTCAAGAAAATCATTACTACATCCAGCCATAGCCACTAACGACAATAGAATGATTATTTTATTTATTGATTTCATAATTTAAAATTTTTTATTTTAATTTAACATTAAACCCGAAAGTATATACCCTTGATTGTGGATAATAACCACTATCATAACCCGTCTGAAGTGGGTTCCAACCACCAACTTCAGGATCCATACCCGAATATTTTGTTATTATAAATGCATTGGAAACATTGGCATAAAATCTCGCAGAAGCCAGATGCACTTTCTGCAATACTCCTTTAGGCAAATTATATCCTAAGGTTATGTTTTTGCAACGAATAAACGAACCATCTTCCAAATCAATATTGGTAAAACGACCATTTTCATTGGTATTGTCGTTTCTCAAACTTACAACAGAAGTATTTGGGTTGGTAACATAATAATTAGCATAATCAGTAGTACTGCCATTAGGATCTATCATAGCAACCTGAGCATAATCTAACACCCCTGTAAAATAATTGGTGTTATTTAAAGGATTAGTTTGAGATTTAGCCAATTGATTATAGACTTTATTACCAACACTACCACTAAAGAAAATGTTTAAATCAAAGTTTTTATAAGAAAACGTGTTATTGAAACCAAATTGTAATTTTGGAAAAGGAGACCCCAAGAAAGTTTGATCTCTGTAATCAATGATTCCATCGCCATTTAAGTCTTTGTACATACGGTCACCATACCATATACCACCACCTGATTGTGAAATTGTACGAGGAACTAAAGTATTTGGGTCGGCTGGCAAAGCATGGGTTTCAAAATCTTTGGCAGTAGCAAATATCCCGTCATAAACATAGCCATAAAATTCGCCAATAGGTTTACCTACTACCGTTTTTGAATTACCCGATACTAGGCTAGCATCTGCTCCTCCTGCACCTAAACTCATTACCTCATTCACATTATGAGATACCGTAATATCTGTTTTCCAAGTGAAATTTTTAGTATTTATGTTGGTGGTTCCTATTCTAATATCAATTCCTTTATTACTAACGGAACCAACGTTTACATAAGGTGAAGCCATCGTACCTGGTGACCAACCTGTTGCTGTACCGGAATACTCAGGAAGTGGCACTTTTAATAAAAGACCATCTGTATAACGGTCATAAACATCAACCGAAAAATTTAGTCTCCAGTTAAACAAAGTACCATCCAATCCTGCATTACCATTTTGTGTTGCTTCCCATTGCACATTAGGATTAGCCAAATTGGATTGAACCTGTGCTATACCAGACAAGCCGTTAGCCACTGTAGTAAGCTGAGTAACATAAGTGTTTCCTGGTATCCCTTGATTATTGGTTAAACCATAGCCCAGACGCAGCTTTAAATCATTAACCACTTCTACATTTTTCAAAAACTTCTCATTCTTTATTTTCCACGCAAAGGCAACAGAAGATGTAGCTGCCCACCTTTTGCCTTTTGCAAAATTGGAAGAACCATCTCCACGCATATTAACCGTAAATAGGTATTTGTCTAAAAGGTTATAATTGATACGACCCAGATAGGATTCAGAAGCACCAGAACCAAATGAACCACCATTTGTGGCAGTGGTAGGATTACCGCTAGAAACAGATTGCACATCATTAGAAGGAAATTGGGAGCGTCCTGCAGACACACCTGCACTAGAATTTAAATTAGCCTCGTGACCAAACACAACATTAATGTTGCTTGTACCATAATCATGTCTATATGTAAAATAATTTCGTATTACAGTATTAATGTTTTGATTATAGCCATACGATGCTGAAGTTTCACCAGCGGTAGTAAATTTTCCATAAGTAACTTTAGGAGAAAACTGTCTTTCAGTGTTAAAATCATAATTTCCCGAAACCTCATTTCTCAACGATAAATTTTTAGAAAATTGTATTTCGGCATACGCATTACCAAATATCTGATATCTAGTTTTCGTATCAGTATTAATAAGAGCCGAAGCAACTGGGTTTACCACTGGAGTAACCCATCCAGAATCATTGGAAACACCTCCCCATGTTCCATCATTGTTTTTTACCGGAACGTCGGGTGTTATGCCTAAAGCACTTGAAATCACACCTGCAGTAGAGGAAGTTACATTTTCAACAACATTTGCCAACTGAATACTGGTACCTATTTTAAGCCAATTTGTTGTTTTATTATCCAAATTCAAACGTACAGAATATCTTTTAAAATCAGATCCAAGAGCAATACCTTCTTGGTCAAAATAACCAAGTGAAAACAAATATTGCGTTCTATCATCTCCACCGTTTATACTAAGCGACTGGTTACTTTGAGGCGCACTTCGGAACAATTCTTTTTGCCAATTGGTACCTTCACCTAAATATTTTGGGTTGGCAAATTCAGGTCTTTTATCAAAACCCCATACATCAGCTCTTGCGTTTAGAAATGTTGCATCCTGCTGTAAATTTACTGTTGGCATCCTACTAGGAATCTGCTGATAACCGAAATAACCCTCATAGGATATTTGAGGAGGCCCTGATTTACCTCTTTTTGTAGTAATTATAATAACCCCATTGGTTGCCTGAGCACCATAAATGGCGGTAGCAGAAGCGTCTTTTAATACATCTATTGATTCTATTTCAGAAGGATTAATAGAACTTAAGGGATTAGTACCCGTAAAGTGCGTGCCAGGACTTGGGTCGGGGTTGGTTGGATTAGGAATAATAACCCCATCTATAACGTATAATGGCGAATTGGTACCACTTATAGAAGATATACCATGTATTTGAATAGATACACCTCCACCAGGTTGACCCGATATTTGCTGTACAACAACACCTGCAACTTTACCTTGCAATGCTTGGTCAATTGTTGTAGGACTTGTTCGCACTATCTCAGCACCCGATATGGAAGATATGGAACCTGTAACATCTTTTTTCTTCACCTTACCGTAACCAATTACCACTACTTCTTCTAATGCCTTTACATCATCTTTCAAGCGAATGGTTAATTGACCGCTAGTAATCTTTACTTCCTGCTTTATAAAGCCTATATAACTTAGAACAAGTGTTTCTCCAATTTTAGCTTTAATAGAAAATGAACCGCTGGCGTCCGTAGACATAACTTGGTTAGTGCCTTTAAGAGAAACGGTAACCCCAAAAAGCGGCTGGCTATTTGAATCTTCTAATACAATTCCAGTAATTTTTTCATCAGGATTTTGAGCGGACGCCAAGCTAAACGAACAAAGCATAACCAGTAAGGCATACTTACTAAAGAGTTTTTTTGCTTTTACAAAGCGTTGAATTACATGTTTTTCATTCATAATTAATTTGGTTTTTTAGTTAGTTAAAGTGGTTAAAAGTTAAATAATTACTGCTTCATTATTTTATTTATATAATATTTTACAAATTCACATTTTTACACCTATAAAATTGCGTTATTAAAAAAATAATGAGCGTGTGTAAAAGTAATTTAAGTTTAGTTTTGTCATAGGAGACTTATGTATCGAAAACACCCCTTAAATGTTGCATTACAAGGAAATACAATTAAAATAATCCTGATTTCATTCTGGAATACCTTTTCTGCCACAAAAAGCTAAGGCGATTTTGTAAAATACTGGAGAAGATTTTGAGTTAGATAACTTATGAGGACGTCAATTATGAAATAACTCAACACTTTATAAATTTGAAGAGAAAAAAATGGCCTCTGGAATTTAAAATCTGTGCGGTCACAATCAGTAATCAGTACAAAAGCGTACTCATCGTAGCCCAGGAGCTCGGCATCAGCAAAAACTGTCTCCAACTCCAACATTGGAAAAAACTTTATAAGGACGGAAAACTTACCCTCCAGAAAAATTCAGATTCAGACACAGGCCAGAAAGAATTACTAAGCTTTAAAAAAAAAAATCAAGGAGATTCAGCTGGAACGGGATATTTTGGAAAAAGGAGGAGGGCTTCTTCTGCAGAAAAGACGGATGCGGTATCAGTTCATCAGAGAAAATACTGGTAAACTTCCCATTATCAAGATGTGCAAAATTTTCCATGTAAATACCAGCTGCTATTACAGATGGCTGAAAGGACTTCCAAACAGCAGAACTGAACGTAAAATATTTATCACATTAGATATTGTAAGAATTTATCTTCTATTTTTGGCTCCCTAATTTAAAACGTCGCCTGGAACTTTTATATCCAGGTAGTCATGGAAGATGCAAGATCACTTAACTTTTTTTTGGATTCACTGATCCTAAAAATCAATGAATATAAGACTGAGATTATGTACAGCGGGAAAACCCTAACTTCGCAAAAGGTTATGGATTGCAATAAACCCAAATATAAACATTACACTAACGAATCCTTGGCAGAGGAAGCAGGTTTTAGCAGTACACAATGCTTTGCCAATCCATTTTTAGCAAAAACGGGTATGCCTCTTTATTTATGGAAGAACTAAGAAAAAAGCAATCTTAATTGTATCAGCTCTTTACAAAAAACAGATTGACTTTTTCCACCAGATAAAATTAAATCTTCGCCCAATTACAGCAATTTTAACAACAAATCATCCCTGCCCTACCCATAAACTTCTATTTTTGCAGGCTAATTTAATACGAAAATATCATGAAAGATTTAGTAGCAAAAATCAATGCCGAATTCGAAACATTCAAAACAGAGTCTGAATCACTTATCGAGAAAGGAACTAAAGCAGCTGGACCAAGAGCGCGTAAATCAACCTTGGAACTGGAAAAACTTTTGAAAGAGTTCAGAAAAGTTTCTGTTGGAGAATCAAAAAAATAAGATTTCAATTTATAGCCCTTTCGAATCTGAAAGGGCTTTTTATTGAACTCACAATCAACTTCTAAAACACAACCCGCAAAGAAACATCCAAATCAAAAAATAGAGAATTGAATTGATCTGAGTATATTACATCTGCGGTATTTCGCAGATCATAGCCCGTAATGTTCTTTTGCGACAAGCGTTTTTTGGATCTAAATTAAGTTTTATTTTTGGATTTACTAAAACATCCCTAATACCAAAACGAACTTTTCATTAAGCCAATTGCCCAAATCCTTGTAGTAGCTGCCAGTAGTAGCTTTATAGGCTAATTCGTTATTATTCAGGTAAATATTTATTTGTCTTATCTTCTTCAACAAATCATAATTTTGCATATAGAAAGATTGCTCAACTATTCAGAACGGTATTACAATCGTCAGTTCATCACAAGAGAAAAACCCAATCATCAAATTCTGGAATGTTTAGAAAAAATAGTGAATGACTACTTTAATATTGATGATTTGATTTCAAAAGGTTTGCCTACAGTTCTAAACATTGCAGATCAATTAAACGTTTCACCAAAATATTTAAGCAGCTTACTGAAACTATTGATTGGACAAAGTACACAACAATACATACACGACAAGTTGATTGAAAAAGCCAAAGAAAAATTATCAACTACTAAATTGACCGTAAGCGAAATTGCTTATGAATTGGGATTCGAGCATCCGCAATCCTTCAGTAAATTATTTAAAAGTAGAAATGAGCCCTTTAGAATTTAGGGCGAGTTATAATTGATTTATTCTTACCAATTTAACTACGTAATTTACCAATTCGACTACATCGACCAAGAAATAACAGACGACTTTTGTATTTCATTATAAAAAAAATGAAAATGAAAACAATTGAAAAAAAACTTACAGGGAAAGTTGTGGTTATCACTGGAGCAAGTAGCGGAATTGGGGAAGCAATAGCAATAACACTTGCACGGCACGGGGCAAAAGTAGTGTTGGGTTCTCGTAGAAAAGAAAAATTGGAAATGCTTACAGATCAAATTAAAAAATCAGGCGGTGAAGCTGTATATTCTGTAACCGATGTTAAAAACAAAGAAGACTTGGCTCAATTAGTTCAAACTGCCGTTGCTACTTATGACAGACTAGATGTAATCATAAACAATGCGGGCATCGCACAACTTAACCGAATTGATGATTTGGATATTGAAGGTTGGGAAAATATGATTGATGTTAATCTGAAAGGTGTTTTGTACGGAATGGCTACTGTAATTCCTATTTTCAAACAACAAAAATCAGGACATATCATCAATATTATTTCGACATCTGGACTGAAAATTGCACCTATGCAAGGCGTATATGCAGGAACGAAGAATGCTGTAAGAACCATTACAGAAGCCTTTCGGCAGGAATCGAACGGGGATATTCGCATTACAGGTATTTCTCCTGGGTTTGTTAAAACCGAATTGGCAGACCATATTAAAAACGACCAAATGAAGTCTGCTATTCAAGAAAATATGGAGAAAATGGCAATAAGTCCAATAGCTGTTGCCAATGCCGTGGTCTATGCTATGGAACAACCTCAAGATGTAGAAATTGGAGATATAGTAATTCGCCCATCAGTACAAAATTAACGTTGCCGATAACCTATTGAAGCTATAATTATATAAAATGAAACAGAATAATTCAAGTCTATTGACTTTTAAAAGCATCTCGCAATTGATGAGATACCTCAATCAGCCTGCACCTTTGCATCCGCTTATTGCATTGGTAAATTATGATGATGTGGTATTAAACACATTTGAAAAAGGACAGAAGATTGCTATCGATTTTTATAAAATTTCATTCAAAACAAGTTTTAATGGACAAGTAAAATACGGGCAAGGATATTATGATTTTGAAGAAGGAGGTTTAGCATTTTTAAAACCAAAACAAATAGTTACTTCTCCCGAAAATGAGAGTAGTTACGAGGGCTATTCGCTTTATATTCATCCCGATTTTATACGAAATTATCCGTTAGCGCATATTATTAGTCAATACGGTTTTTTCTCGTATTCTGTTAAAGAGGCACTTTTTCTATCCAGCAAAGAAAAGCAAGTAATAAGCGACTTGTTTAAAGCCATTGCATCAGAACTTAATACCAATATTGACTCTTATAGTCAGAATGTATTGATAACTCAAATAGAATTGTTGCTCAATTACAGTAATCGCTTTTATAATCGGCAGTTTATAACCCGAAAGGCGGTAAATAAAGAAATTATTGTTCAATTAGATGAATTGTTGGACAAGTATTTTAGCAATGAAACTTCGGTAACGAAAGGTTTGCTAACGGTTCCATTTATTTCAGAACAATTAAATATTTCACAACGCTATTTAAGTGATATGCTGCGTTCCTTAATAGGGCAAAACACGCAACAATACATACACGGAAAATTAATCGAAAAAGCAAAAGAAAAACTTTCAACCACAAATTTATCCGTTAGCGAAATTGCTTATCAATTGGGCTTTGAACATTCGCAGTCATTCAGCAAGCTATTTAAAACGAAAACCAATCTTTCTCCTTTAGGATTTAGACAATCGTTTAATTGATGTACAAAAGTCTTTACTACCAACAAACACGAATAAACGAATCAAACATTATGCTTTAATGCCCATTGTTTCATTGACAATAAAACGGATCTCAATTCCTCACCACATTCCGTAAGACTGTATTCCACGTGAGGCGGAACAACGGGTTTTGCTTCGCGAATAATGAGTTCATCTGCTTCTAATTCTTTTAAATTCTGAATCAACATTTTTTCGGAAATAGCAGGAATCGCTTTTTTTATTTCTCCATAACGTTTAGTACCAGTAAGCAAAAAATTGATAATGAGTGGTTTCCAACGCCCACCAATTTTATGTAAGGTGAATGTAACAGGACATTTAGTAACAATTACTCGTTTGTTAATCTGGTTTGTAGAAGAAATTTTTATAGCAGTCATTATACCTACTTTAGGGTGTGTACTTGTATTAAAGAAAGTACAAATATACCTTTGTCTTCTAAATAAAAAAACAAAATGGAAAAATT
Organism: Flavobacterium sp. 1; assembly: GCF_002797935.1. Classification (NCBI taxonomy): domain Bacteria; kingdom Pseudomonadati; phylum Bacteroidota; class Flavobacteriia; order Flavobacteriales; family Flavobacteriaceae; genus Flavobacterium; species Flavobacterium sp. 1. Next base: position 1,635,263 of record NZ_PGER01000001.1, read on the forward strand.
AATGACGGCTATTTGCCTAACAAACAACAACAGTGTTAAACTGCAAGAAGTTTCAAAACCTGAAAACGCAGAAACAGGACATATAATAATAAAAATGGAGGCTTGCGGAATCAATGCAGGAGATACTGCTTTTATTAGTGGAGCTTTCCCTCCAGGATCTATACCACTAAGCCAACACAATATATGCGGTGTGTCAGGTGTGGGAACTGTTATTGCAGTTGGCGAGGGAGTTCCATCGGCATACAAAGGAAAGAAAGTTACCATTTATCGCTCCTTAAAATTTAGTGATAATAATATTGGTACTTGGTGCGAATACGCTCATTTACCCTATCAACATTGTGTTATCCTTCCAGATAATGCGGATATGGAGGACTATTCGGGTTCATTAGTAAATATAATTACACCTTATGCTTTCTTAAAACAAATTATCGAAGAAGAGCACAAAGGAATCATTTGCACAGCAGGAAATTCGGCAACTGGAATAGCAATGTTAGGCATTTGCATTGCCAATAACTTTCCGATAATTTCAATAGCAAGAACGCAAAATGCTAAAAAAGAATTGGAAGAATTGGGTGCAAAAAATATCATTATGCAAACAGATGATGATTTCAAACTACAATTAAAAGAATTGTCGCAACAATTAGCAACTACAGCAGTTTTTGATGGTGTTGGTGGTGAAATTTTAAATCAAATAATCGATGTGTTACCATTCAATTCTACGATTTATTCTTATGGTTATCTTGGTGGAAAAACACCTTTGACACTTCATACTAGCCTACTGATGAAAGGTATTACTATTAAAGGTTTTGGCAATTTCAGAACTAAAACAGTACAGAATACCGAACTTTTAGAAAAAGCATTAATTGATATTTCTGAAATTATCGGAATGCCACATTTTAAAACCAAAGTAGGGAAGAAATTTAGGTTTGAAGACATTAACGATGCGCTTGTTTATTCTTCAACAGCAGGTGGAAAAGCGGTACTATATCCATTTACAGTAGAATAATTTTTAAAACTTAAAAATCAAATAAAAATGAAATTATCAAACAATAAAATTTTAATTACAGGCGGAGCAAGTGGTATTGGCTTGGGATTAACTGAAAAATTTATTCAAGAAAATAATACGGTTATAATTTGTGGAAGACGTGAGGACATATTAAAAGATGTTGCTAACAAGTTTCCGTCTGTGATCACAAAAATATGTGATTTGTCAATTGAAACCGACAGAATCGAATTGTATAATTGGATTTCAGAAAATCATAATAACTTAAATGTACTGGTAAACAATGCAGGAATTCAAAATTGGATGAGCATTTCAGATAATGATTTTTACCAAAAGGCAAATAATGAAATCACCACTAATGTATTAGCTCCAATTCATTTGACAACACTTTTCTTAAATTTAAAATCAATGAATACTATTATTAATGTTACCTCTGGCTTGGCATTTGTTCAGTTTTCAAAAGTTCCTGTTTACTGTGCTACAAAAGCCTTTTTCCATTCCTTTACGATGTCTTTAAGATATATGTTAAAATCAAAAAATATTGAAGTAATCGAAATCATTCCGCCAGCTTTAAGTACAGATTTAGGAGGAATCGGTTTACACGATGGGCATCCATCTGTAGGCGATTTTGTGGAATCAGTATTCGAACAGTTGAAAGAAGGAAAGAGTGAACTAACCTTTGGGTTAAGCGATGTAATGGCAAATTCTAATCCACAAGAATTGAAAGAAACTTTTAATCGGATGAATCCATAAGTAAATATGTTTTGACATAGAGTTTCCAAAATCAATAAATAAAGTTTAGAATAATATGAATCTAAAAACTAGTATTATACTTTGCTTTCGAAGGATTTATGGCTTGAAATAGGTAATTATTAAGCAGACTGATTTATTTTTTCACTCCAGTAAGCCAAGAAGCTATTTAGAAGTTTGGAAAAAACGGTCAAACTGACCATCTCTTTCCTGTTTTAATTGACCAGTACAAATTAGTAATCAATATATTTTTAAATGCCCATTTATTGCATTTAAAATCAAAATATTAGAATTAAATTATCACTTATAAAATGCTTTAAAATTTAATGGTCACTACAAATTAGAATTAGATGATCAATGGCATCGGAATTTGCAGATTATGAGATTAATTGAATAAAAAAACTACAGCAAAAGTACTATATTAAGGTTTGAGTGTCTAAATATTTTTAAATAATTAAGGCTAAATTTTCGAATAAAAAACCTCCAAAATCAAATGACCTTGGAGGTTTGTAATTTTTGGCGTGCGATAAGGAGTTCGAACCACTGCTCTCATATAATTAAACAACTTAAAGAAGGTATTTAGAAATATTATAAAGTATTACAAAAATTGATACATTTGCACCAACCACTGGGTTAATGTGTTCTTAAAAAAGATATTCCCACAGATTGACAAAATGCTGTCATTCAATTGAAATAATGGATAAAGGTTTATTTGTTTTTATTTCATTTTATTTTATTTTGTTCAGATCGGTACCTTATTTGTACCTAAAGACCTGTAAACCTCAGTAAACACAGGGCTGTTAATTTCTGCATCGGAAAATCACACCAAAATTAAATGGGTTCGACTGTCGAACACCTAAAATCAATTTAAGAACAATATTTTTCACTTTAATCAGTTGAATTCCTCGAGGCTCTGCCTCGGGGTTACAGAGGAAAGTTTGAAAACCTTAGGTTTTCATAAAACTAAAAATTTACTTTCTTCCGATTGATACTTCGATGGCTCTGCCTCGGGGTAATTCATTGAGACGTATTTTGTGTAAAATCTTTCAAAAAGCAAACCGATTATTGATTTTCAAAAACAATTGAAGAAACCAAACATTAGTCACAAACAATTGAAAACAAATAGATTACATATTCTTTCCTAACCTATCTATGAACATTAATAATTAGGAATAAGCTGTTTGATAGTAATTCCCTAAAATCCAATGGGATAGAAAATCTAATATCCCATCTTAAACTACCTACCGACAACCCACTCAAGTTCTTCAAAGAAAAGTTACGAAATTTGCAAAAAAAATATCGCTTATCAGATGTTTTCTCAATGCAATAATTCCTTCTACAAGAAAAATTATTTCACAACTTTGTAAAATCTATTTAGTAAAATCATTCAACAATACTTGCCAGTCGCTTTAAATCATCCAAAAAAGAGTTCGAAAATTGTACAGGGAGGGCGACCAAGCATAAAAAAAACCGACTTTTGTCGGTTTTAAAGTTTTAAATTCCAGCAACAGCTTTTATTTCGTCAATAATCCGTAAAGCCAAATCATCTGCCAATTTCTGGCTTGATGCTTCGGTATAAATGCGGATAATAGGTTCAGTATTCGATTTTCTCAAATGTACCCAGTTATCAGCAAAGTCAATTTTAACTCCGTCTATTGTAGTGATATCTTCATTTTTATATTTTTCGGTCATAGCGACAAGAATCGCGTCAACATCAATTTGTGGCGTCAACTCTATTTTATTTTTGCTCATATAATATTCAGCATAGGAAGCACGCAAAGCCGAAACTGTCATTTTTTTGTTTGCCAAATGCGTCAGGAACAAAGCCACACCCACCATACTGTCACGCCCGTAATGCGATTCTGGATAAATGATTCCGCCATTACCTTCTCCGCCAATGATTGCATTATTTTTCTTCATCAATTCCACTACGTTCACTTCGCCTACTGCGCTGGCTTCGTAGCTTCCGTTATGTTTGTTAGTCACATCGCGCAAAGCACGGGATGATGACATATTCGAAACTGTATTTCCTGGAGTTTTACTCAAAACATAATCAGCACAAGCCACCAAAGTATATTCTTCGCCAAACATTTCGCCGTCTTCGCTAATGAATGCCAAACGATCCACATCTGGATCAACAACAACTCCCAAATCCGCTTTTTCTTTAACCACCAACTCTGAAATATCCGTTAAATGCTCTTTCAATGGCTCTGGATTGTGAGGAAAATGACCATTTGGTTCGCAGTATAATTTTACTACTTCAACGCCCATCAATTCTAATAATCTAGGGATAATAATTCCTCCAGATGAATTTACGCCATCCACAACAACTTTAAATTTAGCCGCTTTTACAGCATCAACATCAACCAATGGCAAGTTCAAGACTTCATCGATATGAATGTCCATATAAGCATCATTTATAGTGATTTCGCCCAAACTATCCACATCTGCAAAATCAAAAGCTTCGGCTTCGGCAATTTCAAGAATTTTTTCTCCGGCTGCTCCACTCAAGAACTCTCCTTTTTCATTCAACAATTTCAATGCATTCCATTGTTTTGGATTGTGAGAAGCGGTTAAAATGATTCCACCATCGGCTTTTTCCAAAGGAACAGCAACTTCAACAGTTGGTGTTGTCGATAAGCCCAAATCAATCACGTCAATTCCTAAACCGATAAGCGTATTGATAACTAAATTGTGAATCATAGGTCCCGAAATACGTGCATCACGGCCAACTACAACTGTTAATTTATCTTTTTTTGAATAGTTTTTAAGCCAAGTTCCATACGCCGAAGCAAATTTTACAGCATCGACCGGGGTTAAATTGTCGCCTACTTTTCCTCCTATTGTTCCTCGAATTCCGGATATTGATTTTATTAAAGTCATTGTGAATTATGATTTTTGATTAGCGATTTTTGATTGCAGATTTTCACTTTGCAATCTAAATTTTCGAATTATTTTATTTCTGACAAATATAAAAAAGTTTATGTCTTTATTAGGAAGTAAATTTTAAAAAGGTAATGAATTTTGAGTTGCTATTCTTTTAAAAAACGTTGATGATTTTTTTATATCTTTATCAAATGACGATCGACTACAAATATCTTCAGACTTGATTTTAAAATCAGAAATCGTTAATCTTTAATCTAAAATCCCAATGAACTTCCTTGCTCATATCTTTTTATCCGGAGACAATGATTTGATAAAAATCGGGAACTTTATGGCTGATGGCATTAGAGGAAAACAGTTTAAAACTTATCCATTGGAAATCCAAAAGGGAATTATTCTGCATCGTTTTATAGACACTTATACTGATTCTCATCCCATTTTCAGAAAGAGTACCAAACGGTTACACTACAACTACCATCATTATGCCGGTGTGATTATAGATGTGTTTTATGATCATTTTTTGGCTAAAAATTGGAATAATTATTCTAATGAAAGTCTGACAGATTTTACGAATCGTTTTTACCAATCTCTACATGATAATCATGATTTTTTATCGGAAAGAACCAAAGGAATGATGCCCTATATGATAGAGTTCAATTGGCTGGTAAGTTACCAAACTGTTGAAGGAATCAGCAGAATCCTTACCCAGATGGACAGCCGAACAAAAAATGAGTCTAAAATGCGGTTTTCATCTAATGAGCTGATTGAATACTATACCGAATTTGAACAAGAATTCACCACTTTTTTTGAAGATATTAGAATTGAATCCCGCCAGAAATTAGAGTTATTATGAAAAAAATAGCGTTGCTGTTCCTTCTTTTAAATACATATTGTTTTGCGCAAACCAAAGCGGTCACAGGGCTTATCGCAAACAAAGCCATGGTGGTTTCTGCACGTGAAGAAGCTTCTAAAATTGGTGTCGAAATTATGCAAAAAGGCGGAAATGCTTTTGATGCTATGGTTGCCACCGAATTGGCTTTGGCAGTGGCTTATCCTTATGCAGGAAACATAGGCGGTGGCGGATTTATGGTTTTTCGCAAAGCAAATGGAGAAGTTGGATGTCTTGATTACAGAGAAAAAGCACCTTTGGAAGCAACAAAAAATATGTTTCAAGACAAAGACGGAAATGTAATTAAGGGCATAAGTACCGAAACACCTTTGGCGATTGGAGTCCCAGGAACAATTGCTGGCATGTTTGCAGTTAATAAAAAATATGGCTCAATGCCCATGTCTGAAATTTTGAAACCTGTTATTGCATTAGCTGAAAAGGGAGTTATCGTTACCAAAAAACAAGAATGCACACTGGCTAATTATAAAGAAGCAATCATCAAAGCCAACGGAGAAAACACTAAATTTTCTACTGCGAGCAAAGAAAATGACACAGTCAAATATCCTGCTTTGGCCGAAACTTTCAGACGTATTGCTAAAAACGGAAGAGATGAATTTTACGAAGGACAAACAGCAAAAACATTAGTAAAATACCTTCAAGAAAAAGGCGGAATTATAACGATGAAAGATTTGGCTAAATATGAAGCCAAATGGAGAACTCCATTAACCTTTAATTACAAAGATTTAAAAGTCATTTCGATGTCACCACCAAGCAGTGGCGGTATTTGTCTGGCACAAATTTTAAAAATGATTGAGCCGTACGATCTTTCTAAAATGGGTCACAATTCTGCGGAATCCATTCAGGTTATTGTGGAAGCTGAACGTCGCGCTTATGCTGACAGAAGTTATTTTCTGGGTGATCCCGATTTTGTAAAAATACCCTTGAAAGCTTTGATGGCTGAAGATTATTTAAAACAGCGTATGTCAAGTTTTAATATAAATAAAGCTACTTTATCCTCTGAAATTAAGGAAGGAAAAGTAACTTATAATGAAAGCACTGAGACTACACATTACTCTATTGTTGACCCATTCGGGAATGCGGTCGCAGCGACTACGACCTTAAATGATGCGTATGGTTCCAAATATTATTGTGATGAATTAGGCTTTTTTTTAAACAATGAAATGGATGATTTTAGCGCCAAGCCCGGTGAACCCAATATGTTTGGTTTAGTTGGAAATGAAGCCAACAGTATTGCTCCGCAAAAAAGAATGCTGAGTTCCATGACGCCTACAATTGTTGAAAAAAACGGAAAATTATTCATGGTTGTCGGGTCACCTGGCGGTTCCACCATTATCACTTCGGTTTTGCAGACAATTCTCAATGTTTATGAATACAATTTAGGAATGCAGGAAGCGGTGAATGCCCCCAGATTTCATCATCAATGGCTACCAGACGTGATCACATTCGAACCCAATACTTTTGACACAAACACTTTTGTCAAATTAAAAACCAAAGGATATATCATCAATGAAAAAACAACTCCTGTAATTGGGAAAGTAGATGCGATTTTAATTTTGTCAGACGGAAAACTGGAAGGCGGAGCCGATTTTAGAGGTGATGACAAAGCGGTAGGATTTTAGAATTTAGATTTTTTTATTGATATTGCCATTGTTATTGATTTTTTATTACTATGAATTTTATTTCCTCTTTAGAAAAAGCATTTAAAGAAAACGGCAATGCTGAAAATGCTGTTGCCATGTCAAAATACATGAAAGATAACTTTTCTTTCTATGGAATAAAAACTGAGAAAAGAAGACGGATTTTTAAAACTGTTTGGGCTGAAAACCAAAAAGAAGTTTTTGAAAATACAAGAGAAACAGCCTCGTTATTATTTGCAAAAAAAGAAAGAGAACTGCATTATTGTGCATTAGAAATTTCAATAACAAACCTTAAAAATAATTATCATATAGACGACATTCGGTTTATAGAAATTCTAATAATCACAAACTCTTGGTGGGACAGTGTTGATGTTATTGCTAAATTTATTTTAGGACAATATTTACTGCAATTTCCTTTAGAAACCGATAATGTTATTTCTCGCTTCTCAAATTCAAATAATATGTGGCTTAATAGAAGCGCCATCCTTTTTCAGCTAAGCTATAAAGAAAGAACAAATTTTGACTTATTGAAATTGGTTTGTGATAAGCACAAAATGTCTACTGAATTTTTTATCCAAAAAGCAATTGGCTGGGCATTGCGGGAATATGCCAAAACAAATCCCGAAGCCGTAAAAGATTTTGTATCTGTTTCCAATCTAAAAAAATTAAGTAAAAAAGAAGCTTTGAAAAATTTATAGCGACATGACCTTTTTTAGGTGATTTTTTTGTTAATAATATTTTCAATTAAAATAAAATTGTTACTATTTAGTGCGTTTAGTTTTATTAAATTTGTTTCCAAAAAAAACAATAAAATGCTAAATAATCAGACTTCTGAAGGAACGAACGAAACAAGTAAATTGCAAAACAATAACAAATCCAAAAATAAAAAAATTGCATTAATCGCTGGCTTGATAATTGTACTCGGAATAATCATTATTCCCCGCGTTTGGGCTAAATTCAATAAAAAAGAAGTGGTTTGCCTCAATAATCAAACTCAAATTTATGAAAAATACAAAGATGCCGTAGTTCTTGTCAAACACACTTATGCATTACAAATTTCCATCAAGGGGTCCGAACCATTCCAGATTGAAGTTGACGACAATTCATTTGAAGAAAAAACAATTTCAGGAACAGGATTTTTCGTTTCAGAAGACGGAAAAATAGTTACCAATCATCACGTTGCCGAACCTTGGAAATATAACGAAACCAAAGATGATGATTTTAGCGAATTAAAAAATCATATAGCAACAGTTCTCCCAGATTCTATTGACAAAAAAGATTATAAAAGTTATCTTGAATCCCATTGGAATGATTATTATGGAGGTGAAGAAGAAGGAGATTATTCTGAAGAAGAAGAAATTCCTGCTAAAGAAGCTACTGTGGCAAATGTTGATTCCTCAAGCGTAAATAATGAAGTAAATGATTTGATATCAGAGAATAAATCAGAAGAAAAAGCGGTAACAAGCCAAATTGTATACACTAAATTAGAAGATATCAAAATCGTCCCTAAAACAGTTGAAGTAAGCATAGCTTTGCACGGTTCAAAAGATGATTGGCTGCAATGCAAAGTCATTAAAATAGCAGATAGTGATGAAGTTGATGTAGCCATTTTACAGCTTACAACTGAAAAATTACCTAATTCAGTAACTGATATTGTTGATTTGGATAATGCTGTGCAAGATGACTCCAGTATAAAACCAGGAACCAATGCAATTTTAATTGGCTACCCAATGGGGCTACAGCTGGCAAATACCCGCAGAGGAATAAAAGTGCAAGTTTATGAAGGCCAAATCAATAAGGAATCAGATGGTGTAAGTGTACAATATAACGTGACTTCAACCCATGGTGCCAGTGGTTCGCCAGTATTTAATGAATGCGGACAGCTTATCGCCATCAATTATGCCGGATATGATGAAGCGCAAGGGTATAATTTTGGAATAGTTGCAAAACATGCCATGTCATTAGTGGAATAATTCAGCCTTTTTAAAGCAAAAAACCTTATTTTTGTGATAAACCAACATTAAAACAGCAATGTTTAAAAAGCTTCTTTCAAAAATTGAGTTCCTGATTGTTTTAGCACAGTCGGCTTTAACACCAAAGCAATTTATTTTTTTATCAAGTGTTTTAGTTGGAATATCTTCGGCTGTTGCTGTTATTATTTTAAAAACATTTGCTCACTGGGTATTTAGGTTTGCTACTTATGTGACCATACATACGAATCTTTTTAAGATAGGTTTGCTCAAAATAATGTTGCCTGTAATTGGCATCATGCTGACTGTATTTGTCGTTAAACGATTTTTGGGAGGAACTATTGAAAAAGGCACCTCACAAATTTTATATACTGTAGCTAAAAAAGCAAGCATCATTCCAAAAAAACAAATGTATGCCCAAATCATGACAAGTTCGCTTACTGTGGGTTTGGGAGGTTCGGCGGGTCTTGAAAGCCCCATTGTGGTTACTGGTGCAGCATTTGGTTCCAACTATGCCCAAAGATACAAACTGCATTATAAAGACAGAACTTTGCTTATTGGCTGTGGAGTCGCCGCTGGAATAGCTGCAGCCTTTAATGCTCCAATTGCAGGCGTATTATTTGCCGTTGAAGTTTTACTAGTTGATGTCAGTATTTCGGCTTTTACACCAATAATGATTGCAGCCGCTACAGGAGCTTTAGTATCTGCAATAGCCTTAGATGAAACCATTTTGTTAAATTTTACGAGCAAGCAGACCTTTAATTACCACAATATTCCCTATTATATACTTCTTGGAGTAAGCACTGGATTTACAGCCATATTCTACGCTAGAAATTTTGAAAAAACAGAGCATTTCTTCAGCCATCTGAGACTTTCCCTTTATAAGAAAGCTTTTATTGGAGCATCCATCTTAGCACTTATGATATTTATTTTTCCAACACTTTTTGGCGAAGGATATGAAAGCATCAGAACATTATCTGAAAATGATCCTGGGGAATTATTAGAAAATACTCTTTTTAGAGGATTTAGAAATAATAGCTGGGCTTTATTGGCTTTTGTGGGATGTTCGTTTCTATTGAAGGCTTTTGCTACTGGAATAACTTTGGGCAGTGGCGGTAATGGCGGAAATTTTGCTCCTTCCCTGTTTTTAGGTTCTTATGTTGGTTTTTTCTTTTCAAAATTATTAAATTCAACAGGCTTAACCCATTTACCAATAGGTAATTTTACAATGGTTGGTATGGCTGGTATTTTAAGCGGATTATTTCATGCACCATTGACTGCAATTTTTTTAATCGCTGAAATCACAGGTGGTTATGGCTTAATGATTCCGCTTATGATTGTTTCTTCCATTAGTTTTGCTATTTCAAAACGATTTGAGGTGCATTCTTTGGATGTCAAGAATCTAGCCAAAAAGGGACACGCATTTACCAGTAATAAAGACACGAACGTGCTTAGTACATTAAATACTAATTCCATCATTCAAACCGATTATTTAACGATTTCACCTGATGAGACTCTTGAAAAACTGGTTGATTTGATTTCCCATTCTAATCAAGTTATTTTTGCGGTGGTTTCGTTAGATAAAAAACTGTTAGGTATTGTTCATTTTAATGATATCAGAGAAATTATTTTTAATCCTTATCGAGTAAAATATACTTTAATTAAAGATGTAATGATTCCTCCAGCTACAATTATTCATCCTTCCAATAGCATGGAAATTGTTATGAATAAATTTGAATCATCAAAAAAAGCGTTTCTTCCTGTAATAAGTGACGATAAATATTATGGTTTTATATCCAAATCTGTCGCACTTGAAGCCTATAGAACCAAGTTAAAGTCGATGACAATAGAATAATTTGGGCGTGACCCTGTTGAGTAAATGGGCTTATTTATAGTACCGCTTATAAGCCCATTTACTCAACAGCGTCGGGCTATCACGAGCGCTATGGCGCCTTGCTCTATCCCTCACGCGCTCATAAGATCTTTACAGTAAACGACTAGATTTTGTTTTTTAAAACTTAAATACTTTTCAAATCTTAAATCAAAAATCGTTAATCTTAAATCGAAAATTGCCCTCTTTTTTAACACAAACTTCCACACTGTTCTATTGAAAGAATAAATCAAAATGGTAACTTTGCTTTTTTGCAAAAATTATGCTAGATACAGACAATACGATTGAAGTTCAAGGTGCCCGCGTTCACAATCTAAAAAATATAGATGTTTCCATTCCTAGAGAAAAACTAGTAGTCATTACGGGGTTATCTGGCTCTGGAAAATCTTCATTGGCATTCGATACTATTTATGCCGAAGGTCAGCGCCGTTATGTAGAAACGTTTTCGGCTTATGCTAGGCAATTTCTTGGGGGATTGGAACGTCCAGATGTTGATAAAATTGATGGTCTATCCCCTGTTATTGCCATTGAGCAGAAAACGACCAGCAAAAGCCCGCGCTCTACCGTGGGAACTATTACCGAAATTTATGATTTCCTGCGTTTGCTTTATGCGCGTGGTGCCGATGCCTACAGTTACAATACGGGAGAAAAAATGGTTTCCTACTCAGATGATCAAATAAAGGATTTGATTATACAGGATTTTACTGGAAAGCGAATCAATATTCTCGCGCCGGTTATTCGAGCAAGAAAAGGGCATTATGCGGAGCTTTTTCAGCAAATTACCAAACAGGGATTCTTGAAAGTCCGTGTTAACGGCGATATTCAGGATTTGGTTTCGGGAATGAAATTAGACCGTTACAAAACCCACGATATCGAAATTGTTGTTGACAGAATGGTAATCGAAGATACTCCTGACAATGAAAAACGCTTATCCGAAAGCATCAACACGGCTATGCACCACGGTGAAAATGTATTGATGGTTCTGGATCAAGATACCAACGAAGTGCGCTATTTTAGTCGAAATTTGATGTGTCCGAGTACCGGAATATCTTATCAAAATCCAGAGCCGAATTTATTTTCTTTCAACTCACCAAAAGGTGCTTGCGATAGTTGTAATGGCTTAGGGACTATCAATCAAATTAATGTTCAAAAAATTATTCCAAATCCAAAATTATCAATCAAAGCAGGAGGCTTTGCGCCTTTAGGCGAATATAAGTCATCATGGATTTTCAAGCAATTGGAAATCATTGGAGAAAAATATGGTTTCAAATTGACCGATGCTGTCGAAAAAATTCCTGCTGAAGCAATGGAAATGATTTTGAATGGCGGAAAAGAAAAATTCACTATAAATTCAAAAGATTTGGGAGTTGCTCGCGACTACAAAATTGACTTTGAAGGAATCTCCCATTTCATAAAAAACCAACACGACGAAAGCGGTTCAACAACTATTAAACGTTGGGCTAAGGAATTTATGGACGAGGTGAAATGCCCCGTATGTGAAGGTTCCCGTTTGAAAAAAGAAGCCAATTATTTTAGAATAAACGAAAAAAACATATCCGAATTGTGCGATATGGATATTTCGGATTTGACGATCTGGTTTTTAGATTTAGATCGTCATTTATCTGATAAACAAAAACGAATTGCGACGGAAGTAATTAAGGAAATCAAAGACCGCTTGGCTTTCTTGATGAACGTAGGTTTGGATTATTTGGCTTTAAGCCGAAGTTCCAAATCTCTTTCTGGTGGTGAAGCGCAACGTATTCGATTAGCAACTCAAATTGGTTCGCAATTGGTGGGCGTTTTATATATTTTGGATGAACCAAGCATTGGTTTACACCAAAGAGACAATGATAAACTAATTCATTCCTTGGAACAATTACGAGATATTGGTAACTCGGTCATTGTGGTGGAACATGACAAAGACATGATTGAACGCGCCGATTATGTAATCGATATTGGTCCAAAAGCAGGGAAATATGGTGGCGAAATCATCAGTATTGGAACTCCGGCCGAGACTTTGGCATCAAACACCATTACAGCACAGTATTTAAACGGAAAAATGAAACTGGAAATTCCCAAAAAACGCCGTGAAGGAAATGGAAAATTTCTGAAACTATCTGGCGCAACAGGAAATAATCTAAAAAATGTTTCTATAGATTTGCCTTTGGGCAAAATGATTTGCGTTACAGGCGTTTCGGGAAGCGGGAAATCAACTTTGATTAATGAAACCCTCTACCCTATTTTGAATGCGTATTATTTTAATGGTGTTAAAATCCCGAAGCCTTATAAAAAAATTGAAGGTTTAGAACATATCGATAAAGTAATAGATATAGACCAAAGCCCGATTGGACGAACTCCTCGTTCGAATCCAGCTACTTATACCGAAGTTTTTAGCGAAATACGAAACTTATTTACTATGACTTCCGAAAGTATGATTCGTGGTTATAAAGCCGGACGTTTCAGTTTTAATGTCAAAGGTGGACGCTGTGAAACCTGTGAAGGTTCTGGAGTTCGTACGATAGAAATGAATTTCCTGCCCGATGTTTATGTAGAATGCGAAACTTGTCAAGGCAAACGTTTTAATAGAGAAACACTGGAAATTCGCTATAAAGGAAAATCCATTTCGGATGTACTGAATATGACGGTGGATGAAGCTGTTCCTTTCTTTGAAAACATACCAAAAATTTACCGAAAAGTAAAAACGATTCAGGATGTTGGTTTGGGTTATATTACACTTGGACAACAAAGCACAACACTTTCCGGCGGCGAAGCACAACGCATCAAACTGGCTGGAGAATTATCCAAAAAAGATACTGGAAATACGTTTTACATCCTTGACGAACCTACAACAGGTTTGCATTTTGAAGACATCCGAGTGCTAATGGATGTAATTAACAAACTGGTTGACAAAGGAAATACCATCCTGATTATCGAGCACAATATGGATGTTATTAAACTGGCCGATTACATTATTGATATTGGTCCTGAAGGAGGAAAAGGAGGCGGACAGCTCGTTGCCAAAGGAACTCCAGAAGAAATTTTAAAAAACAAAAAAAGCTACACAGCACAATTTTTGAAAAAAGAGTTAGTATAAAACATTAGTTCAAAAGCATTTAAAAAATAATTACATTTGTTTAAAACAGATAAAGATGAAAGAATCTATAATCATAAAAAATCTCGGTCCTCTAAAAGATATTCATATTGAAGAAATAAAACCTTTTACGGTTTTTATTGGAGAATCTGGTAGTGGAAAAAGTACTTTGATGAAAGTTATCTCTTTGTTTCGATGGGTATATAAAATGCAAAATATACATTCATATCACAGAGAAAGTAGAGTGGATTCTCCTTTTGAAATAGATATATATTCCTGTTTTGAAAGTAGTGGAATTAAAGAGTTCATAAAATCAAATACTCAAATTATCTACAAAACCACATTTAATAAAGTAGTAAATTATGAAATAAAATTTTATAAGAATACTTTGTATTTTTCAAATCAGACAATAAATGCATCATATTTATCCTTTAATAAAATTTCTTTCATTTCAGAAACTAGAAACATAATTCCACTTTGGGCAAATGTAGGAGCTTTACTGACTGGGGTTAATTTAGGTTACTATTTCCACGAAGTTTTTAAAGATTTTAATTTAGCTTCGGATACCATTAAAGACATTGAATTAAAACACTTGGATGTAAAATTTTCCGTAAAAAAAAGCCATTCAGGTAAGGATTATAGAATTGAATCAAAAAATAATGAAAAATTTGATATCGAATTTAAAAATAGTTCATCAGGAACACAAACTTCTGTACCAATCCTTTTAATTTCGCAGTTTTTTGCTCAGAACTTCAAATTTGAAGAATCTTTTAAACGTTCTGTATTAGAATATTTGTATTCTACTGATAGTTTAACAGAATTTAAAGCTGTTAAAAATTTGAGTGAAATAAACAAAAAAATCTACATTCATATAGAAGAACCCGAATTGAGTTTATTTCCTGATGCCCAGTGTAAACTAATGGATGATTTGATAAAAAATTGTTTTATAAACAATACAAATTCTGTTGAATTATTAGTTTCTACGCATAGTCCTTATATAGTAAACTATCTAAATCTACTTATAAAAAGATTTGATAAAAATATGGATGAACCAAAATACAATTATGATGAGTTAGCTGTCTATCAAGTTGCTGATGGTGGATTGATAAATTTAATGGCTCAAAATGAACGATTGGTAAACACAAACCCATTATCCGATACCATAAACCACATTTATAACGAATATGAAAAATTAGGATAATATGGATAGTTTGCTAAAAAATGATTTTACTTCATTCCATCAGTTGCCTATTTCTATTCTTAATATACGTCAAGATACAATTTTACCTTATTTTGAATTAGAAGACATCGATACTGTTTTAACTCTTTCTTCTATTAAAGATTCTGGAACAGCAAAATACACTAATCCTAATAATTTAGAAGTAATTATAATTGATTATGATACTTTTCTAACCAGTTTATCTCATAGATTTAGACAAGGAAAAAGTAGATGTGATGCAATAGTTTACACTCAAAATAAGTCTTATTTTCTATTGAATGAATTAAAAAACAGAAAAATAGTAAATGAAAACGCATTTGAAGAAGTACTTTCTGGAGCCATCTCTCAAATGCTTAAAACTTTGACATTGATAAAATCTGTTCCTTCGATTGATACTTTTATAAATCCTTTTACTCAAAAAAGATGTTGCTATTGCAATAAACAATCTATTAATCCTTCTCCGATCATTGATGCTCCAAATGCTTTTAATAGATTAAACAATTTAGCTCCTGATGGAATTGAAATGGAACATAGTGAAATCAATGCTTTAGGATTTCAATTATTTCAATATACAGGTGCACAAACAATAAAGTTGAATTGATTATCTAAATGATAACGATATAATATAACTAGTCTATTACATTATTGACATGGGCTATGAAGGCAGAAAAGGCGGTGTTCCTAAAAAAATAATACTAAACATATATGAAACTAGAAGATTTTGACAACGATGAAGACAAAGTAATTCAAGATAGTCTTAAACAAAAAACTTGGAACGAAATTAGAACCAATGACAGTTGGGGGATTTTTAAAATCATGTCCGAATTTGTGAATGGATATGATACCATGAGCCGTATTGGTCCTTGTGTAACTATTTTTGGTTCGGCCAGGATAAAACCGGAGGATTATTACTATCAGCTGGCTGAGAAAATTGCTTTCAAAATCAGTAAAGCTGGTTATGGCGTGATAACTGGCGGTGGCCCCGGAATTATGGAAGCGGGTAACAAAGGAGCACATTTGGGCGGCGGAACTTCGGTGGGGCTGAATATTGAATTGCCTTTTGAACAGCATTTTAACCCTTATATTGACAGAGATAAGAACTTAAATTTCGATTATTTCTTTGTTAGAAAAGTAATGTTTGTAAAATATTCCCAAGGCTTTGTGGTGATGCCTGGCGGATTTGGAACTTTAGATGAATTATTTGAAGCTATTACTTTGATTCAAACCAAGAAGATTGGCAAATTCCCAATTGTATTAGTGGGAAGTATATTTTGGTCAGGATTAATCGATTGGATAAAAGCGGTGCTGGTTGAAAAAGAACATACGATAAGCCCCGATGATTTAAACTTATTTAAAATTGTTGACACAGAAGATGAAGTTGTTGATGTCATCAATAAATTCTACAAGAAATACGATTTAAGCCCTAATTTTTAATATTGAAAGCCGTCTCGTCTTTTAGGAACGAGACGGCTTGTTTATTTTAACGCATTTTGGTGCATTTCAACCCATTTAATACTGAACTTTTCTTAAATTTTTGTAAATTGTATTAGTTTTATACCTTCGCTAAACCTAATATACAGTCCCAAATTGAAAACTTACAGTAAAATTATCCTGTTACTTATTGGTTTATTGGTTTCCCAAAAACAATATGCACAGCATCAATCAAAGATGACTGCAGTTGTGAATATGGATTATAAAACGGTAACGATAGATCAGGAAATTACTTTTCACAATCAATCTAATGACACTTTGACTTCAATAGTGCTGAATGATTGGAATAATGCTTTTTCGGACAAGGAAAGCCCATTGGGAAAGCGTTTTTCGGATGAGTTTTACAATAAATTTCATTTAGCATCAGCAAATGAGCTTGGAGGAACTATCAATTTAATAATTGAAGATACTGATCAGAAAGGTTTTGTTTGGGAAAGATCTAAAAAAAATCCAGATTACATCACAATTAAATTAAATAACACTTTACTGCCCAACCAAAAAGTAAAACTGCATCTTACTTATATAGAAAAAATCCCAAGTGACAAATTTACCAAATACGGTTATTTTGAAAAATACGGCATGCACCTCAAAAACTGGTTTCTCACGCCTGCGCGTTATGAGAATAAAGGATTTATAAAATACAGTAATGAAAACCTTGATGACATTGCCAATGCTGTTTCTGATTTTGATATTGACTTAAAAATCAATGGCAAAAATGCTGTTACTACTGATTTAACAATTGACCGATTGGCACAAACTGATCAAGAAACCAATATCAGATTGACAGGAAAAAACAGAAATGATATCGACCTTATCATAGAAAAGGAATCCAGTTATACTAGTTTTAAAATTAACAACTTAGAAGTTTTTACTAATATTAGATCTGGAAGATTTAATGACTCCTTAAAGACAAAAATTATTGAAAGAATTGTAGATTACAGCAAAAATCAAATTGGCGAATATCCATTTGATAAAATAATTATTTCTGAGGCTGACTATGAAAAAAACCCTTTTTATGGCTTGAATCAATTACCTAAATTCATGCGCCCTTTCCATACCGATTTTTTATTCGAAATAAAATTTTTAAAAACCTACTTGAATAATTATCTTAAAACCAGCATGAGATTAGATTCCAGAAAAGACAATTGGATTTATGATGGCTTTCAAATCTATACAATGATGGGTTATATTCATGAATTTCATCCTGATAGTAAAATGATGGGATCTGCCTCAAAATTCTTTTTACTCAGAAGTTTTAAGATCGCTCAAACTGATTTTAATGAGCAGTATAGCTATTTCTATATGCTGATGGCAAGAAAAAATTTAGACCAGCCTCTTAATGCTCCTAAAAACTCATTAATTAAATATAATGTCCAAATTGCAAATAAATACAAAGCCGGACTGAGTTTAGATTATCTTGATGATTATCTTGGAAATGAAATAGTTTCCTCTGGAATTAAGCAATTTTATAGCCAAAATAAACAAGGTCAAACCGATAGAAATGATTTTGAAGAGCTGTTAAAATCAAAAACTTCAAAAAACATCGATTGGTTTTTTGACTACATTATTGACAGCAGAGAAATAATTGATTATAAATTTGATGCTGTTTCCAAAACCGAAGACAGTGTAACATTTACAGTAAAAAACAAAGGGGTTCCTTTGGTTCCGATGCCTGTATTTGGAATTAGAAACAAACAGGTTATTTTTAAAAAATGGCTGGAAATTAGTGAAATTGACAAGGAGCTTACTTTTGAAAGAAAAAGTATCGACAAACTGGTTCTGAATTATAAAAATGAAGTTCCTGAGTTTAATTTGAGAAATAATTGGAAATCACTGCAGAAATTTTCTTTTAATCGTCCCTTAAAAATGACTTTTTTTCAAGATTTAGAGGATCCGCATTACTCGCAGTTGTTTTATGTTCCTACTCTATTTTATAATCTTTATGACGGTTTTTCCCCAGGGATAAGTTTATATAATTACAGCTTTTTTGATAAGCCATTTATATTTATTTTAAATCCAATGTATTCCATCAATACTAAATCCATTGTAGGCAGTTACACTTTTGCTTACAATCAATATTTAAGAGAAGGCAGTTTATACAACATTAGATATTCCTTAAATGGCTCTTATTTCCATTATACATCAGATGCAGCTTACCTCAAATTATTCCCTAGTGTATCCTTCTTTTTAAGAGAACCAAATTATCGGGATAATAGGAAACAGGTCATGACCTTAAAAGACAATATTATTTACAAAGAGCCATCAGCAACAGAGATAGACAGTACTGATAACTACTCTATCTTTAACATCAAATATTTTAATATAAAAACGGAGGTTACCAGTCATGTTAAATTTCTGACTGACATTCAATTATCTGGATATTTTGGTAAAGTATCTGCTGAGATTGAGTATCGTAAGTTATTTAATAACAAGCGTTATCTGAATGTTAGAGTCTATGCAGGAACCTTTTTATACAATAGCAGCAATACGCAAAACTACAATTTTGGGGTTTCCCGAGTAAATGATTATATGTTTGATTATGCTGTCTATGCACGGTCTGAAACAACTGGAATTTTAAGCCAGCAATATATCCATGCACAAGGAGGTTTTAAATCATTTTTGAAACCAGCCGAAGCTAATCAATGGTTAACAACTGCCAATTTGAGTCATTCTATACTATGGAATTGGGTGGATGCCTATGCTGATTTTGGTTTTATAAAAAATAGAGACGTTTCAAATACCTTTCTTTATGATAGCGGAATACGGTTAAATTTAGTACAGGATTACTTCGAATTGTACTTTCCGGTATATTCCTCAAACGGATTTGAACTGTCAGAAAAAAATTATGGAGAGAAAATACGTTTTATCTTCATTTTTAACCCAAAATCATTAATTAATCTTTTTACCCGAAAATGGTTTTAATTCAAAACAAAAACTTTAAAATATTAAGTTATTGTTGTTAAATTATAAATAAAATTATTTATTTGATAAAAATACATTCATTTTACTAAAAATTATTTGCTAAAAAATTATAAAAATACAGAATTGTATAATGCTATATAGATAGTTTTAATTAAATTTGCCGCATTAAAGTTATACTTTTAAATTATGATTCAAGAAAAAGTCAATACTAGTTTAACATTTGAAGATTTCAAAACTGAAGTATTAAATGATTATAAAATTGCCATAATAAGTCGAGAATGCAGTTTATTAGGGCGTAAAGAAGTATTAACTGGAAAAGCCAAATTTGGTATTTTTGGGGATGGTAAAGAAGTCCCACAGCTTGCCATGGCAAAATGCTTTAAAAATGGTGATTTCCGTTCTGGCTATTACCGCGATCAGACTTTTATGATGGCCATTGGAGAATTGACTATCGAGCAATTTTTTGCTGGCTTATATGGCAATACCGATATTGATTTGGAACCAATGTCAGCGGGAAGACAAATGGGCGGACATTTTGTAACCCATAGTTTGAATGAAGACGGATCTTGGAAAAATCTAACACAACAAAAAAATTCCAGCGCCGATATTTCTCCAACTGCGGGGCAAATGCCTAGATTGCTGGGACTTGCTCAAGCTTCAAAAATTTACAGAAACGTTCCTGGTATTCCAAATGCGGATCAATTTTCAATAAATGGAAATGAAATTGCTTGGGGAACTATTGGAAACGCCAGCACCTCTGAAGGGGTATTTTTTGAAACTATAAATGCCGCTGGAGTACTGCAGGTGCCAATGGTAATGAGTGTTTGGGACGATGAATACGGTATTTCGGTACATGCAAGACATCAGACTACTAAAGAAAATATTTCGGAAATATTAAAAGGATACCAAAAAGAAGAAGATACTAACGGTTTTGAAATATTCACCGTAAAGGGTTGGGATTATGTAGATTTGATTGCAACTTATGAAAAAGCTGCCGAGATAGCACGCGAAAATCATATTCCAGTTTTAATCCACGTAAATCAGTTAACGCAGCCTCAAGGACATTCAAGTTCCGGTTCACACGAAAGATATAAAAATGCAGCCCGATTAGCATGGGAAAAAGAATTTGACTGCATCCGTCAAATGAAATTATGGATGATTGCTATCAATATTGCTTCTCCGGAGGAACTTGATGCAATTGATCTGGATGCCAAAAAAGAAGTTTTTGAAGGTAAAAAAGTGGCTTGGAATGCTTTTATCAATCCTATTATTGACGAACAAAACGAGTTGATTTCCATTTTAGAAAGAGTCTCGGCTACTAGTGCTAAAAAAGATGAAATTCTAAAAAATATTTCTAGTCTAAAAAGCATTAAATCTCCTTTAAAAAAGGAAATAATGATTATTGCCAGAAAATCTCTTCGTTTAATTATAAGTGAAAGTGACAAAGCTGAGCTGTCTGATTGGATTACTAATTATATCAAAAAAACACAGCCAAAGTTTAGCAGCAATTTATTTTCAGAATCAGATAAAAATATATTTTCAGTAAAAAAAGTTTTACCGGAATACCCTAATAATGCTATTGCTGATACTGATGGGAGAATGATTTTAAGAGATAATTTTGACGCTCTTTTTTCAAAATATCCAGAAACATTAATTTTTGGCGAAGATGCCGGAAATATTGGTGACGTAAATCAAGGTCTTGAGGGAATGCAGGAAAAATATGGGGAGTTGCGCGTTGCCGATGTCGGAATTCGTGAAGCTACAATATTAGGCCAAGGAATTGGAATGGCATTAAGAGGATTGCGTCCAATTGCCGAAATACAATATTTAGATTACCTATTGTATGCAATCCAAATCATGAGTGATGATTTAGCCACATTGCAGTACAGAACCGTTGGAAAACAAAAGGCACCTCTAATTATCCGTACACGCGGTCATCGATTAGAAGGCATTTGGCATTCAGGCTCTCCAATGGGAATGATTATCAACGCTATTAGAGGAATTCATGTATTAGTTCCAAGGAACATGACACAGGCTGCCGGTTTTTATAATTCTTTGTTGGAATCAGATGAGCCTGCTTTGGTTATCGAATGTTTGAACGGTTACAGACTGAAAGAAAAAATGCCTTTGAATTATGGTGAATTCAAAACTCCTATTGGCGTTGTTGAAACACTTAGAAAAGGAACTGATATTACACTTGTTTCTTATGGCTCAACATTACGATTAGTAGAACAAGCTGCCAAAGAATTGTTTGAAGCTGGTATTGACTGCGAAATCATCGATTTACAATCACTGCTTCCATTTGATATTAATCATGATATTGTAAAAAGCATAACCAAAACCAATCGATTATTAATCATTGATGAAGATGTTCCCGGCGGAGCTGCAGCTTATATTCTGCAGCAAATAATCGAAGAGCAAAATGCCTACATCCATTTGGACAGTAAACCGCAAACTTTGACTGCCAAAGCACATAGACCAGCTTATGGAACAGATGGTGATTATTTTTCAAAACCATCAGCCGAAGACATTTATGAAAAAGTATATGAAATGATGAATGAAGTAAATCCTTCAAAATTTCCTTCTTTATATTAAGCAAAAAGACAATATTTCTAATCCCAATCTTGACGATTGGGATTTTTTTTATTTTTATTCTAATTTATTATACTTCTCCATGAAATCCTTAGAAACTTTATTTTCAGATTTAAAAGACATCAAAGTAGTTGACAGTTCCATCCCCTATTCTCAATACACTCCTTTGGATTTATCGGCTTCTAATATGGAATTAAACCAGCTAAACATTTCTGATCCAACAGAATTTGAAATCTATATTGAAAATCTTTTAACAAAAAACAAGGCTGCTGTTGCTTACGGAGGTTATAACGAAGTCCGCAGCTTATACAAAAGAAGTACCCATTTTAATGATTCGAATACTGAGGAACGTAACATTCATATAGGTCTGGATTTATGGATAAAAGCAGGAACGCCAGTATTAGCTGCATTGGATGGAAAAGTGCATAGTTTTCAAAACAATAATAATTTGGGAGATTATGGCCCGACAATTATACTGGAGCATCAGTTAGAAAACCAAATTTTTTATACTTTATACGGACATTTAGCTTTAGAAAGTATTGCATTCATTAATGTTGGCGATTTTTTTGCAAAAGGGCAGCAATTGGCTTTATTAGGAAACTCATCGGTAAATGGAGATTATGCGCCTCATTTACATTTTCAAATTATAAAAAATATTAATGCTAATTTGGGGGACTATCCAGGAGTCTGCAGTAAAAGCAAATTAGCTTATTATTTAGAAAACTGCCCTAATCCAAACTTGTTATTGAAGATTTACTAAAAATCTGATAGAATCGAAATTGTCAAAACTAAAAGCTTACTTCTATTCCATTAAGCTAGTTTCTCAAACTATTTCTATAGGCTTGATGAAACAAATCGAACTACATCATATTTTAAACAATATCTACATAAAACTATAAGTGTGAATCATGTAACTGCTGATAAAAATTATGCAGCATTGTGTGACTAATTGTTGACGAACTTTAACAATTAAAAAAAATCACAAATATGAAAAAATTATTTTTTTTGTGTACATGCTTGGCATTTACATACATAACCAGCGCAGTTAACACCTCAAGACATAATGTGGATCTTAGAAATTATCTTAATAAAACTGATATTATGTTTTATGAATCTGAAGATTTGAACGATTCTCTTTCTGAAAAAAAAGATTCAGATAATGACGGTGTTGCAGATAAAAATGATAAATGTCCAGACACACCAGCTGGAGTACAAGTTGACAAAACAGGCTGTCCGCTTGATAAAGACTTAGATGGTGTTGCCGATTATTTAGATGAATGTGCAGATACTGCCGGTTCACTAGAATTAAAAGGCTGTCCGGATATTGATAAAGATGGTGTTGCCGATGCAAAAGACCGCTGTCCTGATTTTGCCGGTTCATCTGAATTAAAGGGCTGTCCCGATGTTGATAAAGACGGTGTACCAGATGTCGATGATAAATGTGTTAATACAACTCTTGGTCTCAAAGTTAATGCATCTGGATGCCCGATGGACAATGATAATGACGGTGTGGCTAATGAAGTGGATCTTTGTCCTGATGCCACAGGCCCCTTAGCACTAAAAGGCTGCCCTGATACTGATGGTGATGGTGTTACCGATAATAATGACCGCTGTCCTACCGAAAAAGGGAATATTACTGACAAGGGCTGTCCTAAAATTGCTCCAGTAGATGTCAAAAAAATTGCTGATATCGGAGGGAAAATCTTCTTTGAAAATGCCAGTGCCGAACTAAAAACATCTTCTTTTGTTCAGCTGGATTATTTGGTCGAAATATTAAAACGTTATAATGCAACCATTCTGCAAATCGGCGGGCATACTGATAATGTAGGCGGTGATGCTTATAATATTGACTTATCTAAACAGCGTGCCGAATCTGTAAAAACTTATTTAATAAGCAAAGGAATACCTGACTCCAGACTGACAGCTTTAGGATTTGGAGATGGTAAACCAATTGCAAGTAACACAACATCTTCAGGCAGGTCCAAAAATCGAAGAGTTGAATTGATAACATCGTATTAAAAAAAGCAAAATTAGTTGACTATTAATTTTTTCTTTGAAGAAGAGGCTGTTTTCACAACAGCTTCTTTTTTTTTGCTAAAAAACTAACTCTAAACTGAAGATACTCAAAAACAGCTCAACTCTTCTTTTTACAGCTAAGGCAAGCAAATTGGTTTCTTTATGTAAAAAAGCAGTAACATATTAAATATAGATAATTAAAAAAAGCATCCTTTTTTTTGTAAAATAATTACTATTTTTACTTTCTAACATTATCAAAATGAATTCAAACGAACAATTAATTCACAAATTTTATACTGCTTTCGCAAATGCTGACGCCAACACTATGTGTGAATGCTACCACTCTAACATTCAGTTTCAAGACCCTGCCTTTGGGATATTAAAAGGCAATGAAGCTTGCCAGATGTGGAAAATGCTAATAAAAAAAAGTAAAGGAAACATTAAAATAGAATTTTCTGAGATTAAAGCCGATGAATATTCGGGTACTGCTACATGGGTTGCTACCTATAATTTCAGCAAAACAAATCGAAAAGTAGTCAATGAAATTAAGGCTCAATTTCAGTTTCGTGATGGATTAATTGTAAAGCACACTGATTATTTTGACATTTGGAAATGGTCAAAACAGGCTTTTGGATTTAAAGGATTTCTATTAGGCTGGACAGGTTTCATGCAAAAACAAATTCAGAAACAAGCCATTGCTTCATTAAAAAACTATACAAAAACTCAATCCTAATGACTATAGAAATTTTAAAAACATTATTTAATCGAGATCTCAATAAGCTAAAATCGGAAATTGATTCTTACAGCAATGAAAGTAAAATTTGGCATATTGAAAAAACAATTTCAAATTCAGGAGGCAATCTCTGCTTGCATTTAATAGGTAATCTAAACACCTATATTGGATCGCAAATTGGGAACACAAATTATATTAGGAATAGAGAGTTAGAATTTTCTGATAAATTTGTTCCAAAAAGTACACTTATTGCTCAAATCGATGCTACAATAGTAGTGATTAATAGCATATTCAATCAACTTACTGATGAAGATTTAAATCAAGAACACCCTTATTTAGTTTTTGAAAGCAAAACCTCTGTTGCTTTTTTATTATTGCATCTTACAACTCATTTGGCCTATCATTTGGGTCAGATTAATTATCATAGACGATTATTGGATAATTAGTGTTGCTAAATTGTTAATTGCAAATAATTCAAACTTTGATTTTTTATCCCTAAATTTTAGACTCTTTACTTTAACAGATAAGAAGTGCGTATAATTATAAGTGTTTTTTCATATAAACAGGAATGACATAGAAGATATTTGATCAATTCTGTTAATTTTAACACTATTAAACTGATTAAAAATATAGACTATAAATTTTCTCTATAACGTAATAGTCATAAAAAATAATCATAAAAATAAAGGAAACAATACACAAATAACTACTTACCAATAAATACCTTAATTATTATTTAAAAATGAACTGCAAGGTCAATCAAGCCTGAAAATTTCTTAAATTTACTAGTATAAAACAGTTTTTATAAAACAGCGTATTCAACTAAATAATTTCTATAAAATGAAAAGTACAACTGAAACATTATATTTTAAAACAGGAAATTGGAATAAAGCAATTGATGTTTATGATTTTGTATTGCAAAATATTACTCCTTATGAAGGTGATCAAAGTTTCTTAGTGGGACCATCAGAAAAAACAAATAAGCTATGGAATGTATGTAAAGAGAATTTACTGGAAGAAAGAAAGAAAAATGGCTGCTTAGCCATTGATACTAATATAATCTCAAATCTTACTTCATTTGGTCCAGGTTATATTGATAAGCAGAATGAAGTTATTGTAGGCTTACAAACCGACCAAGTCTTAAAAAGAGCAATGAAACCATTTGGCGGAATCAAATTAGTTGAATCTGCAGTAGCCGAAAGAGGTTTGAAAGTTTCTGATGAAGTGATTAAAATTTTCAACTATGCTAAAGATCATAATCAAGCCGTTTTTAGTGCCTACGACAGCGAAATTAGAGCCTATCGTTCTAAACACTTATTAACAGGTTTACCTGATAATTATGCCAGAGGAAGAATTATTGGTGATTTTAGAAGAGTTGCTCTTTATGGCGTAGATCGTCTAATTGAAGCCAAAAAAGAAGATTTTGCTGTTATTGGTGGCGAAATGACAGATCACAAAGTACGTCTTAGAGAAGAAATCTCGGAACAGATTAAAGCTTTACAGGATATGAAAATCATGGCCAATTCTTATGGCATTGATATTTCTGTACCAGCATCCAATGCAAAAGAAGCTGTCCAGTTCACCTATTTAGCATATTTAAGCGCAGTAAAAGAACAAGATGGAGCCGCAATGTCTCTAGGAAATGTTTCATCATTTTTGGATATTTATATTGAAAATGATTTGAAATCAGGTTTAATAAACGAAGAAGATGCGCAAGAATTTATCGATCAGTTTGTAATGAAACTTCGTTTGGTACGTCACTTGCGTCCAGGAGCTTATGATGAAATTTTTGGTGGAGATCCAACTTGGGTAACCGAAGCCATTGGCGGACAGCTTAATGACGGAAGAACAAAAGTGACAAAAACTTCATTCAGATTTCTTCAGACATTATATAATTTAGGAGCTTCTCCAGAACCGAATTTGACAATTCTTTGGTCACAAAGCCTGCCAAAAGGATTTAAAGATTTTTGTGCCGAAGTTTCTATTGACACCTCTTCTCTTCAATATGAGAATGATGATTTAATGCGTACTAACAGAGGATCTGATGATTACGGAATAGCTTGCTGCGTATCTTATCAAAAAATCGGAAAAACTATTCAGCACTTTGGAGCCCGCGCTAATTTGCCAAAAGCACTGCTTATGGCTTTAAACGGCGGACGTGAAGAAGATAAAGGATCTGTTGTCATTAGAAACATTCCTCAAATGGCTGATGGTATTCTTGAGTATGATGCTGTTCTAAATATCTTCAAAACTACTTTAGCCGAAGTAGCGAGAGTTTATGCAAAATCAATGTATATTATTCATTATATGCATGACAAATACTATTATGAAAGAGCACAAATGGCTTTGATTGACAGTGATCCAAATATTGATATTGCTTATGGCGCTGCAGGAATTTCTATTATTGCCGATTCATTATCTGCCATCAAATATGCAAAAGTTACTCCAGTTAGAAATGACATAGGATTGACTGTAGATTTCAATATTGAAGGTGATTTTCCAAAATTTGGAAATGACGATGACAGAGTTGACAGTATTGCTCAAGAAATCACTACAATATTTATTGATGAATTAAGAAAACATGTAGCTTACAAAAACGCAACTCCTACTCTATCTTTACTGACTATTACTTCAAATGTGATGTACGGTTCTAATACAGGTTCAACACCTGACGGTCGTAAAGGCGGTGAACCTTTTGCTCCAGGAGCAAACCCAATGCACGGAAGAGATACAAATGGGGCTATTGCTTCCTTAAACTCCGTGAGTAAATTGAAATATGAAGATGCTCAGGATGGTATTTCATATACGTTTACAATGGTACCAAAATCTTTAGGATCTGATAAAGAAGATCAGGTTATAAATTTAAAAACCATTCTGGACAGCTACTTTGGAAGAAATGCACATCACTTAAATGTAAATGTTTTGAATAAAGAAACATTATTAGATGCTTACAATCATCCAGAAAATTATCCTCAATTAACCATAAGAGTTTCTGGATATGCAGTTAATTTCGTTCGATTGTCTAAAGCACATCAGCTTGAGGTTATCACAAGAACTTTTCACGAAACTTTGTAAATTAACCACTAACTATAGATTTTAAATTAAACCACATTAACCTGTCTAAAAAAAAACTAATTACGTTTTTTAGTTGGACAGGTTTTTTTAAATCTTTTCATTGAATGTATTTTCCGCAGCAACAATATACCGATGATTCAATAGACGTACACAATCCAGACTTACTTCGAGTCCATTCTATTGAAACATTTGGAACTCATGATGGTCCAGGAATCAGAATGGTAATCTTTGTTCAAGGATGCCAGTTTAGATGTTTGTATTGTCAAAATCCGGATACTTTGGATATTCATGGCGGGACATTTATGCCCATTGAAGAACTGATTGAAAAAGCTTTACACCAAAAATCTTATTTTGGTAAAGATGGCGGTGTTACCGTTTCTGGAGGTGAACCTTTATTGCAAAGAGATAAATTAATTCATTTTTTTGACCGTTTACACGAAAATGGAATTCACACTTGTCTGGATTCCAATGGCAGAGTGCTGGATTCAAAAACAGAACAGCTCTTAGAAAGAACCGATTTATTGCTGCTGGATGTCAAACATATCAATAAAGAATGGCATAAAAAGCTGACTGGTGTAAAAAACAAAACAACTCTTCGATTGGCTGAATATAGAGAAAGTACTGGGAAACCAATGTGGCTGCGCTATGTATTAGTGCCTGGGTGGAGCGATCAGGAAGAATACCTTCATGAATGGGGAAAACATTTTACCTCTTACAAAACAATAGAGAAAGTTGAAATTATACCTTTCCATCAAATGGGCAAAAGCAAATGGGAATTGCTGGGCTTAGAATATCAATTAGCTGATACCATTCCGCACACAGCAGAAGAAATAAATAAAGCGGCCGAAATATTCAAGCTTTACTTCAAAAATGTAAAAATCAAATAAAAATCAAGAATATTTTTTACAATAAAAACGAAACAGTTATGTCAAAAAATAAATATTTGATAGTATTGGCAGGAATGGTCATGCAGTTGTCAATAGGATCAATTTACGCTTACAGCAAATGGATAGAACCATTATCAAAAGAATTAAACTGGGATGCCCACGATACCAAAACAGGATTTAGCTTAGCTATTTGCTTTTTAGGGCTTACGGCGGCTTTTATGGGTAAATTTGCTCAAAAAATTGGGCCAAAAAAAGCAGGATTAATCGCAGCAGCATTTTTATCAATTGGATTATTAGGCAGTGCATTGTCTGTAAAAATAGGCTCGCTTTATTTGTTTTATTTGACATTTGGCGTACTGCAGGGTATCGGTTTGGGATTTGGATATATTGTACCTGTATATACTGTTGTCAAATGGTTTCCTGATCGTCCCGGATTCGCATCTGGCATAATTATTATGTCGTTTGCATTGGGATCATTATTAACGTCTTTTTTAATTGGTCCATTATGCGCTTCAATGGGATTATCCGGAGCATTTGGAGTTTTAGGAATTGCTTACGGAATTTGTATGCTCGGAAGTGCTTTATATTTAGCAAACCCAACAAGTATAACCAATCAACATCTGCATGAAGATTTAACTGCAAAACAAATAATTACTGACAAACGTTTTATTGCGTTATGGCTATTATTATTTTTAAATGTATGCGGAGGTATTGCCATTATCTCAAAAGCGGCAATTCTTGGTGAAGAAGTTGTAGGAATGAGTACCGCTCAAGCAACTATGTTTGTTGCCA
Source organism: Flavobacterium sp. 1 (assembly GCF_002797935.1). Lineage (NCBI taxonomy): Bacteria > Pseudomonadati > Bacteroidota > Flavobacteriia > Flavobacteriales > Flavobacteriaceae > Flavobacterium > Flavobacterium sp. 1. The sequence continues at coordinate 1,665,125 of NZ_PGER01000001.1, forward strand.
TCATAGGGTTATTTAATGGTATTGGACGTTTATTTTGGTCAAGTATTTCAGATAAAATCGGCTGTTGGACAACTTTTATGATTTTTATCGGAATCAATGCGGTCTGTTTTGCTTTAATACCTACTTTTTCAACAAATCAAATCTCATTTCAAACATTAACCTTTATTATAATTGCTGGTTACGGTGCTGGATTTGCAACAATGCCGTCATTTGTAAAAGATATTTTTGGAGCGGATAAATATGGTCCAGTACTCGGTTATATCTTAACTGCATGGTCAGCAGCGGCATTTGCCGGGCCTTTGCTTTTAGGCTTAACAGCAGATATTTCAATTTTCTATTTATTTGCAGTATTACTTCTGATAGCTTTACTTGTTGGATTGTGGCTCAAAACACTATTGCTAAAGCCAGTTACATCATAAAAATAAAAAAGCTCAAACTAAGATTAAGTTTGAGCTTTTTAAATTTTAAAATATTATTTAAATTGAAAAGTTTTAACCTCCTAGATTATACCATTTAGAAATATAAAACAGTTTTTTATTTAACCTCACCTCACTCCACCACTCTCCAAAGAAGAGGAAGATAGAATTGGATTATTTTATATTTCTAAATGGTATTAGTTCTACTCAATTTTTATCTGCAAAATTAAATTTTGCCATAATACATCGCTTTTACAATACCATCTGACAGTCCAATTTTTGGAACATAAATCTGTCTGGCTCCGCTCCACTTCATTGCATTTAAATAAATCCGGGTTGCAGGTACGATAACGTCTGCCCTATCAGGATTCAGTCCTAACTGAGAGATTCTTTGCTCATAAGTCAAGGAATTCAAATAAGCATATTGAGCATTTATGTAAATGTATGACAAAGGTTTTTCCTGTAGCTTTCCAGACATTTTAAATAATTTATTGATATTCCCGCCTGAACCTATCAAAGTAACTTCTTCATAATCGGCAGTATTTTGTTTAATCCATTTTTCTATTTCTTCCCAAACAACATCACAAACCATTTCATTTAACAGCCGAACAGTTCCTGCTTTAAACGATCTTGAATTCACCATTTTTCCGTTAGAAAATAATGTAAATTCAGTGCTGCCACCACCAACATCAACAAATAAATAAGTTTCATCAGTTTTTAATAAGTGATGTAAATCAGTTGAAGCTATTATCGCGGCTTCTTTTTTACCGTCAATAATTTCTATTTTTATGTCAGCTTTCTTTTTTATCAAAGCTACAACCTCTTTGGCATTATAGGCTTCACGCATAGCCGATGTAGCAAATGCCATATAACGTTCTACTTTATGCACTTTCATTAACAAATTGAAAGCTTTCATTGCATCGACCATTCGATCTATATTCTCAGGAGAAATTTCACCAACTGTAAAAGCATCCTGTCCTAAACGAATAGGGACACGAACTAATGAACTTTTATTAAATTGTGGATCTTTATCATCTTCTTCTACAATATTGGTAATCAATAAACGCATGGCATTCGATCCAATATCGATAGCAGCATATTTTTTAATTTTAATCATATTCTTTAGGATGCGATTTAATTCGGTATGTTAGCGTTATTTTAATCTTCTTTCAATTCTTCAATCAGTTCTACTTTTCGCTGGTAATATTTATAAGTTTCCCATTGTGCCCTGAAAATTGGATTATCACCTCTGACTCTATATTTATTATCCAGTTTATATGAATGATATCTGGCTTTTACATTCCCTTTCCAGCCAATATCAAAATTATCGATCAATTCATTTTTTATTTCCTGATCATAAATTGGGCAGGTTACTTCGACTCTTGCGTCAATATTTCTAGTCATTATATCTGCAGAAGAAATATATACATCAGTAAATCCAGCATTGCCAAAAATATAAAGCCTTGAATGTTCTAAATAATTATCAACGATGCTAATAGCTTCAATATTCTCACTCAAACCTTTAACCCCTGGGATTAAAGAACAAATACCTCTCACTTCTAATTGAATTTTCACTCCGGCATTACTTGCTTCATACAATTTATCAATCATAGCTAAGTCAGACAAGCTATTCATTTTTAATTTCATGTAAGACTTTCTGCCAGCCAAAGCATGGGCAATTTCTCTGTCAATTAATTTTGTAAAGCGATTTCTGGTGTACTGTGGTGAAACAATAAGATGTTTATAACGCTGTACTTTGTAATTCGTATCAAAAAAATCAAATATTTTAGATATGTCTTTCAAAATTTGAGGATGGCATGTAAAAAGTGTCACATCTGTATAAATTTTGGCTGTAGATTCATTAAAATTTCCAGTCGAAATAAAGCCATATCTTTTAATTTTATTTTTTTCATGCCTTTCAATTACACAGACTTTACTATGAACTTTCAATCCCTTTATACCAAATATGAGTTCTATGCCTTCGGTCTGCATTTGCTCTGCATAAGAAATATTTGAAGCTTCATCAAAACGCGCCTGTAATTCAATTTGGACAATTACTTTCTTTCCGTTTTTTGCGGCATTAATTAATGAGCTTATAATTTGAGAATTTTTGGCTAATCTATATAATGTAATTTTAATGGAACTTACTTTGGGATCCAAAGCTGCTTCACGCAAAAATTTAATTAAATAAGAAAACGACTGATAAGGAGCGTTCAATAAATAATCTTTCTCAGCAATTTTACCTAGAATACTTCCTTCAAGACTTAATCCGGGTATTGGAAGCGGATCATTTTTTTGATATAACAAATCAAATCTTCCAAGATTAGGAAAATCCATGTAATCTCTCCTGTTGTGATATCTTCCTCCAGGAATAATACTGTCAGTAGAATCAATGTTCATTTTGTCAAGAAAAAATTTAAGGGTATCCTTGCTAATCTCCTGATCATAGATAAAACGCACTGGCTCCCCTATCCTTCTGTCCTTAACACTGGTAGATATTTTTTCGAGCATACTTTTACTTAAATCACTGTCAATATCTAATTGGGCATCTCTGGTGATTTTTATCATGTGAGCCGAAACGCTTTCATAATTAAAAATATTAAAAATACTGCTCAAATGCATTCGGATAACATCGTCAATCAAAATAACATATTGCTTTTCGTTACTTGAAGGCAATACGACAAAACGATTAATCATTTTAGGCATTTCAATGATAGCGTAACGCACTTCCTGATTTTTTTTCATCACAAGTTTTACGGCCAAATATCCTAATGAATCTTTTAAAATAGGGAATTCTGCTAGATCATTTAAAATGATAGTAACAAGTTCCGGACTTAACTTTTGTATAAAAAAATCTTTTAAAAAAATTTCTTGTTCTTTATTAATATCATTTTCATGAATAATAAAGATATTTTCGGTTTCTAGCTGTTCTTCGATGTTATTAAGTATTCTTAAACTTTCGGACTGCTGCTGAATAACAATTTTTGTAATATCTTTAATTAATTGTTGTGCTGTTACCCCACCAAAATATTTTTCGCCCGAAATACCACTCAAACTTAATCGTCTGATAGCAGCAAATCTGACTCTAAAAAATTCATCCAAATTATTTGAAAATATTCCTAAAAACCGTAGTCTGTCAAGTAAAGGAACTGTATCATCCGAAGCTTCCTGAAGTACTCTGGCATTAAAAGCCAGCCAGCTTTTCTCTCTATCAATATATTTTTGTTCAAACACTTTTATTTATTTTAAATCTCTGGGGAATACTGTTTTTTTTGTTTTGCCATTACTAATAATGTTCCAGTTTTCATTATCAAATTCTATATGGACAAATCCAGCTGTAGGTACATTATCAATGTAAACATCTCCAAATTTATTAACAAAATTTGTAATAGCCTCGTTATGTCCGAATATTATTATGTTATCATTACCATTACTTTCAGACTTAATGATCTTTTCTAATTTTCTTTCATCGAAAGTATATAGGTCATCTTTGTAAATAATACTTTCTAAAGGGAAATTTATATTCTGCGCAAAAATCATGGCTGTTTCTACAGCTCTTTCGGCAGTACTGCTCCATATAGTATATGTTTTTGGCAAAACTTTATTAATATGTGAAGAAACCAAATGGGCGTTTTGCATCCCTTGTGAGGTTAAAGGCCTGTCCTTATCATGTAAAGGAGCTTCCCAGCTTGACTTTGCGTGCCGAATTAAGATTAAGTTTTTCATACATTAAAATATTATTTTTTTAAATACAACAGCTGTGTTAAAAACACAGAGCCAGCTTTGCAAAATGAATTTTAGAAATCAAATTATTACAATTAAACTAAATAATTTATGATTAAAACACTTTAGCAAAATCATTAGGGAATTACAATTTACAAAAAAGTTTAGAATATTGAACTTAATTTTTATTTGAAATTAAAGTCTTTCGGTTATCGCCCAATTGATTCAATATACTAAAAATTTTACAAAGACTTATAAATAAACACACTAAGCATGGATACACTCCTCTAAAAATTAGATTTATAAAAATAAAACTGTCTCTATATAAATTAAAACTTTGGAAGTCCAAAATTTTTCATACAATCTAATCAATTAATAAATCTGATGCTTATTTAGAAATTTTTATTCTTAAGCAAAATAATGACATTATGGTATTATTTGATTATTTTGAAAAATTTACATTTAATTATTCATACAATTAGTACATATATTTTATATAAACAAAAATTAATTAACAATTTATTTATTATATTATTAAAATATTCATGCTTTTTCAAATATAAATTCTTACACACCAAACTCTTCAACGATTATTTAGGTTTTTCAAAGGGAAACATATTTTAATATAAACATTCTTTCTATATTTGACATACAAATTACCGATATGGTAATGATTATTTGAAAAAAAAAATTAATATCATAAAAAATACTTGAGCTTTACGCTCGTTGTTATTAATTAGAAAATAATACTATTTTGATTTAGTTCCCAAATATGAATCAAAAAGGAAATTAGAAAGTATATCTGTTTTTATTTATTTCATGCACCCAGAATTTTGATTCAGTACCTAAATCTGAATCAAAATAGAAATTAAAAGTATATCTGTTTTTATTTATTTCATGCACCCAGAATTTTGATTCAGTACCTAAATCTGAATCAAAATAGAAATTAAAAGTATATCTGTTTTTATTTATTTCATGCACCTATAATTTTGATTCAGTACCTAAATCTGAATCAAGATAGAGATCAAAAAGTATATCTGTTTTTATTTATTTCATGCACCTAGAATTTTGATTCAGTACCCAAATCTGAATTAAAACTTAAAAAACATTCCTACCTAACTATCTATTGATTAAGATTTGATTTTCAAATCAATGATTTAAAAATTATAAAACTCAAGTCATTCTAAATTATTTATTTACCTAAAAAATCAAGAATATGATACTCAAAACTACTTTAAACCAATTACATGATTTTTTTTCGAATAATATTCAAAAAACAATCCTATTTTCATCTTCCTTTCTTGAAAAAAAAATATGGTCGCTCCTATTTGAAATTTCAGGTATATCCGTATCGGGCATTAATTCGACAACAACTTTTATGAAATCTGCTTTTGATGTACATCAAACAGAAAAAAACGGAAAATTTAAAGGTACTCCTCCTGAAGGAATGTATTACATACTATACGTTTCAATATATTGAATTTCAGAAAACAAACTTATTCTTTTATCTCATTATCTGTAAATACTTTAAAGTAATTACTCATTTGGTATGCCTTATTATTTGGCTCCATATAGAATAATTACTTAGAATCTTTTCTCATATCATTTAGGTTATTAACCTTAAAATAATTAAAAATGAAAACAATTTTTACTCATTCTACAAAATTAGTTACACTTTTAGTCTTAAGTTTTATAAGTTTTTCTTCAGCAGTTGCCCAAACAGCACCTGTTATTTTCCCATATAATGGTTTTGATATTGACGGTAATCTTAAGGCAAACACCCCAACTGCAGATGTAGGTGACTGGATATCAGGAACTGGTGGTTCAGGTCAATTTGTATTCAATAATGATGGAAGTGCCGTAAACACGGTAACAACCTACAGATTTACGGATGCATATAATTCCACTGGCGACAATATTTTTACTGGTGGTGGAAAATTTGACGATAACCCAAATACCCTATGGAGCTGGACAAACTCAAAACCTGGAGGAAAAGGAGATATCAATAATGTTTTGATACACTTGGGAGTTGATACAAACAATAAGCAATGGTTAATTATTGCCAGTGATAGATTGGTAACAACCGGAACTAGTTATATTGATTTTGAATTTTTTAAAAACCCAATATCTGCGAATGCCGGGGGAAGCTTTACGCTAGCCGGTGGAAGAACCGTTGGAGACATTTTACTTTCGGTTGAATATTCCAACGGTGGTAGCACGGCGAATGTAAAATTTTACAGATGGAATGGATCTGGGTATTCATTGGTTACCGATTCTGCAGCTAATGCTTTTGGAAAAACAAACATAGCTACTGTGGATACAATAGCAGGAACCGCTTTTGGCACAAGTCAATATACTGCCTACCAATTTGTTGAGGCAGCAATAAACATAAGTGCTTTCTTAGAACTTAGCGATCCATGTGAAGGCGCAGAATTTGGTTCGGTTTTAATAAAAACAAAATCTTCGGATTCACCATCAGCGGCATTAGATGATTTTGCAGGTCCTTATCCAATAAAATTGGTTTTAGGAACCGCTAGCATCAGCTATGGTGACGGCAGTTTTTGTAAAAACGAGGGGCTTGTGAATGTATCCTTAAGCGGTGTTACCGGAGGAACATTTTCAGCTCCATCAGGACTAATTATTAATTCAACTACCGGACAAATTGACATTACCAATAGTACATCTGGTACATACACAGTTACTTATTCGTTCTCAACTGGTGGCTGTCCAAAAACAGTAACCACATCTGTTTCGATTAATCCTATGCCCATAGCTGCTATTGGCTCTGTTGTGAACGCAAGCTGCAATAGCGGAACTAACGGTTCAGCAACTGCTTCAGCAACCTCAGGAACTTCTCCATATTCATATAGCTGGAACACCACCCCTGTTCAAATCACCGCAACAGCAACTGGACTTGGCGCAGGAACATATACCGTAACTGTAACTGACATTAAAGGTTGTACCGATACAGAACAAGTAACCATTACCGAACCAAGTACTACTTTGGCCCTTGGGGCTTCTTCTAAAACTGACGCTTCCTGTTTTGGTGACAGCACCGGATCGGTGACAGCTGGAACAGTGACAAACGCTGTGGGAACCGCAACATATTCTTGGAGAAACTCAAGCAATATAGTTGTGGGAACCACCGCAACTGTAAGCAACCTTCCACAGGGGATTTATACCTTGACCGTAAGCGATAACTGTTTCACCCGAACCAATTCAGTAACCATTGATCAACCTAGCGTAGCTTTAAGTGCCTCCATCACTGCACAGACCAATGTGTTTTGCTTTGGCAACAATACCGCAAGCGTAACGGTCGCTGGGGCTAATGGAACTGCGCCTTATACTTATTCTAAAGACGGAATAGCATTTGTCGCAAGCGGTACATTCAGCGGTCTTACTGCTGGACCATATACCATTACCGTGAAAGATGCCAACGGATGTACCACGACACAAGCCGTAACCATCACTCAGCCAACTGCTGCATTGAGTGCCTCCATCACAGCGCAGACAAATGTGCTTTGTTTTGGCAACAATACCGCAAGCGTAACAGTGGCTGGTGCTAACGGAACTGCTCCCTATACTTATTCTAAAGACGGAATAACATTTGTCGCTAGTGGCACATTCAGTGGGCTTACTGCAGGGCCTTACACCATTACGGTGAAAGACGCTAATAGCTGTACCACAACGCAAGCAGTAACCATCACTCAACCAGCCATAGCTTTAAGTGCCTCCATAACAGCGCAGACCAACGTGCTTTGTTTTGGAAACAATACGGCAAGCGTGACTGTGGCCGGAGCAAGCGGAACTACTCCCTATACTTATTCTAAAGACGCAGTAACCTTTGTGGGAAGCGGCGTATTCAGCGGTCTTACTGCTGACCCTTATACCATTACTGTAAAAGATGCCAACGGATGTACCACGACACAAGCTGTAACCATCACTCAGCCAACTGCTGCATTGAGTGCCTCCATCACAGCGCAGACAAATGTGCTTTGCTTTGGCAACAATACCGCAAGCGTAACCGTAGCTGGTGCCAACGGAACTGCTCCCTATACTTATTCTAAAGATGCGGTAACCTTTGTCGGAAGTGGCATATTCAGCGGACTTACTGCTGGTCCTTACACCATTACTGTAAAAGATGCCAACGGATGCACCACTACTCAAGCCGTGACCATCACGCAACCAGCTGCTGCATTAACAGCCTCCACCACAGCTCAGACCAACGTGCTCTGTTTTGGCAACAATACGGCAAGCGTAACGGTGGCTGGAGCAAACGGGACATCTCCTTATACTTATTCTAAAGATGCAGTAACCTTTGTGGGAAGCGGTACATTCAGCGGTCTTACTGCTGGTCCTTACACCATTACCGTAAAAGATGCCAACGGGTGTACCACGACACAAGCCGTAACCATCACTCAGCCAACTGCTGCATTAACAGCTTCCATCACAGCGCAGACCAATGTGCTTTGTTTTGGCAACAATACGGCAAGCGTAACGGTGGCTGGGGCTAACGGAACTTCTCCTTATACCTATTCTAAAGATGCTGTAACCTTTGTGGGAAGTGGCACATTCAGCGGGCTTACTGCAGGCTCTTATACAATTACGGTGAAAGATGCCAACGGATGCACCACAACGCAGGCCGTAACCATCACTCAGCCCGCAGCAGCATTGAGCGCATCGATCACAGGGCAAACCAACGTGCTTTGTTTTGGAAACAATACGGCCAGCGTAACAGTCGCTGGTGCAAACGGAACCGCTCCTTATACATATTCTAAAGACGCAGTAACCTTTGTGGGAAGCGACACATTCAGCGGGCTTACGGCTGGGTCTTACACCATTACGGTAAAAGATGCTAACGGCTGTACCACAACGCAAGCCGTAACCATCACTCAGCCGGCGGCAGCATTGAGCGCATCCATCACAACACAGACCAACGTGCTTTGTTTTGGAAACAATACAGCTAGCGTAACGGTTGCTGGTGCCAACGGAACTGCTCCTTATACTTATTCTAAAAACGGAATAACTTTTGTCTCAAGCGGTATATTCAGCGGGCTTACTGCAGGCTCATACACTATTACAGTAAAAGATGCCAACGCCTGTACCACAACACAGGCCGTGACAATTACACAGCCGACTGCTACTTTAAGCGCATCAATCACAGCTCAAACCAACGTGCTTTGTTTTGGTGACAATACTGCCAGTGTAAACGTGGCTGGTGCTAACGGAACTGCTCCTTATACTTATTCCAAAGACGGAATAACCTTTGTAGCCAGCGGTGTATTCAGCGGACTTACTGCAGGCTCTTACACTATTACAGTAAAAGATGCCAACGCCTGTACCACAACACAGGCCGTAACCATCACTCAGCCAGCCATAGCTTTAAGTGCCTCCATCACAGCACAGACCAACGTGCTTTGCTTTGGAAACAATATCGCAAGCGTAACAGTAGCTGGTGCCAACGGAACTGCTCCCTATACTTATTCTAAAGACGGAACAACCTTTGTTGGAAGTGGCATATTCAGCGGTCTTACTGCTGGTCCTTACACCATTACAGTGAAAGATACCAACGGATGTACCACAACGCAGGCCGTAACCATCACTCAGCCAGCCATAGCTTTAAGTGCCTCCATCACAGCACAGACCAACGTGCTTTGTTTTGGCAACAATACCGCAAGCGTAACGGTGACCGGCGCAAACGGAACTGCGCCTTATACCTATTCTAAAGAAGGAATAACATTTGCCTCAAGCGGTGTATTCAGCGGGCTTACTGCAGGCTCATACACTATTACAGTAAAAGATGCCAACGCCTGTACCACAACACAGGCCGTAACCATCACACAGCCGGCAGCAGCATTAAGCGCATCCATAACTGCACAGACCAACGTACTTTGCTTTGGAAACAATACGGCTAGCGTAACAGTAGCTGGTGCAAACGGAACTGCGCCTTACACTTATTCTAAAAACGGAATAACATTTGTAGCCAGTGGTATATTCAGCGGTCTTACTGTAGGTTCTTACACCATTACAGTAAAAGACGCTAACGGATGCACCACAGCTCAAGCTGTAACCATCACTCAGCCAACTGCTGCATTAACCGCCTCCATCACAGCGCAGACCAACGTATTTTGTTTTGGCGACAATACGGCAAGCGTAACAGTTGCTGGGGCTAACGGAACTGCTCCTTATACTTACTCTAAAGACGGAACAACCTTTGTAGCCAGTGGCACATTCAGTAATCTTACTATAGGATCTTACACCATTACAGTGAAAGACGCTAATAGCTGTACCACAACGCAAGCCGTAACCATCACGCAGCCAACAGCTGGATTAAGTGCTACTGCTGTAATTATAAATAACAATAATTGCGTAGGATGCAGTAATGGTTCTATTATTCAAACTGTCACAGGAGGAACTTCACCTTATACTTATACTTGGTCAAATCTTGCTATAACAAAAGATTTAACTAATTTGGCAAAAGGCACTTATTCAGTTGAAATTAAAGATTCTAAAGGATGTACAATAAATAAAGAATATACTATCACAGAATCTGGAATTGCTCTTGTCAAAAAAGGTCTTTTTATTGATACCAATGAAGATGGTTTTGCTCAAGTTGGCGAAAAAATCAACTATACTTTTTCAGTAACCAATATTGGTAATGTAAATGTCTCAAATGTAGTTATTAGTGACCCCTTACTTGGAGCAATAAATATTACTGGAAATCCAATAGCTTTAATTATAGTTGGACAAACAAACAATACTGTAACCGGTACTTATACATTGACACAAGCGGACATTAATGCCGGAAAAGTAATAAACTCTGCTACTGCTTTAGGGAAAGATACTGAAAATAAAAATGTAACAGATATATCCGGAACTGCTATCGATAATGATATTCCTACTGAAACATTATTAATTCAAGTTCCTGAAATTACAATTACTAAAGACGGAACTTATGTAGATAACAACCATGACGGAATAACTAATGTAGGTGATCTAGTTACTTATAATTTTGTTGTTAAAAATACTGGAAACGTAACGCTAACAAATGTAACAGTTACCGATAACAATGCCGTGATTACTGGCGGACCAATAGCTACACTTGCAGTTGGAGCAACTGACTCAACTACATTCTCTGGCTCACATGTTATCACCCAAGGAGATATTGACACAGGCTATGTTTACAACTTAGCTACTGTAACTGCCAAAGATCCAAAAAACAATCCTGTAACAGATACTTCTTCTGACCCTACTCCATGCACTTCTTGTCCAATCAAGACTGACTGTCCTGATTGTACTATTACACAACTAACTCAGTCTCCTAAGATCGCTTTAGTGAAAAACAATGATATTACAGTTGGAGAGAATGGATGCGCAGCTCTCGCAGTGGGCAGTGTGGTAACCTATACCTTTACAGTGACTAATCCCGGTAATGTAAGTCTGCACAATGTAGCTGTCATCGATCCCCATGCCGGATTATCGGCTATTGCACTACAAAGCGGCGATGCCAACAATAACAGTATTTTAGAGGTTGGCGAAACTTGGATTTATAAAGCCACCTATAATGTAACTCAAGCTGATATTGACAATGGAACTATTACCAATCAGGCCGCAGTTAATGCTACTGCACCAAATAATGCAATAGTAACCGATCAATCAGGTAACTTGCCGACAAATAATAACCCTAATGTAATTCCTATTTGCACTAATCCTAGCATAGCTTTAGTGAAAAACAATGATATTACAGTTGGAGAAAATGGATGCGCAGCTCTGGCAGTGGGCAGTGTGGTAACCTATACCTTTACAGTGACTAATCCCGGTAATGTAAGTCTGCACAATGTAGCTGTCATAGACCCTCATGCCGGATTATCTGCTATTGCACTACAAAGCGGTGATGCCAACAATAACAGTATTTTAGAGGTTGGCGAAACTTGGATTTATAAAGCCACCTATAATGTAACTCAAGCTGATATTGATAATGGAACTATTACCAATCAGGCCGCAGTTAATGCTGCTGCACCAAATAATGCAATAGTAACCGATCAATCAGGTAACTTGCCAACAAATAATAACCCTAATGTAATTCCTATTTGCACTAATCCTAGCATAGCTTTAGTGAAAAACAATGATATTACAGTTGGAGAAAATGGATGCGCAGCTCTGGCAGTGGGCAGTGTGGTAACCTATACCTTTACAGTGACTAATCCCGGTAACGTAAGTCTGCACAATGTAGCTGTAATCGATCCGCATGCAGGATTATCCACTATTGCACTACAAAGCGGCGATGCTAACAATAACAGTATTTTAGAGGTTAGCGAAACATGGATGTATAAAGCCACCTATAATGTAACTCAAGCTGATATTGATAATGGCACTATTACCAATCAGGCCGCAGTTAATGCTGCTGCACCAAATAATGCAATAGTAACCGATCAATCAGGTAACTTGCCAACAAATAATAACCCTAATGTAATTCCTATTTGCACTAATCCTAGCATAGCTTTAGTGAAAAACAATGATATTACAGTTGGAGAGAATGGATGCGCAGCTCTGGCAGTCGGCAGTGTGGTAACTTATACCTTCACCGTGACTAATCCCGGTAATGTAAGTCTGCACAATGTAGCTGTCATAGACCCTCATGCCGGATTATCTGCTATTGCACTACAAAGCGGTGATGCCAACAATAACAGTATTTTAGAGGTTGGCGAAACTTGGATTTATAAAGCCACCTATAATGTAACTCAAGCTGATATTGATAATGGAACTATTACCAATCAGGCCGCAGTTAATGCTGCTGCACCAAATAATGCAATAGTAACCGATCAATCAGGTAACTTGCCGACAAATAATAACCCTAATGTAATTCCTATTTGCACTAATCCTAAGATCGCTTTAGTAAAAAATAATGATATTACAGTTGGAGAAAATGGATGCGCAGCTCTGGCAGTCGGCAGTGTGGTAACCTACACCTTTATCGTGACTAATCCCGGTAATGTAAGTCTGCACAATATAGCCGTCATAGACCCTCATGCTGGATTATCTGCTATTGCACTACAAAGCGGCGATGCTAACAATAACAGTATTTTAGAGGTTAGCGAAACATGGATGTATAAAGCCACCTATAATGTAACTCAAGCTGATATTGATAATGGAACTATTACCAATCAGGCCACAGTTAATGGTACTGCACCAAATGATGCAATAGTAACTGACCAATCAGGTAACTTGCCAACAAATAATAACCCTAATGTAATTACTTTTTGTATTAATCCTGGATTAACTGTTGTAAAAATTGCCACAACCTCTAGCTATAGTGCTGTTGGAAATGTAATAAACTATACAATAAACATAAAAAATACTGGTAATGTAACTTTACATGAGATAGCTGTTAAAGATCCATTAACAGGATTGGATACAATTATTGAAGTTTTGGCACCTGGTGCTAGTTCTGAATACGCGCAAAGCTATACAGTAATACAAGAGGATTTAAATAAAGGCTCCATTACCAATATCGCCACTGCTGATGGATTGACTCCAAACAACACCCCTATCAGTGCTACAGATGATGAAGTTGTTAACGAAAATGCCAATCCAATTGATGCTGTTGATGATAATACTGGAACTGTTGTTGGTGTCAATCAAATTACAGCAAATGTCATTAACGTTTTCACTAATGATACTTTAAACGCATTAGCTTTAAATCCTACTGATGTAATTTTAACAACTGTAACATCAAATCCATATTTGCAATTGAATCCTAACGGCTCAATAGATGTATTAGCTGATGCTCCTGTTGGCATACAAACAATGACTTATCAAATTTGTGAAAAATTAAACAGCACTAATTGTGATACTGCCACCGTAACTGTTACGATAGAGGCTCCAACTATGAAAATATCTGGAGAAGGCATTTGTATCAATGATGTTCCTTATTTTAGCTATACAGCAACCGCAGATAATTTCACCCCAGTAAATGGATTGACATTAACTTGGACTGACAGCAATAATAATGTAATTGCAACAATGACTAATTTGCCATTAAACGGCAAAGTATTATGGCCAGGCGCTACTGTGGATCAAAACGGAAATGGAACCGATTGGCCGGGCTGGGTTTTCGCAGATGGAAAATGGAGCGAAAGCGCTGATGGTTTTGAAGGCCTTAGACCAACCGCTTCAATAACATTTACATTAAATCCAAGTCAAACAATTATAGTTAATTATCCAGCTTCAGATCCAATGTGTACCGCCAGACCAACATTTAAAATTGATGCAGTTGATGACGCTGCAACTACACTTGAAGGGTTAGCAGGGGTTAAAAACATATTAACCGTATTTAAAAACGATTCCTTAAATACCTTGGCTTTAAATCCAGCTGATGTTACATTATCGGTTTTGATTCCAGATCCAAAAGGAGACATAACTTTAAATACAGATGGTTCAATTGATGTAAAAGCAAATACTCCTACCGGAATTTATACTTTAACCTATCAAATATGTGAAAAAGCAGATAATGGTAATTGTGATACTGCAATTGTCACTATTAACGTTACCAACATCCCTCTTGTAATAAAAGCAAATCCAGACACTTATAGTGTAACTCAATGTTCAATTGGTGAGGCGGTTCGTAATGCTCTAAGCAATGATTTATTAAATGGCACATCAGCAAACATAAGTGATTTAAAATTTAAATTACTATCTGTCATTGGACAAAATATTACAATTGATGATAATGGGAACGTGGCATTTTTAAATGGTGTGGCTGCAGGTCAATACATATTCAATTATCAGATTTGTGAAGCTGCAAATCTAACAAATTGCTCTACATCAACCATTACAATTAATGTAGCAGGAATTGAACCCATTACAATTACCAGTCCTGCATTTTGTAATGCCGATACAACTCTTATTGATTTGAATAGCTTATTGCCTCAGGGTACGGCAACTACAGGAAGCTGGGTTGATACCGATAATACAGGAGGGATAAGTGGCAGCCTTCTAAACGCTATTGGCATACCTGTAGGCAAATACAAATATGAGTATAAAATTGGCGGTGATTGTCCAAGAAGCATATTCTTAGAAATGGTAATCAATGATGACTGTAAAGTACTGCCATGTAAAACAATTATTATTCATAATGCACTCTCAGCAAATGAAGACGGCAAAAATGATTATTTCCAGATTGAGAACCTAGAAGATAACGACTGCTATAAAAACATAAAAGTTGAAATCTTTAACCGCTGGGGTGTCTTAGTTTTTGAAAGAGAGAATTATGACAACGCAGGCAATGCTTTCAGAGGTCGATCAGAGGGCAGAACCACAATCAATAAAAATGAAGGTTTACCAACAGGCACATACTTTTACATCATTAGTTATGATACTGTTGATGGAGTAGGTCAAACTCAAAATATTAAAAAAGACGGCTATTTATATTTAGTAAAATAAGCTGCTGAATACTCTGAGCCATGTAGGGCTCAGAGTATAGCATCTTATTCATTAAATAAGTTGAAATAAGACACGAATCCTCAAAACTAAGCTATCAAAAAATAGCTATTTAAACCAACAAAAGCTACTATGAAAACAAAACTATTTTCTATCGTTATGATGTTTGCAGCCATTGCAAGTTTTGCGCAACAAGATGCTCAATATACTCAATATATGTATAACACAATCAATGTAAATCCAGCATACGCTGGCTCTAGAGGAGCATTAAGCTTTTTTGCGCTACACCGTACACAATGGGTAGGGCTTGATGGAGCTCCTGTAACAAATACGATCTCTGTAAATACCCCTTTTAACAACACTATGCTGGGAGCGGGTTTTTCAATTGTAAATGATGAGATAGGCCCATCAACTTCTAATTCAGTATCAGTTGATATTTCATATACTATTCCAGTATCTGAATCGTTCAAACTGTCATTTGGCCTAAAAGGAACTGCCAACCTCTTCAATATTGATATTAATAAATTAAACCCTGGCGATCAGACTGATCCGCAATTTCAAAATTTTGACAATGAATTTTCTCCTAACATTGGTGCTGGTCTTTATTTGCATTCAGACAAAGCCTATGTAGGTTTTTCAATTCCTAATTTCTTAGAAGCAGATAAATACAATGACAATGATGTAGCTATTTATAAAGAAAAAATAAATTACTACTTAATTGGAGGATATATATTTGATTTATCCCCCACAACAAAATTCAAACCCGCATTTATGACAAAACTCGTTGAGGGTTCTCCTTTGCAGGTTGATGTTTCTGCCAATTTTATGTTCATTGACAAATTAACTGTTGGTATGGCTTACAGATGGAGTGCCTCGCTGAGTGCCATGGCTGGCTTTCAAGTCTCAGATGCATTCTATATAGGATATTCTTATGATTTTGAAACTACAGCACTGGATAATTATAATTCTGGTTCTCATGAGTTATTCTTGCGCTATGAATTATTCCAGAAAAACAGCAAAATGGTAACCCCTAGATTTTTCTAAAAAACAAAAAAATGTCTTTCTAAAGAATAAGGCGAATTAACAGGGATTAGATATTCAAAAAAATAAAACAGATATCATGAAAAATCAGATGCTCCTTTATATGCTAATCGTGAGTTTATCTTCATTTAATTATTGGCCGATGCAAAGTCAGATTTCTCCGGATAAAAAGAAACTGGAAACATCAAAAACGGCTGCTCCAATAACGAATATGAAGGATCATACTCCCGCACGAAAGATAAAATATTATCATGTAATGGAAACCGTTCCCTTAAAATTTGGCGGTTACACAAGTGAATACGATGTAACCAATCCAAACATAATAAATACATATGATCTGGGACCTAACGGCACGAGAGTCATAACTGCCATTTATGAAGATGAGGTACAAATCCAGCACGACGAACCGGCTCTTAAGCCTGACACTATAATGAACACTAAAAAGTCAGCCTCAATAGCAATCTCAGATACTCCAAAAAGGGAAAACTCTGTTGCCTATATCAATATACTAAAAACCTATGAAAGAGTGTCTGACAAAGGGTATGAATCTGTAGAAATGCTAAAAAAATTAGGGAATTCATACTTTTTTAATGACGAATTTGAAAAAGCTGAAAAATGCTACAGCAAATTATTTAGCATCACTGCTAATTTGGAACCAGACTTTTATTATCGCTACTCAATTGTCCTGAAAGCAATGGGAAACATTCAAAAATCAGAAGAATTTCTAAAAAAATTCAATCAGTTATCCAGTATTACATCTAGGCAATAATCCTGAAGAATCAAGTATCCAATTTATAGATTTCTAAAAAATTAAAGATCATGAAAAACATTGCAATACTTTACCTGACTATACTCAATCTTTTTGCAGTATCAATATATGCTCAAAAACGAAAAATAGCGAGTGCAGATAAAAAATACGATAGCTATGCCTATATCGATGCCATAAAAACATACGAGAGAATCGCCGAAAAAGGATATGAATCTCCAGATATGTACCAAAAAATCGGCAATGCCTATTACTTCAACTCTGAGTTAGACAAAGCCTATAAATGGTATGACAAATTATTTGCGTTAACAACAAACGTAGATCCAGAATATTACTACAGATATGCCTATTGCCTAAAATCTGTCGGACAAAATGACAAAGCCAAAGAGATACTGTCACTTTACAATGAAAAAACCGGAAATAAAGGCAAAGGAGAATATTATGGCAAGGACATAAATTATTTAGATAAAATAAAAGAAAACTCGGGCAGATATAAAATAAAAGATGCCGGCATTAATACTCAATATTCGGACTATGGCAGCTCAGTCTATAATGATAACAAATTAGTCTTTACATCATCAAGAGATACAGGAAGCTTAGCCCAGAGAAAACATACTTGGACTGATCAATACTTTACGAATCTATATGAATCTAACTTAACAGGAGATTCATTAACTCCAGGAAAAGCAATGAAATTTCCCAATAGTGTCAAATCAAAATTTCATGAAGCAAGTGCTGTCTTTACTAAAGACGGCAAAACAATGTATTTTACGCGAAATAATTATTTAGACGGAAAAAAAGGAAAAGATGAAAGCAGAGTTACTTTAATTAAGATATACAAAGCCAGCTTTGAAAACAATGATTGGGCAAAAGTTACGGAACTGCCTTTTGACAGCAATAATTACAGCACAGCTCATCCCTCATTAAGCCCAGACGAAAAAACTTTGTATTTTGTTTCGGATATGCCTGGAGGCTTGGGCGAATCCGACATTTATAGAGTATCTGTCAACAGTGATGGATCCTATGGAAACCCCATAAATTTAGGAAACGTAATTAATACTCCCGGCAAAGAAACATTTCCGTTTGTAACCGATGAAAATGAGATTTATTTTGCTTCAGACACACATCCAGGACTTGGCGGTCTAGATATATTCGTTTCCAAAATAATGCCAGACGGAACATTTGATGAAGTCAAAAATGTTGGTGCCGATGTAAATTCTCCTCAGGATGATTTTGCCTATCTTATCAACACACAAAACCGAATTGGATTTTTCTCCTCAAATAGACCTGGCGGAAAAGGCTTTGATGACATCTATCAGTTTTTGGAAACCAAAAGAATCAAAACAAAATGCAAACCAGAATTAAGTGGGACTATTAGCGAATTGGTTTTAAATCAAATGATTTCCAATGCCAAAATTACTCTTTATAATGACCAGCATAAAGCAGTAAGCACCACAGAATCTGATCAAAACGGGCAGTATTCATTTGACGTAGGAAGCAGTGGCACTTTTAGCGTTAGAGCAGAAAAAGAAGATTATGCAACAACTGAAAAAACTGTTGCTATAAAAGAAGATGACTGTAAAGCCCGATTGGATTTAGCCTTTGAAAAAGCTTTATGTAAAGTAGCAGTTGGTGACGATTTGGGCAAATGTTTTGGAATTAAATGGATTTACTTTGATTTAGACAAATCAGATATCAAACCTGAAGCCACATTAGATTTAGCCAAAATATTAGATGTAATGGGCCAATATCCAAATATGATGATCGATATTCGTTCCCATACCGATTGCCGAGCATCTTTCAAATACAATGAAGGCCTTTCTGAGAGAAGAGCTAAATCAACCAAAGAATGGCTAATTAAAAATGGCATTAGTTCAAATAGGCTAAGCTCTAGAGGCTATGGAGAAACCCAATTGGTCAATCACTGCTCTGATGGCGTAAAATGTACCGAGGAAGAACACCAACAAAACAGACGAAGCGAGTTCATAATTACAGCCTTATAAATTTCCTAATCCTAAAATGCGAAAAACTACCCGATGGGTAGTTTTTTTTGTTTTTTCAGAATAAATAATACTCCTAGATTTTTACAAATATATTAGTATAATACTTTTTGCCATTGGAAGGATTCTCTCTTATTGAAATACCAAAGTGAGTAAAATCTCCTTCAATATTTTCTTTATGCCCTTCACTTTTTAGCCAGGCATCAAAAGCGCCTTTTGCGCTATTATAATTATAAGCAACATTTTCACTTACCTTTTTTGCTCCTAAAACTTTCATTATATTATTTGAACGAGCTTCAAAATCATCATGGTTTACAACATTATTTGCAATCATATATTCATCATGTTCTTCTGATTTATAGGAAACATGATTAATTTTTTCTAAAGCATTTAAACCTTTGCTTACTCTATAATTATTTATCAAAGTCATCGTTTCTAATTCTATGGCAGAATAATCATACCTCAAAACAACTGCAGGAACATCAGAAGCAGTTTGATCAGAAACATCTTCAGCTGAGCAGGAAACCATAAAACACAAAACAACAGCAAAAAAAGAAAAACGAAAATACTTTAATTCCATAATATCAGTCAGTTTAAATTTAAAGCAGATTATGGGGCAAACTCCTTTAACATTAACACTTTATAAATTTGTTACTCAAATAAACTAACAATTCTTTAAACCACAAAATAAAACCGACAAACTGCACTAAAATAAAAAAATACTATATATTTTTCTTATATTACGGAGCTAAACGAGAAATTCTCCATGAATAATCTTCCTCAAGCTTATATCGAATGCGATCATGCAGACGATTAGGTCTTCCCTGCCAAAACTCAACTTCCAATGGGGTTACCAAAAAACCGCCCCAATGTTGAGGACGCAGAATTTCTTTTCCTTCAAACTCTTTTTCTAATTGTTTCAAATTTTCTTCAAGATAGGTTCTTGAAGGCACAACCTCACTTTGATTTGAAACTATTGCCCCCAGTTTGCTTCCATCTGGTCTCGATTCAAAATAACCATCAGAATTATTTTCAGAGGTTTTTCGAGCAATTCCTTTTATAATCACCTGACGTTCTAGACTTTCCCAAAAAAAAGAAAGACACACATTTGGATTATTAGCAATAGCCCTACCCTTTTCAGAATTATAATTAGTATAAAAAGTAAATCCTTCTTCGCTAAATTTCTTTAATAAAACGACACGTGATTTAGGAAAACCATCCAATCCAATTGTAGAAACTGTCATTGCATTGACTTCACCGCTTCCTTCAAAATTTTCAACCTCATGAAACCATCTGTTAAATAGATTTATTGGATCCTCAGGAATTGAAGATTCTAATAATTCACTTTTTTCGTATGATTTTCTATAATTGCTTAAATCACTCATTGTTTAGATTATTGGATTTTTAGATTATTGGATTTTTAGATTATTGGATTTTTAGATTATTGGATTTTTAGATTATTGGATTTTTAGATTATTGAAAATACTTTTTTTACATTTACTTTCGAACAGTCTAAAAATCTATAAATCTAACTATCCATTTTAAAACTCAAAACTTTTACCATCATCAGCCAATAATACTTCTTTAAAGACAGTTTCTGCTTCTTCTTTAAATAAATTAATAGTATCATAACGAGTGGAATAATGCCCTAAAATTAATTGCTGGGCATTTGCTTTCAAAGCAATTCTGGCAGCTTCTTTGGCGGTCGAATGCATTGTTTTGGAAGCCAGACTTTCTTCAGAATCTAAAAATGTGGATTCATGATACAATACTGAAACATTTTCAATTATTGGAATTATATCTTCATTGTATTTGGTATCCGAACAAAAAGCATAACTCAAAGCTGGATCTGGATCGTAAGTCAATTTACTGTTAGCAATCACACGTCCATCATCAAGAGTGATATCTTTACCGTTTTTTATATTCTGATAATAACAGGTTTCAATTTCAAAATCCTGAACCGCATTCAAATCGAGTTTGCGCTCCCCTATTTTTTCCTGAAATAAAAATCCATTGGTATAAACCCTGTGCTTTAATGGAATTGTCTTTACAATTACTTTTTCATCTTCAAAAATAATTTCACTTTGCTTAGATTCCAATTCATGAAAAAACAATTCATAATTTGTCCATGAATTTGATAATTTTAATTGCAGATCTATTATCTCTTTTATTCCTTTTGGTCCATAAATATGCAAATCCGTAGTTCTACCTAAAAGTGAAAAAGTCGATATCAAACCAACTAATCCAAAAAAATGATCCCCATGCAAATGGGAAACAAAAACATGATTAATTTTTGAAAATTTTAATTTGTTTTTACGCAATTGAACCTGAGTTCCTTCTCCGCAGTCAATCAAAAATAGTCTGTTTTTTATTTCTAAAACCTGAGAAGTGGGATTGGTTAAAGTACGAGGAGTAGCGGCATAACAGCCTAAGATGGTGAGTTTCAATTTTTTTTTGTTTAATATTGTTTTAAAATGGTTTAAACTTGTTTAAGTTAGTTTAACACAGTTTTAATCCTTAAAATTAATAATGTACAATCATTCGGCAATTTTAAACATTTAAACTCTAAACAATTTTAAACATCTTAGAAACCTAAATCTCTTTCAATTTCATCCATTTCTATTAAATCTTGAGCTTCCAATTGAGTAGGCACAACAATAATAGATCGAGGAACTTTATTAAAATCAATATTCTCTACAACCAAGACTAATGATTTTTTTGCTTTTTTATGTTTTTTGGATAAATCGGAGAAAATTTTAATTGACTTTACATCAACCGATTTATCATGGGTAATATCTAAAATAAGATTATGGTCTTTAAAGCTACTGTATTGGTTATTTATCTTTTCTAAAAAGGCTACAATATCTCCTTCAGTATCTTTAATTATAATAGTATGTCCTTTAGCAGTAACTTTCATGTATGCAAAATTTATTTAATTTTTGAAGCCAAAAGATAGATAACTGCCATCCTGATAGCAACTCCATTCTCCACTTGATTTAAAATTACCGATTGTTGAGAGTCGGCAACATCACTTGTAATTTCCACACCTCTGTTTATTGGACCTGGGTGCATGATTACAATTTCTTTATCTAATGAATCCAGTAAAGCTTTATCTACTCCATACTGTTGAGCATACTCTCTGGTCGATGGGAAAAAATTCACGTCCATTCTTTCATTCTGAACCCTTAACATATTAGCTACATCACACCATTCTAATGCTTTACGCAAATCAGACTCAACTGTTACTCCAAGTGATTCAATATATCTTGGGATAAGTGTTTTTGGTCCGCAGACTTTAACTTCGGCGCCCTGCATTTGCAAAGCATATATATTAGAAAGAGCAACTCTAGAATGCAGTATATCTCCAACAATCACCACTTTTTTCCCAGCTACATCTCCTAATTTCTCTCTAATTGAATAACTGTCCAACAAAGCTTGGGTAGGATGTTCATGAGCTCCGTCTCCTGCATTTACAATACTTGCTTTAACATTTTTGGATAAAAAATAAGCTGACCCAGGATTTGAATGCCTCATGACAACCATATCAACTTTCATAGAAAGAATATTGTTTACGGTATCAATTAATGTTTCCCCTTTTTTTACTGAAGATTGCGCCGCTGAAAAACTAATTACATCAGCAGATAATCTTTTTTGAGCTAATTCAAATGATAACTTTGTACGGGTACTGTTTTCAAAAAAAATATTGGCAATTGTAATATCGCGCAATGAAGGCACTTTCTTTATAGGACGATTAATTACTTCTTTAAAATGATCGGCAGTTTCAAAAATCAGGTTGATATCATTTTCATTAATATATTTAATACCTAATAAATGATTTACACTTAATTCGCTCATTATAATTTATTTTTTTTCAGATTTTTATAATTAATATATGGTAAAAGCGGTCTTATTGTTGTTCCTAAATCTAATTGGTCACTAAATAAACACCATCTTCTCCATCTTGTTCTGCCCAACAAACTTTTACTTTTTCACCATTAATAGCATCTACTTGACGGCCGCGATAATCGGGCTGAATGGGTAAATCTCTACTAAAACGTCTATCGATTAATGCCAGCAACTCTATTCCTGAAGGCCTACCAAAAGATTGAATTGCTGTTAAAGCTGCACGAATACTTCGTCCTGTGTACAGTACATCATCAATAAAAATGACTTTTTTATCTTCAACCAAAAAATCAATTTGTGTTTTATTTGCTTCCAAAGGCTTATTAGTCCTACGGAAATCATCTCTAAAAAAAGTAATGTCCAAATAACCTAAAGCTACATTTGGCAAGTGATATTCTTTTTCTAATAATTCTTTCAAACGTTCTGCCAAAAAAGTTCCTCTAGGCTGAATTCCAATCAATACAGTGTCCGAAAAGTCAAGATGTTTTTCAATTAATTGACAAGCCAAACGATTCAAAATAATATTGACTTCTTTTGAATTGAGTAACACTTTTTGGTTCATATTTAGAAATTATTTGTTTTTAAAAGATTACGGGATAGTATCATTTTAAAAATGCTTTATTCCATATTTATGCGTTTTTAAAACATCCGTAGATTTAGTTGAACAAATATACAAATTCCGATTGTAGAATCTGCACGCTGAGAATTTAAATATTTTTCGATTTTAAAAATTAAAATGATGAAACATAATCGCTAAATTATATGATGAATATAAATGATATCAACATAATTTTATAGAATTAACACTATAAAACTAAATTGTATGCAAAACAGAATCACTAAATTAATATTTGCTTTTACGATTCTTTTAACCCTGAACAGCTGCGAAACCATTGCAGGCATATTTAAAGCAGGCATGGATTTTGGAATATTTATTGTAGTTGCAGTTATTGCAGTTATTTTATACATAATAAGTAAGCTCTTCAAAAAAGAATAAACTAACCTTTTTACTTAAAAACACAAAAAAACTCCTGCAGTTTTTTGCAGGAGTTTATCATTATTCAGACTTATGTGTTTTTTAAGAATACATCTTCTTTCTTTGTTCCTGAATTTTTTCGTCATCCAAGTACTCATCAAATGTCATATAACGGTCGATAACTCCATTTGGAGTTAACTCTACTACTCTATTACCAACAGTTTGAGCAAACTCGTGGTCATGAGTTGTAAAAATCACAGAACCTTTATAATTTTTCAATGAATTATTGAAAGCTGTAATTGATTCCAAATCCAAGTGATTTGTAGGCTCATCTAACATTAAGACATTAGCGCGTTCCATCATCATTCTAGACAGCATGCAACGAACTTTCTCTCCTCCTGATAATACTCTGCTTGTTTTTAAAGCTTCTTCTCCAGAAAAAATCATTTTCCCAAGGAAACCTCTAATAAAAACTTCGTCACGCTCTTCTTCTGTTTTTGCCCATTGGCGCAGCCAATCCACCAATGTTAAATCATTTTCAAAAAAAGAATGGTTTTCTGCAGGTAAATAAGCTTGATTTGTTGTAATTCCCCAATCAAATTCTCCAGAATCTGGTTTTTGATTATTATTCAAAATTTCATAAAAAGCAGTTGTAGCACGCGAATCTTTTGAAAAAAGAACAATTTTATCGCCTTTAGCCATATTCAAATCTACCCCTTTAAACAAAATCTCTCCATCAATAGAAGCACTTAAATTTTGAACGTTCAAAATTTGATCTCCCGCTTCACGATCCTGATCAAAAATGATAGCTGGATAACGACGGCTAGAAGGCTTGATTTCTGAAATATTTAATTTAGAAATCATTTTTTTACGAGAAGTAGCTTGCTTAGACTTAGCCACATTCGCAGAAAAACGACGAATAAATTCTTCCAATTCTTGTTTCTTTTCTTCGGCTTTTTTGTTTTGCTGTGCACGCTGTTTAGCTGCTAACTGACTTGATTCATACCAAAAAGTATAATTTCCTGAATAATGATTTATTTTACTAAAATCAATATCCGATATATGTGTACAAACTGAATCCAAGAAGTGTCTGTCGTGAGAAACTACAATTACTGTATTTTCATAGTTTGCTAAGAAATTTTCCAACCAAGCGATGGTTTCAAAATCCAAGTCATTGGTAGGCTCATCCATGATTAGTAAATCTGGATTTCCAAAAAGAGCTTGAGCCAAAAGTACTCTCACTTTTATTTTACCTTCCAAATCACCCATTAGAGTATAATGATTATCCTCTGTAATTCCAAGATTTGACAGCATTGAAGCTGCATCTGAATCAGCATTCCAGCCATTCATCTCTTCAAATTGCACTTGTAATTCCCCTATTCTATCGGCATTTTTATCATTATAATCTAGGTAAAGTGCATCCATCTCTGATTTAACAGCATACAAAACTTTATTACCCATCATCACGGTTTCCAATACCGTATGTTCGTCAAACATATTGTGGTTCTGATTCAAAACCGACATACGTTTTCCTGGTTCCAAATGAATATGTCCCGAAGTAGGATCCATATCACCTGATATTATTTTAAGAAATGTTGATTTTCCAGCACCATTGGCTCCAATAACTCCATAAATATTTCCGTGTGTAAAGGTTGTATTTACTTCGTCGAACAAAATTCGCTTGCCAAATTGAACTGATAAATTATTGACTGTTAACATGAATGTCTTTTTATTAAAATTTTGTGCAAAAGTACAAAAAATAATCAAATTAGTACTAATTAGTAATTCCGTGATTTGTTCGTTTTTTGATTTTGAGTCGAAAAAAATATTCTACCAACAGCTGTTAAATGGAGTTATAAAATCACTATTGGATTTAACCAATTTTTGTCATAATAATTTATAGAAAAAGAATAATTTTATCGTTATAAAATATTTATTTATCGAAAAACAATAAAAATATATTGTTTTTCAATTTTTATTTCATAAGTTTGTTTTGAAATTAAAATTATTAATCAACCACAAACCATTTACCATGACAAAAAACAGACTTCTTAATGTGTCAATCTTTATTTGCAAATCATTCAGGTTAATTTATATTATCCTATTTATGATAGTTACAGGATTCTTTATTCATTTTCAAATTAATCCTTCAGCATACAAAAAATTCAATTTCAATGACTTTTCAATAGAAAAAAATACAGATTTAAAATTCAAAATTGAAACTAAATCAAAATTTAGCATGAATAATGACAAAGTACTAGAAGATAATGAAGTATATAAAATTGATAAACTAACTACCGGTTCTTCATTTTTTCTCTATATAGAAATTGCTTTATGCATGATTTTAAGTTTTTTATGTCTTAAAGAATTTCAAAATGTACTTGAATCTGTAAAAAGAATAAACACTTTTCAAGAAAGGAATGTAGCTTCTTTTAGAAAAATTGGTAAATATCTTTCTTTAATTTTCATACTATCAAGTTTTTCAATGTTAAGTTTTAAAAATGGACATATAATGTCTTTTAGTTTTTCTATTACTTTGCCATGCCTAATTATACTTTCTTTTATAATGGCTGAAATTTTCAAGGAAGGAAGTATGTTATCCGAAGAAGTTAATTTAACAGTATAAATATGGCTATCATCGTAAATTTAGATGTAATGTTGGCAAAAAGAAAAATGTCATTGTCTGAACTTTCAGAAAAAGTAGGGATAACACTTGCCAATCTTTCAATTCTTAAAACCAATAAAGCCAAAGCAATCCGATTTTCAACTTTAGATTTAATTTGCAAAGCTTTGGACTGCCAACCGAGTGATATATTGCAATATACGGAATCTTAGAAAACAAATAAAAAGGTTTGGATTCATTGAAAAACATAAATTTTCTGTTCTTACAGGATTTTATTTTTTGCCGAATTTAAGTTAACCACTTAAGTAATCTTTAATTATTAAGGTAAAAAAAACCTGACAACGAATTACCAGGTTTAGAATATTGTTTTCACAGAAAAACAATAACAATTCAAAATAAAGAAATCATAGTAAAATACAAATAACCAAACTCAATCTTAACAATTAAAACTTTAACTTTTGAATTTAAATTTTATGCTTGAACTAATTTTTTCAAGCTATTATATACTGCCAATTCAACATCGGCATGTTCTTTCGAATTGCATTTTTCAAGTAAATTATTTAATGTAGCAGCATCTGCATTTTCTTTCTTATCAATCTTAAGCAGAAGCTGTTTTGCTATATCATTTAAACTTTTTGATAATGGTAATAGTGACTGAACAAGTGGCGCATTGGTACTCAAAACATTTAAGTCAGAATCCATTTTAATCCATTTATTTAAATAACTTACAATTACAGCTTGATTTTCAAGTGATTTATTATTTAAAAAATCAGCAACCGCTTGATTAAATTCTATTGCATCAGAAGCATCCGGAGAACACACATCTGCAAATAAGGTTAATGGAGAATACATTTTATATTCAGTTCCCTCACTGTTCCTTGAATATCCTTTTAGCGGTTCACAAACATTTGACAAATCAACCAAAGCATCACTTTTTTGATTATTACTGATGTTTCTCAACAATCCTTCTTTGCTTTTTATATGTGTCAATCCCAGCTCTTCCAATCTAAAAGAAATAATTTTCAGTCTTTTGCGCAAGCTATTAATATCAGTTACATTTTCATTGGACCAAAAACGCTCTGCAATAGCTGCTGTTCTAGGCCAAATTCTGCTGTCTATTGTAGCAGAAGTTGCTAATTCTGTCCACATGGCAGCTTCTCCACCCAAAATTCTTGCTTTTTCTTCATTGGTCAGCGTTACATTTTTTGGCATTGGATCCATTGAATAATGATCTTCAACCCCATACATCAAATCAATATAGTATCCATTGGACAAAACGGTTTTATATCCTCCTTTTGCAGCTTCAACCAAAGATTTTCCTGCCACAAGACCTTCGTTTGATCCTTTCCAAGAATGAATTATTGCTTCTTTGGACATATCTTTGGTCATAATTTCTTCCCAGCCCATTAATGTTTTATTGTGTTTTTTAAGCATCGGAATTAACTGCATGGTAAAGTAGGTCTGCAGTTCGTGGTTATTAGCTAAATTATGTTTCTTTTTAAATTCTTGAATTTTAGGATTTGAGTCCCAGTCTTTACCCTCATTTTCATCTCCGCCAATATGAAAGAACTTCCCAGGAAACAGCGGGCAAACTTCATCAAAAATAGAACTTAAAAGTTCATACGTTTTTGGGTTTGAAGGATCAAGCGTAGGCGTAAAAATGCCTGCATTTCTTTCTAAATCATACTTTTGTATTTGTTTTAATTGCTGTCCTTTTTCACCAGAACCTACATTCAAAATTTCAACTTTACTTCCAATTTCCGGGTAAGCTGTCAAAATTGCCGATCCGTGACCAGGAACATCAATTTCCGGAACTACTAAGATCCCTCTTTCAGCAGCATATTTTACAATATTTTTAATTTCTTCCTGCGTATAATAATTCCCATCAGATGCCATTTGGATCAGCTTTGGGTGTTTTTTCATTTCAATTCTCCAACCTTGATCATCTACCAAATGCCAGTGAAAAACATTCATTTTAACAGCTGCCATTCCATCCAAATTTCTTTTAATCACATCAACAGGCATAAAATGTCTTGCTACGTCAATCATTAATCCTCTCCAAGTAAATCTTGGAAAATCTGAAATTTTTGAAGCTGGAAAATAAAACGAATTATTAGTGTTCTGTAAAAGCTGCAGCAACGTTTCCAAACCATGTAGTGCCCCAACATCTGTAGTTGCATTTATAGTAATCTTGCTTGGAGTTACATCCAATAAATAGCTTTCATCCTCATAAAGTTCAATTTTTCCGCTTCTCACGCAATTAATCTGCAATTGAGCATCTGGAACTTCATTTAAGCTAGTTATGAATCCTTGGTTAAAAAACAGGCCTGTTCTTCCATCCAAACGTCTCAAAAAATTAGTTGCTCCAACAAATATTCTTTCATTTGGAGATCCAGTAATATTTACTTTAAAATTCTTTGTTAGAGCAAAATAACCTTCGTTAAGACTAATATTTTGAGGCCACGGCATAATATTTAATTGCTCTTTAGTAACTTGAGCTGTAGAAATAAAAGATGCAAATAAAAAAAACAGAATATATTTCATTTGATAGAAAAAAGTATGTTAGTAAAAATGTGAAATAGTGCTAAACTCAAGTCTTAGACTTTTTCAAAAAAACTTAGAGTCCAACACTAAACTTAACACAAAACAAAAAATATGATATTAGTATTCAAAACGTTTAAAAGCTTCAATCGCTTCATATTCCGCCAAACCTAAATCATCGTATAATTTGGCTGTATTTTTATTTCTGTCCTCGGCTCTAACCCAAAATTCTCTAGAATCATTGCCTTGAAACATCACTCTGTCTTTTTGGGATTGATGGTATAAGATAGCCTGTCTTTTCAACTGCACTTCATCCGGACTTAATGGAACTGCCATGTCAATTTCATGAATGTCCCATTCGTGCCAAGCGCCTCTGTACAGCCATAACCAGCAATCGTTCATAAATGGTTTAGATTTTAATGCTTTCATGGCTACAAAAATGGCATTCAAACACACTTCATGCGTACCGTGAGGATCAGCAAGATCTCCTGCAGCAAAAACCTGATGCGGTTTTATTTTCTCAATAATATCTTTTACAACAGCAATATCATCTGGACCTAAAGGTTTCTTTTGAACCATTCCTGTTTCATAAAACGGCATGTCCAAAAAGTGCGTGTTTTCATCTTTTAAGCCAATGTGTCTTGTGGCAGCATAAGACTCGCGTCTTCGTATCAAACCTTTCAATTTGCGGACTTCTAAAGTGTCGCTTTGCCCGATTGGTTTCGAATTAATAGAATCAATTACCGATTGAAAATTAATTCCTGTTTTATCCCCTTCAACAAAATCATTACATACTTCTGCAAATTTTAATGCTTCATCATCTGTAACAGCAATGTTTCCTGAAGTTTGATACACAACATGCACATCATGACCCTGTTTGATTAATTTTGCAAAAGTTCCTCCCATAGAAATTACATCATCATCTGGATGCGGACTAAAAAGAATTACTCTCTTTTTCGCTGGGTTAGCTCTTTCAGGGCGGTAAGAATCATCTGTATTTGGTTTTCCTCCTGGCCATCCAGTAATGGTATGCTGCAGCACATTGAACATATTAATATTCAAATCATAAGAAGAACTTCCAGCTGCCAATAAATCAGACATTCCATTATTGTTATAATCTCTGTCAGTCAATTTTAAAATCGATTGATTAGTATGCTGGCAAAGCCAAACAATTGCCTTGCTTTTTAATTGTTCTGTCCAAATACATTCACCTACTAACCAAGGTGTTTCTAAACGTGTCAATTCCGAAGCTGCTCCTTCGTCTAAAACAAAAGTGGTATTATTATGATTTTGCAGAAAAGTAGCCGGAACCTCAGAGCTAATATCCCCTTGAATGGTTCTTTTTATAATTGAAGCTTTGTTTTGTCCCCAAGCCATCAACACAATTCTTTTAGATCTAAGAATTGTTGATACTCCCATCGTAATTGCTTTTTTAGGAACATTGCTGATTCCGTTAAAATCACCCGAAGCATCTACTTTGGTAATGTGATCCAATGTAATAATCCTTGTTCCCGAATTGATATGTGATCCAGGCTCATTAAAACCTACGTGACCAGTACGACCAATTCCTAATAACTGAAAATCAAGTCCTCCAGCGTTTTTAATGTTCATTTCATAATCAACACAAAACTGATTTAAATCTTCTAATGCAACTGTGCCATCTGGAATATTAACATTTTCGGGTCTAATGTCAACATGATTAAAAAGATGCTGGTGCATGAAATAATGATAACTCTGATTACTTTCCTTTGGCATTGGATAGTATTCATCTAAATTAAAAGTAATAACATTGTCAAAACTCAACCCTTCCTCTTTGTGCATACGAACCAATTCTTGGTATACTTTTATAGGAGAAGATCCAGTAGCCAAACCTAATACACATTTTTTATTTTTTTCTTGTTTGGAACGAATTAAGTCCGCAATCTCTTGAGCAACGATTATTGAAGCATCTGCAGCATTTTTAAAAATTACGTTATGGATTTTTTCAAAACGGGTGTCTTCAAACTGACCTGCTTTTTTGAAGCTTATGTCTTTACCTAAGTTTGATGTAGTTCTCATGATTTTTGTTATTATATTTTTTTTTGTATAAAAAGTTATTGTATCGCTACTATTTAATGTTAAATTTTAATAAAGATACATATATATTCTTACTTTTTAATTATTTCTAAATTAGGTTTTTGAAATAAAACTGCCTGAGTTTTATTTATATATAAATTTTATTTTCCAAAAAAATAAAAGAAATTTCGATAGTAATAAGCCCGTAAAATAAAATAGAAATACTTTACAAATCGGAGCGGTTGGCTTCTTTGCCTTTAGTCAATTAAAAAAATCTTGCAGCATCATTTTTCAATTCTTCTTTTTTATATCCAGACAGGCAATATGCCTGTCTGGAATAAAAAATAACTATTTGTATTAGGTATTCTATTAAAAATTAGCTCCAGTTGTATCCCACCAAAGTCTAGTTCCACCATTATCAGGCCCTCCTAACTTAGCAAGCCCTGTTGCGACACCACCGGGGTTTCCGTCTTTTTCAGACTGTACGAAATTTACTCTACGTGGGCCAAATGCAGTTGTGATAGTTCCTCCGCTAGTATTATGCAATGCTCTGAACAATTTAGGGTAGCCAGTTCTTCTGTATTCAGACCAAGCCTCTTGACCTTCTGGGAAATTAGCAATCCATTTTTGAGTAATAATTTTTTGCAATTTCACTTCATTTGCAACTGCTCCATCCCAAGCAATAGTCACATTATTTACAGCTGCTCCATTATTAGCAGCATCTTTAACATCAACAAAATCCTTAGCCGTTTTCACATTATCAGCGATGTAAGCGGCTGCTCCAGAGGCACCATGTTGTGCAAATGAAGCCGTTATACCCGCTTCATATAAAGCTTGAGCAGTACCGCCCATATTCCAACCTCGCAATGCACCCTCTGCCCTTAAGAAAAATACTTCGGCAGTTGTCATTAATACTTTTTCATTTGATCCAACAATTGATCCAATTTCAGACATCCCTGTACGATCTGACTTAGCAATCATATTAATACCAGTGCGAACTCCTCTGTATTGCCCAAGGAAATCAGCTGATTCCTTAAAGTATTTAGCAAGTCTAGGATCTGCATATCCATTCATTATAGATTCCATATCAGCAGACATTCTGATATCACCCCAAGAAGAAGATATAGTCAAGATAGGATCTATATAATTAGGAATGATCACTTTTGCAATATCTGCATTTGTAGTCATCACGCCAAAAGCTTGGCTAACTGCTTTTTCAGCTTCTGTTTTTGCTATAGCTGGTTTAATTTTAACAATTCTCATAGCTAAACGCAAACGCAATGAATTGGCATATTTAATCCATTGTTTGTAATCACCGCCATATCCGCTCATGTCTGTACTCACAAAAGTTGATGCTTCACCTGCATTTACTCTTTTAGTCAATTCTGTCACAGCAAAATCAAGTTCTGAAAACATTTTGGTGTAAACCTCTTCCTGTGAATCATAAGGAATTGTAGTAGCTGTAGTACCAAATTGAGAATATACAATTGGACCAAACACATCAGTAACCCTGTGCATTCCTTCCACTTTCAGAATCAAAGAAATTGCATAGAACTGATCGTATTTGCCTTTCGTTCTTTGCTCTATTTTAAGTGAATTCGCCATTACATCAACATAAGGTAAATCCCAGATAAAACCATTCCAGCCATCAACATAGTTGTAATTTGAATTATCTCCTGCAGCTCCTTTAAAAGGGGTTGGAGTAGCCATATAACCAGACCAAATGTCTGCATTTAGATTTTGTTGCAATTGGTATTTCCAATGTAAAGTATTAAAAATCCCTGTAAAAACTGTACTGAAAGGAACTCTTACATGATTAAAATCTTGTTCAAGACTTTGGGCTGTAAACCCTGTTGGATCCGTGTTGAATTCATTGAAATCGCTTGTACAACTTACTGACACAAGCAATGTTGCACATATAGCAGTTGTTTTTATTTTATTTAGTATCATGATGATATGAATTAGAAAGTTACATTTAAATTAAGACCGATACTTCTTGTAGATGGAGCTGCATAAACATCAATCCCTTGTAAACCGTTACCTGTACTCAAAGAAATATTTGGATCAAATGGAGCGTCTTTGTAGAAGAAGAATAAATTTCTGCCTACTAAAGACAAATTAGCCGTTTTGAAAATTTTGCTGTTTTTAAGATCAAATGTGTATCCTAATGCCAATTCTCTTAAACTTACATTTGTAGCACTATATACATACTCTCCTGTTGCGCCTTCTCTACCTCCAACTTGGCTATAGTAGCTTTCTGCATTGTATTTTCCTGCAAAAGCTTGTCCTGCTTTTGTTGTACCTGGAGCATAAACTGCATTAATATCAACACCGCCAGCATCTCTAGCATCTCCAGTTGTTTTAGAAACACCAAATTTATCATTCACTGCTTCAGTCAAACTCATTACATCTCCTCCAAAACGCCCATCAATTGTAAAGTTCAAAAATAATTTACCATATTTGAACGAGTTACTAAGACCTAACATATAATCAGGATTTGCATTTCCAACTTCTTCGAAACCTGTTTTTTGTATTGAACCGTCTTCATTTAATAAAACTCTGCCTTGAGCATCTTTCTCAAGGTTAATCCCTTCAATAACTCCAAATGGACGACCGTTAATTAAGGAATATCTGTAACTGTTTACTCCAGGCACAGTCAAAATAATCGACCCACCCAATTCATCAGGTAATCCCGAAACTTCATTATTATTTTTGGAATAATTTACGGTAGCATCCCATTTAAATTTATCATTATCGATAATTCTAGCATTAACTAATACTTCAATACCATTATTTTTAATTACACCACCATTGAAAGCATAATTCTGAAATCCTTCAGGATTTGTAGCTGGAGCAGGAATGGTAAGCAATTGATTTTTAGTTTTGTTATTGTAATATGTCAATTCTATTCCAAATCTGTTATTAACAAATCTCCATTCAGTACCTAACTCATAAGAATCTTGGCTTTCAGGTTTCAAACTTGTTCCCGGCCTTGGCCCTACAGTTGGATTGGAATTCATTGTTCCTGCAACAAACCTACTAGTTGGAGATGTATAGAATGCTGGAACATCATTACCAACTTGTGCATAAGAAGCGCGAACTTTACCAAATGAAATTGCTTCTGGCATTGTAAAAGTTTCAGAAATAAGCCAAGTTGCACCAATAGATGGATAAAAGAAAGACATGTCATCTGTATTTGCCAATGTAGAAGACCAGTCATTACGTCCTGTAATATCAAGATACAGCATATTTTTGTAACCAAAAGTTGCCGCTGCAAAAACTGATTGCTGCTCTCTACGGAATCCGTAATTTTGATAATTACCTGTATTAGAATTAAAATTATGAAGCGTAAACCAGTTTGTAATCCCCAAACCAGATGGATCTGAATCTAAAACAGTTTCATCATTAAGTGACGTTTTTGTAAAACTGCCGCCTACGTTTGCAAAAAATGTAAGATCCTCAGTGATTTTAGTATTAATCGTTGCAATTAAATCACCGTAATTTTGAGAACTCACGTCATCAATACTGATATATCTACCATTTGCATGAGATAGAGTGCCTTGAGTAGAAGCATAAATTTCTTTGTCAAATTGTGAAGTAACTCTATCATAATTATATCTAGATCCAACAGATAACCAGTTATTAACTTTATAGTTTACCCCAACAGATCCATTCATATACTGATTGCCATCCTTAGATTTATTACGATTTAATCCCCAATATGGATTTTGCTCAATATCTCTATTTGTCATCCAATTTTGAACCATCATGTTTCTTGCAGGATCAAATTTTTCGAAATTGTTTTTATATTCGTTAAAATCATATCCTCTAGGCATCAAATAAAGACCTGTAAGCGGGTTAAAATACAAACCGCTGGTTGGTCTGTTTGTAACATATTGAGAAGTGTAATTTGCATTGGCATTAACAGTTAATCTGTCTCCAAAGAATTTCCCCATTTGTCTGATGCTGAAGTTGTTTTTA
This sequence comes from Flavobacterium sp. 1, assembly GCF_002797935.1. NCBI lineage: Bacteria > Pseudomonadati > Bacteroidota > Flavobacteriia > Flavobacteriales > Flavobacteriaceae > Flavobacterium > Flavobacterium sp. 1. The sequence goes on from NZ_PGER01000001.1 coordinate 1,700,589, forward strand.
CTTAAACTGTTGGTTGGTATAATACCATTAGCAGAAGTGTTAGCATAAGAAATATTAGTAGCAGAATTTTGAGATCCAGTAGAAAAACCAAAAGAAGAAATTTGTGTTAATCCTGTTTCAAAAAAGTCTCTAGTATGATCTGGTGTACTTTGCGCAGCCCCCCATGACTCATCTGCTCCTGGCTTAGCAATATAAGAAGTTTGGAATTTTGGCAAATAAGCAGCAGTTTCAACAGTAGTATTAGAAGATACTCTGAAAGTAGCAACACCCTCTTTTGCTTTTTTTGAAGTCAGTAAAACAACTCCTCTAGCACCTTGGCTACCATATAAAGCAGTTGCTGAAGCACCTTTAAGAACTGTCATTCCTTCAAAATCATCTGGATTTAACAACCCAATCACATCACCACCGTCACGGTTACCACCTTGGGTATTACCAAATGAATCATTAGGCTGATAGGAAGAAATATTCAGCATTGGCACTCCATCAACAACATACAAAGGATTATTGTTTGTTGTGGATGAATTTCCACGAATAGTAACTTTTGTAGACCCTCCAGTACCACCGGCACTTTTAGTTACTGCAACTCCGGCAATTTTACCAGCAATTGTATTCATTAAATTCGGGTCTTTTGCTCTAACTAAGTCTTCTCCTTTTAACTCTTGTGCAGAATAAGTCAAAGACTTTTTAGATTTCTTGATCCCTAATGAAGTTACAACAACTTCGGTCAAGGCTGTAGAACTAGCTGAAATCAACTTTACATCTATAGTTGAAGACTCACCAACTTCTACATTTCGTGTTTCATAACCCAAGTAAGAAACTACTAGTGTAGCTCCAGTTTTAACTTCAATTGTAAATTTACCGTCAAAATCTGTTGAGGCTCCATTCGTTTCACCCTTTACGTTAACGTTTGCACCTGGTATCGGAGCACCCGCCGCATCTGAAACAAAACCACTGATTTTTTTTGACTGCGCAAGGGTAACGTGCGTAGTAAAAATAACCATTACGATTAAAAAAATTTTTCTCATTTTTAAATTATTTTTGTTAGTTATGGGGGTAAAATTATTCTTAACGTACTGTTAAAAAAAATAAATTAAACCAACAGCATCACTTTTTAAACCAACGACATGTTTCAATCAATAATGCGTTTTTCGAAAACGTTTTCTTGAATATTATTTTAATCGTTATAACATTTTTCCAGTTTTTTATTTACCAAAACTCCATTTTTAATAACAAAATGATTATTGTTGCAAAATAAAACACATACTCCAATTCCTTATTTTGGCCAATTTTCACTATTTAGAGCAAGATGAAAAAAATTAACTTCCATATAAAACTTCAAAATCATATTTGGTTTTGGGCTATCTATTTTATACTTAATTTTTTGAGATGGGGAGCATATTTTAATGATTATGGATATTCTTTCAAATCGAATCTAATAGAATTCTCTCTTCACATACCATTAGTATATTTCAATTTATTAATACTCATTCCCTTGTTTGTATTAAAATCGAAATACATTAAATATGCATTTTCGCTAATTGCAAGTTTAGGAGTCGTTTATTTGTTAAAAACCGGGCTGACCTATTTTATAATTTCCAAAAATATTTGGCCAGAAGCCAATAGAGATTACAGTCCTTTTGAAATTAATCATATCGTGGCTGTTTGCATAGGAGAACTTTATGTGCTTGCAGTTGCTTCTTCTATATACCTGATGCTGACATGGCTCAAAGAAAGGGATCGCAACAAAGCAATCATGGAGAATCAAAATAAAATAAAATTAAAATATTTAAAAAATCAGATTCAGCCACACTTCTTTTTTAATACGCTAAACAATCTTTATGCCCTTTCATTAGAATCATCAAACAAAGTTCCAGATGTAATTATTAAGCTTTCTCAATTGATGGAATATGTATTATATGATATTGAAGATGTCAAATATGTGCCTTTAGTAAAAGAAATCGATTATATTCAAAATTATATAGAAATTGAAAAACTGCGTTTTCAAAATGTAGATGTCAGATTTAATCTTGAATCCGATATTGACAATATAAAAGTTCCGCCATTACTATTCATCTCACTAATCGAAAATGCTTTTAAACATGGCGGAACCAATAATGAAAATCTCAAAATTAAAATCAGTTTCAGAATTGTAAACTCTATGCTTGAATTTGAAATAATAAATAATTTTGTAATTTCACAGCCAATAGCGAACAAAAAAGGGATAGGTTTATCGAATACCAAAAAAAGATTAAAACTTATTTATAAAAACAATTTCAGCATACAACAAACAATAAAATTCAAATTTTATAGTATCAAAATACAAATACCTTTATATAATGAAGATTAAATGTGTAATAATTGACGACGAACCTTTAGCTATAAAAGTATTGCTCAATTATTTTGAAAATTTTTCAGAATTTGAAGTTATTGGAACTTTCAACAATTCATTAGAAGGTCTTGAATTTATTAATTCTAATACTGTTGATGCTGTATTCCTAGATATCAATATGCCCATGATGACTGGGTTTGAATTAATCAAGCTGATAGAAAACAAAACCCGGATTATTATCACAACCGCCTTCCGAGAATTTGCCGCCGAAAGTTATGATCTAGAAGTTTTGGATTATTTAGTTAAACCAATTCCATTGCCCCGTTTCATAAAATGTATTCAAAAAATTGAAGCTGAACACAATTTAAAAAACAATATTAAAATTGAAAACCATCGTGAGGAACCACATCTATTTATCAAAGTGGATAAGAAAATGGTAAAGATAAAAATTGATGAAATCCTTTTTATCGAAGGAATGAAAGAATACATTAAAGTTGTCACCGCCGAAAAGACTTACATAACTCATAAATCACTAACTTCGTTAACTGATGAGCTGCCTTCTGAGCGTTTTATGCGCATTCATAAATCCTATACAATTGCATTAAACAAAGTAAAATCGATAGAGGGAAACAGAATTCAGATTTTATCCTATACTATTCCTATCGGAAGAAATTACAGCAAAGAAGTAAAAGTAAAAATTCTAGAATAAAATTTTTACAGAACGATAAAATAAATATTTAGTGTGTTTTTTACATTTATTTAACAGTCAAAGATGGTCTGTTTTTTATACTAAAAACACAGTTCTACATCGATTTTTCAGTTACGAAAAAGCAATAAAATCGACATTTGTAGACAAAATAATGCCGTTTGTATAAAAGTGAAAAACTTTATATCCTAAAATTTTTTTTTAAAATTCTTAACAAATATATTTACACCCTTGCAGCATCAAAAAAATTAATAATAACCAAAAAAATTAAATTTTTAAATTATGAGTTCAGAAAATTCACAAACCAAATGGGGACAGTTTATCCCCTTAGTTATCGTATTCTTCTTTTGGGGATTTGTTGCTGCAAGTAATGACATCTTAATACCTGTATTCAAAAAAGCATTTGATTTGACACAGGGAGAAAGTCAATTAGTAGCTTTTGCATTTTACATAGCATATACTGTAGGCTCTCTTATTTATATGGGAGTTTCAGTTTTAATAAAAGAGGATTTAGTAAACAAAATCGGATACAAAAATGGATTATCGCTGGGACTGCTTATTTCTGCATTGGGTACACTTTTATTTTATCCAGCTGCAAATACTGGATCTTTTGCACTAATGCTGGCAGGTCTATTTATTGTTGGATTGGGTTTTTCACTGCAGCAAACTGTTGCAAACCCACTAGCAATTGCATTAGGACCTATTAAAACAGGTTCTCAACGTTTAACATTAGCTGGTGGTGTCAACAATTTTGGAACAACAATTGGACCTTTAATTGTAAGTTTTGCTATTTTCGGTTCAAGTGCCAATGCAAATACTGATGCAAGTATTGAAAGTGTAAAAATTCCTTATTTAATTTTAGGATTTGCTTTTTTAGTTGTGGCAATTTTATTAAAGTTCTCCTCACTTCCTGAGCGTCCGGAATTAATTGAAGAAGATGATTCACATGATAAAATAGCTGTAAAAAAATCAGCATTGCAATATCCTCAATTAGTTATGGGTATGATTGCCATATTTTTATATGTTGGTGTTGAAGTATCTACAGCAAGTAATTTACCAGCATACATGGAAAGCAAATTAGGTTTTTTAACAAAAGACGTTGCTCCATACATCTCTTTATATTGGGCAAGTTTAATGATTGGCCGTTGGACTGGAGCTGTTGAAGCTTTTACTGAAAATATGAGTTTGCTTAAAGTATTGCGTTTTCTAGCACCATACTTAGCATTTGGAGTTTTTTTAGGAGTAAATGCATTAGCAAATCACGATTTAACACCTTTTTACATCTATGGATTAGTAATTTTAGTATTAATTGGAGCTGATATGGCAAGTAAAGGAAATCCAGCCAGAATGTTGTTGATTTTCTCTTCTTTAGGCATTTTGGCAACAGCCACAGGTATAGCAACAACAGGAATGGTTAGTGTATATGCTTTTACTAGTGTTGGTCTTTTCTGCAGCACTCTTTGGCCTTGTATTTTCACTTTAGCAGTAAGCGGATTAGGAAAACATACTAGCCAAGGAAGCAGTTTCCTTATTATGATGATTATGGGTGGTGGTTTTGTCAGCGTTTTTCAAGGTAAAATTGCCGAAATCATCGGAATCCAATCAAGTTACATCGTTGGTATTGTTTGCTTCGCTTATCTTGCCTTTTATGCTTGGAAAGTAAGCGGTATTTTAAAAGCACATGGAATAGATTTTGATAAAAAAATATCTGGAGGACATTAAGATTTTTGATTATAGATTAATGATCTTAGATTAACGATTTTTTAAAATATTTCTAATACAAAAAACTCCCATTATGTTTGACATAGTGGGAGTTTTTATTTATACTAAAATCGGAAATCGTAATCTCCAATCTCAAATCTATTTGTTTCCTTTTTCAAAATCAGCAACAAACTGAGCCAATCCAATATCCGTTAAAGGGTGTTTCAACAAACCATAAATTGCAGATAATGGTCCTGTCATTACATCGGCACCAATTTTAGCACAGTTTACAATATGCATGGTATGACGGACAGATGCTGCTAAAATTTCAGTTTCATAACCGTAGTTATCATAAATTTCTCTAATTTCACCAATCAAATTCAAGCCGTCAGTAGAAATATCATCCAAACGACCAATAAATGGAGAAACATAAGTTGCTCCCGCTTTAGCAGCTAATAAAGCCTGACCAGCAGAAAACACAAGAGTTACATTCGTTTTAATTCCTTTATCTGAAAAATATTTAGCAGCCATTACACCTTCTTTTGTCATAGGCAGTTTAACAACGATTTGATCGTGCAAATCAGCTAATTCTTCTCCTTCTTTGATCATTCCGTCATAATCCAAAGCATTTACTTCGGCACTTACATCCCCTTCAACCAAATTACAGATATCAACATAATGTTTCAAGATATTGTTTTTTCCTGTAATTCCTTCTTTAGCCATCAATGACGGATTAGTTGTTACACCATCCAAAACACCTAATGCTTGTGCTTCTTTAATTTGAGCTAAATTAGCTGTATCAATAAAAAATTTCATAATATATTTATATTTAATTGTGTGTTTAAAAAATTCGGTGCAAAATTACGAAATCAATACCAATAACAAGGGTAATTTCAATGGCAATTTCAATTTCAAAAATCAAAGTTCAAATTCTCATTATTTCTTCATTTTGAATTCCTAAAGTTTATAATGATTCATAAGCATTTTTTCATACACTTTGTCCGGCAGAATTCTCTTTAGCACTATAGAAAACTTTTGCATAAAAGCACCTACTTTATAATGAATTTTTGGAGACGGGTTTTCAATGATTGCAAATACAGCTTCTGCCATTTCATTAGGATTACTGCCGCTGTCTACATGTTCATCCATAGTTTTCAGATTATTTCCGTAAGGCGTTTCATAAGCCGAACCTTTTATCACTGGTGCATGAAAACGGCCTGCAGCAATATTGGTTGCAAAATCACCAGGAGCGATATTTGTAATTTGAATCCCAAATGACTTCACTTCCATACGCAAGGCTTCGGTAATTAATTCCAAAGCTCCTTTTGAAGCTGAATAAACGCTTCGATAAGGCAACCCCATATATCCTGCGATTGAAGTAATATTGATAATTAATCCCGATTGCTGTGAACGCATTTGTGGCAGCACCGCTTTCATTACTTCGATTGGCCCGAAAAAATTGGTTTCAAAATTATTTTTAATTTCCTCCATCGGAATTTCCTCCAAAGGTCCAGTAATACCAACACCCGCATTATTAATCACAACATCAAGTCTTCCTGTTGTGGCAATAACTTTGGCAACAGCCGAATGTATGGAATCTGCATTCCTAACATCCAAAGCAATTAAAGGAAAAACCGAATTAAGCACTCGTTCTGGGTTTCTGCTCGTTCCATACACCACATAACCTTTAAGATGCAAAAATTCTCCGATAGACTTACCTATTCCCGAAGATCCTCCTGTAATTAACACTACTTTATTCATTGGTATAATTGCTGTTTTAGATATACAATATTTGATATACGGTTTGGGTAAAAATAAAAAAATCCTCCCGAAGGAAGACTACTTTTGTATAATTCTTGTAAAAATAAAAAAATGGCAAGCGATCTACATCGCACCGCTCAACCACGTACCCTTGCTATGTTCCCATCCTGGGGGAGTCTGCAGGAGCTGGTCGTGTAGGACTTGCCGGTGCAAATATACAACCTTTTTATATTTTTGCAAGCGCTTTGCTCTAATAAAATAACGTTGTATATTGGTCTCTTCAAAATTTAAACCATGAAAAAACATAACTTATTAATTGCCATTTTATTAGGAATCTCATTAATTGGGTGCGGAGACACAAAAAAAGGTGAAAATTCTTTATTCACTATCGATGATGCAGCTTTTCCTGCTCATTTTACATCGCCAGAATCAGTTTCGATAGGTATTTTAAATCCAAATTCGAAAGAAATTGACAGTATTGCTTACTTTGTAAACGACAAAAAAGTTGGAAGCACAAAAGGTTCTGAAAAATTCAAATTTGAATTAAAAGATCAAAAATTAGGATATCAATTCTTGAAAGCCACCGCTTATTTTGGTTCAGATTCATCAGATGCAACCAAAAGAATCGAATTAGTTTCGAATGTTACTCCAAAATTATTAAAATATAAAATCGTCAATACTTTTCCGCACGACACAGCATCCTTTACAGAGGGATTAGAATTCCACAATGATACATTATGCGAAAGTACTGGACAAAAAGGAACATCCTATTTTAGAAAATATGATTATAAAACTGGTAAAGTCTACAAACAGATTGATTTAGATACAATATATTTTGGAGAAGGTATAACTTTTATTAACGGCAAATTATACCAATTAACTTGGCTGGAAAAAACAGGTTTTATATACGATGCGAAAACACTGAAATTAGAAAAAAAATTCACATACGAAAAAGATATCGAAGGATGGGGAATGACAAATGACGGAACTTATATTTACCAAACTGATAAAACAGAAAAAATTTGGAAAATGGATCCAAAAACACAAAAAATGATTGATTATGTCAACGTATATTCTGGAAATTCGAAAATTAAAGCCATAAATGAGCTGGAATGGATTAATGGAAAAATATACACTAATGTTTTCGAAAAAGATGCTATTGCCGTTGTTAATCCAAGTACTGGTGCTGTAGAAGGAATTCTGGACATGTCAGGATTGCGTAAATTAGTAACTGTTACCGCCGGAGATGTTCTAAACGGAATAGCATATAATCCAAAAACCAAAACCATTTTTGTAACCGGGAAAAATTGGAACAAAATGTTCGAAATAATCGTTTTTGAATAAACCGTAAATGACAACATTAATTATTAATATTAAAGAACTGCTTCAAATACGCGAAAATTCTGTTTTAAAAGTTTCTGGAGCAGAAATGGCTGTTTTACCAACCATAAAGAATGCCTATTTACTATTAAAAGACGATTTAATTGCCGATTTTGGTGCTATGAAGGATTTGCCTGAAATAGCTGCAGATATCACTATTGATGCTACAGGAAAAATTGTGCTGCCGACTTGGTGTGACAGTCATACCCATATTGTGTATGCAGGCAATCGCGAACAGGAATTTGTGGATCGAATCAATGGAATGACCTATGAAGAAATCGCAAATCGTGGCGGCGGAATCTTAAATTCTGCCAAAAAATTAAATGAAACAACAGAAGAAGAAATTTACAATCAATCAAAAGCACGTCTTGAAGAAGTTATGCGGTTAGGAACCGGAGCCGTTGAAATTAAATCAGGCTATGGATTAACCGTTGAAGGCGAACTCAAAATGTTACGCGTGATTCAGCAATTATCCCAAAACTACCCCGTGACAATAAAAGCAACTTTTCTTGGTGCTCATGCCTTCCCTACCTCTTTTAAAGACAATAAGAAAGGATATATTGACTGCATTATCAACGAAATGCTACCTGAAATTGCTAAAAACAAATTGGCTGATTTTATTGATGCTTTTTGCGAAACTGGTTATTTCTCTGTTGAAGATACTGTGCAAATTATGGAAGCGGGAATTCAATTTGGCTTAAAGCCAAAAATCCATGTCAATCAGTTCAATTCTATTGGCGGAATTCAAGCCTGCGTTAAATACAATGCTCTTTCGGTAGATCACTTGGAAATTATGAATACTGAAGATATTGAAGCTTTAAAAAATACCGAAACAATATCAGTAGCTTTACCATCTTGCTCCTATTTTTTAAGCATTCCATATACTCCGGCTCGTGAAATGATAGCTGCTGGACTTCCATTAGCACTAGCAACAGATTATAACCCTGGCTCTACTCCATCAGGAAATATGAATTTTGTAGTTGCCACCGCCTGCATTAAAATGAAAATGACACCAGAAGAAGCTATTAATGCTGCAACTATAAATGGTGCCTATGCCATGGGAATTTCAAATACGCATGGAAGCATCGCAAAAGGAAAAAAAGCCAACCTAATCATCACCAAAGAAATTTCTTCCTACTATCAATTGCCTTATGCTTTTGGGAGCAATTTAATCGACTGTGTGATTTTGGACGGCAAAAAATATTTATGATTTTTTTCTGAATTTTGAGCAAAAAAAAAGAGCGATACTCAAACAGAATATCGCTCTTTTTTATTGTTGTTATTTTTATTTCAAAGAGAAATTAGTTGAAGAAACCAATTGATCTTTATCGAAAACATTTACAGAATAAGTTCCTTTAGCAAAATCTTTTCCTGGCAAATCTTGAGAAACCTGAACCGTTTTGTTTTCATATTTTACACTAGAAACAAAACTGTAAACCAATTCTTTTTCTCCAAAAGCAGCTTTTTTAGCTTCGCCCAATACATTATTTTTACTGTCAATTACCTGCACATAATAATCTTTATCTCCTGATTTTGCAATTGAATTTTCAGCAATAGTAAAACTGATTTTAAGAACATCTGCTCTGCTCGCTTTATCTGTTGCAATTTCTTTTCCAGAGCTTTTTAATTTATAAGCTGCAGTCTGTAAATTCAAAATAGATAATTTTCCGCCTTTTTCAACTGTTTTAGATAATTCTTCATTTTGACCTACTAAAACTTCATTGAATTTTTTTGATTCTCCCAAAACAACAACAGTACTATCACGCTGTGTAGTTAAAGTAGCATTTTGTTTTTTCAAACCTTCATTCTCCTGCATTAATTCTTTCATGTGGCTTTGCATAGATTTTACCTCACTTTTGTATTTTGACATATCGCCATTAGATTTTTTAAGCTCGTCCATCAAGTTTACCACTTTATCTCTTTCTTGCAGTAACTCTTCGGACATAGAGGTGTTTTCAGATAATGCAGCGTCATACGTTGCTTTAAGATCCTGCAGATCTTTCATTACAGACTCTTTCTCCGAGCCTACTTTTACAATCTCGGTATGAACTGTATCAACCTCTGAAGACATTTTAAAAATATAAACTAAACTTCCAACTAATAAAATAGCCAAAACAGCTATTACAGCTTTAAGACTTGAATTGTTTTTTTGATTTTCCATGTTAAAATATAATTGTTTTTTACAAATTTAATAATATATATAACGCAACTTAGATCTATTATATTATTTTTGAAAAATATTTTTTTTTATGGAAAAACTCATAGCATTCAGTATTAACGACCTAGCAAAAATTACCAATCACAGAAGCGGTGAAATTAAATTTGGCGAGAAAATACTTGTTGTTCCCAAAGATACTGACCCAATTGATTTTATAAAAAATAGCGAGGCCAAATTCGTTTTATTTGGAATCCCTGAAGACATTGGAGTTAGAGCCAATTATGGAAGACCTGGAGCGGCATCTGCTTGGAAAAGTGCCATACAAAGTATCGCTAATATTCAGCATAACCGCTTTTCTAAGGGCAATCAGATTATTGTTTTAGGACACTTGGATGTTAAGCAAGAAATGAAAGAAGTCGAGCATCTTGACTTTAATGATATTGATGACCGGTCTAAACTAAGTCAGTTAGTAGAAAAAATTGACAAGGAAGTTTCCCATATTATCTGCAAAATCATTCAATCAGGCAAAATTCCAATAGTAATTGGCGGAGGTCACAACAATTCCTACGGAAATATAAAAGGAGCCGCTCTGGCAAAAGGAAAAGCCATAAACGCCGTGAATTTCGACGCACATTCTGATTTTAGAATTTTAGAAGGACGTCATAGCGGCAACGGTTTCTCTTATGCTTTTGAAGAAGGTTTTCTAAAAAAATATTTCATTTTTGGCCTTCATGAAAATTACACGTCCAAAAGTGTTTTAGATATTATAAAAAAAATTGAAGATCGGGTTCGTTACAATACTTACGACAGCGTTAACATTCGAAAAGAAAAAGTCTTTTCAGAAGAAATGGCAATAGCTCTTGATTTTATTAAAAATGACCCATTTGGAATTGAAATTGATTTGGATGCTATTCCAAATATAGCAAGCAGCGCAATGACATTAAGCGGTTTTTCAATTGAAGAACTTCGTCAATTTGTTTCCTTTTTTGCTAAAAATAAAAATGCTGCTTATTTACATATCTGCGAAGGTGCTCCAGACTTAGGTGAAGATAAAAACAATCATTTAATAGGCAAACTGATAGGTTATTTAGTAACCGATTTCATGAAAGCACATAATTCAATTGAATTATAAATTAAGTAAAATACGTCCTGAAAAGTAAAACAATTTTCATCCAAAATAACACTATCTTTGCGCACTTATCTATGTACTAAAAACAAGATATTTTAATATCAAAAATATGTTATTCGAAGATTTATCACTTTCAAAAAGTATACAAAAAGCCGTATTTGAAGAAGGCTATACACAAGCAACTCCTATTCAGGAACAATCTATACCAGTAGTTTTGGCTGGAAAAGATTTAATAGGATGTGCACAAACAGGAACAGGAAAAACGGCTGCATTTGCTATTCCAATAATACATCAATTGCACCGAATAGTAGGTTCAACAAAAAAATCGAAGGTAATCAGAGCGCTTGTTGTCACTCCTACAAGAGAATTAGCTGTTCAAATTGGACAAAGTTTCGACACTTATGGAAAATACACCAATCTGACGCAATTAACGCTTTTTGGCGGTGTATCACAAAATCCTCAAGTTGACGCTTTAAAAAGCGGAGTTGACATTGTAATAGCAACGCCAGGGCGCTTATTAGACCTGCATAAACAAGGTTTTATAGATTTGAATCATTTACACACATTAGTATTGGATGAAGCCGATCAGATGCTGGATATGGGTTTTGTTAATGATGTCAAAAAAATTGTAAAGCTTACGCCAAAAAACAGACAGACTCTTTTCTTTTCTGCAACCATGCCGATAGCCATAAGAGAATTGGCCGAAATGTTTCTTACAGATCCCGAAACTGTTACTGTATCCCCAGTTTCATCTACAGCAGAAAATGTAGAACAGCGCGTTTATTTTGTTGAGAAAACAGAAAAAAGAAACCTACTTTATCATTTGATAAAAAATGAAAACTTATCAAATGTCCTTGTTTTTTCAAGAACAAAACATGGTGCTGACAATGTTGTAAAAGCATTAAGAAAAAAAGACATTCCCGCAGAAGCCATACATGGTGATAAATCTCAAAATGCTAGACAGCGTGTACTGGATGCGTTTAAAAACAAGGAAGTTGGTGTTCTTGTAGCAACAGATATTGCAGCCCGCGGTATTGATATTGACCAATTGCCTTTTGTAATCAATTTTGATTTACCTAATATCCCTGAAACGTATGTACACCGTATTGGACGAACAGGCCGTGCCGGAAATGGCGGAATTGCAATTTCTTTTTGCAGTAAAGACGAAAAAGATTACTGGAAAGATATTCAAAAACTGATAAAAGTAAATGTAGACACCATAGATAATCATCCTTATCCTTGGCATTCTGGAAACCCTACAGCTGATGCTAATCCACCTAAAAATTCAAATCGAAGCGGAGGCGCTCACAAATCCAGAAAATCGAATGCATCAAAACAAAATAAAAAGCGCTGGTACTAAGAAGCCATAATGCTCATTTCAAATAATTAAAACATCTTTTAAAGCTATTTTAAAGGATGTTTTTTTACATAATAATTAATTAGACAAGGTTTTTGGCCTTTAAAATAAGGCTATTCATCACTTTAAACAATTGAACCGATTCAAATGGCTTAACAATAATATCATTGATTCCTGCCATTATTGCTTCATCTGTTATTTCATTTTTATCAAAAGCCGTCAATGCAATTACAGGAGTATCAACACCTTCCAGCCTTATTCTTCTTGTCGTTTCAAAACCATTCATCAAAGGCATATTAATATCCATTAAAATAATATCAAACTCTTCTTGCGCTAAAATTTCCAAAGCCTTAAAACCATCTTCCACTACTATACAAGAATAATTATTTTTCTCAATAATTTTTTTAGTAATCAACTGATTGATCTGATTATCCTCAACCACAAGTACTTTGAATGCATGATTTAAACTCATATCTACCTGTATATTATTTATTATTTCATTAGTTTTCATAGAATTATATTCAAAATCAATACAAAAAGTAAAGACAGTACCTTTTCCCAATTCGCTTTCGACGAAGATATTGCTGCCAAAAAGCTCTAACAGTCTTTTTACAATAGACAATCCCAAACCTGTACCCTGATAATCAAGTTCTTTTCTGCCTACCTGAACAAATTTATCAAAAATTTTATCTTGGTCTAAAGCCGCAATGCCAACTCCGTTATCTTTTATCTTAAATTCAATAGTATGCATTTCGCCTTTAACCGCAATTTGTCTGGCAATTATTTCAATATTACCGTCTTTAGTAAATTTTAGAGCATTGCTTACCAAATTCATCATGATTTGCGCAAACCTAAGTTTATCTCCAATTAAACTCTCTGGAATTGACTCATCTACCTCTATAAAAATTTTGTTATTATTTTTTTTTGCGATAAAGGATAACGAATTTTTAATTGTAAGAAATTCATCCATGAGGTTAAACGTCAATTTATCCAAAATGATTTTATTCTCTTCAATTTTATTAATCTGCAGAATATCATTTACCAATGACAGTAAATAACGGGCAGAAAATTTTAGTGAATTTAAGTGAGGACTTTTGGTTAGCTCTTGATGCTCTTCTAAAAGCAGATCAGTAATACCAACTACTCCATACAAAGGGGTTCTTAATTCATGGCTTATTGTCGAAATAAACTGTGTCTTTAACAAAGCTGATTCTTGCGCTTTCTTATTTGCAATAACCAGCTCTTGATTTGCAAGCATTAAATCGGCATTTGATTTTAATCTGAATCTGTTATTTTTAATTAATGAATTCAGAAAAAGCAGTAAAACAAAAATGGCAATAATAAAGAGTAAAACTATAATTCTTGATTTTTTTAAGCTTTGGAACTGTAAATCTTTTTCATTTTCAATTTTATCAATAGTCCTCTTATATTCATCTAACTGAAAATTAACCCCTTCAACATTTGCTTTTTCTAATTTTTCTTCTGCGTAAATTTCATCATTAAGACGAGTATAGATTTGCAGATGCTCATAAGCTTCTTTATATTTTTTTAATTTTAATAAAAGCTTAGAGTATTCTAAATGCGAAAAAGACAAATCTGATTTTTCATCCAGCTCCTTTCCAAGCCGAATTGCTTCTTTAAAATAAAAATCTGCTTTTGCATCATCATTTTTAAAATTGGAATACATGCCATTAAGCATATTAAGCACGACAACCACATAATCATTTTTATGCTTCTTATAGTAAAGATTAATCTGCTTTAAACTTTCTTCACCCTTTTGGAACTTGCCAATATCAAAAAGTGCCCAAGTTAAGTTGAGATTAGTAAAAGCCATTTGAGAGGAATCTGAAATATTTTTGCTGTATTCAATTGCTTTTCGATAATAAAAAACGCCTTTATCGTACTTCTTTTTTTCAAAACAATACATATTCCCCAGATTATTATTAACCCTTTGTTTTATTGTATCATTCTGAGTTAGATTAGCATAACTTAAAGCCTTATCGTAGTAAAAAATAGCTTTATCAAATTCTGCCAAAGCATTAAAATTAGCCGCAACATTATTATAATTTTCTGCAATAAGAATATTGTCTTTTATGGATATGGCTTGTCGCAAAGCTAATCTTGAAATCAGTAAAGATTTTTCAAAATCTCCAGATTCTCTTAGCTTTGTCGCTGATCCAATTAATTTATTAATCTCTTTTTTAGAAGGCAGTTGATTCTGTCCAATTAAAGTTATTCCTAAAAAATTAAAATAAAAAATAATTAATAAAACTATCCTTATTGGGGGCATAATGATATTGTTTCTCCAAAAGTACACCAAAATATATAATTTTATAACATTATTTAGGGAATATTTTAAACGTATATTTTTCTTACAAATTAAAACAAAAAAAGCAGTTACTTTTTAATAGGTAACTGCTTTTTTTGTTTTCGCTTTTATACTGACCATTCAATATAAAAATGCATTTACTTTTATATTAAACATTTTACTTTTCTTCTTCCCATTTACCCACTACTGATGTGGCCAAAGCATTTCCTAAAACATTTGTAGCACTTCTGAACATATCACAAAAATGATCTATAGGTAATATTAATGCAATTCCTTCAATCGGAATTTTAAACATACCGCAAGTTGCTGCTACAACCACCAAACTCGCTCTAGGAACTCCAGCAATACCTTTACTGGTTAACATTAAAACAAAAAGCATCGTAAATTGGGTTGGATAATCAAGATGAACACCATAAGCTTGAGCAATAAAAATACCCGCAAAAGTCATATACATCATACTCCCGTCAAGGTTAAAAGAATATCCCAAAGGCAGCATGAATGAAACTATTTTATCTTTTACACCAAACCGCTCTAATTCCTCGGTAAGCTTTGGAAAAACGGCTTCGGAACTTGTTGTTCCAAATGCTATAATTAATGGACTAATGATATGTTTTAACAATGTTTTCATTCTATTGCCCAGGAAAATGAATCCAATAGCAATAAGCACTAACCACAAAGTACCGATACCTATAAGAAAAGAACCGAAAAATTTGAAATATGTAATCGCTAATTCCTGAAAATCCCTAACAGCGAATACTCCTGCAATTGCTCCAAAAACTCCTATTGGTGCAAATTTCATTACATAATTTACCATTTTTAAAACAATATGTGAAGATCTGTCCAAAAAGTCAATAACTGGTTTTGCATTTTCTCCCACTGAAGCTGCCGCCAATCCAAAGAATATAGAAAAAATTACAATTTGCAAAATTTCATTAGTAGCTAATGCCTCAAAAAGACTTTTGGGAACAATATGCTCTATAAAATTTTCAAAAGATAAACTTTGAGTTTTAGCTGTTACATCCGAAACACTTGCTAAATCTACATTCGACAAATTTAATCCAACACCTGGCTGTAATAAATTAACATACAGCATTCCGATTAACAATGAAAAAAAAGAAGCCGTAAAAAACCATCCCAATGCTTTTCCGCCAATTCTGCCAACTGCTTTTATATCACCCAATTTTGCAATTCCAACCACCAAAGTGGTAAAGACTAACGGCGCAATAATCATTTGTACAAGCCTAATAAAAATAGTAGCCAGCATTTTTATTTTGGCACTAAATTCTTTAGTAGTTTCAATATCTGATGAGTTGTGAATAATAACACCTAATATTGCTCCCAAGAGCATTGCAATAAGGATTTGCCCCGTTAATCCTTTAAAAAAAGATGTTTTTTTTGTTTCAATTGCAGTCATTTAATTAATTTCAAGGTTAAATTTCAATATTTAGCTCGTCAAAATACTGAATATATTTTTTCTTCTTAGAAACATCCTTTTTCTGAGACTTTTAGAAAGACATTTGTTTTTGAAATCATTTTCAGTTACAAATATGTTTTATTCAAAAGGAAGAAATCTGCCAAAACAATAGCAGCCATTGCTTCTACAATTGGAACAGCTCTAGGAACAACACAAGGATCGTGACGTCCTTTTCCAACCATCTCAGTAATATTTCCTTTGTTGTCCAGAGATTCCTGTTTTTGCATTATAGTAGCTACTGGCTTGAAAGCTACTCGAAAATAAATATCCATTCCATTGCTTATTCCGCCTTGAATTCCTCCTGAAAGATTGGTTCGGGTAGTTCCGTCAGGATTGTACAAATCATTGTGTTCGCTTCCTTTCATTTTCACGCCCTCAAATCCGCTTCCAAATTCAAAACCTTTTACAGCATTGATAGAAAGCATTGCTTTTCCTAATTCGGCATGCAATTTGTCAAATACAGGCTCTCCAAGACCGATAGGCACATTTTGAATCACACATGTAACGGTTCCTCCTACTGTATCTCCTTCTTTGCGAATTTGACGAATATAATCTTCCATAATTATAGCCGATTCTTCGTCTGGACAGCGAACTGGATTACTTTCTATTTTAGAAAAATCCAATTCTTGGTATGGTTTTTCAAGAAAAATTGGACCTACAGAAGAAACGTAAGCATTGAACTTTATTTCAGGCAGCATTTGTTTTGCAATAGCACCTGCTACTACCCTGCTTGCCGTTTCACGTGCTGAGCTTCGGCCTCCGCCTCTATAATCTCTTACTCCATACTTTTTTTCATAGACATAGTCTGCGTGACTTGGTCTGTAATTATCTTTAATGTGAGAATAATCGTCTGATTTTTGATTGGTATTGGGAATAATAAAACCAATTGGTGTACCTGTAGTTTTACCTTCAAAAATTCCAGATAAAAACTGTACATCATCTGGTTCTTTACGCTGCGTAACTATTGCTGATTGACCTGGTTTTCTTCTCGACATTTCAAATTGAATTGCATCTAAATCCAGCTGAATTCCAGATGGACAGCCATCAATAATTCCGCCTAATGCTTCTCCGTGTGATTCTCCAAAAGTGGTTACTCTATATAGTGTTCCGTAACTATTTCCTGCCATTGTTTAATTTTTTAGGCAAATGTAAGTTTTATGAATTAAACTAAAAATTATAAATTAGTAATATTTCAGATAAAGCACATATAATATCGTTGCAAATTTCAATGGTTTTAATGTGTGCGAATAATATGTTCTTAAATTGATAAATTATCGTTTATAACCTGAACTCGATTATTATTTTTTGGAGCAGAAAGATTTGCTTCGCTTGTTCGCTATCGCTCGGGTCGCATTTTAACAATCATCGTCATGCTTTCCGTTGCAATATTGTAAGCTGAACCCCAGGTTACAAGGATTTTTACTTCAAACGAAGTTCACTGAACTCCTATGAAAATAAAAATATAATGAAGTAATCGAGGTTAAAAGGAAATATTTTGCTTTTATACTATTATCCAAAAAAATAATCGAATTTAGATTTCTATCAAAAATAACAAATGAAAAAATCCGCCTCATTCTTTAAATAAGGTGGATTTCCATCAAGTAATATTTAGTTAATTATTTGTATTTATTAATTGCCTTGAGGTATAATTCCTCATAAATTGGCAGGATGTTTTTAATATCAAATTGCTCAGCAACATGGAGTGCATTCTTTTTAAATTCTTTAAGAACACTATCGTCTTTTAAAATTTTCAATGCATTCTTAGCCATTTCATTTATATCTCCAACATCACTCAAATAACCAGATACGCCATCACTATTCACTTCGGGCAAACCACCGGAATTACTTGATATTACAGGAACTCCACAAGCCATTGCTTCAAGAGCGGCTAAACCAAAACTTTCGGTTTCGGAAGGCAGAAGAAACAAATCTGTGAGGCACAAAATCCGGTCAATTTCATTGCTGTTTCCAAAAAAAATCACTTTATCCTGAATACCATATTTTCTGCACATTTTCTCGGCCTTCTCTTTTTCGGGACCATCTCCTACCATCATTAATTTGGCTGGAATTTCTTTTTGGATTTTATAAAATATTTTAATAATATCCGGAATACGCTTTACTTTCCTGAAATTACTGATATGCGTAATAATTCTTTCATTTTCATTTGCCATAACCGAACGTTGACAAGGAACTGTTGGATCATATAGATTTTTTTCCAACTCAATAAAATTTGGAATGACCTGAATTTCATTTTTTATATTGAATAATTTTAAAGTATCGTCTTTCAGACTTTGAGAAACTGAAGTCACATAATCCGATTTATTAATACTAAAGGTCACTGCAGGCTTGTAAAAAGGATGGTTCCCTACCAAAGTAATATCGGTTCCATGCAGTGTTGTCACCATAGGAATATCAATTCCTTCGTCTTTGAGCATTTGTTTAGCCATATAGCCCGCATAAGCATGCGGAATAGCATAATGAACATGCAATAATTCTATTTTGTATAATTTTACCATATCCACCAGTTTGCTTGACAAAGCCAGCTCATAAGGCTGAAAATGGAATAAAGGATATTCTGGAACGATTACTTCATGATAATGAACATTAGGATTTAATAATGCCAAACGCACTGGCTGACTATAGGTAATGAAATGAATTTCGTGCCCTCTTCTAGCTAATTCTAAACCTAATTCTGTTGCAACTACACCACTTCCGCCAAAAGTAGGATAACAGACAATTGCTATTCTCATATGCTTTTTTAATTGTTTTTTGCTTGTCATATATGATTTTCAGATCACATTGATGCTATACTGCATTAAGGTTATACTGATTTTCTATATGATTTTTTAGTGTAACGAAAGTAAGGAGATTAGGCGGGGTTTACTATGAATAAAAAGTTAAATTTTAACATTTATCAGGGTAAATTTCAAATGCTGATATATTCATTTGTTTATTCTTTTTTTGCGTGAGGGGTTGCAGTGAAGCTCTTTTTTTATCCCATTTTTTTATGGGATAAAAAAAAGCGGGAACGTAAAACCCGACCCGAAGTTTTTCACGGAGGGACACGCCCACACGAACATAAAGGAACTGACGAAGTAAATCGAAATACTGTTTACTTTAAGAAATATCAAATAAACAGAAATTACTCCCAGAGCTTTTTTTGGTGAGGAGCTCTTTTTTTGTTAATCCATTTATTCAATTTATAACATAGAAATGCTGATCCGCTTCCCACAATGGCACCGGCAAAAACATCTGTCGGATAATGTACGCCCAAGTACATACGGGAATATCCAACTGCACCAGCCCATAAAAAAGACGGAGCAATAACATACCATTTTGGATAAGCCATACTCAGTGAGGTTGCTGTTGAAAACGCGGAAGAAGTATGAGCCGAAGGAAAAGAATAGCTAGACTCTAAAGTAACATTCTCTATTTCAGGATACGTTTCATAAGGTCTTTCCCTTTTGGCGATACTTTTTAAAGCCAAAGAAATAAATGCCGAAGCGGCTAAAGATTCACCAATGAAAATTGCTTTTTTCTTTGTGGTACTGTCTTTTTCAATTAATCCAACCGCATAAATAATTATGGGAGTACCAACACTTACAGGCATGGCACTATTGGTAATCCCAACCATTGTGGATTCGAGATTAGTATTCCTGTTCAGATTTATTTTTTTTAAAAGATCAATATCCGAATTTTGAGCATTTGAAATTGAAAAACAAAAAAGGAATATAGAGAAGAAAATAAGTTTTGACATCTTTCGTCTTTTTATTGGATTAAAAAAAACGGCTATGCCAGCTGTCCAAAGCAGGAACTTCCCAACATTCGTTGAACTCTTCAATATTGTTAACTAGATTATTAAAAACAATTGTGTTTTCGGTAACTGCTTTATCTTTAACCATTTTTTTAAAATCAATCAATGGTTTGTGTGCAATGTGATCTCCAAGTTTGAAGGTTACATTCATTTTATCCAATAGATCAACATTATATTTTTTCTCTAAACTTTGAATAAATTCTACTGATGAATCAATAGAACAGCCTGTTGCTGCCTGCACTTCCTGATTTACTGCTAAAATAATAAAACGGTTATATTTTAATAAATAAGAAGATTCAAGGCTGGTTCCATGTGCTGCCCATTCGGCAAGAAAGGATTGCAGATCAGTTTCAATTTCAGAAAACTCGGCATCCGAAAATTTTCTATTCGATTGATAAATCCAAATTTTAGATTCTCCGGGTAAATTTTCAAAAGGAACGTACATATTAATTATTAATTATGAGTTATGAATTATGAATTTAAAATTCATGATCGATTTATAAATCTTGAGCGTTTGCAATCAATTCAGCAATATCCATTACTTTAACGTCATCTTCTCTTTCTTTATTTTTAACGCCGTCAGTTAACATTGTGTTGCAAAAAGGACAGCCAGCAGCAATAATGTTCGGTTTTGTCTCCAGAGCATCTTCTGTTCTTTCTATATTAATTTCTTTATTTCCTGGTTCAGCATCTTTAAACATTTGTGCACCTCCTGCTCCACAACAAAGTCCATTTGCTTTTGAGCGTTTCATTTCGATCAATTCAGCATCCAGTTTTTGAATTAAATCTCTCGGTGCTTCATATACATTATTAGCTCTGCCTAAATAACAAGGATCGTGAAAAGCAATTCGTTTCCCTTTAAATTGTCCTCCTTCAATCGTTAAACGGCCAGAATCCAATAATGATTTAAGGAATTCGGTATGATGTACTACTTCATAGTGACCGCCCAGTTCTGGATATTCATTTTTCAAAGTATTGAAACAATGCGGACAAGCTGTAACAATCTTCTTAGCTTCGTAGGCATTCAGCACTTCGATGTTCATCATGGCCTGCATTTGAAACAAAAACTCATTTCCAGCTCTTTTTGCAGGATCCCCAGTACAGCTTTCTTCGGTACCAAGAACAGCAAAAGATACATTAGCACGATTCAATATTCGGACAAATGCTTTGGTTATTTTTTTTGCTCTATCGTCAAAACTTCCTGCACAACCTACCCAAAACAAAACTTCTGGCTGTTTTCCTTGGGCTAGCATTTCGGCCATTGTCGGCACTATTAAATTTTCTGACATAATATATGTTGATTCTGTTATTTCTCAAAAAGATTATTCGTCTCTATTGTCTTGGATTTTAATTATCATTTAATTCCTCTATTCATTTAAACAATTAAACTTTTAAATAAATTAATAAACAACTATTCATTTTTCCAATTCAAACGGTCTTGCTGGCTGTATTGCCAAGGTGCGCCATTATTTTCAATATTAGTCATCATGGCATTTATAGGCATTGGAGCAGCACTTTGTTCCATTACAAGATAACGTCTCATATCCATAATGATAGAAAGCGGACTGATATTAACTGGACATTCCTCTACACAAGCATTACAGGAAGTACAAGCCCACAATTCCTCTGGTGTAATATAATTGTTTAATAAGGTTTTATTATCTGGCACAAAAATACCTTTGTTTGCATCGATGTTTCGACCTACTTCTTCAATTCTGTCTCTAGTATCCATCATAATTTTACGCGGAGACAATTTTTTGCCTGTTTGATTTGCCGGGCATGACGAAGTACAGCGTCCACATTCAGTACATGTATAGGCATTTAACAATTGAACCCAGTTTAAATCCTGAATATCATTAGCCCCAAATTTACTTGGAGTTTCATTTTCTGAAACTGGAGCTGCCGCAAACGGGTCTGCATTTGGATCCATCATTAATTTAACTTCAGCAGTTACCGAAGCTAAATTGTCAAATTGTCCTTGCGGATTTAAATTGGCAAAATAAGTGTTTGGGAAAGCCAATAAAATATGGAGGTGTTTTGAAAAATATAAATAGTTCATGAAAACCAAAATTCCAACAATGTGCAGCCACCAAAAACCTTCATTAAGCAGCATCACCAGCTCATTAGACATTCCATTAAAAACAGGAGCTATAAATTGACTTATCGGAAAAGATCCAGCTTTTATAAAATGAGAAAAACCACCAGGCACATTTTGCAGATGCAGATCAGAAGCATTCATCAATAAAAACAAAGTCATTAAAGTAATCTCAAAATACAGAATATAATTAGCGTCACCTTTTGGCCATCCTTTTAAATCTGAATGGATAAATCTTTTTAGCTTAATGATATTTCTTCTTATCAAAAATATAGAAACTGCTACTAAAACTAAAAAAGCCAATATTTCAAAAGAACCAATTAAAACATCATAGACAACTCCTATAGAAGCAAAAATTCTATGAGTTCCAAATAAACCATCAATGATAATTTCTAATAATTCAATGTTGATAATAACAAAACCAACATACACTATAATATGCAGTATTCCAGCAACAGGACGTTTAACCATTTTGGATTGTCCAAGCGCAATCATAGCCATATTTCTCCATCTTGATTTTGCATTATCAGTACGGTTAACAGCAATGCCAAGATTAATATTTCTAATGATTTTTTTGACATTCAAATAAAAATATCCGAATCCAATAATCAATACAATGGCAAATAAAACATTACTAAGATAAGTCATGAAACTAGTTTTTTACTTTTGTTATAGAATCGTTTGGAGCATTATACGGCTTATTTTTTTTACCAAAAACAGAAACATTTACATAACGGGTTGGGTTCAGTCTCACGTCCTGCAAAAGCAGCTCTAACTCTTTTGAAGTTTTAGCTAAATCATTATACAAGGCATCGTCTTTCATTAATTTTCCCATTGTGCCATTGCCAGCTTCTATACCTTTCATTATGCCATCAACCTTAGTCAGTGTTGCATTTAAATTTCTAACGGTAAGACCTAAATCTGCTTTATTTAAAGAATCTGAAATCTTTACAAAATTATCCGAAACTTTATTAAAATTAGAAACTACTCCTTTCAGCTGTCCTTTATTTTCTTCTAAAATTACATTTGCATTCGATGCGGCTTTATGGAATTGCTCCATAGTTGCACTAAGTTCTGCTAGACTCTTTTTTAAGTCCGCTTTCCCTTTAGCATCTAAAACTTCATTGAAACTAACAACTAACTGATCTGCGCTAGTCATTAATTTTTCTACTTTCGCCATAGCTGGACTAACTTTGTCACCTAATGAGTCCATCAAACCCGGTTGAATAACACCTTTTAGATAATCACCACTCTCAGCAATATTTTTATCTGCATAATTAGGATGAATAGCTAATTGCTTACCGCCAATTAGACTAGCGTCGTAAACAGCCGTTGTACTTGATTTAGATATTGGAAAATCAGTATCTATTTGCAGTTCAACTAATAATGTTCCTTTTTCGGTTATTGATATTGTTTTTACTTTCCCAATAATAAGTCCATTTATAGTTACTGGAGCTGATGGTGCGAGTCCCTCTACGTTTTCATATTCTGAATAGAAAGTTTTGTAACTTTTAAAAAGGTCTTTTCCTTTTAAATAACTGTATCCCCAAATGAATAATAAAATTGATGTTATAACTAAAATAGCAGTCTTAATTTCTCTTGTAATTTTCAAAATTTTTGTCTTTTTTTTAATGGGTAAATTTAATATAAAATATTCGAACTAATAATTATTTGATTGCTTCTTGAATGCTTATTTTTTTTCCGTTTTTGAATGCAATTAAAAAAGCTGAATCATATCCTTTGGATTTCACTACTTTCAATTGATTTTTAGCATTTTCATAATCGGAAGTTTCTCCATAAAAGTATTTATAGACATTATCTTCATATACTGAGGACACATCTTTTAGTCCTTTGAAATTTTTAGGCTGTAAGGCTAATTTATTTTTACTGGCTGCTAATTGGATTTTAAAAATTGACCCTAGTGTATCCTTTTTAAAACTCCCCTTATTAATTAATTGATTTTCAGACTTTTTTACAATATTATCGTTAAGCATTTGTGAAGGTTTTGTGTCAAAATTTTCCGTCCCCCCATCTTCAAAATTTTCATTTTTATAACTTACTATAGCATCTGCAATAGCTTTGGCAATATCATTTTGGCCATTTTCTGATTCTAAAAAAGATATATCAATTGGACTAGAAATAAAACCAATCTCAATTAAAACTCCAGGCATAATAGACGCATCCAAAACCCATAGAGGTTCTTGTTTTATCCCCC
This sequence comes from Flavobacterium sp. 1, assembly GCF_002797935.1. Classification (NCBI taxonomy): domain Bacteria; kingdom Pseudomonadati; phylum Bacteroidota; class Flavobacteriia; order Flavobacteriales; family Flavobacteriaceae; genus Flavobacterium; species Flavobacterium sp. 1. The sequence goes on from NZ_PGER01000001.1 coordinate 1,725,037, forward strand.
TTGATTTTATTCCAGAAGAATTTGAAAAATTCTTTTGTATTCTATTTGCAAAACCAATACTGCTTGTTAAATTATTTTCTTGTACCATTTTCAACCCTATCAATGTTTCTGGGTTGTTTGGATCAAAACCTTTATATGCTTTTTTGTAATTATCTTCTAAAAAGATTACGGAGTTTTCTGCTTTTGAAACTTCAAAATTCATATTTGATCTTGACATTCCCATTACATAAGTCTCGCTTCCATTTGGCGTTGCACTTTTGTTTGAGTTACAATGAATGGAGACAAATAAATTTGCATTGGCGCGATTTGCAATTTTTGCTCTTTCTCTAAGTTCAATGAACTCATCTGTTTTTCGAGTATGTATGAAATCAATACTCGGATTTTGTTCTAATATTTTACCAACTTTTAATGTAACAGCCAAGGTTATGTCTTTTTCTTTATAGCTATTAGATTTTGACCTTGCTCCAGGATCTTTGCCGCCATGACCCGCATCCAAAACAACTTTGAATTTTGAAGCCGATTGTGCAAAACTTGGAAATGAAAAACCAAAGATTGTAAAAAATAAAATTATAATGATTTTAAATTCATTTTTTGAAAACATAATTTTAAAAGTTAATATAATTAATAAGACTTCATTATAAGTTTTGCACTAAATGTATTTATTGGCACCATCTCCAAAAACGAGTTAGACATTTTGCAATCCCTTAAAATTTATTGGCTTCATCGCAAATTTATTTTTACTGTCAAAAGGCTGAATTTTATAAATTGAACCCAGAGTATCTTTTTTAATTAAGTTCTTATTTTCCTTTGGAGTTTCAGAATCTTTTACAGGAATCTCTTTGAGTATTTGAGAAGGTTTCTCACCTAAAGTTTCTGCTCCTCCATCACCAAAATATTCATATTTATAACTGATTATGGCATTGGCAATAGCTCTAGCAATGTCATTTTGTCCCTCCTCTGAATTTAATAATTCTCCTTCTGTAGGATTAGAAATAAATCCTGTCTCAATTAGAACCCTAGGCATATAAGCTTTGTGCAAAACCATAAAAGGGGCTTGTTTTACACCTCCATGCCTTAATTTCTTACCTAACTTGGCAAATTGATCTTCAACTTTACTTGCTAATGCAATACTGTTTTCCAAATATTCCTCCTGCATCAAAGTCATGCCAATCATTGTTTCTGGAGAGTTGGGATCATAACCTTCATATTTTTGTTTGTAATCTTTCTCCATTGTGATTACGGCATTTTCTTTTTTTGCCGCTTCAAGATTAGACGCAATTTTATTCATACCCATTACATAGGTTTCGGTACCATCGGCTTCGGTGTTTTTATTTGCATTTAAATGTATGGAGACAAAAATATTTGAATCAGCTCTGTTGGCAATATCTGCGCGCTCCACCAAATCAATAAAAACATCGGTCTTTCTAGTATATATAACATCTATTTTGGGATAAGCTTCCAAAATTTTACCCACTTTCAAAACAATAGCCAATGCTATATTTTTCTCAACTCTTCCGCTATAATTCGCCCCAAAATCATGCGCTCCGTGACCCGCATCTAATGTGACTTTAAAATCATTGGACTGCCCATAAATATTGGTCATCAACATCATTATTAAAAATGTAAATGCAATTTTTATTTTTTTTGATATATCCATCTAAATAGTTAATTTTATTACAAGAGTTCTATTATAAATTTATGTTTTGATTATTTTTGCCGAAAAATATAGTAATTTTGGCTCAAATATATTCCTGTCTTCATTTTACAAAAATAGTATTTAAACCTTTGCATACAAACTTATTTAATATCGTTTTACTATCAATTTTCCTATCTCTAGGTTGTTCTAATCTATATTCTCAAGATATAAAAAAGAAACAGACTTCTATTCGTGCTAATAAACAAGAAGTTAAGAAACCTATTAATGATACTGTAGATAAAAACCCTAAAGCTGAAACTCCAACTGACACAGTCAAATTAGACACAATTAAAATTAAAAAAGCTTTCCTTAACGGACAGGTAAAATACAAAGCCGACGACTATGCAAAAATTGAGCAAAAGAAAAAACTCATTACTTTATACGATAAAGCTGAATTATATTACCAAGATGTTGAATTAAAATCAGGTATTATTGTCATGGATTATGAAAAAAACGAGGTCTATGCAGGCCGAATTAAAGATTCTCTTGGCAATTATACTCAATTTCCAAATTTCAAACAAGGTTCCAATGTCATTGAACCAGATTCCATACGCTTTAATTTCAAAACAAAAAAAGCTTTAATTTGGAATTCCAGAACTACTCAAGGGGAGTTTAATGTAAAAGCGGCAATTACCAAAAAAGAAAATGATTCTGTTTACTTTCTTAAAGGCGCAAGATTTACAACAGCAAAAGACGTTGATAATCCTGAATATTATTTTCAAACCAATAAAATAAAATTTATTCCAGGAAAAAAAATCATAACAGGTTCTACCTACATGGTTATCGCTGGAGTTCCAACCCCAATATACATGCCTTTTGCCTATTTTCCATTATCAAAAGAAACAAGCGTGTCGGGAATTATTCTGCCTTCTTATAATGATTCTAATACCAAAGGGTTTTCGTTGCAAAATGGAGGTTATTATTTTGCGCTAAGCGACCATTACAATTTAACCGTTGTTGGAGATTACTACACCAATGGAAGTTATGCGTTGGGAATGCAGTCATCTTATGCGAACAGATACCATTTTCAGGGAAACTTTAATGTTAGATTCGAGAACAATATTATTAGTGAAAGAGGATATCCTGATTATTCTAAAACAAAAATATATAATATTCAATGGTCGCATTCACAAGACTCAAAAGCGAATCCAAATTCAACATTTTCTGCTTCTGTGAATTTAGGAAGCAGTGAATACTTCAAAAAAACCATCAATCAAGTCAATGTTGGATCTTCATTAAACAACTCATTGAGTTCTTCAATCTCATATAGCACAGTATTTCATTCCGTACCAGAAAGCAGAATATCACTTACAGCAACTCATTCTCAAAACACCAATACAAAAGTGATCAATATGACCCTTCCTACATTACAATTTAGCGTAGACCGTATTTATCCGTTTGCAAAAAATGATGGTGCAAAAAAGGGTTTTTTCAAGAACATTAATTTACAATATAACTTGAATGGAAAAAACAGCTTTATTACAACTGATTCACTGTTTTTTAAACCCCAAATGTTCCAAAATGCTGATATTGGATTCCAACATTCAATTCCTTTAAGCACCAACTTTAAAGTATTTAAATATTTTAGCGTTTCAACATCTTTAAACTATGATGAAGTTTGGTATTTTAAAACTATCGAAAAACATTATGACAATCAATTAGCTACAGTGGTTACTAACGATGTAAAAGGTTTTGATGCTTTTAGAACTTATTCTTCATCAACAAGCATAGGAACTACTATTTATGGAACTTTTAATTTTGGTGATGATAAAAAAATAAAATCAATAAGGCACGTAATGAGACCTGCAATTTCTCATAGTTACACTCCTAGTTTTGAAAAATATTATGACACCTATGCAATTGACGGCAGCGGCGGGATGCAAAAAGATTACACCCGATTTGAAGGTGGTATGTATGGATCACCTGGCCTCAATAGTTCAAATTCCATTGGATTCAACCTTAGCAATACTTTTGAAGCAAAAGTTGCCGACAAGGATACTACCAAAACAGAGGCGAAAAAAATAATGCTTTTAAACAACTTAAATTTTTCTACCAGTTATGACGTAAATGCTAAAACGCTTGCATGGGCTCCTGTGAGAGTAAGCGGTGGAACACAATTTTTTGACAATAAACTGAGCGCTAATTTTGGAACAACTTTGGATCCATACGCAATTGATAATTCAGGAAACAGAATCAATACCTACAATATCAATAATGGCGGCAGTCTTTTTAGAATGACAAGTGCAAATTTGACAATGAATTACTCTCTAACCAGCAAAGGTGATAAAAAAGAAAAAAAGGATTCGCAGGCTGCAAGAAACGGAGGCCGTGAAGATGATTTATTCGGTTCAGATATTGATACCGGAAGCTATCGAAAAAACAGTCAATTTGGCGATGATGATGAAAAAGAAGATGCCGTTACTGAGTTTTTTAGAGCAAAACTGCCTTGGGATATGACATTTGCCTATTCCTTAACCTATGGAAACAACAATAGAGAGAAAAAAATAACTGGAAATTCCATTATGATTTCGGCTAATACTGATTTAACTCCAAAATGGAAAGCGGGTATTTCTACAGGTTTTGATTTTGTTCAAAAAGGTGTTACTTTTACTCAATTGCGTTTTGAAAGAGATTTAATGAGCTGGAGAATGGATTTTAACTGGACTCCATTTGGAACAAATACAAGCTGGAATTTCTATATCGGAATCAAATCAGGCGTTCTTAGTGATATTAAATGGGAAAAAAGAAAACAAAACTTCTAGGCTTCATTTAATTTAGCTGTAGCTCATTGCAAATATGACAAATATTTATCTTTAGCCCTGATTGATGTAATTGCATTTGTCTTTTTTAAAGCAAAAATATAGCACAGAGCAAGAACCCATATTCACTAAAAAAACAAATGCGACTGCTACAAAAATTAATACTAATACATAATTTAAAAATCATTCTCGTATGAAGACAATAATCTATACCCAAAAAGCTCCAGCACCGATTGGTCCATATAACCAGGCTGTTTTAAAAGGAAATACTTTATATACATCTGGTCAAATTGCACTAGATCCAGCTACAATGGAGTTAGTAATAGACAGCATCGAATCAGAAACGAAACAAGTGATGGAAAATATGAAAGCAGTTCTTGAAGCAGCAGGAATGACTTTTGAAAATGTAGTAAAGACTTCTATTTTTATTTCTGATATGAATGATTTTGGAAAAATCAATACTGTTTACGGATCGTATTTTAATGAAAAAACCGCTCCAGCTCGTGAAACGGTTCAAGTGGCATGTTTGCCAAAAAATGTAAATGTAGAAATCTCTATGATTGCTGTGCTATAGCATCTATTAACAATTGTGCTGTTGCTTCATTTGTTGCTAACGGTATATTGTGTACATCGCAAACACGTATAAGCATGTTAACATCTGCTTCGTGAGGATGACTAGAAAGAGGATCTTTAAAGAACAAAACCATCTGTGTTTTACCTTCGGCAACTCTACCCGCAATTTGTGCATCACCTCCTAACGGACCTGAAAGCATTCTTGTGGTTTTAAAACCAGCTTCTTCGGCTCTGCCTCCGGTAGTTCCGGTTGCTATAAACTTTATCTTTTCCTGTTGCAGTACTTCACGGTTTTTAATCAAAAATTTTACAATATCTTCTTTTTTCCCGTCATGCGCAATAATTGCTATCTCCATATCTTAACTATTTGCTACGTGATAAGCTATTAAGCCATCAATTGGTCTTCTTAATACATTACCTAACTGCAGTTCATATTTTTCGAAAATTTCGGCTAATTCCTCTTTTAAATAAAAAGCAATAGAACCTACAAAATGTACTGGTACTTCTTTACAGTTTTCATACTGCTTAATATAATTTTTAATAAAAGATTTCATTGCTTTGAATATTATCTTACGGCAAAATTCATGCTGTTTATTCTGAATTAAGAATTTCGCAAAAGTGGCAAGATAAGCATTGGGGTTTGGTTCTTTGTATAATTTATTTTTGATATAATCAGGTTCCAAATTATACTCTTTTTCAAAGACTTCAGCCAATTCTTTTGGCATTTTATTAAAATAGTATTTTCTGATTAGCTCTTTTCCAAAAACATTTCCACTGCAATCGTCCATTACAATATAACCTAATGACTGTACTTTTTGCTCTAAAACAGTACCATTAAAGTAACTGCAGTTTGAACCTGTGCCAAGAATACCAACAATTGCGCTTTCACCTTTTGGAGTAGTAGCAAAAACAGCAGCATACGTATCTTCTTCAACAACCACTACAGCATTCGAAAAATATTCTCTGAAAATTTCAGAAAGCATTATTTTCATTCTGTCAGTTCCGCAGCCTGCACCATAGAAAAATAAGTGGGTAGCGGTTTTTTTATTCTGTAATATATCAAAACGGTCATTTAGGCGGTCTATAATCTCATCACCGTTAAGAATTTCTGGATTTAAACCTAATGTTTGTGTGGTAAACATAACTTTCCCATCGTCATCTATCGCAATCCAATCTGCTTTAGTAGAACCACTGTCAACTATTAATTTCATATTATTTGGTTTGTTTTATTGGTTTATGATTTTTTGCTTTCCATAACTGTAACTATATCTTTTAAAAATACATAAGAAAACAAAATAACAAAATCCCATTAATTTTGAATTAATGGGATTTCGCAAAATTATAATTTTTATTTTAATGAACTAATATGAACAGCCAAATCAATTAATTTGCTTGAATATCCATATTCATTATCATACCAAGATACCAATTTAAAGAAAGTTGAATTTAAGCCAATTCCTGCAGTAGCATCAATGATTGAAGTTCTTTTGTCAGAAATAAAATCTTGAGATACAACAGCATCTTCAGTATATCCCATAATTCCTTTCATTGTAGTTTCAGAAGCTTTTTTCAAAACAGCCATAATTTCTTCATAAGAAGTTTCTTTAGCAACTTTAACTGTTAAATCTACTGTAGAAACGTCAGCAGTAGGAACACGGAAAGCCATACCTGTTAATTTTCCATTCAATTCTGGAATAACTTTTCCAACCGCTTTTGCAGCTCCAGTTGATGAAGGAATAATATTTATTGATGCAGCACGACCACCTCTCCAGTCTTTTCTAGAAGGTCCGTCAGCAGTCATTTGAGTTGAAGTTGTAGCGTGAACAGTTGTCATCAAAGCTTCAACAATTCCAAAATTATCGTGAATAACTTTAGCCAAAGGAGCTAAACAGTTTGTAGTACAAGATGCGTTAGAAACAACTACATCAGATGCTTTTGCAGTTTCGTGGTTAACTCCCATTACAAACATTGGAGCATCTGCAGATGGAGCAGAGATAATTACTTTTTTAGCACCGCCTTTAATGTGCTCATTTGCAGTTTCGATAGTTGTAAAGATACCTGTACACTCAGCTACTACATCAACATCAACTTCATTCCATTTCAAGTCAGCTGGATTTCTTTCGGCTGTGATACGAATATTTCTTCCGTTTACATAAAGTTTTCCTTCTTTAACTTCTACAGTTCCATCAAAACGACCGTGAACTGAATCATATTTTAACAAGTATGCTAAATGATCAACATCTAATAAATCGTTGATCGCTACAACTTCTATATTATCTCTGTTGAAAGATTCTCTGAAAACAATTCTTCCAATTCTACCAAATCCGTTTATTCCTAATTTTACTTTTGACATTGTATTAAATTTAAATTATTTATTTTATTTTACTTTCTTAATTTTTAATTTTAAATCGACATAATATCTGATACGCGGAGTAATTCCTGATCAATTTCAGTATGTCCTTTAATTGCTTGTTCTAAAGGTGTAAGCGCTATTTTATCAGCCAATAAACCAACCATATAGTTTGATTTCCCTTCTAATAAACATTCTACTGCTTTTACTCCCAAACGGCTGGCCAAAACTCTGTCAAAACATGACGGTGCTCCACCACGCTGCATGTGGCCTAATACAGATACACGCACATCATATTCTGGAAAATTAGACTCAACATAATCCTTTAGTTCAAAAACCGTTTTACCAATTTTATCACCTTCTGCAATTACAACTATACTTGATGATTTGCCTGCTGCCTTGCTTTTTCTCAAAGAATCTAACAAACGATCTAATCCTAAATCCTCTTCTGGAATAAGAATTTCTTCAGCACCAGCACCAATACCGGCATTCAATGCTATATGACCTGCATCACGTCCCATAACTTCAATAAGAAACAATCTGTTATGTGAACTTGCAGTATCACGAATTTTATCAATTACTTCAACAACTGTATTTAAAGCAGTATCATAACCCAAAGTATGGCTTGTGCCAAATATATCATTGTCAATAGTTCCAGGAATTCCCATTACTGGAAAATCATATTCTGAATTAAATAACAAAGCTCCTGTAAAAGAACCGTCACCTCCGATTACTACTAAAGCATCAATACCGGCTTTCACAAGGTTTTTATGAGCTTTTTCACGTCCTTCTGGGGTTTTAAAATCCATTGACCGAGCAGATTTTAAAATAGTCCCTCCTTTATTTACAATGTTATTTACACTTCGGGGTCCCATTTCTTTAAAATCCCCTTCAATCATTCCTTGATAGCCTCTATAAATACCAACACATCCTATGTTATGAAAAGCACATGTTCGCACAACAGAACGAATAGCGGCATTCATTCCTGGAGAGTCTCCTCCAGAGGTAAGTACACCTATCTTTTTTATTGTTTTTGACATTTTTTTAAGTATTAAAGTGTAAATTTAGCAAATATCAAAGATATTTTAGGGGTGCTTTCTAAGATTTTAATAAAATAACTGAAATTCAAACGTTTTCGTTGATAAGTTTTCTTTATTAGAAAAAAGCTTCTAAATATTTCTTTTTTAAACCAAACTATTGGCTGTAGGATTAACTTTCTTATAAATTCATTTTACTAAAAAAACGACAGATTTGCTGTTTTCGAATACCTTTTTAATATGTAAAAATGAAATAAATAATAAAACTAAAAATGACCTAAAAACAATCAATAAGTTTCTAAAAAAAGAAACTTATAAAACTAATCTTCCTCGGGAAGGACAGCGTCCTGATTAACTTTTGGCTTGTCTGTATTTGGGGTTGCGGGTTTTGTAAATTTTATAAAATCAGGATTTAAATTAGAATCAGAATCAGCTTCTTTTACGCTCTCTTTTTTCTGCTTTTTATTTAATTTATTGTTATTAAACATTTTGTCTACTAATTCTTTAAAAGTGTCAAAATCGACTTCATAGGAAATACCGACACCTTGAGTATATCCAATATCCTGTCCTATATAATTGATATCATTTTCTTTATTAAAGAAATGCAGATTAAAAGATCCATCCTCATTCATTCTATATTTAATATCAATATCTCCAACAACCGATGATTCATGAACTCCTCCAAATGGAACACCAATTTTTCCATTTATAGTAATTCTTTCATTGACTTTTGAAGAAACAATTGCTTCAAATCTGCCATCGGTTTGTGAACTTGGTCTATTATCAGGAGAAACAACATTAAAATTCATTTCAAACTTCTCGTCTGTTGAATGCACAATACTACCCAACATACCCGAAGCTGTTTCATACAAACTCGAAGATACAGCTTGACTAGATCCATCCTTACTTAGAAAGCTCCCTGTGGACAATAAATACAAAGCTTGTGTCTGTCTAACATCTTTATCAGACAACTCGGATTCTAATTCTGATTTCATAACACTTTTAATCGTTGGAAAATCAATCATGAAATCTGGTTCTGGATGTGACAAGTCGCCATGAATTCCGATAACTACTTCTACATCAATTTTTTTATTAACACTTGAATTTTCAAGTAACAAAGCTGGATTTGCAGATGTTTTATAGACAGCCTCAAGATTCAATTGCGCCCTCATAGGATTACCTTCCCAAACGATTGACCCTCCTTTTTTGACATTGAATTTTTTATCTATCAATCCGCCGTATTTAAAATTATAAGTTCCGTCATAAGGCAAGAAATCTCCCCACATTCTAAAATCACCCAAAGTATTTATTTTAAACAATAGGTTTCCATTCCCCCTGCCTTTCATACCGTGTCCAGAATTTCTATCCAAAATTACTTCGACCTCTGCGTTTGGAGTGATTTCTAAATCAAATTCTAATTCAAGTCCATTATAATTTCTGGTCTTTTCAACTATACCTTTTTGCAAATTGAATTTTTCCTTAGGAGTAATGAAATGGATAAAGCTATTTTCACTTACACTTTCGGCATTATTTATTGGTATTTTAAGTACTGTTCCTTTTTCAGATTTAGCATCTACCTTGATAACCAATCCGTTTGCAGGGCCTTTAATTGTAGCATTTCCATTAATAAAAGCGGTACCAAAATAAGCTGCATCTTCGCTATCTTGAGTATCTAAAACAAGAAGCCTTTTAGAATTTATGGCCAAATCCAACTTCCAATCAGAAAAATTCTTATGTTCCACTACTCCGTTCAAAGTTCCTATTGTCTTGAATTTTGTATCCGTCAGCGTATTATTTCTAAAAAGAAATTTTTCATCAGTCAAATCAATAATAGTTCTGTCTTTTAAAGCATAATCAACATTTAAATAAGGTACGCTTAAGCCACCATTATTCACATAAAGGCGTCCGTTGATATCTGGTTTTTTTACCGATCCCCCAATGGTTGCATTACCAGACACCAGCCCTCTAATATTAGAAATAACATCACCTCCTAAAGAATTTAAGGTAGCCAAGTTGAATCGGTCAAATTTAAAATTCAGGTCAAATAATGTCTCTTTATTTACAATTTCAAAATTCCCATCTGCACTAAAAGATTCGAAATCTTTATTCTCAATAGTTGAATACAAAGTAAATTTCTTAAAATCCTCATCTCCTTTTATATCAAATTTTAAAACACCAAGATCATAATTATTGACTTTCAAATTATCAATGACTAATGAGGCTGTTGGCTTATAAACGAGTTTATTTTGATAATAATTAATTTTACCATTCAAATTTCCATTAATAGCAAAACTTTCCTGAGCCGATGTTAACGCATTAATATCAAAATTCTTAAACTCAAGATTAACATCCTTATATGAATTGCCTTTGAATTCGCCGTTAAGCTTTATTTCTTGATCTTTATTAGAAAGTATAAAATCATCAAGCTTAAACTCGCTTAATTTTTTATCAAAAACTAAGCGGTTATTAGATGAATTTTGTTCATTCAAAAACCACAAACTGTTTTTTAATTTAATCTCCGATTTACTAAAACCAATTATATTTTTATTATCCTTATCAATAGTATGATATAAATCTAAATTAAAATAATCATCCCCTTTTGAACCTCCTTTAAATTCAGTTCGGAAAAACAAAGTATCTTTTGAAGTAACATTGATTAAACTAAAATCCCTGATTTTATACATTTTAGTTTTAATGCTGTCCAATTCAATATAGGCGTTATACAACGGATTCTTATTATCAATTGAAACCCGAATATTATCAAAAGAATTATCCGAAGCTGTTATAGTTGGTGAATTAAAATTAAACTTAAATTCATTGTTATCGGAATTAATAATCCCTTTTACTATCGTATTTTCACTTATTTTTATTTCAGGAAAAAACATCTCAACAATTTTACTATAAACTTCAAAATTAAACTTTAAAAACTGTCCTTTTCTAACTTTTACTGGTCTATAATTTGTATAAAGACTTCCCAAAGAATTTGAAATTAAACCTTTTAATTCTGCAAATTTAAATTTACCCACAATAGTTCCATTAGTAATATCTGGTGCTGTAATTTTTATGGTTCGGATTCTTTTTTCGTCAAAACTTGAATTTAAATTAAAATCATTAAACTGGTATGTTTTTTTAGGATTAACATAAGTAGCATTATTTATATAAATATTACCATGAAGATCCTCAATAGAATTTCCCTGCACATCAACGATAGCATCTCCCTTAAACTGAGATATTGTATCACTGACAAAATTCAATTTGTGCAATTCAGCATTATCAATTTTTATCTGAAAATCATATTGGCTTTCTTTTTTACTTAAATTAACCAAACCGTCAAAGTTCATTTTCAAATTAGGGTCATTTACAATAATTGATCCTTTATACAATGGCAGTTTAAAATTGCCATTTATTTTTATGTTTTTATAATTATACCCATTATAGGCAATTTTAGACACATCTCCTTTTAATGAAGTATCCAAATACTTTTCCGAAAATCCTTTTCCATCAACATCTAAATTCAGACTTACTAAAGACAAATTTTTATTATCTAAAAGATTACCAATATTAAAATCATTCAAAACAACATATCCCTTATAGGCTGCTTTGTCGCTTTGATCCATATCTATAATCGTAAATTTAGCAGTCACCCCACCCAAATCAGTTTTTGAAGTAAGATTTGCATGAATAGAAGTTGTAGTAACTTGTGTATTACCAACGAATGAAACATTTCCCAATTTCTTTATAATAACAGGCAGTTTTTTTCCTAAAACATTCGGCAGGATGCCAACTAAATCAGTATAATTCGAATTTAAATGATCAAACTTCCCGTTCATGTAGAATTTTTGATCCTTGTTCCCTAAAAGATTTTTAAAGTTAATAAAACCAATTACCCTTGTACCTTTATTATCATTTAGGCTTAAGTCCAAAAGCTTTAAATTATTCAGCGGTCCGGTAATACGACTTCTAAGCTTAAAAATCCTGTTCCTTCCTAATTCGTTATAAAAACATCGAATATCATTCGAAGCTATTTTTGCCGATTTTAGTTTAAAATCAAACTCTACTTTATTTTCAAAATCTGAAAAATCTTCAATTTCATAATTCAGCGCGGCATAACCTTTAATAGTAGATTCTTCGGTTTTTAATTCCATTTTATCCAGTATCATGTGCTGCTGTGTGAAACTGTAATTCCCTTTTAAGTTTTTTATATACACTCCTCTATGATCCAAAAAAGACATTTTTTGAATATTCGCATATACTTCGGGACCATAGACTTTGAAATTGGTAACTGAGATTTTCAATCGGGTAAAATCAACAGATTTTGGTGTCTGATGATTCTCATTTATCAAAACAAATCTGCCGTTTGACAAATCAACACTCGTAGCAGTCAATAAAAAAGGTTTCTTGGAAGGTGTCTTGCTTGTACCAAAAGCATCTATAAAATAATCCAGATTTGTCTTTTTTTCCTTTTTATAGGTTTTTAAATTAAAAAGAACGCCATCCAGAGCTATATCACTGAAAATCAAATCACCATCCAGCATTTTTTTGAACCCTAGAATTGTTGTATTAATTCTTTTGGTGTAAATTAAAGTATCTTTATGATGATCAATAATTAAAACTTTTTTAATCTTAACACCGCCAAAAAGAGTTAGCTGTACTTCATCAACATTCATTTGGATACCAAAGTCTTCATTGATGCTTTTCATGAAATACTGTGCCAGATTTGTCTGGACAAAAGGCGTAGTAATTGCTATAAAAAGTACTAACAAAAGTAATATTAGTCCAACGAAAGTACGGAATACTATTTTTTTAATCTTTTTGATACGTGTTCGTTTTTGTTTTTTTGGTACAAATAAATAATTTGCCTTTAGAAATGGCAATATCTTAACTAAAAATCTTTAATTTTGGCCAGCTGTAAAAATACTCTTTTTATGGCAATACATCAAATATACTTCAAAAATCATCTGTTTATATGCAAATTCCTGAGGTTTTTATACTTGCCATAGAAAGTTCATGCGATGATACTGCTGCTGCTGTATTGTGTAACGACAAAGTACTGTCTAATGTTGTTGCCAACCAGTTAATTCATACTCAATACGGAGGTGTCGTTCCTGAATTAGCTTCTCGTGCGCATCAGCAAAATATTGTACCTGTCATCGAAGCAGCATTAAAAAAAGCAAATATCAAAAAAGAACAATTGTCAGCAATAGCTTTTACACAAGGCCCTGGACTTATGGGGTCGCTTTTAGTAGGGAGCTCATTTGCAAAATCAATGGCTTTGGCATTAAGAATACCTCTTATAGCGGTAAATCACATGCATGCTCACATTTTGGCTCATTTTATAGATGAAGACGATTTTGATAAACCTGAGTTTCCTTTTTTGGCATTAACCATTAGTGGCGGACACACACAAATTGTCAGGGTTGATGATTTTTTTGATTTAACAATCATCGGAGAAACCACAGATGATGCAGTTGGAGAAGCGTTTGACAAAAGTGCCAAAATATTAGGACTTCCCTATCCCGGCGGACCTTTGGTCGATAAATATGCTCAATTAGGAAATCCAAAAGCTTTTCCTTTTACTAAACCCAAAGTTCCCGGATTAGATTTCAGTTTCTCTGGATTGAAAACTGCAATTTTATATTTTATTCAAAAGAAAAAAATTGAAAATCCTGCCTTTATAGAAGAAAATCTAAATGACATCTGCGCATCTATTCAGTATACTATTATTGAAATTTTAATGGATAAATTAAAAATGGCCGTAAAGGAAACAGGTATTAAGCAGATTGCAATCGGAGGCGGTGTTTCGGCCAATTCCGGGATTCGAAATACTTTAAAAGCAACAGAAAATAAATACGGATGGAAAACATTTATTCCAAAGTTTGAATACACAACCGATAATGCTGCAATGATTGGAATTGTAGGTTACCAAAAGTTTTTATCTAAAAAATTTGAAACGGCAGATGTTGTTTCTAAAGCAAGAATACAATTTTAATTATGCAATTATTTTATAATCCAACAATAAACGAAACTACCGAAACTTTTTCCTTTGATAAAGAAGAAAGCAAACATATAATTAAAGTATTACGTAAAAAAGACAGCGATATTCTTCATGTTACTAATGGATTAGGACTATTATTTAAAACAGAAATCACTTTAGCATCAGATAATAAATGCACTGTACAAATAGTATCTGTTGAAAAAACTGAAACTCCAAAATACAAATTGCATCTTGCTGTTGCACCCACAAAAATGAATGACCGATATGAATGGTTTCTTGAAAAAGCAACCGAAATTGGCATACATGAAATCACACCTATTATTTGTGACCGCTCTGAAAGAAAAGTGATTAATATAGAAAGATTTGAAAAAATCATTCTTTCTGCCATGAAACAATGCAATCAGCTGTACCTTCCAAAATTAAATCCTGCTGTCACTTTTAAGGAATTCTTAAAAGCTGAAAAAACTGGAACAGTATTAATTGCTCATTGCGAAGAAACCAATAAAAAATCATTAAAATCTGTTGTTGCACCCAACACTGATTATACAATACTAATTGGGCCAGAAGGTGATTTTTCAAACAAAGAAATTGAATTGGCGCTTGGAAACAGCTATATTCCTGTATCTTTGGGAGAAACAAGATTAAGAACAGAAACTGCTGCTATCGTAGCTTGTCATAGTGTAGTCTTTACTAATGAAGATTAGATTTATATGAAAAAAGTATTGTTTGTATTATTATTCATTTCCTTTCCTTGTTTCTCACAAGAAATCGCTTTGTTAAAATACAATGGCGGTGGAGACTGGTATGCAAATCCAACCTCTTTGCCTAATCTGATAAAATTTTGCAATACTAATATACATACACAAATAAAATCGAAGCCCAGAACTGTTGAACCAAGCAGTCCTGATTTGCTTTCGTATCCGTTTGTACACATGACAGGGCATGGAAATGTTGTTTTTAGCGATGCCGATGTAACCAATCTTAGAAAATATTTATTGGCTGGCGGATTTCTTCATATTGATGATAACTACGGAATGGATCAATACATACACAAAGAAATCAAAAAAATATTCCCTAATGAAAGCTTAATCGAAATTCCGGCAAATCATCCTATATTCCAAAAACCATTTGTTTTTGCAAATGGTCTGCCTAAAATTCATGAACATGATGGGAAAAGACCTCAAGCTTTTGGGATTTTCATAGAAAATAAACTTGTATTGCTTTATACATACGAATGTGATCTAGGTGATGGCTGGGAAGATGCTGAAGTACATAACGACCCTTTGGAGGTTCGCGAAAAAGCTTTAAAAATGGGAGCTAATATCATTAATTACATATTCACAAATTAATTTCCTCTAAAACTTTGCAAAATATTATTTCAACACATAGAAGAAGTACATTTTCTTTCCACAAGCAATTTTTAAAAGCGCAAATATCTGTTTTTTTTTAACATCCAAAAATCTATTTTTTTATGTTGAAAAAATTACTCCCGAGTTAGATTATCAATTCATTAAAAATAAAGTCATAGCATTTTTGTTTTTTAGAACAAAATTTAACAAGTATAAAATTACTTTTATTATTCGTTTTAATTTAATCAAAAGCCATAAAGTATATTTTTATTAAAAAAAAACCTACGTAATTACACCTAAATAACCATTTTTAAACCCAGTAAAAGCAATACTTTCTTAAAAAAAACCTAAATATATGCTGCTGAAATTTGTTATTCGTGCATTATTGTTATAAAATTGTAAAATAATTAACCAAATAAACATATTTATAACAAAAACCCAACACTTATGAAAAAATTAATTTTATCAGCAACGGCTGTACTTTTATTGTTTTCTTGTCAAAACGATCAAAATGAAACTGCAAATGAAACAAATGCTGTTACACAGCGAAAATGTGCCTCACAAGATGTTTTGGAAGCTCAATTAAAAGCAGACCCAACATTAGCCATTAGAATGAATCAAATTGAAGCTTTTACTCAGAATGCAATATTAACAAAACGTTTAGTAAACGGGAAAATTGAAATTCCAGTTGTTGTCAATGTTTTATACAGAACTGCTGCTGAAAATATTTCTGCTACACAAATTCAATCTCAAATTGATGTTTTGAATAAAGATTATAATGCTTTAAATTCTGACTACAACTCTGTACCAGCTTTATTTGCAGGAGTTAAAGCCAGTGTAGGGATTACATTTGTACTGGACCAAGTAGTGAGAAAATCAACTACAAAAACTTCATGGGGAACAAATGATGCAATGAAAAAAACAAGCACAGGCGGTCTTGCGCCAATCTCTCCAACTACAAAACTAAATATGTGGGTTTGTACTATTGGAAGTGATATTCTTGGATATGCACAATTTCCTGGAGGGGCTTCGGCTACTGATGGAGTTGCTATTGATTCTAGATTTTTTGGATTATCTGGATCGGCAAATGCGCCATTCAATCTAGGAAGAACTGCTACTCACGAGGTGGGACACTGGATGAATTTAAGACACATATGGGGGGACGCTACTTGCGGTAGTGATTTGGTATCAGACACGCCTACACACAACGATAAAAATTTTGGTTCACCAACTTATCCACACTACAGCACTTGTTCTGGTACTCCTGTAGAAATGACAATGAATTATATGGATTACACTGATGACAATGCAATGTATATGTTCTCAGCAGGTCAAAAAAGTAGAATATCTGCCATTTTCTTGTCTGGTGGTTCAAGAGCATCTTTCAGGCTTTAAATTAATTTGCTATTATTTATAAGAACTCGCTACTTGTTAGCGAGTTTTTTTATCTTTATAACCTGAGTAGTTCAAAAATTACGGATTTCATCAAAAAAACAACTATTTTGCTTCAAATGAAATCACACTCAGACATATAACTAAATAGAACTATATGATTACATCCAAAATTATTGCAAATGGTATCGTAAGAGCTGTTGCCGTTTTAATTTTAGCTGCATTAGTACTTTATTTTCTATATCAAATTCAGAATATATTAATTTATCTTTTGGTTTCATTGATACTGACTCTAATTGGCTCTCCAATTTTAAACTTTTTGAAAGAAAAGCTAAAATTCAAGCATACACTAGCTACAATAACGGTTTTATCTATTTACTTTTTAATGATATTTGGTTTTATAATGATGTTTATTCCTTTGATAATTTCGCAGGGGCAAAATTTATCTCTTTTAAACACAACTGAAATAGAAAGAAACAGCTTAGAACTTATTCAAAAAATAAACACTTTTCTTGAAGAGCATCATATCGATTCTGCAAAGGTATTTAATCCTAACAGCTTTAAATCTTTCATTAATTTTAATACTGTGCCTAATTTTTTAAATTCGGTTTTAGGAACAATCAGCGATTTTGGAATGGGATTTGGTTCAGTTTTATTCATTACGTTTTTCTTTCTCAAAGACAGATCAATTATTTTGGAAGGAGCAAAATTATTAATTCCCGATTCGCACGAAGAAAAAATATTAAACTCTGTCGAAAAAATAAACCTATTGCTTTCCCGCTATTTCATTGGATTATTGATACAGCTATTTATTGTTTTTATATTATATGCCATAGTTCTTTTTATTTTTGGAATACCAAATGCTTTGGTAATTGCTTTTTTGTGCGCTGTTTTAAATATCATCCCTTATTTAGGTCCGCTAATTGCTTCAGTATTTGCTGCGGTTTTGACAATGCTAAGTAATTTAGGTTCCGATTTTCAATCCGAAATTTTGCCTACAACAATTTATGTATTAATAGGCTTTTGGGTAGTGCAGTTAATTGACAATAATTTTTCGCAGCCTATTATTTTTTCTAAAAGCGTAAGTTCCCATCCGCTCGAAATATTTCTGGTTATATTGATTGCGGGTTTCTCATTTGGGATTTTAGGAATGATCATAGCAGTCCCGCTATACACCATTTTGAAAGTAATCTGCAAAGAATTTTTCCCTGACAATGAGTTTATACAAAACATAACAAAAAACATATAAATTGAACTTAGACCTTTTAAATCCTAAAATACAGGAATTTATAAATTTAAATATTGGAGTTTCTGTTTCAAAATTGGCACTCCAAAAAAATCCGTTCCCAACAGTCGAATGGATTTCAATTTTAAATCAAATCGCAGCAAAATCAAAAGCAAAAGACAAACTGCCAACTTGGTTTTCAACTCCAAATATTATTTATCCAAGTAAAATTTCGGTAGAGCAGACTTCTTCCGAAATGACAGCATTACACAAATCATCGATTGTTTCGGGCGAAAATTTAATTGATTTGACTGGAGGTTTTGGCATTGATGATTACTATTTTTCTAAAAGAATAAAAAACATAGTGCATTGCGAAATCAATACAGAACTGTCTAAAATTGTACGGCATAACTTCAATCAATTAAACAATAGCAATATCACTTGCTACGCTGGCGACAGTAATGAAACATTGTCAAAATTAGACACAAAATGGGATTGGATATACATTGACCCTTCAAGAAGAAATGACACTAAAGGCAAAGTGTTTATGCTGAAAGACTGCCTGCCGAATGTTCCCGAAAATCTGGATTTTTATTTTGAAAAAACTAATTCAATTTTAATAAAGACAGCACCAATACTTGACATTTCTGCAGGAATCAATGAATTAAACCATATTAAAACAATACATATAATTGCAGTTGACAACGAAGTAAAAGAGCTTCTTTGGGAATTAAAAAGAGATTATAATGGGGTTATTGCCATTAAAACAGTAAATCTGGCTAAAGAAAAAACCGAGAGTTTTGAATTTAACTTAGATGAAAATCAGTTACAGCCAAGCTTTAGCCTGCCAAAAAAATATTTATACGAGCCCAATAGTGCCATCATGAAATCCGGAGGTTTTGACGAAGTTGGACTGTTTTACAAATTAGATAAACTGCAAAAACACTCACATCTTTATACTTCCGATGAATTAATACCATTTCCCGGCAGAATTTTTGAAATAGAAAAATGCATTCCGTATAACAAAAATGAAATGAAAAACTATCTGGAGAACCAGAAAGCAAATATCACTACCCGAAATTTTACAGATTCGGTAGAAGCTATCCGAAAAAAATGGAAAATAAAAGAAGGCGGGAATTTATATTGTTTTTTTACAACTGACGAAAATAACAGTAAAATTGTTTTAATTTGCAACAAAATAAAATAAAAATGAAATACATACTGGTTCTGGCATTCTGCTTTTTAAGTCTTTCTATTTTCGCTCAAAGACCTTGTGAATACGCAACAAATATTACCGATTCTATTGGCACATACAAATCCACAAAAGAATATTTACTGCATGAAAAAGTCTTTGGAGGAAATTCTAATTACATTTT
This sequence comes from Flavobacterium sp. 1, assembly GCF_002797935.1. Taxonomy (NCBI): domain Bacteria; kingdom Pseudomonadati; phylum Bacteroidota; class Flavobacteriia; order Flavobacteriales; family Flavobacteriaceae; genus Flavobacterium; species Flavobacterium sp. 1. Next base: position 1,744,789 of record NZ_PGER01000001.1, read on the forward strand.
TGGATCATTTGCATTAACTGACGGATTACCTACATTCACACTGCAATTTATTCAAAAAAGTAAAGATTTTGTAGAAGCAAATTGTTTTGATAAAAATTCAAAAATCTACCTGCAATTGCAAAATGGCAAAATCGTAACACTTATACATATTGACCAACTAAGCTGTGGATCATTAATTCGTGACGACAAAGGTTTTGACAACAGGGTAAAATCAGGAACATTTCTGTTTACAAAAGACAACTACGAAGAACTGAAAAAATCTCCTGTAATTTTAATGCGGATAAAATACCTGACGGATACAGAAGATTATATATTCAAAAAAGAATTCACAGCTGAACTTGATGGAAAAACATATCAGCCCGAAACTTATTTCATGAATAACATCCGATGTATAGAATAAAAAACAAATGGTAAAATCATCAAATAAGCTTATTAGCTAACCATTCTTGATTTTACCATTTGTTTTGAAATTTTATTTAATCACAAAATCATCAATGGTGCAATTATACCAAAACTAAGCTGACCGGTTGTCCCATTCACTGCTCCAAAATTCTTTTGGGCGTAGTCTGAATAATTGTTCCTTTTGGCAATATAACCCGCATAAAACTTCATATTAAAGTCGGCAAAAGGCGAATACTCAACAGTAGGAATAATACCGTAGGAAGTCAATAAATGACAGCTTTTATTTGGATCTGGGTTACCATTCCAATAAGCGTTATCACTCATCAGCGTAAGCAAAAGATTCAATTTTGGGCGAATTTGATATTCCGCTCTAATCCAATTTTCTACATAAGAGACATTCTCTGCCGCATACGCATACTTGGTTTTGATGATATTTGAAACCACACATTTTTGATCCAAATCCTCTTTGCTGTACTGAAAATCATAATACACCGCCAGCTTATTGTTTTTATACTTGTTTCCCAGTGAAATCAAATTTCGGCTGGCATTTTCGGCATCCATAAAATAACCGTAGCTGTAGGTCGTTTCCATTTTTCCGCCAAAAAAACTGCCTTTCCAATTGCCAACGGCTGCCAAAGGCGTTTCTGCAGCGGTAATCCCCGGAGGGGCAGCAGTGCCAAATTGATCCTGAAACGTTTTGGTTCGAGAATTCAGCACCTGAAAATTAAACTTGTTCTTATGATCTGTTAATGCATACGAAAGTGAAGCTCCTGCCATAAAATTTTCGCCATAATTGTTTATGGTATTATACGATAAGATTTCAATAGGATTCGTCAAAAGTTCATAACCTCCCCAATCCCCTATCATTTTCCCAAAAGACAATTTCGTTTGCGGAGCCACATCAATTGTCAAATAAGCCATATCAACCGTACGGCTGGCATTGTCGATCGTGTTGGGATCGGCAATTTTGGTATATCGGTTTCGGAATCTAAAAAAAACTTTATCGTGAATTTTTCCTTTCACCTCAAATCGGAATTGATTTACCGAAAAAAGGGAATTCACATGTTCATTATCCACAAAGTAATTATCAAATGCCAAACGGGTATTAAAGATAACATCAACGTCTTTTAACAAAGAAGCTTTCGAAGTTGGAATCAAAGGAGTTGCCGTAACATTTTCTTTCGAGATTTCATTTTGCCCAAAAGAAAAAACAGGCATCAAAACAAGCATCCAGTAAATAAAATAATTTTTCATTATTAGCTATTGTATATTTTTAAAAGTTACTTTACCCGACTCAATATCATACAAAGCACCAATAATCGTAATTTTATTGTGGTCAAAACGCTCTTTCAAAATTGGTCCAGCTGTTTTCAAGAAAGCAACCCCATGAGCAATATTGGCGTCTATGGCTTTATCAACAGACAATTTATCGACACCCGACAGATTTTTTTCTTCGTTTTCACTTTCGATGTAATTCATTATATTTTTAATGTGGTCCTCGTGATCATAATGTCCTTTTGAATCAATAAATGCTTTTATGGCTCCACAGCTTTTGTGTCCCATTACAACAATTAATTTGCATTCCAGATGTTCAACAGCATATTCCAAACTCCCCAATTCGTAATCACCAATAACATTTCCGGCGGTTCTTATAGAAAAAATATCACCTAGGCCTTGGTCAAAAACAAGTTCGGCCGGCACTCTGGAATCCGAACAGCTCACAACAACGGCAAACGGATGCTGTCCTTTTTTGAGTTCCCGCAATCTTTCTAAAGTTTCATCGGGATGCATGGGTTTTCCCGAAGCAAATCGGCTGTTTCCTTCTTCGAGTTTTTGAAGCGGGGATAAATTGATGTTTTCAGTGTGGTTACAAGCAGAAAATGCGCTTATAAATAACAGATAAAGCAGTCCTTTTTTAATCATGATAGTTTCCTAAATTGCGACAAATCTAAGCTGTCAAAAAGTTTAGGCGAACTTGTCCTTGTCTATGAAGTAACAAATTTAAGGTCATGAAATCTCGCAAATATTGACATTTATCATATTTGGAGGATTAATTTTATCTAAAAATAGATGTTAAAAATTATCAAACGATATAGTTGATAAATAGTCTTGTAATTATTTTAATTTGGAAAAAGCAACTATCAAAGTGTTTATTAAAATTAATGATAGTTCGAAAATTAATCAATACATTTCCGGAGTTAATGTAACTATGAATAAATTTTCCTGATGCTGTCCATATAATGATAAATCACGGTAGAATCATTGTACGTGAAAGCCTCAAGACTTAGATTTGTTTTGGAAGCGGCCAATATTTCTTTTTCTACAGACATTTTCAAAGCAGCAACATCAATATTTCCTTTTAGTACACGTACCAAAGTAAAATCATAAGGATATATTTTAATTTCTGAAATCAATTTTTAGATTCTAGCAATTCGGAAATGGCTTTTTGAGCTTCATCTGTCAATTTTTCATTTCTTAATTTACTTTCCAAATTTTCTATCGATAATTCTGAACTGCTTTTTAAAAAACTCAACCCTACTGTCTTTTTGGTTTTCTATTTTTTCATTATTTTCAGCAAACCATTTCGTTTTTAAATTCAATAATTCATTTCTTCTTTTGTAGCATATTACAATAAATATCAAAAATGAAGGAATACTTATTACACCAAAATTTAATCCAAAAGCCAAGCTAAATTTGGCAATATTAAACACCGAAAATAGCAACAGGAAGAATAAAACAGACAAACTAATTTCATACTGTTTTTTATAAGTTACAGTCGAAACAGAAAGCCCAATGATAGCCAAAATAAAAAAGAAATCGAATTTATAATTAAAATATAAAGAAGTAATTATACTTAACCAAAGTATTGCAATAACTATAAGTTCAGTTTTAAGTGTTTTTATTTTTTATCTTTTTCAATTTATAACCTATAATTTAAACTAAAGAGATGTTTTTTATTTAGATATAATCATAACTAACATTATTGCTGGCATTACCATTAACAGGATATATATAAATTTTGTCTGGAAGAAATATTGTAATTTAACAATAATTGTGTTAAACTTAGTATTTGGATAATAATCTGGGTAATCAAGTCTAAATTTTTTATTATCAATACGTTCATGATTTTCATATTTTCTTAATACATTTTGATATTTAATCTGAAGTTGTGTACTAAATTCCATTCTTTCCTTTTCCGTTGCATTCACTTCATAAGATTTATAAGTTTGTATTTCATTATAAATATCTGCTAAATCTAATGCGCAATCGTGAAAACTTTTTGCTTTAACCAAATAATTCTGTGAGTTTTCAAATATTGAAAATATTAATAAAAAAATTGAAAGCGTTGTTATTGTAAATGCAATTAAGTTCGGATTATATACTTTTAAATTATATAGATTGTAAACCGACAAAAACCCAAATACTATTAAATATGCAGATAAAAAACTTAAACCTAAATTAGAATATTTGGAAATTGTTCTATTTCGAGAGTCAGCATTAAATCTTGCTCCCTTCGTTGACCAAACTTTATGTTTTAATTCATCTAAAAATGGTTTATCAAGATGCTCTTTCCCCTTATCTTTTATAAACTTTCCATTTTCTGTTTCAAGCATTTTTTTCATTTTTTTTTTAGCAGTTAGATAATTTGTTTCTTCTTATACACTTTCCCAAATATACCTAATATCCCTTACAAATTTCAAAAAGGACCTTTTATTTCTTAGACGTTTTTAGTCTAAAGAATCTCTTATTTTTCCTTAAACTGTGATGTATGACACGCCCAGATAATTTTGAAAAGCCAAATTTCAATCCACTTTCTTCCTTGCGAAAAAAGAAAAATTACAGCCTGCAAAACCGCTTTTTAAATTGTAATTTTCTTTTTTATTACAAAAATGGCTTGATTTGTTAAAAATTTGACTTTTACAAAAAATTTAGCATTTGGTTTAAAAAAAAGATGTAATTTTGCGCCAATGAAAAAAATAGAAACATATATAACATTTATCTCTCGGATAATTACACCTAGGACTTCTCCCGAAGTACGGATGCTATAACTATAGCTTCCATAGTGTAACCACATTATATTTATTCATTTCTTATTTTATCGTTTTGAAATTATTTCCATTTTTATTTGGATTAATACATCCTAAAAAAGTTACCAAACAAATTTTATCTATCTGTAATTCAATTATTTGGATTGTTATTTCTTGCTTTTGTTCTATATTTGACATCGCAAAAAATGAGCATTCCAAACTCTGTTACAGCACATTTTTTAACCTAAAACATAACTCTTGAAATGAACATTTCTATTGTAGTAACTCAGGAAGAACATTATAAGTATGCGCAGGAAATATGCGATACGATAGAATCGTCTGCCCTGTTGAGAGGTACTGGAATTGCCAAAAGAACGCCAGAATACATCCAAAAAAAGATGGAAAAAGGCGATGCTGTAATTGCGCTTAACAACGGAATCTTTGCCGGTTTTTGCTATATCGAAAGTTGGCAGCACGGGCAGTTTGTTGCTCACTCTGGTTTAATTGTACATCCAGATTACAGAAATTTGGGACTTGCCAAACAAATAAAATCGTTTGTGTTTGACTATTCGTTAAAAAAATACCCAGATGCGAAAGTATTCGGAATCACCACAGGTCTTGCTGTAATGAAAATCAATTCGGATTTAGGCTACAAACCGGTTCCGTTTTCAGAACTTACAAACGATCCTAGTTTTTGGAAAGGATGCCAGACCTGCACCAACTTTGAAATCCTGAAAAGCAAAGATTATAAAATGTGTTTGTGTACGGGGATGCTTTATGATCCGGCCGAAAAACCAAAAGATCCACCCAAACACCCTTTCAATGTAAGGATTTGGAATCGCCTGAAAGAAATTAAACAAGCGCTTTTCTTAAAAAAGTAATCCCCTTCCCAACCCTCCCCGAAAGGGAGGGAGTTAAGAGGAAGAAAAAATAAATAATAAAATAAATAACATTTGCCACACAGTCTCCCCCTCCTTCGGAGGGGGCTGGGGGGAGGAAAAACCATAATAACATGAAAAAAGTAGTTTTAGCATATAGCGGAGGATTGGACACATCATACTGTCTTAAATATTTGAAAAATGAAAAAGGGTATGAAGTTCATACCGTATTGATCAACACAGGTGGTTTTGACGATGCCGAACTAAAAGCTATTGAAGACAGAGCTTACGAATTAGGAAGCGCAAAACACGCAAGCCTTACCATCCTAGATAAATATTATGATAAAGCGATTAAATATTTGATTTATGGAAATGTGTTAAAAAACAATACCTACCCATTATCAGTAAGTGCTGAACGTGTTTTTCAAGCTATTGAAGCCATAAAATATGCTAAATCTGTTGGTGCAACTGCTATCGCTCACGGAAGTACCGGTGCCGGAAACGACCAAATTCGTTTTGATTTAATTTTCCAAACCATTGCTCCCGAAATTGAAATCATTACTCCTATCAGAGACTTAAAACTTTCAAGACAAGAAGAAGTTGATTATTTAGCAAAAAACGGCGTTCACTATTCTTGGGAAAAAGCACAATATTCTATCAATAAAGGACTTTGGGGAACAAGCGTTGGAGGAAAAGAAACTTTGACTTCTAGCCAGCCACTGCCTAGCGAAGCGTATCCATCGCAATTGCAAAAAACTGGTGAAGAGAAAGTGACTTTGGAATTCAAAAAAGGAGAATTGGTTGCCGTAAATAGTGTAGCTGACAAACCTTCGAATAACATTGTAGTTTTAGAAAAATTAGCCAATGCTTACGCAATTGGTAGAGATATTCACGTTGGTGATACGATTATCGGAATTAAAGGAAGAGTTGGTTTTGAAGCTGCTGCTCCATTAATCATTATCAAAGCACACCATTTGCTGGAGAAACACACTCTTGGAAAATGGCAGCAATACTGGAAAGAACAGCTTGGAAACTGGTACGGAATGCTATTCCACGAAGGGCAGTTTTTGGATCCGGTAATGCGCAACATCGAAACTTTCCTTGAAGACACTCAAAAAACGGTAAACGGAACTGTAACCGTTTCTTTGAAACCATACCACTTTTCATTGGACGGAATTGAGTCCAAAAATGATTTGATGAATACTGGTTTTGGTCAATATGGAGAAATGAACAATGCTTGGACGTCTGACGATGCGAAAGGATTTATCAAAATTTTGGGTAATGCCCAAAACATATTTTCATCTGTAAACAACGAAACTTACGAATAATCTATTACCAACAAGTTTCTTCAAAAATTTTAAACTATTAAGAGATTAAGTAGCATTCAGCTTAATTTCTTAATGGTCCAAAACAAAAAAAATGTTTTAATAGATTCTTTTGTAAGACAAAAAATCTTAAAATTAAAAATTATGATTAATGTTGGAATAATAGGCGGTTCAGGTTATACTGCGGGAGAACTCATCAGAATATTGATGTTTCATCCTAATGCAAAATTAGATTTTGTGTATAGTACAACAAACGCCGGCAAACCTCTTTCGGTGGCTCATCACGATTTGTTGGGCGATATCGAAATGAATTTTACCGATACCGTAAATCCTAATGTAAATGTAATTTTCTTGTGTTTAGGACATGGAAAATCAAAAACCTTTTTGACCGAAAATCAATTTGCAAGCCATACCAAAATCATCGATTTAGGAAATGATTTCAGATTGCACAAAGACGAAGTTTTTGACGGAAAAAAATTCATTTACGGCTTACCTGAATTGAATAAAACTGCGATTAAAAATGCTCAATTCATTGCTAATCCTGGTTGTTTTGCTACTGCGATTCAATTGGCTTTATTGCCATTGGCGGAAGCCAAATTATTGAACAGCGATGTGCATATCAACGCCACAACCGGAAGTACCGGAGCTGGAGTTGGACTTTCAGAGACTTCACATTTCAGCTGGAGAAACAACAATATGTCACATTATAAAGCTTTTGAACATCAACATTTGGGAGAAATTTCAGAAAGTCTGCACCAATTGCAGGATGATTTTACAAATGAATTGCTTTTCATTCCGAACAGAGGGGATTTTCCAAGAGGTATTTTTGCAACATTATACACCACTTGCAACGAAAGCTTGGAGGATCTTGTAGCAAAATACGAAGCATTCTATAAAAACCAGCCTTTCGTAACCGTTACCACAACAGCTATCAATATGAAACAGGTGGTTCAGACAAATAAATGCATTATTAGTTTAATGAAAAAAGGAAACCGGATTTTGATTACTTCGGTAATCGATAATTTAGTCAAAGGTGCCTCGGGACAAGCCATCCAAAACATGAATTTAATGTTTGGATTGGAAGAAACTACAGGATTGCATTTGAAACCAAGCGGATTTTAACAATAAAGTTGATGGTTGATGGTTATTGGTTAAGTTGGTGTTTCCATCAACTTAACCAATAACCATCAACAATCAACCAAAAACTAAAAACAATGAACTTATTTGACGTTTACCCATTATACCCTATTACTCCTGTAAAAGCATTAGACTGCACAATTACAGATGATAAAGGAATTGAATATTTAGATTTATACTCTGGTCACGGAGTAATTTCAATAGGACATACGCATCCTGATTATGTTGCGAAAGTAAAAGCACAATTGGATAATTTGAATTTTTATTCGAATGCGATTCAGAATCCATTACAAGTAGAATTAGCGGAAAAACTAGGCAAAATGTCTGGTTTGACAGATTTCAACCTATTCCTTTGCAGTTCTGGTGCTGAAGCCAATGAAAATGCTTTGAAAGTAGCTTCTTTTCATACGAATAAATCAAGAGTAATTGCTTTTGATAATTCATTCCACGGAAGAACTTCTGCAGCTGTTGCCGTTACGGACAACAAAAAAATTGTTGCTCCAATCAATGCGCAACAAGTGGTTACATTTTTGCCTTTGAACCAAATTGATTTGGTAGAAGCAGAATTGAAAAAAGGGGATGTTTGCTCTGTAATTATTGAAGGAATTCAAGGAGTTGGTGGTTTAGATCAAGGAACAACAGAATTTTTCCAAGGATTGGAGAAACTTTGCAAACAATACGAAGCGGTTTTGATTTTGGACGAAGTGCAGTCAGGTTATGGAAGAAGCGGTAAGTTTTTCGCTTTTCAACACCACGGAATAAATGCCGACATTATAACTACGGCAAAAGGAATGGGGAACGGTTTCCCAATTGGCGGAGTTCTAATTTCTCCTAAATTCAAAGCTAGCCATGGTTTATTAGGAACTACTTTTGGCGGAAGTCATTTGGCTTGTGCGGCAGGAATCGCGGTTTTGGATGTAATCGAAAATCAAAAACTAATTGAGAATACAAATAAGGTATCAGAATACTTTTTTGAGGCAATCAAAGTTATTCCTGAAATCACGAAAGTGAAAGGAAAAGGATTGATGCTTGGCGTTGAATTTGATTTTGATGTTAGTGCTTTAAGAAAAAAACTGATTATTGAAAAATACATTTTTACAGGCGGAGCCAACAATAAAAACTTATTGAGAATTCTTCCTCCGTTAACGATTACTACTGCTGCAATTGATGCTTTTATCATTGCTCTAAAAGAATCGCTGGCTGAATTGAAATAGTATGGCTGCGTGAGGGGATAGCAGTGGAGCTCTTTTTTATTTTCAATTGCCACGGGTTTAAACCCGTGGCAATTGAAAATAAAAAAAGCGGGAACGAATAGCCCGACCTCGTTGTGATTTAATGTTCATGAAATAAAACAAACGTTATACAACGAGGACACGCCCAAAAACTAACTAACCAAAAATTATGAATACAATACTTCCAATCGAAAAAAGAAATGCTGTTTTGACCACAATGGCTGTTTTATTAGAGCAAGAAAGAGAGGCGTTAAAAAGTATCAATCAACAGGATTTAGCCAATTATTCAGGTGAAGATTTGGCAATGGAAAAACGTTTGCTTGTAGATAATACTAAAGTTGACGCAATGATTCTTTCGTTGCAGCAATTAGCCAGTCAGGAGGATCCTGTAGGTCAGGTTCGTTTTACTTTCACCCATGAAAATGGAATGAAAATCAGCAACAAAACTGCCGCTTTTGGAACTATTTTAATCATATACGAATCTCGTCCAGACGTAACTGTGGAAGCGGGAGGAATCGCTTTTAAATCGGGGAATAAAATCCTTTTGAAAGGCGGAAAAGAATCATTGCTTTCGAATCAAAAAATTGTGAGCCTTTGGCATCAAGCTTTAGAAAGTAATGATGTATCAACTGATTGGGTTGAATATTTGAATTATGATAGAGTTCAAACTCAGGAATTCCTTGAAAAACCAACACAAAAAGTCGATTTGATTGTACCGCGCGGTGGCGAAAAATTAATTGAGTTCACCAAAAAACATGCTACCTGCCCTGTTATAGTAAGCGGCCGCGGAAACAACTTTGTATACGTAAATGCCGATGCCGATTTAGAAAAAGCAATGGCGATTATCATTAACGGAAAAACATCCAATATTTCGGTTTGCAATGCTTTAGACAAAGTATTAATTGACACTAATCTGCCAAATTGGGAAGTATTTGCAAAACAATTGGTTACCGAATTAAAGAAATTTAAAGTTACGATTTTAGGAGATGATGCTTTCGCAAAAGCGACTGGAGTTAAAGCTATTGAAAATGATTTGATTTGGTACGAAGAATTTTTAGATTATAAAATCGTGATTGGAACCATCAATTCCAATCAGGAAGCGATTGCCAAAATCAATAAATATTGCGGCGGTCACTCCGCTTCTATTATTACTAAGAGCGAAGCTTTGGCACAAGAATTTATGGAAAATGTGGATGCTTCATCGGTATATCATAATGCTTCAACTCGTTTTACCGATGGAGGGCAATTTGGTCTTGGCGGAGAATTAGCCATCAGTACTGATAAATTACACCAACGCGGGCCAATTGGATTACAGCATTTGGTGACCAATAAATGGTATGTATATGGCGATGGACAGATTCGTTAAAAGATTTTTGATTAACGATTTTTGATTTTAGAGTACCGTAAAATGTTTTGCCAATATTAGTTAATAATGACAATAGAAGCCTTAAATAATAGTGATGTTAGTTTACTAGATGAGTTACAGCCTTCTGGTTGGGGCACTATTTTGCCTGCCCATGAATTTTATACAACAAATACTGATTTTTGTTCATCTATTCGAATTAATGATGACACTAAAATAGTTGGAATTGGAACTACTGTAATCCATAGCGATGTCGCTTGGCTAGCACACATCATTGTTCATTCAGAAAATAGAAATCAGGGAATTGGGCAGTTAATCACTCAATCTTTGGTAAAAGATTCACAAGCAAAAAAATGTGATACTATTTACCTGATTGCAACTGATCTTGGAGCTCCAGTTTACACAAAAGCGGGTTTTGAAACAGAAACAGAATATCTCTTTTTTAAAGATATAAAAGCAAAGGAATCTTGGAGAATTTCTGGCAACATTCTGCCATTTCACCCCGATCACAAAACAGCAATTGCTGCCATTGACAAATTGACAAGCGGAGAGGACAGAATGTTTCATCTAGAAAGACACCTTAAAGATGGTTTTGTTTATCAAAATAAAACAGTTATAGAAGGGTTTTATCTGCCTACTTTTGGAGAAGGTTTAATTCTGGCTACAAGTGAAGAAGCAGGAATTCAACTGATGAAAATGAGATTTAGGGATCATGATAATGCCTGTTTTCCAAAAGATAACATTCATGCAATTGATTTTCTTTATAAATACGGATATAAAGAGTTTAAGACTGCGAAAAGAATGAGATTAGGAAAACAAAGGAATTGGAATCCGTTAAACATATACAATAGAATTGGAGGCAATATAGGTTAACCATAATTTTAAAAGATTACATAATTTTGATTACTGGCTTTTGTTAGCTTTAAAAACAAAAAAATGAACAAATCAGGTAAAAAGAGAATATTACTAAAGTTAGGCAGCAACACCTTAACCAAAGAAACCAATCACATTTCGAGAGGAAAGATTGAAGATATTGGTATGCAGATAGCTGCCCTGCAGGATAAATATGAGTTCATCATTGTTAGCTCTGGAGCGATTGCTGCAGCCAAACAATTTGTAAAACTAGACAATAACGACAAAGATGTTTTTGTAAAACAAGCCTTGGCATCTATTGGACAGCCTCATTTGATGCGGATTTATCATGAAAATTTCAGTGATTTGGGATTGCATATTTCTCAATGCCTTCTATCCTACTCTGATTTTGAAAAACAACAATCCAAAGTCAACATTGTAAACACCATCAATGTATTGGTCAAAAACAATTATATTCCGATTATCAATGAAAATGACACAGTTGCCACAGATGAGATCAAATTTGGAGATAATGATAAATTAGCTGCATTAACCGCTGTTTTATTAAACGTTGATATTCTGATTATTGCGACCAATACCAACGGAATTTATACTAAATCGTCAATAAATGATGAAGTCCCAGAAACAATAGAACTGGTAACCGATTTATCGCTGTTGCAAAAGGAAATTGGTGATAAAAAATCGTCTCACGGCACAGGCGGTATGCAGTCTAAAATTGATTCGGCTGCCATTGCCAAAGAAGCAAACATCGAAACATGGATCGTAAACGGACTCGAAGATAATTTTATGGTGAAGGCTTTGAATAACGAAATTGCTTTTACAAAGATTGTTTAAAAATGTTTATCTGGTTAATCGTTAATTCGGTTAATCGATTAAACAAATTAACGAATAAACTAAAGAAAAATATCATGAACTACACTTCAATAAAGGAAATAGACTCAATCCAAAAATGGATAAAAGAAGCGTTGAAAATTAAAAAAAATCCGCTTAAGAATAAGAAATTAGGAAAAAACAAAACCTTGGTAATGTTATTTTTCAATTCCAGTTTAAGAACGCGTTTGAGTACCCAAAAAGCTGCCATAAATTTAGGAATGAATGTAATGGTAATGAACTTTGGAAGCGAAGGCTGGACTCTCGAATTCGAAGATGGAACCATCATGAACCAAGGCGCTTCTGAACACATCAAAGAAGCAGCCGAAGTAGTTTCGCAGTACTGCGATATTATTGCCATCAGAGCTTTTGCAGGTTTGGTTGACAAAGAAAAAGACAATGCCGAAACTGTAATGAACGGTTTCCTGAAATATGCAACTGTGCCAATTCTAAATATGGAAAGTGCAACAGGACATCCATTGCAATCTTTGGCTGATGCCATCACAATGGAAGAAAACAAAACCAAACACAGACCAAAAGTGGTTCTGTCGTGGGCACCGCACCCGAGAGCTTTACCCCAAGCAGTCCCGAATTCATTCGTAGAAATGATGCAATTACAAACCGAAATGGATTTTGTGATTACCCATCCGGAAGGCTACGAATTAAATCCTGAAATTACGAAAGATTCTAAAATCGAATACGATCAGGACAAAGCTTTTGAAAACGCCGATTTTATCTATGCCAAAAACTGGAGCAATTATAAAGAATACGGTAAAATCACAAATTCTGATCCAAATTGGACAATTACAGCCGATAAAATGAAACTGACCAACAATGCCAAATTCATGCATTGCCTGCCGGTAAGACGTAACGTAATAGTAACAGACGAAGTGATTGACAGCGAAAATTCGATTGTAATTCAGCAGGCGAATAACAGAACTTATTCAGCTCAATTAGTTTTGCAGAAAATTTTGAAAAAATCAGACAAATAGATAATAGAATAAAGAGTATAGACTTTTAAAATTGTAAAATGACAAAATTATCTATCATAAAAATTGGCGGTAACATCATCGACAATCCAACAGAATTAAAACAGTTCCTTACTGATTTTTCAAAAATTGAAGGCTATAAAGTACTCATTCACGGTGGCGGAAAATCGGCGACCAAAATGGCGCAAAGTATTGGATTGGTTCCTCAAATGATTGACGGACGACGCATCACCGATGCCCCGATGCTTGATGTGGTAGTGATGATTTATGCGGGTGAAATCAACAAAAATGTTGTAGCTCAGTTGCAGGCTCATAATACCAATGCAATTGGATTTTCAGGTGCCGACGGTAATTTGATTCTGTCATCAAAAAGAAATCATCCAACGATTGATTATGGTTTTGTGGGAGATGTTCAAAAAGTAAATACGCCTTTACTGGAAACATTATTGAAAAGCGGAATAACACCCGTTTTTTGTGCTATCACACATGATGGCCAAGGGCAATTATTGAATACTAACGCCGATACGATTGCCAGCGAATTGGCCATCGCATTATCCGAAGTATTTGAAGTTACCCTGACCTATTGCTTCGAAAAACCAGGTGTTTTGTATGATGCGGAGGATGACAGTTCAGTAATCGAACAAATAAATCATGAATTATACACCAAATTAAAAGCCGAAAAAGCAATACATTCCGGGATGATTCCTAAATTAGACAACTGTTTCAACAGCTTGTCCAAAGGCGTTCAGAAAATAAAAATTGGACACCACAGAATGTTGCAAAACACTGGAGTTGTTCATACTAGCATAGAATTATAAAAAGACACTAACAAACCTAACTGGTTTTAAAAACCTGTTAGGTCTCTGGAAAATATATGAAAAACATAGAATCCCTAACACAAGAAGCCATATCGTTATTAAAATCGCTGATACAGACTCCTTCCTTTTCAAGTGAAGAAGGTCAGACGGCTCTTTTAATCGAAAATTGGTTTACTCAAAATAACATTCCTTTCGAAAGGGAAAATAATAACATTTGGGCTTTCAATAAACATTTTGACAAATCCAAACCTACTTTATTACTCAACTCCCATCACGATACCGTAAAACCTAATCAAGGCTATACCAACGATCCGTTTGAAGCAATTGTAAAAGACGGAAAACTATTTGGTCTTGGAAGCAATGATGCTGGCGGTTGCTTGGTTTCGTTAATCGCAACGTTCACAAATTTTTATGCAAATGAAAATCTGCCATACAATATCGTAATCGTAGCTTCCGCAGAAGAAGAAAGCAGCGGAAAAAATGGATTAAACAGTGTTTTAAAACATTTGCCGGAATTAGAATGCGCTATCGTTGGCGAACCTACATTAATGCAATTGGCGGTAGCCGAAAAAGGGTTATTAGTATTGGATGTTGTTGTAAAAGGGACTGCCAGTCACGCCGCACACAACAATCCTGACAATCCTATTTATAATGCAATGCCTGTGATTGATTGGTTCAAAACCTTTCAATTTGAAAAAATATCTGAGGTTTTAGGCCCTGTAAAAATGACTGTGACCCAAGTAACAGCTGGAAAACAACACAACGTAGTTCCGGCCGAATGTCATTTGGTTGTCGATATTCGAGTGACCGATTGTTACAACAATACCGAAATTTTAGAAACTGTAAGAGCCAATGTAAAAGCCGAAGTTACTCCTCGCTCGATGCACCTGAATGCCTCATCAATTCCCGTTACACATGGATTGGTACAAGCGGGTATCGCTCTTGGACGCACCACTTATGGTTCTCCTACCCTTTCGGATCAATCGGTTCTGAACTGTCAATCCTTGAAACTGGGGCCAGGAGAATCCCTGCGGTCACACTCGGCTGACGAATTTATATATGTAAACGAAATAGAAGAAGGAATCCAATTGTACATTAAAATATTGACTGACTTTTTCAAAATTAATTAGTACAGACAAGTCGCGACTTGTTCCTACGACAATACGATACACAAAAAATACGCTTATGAAACTTTGGGAAAAAGGAATACCAACAGATAAACAAATAGAACATTTCACCGTTGGAAACGACAGAGAACTTGATTTGGTTTTAGCCAAATACGATGCTTTAGGCTCTATCGCACACGCCAAAATGTTAGGGCAGATTGGACTATTGACCAATGATGAAACCGAATCTCTAGTTTTGACTTTGAACGAAATCATAAAAGACATTGCAAACGGGAATTTCGAAATCGAAGACAGTTTTGAAGACGTACATTCCAAAATTGAATATTTACTGACGGTAAAACTTGGTGATGCCGGAAAAAAAATCCACACCGCCCGTTCCCGTAACGATCAAGTTTTGGTCGATGTAAATTTATACCTTAAAGATGCTGTCAAAGAATTAAAAGAGCAGGTAAAAACGCTTTTTGATTTAATGATGGAATCGGCAGAGAAACATCAAAACGTATTATTGCCAGGCTACACGCATTTGCAGATTGCAATGCCGTCTTCTTTCGGAATGTGGTTTTCTGCCTATGCCGAAACTCTGATTGACGACATCACCATGCTTAACGCAGCTTTGAAAATTGTCGATCAAAATCCATTAGGATCGGCAGCGGGTTACGGAAGCTCCTTCCCTATCAACAGAACTTTTACTACCAAAGAACTAGGTTTTGAAACGTTGAAATACAATTCGGTTGCGGCACAAATGAGCCGTGGAAAGTCGGAAAAAACAATGGCTTTTGCAATGAGCAGCGTTGCTGCAACTTTGGCAAAATTCTCAATGGACGTTTGTTTGTATATGAGCCAAAATTTTGATTTTATCGGTTTGCCTTCACATTTAACGACTGGTTCGAGCATTATGCCACACAAGAAAAACCCAGATGTTTTTGAGTTAATCCGCGGAAAATGCAACAAAATTCAAGCCTTGCCTTATGAAATTACTTTAATTACCAATAATTTGCCAAGCGGTTACCACAGGGATTTTCAGTTATTAAAAGAAGGTTTGTTCCCTGCAATTCAAAACTTGAAAGCGTGTTTGGATATTGCTATTTTTTCTATTAAAGACATTAAGGTAAAAGATAATATTCTTACAGATAAAAAATATGATTACCTTTTTACGGTTGATACTTTAAACGAAATGGTTGTTGCAGGAATGCCGTTTAGAGATGCGTATAAAGCTGTTGCTGAACAATTGGAAGCAGGTGTTTATCAATCTCCAAAAGAAACCAAACATACACATGAAGGAAGTATAAACAACCTTTGTTTAGAAGAAATAAAGGCTAAAATGAAAAACGCTTATTAAGCCAAATCATAAAAATGCTTAATTAAAAAGACATTAGTATTCGAATCCTAATGTCTTTTTCTTTTTAGATAATGGTCTGAACTCAATTATTTTAATCTCCAACAGTTGAAACCGTTGGTTATAGTTAAATCTTGCTTTTTTGAATGATGGCAAAAAAGCAAAATATTTCCTTTTAGCCCTGACAGAAGTGGAAATCCTTGTGGGTCGGGGTTAGACCCATAAGATTAAAACGGATGGCAGGAATCATCTAACCAAAAATGCCTAATCTTTCTGCTTCTAAAAAAGGATATTACTTAATTTTTAATAAATACTACGTTCCAATTAGTAATAAAAATTCTATATATTTGAGAAATATCTTAACTGTAAAATATGGCGAATTTAGAAGAACAGGCTGCACAAACTCTTTTTGAACAAAATCACATTACTGAGGAACAATTGGAAGCCATTCAAGCGTATCGTGGCTTGAATTTATTTTCGGTTCATAACGAATTAAAGTTCTTATTATACCTGTCAATGCTGTTGTTTACTTCGGGTATTGGAATTCTGATTTATCAAAATATAGATACTATTGGACATTCGGTTCTGCTTGGATTATTGTTGTTAGTTACATTAATCAGTTTTTATTTTTGTTTTAAAAATCATGATGGTTTTAAAAAGGAAGAAGCTCCATTTCCCAATCCATTATATGATTATTTGGTGCTTACCGCCGTTATATTGAGCTGTACGTTTGTGGGATATCTGCAGTTTCAATACCAGACTTTTGGAACACATTATGGATTAGCTACTTTGGTTCCTACCATTATCAGTCTTTTTTGTGCCTATTATTTTGATAATAAAAGCGTGCTGTCGATTGGAATCACAGGAATGGCAGCTTATTTGGGACTTTCGGTAGATCCAAAACATTATTTTGAGAACGAAATGTTTAATAACAGAACCTTAAGCTATATTGGATTGGCTTTTGGGCTTACTTTGTTACTTTGGGCTTTATATGCCAGCAAAATTAATTTAAAAAAACATTTCAATCTGGTCTACCTTACTTTTTCACTGCATCTGGTCGGCATTGCCTGCATGGTTAATTTATGTGATGATTACTGGTTTCCATTTGGTTTGGTATTAGGAATTGCAACTTA
This sequence comes from Flavobacterium sp. 1, assembly GCF_002797935.1. Taxonomy (NCBI): domain Bacteria; kingdom Pseudomonadati; phylum Bacteroidota; class Flavobacteriia; order Flavobacteriales; family Flavobacteriaceae; genus Flavobacterium; species Flavobacterium sp. 1. The sequence continues at coordinate 1,762,300 of NZ_PGER01000001.1, forward strand.
TTATTTTTATAATTTAAGTTTCCAAATCAGGTCTATTTCTCTATTTATTTTCACGGTTCTATATGGTTTTATTGGAATGAATATCTTTTTTGTAAGGATCTTAGATTCTATTCATTTTGATGATTTTTTCTCCATCTTTATTTTTACAACACCGTTTTATTTCATTGGTATCATAATTGGATTTATAAAACTGATTAAACATTTCAACAAAAAAACTTCCGATGACAGCATACGATAAAACACTTTTAGACAACGTTTATACAGACGAAGAAGCGAATCGCTTGAAAGAATCTGGATTCATTAGTCCAGAACAATACAAAGGGCTGAGTTCTCAATTACCGAGACTAAAAAGTCAAAATAATCTCTTTATCCGGATTGGTTTCTTTATTTTGGGCTGTATGCTGTATTCCTCAATTTGTGGTTTTATATCACTTATAGGAATTGGCGGTATGGACAATGGATACCTATTTTTTATCTATCTCTTTGCCATAATAGGTTTTGGGTTCAAAGAGTATATGTCCCGAGAAATGAAATATTTTGGTTTTGGATTGGACGATGCTTTTATTTTAGGAGGAATTTTATCTTTACTAATTGCCGTTGGACTTACGTTTGAACAAAACTATGATCCTAACTATTTGGCGGTTATTATTGTAATGGCAGCTGTATCAAGTATTGCTTATCTGCGCTATCTCAATCTCTCTTTGGCACTGCTTGCGTGTATAGGAATAACTGGAACTGTAGCATATCTTATATTTGATTATCTCATAATCGGGAAAACCATCTTGCCTTTTGTAATGCTGCTGTTTTCTGGAGCTGGTTATTTTATTTCTAAAAAAAAGATCCAAAATCTAACTTCTCCCTATTATTATAATGGACTGAAATTAGCCAAAGGCTTCTGCTTAATTGTATTCTATCTTGCGGGAAATTATTATGTGGTGAGAGAACTAAATTTCAATCTATCCGAAGATTATTTCTACAGTGGCGTAAGTCCCGAAATTCCTTTTGCACTGTTCTTTTGGGTTTTTACATTTATAATTCCTGTAGTTTATCTGGTTTTTTCTTTGAAAAACAAAGACCGAATTATGCTGTGGATTGGATTTCTAGCCCTTTGCTTCAGTTTTTTTACTTTCAGAATGTATCATCATGTCTTGCCGCCGGAAGTGGCTTTGACTATTGGCGGATTGGTTCTGTTTGCTTTTACCTATTTTGCCATAAAAAAAACAAAACACAACGAAACCGGAATCACTTTCAAAGCCGATCGTTTTACAGATCCAAATGCTTTTGCTAATCTTCAAGTTCTTGTGACCGCTTCACAATTTGGTATTAAACCCGAAGTAAAAGTTGAGGAATCTCCAATGGAATTTGGCGGTGGCGGATTTAGCGGTGGCGGTTCGAATGGGGAATTTTAAAAACAAGACCATTGAACATAAATATTTTCACCGCAGATTACTTCGTCTATTCGCTATCGCTCGGGTCGCAGATTTAAATTAAACTTATGGAAGATTTTTTATACAAAGAGGAAACCTATAAAATTATTGGTATTCTTTTTGAAGTTCATAAAAATTTAGGAAAAGGATTTTCAGAAATTGTCTATAAAGATGCTATCGAATTTGAATTTCAACAAGAAAACATCTATTTTGAAAGAGAAAAAGAGTTTTTGGTAAATTATAAAACTACAACACTAAAACATAAATTTTATGCAGATTTTGTAGTGTTTGGCAAAATAATTTTAGAAATAAAAACTGTCGATTGTTTTAACAATAATCATTATAATCAATGTTTAAATTATTTAAAAGTATCAAAAAATGAATTAGCTCTTCTAGTTAATTTCAATTCTCTTTCTTTAGAATACAAACGAATAGCAATGTCAAAAAAATAAAAAATCTGCGAATCTGCGGTATTATTTTTACAATCTCTCCGCTAAATCCTTCGCATCAATATCACTGTGCGAAACATCATAAACTGATTTCCCGTTTTTAATCAATAACAATTGCGGGGATTGGTGCATAACCTGAAAACGGCTGGCAATTTCATTAGAAATATCTCGGTATTCCAATAAATCCAAGAAATAAGCATCAACATTATCGTTCGATTCATACTCATTTTCAAATTGTTTCAGCGCAAATCTGCTTATGCTGCAGCGTGTACTGTGCTTAAAAATCACCGCCGGCTTTTGATCCGATAAAGCTGCTATTTCATCCAGCTGCCCTATAAATTGAAGCGGAATCCAATTGATTTTGCCTGCAGTTTCTTTCTTTTCTTCTGAATTTCCGAATAGGGAATTAAATATACTCATTTTGTCTTATTTTATGTCTTTTTGTCTTAATAAAACTATGAAAATCATAGATTAGACGTCAAATTGTCCGTAAATTTATAGTGGAATATAATTTGATATTTAGTTTGCAAAGTTAGTCATTAATTTGGTGACTAGTAAATAGTAATTAGTGATTAGCTAAAAGTGAATACTTTTACGATTACTACAATTTTAAGTATATAAATTACATAAAATCAGTCAAAGATTATTTTTTTAGAAAAAGATTCTTCTTTATTGCACTACTAAAAAAGCTAATTACTATTTACTAGTCACTAATCACTGTTAAACATATAAAACCTTTAATCATGAACATTAATAAATTTACCATTAAATCGCAGGAAGCCATTCAGCTTTCACAGCAATTGGTTCAGAGTTTGGGTCAGCAGCAAATAGAAAACGAGCACATTTTTAAAGCTATTTTTGAAGTAGATGAAAATGTAGCTCCTTTTATCTTGAAAAAACTCAACGTCAATGTGCCTTTGTTTCTTCAAATTTTAGACGCAACGATTCAGAGTTTTCCAAAAGTATCAGGAGGCGAAATACAGCTTTCGAGAACCGCTAATACTGCTTTGAACGAAGCCGAAATTATTGCCAAAAAAATGAATGACGAGTACGTTTCGATTGAACATTTGATTCTCGCCATATTCGATTCTAAAAGCAAAGTATCCCAAATTCTAAAAGATCAAGGCGCAACTGGAAAAGGCTTGAAAGCTGCTATTGAAGAATTGCGCAAAGGCGAAAGAGTAACCTCAGCATCGGCCGAAGACACATACAATTCATTGAATAAATACGCAAAAAACCTCAACGAATTGGCTCGAACAGGAAAACTTGATCCTGTAATTGGCCGTGATGAGGAAATCCGGCGCGTACTGCAAATCCTGACCAGAAGAACCAAAAATAATCCGATGCTGGTTGGTGAGCCTGGAGTAGGTAAAACAGCCATTGCCGAAGGATTGGCACACCGTATTGTAGATGGCGATGTCCCTGATAATTTGAAAGATAAAATCGTATTCTCCCTAGATATGGGAGCATTAATTGCTGGAGCAAAATACAAGGGAGAATTTGAAGAACGATTGAAATCAGTAGTGAAAGAAGTTACCGCTGCCGAAGGAGATATTGTACTTTTCATAGACGAAATTCACACGCTTGTAGGCGCTGGCGGCGGCGAAGGTGCTATGGATGCCGCAAACATCTTGAAACCAGCTTTGGCTCGTGGTGAACTGCGTGCTATAGGTGCAACCACTTTGGACGAATATCAAAAATATTTTGAAAAAGATAAAGCATTAGAACGCCGATTCCAAAAAATCATCATCGAAGAACCAGATACCGAAAGTGCGATCTCTATCCTAAGAGGAATCAAGGAAAAATATGAAACACATCATAAAGTTCAGATAAAAGACGATGCTATTATTGCAGCCGTAACTCTTTCGCAGCGCTACATCACTAATCGTTTTCTTCCGGACAAAGCCATCGATTTAATGGACGAAGCCGCTTCCAAACTGCGCATGGAAATTAACTCCAAACCCGAGGAATTAGACGTTTTGGATAGAAAAATAATGCAGCTGGAAATCGAAATTGCAGCAATTAAACGCGAAAAAGACGAAAGCAAACTAAAAGCATTAGGTTTGGATTTGGCTAACCTTAAAGAAGAGAGAAACGAAATTTTCGCCAAATGGAAATCTGAAAAAGAAGTAGTTGATAACATCCAAATAGTAAAAACCGAAATTGAGGATTTCAAATATGAAGCCGAACGTGCCGAACGTGATGGAGATTATGGCAAAGTAGCCGAAATCCGTTACGGAAAAATCAAAGAAGCACAAGAACGTCTTGCCGTTTTTACCAAACAATTACAGGAAAACCAATCGGGAACTTCGCTGATAAAAGAAGAAGTAACCCGCGAAGATATTGCCGAAGTGGTAGCAAAATGGACTGGAATACCTGTGATGAAAATGCTGCAGGGCGAGCGCGAAAAACTATTGCACCTTGAAGAAGAATTACGCAAACGAATTGTTGGTCAAGCGGAAGCTATTGAAGCTGTGAGCGATGCCGTACGCCGCAGCCGTGCGGGATTGCAGGACATGAAAAAACCTGTTGGAACTTTCCTTTTTCTGGGAACTACAGGAGTTGGTAAAACCGAATTGGCAAAAGCTTTGGCTGAATACTTGTTTGATGATGAAAACGCCATGACCCGAATCGATATGAGCGAGTACCAAGAACGCCACAGTGTGAGTCGATTGGTGGGTGCACCTCCGGGATACGTGGGCTATGACGAGGGCGGACAATTGACCGAAGCCGTGCGCCGTAAACCGTACTCCGTGATTCTGCTGGACGAAATCGAAAAAGCACATCCTGATACCTTCAATATTTTGCTGCAGGTACTCGACGAAGGCCGTTTGACGGACAACAAAGGACGCTTGGCCGATTTCAAAAACACCATTATCATTATGACTTCGAATATGGGAAGCCAGATAATTCAAGAGAAATTTGAAAATCTAAAAGGAAGCGTTGAAGCTGCCACTGAACTCGCCAAAGTAGAAGTCCTTGGTTTATTAAAACAAACCGTGCGCCCCGAGTTCATCAACCGTATTGACGAAATCGTGATGTTCACGCCATTGACCAATGCTAATATTACTCAAATCGTTGGATTGCAATTGAAAAACGTCACCAATATGCTTGCCCAGCAAGGCATCACGATGGATGCCACACCTGAAGCTATTGCGTACTTATCCGAAAAAGGATATGACCCGCAATTTGGCGCCCGACCTGTAAAGCGTGTGATACAAAGAGAAGTTTTGAATAAATTGTCCAGAGAAATCCTCGCAGGCAAAGTTCATCCAGACAGCATCATACTGCTCGATGCCTTCGACAACGAACTTGTGTTTAGAAATCAAACCGAGCTGGTTCACGAATAAATAAACAAAATCATTTTTTTAAAACTGCATTGTGGCAACACTCTGCAGTTTTTTTGTTTTTAGGAGCAGAAGTTTTCGGTTTTTCATCAGCTTCACTCCCGCTGTCCGCAATATCTTTTATACCGAACCCCGGCATAAAAGGATATTTGCTTCCATCGGGGCTAGGAGAGATATTTTTGTTTTTCAGCAAATATGATTTTATCTGTTGCTAACTGTCCCTAAATAAATATCGCTATTAATAAAAGAACCTGAGACAAAATACAAATCATGCTAACCTTAGAACGGGCAAATATTCAGAAATTTGATCAAAATTTAAATGATGAATTAAGTTTTTAATCCAAGTTTTATTTATTTTTGACTGAATATTAATAAGAATATTTCACAACAACTTATATCCCATTGTAAGTAAACAAAATAAATTCAAAAAATCTTAAACAAAGCTTCCTAAAAATGACACTATTATTTCCCCAAAAAAAATAACATCTAGATTTTTATTGATAGCTTTTCTTCTTATTAATATCTCAAACATCTATTCTCAAAGTACTTGGGAACTATTAAATCCCAAGCCTTCATATAAAAATGGAAAAGAAATCCGTTTTACAACAGCTACCACTGGTTATATCATAAATGACAATGAGTTATTAGAAACAACAAATTCAGGTGACACTTGGCAAAAAAAGCAAAATATTACAAGTGGTAATGATTTAAAATTTAATCAAAACATCGGGTATATTGTCGGTAATAATGGGTATGTACTAAAATCTATTGACAGTGGCTCAACTTGGTCACAAATAGCAACTGGATTTAATGCCAATTTTAATACCGTAAACATTCTAAATGAGACAGAAATCATCATCTCAAGTTCAAACAGCATTATTAAAACTTCAGATGGAGGTATCACTTGGACTAGCAAAAGCATTCCAAATGCAACAGTTAACAAAACGTTTTTTGTAACCGCATTAATTGGTCATGCTGCATGTAAATCAGGGAAAATGCTAAAAACGATTGATGGAGGAGTAAATTGGTATGTTACTCAAAGTTCAAATTTAACCCCTTCTGATTTGTTTACCGTTTATTTCATAAACCAAAATATTGGTTTTTACACAAAAGAACATGGCGATATGTATAAAACCATTGATGGTGGAGAAACTTGGTCTAAGATAATTGGAATTTCTGATGCTATTTATGGTTTTTCCTTTCTAAATGAAAATATTGGATATGTTTCCGGTGAATATGGGGTAATTTTTAAAACTTCAGATGGTGGAAACACATGGAGTTGGGTTAGCAATCAAAATGGTAGATACTACAATACTACTCTATGGGGAATTCATTTTATTGATAACAATATTGGATATGCAACTGGTGCCCGCGGTAGAATACTCAAAACCAACAATGGAGGAAATACATGGACACAAAACTCACCAACATATGATGATATTAGTCAATTACAATTTATTGATAAAAATATTGCATATGCAAGGGTTGGTGATAATTTCTTTAAAACGAGTGATACCGGTAATAATTGGTCAAAAGTTGGTTCTTTAAATCTTGATCAATCCGTTTTTGGAAGTAAATTTAAATTTATAAATGAAAATTTAGGTTATTGTACAACCGGCGGATCTTATGGAGGTCATGTATACAAAACCATAAATGGAGGAGTTACTTGGGTTATTCAAAATAACGGTTATCAGGTTATAGACGAAGGAATTACTTCTATTTCATTTCTTGATGAAAATACAGGTTTTATTTCTGGTGGTTTTAATCGACCAAGGGTATTAAAAACTATTGATGGCGGTATAACATGGAAAGAGGTATTAAATCAAAAATTTGGAAAAATACAATTTCTTAATGATCAAGTTGGTTATGCTCATCGTATTGGCTATTCAGGTGGCCGAATGTACAAAACCACAGATGGAGGGAATACTTGGAATATAAATATTGATGTAAACGAAGAAATCAATTGTTTTGATTTTTTAGACGAGAACAATGGTTATTTTGTTGGAGATAGTGGTTTAATGTATAAAACTAAAAATGGAGGAATTACATGGGAAAAATTAAAAATCCCATATGCTTACTATACAGAAGTGAAATTTTATTCAAAAAATGTAGGCTACATTTTTGATGATTATGGACTATTATACAAAACAATAGATGGAGGTGCAAGTTGGAAAAATTTAACCACAATAAACTCTTATGGTTCACCATCAAATAATATTTCTATAGTTGAAAAAAACATATATGTAGGAGGAAGTTATGGGAAAATTTTAAAAAGTACCGTTTCGTTTGATCCAATTTCAATTCTTGCAAACCCAGCTCTAAATATATCGAACAAGAGCGTAAATCTGACAGGCAATGTAGCTTCAAATGAAGGGCTTATTCAAAATATACGATTTAAATACAGTACAAATTACGCTTTTAATAACGTCAACAATACAACTCCCGATTCTGTAACTTTTGATTCTTCACAAGATGTTTCCATAACTTTACAAAATCTTACTCCAAATACAACTTATTATTATAAATTAATGGCTACTTATAACAACATTGATTATTCAAGTCAGATATTGAGTTTTACAACTCTACCTGATTTTGTGGTAACAATGAATGATATTTATAGCTATACTTCTAATACTGCAGGAATTTCAGCAAATATCATATCTAATGAAAATGATATTTCCAATATTGAATTTCAATATGGGACAAAGGCAGATTTTTCAGAATTTAGCATTTTATCCAATAGTACTTTAGTAGCAGGGAATACGAATCAAAATATAACTAGTACCATATCAAACTTGACTCCAGAAACTACTTATTATGTAAGAATTAAAGCAGTGCATAACGGAATAAATATATTTAGTTCTATAAAATCATTCAAAACAAGACCTGAATATGCAATTAACTTATATAGTCCTAGTATCAGTGATAATAATGCTACTCTAAGTGCCTATATTAATGCTTATAGTGAAAATATAACTAATATCGTTTTTGAATATGGCTCAAAAAATTATGAAAACAGTGTGGCAACTAGTCCCAATATAATTCCATTCAATACATCTTCTTATGTAACTGCTACTCTTCAAAATTTAAATCCCAATACAACTTATTATTATAGACTAAAAGCGCTAAATGGCACTAAGATTATTTATAGCAAAGAAGGAGTCTTAAATACTTCCGGAGAAATAATTTTAACTTCAGGAATAGTAAAAAACAATAATACTTCTGCAAGTCTTACAGGATTAATTAATTCGAATGGAAAATACTTAACAAATATTCAATTTGAATATGGAATTACAGAAAATTATGGATCTACAATTAATGCTTCACCTAACTATATCTATAGCTATGGAACAAATAGCACAACGGCAACTATAGATAACCTTTTACCTAATCAAATTTATTACTATAGACTAAAAGCAATATATAACGATACTACACTATACTCAAATAAATTTGAATTTAATACGGGTATTTTGAATACAATTGAGTCAAGCATAAATGATTCAAAAATCTTTTTACACCCAAATCCAGCTGAAAGCGAAGTGACAGTTGACTTATCAAACGAATCTGAAAAAGCAAGTAGAATAACGATAATTGACATTACAGGAAAAGTTATATATTCTCAAAATAATCCTGACCTAAAAAACAACTTCAAAATCAATCTTTCCAATCAATCAAAAGGGATTTATTTTGTTAAAATTATTTTTGAAGACAGAAAGGTTGTAAATAAAAAATTAATTCTAAATTAAAAATTTAACTAAAGCCTCGAAATGAAACAATAACCTTGCTTAGGAGAAGTCGGGAGACTTCGCCACACACACTGAGCAACCAGTACAAATATCGGCAATCAAAGTCTTTAATGGGAACAAAGAAACCGAAAAATGCGAACAGAGCGAAAGCTAATCTCTCTTTCAAAAGCTGTCCCAGCAAATCATTGGAACGGATACAGTTTTTCAATAACTTTACAAGTGTATTATCTCAATTACATAAAGTAAAACCAAACAGATGGAACTCTCAAAATCAGACAAAAAAATAGCTAAAATTCTAATGGATAAAGGAATTTTAAAAGAAAAAGAAATCTGCAATGCTTCTATACTAGAAATTTTAACGGACTGGAAAAACGATAAGAAAGAAACACGAGAAACTTACGGTAAAGTTTATGAAACTGTTAAAAAAAACGACAAATACATTGCTTCAAATTATGATGCAATTTCAGGAGCTGATTATTTTATAACTATCTTAAATATGTATCGCAAAGACCTAATTACGGAGTCCGAAATAAATTCATTTTCTGAAACTGTAAAGGAGCGTTTGAAAGCACTAAAAAAGAATCTACTATAAATCTCTTTTTAACTCCAGCTCCTCGAAGTGTTCCTTAAAAGTTGAAATGCTGTGCTGAGGCACTTGACTTCATACCCACAACTTTACGCAACTTATTTTTGACATGTGTTTGTTGACTATTGGAATAACTACGAAATCGTGAAACTTCGCAAAACACAAAGAAAAAAAATTATTAACTTAAAAAATCGATATGGATGAATTAGTTAGGTCAAAGAAATTACAATTTGAAAAAAGTAATTATTTTATTCAGATTTACAAACAAAAAACTGGAATTGAATACATTAAAATTATTCAAAATATTGGAAGTGATGTAAAAAGTTCCATTTTGATTAATCCAAATAATTTAGATGGAATAATTGACACGTTGATCAGTTTTAAAGAAGAAATAGCTTTAAATCAAAAGATTGATGATAATTATTTCATTAAAGAAGAAGACAAAAAAGCAATAATCAATACTTTCCTAAAAGGTATAACCATCAAAGATTTGAACCTACAATTTGGATACAAAGAAGATACAATCAGAGAATTATTAGTTAAAAACGAAATTGAAATTATTGAAGGAATTAATATTAAACCAAATTTTTACCAAAAAAGAAAAATTTACAAACGGAAGTAAAATCGAGTTCTGCAAAGTCTCCCGACTTCGCCACACACGCTGAGCAAACAATACAATTCCGCAATCAAAGTCCTTGCGAGGCACGAAGCAATCTCACTATCATGAGCAAGCCCAACAAATCATTGAAAAGGATATAGCAAATGTAGTGGCTTCGCTCCTCGCAATGACCAAAACAAACCCAATAGCAGATTTGCAATCCGTGTCCAGCCAAAACAACCTATAAGCTAATTTCATTTCAAAAAAAGCTAAAAGCAATTTTAATTTGGTAAATTTAAAACGTAAATACAACTATTAATTGTCTAAATACAACTGAAAGTAGCGCAAAAGCAACTAATAGTAGTGGCCATTATTTGCGTAGCGACAATGGAACCAAATAACTTTGTGGCATCACAAAAAACAAAATAAAATGATGCTAAATTCAAAAACAATTGGCAATAAAATTGCCCAAGCAAGAAAGGAAATTAATCTTTCACAAGCAGAACTTGCTCAGCAAGTTTCAATCAGTCCGCAAGCAGTGGGTAAATGGGAACGTGGCGAATCTTTGCCAGACATATCCACATTAAACCGGCTTGCAGAAATTCTTGGAGTTGACCTTAACTACTTCTCTGATAATTTTCAGAACAAAGAAGTTGTAACGACATTTATGGAAAAAAATGACCCGCAAACAGTAGAAATTCAAACTAATCCAAGAAGAAAAAATGACTGGGATTGGGATATGTCTCAAGGTAACTGGAGTGATGCTGATTTTTCAGGTTTAAAAAACGTAAAGGAAAAGTTTAGTTCTTCAAATATAAAGAACTGCAAATTTATGAACTCTGATTTATCAGGTCTAATTCTTGGAAAAAACAATATTGAGCTTTGTGATTTTTCAGGTTCGGACATTAGAAACAGTAAAATCCAATCCTCAAACCTTTTAAATAACCAGTTCAATAAATGTTCATTTATTGATGCTGAACTTTTTAAAAGTAATATCGAAAAATGCAACTTCTCTGAAGCGAACTTTGCGGGTGCGGAGATTCTGGAATCAAATTTTGAGAGTAGTACTGTAAATGATGTTGTCTGGAGATTTACCAAATTTAAAAAAGCAAACATTAGTAACATTACTTTCACAGGGACTTTTGAGGATTGTCATTTTGAACACTGCTCTTTTTACAAGGTTAAATTTGAAAATGCAACCATTTTAAATACCTTTTTCAAGTATAATGACAGATTCAAAAAAGTAGAATTTATAAACTGTACAGTGGATAGTATAACGTATGCATTTTTGAAAAATAATCAGGCGAATTTGAAAAGTGTTAATTTATTGGAATGAATAAATGAAAATAATATACCTCGCTTTGCGAAGTCTCCGACTTCGCCACACACGCTAAGCAAATAATACAATTCCGCAATCAAAGTCCTTGCGAGGAACAAAGCAATCTCACTATTATTAGCAAGCCCAGAAAATCATTGGAATGGATATAGCAAATGTGATTGCTTCGTACCCTGCTCTGCGAAGTCTCCCGACTTCGTCTGCGCTATAGAATGTTTTAGAATCTTGAATAATAAAAACCACTTTTTAACCGCTTCATTTTAAATATTTTTTTAACTTTATAAGACTTTTAAATACAGCGCCTTAGGCTTATATATTTATATTTTTCTCCCCCATTTCTACAAACCATTTGCCCAACTAATCTTGATTGGTTTTACTTTTTTGATTTCGCATAATTTATCAGCAAACAGAATAAATACTGGGTATTACTAAACAAACCGAAGACTATATTTCATTCTTTTTGAATTCTTTAGTCAACATATTATTTGAAAGTAACTTAATAATAGCTATAATTTTAAAACCTAATCAAAATGGAAAATAATGCAAACGAAAAAAGTCTTTACGAACGTCTAGGCGGTACAGAGGGAATTAGTACCATTGTTCACGAGGTTATAGAAGCCCACATGGTGAACCCTGGCATTAAAGCAAGATTTCTTCCTCTAAAAGATGACGCTGAACATTTAGCTGAAGTTAAAAAGCATGTGATAGAGTTTTTTGTCATGGGTAGTGGAGGCTCTCAACAGTACTCTGGCAAAGATATGCACTCAGCCCATGTTGGAATGAATATCAATCAAGGAGAATACATGTGTGTGATAGACGATATCATGTCAGCTCTTAACAAAAATAACGTTGATGAGCAATCCAAAAAAGATGTTCTGGCTATCCTTTATTCATTAAAAGACCAAATGATTGGAGTATAACAACGGGATATTTAAAATAGTAAAGTACATAATGTGGTTCCAATAATTTTAGGGTTCCAAATTGCCATTTCACAGCTGTACAATTCTGAAAGCTTTCGGAATCCACTCTGCGAAATCTCCCGACCTCGTCACACACGCTAAACAACCAATACAAATCAGCAATCAAAGTCCTTGCAAATTCCAGATAATTTATCAGAACAAAACATAAAAACCACAAACAGCTGCTTGTGGTTTTTTTGTACTTATAATTTGAATTAATTACAATGCTGCTACTTTTAAAGCGGAAGTGACAAGAGAGGAATTTCGCTTCTAGAAGCCATCATTCTTGTTTTGCTGATATGCACCAATGAGTCCCAAAAGCCATATTTATAAGGAACCATAATCAGTAAATCGGCATTTATTTGGGTTATTTCATCCTGAATGGCTTTAATTATTGCATTAGATGCTACAGTTTTATAATAATAATTTGTTCCATTTAATTCATCTGCAAAATGTTCTATTACTTTCGCTTCTTTTTGCTCGTTCTCCAACTCATTAAGCTTGTTGCTCACATGAAACATTTCTATAGCTGCACCTAATCGGACAGCAATATTTTTCACCTTCTGTAATATAGTTTCATGTACTCCACGGGTAATATCGCACGCAAAAAGTATTGTTTTCAACCCTTTATATGTGGCGTTAAGAGGAACTGCCAGCACTGGAAATTTAAGTCTTTGCAAAACTGCTGTAGTGGTATTGCCTAACAAATCCTGCTCTATCGAATCTTTTAACATCCCCATAACAGCAATATCAGCTTGAGTAGCATCGATTGTCTTTTGAAGTTGATTCTCAAAATCTCCCATTTTCAAAATCGGCGTTACTTCAATTTTATAATCCTCAGAGAGTTTCTTTGCTACATCAGAGAGTTTCTTTACGCTGGCTGCCTTTAATTCATCTATTGAAGAAGATTGCACGCGAGCATTAAGCGCATGTATAGAAACATGATATAGGTGGAATAAAATAATTTTAGCTCCTGTATCAGCAGCAAAATGAGAAGCATAAGCTGTAGCATTGCTAGCTTCTGGTGAAAAATCTGTAGCAACAAGTATTGTTTTCATAAATCTATTTTGTTTTTGTATAATTGATAAAAATAATCTGAAAGCGAAATTTTTCTTTATAACAAAAACGCCTTCACTCTTACAAAGATACCAAACGTTTGGTATCTTTACAATTTTAAACTTTTAAAATTGTAAAATTTAGAATATTTTATGATAAAAGGTGAAAAGAACCTAATTTTATAAAGAAAATATAGCTCTAAGATTATAATAAAAAAGTAGTCTGCATTAAATAATAAAAAATGTCATGAATAATTATAAGAAAAAAAAAGATCCAGTTGAAAACCGAAAACTAATTTTAGAAACCGCAATTGAATTGGCAAATACGTACGAACTAAGCCAGATATCATTTGATGCTCTTTCAAAAAAGTGCGGTCTCAGTAAAGGCGGTATTATTCATCATTTTCCAACGAAAGAATCTATTTTTGATACTCTCTTCAAAGAAAATTTCGAAGAATACAAAAACTGGGTTCAAGAAGAATTAAAGTCGGAAGATCTGCCCAATCCGGCTATTGCACTTCTTAGAATTACTCTAAGAAAATGTAATGACGAAAGCTATCGTAAACTGATGAAAGTAATCTATAAATGTTTAGTGAACAACGAACAATATTGCCAACTATGGAACGAATGGTTTTCAGAATACATAATTAAAAATTTGGACGAAGACAGCGAAATTAAAACATTATTAGGTTCTCTTGTTGCTATTGGAATATGGAACATGAATACATTAGGATTATACAAAATAGAAACACAAAAAATGAATAAAATACTGAATGTATTACCAAAATAATTCTTTGCTTGAATCTCCAACGCCCTGCGAAGTATCGCAACTCTTTCGCACACGTTAAGCAACCAATGCAATTCTGTAATCAAAGTCTTTGCAAATTCCAGATAATTTATCAGAACAAAACATAAAAAAACCACAAACAGCAGCTTGTGGTTTTTTGTATTTGTAATTTGAATTAATAACAACTGATTCTATTCAGTTATATTCCTTTTAGGCGCAATCTGTATTCTTTCATGAATTCATCAGCATGTGCCTGCTTGATTTGTTTGGTGTTTAACCCTTGGAGACTTTTTACATATCCTTTAAAAATATGGCTAATAAAGAGCGGTGAAAGATTAGAACCAGTACTAGTACTATTATACGTATTATGACAGGAGAAGCAATTAACAAGATTGTCAACTGTAGTTCCATGTATAGAAGTCGGTGCAAATCCTACCTGAACATAGGTTTCCATAGTAATATTGTAGGCAGCAACGGAACCTCTTGTCAATTTTCCAGGTTGAGAATTTGAAAGTTTATAACTTAACGAATCCAATAAGGCTGCTTGTGCCTTTGGATCTACATATCCTGCAGTATTTATCCATATTGAACCATTGTAGAAATAATTATTCCAAACACCTTTCAGCTGTGACTCAACACTTTGATTGATAGTACGAATATTGCCCAAGTTCTCTGAACCATTTTGGCTTGTTTTCATATAAAGCTGCACATTAGCAGATCCTTTCATTGCCTTTTCAACAGGAACACCATATTTGTAAACCGAAAAAACGTCTGTGTAAATACCATTTTTTGAAGTTATATTCTTAACCGTAGCAGTGGAACTTTTATTGAAAAAAGGATAATCAACCGTGCTGGTCACTGGTGCATCACTTGTAGGCGTAGCCTTAGACCAATCATAGGCAGGTGCAAGATTTTCATGTTCAAAAGTAGCCCATACAAATTCGGGATGATTCTCCACAACTCCAACCACGTGCATTCCCAAAAGAGCCACTCTCGTTTTTACTCCATTGATTTCTCCTTTTGTAATAAAATAGGAAGTAGTGTCTTTAAGAACGCTTGCCTTTATCCAAGAAGTTTTAAGTTCTAATGAGCCTACAGGAAAAGTTACGTCTTTCAATTTGGTAGGATCGCTTTTTGCTATTGGTCCATATTTTAGCATTGCTGCATAAAGAAGCTTATCCATAAATATTGAATAATAAACCGTAGTCGAAGGTGGAATCCCCGATGGATAATTTGGCGTTTTCAAAATATCAGTAGTAGGAGAACTTGCCTGACCAGTATCTGTCAAAACAATTCCTTTACTTTGATCTAGTCTTTTACCAGCCGAATTCACCTGAATCAAAGTTGTGATAAATGATGGCTGCCCATTTACCTCATTGGTTAGCCAAAGAAACTTTTGCCAAGACCATTGATGAAAGTTACAATTAGTTACTGTGGCATTGTTTGCAAATACGCTTGTTGGTCCTTCATTTGGCGCAGGAGTTTTTCTGGTATTGTTTACAATTGCAAACCAACTAGCCGGAGCTAAACATTCCGATACACTGGCACTTGTACTTTTACTTGCGCTTGTATAATTTGCATTTTCACCTTTTGAATCTTTTTTGCAGGCACAAAATAAGATTAGAATAATTAAAAGTAATAGTTTTTTTGTCGTTTTCATATTAGACTTCTTTAGTTAGATTTAATCTTATGTGTATTAAAAAACATGAAAGTATGTAATTTAACTAACCGCTTTTAAAAAAAATGCCTTAAGGTTTATATATTTAGGCATGAAGACAAGAAAAATGCGTACAAGTAAATACTGACTTAATAAAGTGCGTATATACTGCGTAACCAATATGCAAATACTATCCGCTAAGGCTATGTCTCCTAAACTGCAAAACATCTCAAAGCATTCACTGCAAAATGTTATAAACACCTAGCTCAATCAAATTGTATAAACCTATTTATTGGCTTAACTTTGCTTCTTTAATCTATCCGATAAAACATTAAAAAAATGCAATCATGAATATTTTAGAATTAATAGCAAAAAGATATAATACAAAGAAATATAATACTGATAAAGCTATACCTCAAGAAAAGATTGAAGATTTAAAAGAAATATTACGCCTCACTCCTTCTTCTATAAACATACAGCCCTGGAAATTTACCTTTGTTCAAAATCCGGAAATTAAAACCAAATTAGCTTCGGTTTCGATGCACAATACAGAAAAAATCAATCAGGCTCCACTATTGGTTGTATTTAGTGTAGCCGATGATCTGGATGCTTTTCAAAAAGTGGTCGACAACGAATTACCGCAAGCCAGAAGAGATTGGTACAATCAAATAAAAGCAAGTATGCCAGAAGCCGATTTGAAAGTATGGCTGTCCCAGCAAGTGTATATCGCCTTGGGTGTTGGTTTGACAGCCAGTATTGCATTAGGTCTGGATTCAACAGCGATGGAAGGTATTGAATCTGATAAATATATGGATATTCTTAATCTGTCAGCATACAAACCACTATTTGCAATGGCTGTAGGTTATGCTTCAGAGGATGATTTCAACCGAATTGAAGCGACTCCAAAATCTAGAAGACTGTTGGAAAATATAATTGAAGCAATTTAAACCCACTGTGCAAAACACAAATATAAAAACCTCATAATCAATAGATATAAACGAATTTTTATTAGACTGGCT
The DNA here is from genome assembly GCF_002797935.1 of Flavobacterium sp. 1. Classification (NCBI taxonomy): domain Bacteria; kingdom Pseudomonadati; phylum Bacteroidota; class Flavobacteriia; order Flavobacteriales; family Flavobacteriaceae; genus Flavobacterium; species Flavobacterium sp. 1. Next base: position 1,779,269 of record NZ_PGER01000001.1, read on the forward strand.
GGAAATAAGCAACAGTTATAATACCGAAAAGTATTTGGCAAAATACCTAGAAGATGCAGTATTGGACGATCCTTCTGTAGGTAGAAAATTTGTTGGACATAAGGGAATTCGGGAGTATTTTACCAGTTATTTTATTGGTTATAAAACACAAACCAAACTGGTAAAATTAGCTATTCTGGATAATGCCGCTCATATGGAAGTGGAGTTTACGGGTGAATTCCCTGAGGGGAAAATTGGAGGAATCTTTGATTTCACTTTTAAGAATCAAAAAATAACAACAGTAACCGCAGATTTAAAATATTGACCGATGCCGGTTTAACAGGCAGCAATATCATGTCACAACAGCAACGTTGACCTTAAGCCTAAAAACTTGTTATTTTAAGTTTTAAGTTTTATCTTATAATTTATCTTTACATTTGAAAGAGTTAAAAAGCAATCAACATGAAAAAACTAATACTAATCACCTTTTTATTAGCATCAATTTTAACGAATGCACAAAGCAGTAACGATGACTACGCAAAAAGCTCGGTGCTAAAAATTGGTGATTCTTTTCCAATTTTTAACTATTTAGACAAAGATGGCAAAAGCCACGAAAGTTCTGAATTTAAAGGCAAAGTAATTTTGATAAATTTCTTTGCAACTTGGTGTGGACCATGTATGATAGAAATGCCTCTTTTAGAAAAAGAAATTTGGGAACCATACAAATCAAATAACAATTTTAAGTTAATCAGCTTTGGCAGAGACCACAGCTTAAACGAAATAAATAATTTCATAAAATTAAAAAACTTCAACTTCGAAATTTGTCCTGACAAAGGAAAATTAATTTATAACCAATTTGCTACGCAATACATCCCTCGAAATTATTTAGTTGATAAAAACGGGAAAATCATTTACATTTCAGTTGGTTATAGTGATGAAGATTTTAAAATTTTAAAAGGAAAAATCAAATCATTGCTGTAATTTATCCACTACACAACTCAAAAAAACTAGTTCTCCAATTCCATAAAGCTTTCAGAATCCCTCTTTCGTCACGCACACTGTACAAGCTCCGACTTCCCTGCTCAAGTTGAACACACAATTCAATTGCATAAAAAGTCTTTGAGGAAAGATTATATCAAAACATTGAAAATGAAACACTAAGAAAAAAAAACAACTTTTTTTTAGCAGTTTTTTGTTATTTTTAAAAAGAAAGTTTTTTCTTGATTCTAAATAAAATAAATGTCTTTTGTCGATATTTTAACAAAGTTTGACTAATTTTACACCATCTTTTAACAGTCAAAACCAAACTAAAAACTGGCAATATTCTGGCTGTCAAATCAGTTAAAACAAAAGAAACACCTAGCTCTTTTCATTATCAAAAGGAATAAAATATAACTGCTATTATGAACTTTGTATCGAAAAATAAAAAAATATCATTCTTAAACATCTTAATCGGTTTTTTTGCATCTTTATATGATTTAGGTTATGATTTTATAAAACTGTTAGTTGACTTTTTTGCATCTCTATATGATATGGCTCATGATTTAATATTTTTTATATGGGAATATCTAAAATGGATTACTGACATACGCCCTATCATGCCTCAAAACATCACTACTCAAGCTGAAAAATCAATAACAAGTAAATCGTAAATTACAATCCCGATAATGTAGATTTGTAATCCATATAGATAGCGCGGATTTACATTATAAGTCAATTTAGACTCAAATATAATCTCTTTGATGTTCCAAACGCTTATGATTGTAAATCCGTGCTTGCGTTATTTATAGATTTGTGAGAAAGTTTTAACAACTCCGCTTTTAATTCCATTGAATTCTAGATGTATAAATGAAGCTGAAAGCAATTATTTTGTACTTTCACCACTACGAGTTATGGCGTTAATGTAGTACAGCTTACAGACTGTCCATGCAAACGAGAATTAATAATATGCAATACGAAAGCCAAGCTTTAAATCAATTTACGGATAAAAATATTTTAGATGGAAAATCAAGGTGCATCAGTTGTAATTAATCACCATATTTTAAATGGAAAACAAAAGCAATATGAAGATTGGCTCAATGAAATTGGTTCAATATGCAGAAGTTTTGCTGGCAATATCGACTGGCAGATAATTCGCCCTATTCCAAATTTAACCTTCATTTACACTGTAGTTATTAGATTTGACACCATCGAAAACCTAAAAAGCTGGATGGAGTCTCAGGAGAGAAAAAATCTCATCGAAAAAGCGAAACCTTTTTTAGCTAAAGACGATAAATATCTTATTAGGTCAGGTTTGGATTTCCTTTTTGAGGCTGAGAATGAAAAACAAAAAGTCCCTGTTCGATGGAAACAATATTTAGTCACTTGGTCAGCTATTTATCCTTTGTCCATGTTAATTCCTCTGATTGTACTTCCAATTTTAAAAACAGTAAACTTTCCTGATACTAAATTTATCAGCTCCTTATTTGTTTCCGGATGTATTGTTTTTATCATGGTTTATTGGCTGATGCCTAATTATACCAAATTAATAAAAAAATGGCTTTACAAATAAACCATTAAGTATTTTGAATTATTATGAAACTCTACATTAAAAATATGGTTTGTAACCGTTGCATTATGGCAGTGAAAAACGAATTAGAAAAATTTGGCCATCAGCCGTTGAATATTACTTTAGGCGAAGTGCTGCTAAACAATGAAATGACCGACAGCGAGAAAGAAATATTTGGCCAGCAGCTGAAAATCTTAGGATTTGAGATGATAGATGACAAGAAAAGCCGAATTATAGGGCAAATCAAATCTTCGATTATCGAAATCGTCCATCATCAGAACGGGGATTTAAAATCCAATCTCTCGGACTATTTAAGCAACAGACTTCATCATGACTACACTTATCTTTCCAATCTGTTTTCAGAGACAGAAGGCACTACTATTGAGAAGTATTTTATTGCTCAAAAAATAGAAAAGGTAAAGGAATTATTAGTATATGATGAGTTATCATTGAGCGAAATTGCAGCTAAAATGAACTATTCCAGTGTTGCCTATTTAAGCAATCAGTTTAAAAAAGTTACTGGTCTTACCCCAACTTATTTCAAAAATATCAAAGAGTCCAAACGCAGACCTTTAGACGAACTGTAAATGTTACAAATACTATCTATAATCAAGTAACATAAAAGGCAGACAATGCTGTGACCTTTGCTGTGTAATTAAAACAACATGGCAACAAAAACAAATACTACAGCAGTCTTTCTGCCTCTCGAAGGTGTAGAAAGCGAACATTGTACCCTCATTGTAGATAAGGGTCTGAGCAAACTGCAGGGACTGAACGCCCACAAAGTCGAACTGAACAACAAGCGGGCAGTCATTCAGGCGAATAATGCCGAAGCAGTTTCAGAAGCAGTACATCTTATCAGGGATTTAGGCTATAACGTAACAACTATCAAAAAAACATTTCCTGTACTCGAAATGAGCTGTGCCTCCTGTGCTGTCAATGCAGAAAGCATTTTAAAATCACAGCAAGGCGTTGTAAATGCAGCAATAAATTTTGCCACAGCAACCGCAGCCGTAGAATATATTCCGGGAGTAGTAAAACCCATAGATCTCAAAAAAGCAGTACAGTCAGGCGGTTATGATTTATTGGTTGAAGAAAATAAAGACGAAGCCAATACGATAGAAAACCTGCAGCAGGAAAAATTTGCTCTGCTCAAAAGGAGAACCTATTGGGCATTGGGATTTTCTGTACCATTGGTCGCTATCAGCATGTTTTTTATGAACATACTGTATGCCAATGAACTCATGTGGTTATTAAGCTCTCCTGTGGTTTTATGGCTGGGAAGGGATTTTTTTATAAATGCATGGAAACAAACCAAACACCGAACTGCCAATATGGACACATTGGTGGCTTTGAGTACAGGAGTTGCCTATACTTTTAGCATTTTCAATACCCTTTTTCCTGATTTTTGGCACAAAAGAGGATTACATGCCCATGTATATTTTGAAGCCGCAGCAGTAGTAATCACTTTTATTTTATTAGGCAAGCTGTTAGAAGAAAAAGCCAAAGGAAACACTTCGTCAGCAATCAAGAAATTGATGGGTTTACAGCCAAAATCTGTTATCATTATTAACGAAAGCGGTCATGAAACGGAAATTCCTATTGAGCAAGTGCAGATAGGAAACATTATTCTGGTGAAGCCAGGAGAAAAAATCGCGGTAGACGGAACACTCATCAGCGGTAATTCTTATGTGGACGAAAGCATGCTGAGCGGAGAACCTGTTCCGGTATTTAAAAATGAAAACGAAAAAGTTTTTTCGGGCACTATTAATCAAAAAGGAAGTTTTCAATTTAGAGCAGAAAAAATAGGAAGTGATACGATGCTGGCTCAAATCATCAAGATGGTGCAGGATGCTCAAGGAAGTAAAGCCCCTGTTCAAAAATTGGCAGATAAAATTGCAGGCGTTTTTGTACCAATAGTAATAATCATTGCCGTTGCATCACTTATTATCTGGACAATTTTTGGCGGAGATAATGGCTTCACACAAGGCTTAATGGCACTGGTTACGGTACTCGTTATTGCTTGTCCCTGTGCATTAGGATTGGCAACACCCACAGCAATTATGGTGGGAGTTGGCAAAGGAGCCGAAATGGGAATTTTAATAAAAGATGCCGAAAGTTTGGAACAGGCCAAAAAAATCAACGCAGTTGTTCTCGACAAGACTGGAACAATAACAGAAGGAAAACCATTGGTTACTAATGAATTTTGGTTAGCCGATGATAATCAGCTGAAGCAGATTTTATACAGCATAGAAAAGCAGTCAGAACATCCATTGGCCGAAGCTCTGGTAAAGCATTTAAATTCTCAAACAAAAATATCCGTTTCAAATTTTGAGAGTATTACAGGCAAAGGGGCAGAAGCTGTTTTTGAAAATGAGACGTATTTTGTTGGCAATAAGACCTTATTGAAAGAAAAAGAAATCCTTATTGAAAATACGCTGTTAAAAACGGCAGAACAATGGAGTGAAGAAGCCAAAACCGTTATTTGGTTTTCCAGCAGCAAAAAAGCATTAGCCATTTATGCCATTGCCGACCAAGTCAAGCCAAATTCTAAAGACGCTATTGCCGAACTGCAAAGAAATGGCATCGAAGTATATATGCTGACAGGCGATAATGAAGCCACGGCCAAAGCAATAGCAAAAAGCGTAGGCATCAGTCATTATAAAGCTGGAGTATTGCCAGAGCAAAAAGCAATATTCATAAAAGAACTCCAAGCCAATGGTAAAGTGGTTGCGATGGTTGGCGACGGTATTAACGACAGCACAGCATTAGCACAAGCAGATGTAAGCATTGCAATGGGAAAAGGCAGTGATATAGCAATAGATGTTGCAAAAATGACTATCATTTCATCAGATCTTAAAAAAATCCCTGAAGCCATCAGCTTATCAAAAGCAACTGTGGCTACCATAAAACAAAACCTTTTTTGGGCATTTATCTACAACCTGATCGGAATCCCAATTGCGGCGGGAATCCTCTACCCTATCAACGGTTTTTTATTAAATCCGATGCTTGCTGGTGCAGCTATGGCATTAAGCAGTGTGAGCGTGGTGAGCAATAGCTTGCGTCTAAAGTGGAAGAGATAATAAAACGCAATTTTTTCCAAAATATATTCTATCAAAATCTGCATTACTAATTTAAAAATAAAAATATGAAAACAGACAACATGAACTTACAATTTAAAACCAACATCAACTGCGATGGCTGTGTTGCCAAAGTAACACCTTTCCTTGATGAAGCTAAAGGCATTAGCCATTGGGAAGTGAATACAGTGAGCAAAGACAAAATTCTAACCGTGCAGACTGACGGCATTGCCAAAGAAGAAGTTATGCAAAAAGTGCAGGAAGCCGGATTTAAAATTGAATCGTTAAACCAATAAATCTAATAGAGAAGCTCACATTAACCCTTTTTTTGATTGTTCATTTTTTTCAGATGTTAGATAATCAACAGCTAAATTCCTGTAAAACCTTCTGCTGATATGTAAATTTTGTAACTTTTTTAAAAAGAAATATAAAACATTTTCAAGCAAAGTAATGCAACTTTACATTATTGAGAATAAGCAATAGACTTAAAGAAAGCTACCTCATAAAATAAAAAATTATGAACAATATATTTAAAGGGCTTGTAGCTGGTTATGGAGCAAAAAAAATAGGCGGTGGCTGTTTTGCACTATTTTAGTTTTTGCCATTATCTGGTTTCTTTTGGGACAATGCCGTTAAAAATTTAAATTCATATAAATAAAATTAATTCATTAACATTCAAAAATTAAATATCATGAGCACAGGTAAAGTAGTATTAGGAACAGTGGCAGGACTTGCCGTTGGTGGAATATTAGGAATCTTATTTGCACCAGAAAAAGGTTCAGTAACCCGTCAGCAGATCTTAGATAAAGGAAATGATTATGCAGATGATTTAAAATCAAAATATAACGGTATTGCAGAGACTTTGAAAGAAAAATTTCAGGCTGTGAAAAATGATGCTGAAAATATTGCCCAATCTGGGAAAGCAAAATTTGATGAAGTAAAAAATGAAATCAACAGACCCGCAGCAAACTATTAATTATAAATAAAATATATTATGATTGACGATACAACACCTATAGCCACTCTTTTTGAGCGCGCTGAAGATTACGCCAACACAACCCTGAAATTGGTAAAGCTAAACGCTGTCGATAAATCGGCCGAAATAGTTTCATCCCTCTTTTCATTGCTCGTTGTCAGTATGACTGTTGTGCTGTCAATCATAATTATTAGCATTGGTGTTGCTTTATGGATAGGAAAACAATTGGGTGATTCATTTTACGGTTTCTTTATAATCGGTTCTTTCTATTTACTGACAGCGATTCTTCTTCGCGTTTTCCGGGAACAATGGATCAAATATCCTATCAGCAATTCTATTATCAGACAAATGATGAAGCAAAAAAAACATAATTGAATATGTCCTTAAAACTAGGCAATTAATGGTCTTTATATAATGCAATAATTTATCTATTAAAAATAGTTCTTATGAAAAAAATGAACGAAACCGATGCATTAAATGAATTGATACTGATTAACGAACAGCTATATCATACTGATTTTCGGTTATTAAAAGATCAATTTCATATCGCTTATGAAAGTGTAAAACCCATTAACCTTATCAAGAATGTGGTTCACGAAATTACCGCTTCGCCTGAAATAAAAGAGGATGTAATTGGTAATGTCATGGGGCTGGCTACTGGATTCATTTCTAAAAAACTTATAGTCGATGAGAACAGCGGTACTTTAAAAAAAGTAATTGGAACAATTCTTCAATTTGCTATAACAAATATTGTTTCAAAACATTCAATTAATATTAAAGCAGTTGGAACTGCTGTTTTCAATAATTTCTTTAAAAGAAATAATCACTAAATGCAATTTTTAGGAATACATATAGTACGCTAGCCGAGATGCTGGTGTTTTTTTTTGATTAAAATTTTATAAAACAAAAAACACTTCCTTCCTCTCAAAAAACTGAATAAAATTTAATATTTCCAGGTAAATTCCAGATAATAATTCCAGTAAAAATTAGTAGATTCGCATCAATAAATAATCAAGGCTAAGGAGAAAAATTTTGGTAAAAACACCAAAATTAAACTCAGTTTCTAAAACAATTATAATGGCTTCAGGTTTTTTTGTACTATTAGATGATATCGCAGCAATTATGGATGATGTTGCAGTAATGAGTAAAATCGCTGCAAAAAAAACAGCTGGTATTTTGGGCGATGACTTAGCGGTTAATGCCGAAAAAGCTTCCGGATTTATTTCCTCTAGAGAACTTCCTGTACTGTGGGCCATTGGAAAAGGTTCGTTCATCAATAAATTAATCATTTTGCCAATTGCTTTTTTGCTTAGTGCTTTTTTTCCTTTGGCAGTTATAATCATTTTAGTGCTTGGCGGACTTTATTTAGCATACGAAGGTGCCGAAAAAATATTCGAATACCTATTTCATCGTGAGCATACGGCAACTGAAACCGTAATTAAAGAATACACCGAAGAGGAAATCCTAACTCTAGAAAAAAGCAAAATAAAGTCAGCAATAATAACCGATTTTATTTTATCGGCAGAAATTGTGATTATTGCATTAGGCACTGTATTAGAAAAACCATTGCTGTCACAGATTGTTGTAGTTTCCATAATTGCCATTCTAGCCACAGTAGGCGTTTATGGCATTGTTGCGATGATTGTAAGAATGGACGAACTCGGTTATAAACTCATCAAACATAGTACTAAAGAAAGTAGCTTATCCTATCGAATAGGAAATTTACTGGTACAAGCTTTACCAAAAGTAATTAAAAGCCTGGCCGTTATTGGCACAATAGCTTTACTTCTTGTGGCTGGCGGTATATTTGTACACAATATTGATTTTTTACATCATTTGTTTCCTCAATTGCCTTCTGTTGTAAAAGAATTTAGCTTCGGGCTTATAATCGGTTTTATTGTTTTAGCAATAGTAACTGTGTTCAAAAAGATAATTAGAAAGAAATAAAATAAAAAAAATGAAATTTAAAGGCGTTATTTTTGATTTGGACGGCACATTGGTTAATTCGCTAGAAGATATTGCAGATGCTATGAACAGTGTTCTTCAAAACCTGAACTACCCAACTCACAGTTATGAAACTTATCAGTATTTCATTGGCAGCGGTCTTAGAAATCTAGTAAGCAAATCGTTGCCAGAAACCAATAACGATGAAAAACATATCGACAGCTGCTACCAACTGATGATTGAAGAATATAGCAATAATTGCACCCGCAAAACAAAAGCATACGATGGGATTATCGAATTATTGGATCAGTTGATTTCAAATAATATAAAACTAAGTGTCTTTTCGAATAAATCGGATGAGCTTACCAAAAAAATCACTGCCGATTTGTTTCCTGGCTATTTTGATAATATTGTTGGTTTGAGTGTCGAAGCACTAAAAAAACCAAACCCTTCTGAAGCTATAGAAATAAGCAAAAGACAGGGATTTAAAACCGAAGAAATCATTTTTGTCGGAGATTCTGGCATTGATATGCAAACAGCAGCAAATGCCAATATGCTTGCAGTGGGCGTGTTATGGGGCTATCGTCCAGAAGAAGAATTGATTGCTACAGGAGCAAAATATGTAATAAGCAATCCTTTGGATTTAATGAAGGTTTTACAGCCCGATAATGCTGCTATATTGACACAATAGTAGTTTTTATAACTCGAAAATGCCTTATATTTTTTGCTTCTGAGAAACACTAATCGAGCTTAGCCAATATCAAATATGCGAATCAAGGGCTATATACAGCTTTTTGGTTCTAAGCGAAAACCTAACAGGTTTTAGAAACCTGTTAGGTTTAATCAGATTAATAACAACACTTGATTGGCATTAAATACTGTCCACAACTTCTTTATGCATCCGCAGACTTTTCAACTTATCCTGATGGCTGTATATCGGACTGCTAATCATCAATTCGTCAATGCGGGAATGTTGGATAAATTCCTTTAATTCCTTGGTTAATGTTTCTTTACTGCCTATAAACGAACCAGCCGTCATTTGGTTGACATGAAAGCGGGCTTCTTCGCTCATGTTATTCATCAAATCGGTCAAGGAATCCACTGGAGGCTGTAATGGTTTTCGGGTATTCTGAACTAAATTCTGAAACATTTGATACAAACTGGTCGATAGGATTTCGGCTTCTTTATCCGTATCGGCAGCAATTGCATTGACGCATGCCATGGTTTTGGGTTCTTGTAAATATTCTGATGGCTTAAAATTTTCCCTGTAAAACTCAAAAGCGGGAATCATTTGCCTAGGTGCAAAATGTCCCGCAAAAGCATACGGCAATCCATACGCCGCCGCCAATGAGGCACTGTCCATACTCGATCCTAAAATCCAAATAGGAACGTTTGTCCCTTCGGCTGGAAAAGCTCGGACACTAGCCGTAGCATTTTCCTCAGAAAAATAATCCTGCAATGCCGACACATTCTTTGGAAACCGCTGTGACTCCTCAAAAAAGTCTTTACGTATGGCCTGCGCTGTCTGCGAATCTGTTCCGGGTGCTCTTCCCAAACCAAGGTCAATCCGGTCAGGATACAAAGTCGCCAATGTCCCAAACTGTTCGGCAATAATCAACGGAGAATGATTAGGCAGCATAATTCCTCCCGATCCCACTCGTATATTTTGTGTCTGGCTCGCCACATATCCTATCAAAACCACCGTTGCCGTACTCGCCACATGTGCCATATTGTGATGCTCCGCCAGCCAAAAACGTTTATAGCCCAAAACATCAACAAGCTGAGCCAGTTCTCTGATTTTTTGCATCGTTTCGGCAGCATTGCTTCCTTCGGTAATTATAGCTAACTCTAATAAAGATATCGGTATTGGGGTTTTCATAGACATTTCAAGTTTACACAAATTTAGACATTACCGCCAATGGTATTTAGCCCAAGATGTTAATTGAATTATAATTTTTACCGAGTTTATGCCTATTCTTTTGGAGCAGAAGTATTTGTTATTTCATCAACAGTAGTCCCGCTGTCCGCTTCAATCTTGTGAACCGAACCCCGGTTCACAAGGATTTTTACTTCTATCGGGGCTAGGCGAGATGTTTTGTTTTTCAGTTGAAATGATTCAGTTTGCGATTATTAATAGCAAGATTTTGGTTTTGAAATGAATTACCCCGAGGCAGAGCCATCGAGGTATCAATCGGAAGAAAGTAAATTTTTAGTTTTATGAAAACCTTAGGTTTTCAAACTTTCCTCTTTAACCCCGAGGCAAAGCCTCGAAGAATTCTACTGATTAAATACATATATTTACTACAAACATAACGCAAAAGCCACTCAAATTAAATGGCTATATACTACATTGGAGCAGGTATATACTAGTTAGTGGCAAGCTTGTCAAAATTGCAACTAAAAAATAGATTTGTTAATATCTCGAAAAAAATGTTTATAAAAAATAACTATCATTAATTATCTTATTATTTGATTTGTCTATTTTTACATTAGATTATTTATCAATAAAAAACCAGAATTATGAAGTTTATAAAAGTAGTTGCAAGACCTTGTGATTCTCAAGGTAATGAAAGAAGACAGCAGTTATCTCCACAAGAATCATTTTATTTAAATATTGATCTTATCGGAGGAATTTCCGAAACGAGAATCATGCTAAAAGGAGGAAATATATTAATGCTTGGAGGAAATTATTTTACAGATTTTAATTTAAAAGATAAAATAGATTTCGAAAATCTATAGTTAACTGCTAAAAACAGGTGATATTCAATTGCGCTCGCTATACGAAGTTTCTCTACTACGTAACACACGCTGAGCAAGCAATCCGTAATTAAAATCTTTGAAAAATTTTGATAATTATTTAGGAACTACCAATGACATTTTTCAGCATCCCAACAATCTACAAACTTGTCCTGCTGACGAAGGAAGCCTCTCCGCTAGTCGCTCCGCAGTCCAAGTAAAAAAAATCACTTTGTCGAATAGGACTGTAGAGATGCTTCCTTCGTCAGCATGACAATATTGTGTGCAGATACTATACGTTCATACATTTTAAACAGGTTAAAACAGTAACAAAATTTAAAATTCAGTCTAAATCCGCAAAATCTGTGTAATCTTCAGACTATTGAATAATGTGACTTAAACTTTTTCAAAAAATCCAAAAGTCAGTACCGCTGCTCTTCATAAAAAAATAACTATTTTTGCACTCTAATTTTTTTACCATGTCAAAGAAGAAATACAAAATAGCGGTGATTCAATTGAATCTAAACGACGTTGCCGAAAACAACCTTAAAAAATGTTTAAGCTGGGTTCGGGATGCAGCCAGTCAAGGTGCTGAAGTGATTTCGTTGCCGGAGTTATACAGCAGTCATTATTTTTGTCAAAGTGAAGATGTAGATAATTTTGCTTTGGCAGAACCATTGTACAGCACTTCATTTATTGCTTTTAGTGCTTTGGCAAAAGAATTAGGTGTGGTAATCATTGTTCCTTTCTTCGAAAAAAGAATGGCAGGAATTTACCATAACAGTGCGTACATCATTGACACAGATGGATCTGAAGCTGGTTTATACCGCAAAATGCACATTCCAGACGATCCTCATTTCTATGAAAAATTCTATTTCACTCCAGGTGATTTAGGTTTCAAGGCCTTCCCTACCGAGAAAGGAAAAATAGGAACTTTAATTTGTTGGGATCAATGGTATCCGGAAGCTGCACGATTAACTGCTTTGCAAGGTGCCGATGTACTATTTTACCCAACAGCAATAGGATGGCATCCATTAGAAAGAGAACAATACGGCGAAAACCAGCACGGAGCATGGATGAATGTTATGAAAGGTCACGCTGTTGCCAATGGCGTGTATGTAGCTGCCGCTAACCGAATTGGATTAGAACAATATATTGAAGGAACAGCAGGAATTCAGTTTTGGGGATCCTCTTTTATAGCTGGACCGCAAGGTGAAATTTTGGCGCAGGCCTCACATGATAAAGAAGAAATTCTTATTGCCGAAGTAGATTTGGATCTACAGGAAAATGTACGCCAAAACTGGCCTTTCTTTAGAGACAGAAGAATCGATGCCTTTGGGGATATTACCAAAAGAGCTATTGATTAATACAATTTAACATATTTAAAAAGCCGTTTCAAAAAAATTGAAACGGCTTTTTCTATTTAGTTGTTTTAGAATTTATTTTACTTGAAAACTAACTCTTCTTACGATTTGACGTGCCTCTTTAGAATTTTTATTTACAGAAGTATCTTCTCCATTAGCGATTACATTTAATCTAGAAGCATCAATTCCAGATTTCACAGCTATTTCTTTCACAGCTTCAGCTCTTTTTCTTGATAATTCTGTATTGTAGCCTGAACTTCCAATTTCGTCAGCATATCCTATAATATCAGTACTTTTTGACGGATTGCTTTGCAGATATTTAACTAAGAAAGCAACGCCGGACAAAGAAGCATTAGTTGGTTTTGTTGAATTAAAATCAAAATAGACATTTACATATCCTCCGTTAATCAGTTCCTCTATATTATTATTTGATGGAACATTACCGCCATTTTTCGCATACGTTTTGTCTAAGTAGCTTTCTAATTCATCTGGAACACCATTTTGATTATGATCTATGGATTGTCCTTTTGTATTTACAGCAACTCCGGTAATAGAGTTTGGTTCTAAATCATACAAATCGGCTACACCATCTTTATCAGAATCCAAAAGACTGGTTTCTAACAGACTTAATCTTCTTTCTAAATCATCGGAGATTGTTTTTCCACCAATCCAGTCAGCATGTTTCTCGTTCTTTCCTAAGTAAACAGTTAAACCAGCAGTTAAATTTATTATTACGCCGTCAATTGCTGTTGAAGATGATGCTTTCATTCCGTCAAAGTTATAATTCTGGCTTCCATGAACAATTCCGCTTAGATCTGCAGTTAGAGCAACTCGATTGCTTAGCCTAACTTGACCTGTTAGACCAAAAATTCCATTAACCATATAGTCCTCACCTTCAAAACCATTTTTAGAGGTCAATTGTGAAGCTCCCAGACCTGTATGAAGTAACAATCCAAATGTATTGGTGAAAGTTTCAAAATTTAAAGCTCGTCCAAGATTAACAACTCCCTGCAGACTCGTTCTTAAATAGGTGCTTTCAAACGGTGGAGTATTATCTCGTTCACTAAATTTGTCATATTCAAAATCAAGTTTCCAGCCAAATTTAGGACTTAACATATACCTCGCTCCTAAATCTATATGAGTCGGATTAAAGGTAGGAGTAAAATATTTGTTTGTTATCGCTCTAATCGGTTTATTTGCACCGGCATTTAGTTCAACTGACCACTTATTATACGCTGTATTATCAACTGAAGATTGAGATGAAGTGGTACTCACATCCTGTGCAGTTGCTGCTAATGATAATAATAAAGATAAAAAAGATAATTTTTTTTTCATAATATAAAAGTTTAATTCAAAACGATTTAAATCAAAGTTTAAATACATTTTAAAATTGTTAAAGAATACTAATATTAATTAAAAAATTTGGGGCTTTTTTAGAATTAACTGAAATAGCAATTATTTAAATTTACTTATTTCATTAATACAGTTTCATTATGTAATGAAGAACTGATAGGTAATTATTTTATTTTTAATTTTTAATTTTTTAATAAAAGATATTGAAGGCTCTCTTATCAATTAAGATTTATTTTTGTTTTTTTCATATTTAGATGTAATAGTATGCAACCAAACATCAATAAATATCAAGACTAAACAATAGCGCAGCAGTTTATCATAATGTTGTTTTTTTAGTGAGTATTTAAATTAGGTTTTCAAATTTAATATAAATATGTGAGTTATTTTATACCGTATTCCTTTTTTTTTAAATTAATACACTGAATTTTAACATATTCACCTCTAAAAATATTGATAAAAAACCAAAAATGATACCTTTTATGCTTTTTTATCAATAAATCAAAATATTAATAAATTGATATTTTGATAAAAAAAGTAATTATTTAACGACAAAAAATATCTAAAATGAATTTTAATGCGCTATTAATTACATATAAACAATAAACAGCCAGTTCCATAATTAATCAGAATCTAAATACACCTTCAAACATTAAAACGGAATACTTTAGACATACTGCAAAGGAATTATGTGCAAAATTTCCATAAAAAAGCCGTTCCAAATAATTGAAACGGCTTTGACCAATTGAAATTAAAAATTTATTTTACTTGAAAAGTAACTCTTCTTACGATTTGACGAGCTTCTTTAGAATTTTTATTTACAGATGCATCTTCTCCGTTGGCGATTACATTTAATCTGGAAGCATCGATTCCAGCATTTGTAGCTATTTGTTTTACAGCTTCAGCTCTTTTTCTTGATAATTCAGTATTGTAGTTTGAACTTCCTATTTCGTCTGCATATCCAATAATGTCTGCATTTTTAGACGGGTTGCTTTGCAGATATTTAACTAAGAAAGCAACACCAGGCAAAGAAGCATTTGTTGGTTTTGACGAATTAAAATCAAAATAGACATTTACATATCCTCCATTAATTAATTCTTCAATGCTGTTATTATTTGTTGTGGCATTGCCATTTTGTCCATACGTTTTTTCTAAGTAGCTTTCTAATTCATCCGGCACGCCATTTTGATTAGTATCTATAGATTGCCCTTTAGTATTTACAGCAACCCCCGCAATAGAATTTGGCTCTAAGTCATACAAATCCGCTACACCATCTTTATCAGTATCTAAAAGACCGTCTTCAATCAATTGAACTCTTTTTTCTAAACCTTCATATTTATCTGTCTCTCCTACCCAGTCAGCATGTTTTGCATTTTTACCTAAATAAAACGTCAAACCAACTGATGCATTTAATAATAGTCCATCCAATGTACCCGTGTTTGTTAGGCTCATTCCGTCAAAATTATAATTTTGTCTCGTCGTAATTATTCCGGTAAGATCACCAGTCAAAACAGCTCTATCGCTTAATTTAATCTGTCCAGTCACACCAATAATTCCATTACCAGCATAATCTTGTCCATGAAAATCATCTGAAGTTAATTGAGAAACCCCAAAACCGCCATGAAACAGCAAACCAAAAGTATTAGTCCAGTCCTCAAAGTTCAATGCCCTCCCCGCATTAATTACTCCTTGAATACTTGTTCTTAACTGAGTACTTTCAAACGAAGGAGTATCGTTTCGTTCCTTAAATTTATCGTATCCAAAATCCAATTTCAGACCAAATTTTGGATTAAACATATATCTTGCACCTAAATCAGCGTGAAAAAGATTAAGACTTGCTGTACTGTAACCTGGTGAAATTGTTCTGATCGGCTTGTTTACACCTCCATTTAATTCAATCGACCATTTATTATAAGCAAGATTGTCAATTGAAGGATTTACTGTAGTTGTTGCAACGTCTTGTGCGTTTGCAGTAAAAGATAAAGTCAAAAGCGATACTAATAATAAAGTATTTTTCATAATATTCAAATTTAAGTTTTGGTTTCTGTTTTAAAATTCTCATCAAAATTATACTTTGAGTCGTAGAATATGTTATATGCGGTGTTACATAATTTCCACGTTTATTGCCCAATAAACAATTACAAATGAGATAAACAAAACAACTCAAAGACATCTATTGATTATTTATCAAAAAGTGCTTTTTTTAATCTTTCAAAAAAAATTAGGACATATTTAAGGAGAGAAACAAAAGACTCTATCAGGATAAATGGTTTCCTGCTGTCCGCTATATTCCCGATTAACAAAAACTACAGCAAAAGGCCTTGTTTTTCTAAATCGGGAGATGCCGCTTCTATCAGGACTAAAAGGAGATAATTGGCATTTTTGGCAACAGTCCAAATAACTTTCAGCCAATAACTCACAATTCCTACTTTTATTAATCCTGCTGTTTGCATATCTTTGCACGCATTTCAATCAGCATTTATCTATGACTACAGTTACAAGACGATTTCCTGCAGAGTGGGAAAAACAGCAAGGAATTTTATTGTGTTTCCCGCATAATGGCAAAGATTGGCCAGGAAAATACGAAGCCGTACAATGGGCATTTGTTGAATTCATCAAGAAAGTTGCAGCTTATGAGCAAGTTTTCTTGATAGTTGCCGATGAAAATCAAAAAAGCAAAGTAAGCGAAATGCTGGAAACAGCTCACGTAAAAATGAGCAATATCTCTTTCATTATACACAAAACCAACCGTAGCTGGATGCGTGATTCCGGGCCAATTATTGTAAAAAATGGTACAGAAAGAGAAGCATTGAATTTCAATTTCAATGGTTGGGCCAAATACAAGAATATCAATTTAGACAAACATGTTCCTGCCAAAGTTGGCGAATTTTTAAACATTCCTGTAACTCAGGTGATGTATAAAGGCAACCCCGTAATTGTTGAAGGCGGTGCTATTGATGTGAACGGCCGCGGTACTTTATTGACTTCCGAAGAATGTTTGATGCATCCTTCTATTCAGGTTCGAAACGATAATTTTACTAAAGAAGATTACGAAGCTGTTTTCAAAGAATATTTAGGAGTAACAAATGTGATTTGGTTAGGCGATGGAATTGAAGGTGATGATACCCACGGACACATCGATGATTTATGCCGCTTCATAAACGAAGATACCATAGTCACCATAATAGAATTAGACCCAAAAGACAGCAATTACAAACCATTGCAGGACAATTTAAAACGACTGCAGAATGCTAAACTGGAAAACGGAAAAGCGCCGATTATAGTTTCTCTGCCAATGCCAAAACGAATTGATTTTGAAGGATTGCGTTTGCCTGCCAGTTATGCCAATTTCTTAATTTTAAATAAGTGTGTTCTGGTTCCAACATTTAATGACAGTAATGATAGAATTGCTTTGAACATTCTTGCAGAGTGTTTTCCAGACCGCGAAATCATCGGAATTAGTGCTGCTGATTTTATTTGGGGATTCGGAACATTGCATTGCCTAAGCCAGCAGATTCCTGAATAAATTAATATTCTATAAATAAAAAAGACTTGCAGATAAAATTTCTGCAAGTCTTTTTTATTATTACGAAGCACCTTTTTTAATCTCTTGTAAAAGGTAGTTTTTGATCGGAACTGATAATCATATCAAATCCAATTTTAGCTTCATTAAACTGAAATGTAACTCCTGCTTCTTTAGATTCAAACGAATCCTTTCCTATTGGTGTCAATGAAAATTTCGGATAGTTTGTAATTTCTGCAAAAAGTACACTGTTGTTCTCTGTAATCTCTATTTTCAATGGAGCGGCTTTAGTAGAAAACTTTCCTAAATAACCGTCTAAAATAATATCTTTCTCAATTACTCCTTTATCAGACTTCCAAGTATTATTGCTTTCATCCACATCAGGAAATACATGACCTGGATCAATAATAACACTTTCTATTTCTTCAGTAGTATTTACTTTGAAAGACCAATCCACATTACGCTGCCAGATTTCGACAGGCAAATTAACACGGGTTATTTTTCCGATTTTCGTTTTTACATCTAAAACCACAGGCATAGCCATTTTTTCAAAGTTTTCGATAGTAATTATTGCTCCTTTGCTTGGATCATTTTTCACATATTTAACCGAATTTACTCCTTGGTCCAAACGCCAGTTGTTAACAAACCATCCTTTCCAAAACCAGCTTAAATCCTCACCTGCCACATTTTCTATCGTTCTGAAAAAGTCATCTGGAGCTGGATGCTTGAAAGCCCAACGTTCAACATAAGTTCTAAAAGCCAAATCAAAACGTTCAGGTCCTAATATTTGTTCTCTCAACATTACTAATCCGGCACTAGGTTTAAAATAACACAAAAGACCAATATTCTTTTCTTTCATATTGTCTGGAGAGCTCATTACCGGCTCAGTATTAGGATTTGTAAAATAATCGGCATTTTTATGAAGATCCATTACTTTACTTTTATACTCGCCGTTATTAAAATCAACCGAACTTATTGAGTTGATAAAAGTATTGAATCCTTCATCCATCCACCCAAATAAGCGCTCATTAGACCCTACAATCATTGGGAACCAGCCATGACCAAATTCATGATCTGTAACTCCCCATAAATCTTCACCTTTGGATTCCCAACCGCAAAAAACAATTCCCGGATATTCCATTCCGCCTTCATTTCCTGCCACATTGGTAGCTACTGGATAAGGATATTCAAACCATCTTTTAGAATAATTTTCAATCGAAGTTTTTGTATATTCAGTAGCACGTCCCCAAGCTTCAGTTCCAGCACTTTCAACTGGATAAGCTGATAATGCAAGTGATTTTTGACCGCTTGGCAAATTAATTCTGGCTCCATCTAAAATAAACGCTGGTGAAGATGCCCATGAAAGATCTCTTGCATTCTTGATTTTAAAATGCCATGTTTTTTCAGAAGCAGTTCCTGTTTTTGAAGCATTGGCAGCTACTTCTTCGGCTGTACGAATCATTATTGTTTTTTCGCTTTGCTTTGCCTCAGCAATTCTTTTTTGCTCGGTGGCAGTATATACGACCTTTGAGTTTTGCAACTCGCCTGAACAAACTACAATATGATTAGAAGGTACAGTAATATTCACATCAAAATCACCATATTCCAAATAAAACTCTGATGCTCCTAAATATGGGTTGGTATTCCATCCTCTCAAATCATCATACACGCACATACGCGGATACCATTGCGCTATGGTAAAAATTTTGCCGTTTTTAGTATCCAAAACTCCCGTTCTATCTGAACCTTCTTTTGGAGAAATAAAAGAGAAATCAATTTTGATGCTTACCACACCGCCTTTTGGTTTCAAATCATCTGGAAGAAAAACCTGCATTCTGGTATCGGTAATAATGTATTTTGCCTCTTTTTCAACAGATTTCCCCTTTGAAACAGAAACTATCTTAACGGATTTAATTTTATGCCCTCCGTCAAAAATTTCACCTCTTGCACCATTACGGCTTCCGTTAAGAGGTATAAGCGCATTTCCTCTTGAATCGGCTTTGAATAAATTTTGATCCAAATGCATCCAAACAAATGACATTTTATCATTACTGTTATTGGTATACGTTACAATATCTGTACCAACAATTTCATTTGTCTTTTCGTTTAATTTCGCCGTTAATTTATAGTCCGCTCTATTTTGCCAATAGGCATAACCCGGCTCACCGCTTGCCGAACGTGTCGGTGTTGCATCTTTGGTGTAAAAAAATGGCCCAAAAGCATCATGATAATCATACTTAGAAACGGGTTTAGAAGAAGAAGTGCCAGAAGCAGGAGTTTCCTGACTCCAAGAGGTACTAACCACAATTAATAAAGCCATTTGAAATAAGGCTCCAAAACGATTGTTTTTCATATGCAGATATTTATGTTTTTTTAATTGAAACAGTATTTAACAAGTACAATAATACCTAAACTTTTGTCTTTTTATTTATACATATTTCATGTTTTTAATCATTCAAAAGCAAATTAATGGAAAAAAAATTGATTTTCTAATTAAAATTAAGAATTTGATTGATTTTAGCTTCAAATAAAAATTTAGTTTTTCTTCTTTAAATAAGAATTATAAAATATCTTTACAAATAGCATTTTACCAATTAAAAATAACAATTATCGTGACCACTACCATATCAAACTCCATTTTAACTGCTGAAATAAAACATACAGGAGCCGAATTATGCTCTTTAAAAGATAATTCAAATAAAGAATACATCTGGAATGGAAATCCTGAATTTTGGGGAAAGCATTCTCCTGTTTTATTTCCAATTGTGGGCACTTTAAAAAACAATACCTATCAGCATAACAATATCGAATACCATTTATCCCGTCATGGTTTTGCCCGTGAAATGGAATTTAAATTAATTGACAAACAAGAAAGCAGCGCTACATTCTCATTAGTAGCTTCTCCAGAAACCAAAGAAAAATATCCTTTTAATTTTGATCTGCACCTAATTTATACACTGGAAAACAAAACATTGAAAATAGAATACAAAGTATTCAACAAAGGGGAATCAAAAATGTTTTTTTCAATCGGTGCGCATCCTGCATTTGATCTGCCAAATAATTTTGAAAATTACAGCTTGGCTTTTGAAACAAAAGACTCTTTAGATTATTATTTATTGGAAGATGGTCTAATTTCGAATGCAACAAATGAATTATCATTGGACAAAAATGAATTGCATTTGAATTATAAACTATTTGAAAATGATGCTTTGGTTTTTAAAAATATAAAATCCAAATCGGTTACTGTTTTAGAGAATTCTACACCGTTTTTGAAAGTGAGCTATCCTAGTTTTCCAGATTTAGGAATTTGGACGCCGCCAAATGCTCCTTTTATTTGTATTGAACCTTGGTTTGGATATTCTGATACTGTGGATAAATCCGGTTCGCTTTTAGATAAAGAAGGAATTCAGATCTTGGATCCGAATAAAACTTTTCATTCTGCTTTCAGCATTGAAATTCTATAAAACAATTTAAAAAAGTATGCTAGAAATCAAATTTTTACCTTTTCCAGTATTAAAAACTGAACGATTATTATTGCGCCAAGTAAACGTTAATGATGCGGAGACACTTTTGGCTCTGCGTTCCAATGACGAAGTCATGAAATATATTCCAAGACCGTACCTTAAAAACAAAGAAGATGCCCTGGAAATTATTGTTCTGTTTGATAATAAAATAGAAAACGGAATTGGCATTAACTGGGGAATTACATTCTTGGATAAACCCGAAGAAATCATAGGAATCATTGGTCATTACCGCATGAAACCTGAACATTATAGAGCCGAAGTGGGCTATATGCTTTTTCCTGAATACAATGGAAAAGGAATTGTTTCGGAAGCACTGCAAAAAGTGGTTGATTATGGTTTTAATGACATGAAACTGCACTCGATTGAGGCAATTTTGGATCCTGAAAATATAGCTTCGGAAAGGGTTTTGTTGAAAAATGGTTTTGTAAAAGAAGCTCATTTAATTGAAAATGAATACTACGACGGTCGTTTTCTGGACACTATGATTTATTCTAAATTGAATAAATAAACAGCAAACACCATTATTTCCTTATGAAAATCAATGCCCTAGCCCAAATGGAAACGGCATCCTGTTGTCCTGTCTCGTCCCAAAAGACGAGAAGGACAACAGATATAGTAGACAGCTGGAAATAGCTCCTAACTATTTGGATTATATTTTTGGAATGGTTTTTATATAGAGCTCTTCGACTTGTTTTCGAGCCCAATCTGTTTTTCGCAAAAAGGTAAGACTTGACTTTACACTTGGGTTTTCGTTGAACGATTTTATTTTAATCAGTTCCCCCAAAGTGTCAAATCCATAATATTCCACTAATGTTTCCACTATTTTTTGAAGTGTTACTCCGTGAAGCGGATTCTTTGATTGTTGTTTTTCCATAATGCAAATTTATGGCATTTTACCAAAAACAATTGGTCTTTCATTAATTAGTTCCTAAATTTGCCATACTATGCAAAAAAATGTAAACATACTCAATAAAAGAGCCCGATTCGATTATGAAATTCTGGAAACCTACACTGCAGGAATTGTATTGGCTGGAACCGAAATCAAATCCATTCGGTTAGGCAAAGCCAATATTACTGAAAGTTTCTGCGAATTTAGCGGCACTGAACTTTTTGCCATCAATACGTACATTGAAGAATATAGCTTTGGAAATCAATTTAATCATAAAGCCCGAAGTGAGCGCAAACTGCTTTTGAACAAAAGAGAATTAAAAGGTTTGGCTCGAAGTGTTCAGGCCAAAGGATTGACTATTGTTCCCTTAAAATTATTTACCAATGAAAAAGGGATAGCCAAATTACAGATTGGTCTTTGCCGAGGCAAAAAAACATACGACAAGAGAGAATCGCTAAAAGAACAGGATACCAAAAGGGATTTAGACAGAATCAAAAAGGCTTATTAAATAAATCCTGTTAATTTTTTTTTAATGTTATTTATTACAAAAAATATTGCAATTACAATAATTAAAAGCTAATTAAGGATGAAAAATAAACATAAAGAAAGAATATAAACCTAACTAATTTGATGACAATAAAGAACAGCTGGCCTTAAAATTATTTGCATTCCCATTTAAAATTAGAAACAGAATCATTCAGACCAGCTTTCAAATTGTAATGCCACCATTCTGAATCAAACGAATTGAAGTGTTCCTTGATCATAATTTTCTTCAGTAAATTTCTGTTATTTCTAATAATTTTCGAAAAACCAGGAAAATCATGACTGGCTTCTTTACCAAAAAAATCAAACGGAGTACCCATATCAAGTTCCTTTCCATCAAAATCCACGAGTGTTATATCGACCGCTCCTCCTCTATTATGAATAGAACCCTTAGCTGGGTTTGCAACATATTCTGGATTTGGAACAATTGCCCACATTCTTTTCTGAATATCCAACGGACGGTAACAATCAAATAATTTAATTTTAAAACCTTTCTTCATAAATCTTTCGTTAGCCAAAATCAATGCTTTTACAGTTTTGTAACGCAAATAACATTCGGCACAATCATAAACTTTAGATTTCAGAAAATTATCATCAGTAGCATATTTCATATCATACACAAAATCTTTGCTGTAATCTTTCAAATTTACAAAAGCAGTATCATTAACTGTATTTGAAGGCAAAATTCGAGTAGCTGCAGTCTGGGCAAAACTATTCCCAAAACACACAAAACAAAAAACAACAAACAAAGGTTTCCAATAAAATATCATATCAAATAAATTTTCATAAAAATAGGAATTTTAAAATGGTGCTGGAAAACATTTGTAACAAAAAGTTCCAGCAATAGCATTTGACCAAAATCTATAGCCCAAAATGACGACCCCAATATCTTTTTTTTAGGTCAGGAAATTCCACTTGCCGTTTTCTTGAAGAACCTTCATTAGTTTTAACTATTCTTGGAACCAATACTGCTATTAACTACAACTTTAATCAACTAGTAATCAATAATTTTAACAATTTAAACAAAATGTTTAATCAAATGATTAAACATTTTGTTTAAATAAAAAATCTTTCATACATTTATAATGTAATTTAATTCAAAACTCACAATGAGTAACCAAAAGCCCGATACCAGCACAGAAGAAAAAATTAAGGAAGCCGCTAAGACAGTTTTCTACAAAAAGGGATTTGCTGCAACCAGAACTAGAGACATTGCTGAAGAAGCCGGTCTTAATCTTGCTTTATTAAATTACTATTTCAGAAGTAAAGCCAAATTATTTGAACTTATAATGACTGAAACTTTAACGATTTTTGTTAAAAGCATGAGAACAATATTGAATGAAGAAAACACTACACTGGAAGAAAAAATAGAACTGCTTTCATCAAATTATATTGACTTTATAATCAAAGAGCCAGAATTGCCCACATTTATTGTAACCGAAATTCGTCACAATCCTGGTGGGATTTTAAAAAAACTTCCTGTAAAGGAAACTCTTATTGATTCTGCGTTTTTAAAACAACATCAGCAAGCAGTAAAAGAGGGCAGAATCACTGAACCTAATCCGTTACATTTTTTAATGAATCTGATGGGACTCGTAGCATTTCCTTTTATAGCAAAACCAATAATTATGGGAACAAGGAACCTGCAGATAGAGCAATTTAATGCTCTAATGATTCAGCGCAAAAAACTAATTCCTGTATGGATTAAGGCTATGATGGAATCATAATTTTTTCTGGACATACTTTAATTATATAATTAGATCGCGATAATAAATACGATAAAAATTGACAATTTAACACTTAATAATTATGCATATTAATTGTTTAAAAAAAATGTGCACTATACTGTTCATTTCAATGGCAGTTTATAGCAGTAATGCACAGACCGAAATTCTTACCCTTGAAAATTGTCATCTACTGGCAAGAGAGAATTATCCCGCCATTGCTAAGCTGGACTTAATAAACAAAAGCAGTGATTACGATATTCAAAATGCTAACAAACGTTATCTTCCTCAAATATCATTTTCAGGACAGGCATCTTATCAATCAGAAACAGTAAGTTTTCCTGATGCATTAGGACAAGGAGGAATACTTCCTTCGATAAGTAATGACCAGTATAAAATACAAGGAGAAATCAACCAGCTTTTGTTTGATGGAGGGAACACAAAAAATCAAAAAAAATTGATAAAAGCAAATTCAGAATTACAACTCCAGAATCTCGAAACGAATTTATATGCCATAAAACAGAGAATTAATAGCATCTACTTCTCTATTCTTTTGATGGACGCGCAATTAAAACAAAATGAGCTGAACATTGAAAACCTTCAGACTCAAGTACAAAAAACAGAAGCTGCACTTAAAAACGGCATTGCTTTTCAAAGCAGTCTAGATGAGCTAAAAGCAGAAATCTTAAACATTGAAATGGCAAGAACAGAATATCAATCTAATAAAATTGCATACCTAAAAATGCTTTCCTTATTCATTGGCAAAAAACTTTCGGCATCAAGCCAATTACAGCTTCCGCAGCCAAATTATATTTCTGCCGACATAAACCGGCCAGAACTGAAGGCGTATGATTTGCAAAAAACAATTTATGATGCGCAGGAAAAACAGTTACAATCGGACTACCTGCCACAAATGAGTGCCTTTTTTCAAGGTGCATACGGAAGGCCGACACTAAACATTATTGAAGATAAATTTGGCTCTTGGTATGTAGCAGGAATAAAACTTAACTGGTCTTTAGGAAGCTTATATACTTTATCAAACAAGAAAAATATTTTTAAACTAAACCGCCAGACAGCTGAAGCAGATAAACAGACATTTTTACTAAACACAAAATTAGATCTTTCGCAGCAGGATGAACAGGTCAAAAAATATTCTGAATTAATTCAGCAAGATGAACAGGCAATTGCTTTAAGATCATCTGTATCAAAATCTGCTGAAGCACAACTCAATAATGGCGTCATTACAACCCATGAGTATATCCAAAAGGTAAATACTGAACATTTAGCGAGACAAACTAAAATACTTCACGAAATACAATTGCTGCAGGCAAAATATAGTCAAAAATTTATCTCTGGTAATTAACAATAAACAATATAAAATGAAAAAATCATTATTACTCATCACAATTGCACTAATTTTTATTGGCTGCAGAAAACAGAATGAATATGATGCATCTGGTAATTTTGAAGCCAACGAAGTAATTGTTTCAGCACAACAGAATGGAATTCTTCTGTCCTATTCTGTCGAAGAAGGTTCTCAGCTAAAAAAAGGCGAAAAAGTTGGTCAAATTGATATGCGTACTATTGAGCTTCAAAAAGAACAGGTTGAGGCGAGCATTAGTGCATTGTCACAAAAAACAATAAATCCAAATAATCAATCGGAATTAGTTAAACGCCAATTATCTGTTCAGGAAGCACAACTCGAACAACAGCTACGGGAGCGCACCAGAACACAAAATCTTGTAAAAGCAGATGCAGCAACTCAAAAACAGCTCGACGATAATAATGCCGCAATTGATCAGTTAAAAAAACAAATAGCTGTGACTAAACAACAATTAACGTTGAATACCTACAATACAAATACACAAAACCGAAGCATTTTAAGCGAAAAAGAACCTCTTAAGAAATCTGTTGCACAATATCAGGAACAGCTTAATAAAGGGCAGATTATTAATCCTATTGACGGAATAGTTCTGGCAAATTATGCACTGCAGGGAGAATTACAGGTTATAGGAAAACCTATTTACAAAATCGCAAATACAGATACGCTTAATTTAAGAGCTTATATTACGGGAACACAGCTGCCAGAAATTAAAACCGGACAGCAGGTAAAAGTACGAATTGATCAGGGAGAAGATAAATACAAAGAGTATTCTGGAATTATCACATGGATTTCAAACAAATCTGAATTTTCGCCAAAAACAATCCAAACTAAAGAGGAAAGAGCCAATCTGGTTTATGCGATTAAGGCAAAAGTAAAAAATGACGGCTATCTAAAAATTGGAATGTACGGCGAAATATTGTGGTCTAAACAATAAAAAGATGTATTCAGTAATTGCAAAAAATATAATCAAAACATACGGTGATGTAAAAGCTGTAGACGATGTTTCTTTTGAAATCAAAAAAGGAGAGCTCTTTGGTCTCATTGGTCCAGATGGAGCGGGAAAAACATCAATATTTCGGATTTTAACTACGCTCCTGCTTGCCGACAGCGGAACAGCATCTGTAGAGGGCCACGATGTGGTAAAAGATTATCAGGCAATACGAAACCGCGTGGGTTATATGCCCGGACGTTTTTCGCTATATCAGGATTTAACGGTAAAAGAAAACCTGACTTTCTTTGCAACGGTATTTGGAACTACAATTGAGGAAAACTATGATCTTATCAAAGATATTTACGATCAAATAAAACCTTTTAATGACCGCAGAGCAGGAAAACTTTCCGGCGGTATGAAACAAAAACTGGCGCTTTGCTGTGCGCTTGTACACAAACCCGAAGTTTTATTCTTAGATGAACCCACAACTGGGGTCGATGTCGTTTCTCGCAAAGAATTTTGGGAAATGCTGGCAAAACTTAAAAAACAGAATATTACTATAGTCGTTTCAACTCCTTATATGGATGAGGCTGATCTTTGTGACCGCATTGCGCTGATTCAGGGAGGAAAAATCATGTCGATTAATGAACCGCAAGTGATTGTTCAGAATTTCCCTAAGCATCTTTTTGCAGCCAAATCTGATGATATTTATGCACTTTTGAAAGATTTACGTGCTGATCCAACGATTGAAAGCTGTTATGCATTTGGTGAATATCTGCATTTTACGCTGATTTCAGATACCGATGAAAAGCTGGTTTTAAAAGAAATTTCAAACAAGCACAATCATGAAGGATTTGAAGTAAAAAGAATTACGGCTTCGATTGAAGACAGTTTTATTCGCTTAATGAAAGAGCAAACTGCAATACAGCATTAAAAAAATACCCAATGGAAGATAAAGCAATAATCTGTAAAAATCTCACTAAACAATTTGGCGATTTTAAAGCAGTTGACAGTATCAGTTTTGATGTTGACAAAGGAGAAATCTTTGGGTTTCTTGGAGCAAATGGAGCCGGAAAAACCACGGCAATGCGTATTCTTTGCGGACTTTCTTTTCCAACATCTGGCGAAGCTTCAGTTGCAGGTTTTAATGTGTATAAACAACAGGAACAGATTAAAAAAAATATTGGTTATATGAGTCAGAAGTTTTCCTTGTATGATAATCTAACGATATTAGAAAATATTGAATTTTATGGTGGCGTATATGGCGTTTCCCGTCCAGAAATTAAAGAACGAAGCAAAGATCTTGTCGAAACTTTGGGACTCGAAAAAGAAGCTAAAAAACTCGTTGGCGCACTGCCTTTAGGATGGAAACAAAAGTTAGCTTTTTCCGTGGCAATATTTCATCGACCAAAAATTGTGTTTTTGGATGAACCAACAGGCGGTGTTGATCCAATTACAAGAAGACAATTTTGGGATATGATTTATGAAGCCGCAGCAACGGGAATTACTGTATTTGTTACAACACACTACATGGATGAAGCTGAATACTGTGATCGCATAACCGTTATGGTTGACGGACGTGTAGAAGCTTTAGACAGCCCCACAAATTTAAAAAAGCAGTTTAATACTCACTCAATGGATGATGTTTTTTATCAACTAGCAAGAGGTGCTAAAAGATCAGGAGATTAAGATGAAACAGTTATTAGCCTTTATTAAAAAAGAATTTTATCACGTATTCAGAGATCGCAGAACACTGCTGATACTTTTTGGCCTTCCAATTGTGGAGATTATTTTGTTCGGCTTTGCACTAAGCAGTGAGGTGAAAAATATTGGTGTTGGCATTCAAGACAATGCGCATGATGTAAATTCACAGCAAATAATCAACAAAATACAAACCAGTACTTATTTCAAAGTAAAAAGCCCTATTATTAATTATAAAGATATAGAAAGCCGTTTTAAAGAAGGCAGTATAAAGTGTGCAATAATAATCCCTTCCAATTTTAGTGCAGATTTATATCGTAACGGTGGAGCTCACATACAAGTTATAGCGGATGCTTCTGATCCCAACACGGCAACTATAGTAACTAATTATCTTAAAACCATTATAGCAATTTACCAGCAGGAACTTAACCCAAATACAAAGCTGTCTTATCAAATCATACCTCAATTGAGGCTGTTATATAATGAAGAACAAAACGGTTCGCTTAACTTTATTCCAGGTGTTATTGCACTAATCTTTATGATTGTCAGTACCGCATTAACATCCGTAGCAGTGGTAAGGGAAAAAGAACTGGGAACCATGGAAATTTTATTGGTCTCCCCTTTTAAACCTATTATGGTTTTAATAGCAAAAGCAATACCTTATTTGGTTTTATCTTTGATTAACTTTATAATTATACTATTGCTCTCTGTCTTTCTGCTCAATATTACAATACAAGGAAACCTCCTGCTTATTTTTGGCGAAAGCATCTTATTTATAATTACCTGTCTTTCTTTGGGCTTATTAATTTCAAATATCACAAATTCTCAGCAGACTGCTATGCTTATATCGATGATGGGGATGATGCTCCCTACCCTATTATTAACAGGATTCATGTTTCCACTAGAAAATATGCCTTGGATATTTCAGGTTATCTCACATGTTTTGCCTTCTAAATATTATTATGACATTATGAAAGCTGTTATGCTGAAAGGTCTTGGTTTTAATTATGTTTGGAAAGAAACACTTCTTCTCGCAGGAATGTCAATTGTACTATTGACAATTGCTTTAAAGAAATTTAAAATCAGATTATCATGAAAGAACTTGGCTTTTTGCTACAGAAAGAATTTCGCCAGATACTCAGGGACAAAATTATCCTGGCTATAATGTTTGCGGTTCCAACCATTCAGTTAATCATTATGCCGTTAGCGGCAAATTTTGAAGTAAAAAACATCAACGTTGCTTATGTTGATCACGATCATAGCACCTATTCTCAAAAACTAATCAATAAAATTGGTTCCTCAGGATATTTCCGAATTGTTGACTGTCCTCTTTCTTATAAAGAAGGATTAAAATTGATTGAAGAAGGCAATGCCGATGTTGTCCTTGAAATCCCAGCTGGTTTTGAGCGCGGTTTAGTCAGAGAAGGCAGTCAGCAGGTTAATATTGCTGTAGATGCTATTAATGGAACAAAATCTTCAATAGGAAGTGGTTATTTAATGTCAGTAATTGCAGAATTTAACTCCAGCCTTGATGTCAATATTAAATCACCTAGAGGAATTATTTACACCCAAGCGGCATCTGCAAGCATTGAAAATTCAAACTGGTACAATCCTAAGGCAGAATATAAATACTACATGGTTCCAGGAATTTTAGTTTTACTGCTCACTATGATCGGAGGTTTTATTACAGCCCTTAATATTGTAAAGGAAAAAGAAATCGGCACAATCGAACAAATCAATGTTACGCCCATAAAAAAATGGCAGTTTATCTTGGGTAAACTTATTCCGTTTTGGATTGTTGGCATAATAGTTTTTACTGTAGGCCTTATTGTTATGTATGTCATATATGGAATCTTTCCACAGGGAAGTTTAGCCCTGTTATATTTATTTGCAGGTGTTTATTTAATTGCTCTTTTGGGTCTTGGCCTGCTGATTTCTACTTTTGCAGATACACAGCTGCAGGCGATGTTTATAGCATTCTTCTTTATGATGGTTTTTATGCTGATGAGCGGTTTATTTACAAGTACCGACAGCATGCCTGACTGGGCAAAAACTATCTCTGATTTTACGCCGGTTGCACATTTTATTACTGTTGTTCGTCTTATCGTTTTAAAAGGAAGCGGTTTTAAAGAAGTAAGCGATGAATTACTGTATCTTATCGTTTTTGCTGCCGTCTTAAATAGCCTTGCAATCTACAACTATAAGAAAACTACATAAAAAAGGGTTGTTTTGTGAAAAAAAGAATATTATTTAGAATCCCGCAACAAATTATTTTTTAGTTTTCTAACACAAATTCTCCTTTTCCGGAGACAGCCTAAACATGATTGCCATTGTATCTTCAACGAGTCTTTATGGTAATCATTAGTCAGCCAAAAAGTTTATGAAGCAGTATGGATTTATTTCCTATATCCTGAACAAAAGCAAATTCAATATGTGCATTGCAAACTGCCCTTTTAATCCCCAGTTTTGTTTTTTTTTGTTAAAAATAGCCATCGAGGTTAGGTCTGCAAGACTTTAAGTTACTGAAATAGTAGTATTTATCATAAAAAAAAGAAAACCTTTACTTTTTTTTATATCTTTAATAGACAAAAGTAAACGAAGAAATGCTATGAGCCTAATAAAAATATTTCTAATTGAAGACGATGTTTTTTTTGGTGAAACCTTAAAATACCATTTAACGTTAAATCCAGATTTTGAAGTCCATCTTTACTCTTCTGGAAAAGAGTGTTTAAGCCATTTATATCTCAAACCAGACATCCTTTGTTTAGACTTTGGTCTACCTGATATTACGGGAGATTTACTTTTTAAAAAGATAAAAGAAACCAATAATTCGATTCCTATAATCATCATCAGTGGACAGGAGGATATTGAAGTAGCTGTCGAATTCTTAAAATCGGGTGCCAAAGATTATATTGTAAAAAATAGCCACACCAAAGACTTACTGTGGAACGCCATTATTAAAATAAGAGAAAATTTAAGTTTAGCTCTTGAAGTAGAAGAACTTAAGGAAAAATTAGAACAGAAGTTTAGTTTTGAAAAAACAATTATTGGCCAAAGTGATGCAATTAAGAGTGTTTTCAATAAAATAAACAAATCGATCAATACCAATATAAATGTTTCCATAACCGGAGAAACTGGAACTGGCAAAGAGGTCGTTGCCAAAGCTATCCATTATAATTCCGATTTAAAAGACAAACCCTTTATAGCGGTAAATATGGCCGCAATTCCAAAAGAGTTAATGGAAAGTGAGTTCTTTGGGCATGAAAAAGGAGCTTTTACGGGTGCTGATAATAAAAGCATCGGTAAATTTGAACAGGCAGACGGCGGAACTATTTTCTTAGATGAAATAGCCGAATTGGATTTAAATCTTCAAAGTAAATTACTTCGTGTTTTACAAGAAAGAGAAGTTGTACGTTTAGGCGGTTCGACAAAAATAAAATTCAACGCCAGGCTGATTATTGCTACTCACAAAGATTTAGCTCAAGAAGTTAAAAAAGGAAAATTTAGAGAAGATTTATATTATAGAATTATTGGATTACCTATTGAGCTGCCTCCTTTAAGAGAAAGAGGAAATGACACTTTATTACTGACAAAACATTTCATTGATCTGTTTGTAAAAGAGAATAAAATGAAACCTATTATCTTATCAAAAGAAGCTAAAGATAAATTATTGAAATATCCTTTCCCAGGAAACATTCGAGAATTGAAGTCGGCTATAGATTTAGCATGCGTGATGTGTGAAGCAAATGAAATCGTGGCTGATGATTTTTCGTTTAACAGCATTCATGACACCAATTTTTTTCTTTCAGAAGAGAAAACACTAAAAGAATATAACACTGAAATTATTTTACATTATCTCAATAAGAATAATAACGATGTATTAAAAACGGCCAAAAAACTTGACATTAGTAAGTCAACCATATACAATTTAATTCAGTCATTGGAAATTAAAAAATAAAATCATGAAAGTAACAACAGCTTTATACAAAGAGAATTCTTTTATTGAAAGAGAGAATGAAGAGGTCTTAAATTTTGATCAAGCGCAATTAGTGCTTGGATTTGGATCACGAGATTTAATATCAAGTCCGATCTCATTTGAATTTATAAAAAATGAATTTCCAAATTCAGAAATACTTTTATGTTCGTCCTCTGGAGAAATTTATGGCCAGCAGGTTATTGATAATACGATTTCGATAATAGCTATGTCCTTTTCAAAAACTACATTAAAAACATCAGAAGTTGATATTGATGATTACTCCTCCAGTTTTGAAGCAGGAATCTCATTAATTAATACATTCCCACAGGACGATTTAAAATTAGTATTTGTCCTTTCTGATGGTGGAAAAGTAAATGGCAGCGAACTGGTAAAAGGGATGAACCACGTCAAAAAAGAGTCCGTATTAATTACTGGAGGGTTGGCTGGCGATGGAGCCAAATTTGAAAAAACTTATGTAGGGTTAAATAAAATTCCCGAAACAGGGAAGATTATTGCAGTAGGTTTTTATGGCGATAAATTAGAAGTGTCTCATGGCTCCATTGGCGGTTGGGAAAGTTTTGGATTAGAAAGAACCGTTACCAAAGCTACCGGAAATGTATTATTTGAAATCGATGGCAAAAATGCACTTGATTTATACAAAACATACTTGGGTAAATATGCGGATGAACTCCCAGGGTCAGCGTTATTATTTCCTTTATCCATAAAATTAGACGAAAGCGAAGATCCAATAGTACGAACAATTTTATCAATAGACGAAAAAAATCAATCCATGACTTTTGCAGGTGATATTCCAACAGGAAGCAAAGTGCGCTTTATGAAAGCTAATTTTGATCGATTGATCGATGCAGCAAGCGATGCCGCTACTACCTGTTTAAAAATGAATAATACCAATCCAAAATTAGCCATCTTAATTAGCTGCGTGGGAAGAAAACTCATTCTAGGCAATAGAACTGAAGAAGAAATAGAAGCCGTTTCAGAAATATTTGGTGAACAAACAAAACTCACTGGTTTCTACTCTTATGGCGAAATTTCTCCTCTAAAACCCATGGCAAATTGCGAATTGCACAATCAAACGATGACTATTACTTGTTTAAACGAAAGAGATTAAATATGGATTATCATAAACATTTGCAAAAACAAATTAAAAGACATCTACCGCTTGAATTGGCTGATGATCCTTCCATACAATCATTTATCCAGTCTATAAACGATTCCTACTTAGCTTTTGAAAGAGATAAAGAATTGATGGATCATTCTTTTCAGGAAAGTGAGAAAGAATATAATGAAATTAATCTAAATTTAAAAAAGGAATATGCTTTAAAACAAGAATCCATTTCTAATTTATATGATAGTCTGGAAACTTTAGATGAAAATTATGCAGGCATAAACCCAGATGATGATGTTGATGATTTACTCTTTATTTCTAAGTATTTGAATAAGCAGATTGAAACTAAAAAAGCCATCGAAGATAGTCTGTCCAGAACAGTAGAATTACTAAAAACATTATTTGAGAATCTTCAATCCGGTATTTTGGTAGAGGATGAAAATCAAAACATCTTATTTTCAAATCAACTTTTTTGGGATCAAAAGAAAAAATCGGTGACTCCCGAAGAAACAGAGGGAATCAATTTTTCGGTACTATTTGAAGAAAATAAATTCTTATACAAAAACCCTGAAGCCTTTGTTTTAAGAGTTAAAGAACTTTTGAAAAATAAAAAAATCGTTACTAGAGAGTTAATAGAAACTATTGACAATCAATACTTAGAGCGCGATTTTATTCCAATTTTTATAGACAAAGCACACAAAGGCCAATTATGGAAATATACAGATGTTACTGATCAAATACTAAATCAGAAACTTCTTGAACAAAGCGAAGAACGAAGCAGACGAATTATGAATGCTTCTCTAAATGCTATAATCACAATAGATAACATAGGTAAAATTACATTTTGGAACCAACAGGCAGAGACTATTTTTGGATGGAAAAAAGAAGAAATATTGGGCAAAATATTTACAAATTACATTGTCCCACCCTATAATAAAGAAAATTATGATAATGGTATCAAGCAATATCTGGCCAATGGCGAAGATACTTTTTTAAACAAACAGATAGAACTGGATGCGATTAATAAAGAAGGAATTATATTCCCCACTGAAGTCTCTATTATTCCAATTACTCAAAATGGAGAAACTTTTTTTTGTTCCTTTATTCAAGATATTTCCAAAAGAAAAAAAGCTGAATCCAACTTAAAATTTCAAGAAGAAAAGTATCGAAACATTATTGCAAATATGAATTTAGGTTTAATAGAAGTAGATAACAATGAGATTATACAATTTGTCAATCAGAGTTTTGCAACCATGTCTGGGTATGAAGTGAGTGAACTTTTGGGTAAAAACCCAACAGACGTTTTTATTTTTGGAGAAAATAAAGAAAAAATATCCTCGAAAATTACTTTACGCGAACAAGGCATATCTGATTTATATCAAGTTCCCATTAAAAACAAAAGAGGAGAACTAAAATGGTGGACAATAAGCGGCGGACCCAATTATGATGACAATGGAAACCTTATTGGTTCAGTGGGAATCCACTTGGATGTAACGGAACAAAAGCAATTAGAAATTGATCTTGAAGCCGAAAAAATAAAAGCTCAGGAAGCATCCAAAGCCAAAGAAACGTTTCTAGCTAATATGAGTCATGAAATACGTACGCCTCTTAATGCTATTATTGGTTTTTTACGGGAATTAGAAAAGCAGGAACTTACAGACCTTCAGAAAAAGTATATCGAAAACAGCTCTATTGCATCCAAACATTTGCTTTCTATAATCAATAACATATTAGATATTTCTAAAATTGAAGCTGGCGAAATGGTACTTGAAAAAGAAGATTTCATTTTAAAAAATTCCATTAAAAATGTAATCCAGATTCTCAAACCAAAAGCTCTAGAGAAAGGGCTAAAACTCAATTTTAAATTATCTGATCAAGTAAATAAGGTATTGAAGGGAGATACCTTACGATTGGAACAAATACTTTACAACCTGATCGGGAATGCTTTAAAATTTACTTCAAAAGGCAAAATATCTGTTGGATGCGACGTCATTAAAGATAATAACACCTTTCAGGAATTATGCCTATCCATCTCCGACACAGGAATAGGGATGGACGATAGTTTTATCAAAAATATTTTTAGGAAATTTTCGCAAGAAGATAAAACCATTACTAGAAAATTTGGAGGAACGGGTTTAGGTATGGCCATAACCTATGAACTTATCCAATTGATGGATGCCAAAATAGCTATTGAAAGCAAAAAAAATGAAGGAACTACTATTCGCATTTATATCAACTTTATAAAAGGAAATCCTGAAAACATCTCTAATTTAAAACAGCAGGAAAAAAAGATAGACCTTAACGGGCTTTCCATTTTATTAGTTGAAGACAATGAAATGAATCGAATGGTAGCACAAAATACGCTTCAATATTATGATTGCACCGTCACAGAGGCTGAGAATGGAATGGAAGCAATTAATATATTAAAAAATCAAAATTTTGATATTATATTGATGGATCTTCAAATGCCTGAAATGGATGGTTATGAAACTACCAAAATCATTAGAAGCGATTTTAAACTAACGACTCCTATTATTGCACTTACTGCAAATGCTTTTAAAGCAGAAATTGAAAAATGCAAAAATGCAGGAATGAATGATTATGTTACAAAACCTTTTGATGAAACTATTCTTTTAAATACCATTGCAAAATATACTGTACATAAACAAATTGTAACTCTTAATGAAAATGAATCTTTGAGTAATGAAAAACTGTACAATCTTAACTCTTTAAATAATTTAAGCAGAGGGAATTCGGAATTTGTAATGAAAATGGTTCGTCTATTTATAAAACAAACAGTAAGCGAAATCGAAAATATCACAAACGCATTGGCAGTTGATGATTTTCCCGAAGTGAGCAGATTAATTCATAAAATAAAACCAAGCGTAGAAAGTTTAGGTATTACATCCATCCTGGATGAGATCAAATTACTTGAAAAAATAGCTAAAGAAACTACTGATAAAGAACAAATTATCTCCCTTTTTTCAATTATAAAACCTGCATTACTGCAAGTTATTACCCTCCTTCGGGAAAATGAACTAGACAAATAACCTTTATTTTTTCATCATTATTGGAATTATTTTCCAAAATTTGGAAAAAAGAGCATAACCCAAAAACCCTAACACCCTTGTTTTAATGGCGTTAGGGTTTTTGGCTTGATATTGGCATAGCTGTTATCAAAACAGCACTATACCATGGAAAATTCAGGTCAATTCAAATTCTTTATCGTAGACGACGATATATTTTGTGCCAATATGTACGAGCAATACTTATTAAACTTAAACTATACTGATATTACTTGTTATAATAATGGAAATGATTGCTTAAACAATCTTGATCAAAAACCAGATATTATTTTCTTAGATCATAATATGGAGGACATTACTGGTTTTGAAGTATTAAAAAAAATAAAAAGGCAAAATCCTAATATCTATGTTGTCATGATTTCGGGTCAGGAAAACATCGCAACAGTCATTGATGCTTTAAAATATGGTGCTTTTGATTATATCATAAAGGATAGTATTGTTAGTGAAAGAATGAATTTGATTATCACTAAAATCATTAAAGTAAAAGAAGATCTTAAAAAATCTAATCCTATTATCATAAGGCGATTTTTGTTCTTTTTCTAGAATTATTTTCAAATATCATATCTGTTTATGGAATATATAACTCAAGTTTTTTGAATATGTGCTTTCTTTTGTTTTCTGCTTTTTTCATTTCTTATTAAACAGTTTTGGACTTTACAGGGTTATTACAGGTCTTATTATTAATCAAATCATTATGATTTTGTTTTGGCAAAATCAATTGAAAAAAAAATCAATTTCAATCATGGAAATAATACACATAGTACTCGGAAAAGCCAATCTTGAAAGAATGAATGGCGTGAATAAAGTAGTGCATCAATTGACCTCCAAACAAACTGAATTTGGAGAAAAAGTATCAGTGTGGGGAATTACAGATGATTTACTAAATAATTATTGTGACCGCAATTATGAAACCGAATTATTTTTAAAAAAAAATAACCCTTTTGCTATATCCAAATTCTTGAAAGAGTCTATTTTGAGCAAAAAAAACAAAGCTATTTTTCATTTTCATGGCGGATGGATACCTGTTTTCTATACCCTCTCAAAATTATTGCATCAAAACAACATTCCGTTTGTTTACACTCCGCATGGCGCTTACAACGCTGTTTCTATGCAAAAAAGTTCCTTGAAAAAGAAAATATATTTTTCATTGTTTGAGAAAAAACTACTTGAAAATTCGACTAAAATTCACTGTATTGGACAAAGCGAAATAATAGGCCTAAAAAAAATATTCAAAAACAAGAAATCTATTTTACTGCCTTATGGGTATGAGAATAATACCGCCATCTCAATCGAAAAATCAAATAATCCTGAAATCATTTTTGGCTTTATCGGACGGTTGGATATTCATACCAAAGGTTTAGACACTTTATTAGAAGCATTTCAAAATTTTCAAAAAAAAGTTCCAAACTCAAAACTTTGGATTATAGGAGATAGCTCAGAAAAAGTGATTTTGGAACAACAATTAAAAGACAAAAGCTTTGCAAAAAACGTTATTTTATTTGGAAGAAAATTTGGAGAAGAAAAAAACGAACTACTCAAAAAGATAGATGTCTTTGTTCAACCTTCCCGTAATGAAGAATTACCTCTTTCGGTAATTGAAGCCGCAAGTTTTGGTAAACCTTGCATTGTAACTGATGCCACAAATATTAGCCAATTAATTACTAAAAGCCAAGCAGGAAAAACGATTTATGCCCAAAGCGGTAATTTGCTTGAAAAGGCAATGTTTGAATTATTCTCTTGCTGGAAAACTCCAAACGCGTTTATTGAAATGCAGTACAATGCTGTCAAAGTGATATGTGAAAATTACAATTGGAAACAATTAATATCCCGATTTAACATCGAACTATATCATTAAAAAATCCTTTGGTTAGGCAATCAGGTGTCTTTATCTGCTTTGAGTAAAAATGGCATTCAACTTGAAAATAATGTAAGTATTGGGGAATTTGCCTATCTGGAAAGCGATAAATGTTTCCATAAGACACTAGGGAGTAACTAAAAAAGGCGTTAAAATTAGTAAAAATTGCTGGATAGGAAGCAAAGTAACCGTTCTAGATGATGTACAAATAGGAGACGGAAGCATCATTGCTGCTGGGAGCGTGGTAAACAAATCATTTTCTGGAAACAGCATAATTCGTGGTATTCCCGCCAAACTTTTAAAAAACAGAAATCATGAGTAACAAAACTATTGTAGCCACTTGCTATGCTGTAAATCCATACAAAGGTTCTGAAGACGGAATGGGATGGAATTTTGTTTACCAAATTGCCCGATTCAATAAAGTGTATGCCATTACAAGAGAAAACAATCAAGAATCCATTGAGAAATACATGAGTCAAAACCCAGATTCTGTTTACAGCAATATTACGTTCCTTTATTTTGATTTACCGTATTGGATGCGTTTCTGGAAAAAAGGAGGTCATGGTGATATGCTTTATTATTATATGTGGCAAATAGGAATTGTACGTTTCATCAAAAACAAGAACATTCAATTTGATATTGCTCACAATGTAAACTTTCATAATGATTGGACTCCAAGCTTTTTATATAAATTAGGAAAACCAATGGTTTGGGGGCCGGTGGGTCATCATCCTATTATTCCTGAACAATATTTGAAATTCGCTTCTGTTGCATCTAAATTTAAAAACAGTTTAGCTTGGCTAGTGAAAAAATTCCTTTGGAAATGGTCTCCCAGCTTAAATAAAACCATTAAAAAGGCCAATCATATTTGGTGCATGAATAAAGGTGTTCCAAGTGTTTTAAAATTAAAAAATGAAAATTTTTCTATTTTTCCATCAGTAGCTTCGGAAGATTTTTATATCGATGCTATTCCAAAAAAGGAAAACTTCCATATTATAAGTGTTGGTCGTTTTGTGACCTTAAAGGGATTTGACTTAGCACTACACTCCTTTTCTGCATTTATTAATTCGCTTACAATATCCGAAAGAAAAATATGCAAGCTCACTCTCGTGGGATCTGGACCTGAAAAAAAATTATATAAAAAAATTATAATCCAAAACAACATTCAAGCCTATGTAGAAATTATTGAATGGATTGACCGATCTGAATTAATGAAATTATATGAAAAATCGGCAGTTTTTCTATTCCCATCCCATGAAGGAGCTGGAATGGCTGTCGCCGAAGCATTGTCTTTTGGATTACCAATCATTTGTCTAGAA
Source organism: Flavobacterium sp. 1 (assembly GCF_002797935.1). Classification (NCBI taxonomy): domain Bacteria; kingdom Pseudomonadati; phylum Bacteroidota; class Flavobacteriia; order Flavobacteriales; family Flavobacteriaceae; genus Flavobacterium; species Flavobacterium sp. 1. The sequence continues at coordinate 1,818,827 of NZ_PGER01000001.1, forward strand.
AATGAAGGATCTGGACAATACATTGACAGCAGCTGCGGATTTGCAATTCCTGAATCAGATTATCTTGAGACCGTCATGGATTTAAAAAAAGCAATTCAAAAATTATATTCGAATCAAGATCTATTACATCAAATGAGTACCAATGCCCGAAAAAAATATAAAAAACGATTTACTTGGAATAGTCGAGGGGAACATTTAAAAACCATTTATAATCAATTATAGTCATGAGAATCATAGCCATCCATTTATTGAACGATTATAGCGGAAGCCCAAAAGTATTGATGCAATTACTAAAAGGCTGGTCAAAAAAAAATATAGAGACACATCTGTATACTTGTAGCGGGAGAGAAGGATTTTTACCTAATGTTGATCAAGTAAAAAACCATTTCTATTGGTATCGTTTTGCAAAAAAACCTTATTTAAGACTTTTGTTTTTAATAACGAGCCAATTTTTACTAGCTGTACAATTACTAATAAAATTACAAAAAAAAGACATTGTCTATATTAACACTATTTTCCCTTTTGGTGCTGCAATTGCGGGTAAAATAAGAGGCTGCAAAGTTATGTATCACATTCATGAAACTACAATGAAATCAAAAATTTTAAAACTATTCCTTTTTAGAATTGTAAAAATAACGGCTTCGGAAGTGGTTTATGTTTCACATTTTTCAGCAAATCAAGAACCTTTGAATGTGAAAAAAAATGTAATCTATAATATCCTTGAAAGTAGCTTTATAAAACAGTCCCGTTTGAATTTTAATACCAAAAAACAATCCAAAATAGTGTTAATGATTTGTTCATTAAAAGCCTGCAAAGGAATAAATGAATTTCTAAAATTAGCGCAGATAAATCCAATATTTACTTTTAAATTAGTTGTAAATGCCTCCCAAAATGAAATTAATGCTTATTTCGAAAAAGAAAATATCCCGAGTAATTTAATCATATATCCTACTCAAAAAGATACCCATCCCTTTTATAAAGAAGCGAGTGTGGTTCTTAATCTGTCCGATACGAATTTATGGGTGGAAACTTTTGGACTAACCATTCTTGAAGTAATGGTGTATGGATTACCTACGATTGTTCCTCCTATAGGTGGTGGTGTTATCGAACTCGTTGAAGAAGGCAAAAATGGATACCTAATAGACTGTAAGAATATAGCTCTCATTTCAGAAGAACTAAATACGCAGTTGTTAAATTCTACTTTATATTCTCAAGTGAATGAAAGTACATTAGCTTACCGCAAGTACTTTTGTGAAGACTATTTTGAAAATGAGTCAATCCGAATTCTTTCCAATTAATTCATTTTTATTCCAAAATATGGAAATTATACAAGCATGCCAATTAAACAAACTCCCAATTTTATTGGGTTTACAAAAAACAGCATGATTATTGGAATATAGATATCAAATGAAACTAATATCAATTATAACTGGTTTTTTTATTTTTTAGTTTTTATTGATGGTTAAAAAACTCCAAGAATATAAAATGACTTTAAAAAATCAGAACAGAGATAATTCCAAAAACAAATCCTAAATGTTAAGATCCGCCGAAGGCTTTACCACCCTTCGGCTTCTTTTTTGAATTTTCTTGGTCAAACTAATAAACTACTTCGGGGCAGAGCTACCGATATATTAATTGGGAAATATAATTTTAGTTTTATGAAAAACTAGGTTTCCAAACTTTCCTTTACCTAAACAGATCCAGTCACCATTGCCTGAGTCATTATTGGCAACAATATTTATTGCCTTTGTATCTTTCGCGTCAATGAAAAATCATCAAATATTTTATAGTCCTCTTTCTTATTTTGTTTTTCTTTGTTCGAATTTTAGCTTCCCTATAATAATTAAAAAAAAAAGATTTGATGGATGAAATAAAAAAACACTTTGAAAAACAGGTTTCAATTTCAGACAGGGACTGGCAATTATTTTCTTCCAAACTAGTCAGAAGGGAATTCTTAAAAAAAGATTTTATAATTAAAGCCGGAGAAAAAGAAAATTACCTTTCCTACATAGAAAAAGGCATTGTACGTTTTAGCATTCCAACAGCATTGGATGAGCTGACTTTTGGATTCGCATTTGCTGAAAATTTTGTGAGTGCCTATGATTTTTTCCTAACACAAAAACCTTCCAACTATAACCTGCAAACCATAACAGACACAATATTATGGAGCATCAGTTTTGAAGACCTCCAGCATATTTATGCAGAAACCACTGTTGGCAACACTATTGGCAGGCTGGCGAGCGAGTCTTTGTTTCTGAAAAAATCAAAAAGGGAATTATCTTTGTTAACGGAATCGGCAGGAGAACGCTATTTGAATTTGTTTACTGAACAGCCTCACTTACTAAAGCTCATACCGCTCAAATATATTGCCTCCTATATTGGCATTACGCCTCAGGCACTCAGCAGGATCAGGAAGCGAATTTCTTAACCTAAGTTCATTGTTTTGTATTGTTCAGAGTACCAACTTTGTACTGTAAAATCAACATTTATGAAACCATTATTTGTATTACTCAGCTCTTTTGTCTTATCTATCTTTGTGACAAGGATTCTAAACCATAGCTATGACCTGCGGTTATCGGCACGAATTGCCATGTTCTTGATGCTGCTCTTTACTGCCGTGGGGCATTTTATTTATGTAAAAGGCATGGCGATGATGATACCCGATATACTTCGCGCAAAAACAGAATTGGTATACCTCACAGGCATACTTGAAATCCTTTTGGGAATTGGGCTTCTAATTCCTGACATCAGCATTTACTCCGGATGGATTTTAATTGTTTTTTTGGTGCTCATACTGCCGGCTAATATCAATGCCGCTCTAAAAAACATTGACTACCAAACGGGCACTCATGAAGGAAGCGGCATCTATTATCTTTTGTTTCGAATTCCACTGCAGGCTCTTTTTATTATCTGGACATATTTGAGCTGCATTAAAATATAAAAGCATGTTTCTTTGCAACGCTTTTCAGGCAAAACAATAAAAATGTATCTACCGCTGCATGAGATTACATCTAAGACCAGGCACAGCATAAAACCCTCCGCAATTCTCTGAAAGAAAGTCGAATTGCGGAGCGCCAGGTCTATTACTTTGGATATTGCTTGAAATATGTGATTGATTGCTAAAAAATGTTTTCCAAATGAATTATGTCACCGATTAGTTTAATGTTCAAAAATTGATTCCAGAAGCTTTACAGAAAAAAAGACAATTTTAAAAAAGAGCCACCATGATTTTGACATAAATATCAGTGTTCTGATACACTCCTGTAAAATTTTGAGCTCCAGATCCATAAGCAAAAACAGGAACTGGAACAGCTGTATGGTCATTTGTACTAAAACTTCCATGAACATATCCTTTTGTTATACTGCCATCTATTAATGATAATCCGCCTGTTTCGTGATCAGCTGTTACAATTAATAGCGTTTCAGGATTTTTATCTACAAATTCCATTGCTTGTCCAACCAATTTGTCAAAATCAAGCATTTCGCGAACCACATATTCTAAATTATTTTTATGCCCGCCATAATCAATTTGTGCACCTTCGGCCATAATAAAAAATGGATTTTTTGTTTGAGAAAAAACATTCGTTGCTTTAACTAAAGATTTGGTTAAAAAATCTCCCCTTCCCTCTTTTATAGAAACGACAGCCGAATCATCTAAAACTATAATTTTATTGTTTTTAATGGTATCCAAACTACTGAATTTCTCCGAAAAGGAATACCCTTTTTCAATCAGCAATTTAGTTAAGTCTTTTCCGTCTTTCCTAGCCTTAAATTCTTTTAGTCCGCCACCTATAAGAATATCCGATGGATTGCTTAAAAAATCATAGGCTATTGGCTCACCGTAACTTCTTTCAGACTGATGTGCGTAAAAAGCGGCGGGAGTTGCATCGGTTATATTACCCGAAGAGATAATGGCTGTTTTAAAATTTTTCTTTGCTAACTGCTGTGTAATTAATTCTAAGGGTTTTCCGTTTTCATCCACACTAATAAATCTGTTATTGGTTTTATTTCCCGTTGCCATCGCTGTTGCTCCAGCAGCCGAATCGGTAATATAACTATCCAATGCTCTAGTAATTGAAAATCCTTGAGTTGGAATATTAAAGAGGCTTAATTGTCCTTTGTTGGCTGTGTAACCAGCATAAATTTGAGCTAATCCCATTCCGTCTCCAATAAGAAGAATCACATTTTTTGGTTTCTTCTTAACGAAAGCTACCACGTTTTTAGGTATATATGCTGTATGGAATTCTGTATTTTGATAAAATGCTGTTTTAATATTATTGATAAATTGTACCAGTGCCACAACATTATCCGTACCAATAAAATCAACTTTTAAATTCATCAAAGTCATCCATGTATTGACATTGTCCTGCGTGTCCCAGAATCTAATTTTTTTGTGCTGATCGTGTACTTTTTTAATTGCCGCTTGAATCTTTTGTAAATCGGCTTGTGTCAAAGTACCTTTACCATTCCATACGACAAGTTTTTTTAAATCCTCACTGATCATTTCAACGCGGGACAATTCTTCGGGCGAATAATTTTCATTAAGCCTTCCGTCAAAATAGATAAATTCCGGATATGTGGCCCAATCCTGTGGCAAAGGTCTGTTTCCTGAAATAACAATTTTTACATTTTTGCTGGAAATTATTTCCGGAAATGTTTGTAACTGCTGCACAATTTCTTTTAGGGCAGCATCGGCATCAGATTTAATGTCTATCATCAAAATTAAAGGCTTATTATCAGGATATACTTTGCCTGTCAGACTTTTTAATTTATATGAAAGCGTCTCAAGATATAATTTTTTTAGCGTATTGTGCGGCACAATCTCTTTTGGAGTATGAGCGACAAACAGCTCATTATTAATTAAAAAAACATCCGCTTCGATGACGCCAGCCTCATTAGAATATGCTCCATAAAAAGGCAGTGAGGATGCATAATCATTATGCGAATGAATATTAGAAGAATTGTATTCCTGTGCTTCTGCAAACAGGAAAAATTGGAGGCAGAAAAGGGTTATTATTTTTTTCATCGAAAATAGAAATTTATTCATTTGCAAAGCCGTAGGTAACTTTGGATAGAATTTTATTTATTGCAATTGTAGTATATAATTTGTCTTTTATCTCTTTTTACAGCTGCAGACTTGAAATAAGCCTGCAGCGTAAAAAACTAAAAAAACAACATGAAACAAACGATTACCAGCATTTTTCATTAACTTGACTTCGGCTGGCATTTTTTTATATATTATTAGTAAAAAATTTGAAGGCTGATTAGTATCTATTTAAAGAAAACTAATAGCCCTCAAATTAAATATATAATCACCTGAATTAATATCCTTGGTTTTGTATTAGATATCCAGGAGTATTAGACGCACCATCAATTGCTACCTGAGGAATTGGGAATAATCTTTTATTTACATCGGTATCCGCTTTTTCAGTCCATTTATCTTCAAAATGTCCAAAACGAATTTGGTTGGTTCTTCTTAAACCTTCCCAATAAAATTCAAAACCGTATTCTCTGTACAAAATATCTAAATTGACAGCCGGAAGAGCCGCTGGAATTGGAGCGCGTGCAGTTCTTGAGGTTCTTACTTTATTCATATCGGCTAATGCCCCTGCATTATCTCCTTTTCTTAATTTAGCTTCAGCGCGCATCATAAAAATTTCAGCATATCTAAGCAGCACCATATCAACACTGCTGAAATAATTTCCATCAGGAGAAGTATGACTGAATTGGTATTTAGATACTCTATATCCAGCAGCATGCATACTGCCTTCCTTAGTGAAATCAACTTTCAGAGTAAGATTCACATAGCCTACATTTTTGTCAGGTCCATTTCCTTTTATCTGTTTAACAGGATAAATTCTGTAACCGCCGTCGCATTTAAAAAAAGCTCCATTAGCATCTTTTCTTGGAGACCAAGGAATACCTCTAAGGATTCCTCTGTCTATTTCAAAGGTCTCGGCTTTTACACAATAATAATGATCCTGATCGTTTAATGGTGAAAATCCTGTAAGATCTTTTAAATTTGCCGGTACTTTTGCATTATTTTTGTAAAATCGGGAATCAGCATCCGCAGGATCTACATTGCCATAAGCATTAACCCATGTTTGATAAAAATCTGATGTTATAGCCGGTCCATCTGTTCCATCTGTCTCAATTGATTCAGGTCTAGCGAACATTGATCCTGGTATTGACCAATATGCCCAACGATTGTGCTCATCTTTTAAAACACCGCGCTGATCTATTGCAAAGATTAATTCTTTATTTGAATTGTTAGCATCATCAAATAAATCAAAATACTCAGGAGATAAACTGAATTTACCTGAATTTATAATATTATCTGTATACTTAATGACCTTATCCATATCAGCATCAGTAAATGTTGGTTTACCATAAGGATCACGGTAAACAGCAGCATTTAGATTCAATCTTGCAAGAAGTCCCCAAACTGCAGCCTGAGTCATTCTTCCTGGTCCTTTAGTAGTATTAATAACATCGGCTACAGACAATAACTCACTTTCGATATAAGAAACGGCATCTTGCCCTCTAAGTATTTCTGAAGTACTAGCTGATGATTCTTTTTTAAACACAAGTCCCCAGCTGTCTAATGTCTGCATGTTCAAATAAGCTCTCAGTGCTTTCATTTCATATAGTGCTCCTTTTGCTTCTGTATTTCCTCCTTCTGCAAGAGGCGTCAATACTTCAATAGCAGATAATGTTCTGGAGATATTTTTAGTAAGAGCATTCCAAGTACTTGCAACCAAGTCATTAGTAGCTGTCGTTGTATGTGCGTGTACTGCTAAATATTTACCGCCATCATACCAGTCTGTTCCTCCTCTGTAAGGCAAAATACCTTCGTCGCTGGCAATTAACTGCAAACCAAAATTGTTTGTGTGATACCATGTTGCTTTTAATTGTCCATAAGCGGGAGCAATTGCACCGCTAATTGCTTCTGCCTTTCCTGCGCCGTTTAAGGATTCATCAAGCACCTTTTCTTCTAAGTCAGTACAGCTCCAGTTAAAGAATAAACTGAATGCAAGACCTGCTACTATTATTTTATTTTTCATGTTCTGTATTTTTGATTAAAATGCTGCGTTTAAGCCAAATGAAATGGTTCTGCTTCTTGGGTAACTGAAGTAGTCAATTCCAAAAGACTGAATTTCGTTTACTGAAGTTCCTGTGTTAATTTCAGGATCATAACCATTGTATTTTGTAATTACAAATAAGTTTTGTCCAGTTATCGAAAGACGTATGTTATCCATTACATTATTCAATCCAATTAATTTTGGGCTTAAATTATAGCCCAGTGTTGCATTATTTAATCTTAAGAAACTGCCGTCTTCTAAATATCTCGTAGAAACGGTATTGGAATTAATCGTTGCTTCATTTAAATATTGTGAAGCTCTGTCAGTAGTGTTAAAAGAATTTGCTAAACTTCCTCTATTGAATGATGTCATTGCTACGTGGTTGTAAATTTTATTGCCGCCAGTACCATTAAAATTTAATCCTAAATCAAAATTCTTATATTTAAAATTCAAATAAAAGGCATATATATAATCTGGTAATGCACTTCCTGCAACAATACGGTCATCATCCTTAATCGTACCATCTGGATTTGTATCTGCAAATTGATTCCTGCCATCGGCACCAATTCCTGTAAATTCATACATATAAAAAGAACCAATAGGATGTCCGTTTAGCACACCGTTTATAGTAGCTCCTGATTGTCCGCTTCCTTGTGCCCCTCCAGTTGTTAATATTTTATAAGGAGAGTCTTCAACTTTGTTATCTGTAAATGATATATTCCCACCAATGCTATAAGAGAAATCTTTGCTTTTGTCACTGCTGTAATCTAACGCAACTTCAATACCATTGTTTTTGATCTTCATATTCGGAATGTTTGTCCAATAGGTTGATGCAGGCTGAATAGGGTCTACAGGTGCTACTTCTAATAAAATATTATCCGAAATTTTGTTAAAATAATCAACAGTACCCGATACTCTATTATTGAATAAACTAAAATCTAAACCTATATTGGTTTGTGTTGAAACCTCCCATTGAAGATTTGGATTAGCTAAACGAGTATATATTGAACCATAAGGATACCCGCCTAAATCTTTAGTCGCTGGATCTAATGGATAAGTATCATATCCACTGTTACTTTCTGTATAACTTGCTTTGGTTTTTTTAGAAGGAATCTCTTGAGAACCGGTCTGCCCCCAGCTCGCTCTTAATTTAAGATTGTTAACCGTTTCAGAGTCTTTTAAAAAATCTTCTTTCGTTATATTCCAACCCAATGCTACAGATGGAAAGTATCCATAACTGTTGTTTGAGCCAAATTTAGTAGACCCATCAGCACGGATGGTTGTTGTAAGCAGATATTTATTTTCATAGCCATAATTTAATCTTCCGAAAAAAGACTGAAGTTCATTTTCTGTAGCAGATGATGATTTGGTTGTAAGCTCAGTTGCTGCTCCTATTTGATTTTTTGGTTCTACACCATTATCCGGAAACCCCTTAAAGCTATAATTCTTTTGATTTAATTGGATATTCTGGTATGAATGACCTGCTAAAACTGTAAAACTATGAACTTTAACATTAAAATTATAGGTTAATGTGTTTTCGTACAAAACATTATTATTCGTAGTGATAATATTGTTCAAAGTACTTACGGTAGTGTTAGTTGCCGATGTATATGGCAAAACCTGTATATCTCTTTCAGACATAGAATAATCAACACCAAGATTAAATTTATAAGTTAATCCTTTTATGAATTCATAAGATGGTGCAATATTCGCTAAAATACGATTGTTATTCGTTTCATCAGAATAAATTCTCTGACTGATTATAGGATTCAAAATATCATTACTCAAATTAACATTTGGTTGGCCATTAACATAAACTGCATCAGTCGGATTCATAGTCAGCATGTTACCCACTATAGTTCTGGCATCTGGTCTTGAATTTTCAAGTTTTGAGGCTGTCATATTAAAAGCAACATTAAACTTATCGTTCAGTGCTTTTTGACTTAAATTTAAACGTCCTGAATAACGTTTTAAATCACTATTACTCAAAATACCCTGCTGATTATCTATACCAACTGATGCTGCATACGTTGATTTATCTGTTCCTCCGCTCATCGATAAATTAACGTTTTGTGAAACACCTGTTCTGGTCAATTCATCCTGCCAGTCTGTATTTGCTCCGCCATCTTTCAGACTTCCATTTACCGCAGTAACTTGTTTTCTAAATTCATCAGCACTAAAGACATCGACTTTACTGGCCATTGTTGAAAGTCCTGTAGTCATAGAAAGGTTTATTTTAGCCTGCCCTTTTGCTCCCTTTTTAGTTGTTATTACCACCACGCCATTTGCAGCTCTCGAACCGTAAATAGCAGAAGCTGATGCATCTTTAAGTACTTCAATACTTTCAATATCCTGTGGATTAATAAAATTTAGGGGATTTGAAGCAACACCATTACTAGAATTGTCAAGGGCAAATCCGTCTACCACATAAAGAGGTGTTGTTCCTGAACGCAAACTTCCAACTCCTCGAATAATAATATCTTGTGAAGCTCCCGGTTCCCCGCTTGAGGCTGTCACATTAACACCGGCAACTTTACCTTGAATCAGTTGTCCAGCATTGGCCACCACCCCTTTGTTAAAATTTTCACTTTTTACCGAAGAGATAGCTCCGGTTACATCAGATCTTTTTTGGAAACCATAACCTACCACTACTACTTCATTTAAAGTACTAACTTCTTCAGTTAGCGCAACAGTCAATTTTTGAGTGTCCGAATAAGGAACTTCTTTTGTTTTAAATCCTAAATAAGAAAAAACTAAAACACCCCCATTTTGCTGTACTGTAATTTTAAAATTACCGTCAAAATCTGTTGTAACAGATCCTTTTGGCTCTCCTTTTACATAAACAGAAACACCAGACAATGGTGTTTTTTCGGTATCAGAAACCACAGCTCCTGATACTGAGACCTGCGAGTAGGAATATGACATACATCCTAAGGCAAGAATTAACAATGCATAAATTTTTTTCATTTAAATACTTTTTTATGTTTCGTCAAAAGTATTTTAAGCGCCTTGCTAAATGGGGTAATTTTGATTCATAAAAGAGGATTTTAGATTCAAATTAGGATAAAATTAACGGCAAAAAAGGGGGGTTTTGTTCCCTAACATTGAACTAACTTTATGTAAACACAGGGCTAACAAAATTCTTAAGAGAATGCTTTATATTCTTTAGGACTTTTTCCAAAATATTTCTTGAAAGATCGCCCAAAATACTTTGGGTCATTATAACCACACTCAAAACTGATCTCAGAAACATTTAATTTCTTAGTCCTTAATAGTATCTCCGCCTTTTGTAATCTAAAAGAGGTTATTACATCTGAAGGAGATTGGTTTAATGTTTCTTTAAATATACGATAGCATTTTACCCTCGAAATTCCCAAATGCTCTACAAGTGTTTCCACATTAAAAGATGAGTCCTGAAGCTCCTTTTTTATCATTTCCAAAGCTTGTTTAACCAGCTTGTCATTATTAGTTATCAAAGGATCATCCTCTGTTAAAATTTCAAATATTTTTTGCTGCATTTTATTCTCCTGCTGCGTTTCTTTATTTTTATCAATCAGTGAGGCTATCTTTTTTGAAATAAACGAAGCACTGGCAGGTAATTGAATTAGAGTTTCTATTCCAAGCTCTAATAATTGTTCATGCAGCTCATAATTAATATCTTCAGATATATAAATCATGGGCATTTTCAGACCTGAATTTTTTCTATTAGAATTTAAAAAATAAACCAGCTCTTTTGAGAATGTTGCCTGGTAAAATACCAAGGCAGAAAAGTTTATCTGTTTTATAGCGGAGTTTAAATTAGCCACTGAATTCTCAAAAAGCAAGTGATAATTACTACTCTCCAATACCTGATTTGCGGCAGTATAATCCGATTGATCGCTAAAAACTAAAAACAATTCTTTATCCGAAGATAATTGATCCTGACTGTTAAAATGCTTCCACGAAATTGTTTCTTTCATTTTTAAATTTTCGGAAGCAAATTCTAAAGGAATTTGTAAAGTACTTTTAAATTTCCCATCCGAATTATCAAAAAATTCCCCTTTTAAGTCTTCCAATAATACATGCAGCGCTTTTAAATAGGGACTGTAATGTAAAATATTGTACCAATTATTTTTTAAGATTATGCTATCAGAAACTACAGTGACTTTTAAAAAATTATTTTCATACCCAATTTCGATATTTAAGGTACTGTCTGTTTCAGAATATTTACTTATATCATTGAAAAAATACTGCAGTAATAACTTTAATCGCAATACATCTATGGATACAAAATTAGGCGAATTGTCAATTTCACAATTTAAGTTAACCTGATTGCGCTGCAGCTCTTTTTTTAATTTTTGAATACTATTCTTTAAAATAGGAAAAAGATTAATTGCTGATTTTTTTACAGAGCCAATATCTTTAACATAACTCAAATAATTCCATCCCGAAATAAGATCGGCCAGTTTACCTGATTGGAAAAGTAAATCCCGCTCTGCTTCGTTGTCTTTTTTATGTGAATTTGAGATTTTAATAATCTTAGCAATTGGATCTTGAAATTCTGCCAGCATAAATGCTCTGAATTTTTCTATTTCAAAATTTTCGTTCTTAAGATCGCTGTGAAGCCTTAAAAGTTTTTCTTTCTGCTCTAGTATTTTTTTGTTCTTTTCATCCAGTTTTTCATTAATTGCCTGCAAATCTTTTTTCTGACTTTCAATAACTGCAGTCCTGGCCTGTATTTTTGCCACAAGATATTTTTGCTGCGCTGCAGCAGTTTTATTTTTAATATAAATCAACAGCATACAGCTAATTAGAATAATAACTGATAATAAAATATAAAACAGAACAGTCTCATAAAATGCTTTACTAATATGGAGAGTAAAAAAAACTGGCTGAGCAATCCCATTTTTACCTTGTTTTATAAAAAATTGGTAATCCCCAGAAGATAAATTGGCATATTCTATTTTTCTGATATCCTGCAATAAAATCCAATTTTTATCTCTTCCTTCTAATTTATAATAAATTTCACATTTACTTTCTTTAGGAAATACAATAGGCGTTATTTCAATTTCTAATTCATTATTAGTGAAACTTTTTTCTATTGCAGCTAAATAATTTTCGTTGCCATCGACAGTTAATTTGATTTTTTCAGTAGAATTATTGGAGTGAATATTGTTCGGATTGAAATAATTAAGTCCATTTACCCCACCAAAAAATAAAAGCCCTTTATTATCCTTATAGTAGGCTCCTTCTGAAAATTCTGGTGCCTGCCATCCATGATTTGGATTATAAGACGTGATTTTAAAAGTTCTTTTATCAATAGATGCAATTCCTTTAGTGGTACTAATCCAAACCTTATCTCCGTTATCGATAAGACCATAAACCATATGACTTGGAAGACCATCAGACTCAGCAATATTTTTAACCAATCCCTTTTTTTTATTAAAAATACTGACACCGCCTAAGGAAGCAATCCAATAATTATCAGTAGTCTTATCAATCAGGACTGAATAAACACTATTACCTAAAATACCTTGCTGTTTTGAAATTTGGTTTACAACGTTAGTGTCTAAATTAAAGACAATAACGCCATTATTTTCAGTGGCTAAAATTAAATTCTGCTTGTCTTTTTTAACGCACCTAATGTGGTATTTATTCAGTGCTTTTTGCCCTTTAAAACTCTCGAATTTTTCAGTTGCCAAATTATATTTAGCCAAACCGCCCCAACAGCCTATCCAAAGCTGTTTATTTTCATCTTCATAAATAGAATATGATCTGTTATTGGGCAGTTCTTTGATGTTTTCCGCCTCGTAACAAGTATGTTTTGTACCGGAAATATGTATTATTCCTTTATACGTTCCCACCCAGATTGTTCCGTCACTCGCTGTAAACAAACTCCTGACTCTTTCCCAATCCGGATTTAAAACTGCTTCATTTATTACATACTTTTCGTAACAATGCCTTTTTACATTGTACCGATAGAGTCCATTTGTGTAATAACCCAGCCACGTTTTTCCATCAGCATCTTTAGTAATGGCTCTAATGGTCTCTGTTGGTAAATGCGGCTCTTTTATAGGATGTGGCACTATTGTATTTATTCTTTCTGAACCTGCATAAGCCATACTCAAACCGCCGTCTTTTTGCCCTAACCAAATGTTCCCGAAAGCATCTTCGTGGAGCGTTTCTATTTCGTTACTGTTAAATGAATAAGGTAAATATAAATCAGATGTCAAATGCTGAATACTTTTAGTAATATCATTAGCGATAATATACAGTCCATTTTTTCGGGTAGCATACCAAATATTCCCTGCTTTATCCTTTAAAACGTCATTGATAATAAGTTCAGGATATTTTTTTAACAAGATGCTTTTTAAACTTTTAGCATCATTTTTTTTTATGGAATTGTAAGGTATCTCCAAAAAAGCACCTCCTTTAAATTCATAGTAAGCTGTACTTGTTTGTACTACGATATTTCCCTTTTGAGAAAATTGAAAGTTTTTTGGAATGCTATTGAACTTGAATTTTACGAATTCACCGTTTCCTATATATCTGTTTACATCGCCTTCTTTAGTAATGAGCCAGATAAAGCCGGCATTATCCTTTGTTAGTTTCGTGATATAGTTACTTGAGATTGCTTTGGGATCCTCAAAATTGTGCTTAAAAATTTTAAAATTATAGCCATCATAATAATTCAGTCCATCCCAGGTAGCAATCCAAAGCCCTCCGTTTTTGTCGTTTTCAATATCAATTACCGAATTATTCGATAATCCCTGATTCGTGGTAAAATTCTCAAACTTTATTTGTTGTCCAAATAACTGTACTGTAATAAAACATAGTACAAATAACCTTATAACCATTTATTTGTTTTTTAACCAGCAAGGATACAATCACAAGTTTAGCTGAACATAAATTGTGTGTTAAGTTTTGAAACTGGTATCAATTAGTTCCAAAAAGTCTTGATGAAAAACATTAAAAATGAATTAAAAAAGAAAACTAAATCCTTTGTTCAATTTAGATGAAAGACCATTTCCATTTTTTTTGAAAGAATATCTTATTTTATAGAGCCACTGTGACAATTGTTACAAACTATCATTTTTCATCATTCTAAATTTGCTTCATAATTAAGAAAACCAATTATGAAGAAAATCAATTTTATACTACTGGGAATTATAGCAATAACCCATTTGGGATATAGTCAAGATACAATAGCGATTTCTAAAAAGGATATTTGGATGAAAGCAGAAGACAAGAACCTGCAAATCAAAATGGCGAATCAAAACTTCAAATCGGCTCAGGCTGATTATCGCCAATCAAATTCGTTGTTCTTACCAAATATCTCGGCTTCACACACTTCTATGGCAACCACCAATCCATTGATGGCTTTTGGTTTCAAATTGAATCAGGGAATTTTAACTCCTTCGGACTTTGATCCTGCAAAACTGAATAATCCGTCACAAACCCAAAATTTTGCGACACGAATTGATGTTTTGCAACCGCTTATCAACGTTGATGGATTGTATGGACGACAAGCTGCCAAATCCAAAATGGATGCCTATCAATTGCAAACCGAAAGAACCAAAGAATATTTGGAACTCGAAATCAACAAGGCTTTTATGCAGTTGCAAATGAGTTACAAAGCCGTAAAAGTAATTGAAAAAGCAAATGCCACGGCTGAAGCCAATTTGAAATTGATTCAGAATTATTTCAATCAGGGAATTTTGCAAAAAACCGATTTACTGTCGATGCAAGTGCGCGTCAATGAAGTTCAAAATCAATTGCAGTATGCCAAAAGCAATGTGCAAAACGCTTCGGATTATTTGGCTTTTCTATTAGATGAAGGTACTGCGAACAAAGTGTACAAACCAATTGAAGAATTGGACAATTCAATAGTGATTGATGCTTTCAACACTTCCTTATTGGATAATCGAAAAGACATTCAAGCGATGAATAAAACAACCGAATCCTATGGCAAAATGCTACAATCGAGTAAAATGAATTTCTTGCCGAGATTGAACGCTTTTGGAAGTTACGAAATGTATGCCCAAGAACTTTTTGGATCTAATTCTAATGGATATGTAGTGGGGGTACAATTGTCTTGGAATGCTTTTGACGGGTATAAATCAATTGGTAAGATGGAAAAAGCCAAAGCTGATTTTCAAAAATCGGAAATAGAGACCCAACAATACAAAGCGCAAAGCCAAATGGAATTAAGCAAAGCCAACAGACAACTTAGAGATGCCGAAAATAAAGTGAATTTAGAAAAACTGGCCTTGGAACAATCCAAAGAAGCCTACCGAATAAGAAGCAATCGCTTTACGCAAGGGCTAGAAAAAACAACGGATTTATTGCTCACAGAAACACAGATGTATCAAAAAGAACTTGAGTATTTACAAGCCGTTTTTGAATACAATTACACACAGGAATACTTGCAGTTTTTGACGAAGTAGCATTCAGATTTCCTGCAAGGTTTTTAAAACCTTGTAGGTATAAAAAGCAGTATAGATAACATACCTACAAGGTCAAAAAAAGACCTTGCAGGATTTAAAGAAAACCATTAAAAAAACAGAAATGAAAAAGATATTTATCCCAATAATGACAATTGCTCTAGCTTTTTTAACTTCCTGCAACGGAGAAAAGAAAGAATCTCTAACTAAAGAACCTGCCATCGTAGTAAAAGTAAGCCGTGCGTCCGAAAACAACAATGGTCAATTTGTAACGGCAAGCGGTAAAATTGAAGCCGAAAACTCAGCCAATTTAAGCACTCGAATAATGGGTTATGTAACCAAAATCCACGTTCAAGTGGGGCAAAAAGTAAATGCGGGACAATTGTTAGTAAGCATCAACAACACCGATTTGCAAGCCAAAAAAGCACAAGTGGATGCCAGTATTATACAAGCTACCGCAGGTTACAACAATGCAAAAAAAGATTACGACCGTTTTGTGAATTTGTTCAAACAGCAAAGTGCTTCGCAAAAAGAATTGGATGATATGACTGCCCGCTATGAAATGGCAAAAGCAGGTTTGGAAGGCGCCAAACAAATGCGCAACGAAGTGATGGCACAATTTTCATACTCTAATATCACGGCTCCTTTTGGGGGCTTGGTGACCAATACTTTTGTAAAAGAAGGCGATATGGCCAATCCGGGAATGCCGTTAGTAAGTGTGGAAGGCGCTTCGAGATTGCAAGTCACGGCTATGGTTTCCGAAAATGACATTAGTGCTATCAAAAAAGGAATGGCTGTAAAAGTACTGGTGAAATCGTCTAACGAAAACCTGAACGGAAAAGTAAATGAAGTGAGTCTATCTGCAAAAAATACAGGAGGTCAATATTTGGTTAAAATCAATTTGGACAAAACCGATTCTTCAGTTTTATCAGGAATGTTCGTAAATGTTCAGTTTCCTGTTTCCAATGCCATACACCCGAGCGATAGCGAACAGGCGAAGCAAACAAAAACAAACGAAAAAGTTTTGGTTCCCGAAAGCGCTTTGGTGCAACAAGGGCAGTTAACCGGAATTTATACTATCGGGACTGGAAATACAGCCATACTAAGATGGCTGCGCATTGGTAAAAACTTCGGCAATCAAGTAGAAGTTTTGTCTGGTTTATCGACAAATGAACAATATATCCTTTCAGCTAACGGGAAATTGTATAATGGAGCTTTGGTTAGTGTTCAGTAGTCGGATAGCAGGTTGCAGTAAACTAAATAGTGTTCAAAGAAATAATGTTAATTCCGCGTGAGGGATAGTAGTGGAAATCCTTTTTATTAATAAATCCCTATAGGGTTTATGGATAAAAAGATTGAAACGGATAGCCCGACCCGACCTTTTTCGGGAGGGTCACGCCCAAATAAATAAAAGAAATTATGCAAGAAGGAATTTCAGGTAAAATAGCCCATTTTTTCATCAATTCGAAGTTAACGATACTGTTGATGGTGGCTTTGATGATTATAGGAGTGTACAGTTCGTTTCTGATCCCGAGGGAGGAAGAACCGCAAATAAATGTTCCGATGGCCGACGTAATGGTGGGTTATCCAGGGGCAAGTCCAACAGAAGTGGAAAGCCGTGTGGCAAAACCTTTAGAAAAAATCATTTCGAATATCAAAGGTGTCGAGCACGTGTACACAACGGCTTTGAACGGTCAAGCTATTTTGATTGTTCAGTTCTATGTTGGTCAAGATGTAGAGCGTTCCTACGTGAAATTGTATGACGAGTTGGCGAAACACGAAGATATGTTTCCGAAAGGCGTTTATAAACCCATCGTAAAAACCCGTTCGATTGACGATGTGCCAATGTTGGGATTAACGCTTTGGAGCGAAACCCAAGATGATTTTCAATTGCGCCAAATTGCCGAAGAAGTGACTTCAGAAATTGAGAAAGTGAAAGACGTAGCGATTACCAAAGAAATTGGCGGTCGAAATCGTGAGTTGAAAGTAATTTTAGACAAAGATAAAATGGCCGAAAATGGTGTGGATGCTTTGGGAGTTATGCAAATGATTCAGGCCAATAACGGCAGTTCACAATCGGGTAGTTTTGTCAATAACGACAAAGAATATTTAGTTACCACGGGACAATTTTTATCGAATGCCGAAGATATAGAAAACTTGGTAGTGGGTATTAATAAAAACCTGCCGGTGTATTTAAAACAAGTGGCCAAAGTGCAAGACGGCCCCTCAACAGCCAAAAGTTATGTGTCGTTTGGGTATGGCAAAGCCAATGAAAAATTCAAATCCGCCAAATCCGAATATCCTGCTGTGACTATTTCTGTTGGAAAAGTGAAAGGTGCGGATGCGATGAAAATATCAGCAAAAATTATTGCCAAAGTAGAACAATTAAAAAAGAGTTTAATTCCAAACGATGTACACGTTGAAGTAACCCGTAACTATGGTGAAACCGCTTCGCACAAAGTAGGCGAATTGTTGTTGCACTTAGGCATTGCGATTATTGCCGTTACGATTTTGGTGATTCTGGCAATGGGCTGGAGAGGCGGATTGGTCGTGTTTTTCTCCGTTCCGTTGACGTTTGCCTTGACTCTTTTTGCCTATTATTTATTGGGTTATACGTTGAACAGAATCACGCTTTTTGCCTTGGTTTTCGTGGTGGGAATTGTCGTTGATGATAGTATTATTATTGCCGAGAATATGCACCGTCATTTCAAAATGAAGCGGCTGCCATTCAAACAAGCGGCAATTTATGCTATTAACGAAGTAGGAAATCCAACAATTTTGGCAACGTTTACCGTAATTGCGGCAATATTACCAATGGCTTTCGTATCGGGATTGATGGGACCTTATATGAGCCCAATGCCGATTGGGGCTTCGATTGCGATGATTTTATCTTTGTTTGTAGCTTTGACTGTTACACCTTATTTGGGGTATCATTTGCTGCAGGAGAAAGAGGAACAAGAACACAAACAGGAAGCAGGAATGGAAACCAGTTGGGTGTATAAAATCTATAACAAATTGGAACGACCTTTATTGGAAAGCAGTTCTAAAAGAAAAATTCTCTTATTGATAACGGTTGTTTTATTAGTTGGTTCGGTAACGATGTTTTTTACCAAATCGGTAGTGGTAAAAATGTTGCCTTTCGATAACAAAAATGAATTCCAAGTGGTAATTGATATGCCCGAAGGAACGACATTGGAACGTACTGCGGCCGTGACCAAAGAAATTGCACAATATCTTTCGACCAAGCCAGAAGTGGTGAATTACCAGAATTACATAGGTACTTCGGCTCCGATAACTTTCAACGGTTTGGTGCGTCATTATGATTTGCGCGGTGGCAGTAATATGGCCGACATACAAGTAAATTTATTGCATAAAGAAGACCGTGATTTACAAAGTCACGACATCGCCAAGGAAATGCGTCCTGAGATTCAGAAAATTGCTAAGAAATATGGTGCGAATGTAAAAATTATAGAAGTTCCACCAGGACCACCAGTTTTATCGACTTTGGTTGCAGAAATTTATGGTCCTAATTATAAAGATCAAATAAAAGTAGCGAATCAGGTAAGAACGATTTTGCAAAACAATCCAGATGTAGTTGACATAGATTGGACGGTAGAAGACAACCAAACGGAATACAAACTGAAAATCGACAAAGAAAAAGCAATGTTGAACGGTATTGCACCTCAACAAGTGGTAGGTAATCTGACATATTTATTGAAAGAATATCCAATTTCGAATTTGTATGATGAAAATTCCAATGATAATGTAGGCATCGTTCTTTCGCTTGACGACAAAGACAAAACAAGTTTGCAGGACATTGAGAACCTAAAAATTAAAGGAATTCAGGAAAATATGATTCCGGTGGGCGATTTGGTAAAAGCAGAAATGGATACGTTACAAAAAACCATTTACCGAAAAGATCAAAAACGCGTGGTTTATGTAACTGCAGATATGGCTGGAGCGCTGGAAAGTCCTGTGTATGCCATTTTGGGAATGAATGAAAAACTAGCCAAAATGCAATTACCAAAAGGATATAAAGTCAACGAACTCTATATGGAACAACCAACAGACGAAAGTGATTTTACCGTAAAATGGGATGGCGAATGGCAAATTACCTTGGAAGTTTTCCGTGATTTGGGAGTGGCGTTCATGGTGGTTATCGTAATTATTTATATGCTGATTGTGGGCTGGTTCCAAAACTTCAAAACGCCTATGGTGATGATGTTAGCCATTCCGCTTTCGCTAATAGGAATTGTGTTTGGCCATTGGTTGCTCAATGCTTATTTTACGGCGACTTCATTTATCGGAATGATTGCATTAGCTGGAGTAATGGTCAGGAACTCGGTATTGCTTATTGATTTTATCGAAATCCGACTGAACGAAGGCGTACCCTTGAAACAAGCCATTATTGAGGCTGGTGCGGTACGTACTACGCCAATTTTGTTAACCACAGGTGCTGTAGTTATTGGAGCTTCCATTATTTTGTTTGATCCTATCTTTCAAGGTTTGGCGATTTCATTGGTATTTGGAGCCATTGTTTCTACAGTGTTAACCTTGCTGGTAGTGCCTTTGATATATTACATCACCGAAAGAAAAAAATGGGAATCCTCCCCCAACCCTTCCGAAAAAGGGGAAATAGAAACTCCTAATAAATAAAAAATAGTTTCAAGTTTAAGGTTTCAAGTATTAGAAACCTTAAACTTGAAAACTCATAAACCTTTAAACATAAAACAATGAAATTACTACTCATAACCGCAGTCAAAGAATTTGAAAATCAAATCAAACAATTACTCAAAAAAGCAACCGTTCAATCCTTTTCCTATCAAGAAGTAAAAGGTCTTAAAAATAGTTCTGGTGAAGCAATTGAATCCAATTGGTTTGGCAGTGAAATAAACGAAACAGACTCCGTTCTTTTTTATGCTTTTACAGCAAAAGAAAAAGTGGAGAATTTATTTGAATTGGTAGCTGATTTTAACAAAGAACAAGAATCTTTATCGCACATTCATATTGCCGTTCTTACCATCGAAAAATCAAATTAATCTAACATAAAAGAAAATGAAAAATAGAATCGTAAGAGGTATTGCAGGTACCTTCATCTTATCCAGTTTACTATTATCCATCTATTTCAATCAAAATTGGTTGTGGTTTACGGCCTTTGTAGGTGCCAATTTATTACAATCATCTATAACCAAATGGTGTTTGATGGATCAAATCTTGGACAAATTGGGAGTGAAAGACTAAAACAGCCATATTATTTCATGTTTTAAAATAACAAAAAAGAAATAAAATGAGAAAAAAAGCTGTCAGAGCATTAGTTAAATCAATTTATAATTGTAAAAAGCATAAAAAATTATTGTCTTTTATTAAAATAAATTTGTAAAAAAACTGTTTTCCACCATTCTTATTCGTAATTTTGCGAACTAATTAAAAATAAAGAATGCAAAATACAAAAACAGATTATTTTACAAAAGAGCAAGAACAAACAGCCCGTTTTGCAAAAGCATTAGGACATCCCGTAAGAATAGCCATTTTGCAATTACTTAATTCTCAATCTTGCTGCTATCATGGAGATATGGCGGAGGAGCTGCCTATTGCTAAATCAACCTTATCACAACACCTAAATGAACTTAAAGATGCCGGTCTGATTCAAGGAACCATTACACCTCCTACTGTAAAGTATTGTATTAATCGTGAGAATTGGATAATTGCAAAAACATTAATAGACGACTTACTTAGGTAAAAAAATTTGACTACATAATTCGTAGTTCTACGAATACCGAATAACTAAGAGTTAAACACGACTTTCAAAATTAAAATAGCATATCATGAGTAAAACAATTAAAGTATTAGGACCAGGTTGTCCAAAATGTAAAACAACATTTCATAATGTTGAAGAAGCAGTGAAGCAATTAGGCATTGAAGCAGAAATAATCAAAATTGAAGACATCGAAGAAATGATGAAATACAATGTGCTAACTACTCCTGTGTTACTGGTGGATGAAGTTATAAAAGTAAAGGGCAGAATTGCTCAAATAGATGAAATTAAAGAATTCTTAAAATAACAATGGAAAATCAGACATTAGTAAAAGAAATTTGCACAACAACAACGCAAGAATGGGTAGCAAACGGAGCATTGTTAGTAGATGTGCGGGAGACAGAGGAAGTAGCGGAACTGTCTTATGATGTCCCTAATATAATGCATATTCCACTAACACAATTTGAAGAACGTTTCTCGGAAATTCCAAAAGATAAAGAAGTTGTTATGGTTTGTAAAAGTGGTGGCAGAAGTCTAAGAGCTGCAGGGGTTTTAATAAATCACGGTTATGATAAAGTAGTAAATATGCAGCACGGAATGATTCGTTGGGCGCAGAAAGGATTTCCAACTAAAGGCAATACAGCATCAGTTTTAGGAAATACGCAAGACAGTGGATGTTGCGGTAAATGCTGTTAATCTAAAATAGATCATTATGTTCGACTGGCTTCAATATTTTGCTGATTGGCTGATATATTCCCTTTTTTCAATTGAGCAACATACAAAATTAGGAGATGCTTTAAATTTCTTCGTATTTGACACTCTGAAAATTGCGTTATTGCTTTTTGTGATAACCACCGTAATGGGAATTGTTAATTCTTATTTTCCTGTTGATAAAGTACGTAATTTTTTAAGCCGCAATAAACTCTACGGTTTAGAATATCTGTTTGCTTCCATCTTTGGCGTTATCACGCCATTTTGCTCTTGTTCTTCCGTTCCTTTATTCATTGGCTTTGTAAAAGGAGGGATTCCGCTTGGGATTACATTTACCTATCTCATTACAGCTCCATTAGTAAACGAAGTAGCAATCGCCATCTTTTTAGGAGCTTTTGGATTTAAAATAACAGCCATTTATGTAGTGACAGGAATAGTTTTAGGTATTATTGGCGGTTTTACTCTGGGCAAATTAAAACTGGAGAAACACCTTTCTCCTTGGGTGCAAAATATTATTGCCAATGCACAAACCGAAGAAGAACTTGAAGAAGATAAACAAACATTAGCACACCGATTTCCAGACATTTTAAAAGAAGCCTACACTATTGTTAAAGGAGTTGCACCCTATATCATTATCGGTATTGCCATTGGCGGACTGATGCACGGGTTTATTCCAACGGGCTTTTTTGAAGCTTATATCAGCAAAGAAAATCCTTTTGCGGTGCCAATAGCCGTAATTTTGGGTATGCCAATGTACAGTAATGCTGCAGGAGTTATTCCAGTCATACAAGTGCTGGCAGCCAAAGGTGTTCCGCTTGGAACTGCAATCGCATTTATGATGGGAGTTATTGGCTTGTCATTACCGGAAGCAATGCTTTTGAAAAAAGTAATGAACTGGAAATTAATAACAATTTACTTTGGAACCATTGGCTTCTTTATGATTTTATCTGGTTATTTATTTAATGCAATCTTATGAAAATGAAAACACAAACACAGCTTTTCCTTGATCTCTGGCAGGAAGCCCGAACAAGGTTTACCAACCAAATCGAAAATATAACAAAACAGGATTTAGTGAAAAAGCTAGATACTGCTCCAAACTCCGTTGGTTTTCTTATCCGTCATATTGGCGATGTAGAACTTCTTTTTGCCAAAAATGTATTTGGTGAAGCCAATGTAAAAGTAGTGGCTAAAACACTAATTGAGAAACACGATACAGGTGAGTGGACAAATCTTCAGGAGTTAAAAGATTATATAGCGTATTCCTTTGAATCTTTAAAATCCATAGTGGAAAAACAAACTGATGACGACTGGGAAATTGTGATTTCCACAAACGAATTTGGCGCAAAAACCAAAGCCGAAGCTTTTGGCAGAATAATTTCACATACGGCTTATCATGCTGGACAAATGGCTATCGTCAATAAATATGGAACAAATTAAAATCAAATAAATTAATAATTAAATTTTAAACAAAATGAAGAAAAGCATTTTAACATCCGTTTTAGCAACCCTAATATTGCTATTTGTTTCTTATAATGGAAATGCTCAAACAAAAACAGCTGCTGAAAAAAATAATTCGACAGCAACTATCCAAGTGATTCAATTTCACTCGGAACACCGTTGTATGACCTGCAACAAAATCGAAGAATTAGCTAGGGTTGCTTTAAAAAAATATCCTTCAATTCCGTTTTCTTTGGTCAATGCCGACGACAAAAAGAACGAAAAATTATGTACCCAATTTGAAGCTTACGGAAGCTCCTTGTTTCTTTACAATACCAAATCCAAAAAAATAAAGAATTTAACCGAAATGGCTTTTATGAATGCGGGAGATCAAGAAAAATTTATCAAGGAATTTAATAAAAACATGGGCGCTTTCTTAAAATCATAGTATGGAGTGGATAAACGAATTGGCACAAAATCAAGAAATGCCGCTATTAGCGGCATTATCTTTAGGGTTATTGACAGCCATAGCACCTTGCCCGTTAGCAACCAATATAACGGCAACTGCATTTATTGCCAAGACCATTAACTCCCGAAAGAAAGTTTTATTGAGTGGCTTGCTGTACACTTTGGGAAGGATGTTCTCCTACTCCACCCTAGGCGTAATAATATATTTTGGTGCAAGCAAATTCCAAATCGCCAGACTTTTTCAAGGAAACGGAGAAAAGTATATTGGTTTTGTTTTAGTAATTCTCGGGTTAATAATGCTCGACATCATTAAGCTCAATTTTATAAAAGGAGGCAATTGGATTGAAAAACTTTCAGATAAATTCAAAACCAAAGGTTTACTAGGGGCTTTCCTTTTGGGAGCTTTATTTGCTTTGGCTTTTTGTCCTTACAGCGGCGCACTATTTTTTGGAATGCTTATTCCCATGACTATCAAATCTGGTTTGGCAATGCCTGTATTGTTTTCTATAGGCACTGGATTACCAGTTATTCTCTTTGCATTTATTATCGCTTTTAGTATGGAAAAGCTGGGAATATATTTCAAAGCTATAACGAAAATAGAAAAAGTAATGCGGGTTGCAGCTGGAATTATATTCCTGATTACGGGGCTTTATTACATCAGCATTTATTTTAAAATCACCGAATGAAAACTTTTTTTTAAATAATACTGTTCCTGTTAATTCAATTTTCAAAAGTGTAAAATAAAAGCCTTTAGATCTCAATTCAGAGAAGTGAGAAATATAGATTTCTTTTTGTTCACATTATTTATCCCCAGCTTTTGCAACTGATCCCATAAAATGGCACTTTTAAAGAAGTACATACTATCCATTTATCAAGAATTCAGAATTAACTCCATAATAACAAGTTACTTCCAGATCGAAAGTATTATTTGCCAATACCCTCATATACTTCCTTCACCACTAATGTAGCCGAAACTATTTTTGGCCACCCAGCATAGAATGCAAGTTGTGTTAAAACTTCGTCCATTTCTTCCTTGCTAATACCATGCTGTACTGCCCTTTCCATATATAGTCCAAGGAATTGTATATCACCTGCTGCAATCATTGCACATACTGTTGCCAGGCTTCTGCTTCTTGACGATAAACCTGCACGAAGCCAAACTTCACCATACAGCAACTCATTGGTATATTTAGCAAATCCTTCTGACATTGGCTCAATATTTTGTTGAATAAATCCAAGCCTGTTTTCATCACCCGGTAATGCCTCGTCTTTATTTAGCCTCAATGGGTCTGTAGATGGTAACTCAGCTTGTAAGATCCCTTTGCTTGCAAACAATTCTTTAGCAATACCTACAGCAGAAAATGCATTTGGCCATCCTGAATAAAATGCAAGGTGTGTTATAATTTCTGAAAGTTCACCCGGAGTAACCCCATTTTCTAATGCTTTAGAAAAATAATGCGGCATACCCACAGTATGATTACGGGCTATCAGACTTGAAATTGAGACAATACAACGGTCATGTTTTGACAGACCCGGACGTTCCCAAACTTCACCGACTAATTTTTCAACAGTATACTTGCTAAGCGTTGGTGAAACACTACTTAGAAAATCAGGAGCTATAGCTGGTTTTGAATCAGCATTCCCATCAGTATTTATTTTTAGGGCCTTAACTATTGCCAAGCCAACACTAGCCGCAGATTGTGGGTTTTGACCTGTAATCAATTTTCCATCAATAGCTATGTTATTACTCCAATTAGGCGAATGTTTATAATTTGCTCCATGCCCGATTAAGGTATCTTCAAGTAAGAATGGTACAACATTGGTAGATTGTACTTCTTCCTCTTCACCATTTGTAAATGCAGCTACATTTTTACCTGCAACTAAATAGAAGCCATTGCTTAATTTTACATTTACTAATGCGGCCGGACCATGACAAACTGCCGAAACAATTTTCCCTGATTCGTAAAACTGAGGTACTAATCTTAACACCGCTGGGCTATCTGCAAAATCCCACATTGTTCCATGACCTCCGGCAAAGAATATTGCATCATAATCTCCTGCTTTTGCGTCATCTAATTTTAAAGTGTTCTCTAAAGCATTTCTAAAATCTGCATCAGCCCAATATTTAGCATTTACCGGATCATTAAAGTCCTCTAATCCATCCAACGGTGCTTTACCACCTTTTATTGAAGCAATATTGACTATTACACCGCTTTCTTCAAGTTTTTCCAATGGGTGTGTTACTTCACTAAGATTAAAACCAGTAGGAATACTAGTATCTCCTTTTACATCGCAACTTGTTACAACGAACAAAACTTTTGCTGTTCCTTTTCCTTTATTCATTTTTTTAAATTTTAATCTTTTATTAATTATTTACAATACTTTGAAGAATTCTACCATCTTATTAACAGCTTGCTCTACATATTCCGGCACATCATACAAGGCGATATGGGTGGCGCCCTCTACAATGAATAATTCTTTTTCACCCTTTGCAAGATTATAAGCCTGCTCACTAAATATTCTTGTATCAGCTTTACTTCCGGCAATTAGTAAAAGTGGCTGAGTTAGAAAGTCACCGAGGTAATCAAATACAGAAAATGTCGTCATTTTGTCTATACTTGTAAAAAGGAAACGCCCCATAGAATTTGGATGGTGACCTCTTGGAGTTCTATAATAATCATAGCCTTCACGGAGCATATCAGGAGTTTGCTCATTAATATCTTCAAACTTTTCAGGAACGAAAGGAACGTACATCAGTTCAGCTCCATTTGCTTGTGCGGTTCTTTGGTATGCAACCATTTCAAGCGATTTAATCAGCTCTGAAACTGGCACCTCTACTCCAAATTGACTTCTGACTGCTTCGCCCATTGGAGTTCCACTAACTGCTACTACTGCTTTAAAACGTCGCTCTGTTTGTGCCACACTTAATGTATATCCACCACCTGCACAGATACCATATACTCCCATTCTTTCAGTGTCAACATAGGGCAATGTAGCTAAGAAGTCTGCTGCACAACGAGCGTCTTCAACACGAACAGCCGGGTCTTCAAGTAATCTTGGCTCACCCTCACTTGCTCCTTGATATGAGGAATCATAAACTAAAACAACGTAACCGTGTTTTGATAGTTTTTCAGCATACAAACCTATAGTTTGCTCTTTTACACCGCCCGCAGGATGAATGCCAACCAATGCAGGATATTTTTTATTTTCATCAAATCCTTCTGGTAAATGAAGGTTTGCAGCGAGTGTATTTGCTCTGTTTTTAAAGTTTACTGATTTAATCATTGTTTAATATTTTTTATTGTTGTAATAAATTATTGATACTGTTTTCATCTTATTATTAATTTTAAATCATTGAATTTTCCCAGGCTCCCTTAGTATCAATCCCAGTTTTATCGGCCAATTCTTCAATAAGTTTAATTTCTGATTCGGATAAATTGATTTTCATTGCGTTTTGAATATCATCTATTTGTGAAGTTTTGGTAACACCGATAATAGGAAGTGTATTTTTTGCAATAGCCCATGCAATTGCAATTTGGGCTGTAGAAGCATTTCTACTACTGCCAATTTCTTTCATGGCATTGGTTAATTCTTCCAACTGCGGAAGTACTTTATTGTAAGTGTTACCTCGTCCACTACCTTCCGGAAGCGGATTATGGGTGTTGTATTTTCCGGATAATGCACCTTGTTCCAGCACCATGTACGCAAAGAAAGTTATATTGTGCTTTTTGCAATAGTCTAATATCCCAGCTTCTTCGGACGAACGGTATAAAAGGCTGTAATGATTTTGCACTGCTGAAATCGAAAATCCATCTTTTGAAAGTATATCATTAGCATATTTGATTTCTTCCAAATTATGATTTGAAACACCAACATTTTT
Source organism: Flavobacterium sp. 1 (assembly GCF_002797935.1). Classification (NCBI taxonomy): domain Bacteria; kingdom Pseudomonadati; phylum Bacteroidota; class Flavobacteriia; order Flavobacteriales; family Flavobacteriaceae; genus Flavobacterium; species Flavobacterium sp. 1. The sequence goes on from NZ_PGER01000001.1 coordinate 1,846,583, forward strand.
TACTTTACCACTCTTTAATAAGGGGATTAAATAAGGAGTCCATTTTTGAACATCTGTTGGATTATGAATCCAATAAATATCTATATAATCAGTCCCTAGGCGTTCCAAACTACTATTCAACATTTCTTCAACCGGATTTGAAGATGACCCGGCAAGTTGAGGAGTAAACTTAGTTGATAAAACTATTTTTTCACGTGGATAGTTTTTTATGGATTCACCTAAAATATTCTCTGATGACCCCATACCATAAACTGCTGCTGTGTCCCAAAGTACTAGGCCTGACTTATATGCTTCGTCAAAAACCTGTTTTACATCTTCAGAGTTCAAATTATTCCCAAAAACCTGATCCCCTCCGGCAAAGCCTGTCCCCCAAGACCAAGTACCAAGTGCTACTAATGGTAAATTTTTCATTGTGATTGTGTTTTAAATTGTGAAGTAAAATTACAATCACCACAAGAGTATTAATTGTACAAAACGGCTAACTTTAAAAGAACGGAGATAGTCTCAAAAAAGAGTAAGTGACATCTTTAATACAATGAAATCCTTTTTTTATCACCTATTGCTATGGGCAGGACTTCTGTCAGTTCAAGAGATTTTACCATATTCTCAACGGTAGATTTATATTTTTTGAAATGAAGTGCTTGTGTGTGCTCTTGATAAGCTGCTACGCTGGCATAAGTTTCTAAAATTGTAATATGAGCAGGATTATTTTTGTCCTGAACGGCTGAATATGCCAATACACCCTTTTCAAGTTTCAAGGCGGTTTTCATTTGCTCTTTCAGGGCAACTTTATAGTTTTCTAATTGGGTACTGTCCACCACAATTTTTGCAATACGCATATAATTGTTAGATGCTTGTGCAGAAACTTTAGCTGAAATAAATAATGACATAACCACAATTGTTAAGATTGATTTTAGTTGCATACCTAAATTATTTAAGGATTCATTCTTTTGAAAATACCTTGCAATTGTTCTGACCCGGCTTTTGACATCATTTCGCTAAGACCAAAAGTCAATTCGTTTTTACCTTCTTTTATTTGCTGAAAAATGGCATCAATAAAATCACTAACTGGTGGAAACTCATCGTGCAAACCAGCACCTCCAAGATCAGTATTCAATGCAGGTGGAATTATTTCAATCACTTCAATATTCTGAGGCAAAAGTAAATGTCTTAATGATAATGTTAATGAGTGAAAGAAGGCTTTTGTGCCACAATATACAGGCATTTGGGCCATTGGCGTAAACGCTAAACCCGATGTTACATTGATTACAGTATTTAAATTTTTCAACTGAGTAAATAAGGTAATTAAATGCAATGGTGCTAATACATTAATATTTATTTCAGTTTGTGCCTTTTCGTAATAATCTTTATCCATTGGATGAACTCTGTTTTGAATACCTGCATTATTTATCAAAACATTTAAGTCGCTGTGATTTTCGGCAATCCAATTATATAAATCAATACGGTCTGCTTCATTTGCTAAATCGCAAACTTTTGTTATTACGGAAGGATACTTATTTACAACTTCTTGTAACACATCTTGTCTTCTGCTACAAATAATTACTTGATTTCCCTCAGCAATAAATCTTTCGGTTAAACCTAAGCCTATTCCTGTAGCTCCGCCTGTTATTAGAATTTTGTTATTTGATAGTTTCATTTTCTTATTATTTTATAGTTTAAACCTGTTGGGTGAAATTATTAAAAACGGTTCTCGATAAATTTTTTGTTCCGTTTTACTACACAAAAAACACTCGAACTGACGTTTTTAATAATTTATAATCAAAATTTTAATTAAAAGATGTACGAAATTCTAAAGGAGACAAACTAGTTCTGGCTTTAAAAAGTTTACTGAAAGATTGTAAATGCTCAAAGCCCAATTCGTAAGCTATTTCACTTACTGTTAAATTTGTGGTAGATAGTTTTTCCTTTGCTTTTTCAATTAGTTTTTCGTGTATATGCTGTTGAGTGCTTTGCCCTGTATGGGACTTCAACAATCCGTTTAAATAACTTGGTGATATATTGAGTTTCTCAGATACATGTTTTACTGTTGGCAATCCTTTTTGCTTTGCTAAACTATCATCGAAATAATTGTTTAATAATTCTTCTAATTGACCCAAAACTTGATGATTGGCTATTTTTCTTGTGATAAATTGACGCTGATAAAACCGCTCCGAATAGTTCAATAAAGTTTCTATTTGGGATATGATAATATTGTCACTGAATTTATCAATGTTTGACAAGCATTCCTGCTTAATATTCTGTACAATTTGGCGCAAAGTGTTTTCTTCTTTTTCTGAAAGGAACAAGGCTTCATTTGTAGCATAATTAAAAAAATCGTATTTTTTTATTTGTTTTGCCAAAGAAGTATTCCATAGAAAATCGGGATGAAACAACAGAAACCAATCATCAGGATTCTGAATTGAATGTTCTTTTATATCAATTCCAAAAACCTGATTAGGTGCCATAAAAAACATTGTTCCTTCATCAAAATCATATTTTCGTTGTCCATATTTTAATTTGCCATCCATTTGCTTTTTAATGAAAACCTTATAAAAGCCAAGTGAAACATTTAAAAAAGCCTCTTTTTCAATTGGGATACCCGTGTAGCCATCTATCACACTTATTAGTGGGTGAAAAGGTGGTGGTAAGCCTCTTTTTTTATGATACTCACTAATAGATTCTATCTTTGTCAGGATACTACTTTTCATTATACAGAATTATGCTTTTCTTTTTAACAAGTACAAATTTGGGCAATTTAGAAATATACTATTTAGCTTAATCAACTTTTTGTTTAGTCAAAAGATGTAGTGTTTATTTTTAAAATACTTAATCCGTTATTTAACTCAAACTTTCAACTTCAAAAGTTTCTCTGCATTCCTGTAAGCTATTTTCTCTTTTGCTTCGTTGGGGATAGTGAATTCAGCAACTCTTTGCGAAATTTTTTTTAGTACAAAATGCTCTTCAATGGTAATTATTTTTTTTAATGGCTTCATTTTATTTTTATAACTGGTTTGTCCAAATACTGATTCACTATTTATAGCAGAACTTATTCCCACTAATCCTGCGGCATTTAAAAAATCTCGTCTATTCATCAGAATATTTTGTCACATTACCTTTTTTTGAAAATACTGCAAAAGCATAATTAAGCTGTATAAATACTAATAAACCAATACTTAAATAAGCATTGATAAAACAACACAGTGCCGCAATAGTATATAGTATTTGTGATTCAATTATTCTGTTTTTAATTGATTTAGTTACTTCTTTTTGCTCAGTATCATTAATGCTTAAAATGTTTTTTTTCTTTGCGTAATACCAATTGATCCCTAATAATTGCCCCAATAAGCTAAGATTGAACCAATAGATAAAAATTGAAAACTTAAAGTGGATATATTGGCTTAAAAAAGCTGTTGTAAAAGGCATTATTGAGATTGCCAGTAAAAAAAATAAGTTTATCCAGTTCAGGTTTCTATCGCTCTTGCTAATATAATGAAATTGACTTGATTGAGCCAGCCAATAAATACCCATAGTAACAAAACTCAGAAAGTAAGTGAGTAATTTAGGTGTAAGCTGAAGAAATGTAGTGATAAGATCTTTTTCGCTATGTATCAAATCATTTACAGGTACTTTAATATCTAAAGCCAGAAAGGTTAAGGCAATGGCGAATACACCATCGCTTATGGCTTCAATTCTTTGTATACGGAATCCTGAGATTAAATTGTATTTATTCATTTTGCCAAAAATTACTTTTGGCAAAAATCTCTATAATTCTGGGTAAATAAATTGTACAAAACGGCTATTTTTTAAAATAACGGTGGCGGAAATGCCAAACATTCTTTTAAAAAATCGGTTAAAATGAGATTGGTCGGTAAAACCATATTGAAGCGAAGCATCAAAAAAAGTTTGCTTGCTTTGTATTACAGAGGTTAGTACTGCTTTTATACGTTTCCAAAGAACATATTGCGAAAAAGGCAATTCTACTTGCTCTAAAAACAAGTGACGTGTTCTTTCCTGTGACAAATGAATATGATTTGCTACTTTTTCTAAAGTTAGGCTTTCACTTAAATTTTGATTAATAAATTCCTTTGCCTTTATAATTCGATCATCTGTGCTTTCTTTTGTAAGTGGTTTTATAGAAAGGCTAAAAATATCGTACAGCAAATTATCCGACAAGTTTTTAACATCAGTAGTAGTTAAATCAGGCTTAGAAAAATCCACCTCTAGTTTATCCAATTGTTCTTTTGAAAGGATGGTTTCAATATCAATAAAAATTTCTTTATTCAAAATTTTTTTAAGCTGTTTTCCAAGGAAACTTTTACTTTCTATATAATAAACTAAAAAACTCCCAATAGGTGCAGTGCAGGAATGCCTGGTGTATTTGTCAATAATAAAACCTTTTAGATTTTTATATTGTTTATTTTCTATTACACTATCATAAGTGAATTTTGTGCTTACAACGATTTGATAGCAACTATGATAATGTACATCTACCCTAGAAATATCAGTATAGAAGCACATTACATTTGTTGTGTCAATATTTACCATTTTACCTTGATTTGGAATGTAAATATAGTTTTTTATATTACATCACAAAGTGTGCATACTGATGCTGCTTCAGCTTTGCTGACTCGAAAATAAACTTTTCATTATAATAGCTCCTTTTTGCAAGCCTCTTATCCTGAAACTTACCTGCAAAATCTAATTCCATTCCTTGCTATAATAAAGCACTCATAGTTTTTATTTACATGTTCGGAAAGAAAAATTATATATTTTTTTAGACAAAAAAACTATGTTCAAAATAAATTAAGAAGTAGGCCAGTTTATTTCAAACTACCGTTAAATCAATATTATCAAGCAATTTTCCAATGTTTTGAAGTTTTATACTTGCCAATTTTTGAGCAATAGTAATACTTTCAACAATGGTTTTACTGTTCAATTTTGCATACAGAAAACCACTCCAAAAAACATCACCAGCACCGTATTTGTCTCATGACCAATAAAGTCAATTAGTACTTCGCCGATGCATATAATGTCTATGGTTTTCTTCATTTTAAACTAAAAAAATAAAATTTGTATGTATGCTTTGATGTAAAATCACTGCTGTTGCTGCACTCCATGCGCAAAAAGGAACTCCATTTGGTGGCTTTTGTTTCACTGTTGAAGTTTTCATAGAAACTATAATTCTCTATGGCATTTGCTTTATTTATGCTGTTTAATATCATTTCATCCTTATTTTTTTGTTTTTTGAAACCAAAGCCAGAGAATTGGCAAAAGCATCAAATTGCGTTTTATAACCAGCTGGATAAAAAGAACATGGCATGAAATCTTGAATTTTTACCTTATTATATGCTCTTTCGTAGTATTTCTCTCCAATAGAATTTGATGTGTAATTAATCTCAATTTGTTCTGTTATTTTTTCAATTCATCATAATAAAAAACTATTTCTTTGGATGGTACGTTTTCCTAATCCACTCACTGCTAGAGTAAAAATATATCGGCTTCTAGAGACATAAATTGTCCCCATTTTGTCTGTAAATTTTCTGAACTCATAATTTCATTTAACTACTTGTTAATCTATTGAATATAAGCAAAATACATGTGTTTTAAAACTGGTTTAAACATGTTTTTTATGAGCCAAAAACTACTAAAAACCTTATTGTTATGACCTGCGTTTCTTTATTTTTGCAATTACAGAATTGTATTCCCTGGTGTTATATTCTTAACCAATTCTCCACCTCTCCATTTCAAAATTATTTTTAAAGGTACATTTGTCTGGATTTTTAAAATTGGCTTTTTGGTAACATTATTTCTTTTCATACAATGAATATCAAGTAAACCAGATTTGCCATAAGGGTATTTGTTTATACCATATTCATCAGTTAAGTTCACATCAATTATTAATTCATTATTTGGCACATTAGGACGTATGCCAAATACGTATTCAAATAATACATTGATTGGGACTAAACCTGTCCAGCCAACAAAATTTGAATGGTCATTCCCTTGCGCTTTGTCCGGTGCATAGTTTTCCCAAAAAGTATTTGTTTTGTCAAATACTTCCACAACATTATTCAGGTGATTGATGGCAATCTGATAGGCCAACGGATCGAAACCGTATTTAGTGAGACCGCGTAATACCATGTAATTGGTAGGAGCCCAAACAGCTCCATTCCAATACCCACCGTCAGGATTAAAATTTGCATCATCGGCCGATAGGGTTGGAACCATGTGCTTACGTGCAAACATTGAAGTATCCTGAAGATGTTTAACAAAATCATTAATTCTATTTTCCGGAACTGCACCTGCTAATAATCCCCAATAGGAAGCTATACTTTTAGTTTTGCTTAAATCTCCATTTTTAAATCGATCAAAATAATATTTCTCTTTTTCATCCCACATATAATTGTTTATTTGACTGGAGAGCTTGTCAGTTTGGTTTTTAATATCAACAACATCGTTCTCACGCCCCAGCACTTTGGCCATTTCGATAAGTATTTTAGCAGAATAAACTTCTTGAAATGAAGTGTCAATCCATGACAAAAATCCGTGACTCCATGCCGCATTAAAGTTTTTTGCCATTCGGTGTTGATTATCCATTCCACAGCCCCATCCACTTGAGTAATAGGTTCCATCAGGCCAGGAACGATAGGTATAAAACCATTCATAATAAGCCAGAAGTACCGGAAAAACATTTTTTAACCTATCGGTATCATTATAATTTAAAAAATACTCCCATTCCGACCATGGCATAATATTAGGACCGGTGCTGGAAGGATCAAAGCGTTCGAAACAATCACTGCCGTCACTCTCTCTTATTTCACGACAGATAAATCCATCACTATGCTGCTTTGCATAAAAGTTATTTAATGTATTTTGGAAATTAAATACAGATTTGGCGTATTTACCATACATGGTCATAAAACTACAGTCCCACATAAAAATATTTCCGTTAAAAGCCGGATCGATAAATGGTGAAACAAAACCACTACTTTTATTGACTTGCTTAAGATTTGAAAAAGCAATTTCCCATGCTCTCCAATAACATTTTATCACATCAGGTCTGACATTCCAAAAAGGCTCTGGTAATCGTTCTTTTGCTTCAACAAAAGCAGGAGGAAGGGATGTATCAATAGCCTTCCCTATATAAGGATTTAGCTCAACTAACTTATTTTTTACGTGTGTATCGGCATAAGGTTGTCCAAAACATGTAAAACCCCATAGATTAATGATTAAACTAAAAGCTATCAATTCAGCAGTTCTTAGAATCTTGGAATTTCTCATATTAATTTTCATCATATTGGAATAATTTGTAAAATGATTCTCGTTTTAACATTGATTGTGGTTTAAGCATAATGCGTATGATTCTCTCAAAGAGAATATTATTTATCCAAAACTGTTGCTAATCAAGGAAACCTTAAAATTAATAAACTAATGTTTGAATTGCATGCGCAGGAATTACTACCACTGTTTTTTCTGAAGCAATGATCAAATTATACGTAATCTCTTTATCAGACTGATTCATGACTACAGTAGCTATTTTCCCATCCATATTTAGGAATGAAGTACTTAACAAACTGCTTCTGCTTACTGCTGTACTTATTCTTTTGGCATCAGGGTGAATAAATTTAGAGAAATGACCGATATAATAATAACTAGGGGTGTAAATTAATTCCCCTGAATTGATGTCAGCATGAATTGGAGCAAAACAAAAATTGCCCACATGGTTTGGACCTCCGTTTTGGTCCAAAAGAATATTCCAGTCTGTCCAGCCAACAGTTCCATTATTGAAATCATTAATCATAGAAATTCCATATCGTTCACCGTTTGCCCAAAATTGATATTTTTTGGCATCAAAACTCTCAACACAACCTTCAGTAAACAATAAATTTTTAGTTGGATATTCTTCCTTAACTTTACGAACATTATCAAACATGGATGCTCCTCCTGCCCAGGATTCATACCAATGAAATCCCATTCCCCAGGCATATTTTGAAGCTTCCGGGTCTGAAAAAATAACATTCGCTCTTTGATTTATCAAATCACGATTGTGATCCCAAACCACAATTTTTTTATCTCCCAAGCCTTCTTTTTTCATTGTTGGTCCAAGAAAGTTTTTCAGGAAATCTCTTTCAGCTTCAGCTGTATAGACGCAAGATTCCCAAGTTTGAACCGCCATAGGTTCATTTTGAACCGTAAGACCCCAAATTGGGATTCCTTCTTTTTCATAAGCTTTGATAAATTTTGTGTAATAATTTGCCCAAGACTGGTAATACTCCGGCAATAATGTACCACCTTTTAACATATGTTTATTGCTTTTCATAAAGGCCGGTGGACTCCATGGCGAAGCATAAATTGTTAATTTTCCCCCAGCAGTTTTCATGGCTTCTTTAATCATTGGAACACGATATTGTCTGTCGTGGTCAATACTGAAAGTCTTTAAATCGGTATCGCCTTCTTTGATATAAGTATAACTTCCACTGCTAAAATCTGAACTGTGAATTGTTGTTCTTAGCAATGAATAGCCTATCCCTTTTTCTTTATCATAGTAGGCGTTCATAAATTCTTGTTGCTTGTCTTTGGTCAATTTTGCAAAAACCTCAGCACTGGCGTCGGTAATTGCGCCTCCAATTCCCAAAAAGGTTTGGAACGTTTTTTTAGGTTCAACAAAAACGGAGACTTCGGATTCTAAAGGTTGTTTAGACGCCGAGAAAACTAATTTATCCGTAAGTGTCATCCTTAATTTTGTATTGTCTGCCGTGGTGTAAACGGTAACTGTTTTGCCACTTACTAAAAATGGTTTTGACTGGATTTTATTTTTTTGCTGGGAATATGTGTTGAATATAACCAGCAAAATCATTGCTAACATTGTTGCTTTCATAATTTATTTGATTGTTATCCTTATTTTTTCCGAAATATTATTTGATGAATTCCCTATATAAATTAGATAATCGCCTTTTTCCAGATTCCAATTTGAAATAGATTCATCATAAAAACTCAAACTATTTACGTCAATCGAAATTGTAAAATCAGCAGTTGAACCTTTTTTAACTGCAATTTTTTGAAAACCTTTCAACTCTTTTTCAGCTCTTTTAACTTTTGAATTTAGTTTTCCAATATATACTTGTATTACTTCTGAACCATCCCTGTTTCCGGTATTTGAAACATTTCCTGAAATTAAAATGGAATCGTTTTTCGCATATTCTTTCTTGTCTGTATTCAATTTCGAAAACTCAAATTTTGTATAAGACTGTCCTTCCCCAAAAGCAAATAAGGGCTTAATTTTCTTGGTATCGAACCATCTGTAACCAACCAAAATGTCTTCTTTGTAGTATTGATTGATACTGTCTCCAGGGTAGCTCAATTCTCCAAAAGAATGTGCCGCATTATCGCTTAATTTTTTAGGAAATGAAAAAGGCAGTTTTCCTGAAGGATTTACATCTCCACTAATCACATCGGCAATTGCATCCCCGGCAACACTGCCTAAATACCAAGCCTGCATTAAAGCTTTTACCTTAGAAATCCAGGGCATTTCAACAGCATTTCCACTTACTAATACAACTCCTGTATTTGGATTAACTTTTAAAAGTTCATTTAATAATTCGTCTTGTCCAAATGGTAATTTATACTCTTTTCTATCCGATCCTTCACAATCCTGAAGGTGATTTTTATTTAATCCGCCAAAAAACAATACAATATCTGCTTTTGAAGCTGCTTCAATTGCTTCTTGTTTTAGTTTATTTTCATCTAATCCTGAAGGAATAACCCTGTCATAGGCTGAAGGACCAGAGGCATAACCCATTGCGTGAATTATAGTGGCGTTTTTATATCGATTTTTCAATCCCTCCAAAGGAGAAATTTCTGTTTTGGCTTTCAATTCAGATGAACCGCCACCAATTGTCATTGGTTTTGTTGCATTTTCGCCAATAACTGCAATTGTTATTTCTTTTGAGTCATTGATGGGGAAAAAAGAGGCCTCATTTTTTAATAACACAATCCCTTCACCCGCAATTTTTCTGGCAACAACTATATGTTCCTGATTATTCACTCTTCCAAAAGGACGATTCGAAGCCATGTTTGTACGAAACATTAATCGTAAAATTCTTCTAACTTTATCATTTAAAACTTCCTCATCAATTTCGCCGCTTTTAAGTAATTTTAAAAAAGGATCAGCCAAATAATAGGAATCGTAAGCATTTTTTGTAGATGTTGTCAACCCATCAGTGCCAGTTCCCATTTCTATATCTAAACCATTAAGAGCCGCTTGTTTTGTATTATGTACGCCGCCCCAATCAGATATGACTACGCCATCAAAATTCCAATCTTTCTTTAATATAGAATTCAATAATATGCTATTATGACCGCAAAACTGACCTTTATACAGGTTATATGATCCCATAATTGACCAAACTTTTCCTTCTTCAACTGCTGCTTTAAATGCCGGTAAATAAATTTCGTGTAAGGCTCTGTCACTTACTTCAACATTTATATGACCTCTCCATAATTCCTGATTGTTGAGAGCATAATGTTTTACACAAGCAGCAACTCCATTTTGCTGTACGCCCTGAATGTATGGAACCACCATTTTCGAAGCCAAAAACGGATCTTCTCCCATATATTCAAAATTTCGACCATTTAAAGGGGAACGATACATATTCACGCCCGGACCTAATAACACATCCTTTTTTCTGTAACGAGCTTCTTCGCCAATACTTATTCCATAATCTTTAGACAAATTAGGATTAAATGTTGCCGCTAAACAAGTCAATGCAGGAAATGCAGTTATAGAATCGTTTGTCCATCCGGCATATCCCCAATTATCCCAATTAATTTCTCCGCGAACTCCATGAGGACCGTCAGACATCCATAATTCGGGAATGCCCAGTCTTTCGACTCCTGGAGTACTAAATTTAGATTGTGCATGACACATTGCCACTTTTTCCTCTATGGTTAAAGAAGAAATTATATGGTCTATTTTTGCTTCTACAGATTTTGTATTATTAATATCTTGAGCATTAGCAGTTATAACTGTCATTGTACAATAAATTATTAGTAATAATTTATTTTTTAAAATATTCCTAAACATAAATTTCAGTATTATTATTTGTTATTTAAAAAATGAAAAAGCCATGCTTCAAAACACTGTTTTTTAGCTAATTAAGACTAAAGCATAAGTAACCATTGATGAGTTTTTTTGCATGACATTATTTTTATGGTAATTAAAATAATAATTTTATAGAAAATGACCCATAATCAAAAGAGAATGGGCCATTCTACTAACTCAAACATTACTACTAATCCTAATTTTGTGTGAGCACATTATTATTGTTAATCTTTACAGCTGGTATTGAATATAATTTATATTTTTCTGCAAAGTTGCCATTATAATTTTTTTAAGATGCCGGTATTAATTTAAAATACCAAGCCCTTCCAGCTTCTGTTGCTCCTACTCTGATATACATATACGTTGGTGTTAAAACCAGAATTTCATATTCTTTCTGAGAAGATCCCATTCCAATATACGTATTAACACCCGCTAATAGGATACTTACCTGAGTAGATGGGGAATTTTCAGGTTTAGATGGAATAGCAGGCGCTCCTGATGATGCTGGAACGAAACTAAAACTAGAAGTTCCTCCGCCATAAGAATAGCATCCTTCTCCACCTGATGGAATTCCCGGAAGAGTTGTCGACGAACCTCCTTGTGTAAATGCCCCTTGTGGTGTGGCTACTTGTAAGGAATACGTTCCTGAAGCTACAACTTTAGAAAAAGTAAAAATGGTGGAATATAAACAATCTGCTTCACCTACTTTTTGATTTACTCCGGCTGACCACCAATTTGGATAAATCGATTCTGCATCGAATGCACCTGTAGCAAAATGCCCTGGTACACTTTTATCAACAATCCAGGATTTTGATGAATTGTTTGTTAAATTTGTAACAATGGCAGGGTCAACGGTAAAATCACTTCTTACCGTAACCTCCTTAGTAACATTTGTAGAAGAGCCGCCTTTACCATAAGCCACAACAGTAATCCTGTAGGTATTTACCCCAACAGTAGTGAATTTCTTGGTTGTAGTACCATTAGGTAAATTCACTAAATCTACTGCTGTACTGGCATCATAATCTATTTTATACCAAAGAGCATTATCTCCTGTTACAGAAATTTTTACGCTCCCCGAACCATCACCGTTTGGATGCGCTGCATCCTGTCCAATAACTTCTGTTTTGACAGCAATGTTTGATGGAGCTGTTAAATCTCCTAACGCATAGTCTTCCTTACTACAACTGTTTAATGTTAGAAGCAACACAAGAAAAACTCCAAAATTGAATTTTATATTTGTTTTCATATATGTAAAATTTATTTGATTAGTGGTCATATATGTTATCGCCTTTTTATTTATTAGTGTTTGCTTACGCAAACTTATTGTTAATGGCGATTTCATAGTTTTGTTTTAATTTGTTAATCTAATGTTATCCAAGTAAATAACTTCACCAACTCCTGAATCCGAATCATTGTAGCGCAAAACAAGCTGTGTAAATTTGGCTCCAGCAGGTATTCCAGAAATAGTGCCATAATCAAATACAATTTCTTCCCAAGCACCAGATGTAGCGAACGGCGCTTTTAGTACTGCAATCCCATTTCCTGGAGCTCCATCTACAGCCCATTCAAATTCAATATTTAATTTTTTACCAATATTTACAGGATTCGGATTGTAAGCCAAAACTTTGATTTTTTTTCCATAAGTAAAATTGACAGGGATATTCAATGGACTATAGGTACCGCTCCATGTAGCAGCTCCAACTGGTTTTGTATATTTAGCGACAGTTGCACTTGTATTTAAACCGGCAGCGTTTGGATTTGCCACTTTAGAAAAAGTCACATCACCAAAAGTTCCAAAAAAGTAATCTACTGCTCCGCTTTCAAAATCTATAGGCAATCCGAATAATGTTTTTGTCCATTGGGCTGTTGCAGCACCACCACTTTGAGCTATTACTTTCAAAACAAACGGACCTCCAGTTGCTGGGTAAGTATGAGCTGGCAATTCTTGGTCTATAGCCATAGGTGTACCTACTTCATTCGCGACATCTCCATAATATACTAAAAATGATTTAGCGTATAATGCCTCAGCTTTTACCTTCATTTCCCAAGAAGTAGTAACTTTTAATTTTTCAGGCACTCTATATACAACCTCTAATGGAAATGTTTGTTCCGTTTTAACACCAGAAATTGAAGTGGCGATAATTTTCACCGTGTATTTCCCTTCTGGATAAGCATGGGTTGTACTTGCTCCGGGAGCAATTGTCGCTGGTAATTCGGTACCTTCTCCATAAACTACTTGAAACGAAGTCGCACCATCAGCTGTTGGAGTTATTTTTACTATTCCCGAATTATCAGTACTGATGTCAAATATTTTATTGACATTCGCTGACGAATCAGTACCCAAAAGATCAATATCCTTATTAATTCCCTCAACAGTACAACTTATAGTGACAGCCAGTAAGAGTACAAAGCTGAAAATAGATTTTATTTTTTTCATAATTTTATCTTTTACTAATTATATCCAGGATTTTGTTTCAATTTAGTTCCTTGAAGCTCACTAGTTGGTATTGGCCAAATTTCATCTTTACCAGCAGCAAATCCTCTATTTGCTAATTTAGTCGCGGCATCTCCCCACCTTACTAAATCAAAGAATCGGTGACCTTCTCCTGCAAGTTCCATTCTTCTTTCGTTTTTAATAGCAGCAAGTGTAACCGGAACAGATGGCAAACCAACCCTTGCTCTTACTGCATCCAATAATGCTTGTGCTCTTGCACCAGAACCCAATGCTTCTGCTTCCATTAAATATGTATCTGCAAGTCTAATCACATAAGAATTCTGTTGGTAATTTATCTCTACAGCTCCACCACCAGTGGTCTTATCCGAATTTCTTGGCATAAATTTATTTAAGAAATACCCTGTATCCTGATAGCCTTCAACATAATCTGCCTGACCTGCTGCTTTTATTGCTTTCATGTCAAATATTGTTGCTCCAAATCTTGGGTCTGTTTTAATAGCATCGTACAAATCCTGCGTAATAACATCAAAGCTCCATCCTGGTGCCAAGTCTGCGGCAGTGGAACCTGAAGTTCTTGAGTAATTTCTAACCCCTACCATAACATTCAATGTATTTCCTTCATCCATTCCAGAACCCCAAAACCACCAATCAGAATTACCTTTATTTGTATGTGATACTTCTAAAAGTGACTCTGCATTAAATTTGTTGGAAAACACCCATAAATCACTATAGTTAGATAATAATTTATTGCCGTATTGATTTGCTGCACCCGGTGTACCATTTACCTGAGCCAAAACTGCGGCAGCTTCAGCCTTTTTGTTATCATATAAATATACTTTCCCAAGCATTGCTTGAGCAGCACCTTTGGTAATGCGTCCACCATCTGTTGCAACTGGAACACTAGTTGGCAAAACAGGTATTGCTTCTAATAAATCTTTTTCTATTTGGGCATAAACTGCTTCGGGAGCGGCCTGTTCTACGTCATACATATTAGTTGCAGTCAAAGGATCCAATAATAATGGAACATTCTTGAAGATTCGCACCAAATTGAAATAATAGATAGCGCGTAATGCTTTTGCTTCAGCAGCAAATCTGGCTTTCAGATTATCAGACATAGCAACATTTGGCAATTTTACAAGCAACATATTGGCTCTGAAAATTCCCTGATAATGGTCAGTCCAAAAAGGTCTTAGTACATTTATTGAAGTTAGCGTGTGTTTAGAGAAAGCTTGAATTCCCTCTCCGTCTGTAGCACTGCCACCACCTGCATAATGATCATCTGAACCTGCATTCATTACGGCAATCATATTTTCAAAACTGCCTGAATTTTTTCTGATTATATCATATACTCCAACAAGAGCAGCTGTTGCCTGTGCTTCATCTGCATAATAATTATCTGAAAGGAAAGATCCCTTTGGTTTTATATCCACAAACTCCTCAGAACAAGAACCTAAGGAAATCAGTGCTATCACAATAAATAAATATTTAAATTTTATCGTTTTCATAATTCTTGATTTAGTATTAAAATTGTAAATTAACTCCAAGCATAAACGTTCTTGCTTGCGGATAGATTCCTCTGTCTATTCCAAATACTCCCCCGCCAATTTCAGGATCATATCCAGTATATTTGGTTAATGTAAATAGGTTTTCAGCAGTTAAATACATACGAACTTTATTGGCTCCAATTTTGCTAATCACATCACTTGGTAATGAATATCCTAACTGAACTAATTTTAATCTCAAATAATCTCCTTTTTCAAGATAAAAGTCAGACATTTTACCAAAATTGCCATTGGTGTCATTATTTGTAAGTCTTGGATAATCATTTGATGTTCCTTCTCCTGTCCATCTGCTTAATGCAATAGTCTGATAATTGGCATCACCAACATCTAACCTACGCAATCCTTGAAAAATTTTATTCCCAGCCACGCCTTGGGTAAAAACCATAAAATCGAAATTTTTATAATCTAAATTCAAGGTCAAACCGAAAGTATATTTTGGAATATTACTTCCCAAAAATTGTTTGTCTTTATCATCTATAGAACCACTGCCATCTGTATCAACCCAACGAAAATCTCCCGGGTGTGCATTTGGCTGAATTAAGCCGCCTGAAGTATTTGTATAGGTATTAATTTCTGCTTGGTTTTGAAAAATGCCTGCTGTTTTAAATCCGTAGAAAGAATTGTAGGATTGCCCAACTTGCGTTCTTGTAACCTGTCCTATTGTTGGAAAACCTGCGTCTCCAGTAATATAATCTGAATCAGCAGCGATATAAGTAACTTCGTTTTTCAGGTAAGCTACGCTTCCATTAACCGAGAAATTCACTTCTCCTAATTTCTTTTTATACCCTAATTCAACCTCAATACCTTTATTTTCCATATCAGCAACGTTTCCTGCTGGATTTGTAGCTACCCCAACATATCCCGGAATGTTTATAGGTCGTAAAATTCCAGCAGTTTTTTTCTTGTATAAATCTACCGTAAGATTAAGCGCATTGAAAAATGTAGATTCAAAACCAATATTCGCTTGAGAAGTTTCTTCCCATTTTAAATCAGGATTATCAAGCGTAAGGTTAGCATAGCCACTGGCAATTGCCCCTGTATTTCCAAAAGAATAATTGTAGCCGCCATTAACTAAAGAAAGATATCTGAATTCTCCAATGTTATCATTTCCAACAATCCCATAACCTCCTCTAATTTTCAGTGTATTAAGTACATCGTTTTCTTTCCAAAAATCTTCTTTGGTTACTACCCACCCTAAATTGAATGAAGGAAATACTCCAAATTTATGATTGATTCCAAAACGGCTTGAACCATCTCGACGAACAATTCCAGTGAATAGGTATTTTTCTTTATAATCGTAATTTATACGTGAGAACAAAGAAGTTAATTTATGCTCCGTCAAATCATAAGTACTGCTTTCTCTGTTAGATTGTGGAATATCAAAGTTGAAAGAGGCATCACGATAATTTGTAATAGGCAATCCATACATTTTAGATGTAGATCCACCTCCGATATTATCTACATAAGATCCTTGTCCCAATAAAACTGTCAGGTTATGATTCCCGAATTTATTTGTATAGGTTACTATGTTTTCAATATTCCATGCAAAACTTTTGTTTTGACTTTTACTGAAACTATTTTTAGACACACTATAAGTAGCCCCTAAATAATAAACAGGTGTAAAAATTTGTGAATCCCAATAGCTTAATTTGCCTCCAAGAGTTGATCTCACTTTGATATGCTTGTTTATTGCAGCCTCCAAATAGGTGTTCCCAACAAGATCATCAGATGCACCATAAGCGCCTAATCTAATTTTGGTATAGGCCAAAGGGTTAACCATCCCTTGACCAACTAAACTTGAAATTCCGTAAGGATTTCCATTAGCGTCTCTAATTACAGCATTTCCGCTATATGGAGCTGAATTGGCTTTTATAGGATCCGTTTCAACCAAAGGAGTAATTGGATCCAGGTTGATTGCAGAAATTAATGGTCCATTGGATTCATTATTTGCATCGATGCCAGATGATTTAACATGAGTAAATGCTAATGTTTGTCCAAAAGTGAAAAATTTAGATAATTTATGAGTCGAATTTAAACGAAAACTCTTTTTGTTATATTTCGAATTTTCAGTGGTAACGATTCCTTCCTGATCCTGAATCCCAAAAGAAGCATAAAAAGTTGAAACATCATTTCCTCCACTAATACTTAATTCGTGTGAATAACGCATAGCATTAGTATTAAAAATAGCTTTTTGCCAATCTGTACCAGTACCTAGAGCAGATAAATCCGAAAATAGTACAGGTCCTCCAGTCGCAATTGATTTTTCATTCATTAAAGCACCATATTGTGTTGCATTTAATAAATTCAACGTCTTTTCCGGTGATGAAATTCCTGCGAAACCATTGTAGTTTACAGTCATTTTTCCTGATTTTCCTTTTTTGGTTGTAACCAAGATAACTCCTGATGCAGCACGTGTTCCATAAATGGCAGCTGAAGCGGCATCTTTAAGCACTTCAATGGACTCAATATCCGATTGATTAAGAAATCCAATTCCTCCTGCATCTACAACAACACCATCTACAACCCAAAGTGGGTCGTTACCGGCAAAAGTAGTCACGCCTCTAACCCGAACTGTAGAATTTGAACCAGGCTGACCAGAACTGGCGGCAATGGTAACTCCGGAAACTCTACCCTGCAGTGCTTGTTCTACACGTCCATTAGGAACTTTTTCCAAATCCCTAGCTCTTACGCTTGAAATCGCACCGGTTGTCACACTTTTCTTTTGGGTACCATACCCTACTACTATCACTTCATTTAAATCTTGTGATGCAGGATACATTTTTACCTCCACTGATGTTTGACCATTAACAGCCAAATCAACAGTTTTATAGCCGATAAAACTGATTGACAAAACTCCATTCTTAGGAGCATTAATTTGAAACCTACCATCAAAATCTGTCGCACCTGATAATGACGTTCCTTTTAAAATTATGGTTGCCCCTGAAATAGGCACTCCTTTTTCATCAATTACTTTTCCCTTAACAGTTAGGTCTTGAGCCTGCCCGTAAACTGAGAATAGAATAGATAAAAAGCAAAAAATAAACAATTTTGTTAATTTCATTTTTCTAAATTTTTTGGTTAATTAATTAGTAATTTGACGCAATATTAAAGATGTTTTTTTTGCTATTCGGAATTTTATTGCCAAACAAAACCTTATCAAGTCTAATTTTAAACCAAAACAAAACCTTAGCAAATTATTTTTAAATAATTGATTACCAATGATTTAAAAATAATTTTTATTACAAACTGAATTATATTTTTTCAAAAAGAAACTACATTAGCAAAAAAAGCAATAAATTTATCTGTTGAAATATTTTTTCCCGTAAAAAAGAGGAAATTGACTACTCCAATTTTAAAAAGAAAATATTTTTTCATACAAATCAAATTATTATATCTAAAATTGAGTTATGAGACATATAGAATTAAGTATGATTTTTTTCCTACTCTTTGTAACCACCTTTTTTGGTCAAATCAAAAGTATTGGAGTTCCAGACATTCGAAATTATAAAAGATCTGATTATAAAGGAGGCCCTCAAAACTGGAATATTGAGCAAGATAAAAATGGAAATATTTACTTTGCCAACAATAATGGTCTATTCCAATTTGACGGTGTATCATGGCGAAAGTATGCCCTGCCAAATTCTCCCCTTATTAGATCAGTAAAAATTGATGATTCGGGCAAAATATTTGTTGGAGGCTCTGATGATTTTGGCTATTTCAAACCTAATTCTAAAGGAAAACTGAAATATTTTTCTTTATCTAAAATGGTAAATACAGCTAAAGTCAAATTAACTGGCTTCATTTGGAAGATACATATACATAAAGGGGAAGTTATTTTTCAATCTTTTGAAAGAGCATATATCTATAAAAACAACAAAATTAGATTATTAGAGGCTCCCACAAAGTTCCAATTTTCATTCCTAGTAAATAACCACTTGTATTTTCAAGATAAGACAGCAGGGATAGTAGAGTATAAAAACGGAAAACTATTCCAGCTAAAAAATACCACCATTTTAAATAATACGGAAATCTGGGGTATCTTTCCTATGTCCGAGAACAAGTTGCTCGCCGCTACTTTAAACAAGGGGCTGTTTATTTACAAAAATGATAAAATGATACCATGGGGTACCGAAGCAAATGTTTTCATCAAAAAGAATGGTTCACTTGGAGGCGTAGCTATAAAAGATAAATTCATTGTTCTCAATTCAGTTTTAGACGGAATAATTATTTGTGATTTAAACGGGAAAATTATCCAGCATATTGATCGCACCAAAGGACTCCAGAATAATACCGTGCTAACCTCTTTTATTGACAACAAGAATAATCTTTGGCTTGGTTTAGATAGCGGAATTGCATTTATTAACGAAAACTCTCCCTTTAGCTATTTTGGTTTTAGTTATAATCTAGGTACTGTTTATGGATCAGTCGTTTATAAAGAAAATCTGTATGTGGCAACAAATCAAGGCGTTTTTTATCATCCTTGGAACAAAAACTTCAAAGAAAGTGGTTTTACACTAGTAACAGGAACGACAGGTCAAGCCTGGAATATTAAAGTAATCGAAAACCAATTATTATGTGCACATAACAATGGGGCTTTAGTCATTGAAGGCGGGAAGGTTATAAAAATACTGGATAAAAATGGTTATTTTGGATTTCGAACAATCCCCAGTCAGCCAAAATTTGTCATAGGATCAAATAATAGCAATGGGTTTGCCATATTTGAAAAGACAGCTAATGGTTTAGAATTCAGAAATCAAATTGAAGGCCTTTATAAATCTTCTATATCTTTCGAAATTGACAATGACTATTTATGGCTAAAAAATGATGGATTATTATATCAAATGGCACTGTCTTCAGATTTAAAAAATTTTAAATTCATAAAAACCATTCCTAATTTATCCGTTAATGATAAAGGAGTTGGAACGATTCAGAAAATAAATAACTGTATTTATTTTCAAACAAACAATCATTTTTACAAATATTCAAAAGAACTAGACTTATTTTATGAAGATAAAAAAATGAGTTTGATCTTTAAAGGCATTCCCAAAATTAAAGCACTAACTGAGGATACCAATGGAAACCTCTGGTATGCATTTAATGAATCATTAGGCGAATTAATGAAAAACAGCAACGGCAGCTATACAAATATTGTTGCCCCATTTTCAAACTTGACAGGTAATTTAGTCGATAATTATCTTTCTGTAAATACCATCAATCCCCAAGACATATTTATAGGACTTATAGACGGATTAGCACATTACGATTCCCAATTATTAAGCAATACGGTAAGTAAGCCTATCGTTTATATTCGAAGTTTTGCTTTTTCAGGCGACACAATAATCTTCGGGAACGAGAAAAAAATAGCTGAAAAATATTTAATCCCGTATTCTGCAAATCATGCAAAATTTACATTTTCATCCCCCACTTATGAAAATCTTGAAAATGTTGAATTCTCTTATCAATTAGAAGGTTTTGATGACAAATGGAGTAATTGGTCAACAATTTCATTTAAAGAATATAACTACTTAAGAGAAGGTAATTACAAGATGAAATTAAAAGTAAGAAATAGCTATGGAATTCAATCAGAAGAAACATTTATCCCTTTTACAGTTTCTCCACCATGGTATAGACATTTTTTAGCGTATTTAATTTATATTCTGCTTACAGTTTTATCAATATTTTATATGAGACAAAGAACAAAAATAAAAATAAGAAGGAACAAATATTATGAAACCATTGAGCAAAGAAAACTTTATCTGGAAAAGGAATCAAAAATCAGACAAGAACAATACGAGCTGGAGAAAGAAATTGAAAAACTAAAAAAAGACAAGCTTAAAACTAAGATTTTAGCAAAAGACAAGGAGCTGGTCAATAATTCTTTACAAGCAGTAAAGAAAAACAAAATTCTAAACGGAATCATTTATAAACTAAAAGACATTAATATAGAATCATTTGATGAATCTACTAAATCCCAATTTACTAAATTAAACAGAAGTATTGCAAAAGAGGTAAATACAGATAAAAGCTGGAAGGATTTAGAAAAACACATCAAAAATGTCCACTTTGATTTTTTGAAAAGATTAAAAGAAAAGCATCCGAGAATTTCACCTCGAGAACTAGATTTGTCTACTTATTTGTTAATTAATATGTCAACAAAAGAAATTGCGGAAATCATGAATGTTTCGAGTGGAGGAGTGGAAGTTGCCCGCCACCGTTTAAGAAAAAAAATTGGTCTGGATAAAAATGAAAATCTTGTTAGTTACTTGATGAGTGTATAAAAAATCCGCTTACGCCATATCCTAATTTTACTCACGCTTACAAACGGAACACCATTTGTAAGCGTTACTTTGGTTGCAAAAGTGTGTCAGGCAATATTCAAATTAATACTAAAGGTGCTGCCCAAACCCAGTTCACTTTCAACATTAATACTTCCGTTTTGTGCTTCAATAAATTCTTTGCTGATAGCTAATCCTAATCCAGTTCCAGATTTATTGCTTCCGGGAATTTGGAAATATTTATCGAAGACTTTTGTTTTGTAACGGCTGTCTATGCCTTTGCCAGTATCAATAACCTGAAAGGTAATCTGCTTGTTTTTTTGTTTTAATCTAACAATAATTTTGCTGTTCTCCGAAGAATAGGTAATGGCATTGGTTAAAAAATTAATTAAAACCCAGCTTGTTTTTTCGGTATCCGCTTTTACATTAGGCAAATCTGTTTCAGCATCGATAATTATTTCAATTTGTTTTTGTTCTGCTTTTACTTTAACAGCTTCGGTGGCATAATGAACTATTTCATACGGATTACTTTTTTCAATATTCAACTGTATATTTCCTGTTTCGACCTGTGCCAATTCGAGTAATTCCCCTGTGATTTTTAACAGCCGCTGGCTATCGTCTTTAATACTGTCAATCAAATGTTTTTGCTCTTCATTAATTGTTCCAGTGGTTTTGTTCTCAAGTAATTGCAAACTCATTTTTATGGATGAAATAGGAGTCTTTAATTCGTGAGAAACAGTAGCAATAAAATTTGTTTTGGCAAAATCTAATTCTTTAAAAACAGTGATGTTTCTTAAAATAATAACATCGCCTATAGGAATGGATTGTTCTTCTCCTGTTGGCACTATGGTAATGTTTACGATTTCTTTTTCGAAATAACTTTCTTTACCATCAGCAAAAATCTTCATCGGCTGTGCTTTTATACTATCAGATTCACTATTGATTAGAGATTTTATTAAATCATTTGTCTCTGCTAAAGTAGTCGCTGATTTTCCAATAACTTCTTCTTGACTCCTATTTATTATTTTCAGAGCCTGATTATTAATAAACAAAATGGCGCCCTGATTGTCCAAACCAATAATAGGATCATTCATCTGGTTGATTAAGGTTTCCAATCTTTTCTTTTCAAACAACAATTTATAAAGATTGCTATCATGGTACTCTTCTAATTTCTTTGCCATTGTATTGAAGGATTTTGCCAAATCGCCAAACTCATTATGACTTGTAAAATGCACTCGTTCTGAATAGTTTTTTTTGGCAATTTCTTTGATACTGGCTGTAAGCTCCTTAATTGGATTGGCAATATTATTGGGTAAATTCACTAACAGATTAAAAGCTATAAGAAAGCAAAGCGTACCTGTCATCGCAATCCACATATTAGCCGTTTCTGCGGTATGTTTAGCAATATCACTTTTCTGCTTAATGGCAGACATATTCAACTTCATAATCTCAAATATATCTTGCCGAATTTGGTTTTTTAATCCTTCATCTGTTCTGTTTGTTTTTAAAAGATTAAAAGATTTTTTCAAATTGAGGGTTGCATCATGTTCTCCAACTTCGGTAACATTATTAACTTGCTTATTGAGATTGTTTTCAAATGTAAGTATTGCATTCTCTGCGTTATTATTCATCTCGTCTAATGAAAGCAGCATATTCCGGGAATACTCCAATGTATTATAATTGGCTTTCAGTATGTTTTCAGTGTCTTTTTTTATCGAAAAAATATAAAAAGCACTCACTAACGTTAGGATGATTATCAGTAAAAATAACAATCCTACACTCAGGTTTAATTTAGTTTTAATTTTCATTTTATATATGGAATTACAAAGTCAATTTATGATAAAATTACAAGGTCAATGTTAGATAAAGATAAACTATTCAATAATCGATTAAAAATAGTGGTCGATAATATCACTTTAAACAAACTAAAATGCGGTTTCCCAACACAAACTGTTGTGATTTGTTTTTGCTCCACTATTTTAAGTATGCCATCACTGATATTTTTACTCTCGATTTTAATCACTTCAGCACCTAATTGTGTTGCTAATTTAAAATTATTAATCAAGTGCCGTTGTTTGTCAAGTGCTATTTTATCGGGGCTCTCTTTCGGAGTTTCCACATAAAGAACATACCAGTCACTATTGTAATAGCTGGCCAATCGTGCTGTTTTTCGAATAATTATTTTGGCCGTTTTATCGTTACTGCTAATGCAGGCCAGCAACTTTTCGTGTCGTAAAGCATGATTTTTAGGAACTTCATTTTCTACTTTTCGAACAACCTGGCTTGCAACTTCCCGCAAAGCCAATTCCCGCAATTGCAAAATTTGATCAGACTTAAAAAAATTACTCAAAGCTGTCTGAATTTTGTCGGCTGTATAAATTTTACCTTCTTTCAAGCGATCAATCAAGTCCTCCGAAGTCAAATCAATATTAACTACCTCATCGGCCAACCGCAGCACGTTATCAGGAATTCGCTCTAGAACGTCAACATTGGTGATTCGTTTTACGTCTTCATTTAAACTCTCAATATGCTGAATATTTACGGCAGAAATCACATTGATTCCTGCTTCCAGAATCTCTAAAACATCCTGCCAGCGCTTTTCATTTTTACTGCCTTCAATATTCGTGTGCGCCAATTCATCAACTATTACTACTTCAGGACGCAAATTGATAATCGCCTGCACATCCATTTCTTCGAGCTGTTTTCCTTTGTAAAAAATAGCCCGACGCGGAATTACTGGTAATCCTTCCAACAAATCGTGCGTTTCTTTACGATTGTGTGTTTCGATATACCCAATTTTCACATCAATTCCGTTTTTCAACAGCGTATGTGCTTCCTGTAGCATCCTGAAAGTTTTGCCCACACCGGCACTCATCCCAATATAGACTTTAAACTTTCCTTTGCGTGATTTTTGAATTAAATCCAGAAAGTGCTTGACATTATTTTCTTTTTCGTTATCCATAAATTAAACTAACGGTTGAATCATTTCATTTCAAATAAAACTTTTTTAACCATTAAGAAATTAAGCCTTATTAAACTTAATTCCTTAATGGTTTCCAATAAAGATTTTCTTTTTATTGTCTTTTTATCTTAGATTGATATCGCTAAAGATGTAGTTATGCACACATTACTATTTGTCGGATTATTATCCTTCAAAAAGATTTCATCTTTGCTATTCAAAGTTCGGGCTTCTATTCTAAACATTACATTTTCTACTGGCAAATAATCAAAGTTTGCCGAGAAACCATAAGTTTTAAAACCATTTGGCGTTCCTGTTGGAATAATTACCCCTTTTTCATCTTGGTAATATTCCCCTCTCGCAGCCAATTGAATTTTGTTTGTTGGCTTGTATTGAACGATTGCCGATGGAGTGTACCAAACATCATAATCACTGCTTCTTTTAGCGGATTGCTGCGCTCCAATATCAAAACCTGCGATTACACTTGTTTTATCCGTCAATTTGAATGTTCCATAAAAATCATTAAAATAACGCCATTTCTTATCAATATCCGGTTGTTCATTCCCTACATAAGTGCTCCAGTTTAATGCAACTTTTACCGTTGGTTTAAAAGTCACTTGAGTTCCAAAAGCTGGTGTATGATTACCATCAACTTTCTGAATTCGTTGCCAGCCATTTAAATACATTGCCGCCAAATACCATTTCTCAGATTTTGAAGTGTACCCTATTTTTACTCCAGATTCATAAAAAGGAGTATTATCGGCACCAATACTTCGGGTCAAAGTCATACAGTCTTTCCCAATTGCACTTTCAGAACCAATATGAGACGGCATAACTCCCGCATCAATCCATAGATTGTAATCTTTGGAAATTTTAACGCCTGCATTAGCTTCATAAATATTTTTCAACAAATCTTGTTCTGCTGCCATGTTGTATTGTGCATACGTTCCAGCCATAAGCGCAAAATTGGCTCGAACATTCTCTTTCGCATAATTCACTTTAGCCATGCCTAAATTCAAATTCACTTCATTGGATCGATTATAACTGTAAATAAATCCCGGTTTGGTATGATCATTCGGTTTCCCAAAATCATAACTGTAGTAGATATCTACATAACCAGAGAACGTAATTGGACTTTTAGACTCTACTTGAGCATAAATTGTTGTAAAACCAAAAGCTATTAAAGCAGTAACTAGTATTCTTTTCATTTTATTATTTTTAGGAGCTAATCCCGCTATCATTCCAAATCTTTTGTTTTTTTAAAAGAAAAAACAAAAGGATTTTCCCTTCTATCGGGGCTAGGGCATCACATTTTTTTTGATTTTTTTTTAATTCTTAGCCCTCATTATTTAAAATTGTCATTGATATTGAAATTTGACATTGCTATTTATCTTTATTTCAACTCATCCAGAGCTACATTCAACTCTAAAACATTTACGGTTGAAGTTCCCATTACCGATGGTTTATTGATTTTGGTTTCTACTAATGCTTTTACTTTATCTTCAGAAAGGTTTCTAACTTTTGCCACTCTTTTTACCTGAATCAAAGCGCCTTCCGGTGAAATATTTGGATCCAAGCCACTACCTGAAGCCGTTACCATATCCGATGGAATCTCTGATTTTTTCAAATATGGATGTACAATCAAAAACGTGTCGATTCTTTTTTGTACCAAAGCCAAATAATCTGGATTGCTAGGACCCTTATTGCTTCCAGCACTTCCGGCAGCATTGTAATCCACTGCTGATGGTCGTCCCCAGAAATAATTAGGCTTGTCAAATTTTTGACCAATTTTTTGGTAGCCTACCACTTTTCCATTTACAGAAATGGTTTCTCCTTTCCCTTTATTTGGGGCAAACTGTGCAATTCCTAAAATTGCCATAGTATAAATAACCGAGAATAAAATAACCAATAATGCGGTCAATTTTAATATTGAAAATATGTTTTTCATTTTGTTTGTTTTGTAAACCTAACAGGTTTTTGAAACCTGTTAGGTTTGATTTTACATAAATAAAGCCACTGCCAAATCAATTAATTTAATCCCTATAAAAGGAACAATTATTCCTCCCAAACCGTAAATCAACAGGTTTCTTTTCAAGATCGCACTCGCACCGATTGGTTTATAATCAACTCCTCTCAATGCCAGCGGAATCAATATCGGAATGATAATCGCGTTGAAAATTACCGCTGATAGAATCGCACTTTCCGGGCTGTGCAAGTGCATAATATTCAATCCTTCAAGTGCAGGAATCGCAGTGATGAAAAGTGCAGGAACAATGGCAAAATATTTGGCAACATCATTCGCAATCGAGAACGTGGTAAGCGTTCCTCTGGTCATTAACAATTGTTTTCCAATTTCAATAATTTCAATTAACTTGGTTGGGTCATTGTCAAGATCGACCATATTACCGGCTTCTTTTGCAGCTTGAGTTCCACTGTTCATTGCAACACCAACATCGGCTTGTGCAAGAGCGGGTGCATCATTTGTACCGTCACCCATCATCGCGACAAGTTTACCCATTTGTTGCTCATTCTTGATGTAATTCATTTTATCCTCAGGTTTGGCTTCGGCAATAAAATCATCGACACCGGCTTTTTCGGCAATGAATTTGGCAGTCAAAGGATTGTCACCAGTAACCATCACTGTTTTCACTCCCATTTTTCTTAAACGTTCAAAACGTTCTTTCATTCCGGTTTTGATGATATCCTGCAATTCGATAACACCTTGCACTTGGTTGTTTCTGATAACGACTAAAGGTGTTCCTCCATTCGAAGAAATATCAATTACTTTCTGCGCTATATCTTCCGGGAATGTGTTTCCAGCTTGTTTTACAATATTTTTGGCGGCATCCTGCGCTCCTTTTCGAATATTGGTACCGTCTTTTAAAACAACACCGCTCGTTCTGGTTTCGGCAGTAAATTTGATTAAAGCTGCACCTTCAATAGATAATTTTTTAGCAACAGCTGCACCAGCTAATTCCACAATACTTTTTCCTTCAGGGGTATTATCAGCTAATGAACTTAATACCGCAGATTGAATAAAGTCTTCTTGAGATATTCCATTTGCTGGATAGAAGTTGGTTGCTTTTCTGTTTCCGATAGTGATTGTTCCTGTTTTATCTAATAGTAATACATCAATATCACCAGCGGTTTCCACAGCTTTTCCTGATTTAGTTATGACATTGGCACGTAATGCTCTGTCCATCCCCGCAATGCCTATAGCTGATAATAATCCTCCTATTGTCGTTGGAATCAAACACACAAAAAGTGAAATGAAAGCGGCAATCGTGATTGGTGTATTCGCATAATCCGCAAATGGTTTTAGTGTCACACATACAATCACAAAGATTAAGGTAAACGCAGCCAATAAAATTGTCAATGCAATTTCGTTTGGCGTTTTTTGACGAGAAGCACCTTCAACCAAAGCTATCATTTTATCCAAAAAAGATTCACCGGGTTCTGTAGTAACTCTAACCGTTATTCTGTCGGTTAAAACTTTAGTTCCGCCAGTAACGGAACTTTTATCACCTCCCGCTTCACGAATAACTGGAGCACTTTCACCCGTAATGGCGCTTTCGTCAATAGTTGCTATACCTTCAATAATTTCTCCGTCTGTTGGGATAACATCTCCTGCTTCGCAGAAAAACATATCGTCCTTCTTTAATTGAGAAGAGGAAACCATGACAATTTCATGCGAATAGATTTTGCCTAATTCTATAACTTTCTTTGCAGGTGTTTCTTCACGGGTTTTTCTCAAACTGTCCGCCTGTGCTTTTCCTCTGGCTTCGGCAATTGCTTCGGCAAAATTGGCAAACAAAAGTGTTGCTAACAAAATTAAGAATACAATGAAATTGTAAATAAAACTACCTTGATCCTGTGCGCCAAACAAAATGGCAACACATACAGCAAACATAATAGCAGTACCTATTTCTACGGTAAACATTACCGGATTTTTGAACATTGTTTTTGGATTCAGCTTTACAAAAGACTGCACTAAGGCTTCTTTTACCTGCTTACGTTCAAACAATGAATTGGATTTATTTTTAGTCATTTTTATATTATTTTAATGTAAAATACTCCGCTAAAGGTCCAAGTGCCAATGCTGGAAAGAAAGACAAAGCGGCAATAATCGCGATTACAGCAAAAACCATTACACCAAAAATGGAAGTATCTGTTTTTAAAGTTCCTGCACTTTCTGGAATGTATTTTTTATTGGCTAACAATCCTGCAATCGCTAATGGACCAATTATAGGAATGAAACGGCCCAATAATAGTACAATCCCTGTTGTAATGTTCCAAAATGGATTGTTGTCTCCCAAACCTTCAAAACCAGAACCATTATTGGCTGCACTCGAAGTGTATTCATATAACATTTCAGAAAATCCGTGATGACCAGGATTATTCAGCCAGCCTGTTGCGTTACCGCTAAACCAATACCCCATTGCGGTATCATTTGCGGCAAAATAAGAAGCCAAAGCTGTCCCTGCCAATATCAATAAAGGATGAAGAATGGCAATGATCGCAGCGATTTTTACTTCTCTAGCTTCAATTTTCTTTCCTAAAAACTCCGGTGTTCGTCCCACCATTAAACCTGAAATAAATACTGCCAGAATTATAAAAATATAGAAATTCAGCCATCCTACGCCACAACCTCCATAAAAGGCATTGACCATCATAGCCAATAGCTGCATCGCTCCAGAAACTGGCATTGTACTATCATGCATGCCATTTACCGATCCTGTAGAAATTACCGTTGTGGCGATTTCCCAAAAACTGGTAACTGCAGTCCCAAAACGGATTTCCTTGCCTTCCATGGCACCGGTTGCTTGGGCAATACCCATTCTTTCAATTGCTGGATTTCCGTTAATTTCGCTTATCATTGTTGGTATGACTAGCATTAAGAAACCAACAGTCATAACACCAAAAACGACATAAGAAAATTTCCTTTTGTTAAGGAAAAATCCTAATGCAAAGATCATTGCAAATGGGATGATTAATTGTGCCCACAATTCAACTGCATTGGTAAAATAAGTTGGATTCTCCAAAGGATGTGCCGAATTGGCTCCAAAAAAACCACCGCCATTTGTACCTATATGTTTGATTCCAATAAATGCAGCCGCTGGACCACGGGAAACTTCAACTGTATCACCTTGCAAAGTCACGATTTTATCTTTTCCTTCAAACGTCATTGGAGTGCCGCTAAAGACTAAAACGATAGCAACAAGAGCAGAAAGAGGCAATAAAATACGAGTGCAGCTTTTGATGAAAAAATTATAAAAATTCCCTAATTTATCAGTAGTTTTTTCTCTCATAGCCACAAAAACCATAGCGGCGGCAGCCATACCTGTACCTGCAGAAACAAATTGCAGGAACATTAAAAACAGCTGTCCTAAATAAGAAAGACCTGATTCACCTGAATAATGCTGTAAATTACAGTTCACAACAAATGAAATGGCGGTATTGAATGCCAAATCGGGTGTCATGGATGGGTTTCCATCCGGATTTAGCGGTAAACTTCCTTGAAAAATTAAAACTAAAAAGCATAGAAAAAACCAAACCATGTTTACGCTTAAAAGTGCTTTCAGATGTTGTTTCCAGTTCATTTCTTCAGTGGAATTGATACCGCTGACTTTAAAAATAAATTTTTCAATTGGATTAAAAATTGCGTCAAGCATTGTTTTATCGCCTAAATACACTTTGGCTATATACCTTCCAACAGGAATAGCCAAAACTATCGAGGCGATAAAAATACTGATGACTCCAAAAAATTCTGTGTTCATATTTTTTTGTTAGAAATTAATTTTTTCGACTTTTATAAAAACATAATAAGCATCACAAAGGCTAATGCCCAAGCCGTAATTGCTATTGCTAGTTTTTTAAATTCTGCCTTTTTCATTTTTAAAATTTTTCAGGTTTGATTAATACATAAACCAAATAACCGAATACGGCAAGTGCGATAATAAATAGTGCTGTCATGATTTAGATTTTTTCAAAAAATTCGACGGATTTGAAACAAATCGCAAAAAGCAAAACCCCTAATGCGAGTAAAAGAATAGTGATTATCATATATAATTGTTTAAGTGTTAAAAATGAAAAGTAAAATGTAATAAGTTAGATATGAAATGATTAGTAAGTTACTTTTTTACTTTTCACATTTCACATAAAACATTTCACAATTATACTCCTGAAGTATTGATTTGCTTGATATACTCAGCCTTCAACGATTTTGGAAACAGATTCGAAATACTGCAATGGCGCAGTTCCATAAATGAGGAAACTGAAAAAATATATACATTCGTAATGGCATTTTTTGTTTCGCTGCTTCCAGATTCGAATAATTGTTCGGCTAGTCCCAAACATTTTTTTGCCCGATTTATATTTCCGGTAATGATTGCCGTTTTTGTTATTTCGGCAAAGCGTTCTGCTTTTTCGTAAATCGTTGCTATCTTGTTTTTCATTATTAGTAATGGTTTAATTTGTTCTTCCCCCCTTATGCCAAAAAGTATTCCAAAAAAAGAAAAAAAGCATAAAGCATTGTTTCCTATAACTTTAATACGACCGTGCCAAAAAATAGCATAAAAAAAGCCTATCATTTTGATAGGCTTTTATCAAAACGATACATTTACCTCTCGGTTTATTCCTAATCAAATATTGAGTTTAATACCAAAACCATTGAACTACAATATAAAAATCAGTCGTATAAATTACCCGATCGATGGCGATTTAAAAGTTAATAGTCATAAATTTGGATTAGAAAGTTAAGAGTTGTAAATTAGAAACTATAAAATTTATCTAAAAATTATCTTTTCCTTATAGAATCAATAATAATCACCTAATAGTTTTACAAATGAAAATAAAATTAAACTCAAGAATTGGATTGCTTTTTCTAATGATCATTTCCCTTTCATTAGTGAGTTCGTACTATAATTTTTCGATTAAAAATGATACTGAAAGCATTTTGAAAGCCAATTATAATACACTCGAGTACGCTAGAAACATGCTCCTTTCATTAGACGAAAATAATTCGAATAAAGAAAAAGCAATAGCACAATTTGAAGCCAATCTAACCAAACAAATGGGGAATATTACGGAAGTTGGCGAAGATAAAGCAACTTATACTCTGCAAAATAATTTCGCCTCTTTGAAAAAAAACTGGAATGATGAAACTTTGAAAAGTCAAATTCGTCATGACATATTCGAGATTTTAAAATTAAATACGGTCGCCATCAAAAAGAAGAGTGATATTGTCAAACATACAGCGGAAACCGCTAATTTCTGGATTGCTATTTTAGGAGCATTTTCTTTTTTGATAGCTTTTAATCTTCTGCTCACTTTGCCTAATAGTAGTTCCAATTCAAAAAAAGCTTACCGCAAGGATTAAAGAAATTATATAGCCTAGCAATTTTTACATCAAAAAAGATCATAAAAAGAACCCGCAATGCGACGCTATTCTCTAAACGGTAATTTTCTTACTGAATATTGTATTCGTCCAATTTTCGGTAAAGCGTTGCAACACCTATTTCAAGTAAACGTGCTGCTTCGGCTTTATTCCCTTTGGTATAGTTCAATACTTTTTGAATATGCAGTTTTTCAATACTTTGCATCGAAAACGCCGATAATGTTTTCTTTGAATGGTCAATCTGGTGTTGAATTTCATAAGGCAAAACATCTTGGGTCAAAACATCGTCATTCACTAGGATAACAGAACGCTCAATTACGTTTTTCAATTCACGGACATTACCAGGCCAATGGTAAGTTTCCATTTTAGACATAAAATCAGCATCGATGACCAATGTTTTCTTACTTCCTCTTAATGAAAATTTCTCTATAAAATAATAAGTTAAAGGTGCAATATCCTTTATTCTTTCACGCAAAGGCGGAATTTTAATCTCAAAAATATTCAATCTAAAATACAAATCCGAACGAAAACGGTGTTCATCACTTTCTGTTTTTAAATCGCGATTTGTAGCAGCAATCAACCGAAAATTTGATTTCCTTGGAGTTGTATCGCCAATTTGAATATATTCATTCGTTTCTAAAACTCGCAGTAGTTTGGCCTGTAATTCTAAAGGCATTTCGCCTATTTCGTCCAAAAATAGAGTACCGCCATTAGCTTCTTCGATAAATCCTTTTTTGTCTTTTATAGCTCCTGTAAAAGCCCCTTGCTTGTGTCCAAAGAGTTCGCTCTCTAAAATTTCTTTGCTGAAAGTACTGCAGTTTAAAGCCACGAATGATTTTCCTGCTCGATTGCTGTTTTCGTGGATTGCTTGTGCAAAAACTTCTTTTCCAGTTCCGGTTTCACCAGTTAAAAGTACTGTTGAATCGGTTTTTGCTACTTTTTTGGACAAATCAATGACTTGCTCCAATCCTTTTGATTTCCCAATAATATTGTCAAAAGAATATTTGTCGGAAATTCGTTTTTCAAGTTGTTTTACTTTTTTTTGAAGCAGCACTTTTTCTAATGCTCTGTATAAAAGAGGAATGATTTTATCGTTATCATCGCCTTTGACAATATAATCGAAAGCACCGTTTTTCATTGCTTGAACTCCATCGGAAATTTTGCCAAAAGCAGTCAACAAAATAATTTCTGTAAGCGGAAAACTGGCTTTGATTTTTTGAAGAAAATCTACGCCATTGCCATCGGGAAGTATTACATCACAAAGTATCACATCAATATCATTCTGCTCCAATTTCTTAAAACCTGATTTTAAATCGGGAGCTTCAAAGACATCAAAACCTTCAGATTTTATGATTCGGGCAAGAAGATGGCGTAATTTTTCTTCGTCGTCAATAATGAGGATATTTTTCAAAATGGCTTTTTTGTCAAAAATTTAGATTACAAATTTAAATGTTTTAGCACTGCAAATAAAGTTTTACAATATTAATCTATTTAATCAATTAATATAATTAATCTTTTCAGATTAGTTCAAGATTTGTGATCGGTTGATTAGACATGCTAACAAAAAGCGAACAGCCAGTTAAGAGAAATTAAAATTTATAGGTTGCTTTTTTTCTTCAATAACGAATGATAAAGCACAGGTAATTTCAAGAGTTTAACATATAAGTTTTAAAAAAAATAAGGAATTCGAACTGCAAACTCAACAAACATAAGGAGTTATTGATCAATCAAATCTCTCGATAATTTTGTCAAACCATAAAAAAGCCTGTACAGCCAAAGGCTTACAGACTTTTACAATATACCCGTGAAACCTTATAGGACAAAATTTGAAACTTTTAACGGAATGCTTTTGATTGATTATGATAGTAATAAATTAGAACTTAAAAATGAAAGTTCGATTTTCATTAGAACCACTAAGTAAAACTTCAGAGAAATTTCGATATTTTTTCATTCGATTTCTTTAGCTTGTTTGTATTAAACTTGAAAAAAATTAGCAGCTATCCAGCGTTCTTTCCAACTGCTCCACACTTGTTCAAATTGGACACCATTTTCTTTATAATGAATATGAAACAGTTCTTTTGCTATAGCAATATCTTTTTCCTTTTTCAAAAAATTCAAAAAGTCATATTGCTCTTTATGCAGATCATAAACTGCTAATTTGAATTTGTGCCGCAAAACCACACAATAATTTTCGTTTTCAAAAGGTAAGCCAGGTTGTTTGCCATTTTTAAATTCGGAATAGTATTTTCGTACTGGAAACTGGAATTTAAATAATTCGCATATCGGCACCAATTTCAGTTCCTCTTCTGGTGTACCCATCGTTGCCAATCGGTAATCTTCTTCCGCTTTCGCATCAAAAATAACACCAATAGCATATTCAAATCGAGCCAGTTCAATCATAAAATCAATCCAATCTTCTTTGACTTCTTCTTCGGCATCAGGTCTATTATTTTCAAGATATTCTGCAAAATGAGCTCCTAAAAAAGATAAGTTGTAATTATACGATGGTTTTGAAGCAAGATAATCATCAGCAAAGGCGCAAAAAATAGCCTCCCCCAAGGCATATTCTAATGCGCCGAATTGCTGTGACATGCAATTTCGCAAACGCGCGATATAGCTTCGCTGGTAAATACCCAAATGTTCCTGAGCAGTAAGTTTTTCAGAATGACAAATTATGTCTTCGATTGAAGCTGCGTTTGATGCATTTGAAAGCAAATCATTAGGATTCACTCCTGTTTGCTGGTAAGGATCCAGCAAAAGCTGCTGCATCCACTGTTGAAAATCTTTCAATGGTATTTTTACCGTTTTCTGCATCATTGATACTTATAAAAATTGATTCATCGCAACAATATTCAATGGATTTGAAATTTGTTCTATATCAACAGACAGAACTTCATTTTCAATTCCAATAAATGCTGCATCCATATATTGTTTTGATTTAAGCAATTCGGAATGATACACCTCAAAGGCTGGAATATTACCATCCCACTCCAATAAAACTGATGCTTCGCCTGACAATTGATATGCTAATTGAAACAATTTCCATACTTGATTAGTCACTTCCCTATCGTGTGTATCTATAATATAATTACCACAATTTTGATGACCTGCCAAGTGCATCTGCACTACTTTATCATGTGGAATTCCGTAGATATATTCCACAGGATCAAAATCATTATTAAAAGAAGATACATACACATTGTTTACATCCAAGAGTAATCCGCAACCTGTTTCTTCGGTCATAATTCGTAAAAACTCCCATTCCGGAAGAGTAGAATTATTAAAAGAGGCATAGGTACTTGGATTCTCTACAATCAGTGGCCGTTCTAAATAATCCTGAACCTGCCTGATTCGATTACAAACATGTTTTAATGATTCATCATTTAGCGGAAGCGGTAATAAATCGTGCGAATTGGTTGTTAAAACCCCTGTCCAGCACAAATGATCGCTAATCCAAGCTGGTTTTACTTCGGCTGCCAGTTGTTTTAAACTCTTTAAGTAATCAAAATTTAATGGATCGGTACTTCCAATAGACATCGATACCCCATGCATTACCACGGGATATTGTTCTGCTATCTGATGTAAAATATATCTTGGACGTCCATGTGAATCCATAAAATTTTCAGAAATTACCTCAAACCAATCTACTTCAGGCTTATTTTGAAGTATATGCTCAAAATGCTGACTTCTTAAACCTAAACCCAACCCTAAATTGGGTAATCCAAGTCTAATTGCCATCCTTTTTCGAACAACAATTTGAAATAGTCTCAGGCAGTTTTTTTGCACTCTCTTCCTCCATCTTCAAAACTCTTAGGTCGGCAGCAGTCTTTCTATCGGCAGGATTGTTTATGTAGGAACAAGATCTTGAACCACTTTGTCCACAAGAAGAATAATCTTTACCTGTAGTGCCGCGAACTGTGTTTACATATTCATCGCTTGGTCCGTATTGTTGTGGAGCCACGCCAAATGATTCACCACTTGCTTTCCTTTTTTCTTCGAAACGTACTCTTGCCAATTGCCAAACACTAAGTCCTTTATTAGGTCCTTGTGCCAAAAAACGAGAAGACAAAATAGGCACACCACAACTTCCTTGATAACGGCATTCATTTTCGCCTGGATGGCAAAGTTCTTCGGTAGTTCCAAAAATTCCACAGCCTCCTTGTCCTTTGCAGGCATTTAAAGTGTGGCAGGGATGACCAACAGCTGTTGAACAATCTCCTTTTCCGGCACAATCATTATTGCCTGAATATCCCGCATTCTTGCATGAATTAAGCCCCATGCATACATGAAGCTCTCTTGTTACTAATTCTGACATATTTTTTAATTTTTATTAATGATGGTGTGTATAAGGTGTACCTGGTACTTTTGGCATATCGGCTACAATACTGTGATCCATTCCTACGTCTGGTAAAGACGGAAAATAATTTTCGCTTTTTATTGCCCAACCCCAATTGCCAGGATCTGCTTTAGCCAATTGATCGACCAGATTCATAATTTGCGCTTTAGGTCTTAAGAAACTATTTTCGAACGAAAAAGGTTCAAATGTTAAAGCTCCTTTGTAAGCACGATTCCCTTTGGTATAGGTATAGTAATTTATCTGATTTCCTACACCACTCAAAAGCCAAATCATCGATTTATGAATACCGTACAGGAACAAATCGTATTGCGTACTTTCGTCTTTATAATAACAGGTTTCAATCATTAAAAGGATATAGGCAAAAACCGCATTACCTAATTCTGAACAAAGCGCTAGTGTTTCATTACCCGAAGCTCTATAATCTGCTATTGTTGGATTGGCATCGGTATCATACACGAAGTAGCTGAAAAAATCATCTAAGCCCTGAATATTGCTAAACTTTTCCTGATAATGGCCACCAAGACTATACGCTTCGAGGAATTTGGCAAAGTGTGCCACTTCTTTTCCTGTATCATCATAATCTCCTTCCCAAAACGTAACCTTGCCATCAATGACTTCCATTGGTACAGGCATTTTATTTTCTCCCCAAATCAGAGTATGCTGTTTCTCCTTGCTTCTTCCCTCTCCTTGTTCTACAATTCGTTCCAAAGCCTCAACTGCCGAATAAGCGTCGTACACCCCAACTAGTTCACCACTATCATTGCCATTTGCAAATTGAGGATTGTGCTCTCTGTCATAATGTACGGTATTCATCGAATTTTGAGAATAAAATGGTCTTGGACGTTCTGGATTATCTGGAGGGAGCAATTGTGGCCTATAATTATACGGACCAGGGAAATCCTCTTTTACACACTCAATAATCATTTGATACAAACGCCCAATGGTTTGATAATCAATTGTGTTTAGCAATTGTTTCTCTGCATAAGGATCTACAAACGGTTCAGGACTTTCTATTTGCAAAAAAGTAGTCAGTTGATTCAACGATAATTTTGCCGCATTAATTTGAAATTCAGGAATATGTCCGTCTAATTGTGTTGGAAATGACAGTCCTTTTCCAATCCCCATAAGATCCGGCTCAGTCTGACAAACCGCTTGTTTTACATTGCATGCAAGAGCCAGATGCAGCATTTCTTCGATAACAACGCTCATAATTAAAGCAGCCGATTTATTCGAATAAACCAATATATCCAGTTTCAGTTCTTGCGCCAATTCTTCAATTTCAGCAGCAGTACGTTCTCCCGATTCTGAAAGCTGCCCATGGATTTTAGCGTACAATTTATCTTGATCCTGCGCTCTGTTTATCGAATAATAAGTAGATAAATACGTTGGAATAGTAGCAAGCTCCAACGCAATTGCCTGTTGCATTACCTCTTTGATATTCTCTTTTGTTACCGCATTCGAAAGTGTAAAAAGTTTTTTGGTTTTCATGTGTTAGATTATTATCATTTTGAATTACTCCCAACGGGCTAAATAAATTACTTCGGACAAATAAATGGGTAATATTTTTCATCTATAATGGGTTCGATACCAAAAAAGTCATTCAGAACAGATTCGGCAGTACAAAAAGCACCTTCTACCCACGCCTGATCATTTGAATACGTTTCCCCAACTATAAAAATTTCGCAATCTGTTTTTGGAACAAGTTGTGATGGCTTTCTAATTTTTTGTTGCACATCGCCTAAATTATAGTGTGATTTATAAGCGTGATAACCTGCATTAAAAGGAGGAAGCGACCAGTCCATATACCTCGTTTCTAAAGGTTCAGGTACATAAGAATAATCGGCTTGTGGGCCAAAATGAAGTGACGCCAATTGCGAACGAAGCATTTTTACCATTACAGGCGTGGCTTCTCTTGGTCCTTCGAGTGGCTGGCAATCTCTGGACTCTGGGATTTTGCGTGTTGTTTTTGGACCAAGCTCTAAAGCTTTCCAAAATGTTGCGTATTGAATATCATCATAACTGGCAAGAATACCATATACTTTATCCCCTTTTTCATTTCTGGCATTATCACCAAAATAGACTACTTGTCGGATAGGCATATCTGTAATACTTGGTCCAATGGTATCTAATTCGGCAATAGTTGAGATTTGTTTTTCTTCTTTAAAAGTTAAACGCTCTTGAATTGCGTTTTCTACAGCAGCTATAAAACTGGCTTTATCATTAAAGGTATTAGCTATAATAACCGGATTTTTTGCCTTTTCTATTTCTTTGAGATATTTAGATGGAAAATTTTCTTTTTTTAATTTAGCTATTCCTTCTTGTGTTAAGAAGTAACTTGTTAGCTTAGCAGGATAAGCTGGACTTCCATCCAGGGTTTCTCTCCACCACGGAGTCTTGAAAAACATACCTACTTTGTATGAAGGTTCCATAAGTACAGACTCTAAATAAAGCTGCACTTTTTCGTGGTTTAACACATCAAAACCTTCTTTGTCGCTATATCTGGATGCTTGTGCCACTAATTCTATGGCCGCTCTTGGCATGGCAAGAAATGCTGCATGACATGTTTTACTTTCTGCAAGCGTATCAGGAGCATGGCGTGTTGCTGTTGTAAAAAGTATTTCTGCCTTGGTATGCAAAATGGAACGCAACCGGGTATTTGGAAAATAATTCAGCGTGATTCCTTTTTCTTTTGCCAATCTTTCAACTTCTTCAAATAAGCTGTCAAATAAGCTGGAATATCCTTTTATTAAAGTTTTGTATTCCGTTCCCGGAAGAAACTCATCATTGACATTAAACGACTGGGCACTATTGCTGTTTACTACGTTTGAACTATAGCCATTACCGTCGGATAAATAACTAAATCCTTCTTGTCCAAGTATATCGTAGCCTAGATTCCAATACCCAATCTCCTTTAGCAAGTCTCCTTTTTTAAAGATAGAACTGTCAGGCATTTCAATATTGATTTTCCCTTCTTCATAAAATTTGCACCATTCTCTTCGGGTGGTTGGCCCTTTTGTTGCTGTGATTGCTACAGATTGTATGGTTGTAAAACCATCATCTGGCGGAGCATCCTCAGCATAATTGTTTGCGAAATATGGTGCAGGCTGGTTAGAAGTAATATCTGAGATGTACATGTTTTTAGAACGCAAAGACATTAATGGATCTCCGGATTCATTAAATGGAATTGAATCTTTCTTTAGATCCAGTTTTTCTATTGCTTTAGTCACTAAACGATGCCCTGGTCCCTTAGGAGTGCCATCCCAATACAAATATCTCATACCGCCCAATTCCAAATACGAATTGTCTTTATCGTTTTTATAATGCCAGGTACAAACACGTGCGCCTGGTTCTCTGGTGCCTGGGTTTTTTTTAGAAAAATCATATTTACCCCAGTCGTAAAGTTCCAGCACGTCACCTTTAACAAGCATTTTTTCATTTTTTTCCTGTTTGGATTTTCCTTCAAGCAATCTCCAGGCAGTATAGAGTCCGGCTGCACCTGCTCCAAAAATAGAATACGTTTTCTTAGTCATGATTGTATGTTTTTAAAATTTTTATTCGGTTTTTTATTGGTAACATTTATTCATTACCCAATCTTTCCATTTGCTGTGCCAGATCTTTTTGAGGGATTACAATTTCTACCAGAGTAGGCAGATTTGTTTTTTTCTTAAGTTTAAGAAGCACTTCGTTTAACTCAGTAACTGTTTCTGCCCGGTAACTATTTGCTCCAAATGCTTTGGCAAGTGCCTGATAATCCCATTTTGGAAGGATATCAAATGCATCAAACTTATGAGATGGTCCTGCTTTAAACGAATCTATATCTACATAAACCTGCTCTATGGCATATACCCCATTACTCATCACAAAAATTACGGAGTTGATATTGTATTTTACAAGAGTCGAAAGTGACTGTGCGATCATCATAAAACCACCATCGCCGGCTACAGTCCAGGCCTGTTTGCCACTCCCAAGCTGAGCACCGGAAGCTGCACCGGTTTCAAAACCAATACACTGCCAGGCAGCCGAAGAAATATAGGCATTCTGAGATAATCCGTACATATTGGTAGCCACGTACATCGACGAACTTACACCAAAAGTCATTACAATATCTTTCAGCATTTTCTGCTTTTCCAGAAAAAACACCGTATGTTCAAAAAAGCGGTTAAACGTTATTACTTCGGGTGTTAAATCATATTTAGGATCTGAATTGGATCTCCATGGCTCAGGGAATTTTGGCTGAACCGGCGCCACCGTTTTTAAAGGATATCCTGAAACTTTTTTAAAACGTTCTGTTAATGCTTCAATAAAGTCTTTTAGAGTTACATTTTGATAAGTAAAATAACCAACCCGCATTTCCTGCGTAGTCGCCTGAATCATATCCGAAAATTTATTTTCTACCAACCATAAATAATCATCGGTAATGATCGTTCCTAAAGATAAAATACAATCAGAAGCTTCAACCAACCTGATAACTTCGGGTATTGAGGCCTGATCAGAATAGGTTCCTATAAATTTATCTCCTTTCTCCTCCAGTACCGTTTTCCCCAGTGAAGTTGTAGTGTACAACATCCCACTCGCTTTAATAAGCTCTTCTAATTGTTTTGATAAATTGTGTCGCAAGATCTCTACCCCTGCTAATATTAAAGGAGATTTTGCCTGACTAATTTGAGTCCAGGCCTGAGAAACAGCATTCTCAAGTGCCGCTGTTTCACTCTTTATTATTTGAGGTTCCAGTTTTTTATTAGAAGGTTTAGGGCAAGGTTCGCCCCAAACCTCTTTATAACATGCTATGTATACAGGGCGCTGGTGTGTAAGCGCTGCAATAATCAATTTATCGATTTTTTCAGGAGCACCTGCAGAAGTACTCAAGGTCTCGGCAGCAACAGTTACTCTTTCGTAAACTTCCTGATCTGCGTTGAGATTACCCGTCGAGTGATGATAAAGTACATTGTACATACTCCCAATTTGCCGTGCATCTGCTCCGGGAACAGCGCTGATTACCACAACAGGGCTGCGCTCTACATATGCTCCCGCAATAGCATTCAATGCACTAAAAGTACTCACCCCATATTGTAAAGACACAGCCGCTAAACCTCGGGTACGTGCATAAGCATCCGCGGCATAAGAAGCGTCCAATTCGTTAGAAGTTCCAATGGTTTCAATTCCATCAAAGTCTTCTAAAGCCTGTGTAAAATGTTTTACATAATCGCCCGGAATTTGAAAAATTTCGGTAACATTTAATTGCTTGAGTCGGGTGAGCAGATAATCTGCAACTGTAAATCCTTTTGTAGGTTTCATTTTTTTACTATTCTAAATTAAGCGTTGTATTTGTTTTCGGCTATAGATTCCTTCGTTCTTACTCTTTTGAAGACATCTTAATTCCAGTATTTTAAATTTTTATACGCACTAGTAAACTGCCAATGTTATCGGCTAATCCAGCTCCGTATTCAGCATTTAAATCATCGTTGATACATAATTTCAATGCTCCGCTTTGTCCTGCAGGAGTTGTAACCGGTCCATCTCCAATTAAGAATGGTGCATTAGTACCAACTTGTCCTATAAGTGCCCCCATATTTACATTTTGAACCGGATAGCCAGGTTGTGTTACAATAATATTAGGACATCCATTTGCTCCGTACAGATTACCGCCATTTGTAGCAGGATCTGCAGTCCATTGACCTGACTTGTAGCTTACAGTTATCGGATTCCCTGGTTGTACAGTAACTCCTGTATCCTGCCATGGCTGATTTGCATTAACGGGAACAAACGTTTCTACTAGCTGTAAGGTATTGGCATCAATATGTGAAAATTGGGTTTGTACACCATTAATTATAAATTCTAAAATGATATTTTGAATGTATTGTAACTGAACTGTTCCGT
The DNA here is from genome assembly GCF_002797935.1 of Flavobacterium sp. 1. Taxonomy (NCBI): domain Bacteria; kingdom Pseudomonadati; phylum Bacteroidota; class Flavobacteriia; order Flavobacteriales; family Flavobacteriaceae; genus Flavobacterium; species Flavobacterium sp. 1. Next base: position 1,888,565 of record NZ_PGER01000001.1, read on the forward strand.
TACTCAAAGTTTCAACATACCAGGTGGTGTTCATTGAAATCACTTTTCCAAAAGAATTTTCAAAATTGATATTACTTACGGCACCTCCATGATTAGTAGTGCTAACATTTATACTTGAATAACTGGAAACAGTAACGCCATTAGCATTCAATGAATTCAATTGCTGAGTCAAATAGGTTGACGGATCGATAATAGAAGGATCTGTAAATGGCAGCTGAGTTCTGTCGGCGGTTGGAAAAACCGGATTTCCTGTTCCGGAAACAACTGGTCCTCCCGTCATCAAAACTGAAACACCATGAGGTACCGAAATTTGTTTGTTATATTGAGTTGCTGGATTTTGTACAGGAATTGGATTTGTGACTGGCACATTACCTGGTCCATAAGGTCCTTCTACTTGATTTTGTATTACATGATAAAGCCAAGTGCCGTTTTCAGCATGAATCAGGGTGTTTTGAATTGGCTGCGCTCCGCTTGGATCGGCATTGTCTGCGATATACACTCTTTGTTCATAAAATAAAACCGAGCTTGCCTGTGTATATTTGCCTTCTCTATTTGGCGCTCCACCAGCTATAGCCGAAAATGAAATTTCTTCAAAATAGGGAAAATTTTTAGTGATGTAACCATTTGGAGCATCTGCCTGAGGCAAAGGCATAACATTGTAGCCTGAAGCATCAGCTCCAGTAGGACTGTTCCAGGTACCAATAAAACTATTTAAAAGTCCAAGATTATCAGTTCCAATAACTGGCGGCTGATTAGTTGTTGTTACAAGCGGAGTTGTAATGTTTGGAATTACTGCTACTGTTGCAGCTGCTTGTTGAGCCTGATAAGGGCATGTTTGCTGTTTTAAACCGATTGAATTTTCCATTTTTTTTTATATTATTTGGTCCCTACTCATAAAACTTTTCAGGTTAGTTACGTCTCGTTTATTAAAAAAATTCTGGGTTGTACTTTACTTATGATTCTTATTACTATACTATAAAACCTAAAAATTTACAACTGCTATAAAAAACAATTAGGTTGATACTTTTTAAAGTATTAATTAAAAAACATATTTTGTAATCCCAGTTTTTCTATTATAAAATTACTATGATACCATAGCTCAAATTAAAAAAAGGTATGAGTGCCAAATTTTTATCCATGAAAGGTCGGAATAACAGCATAATAATATCATTTCTATGCTTTTTGGAGTATCAAATCTTATTTAAACATACTTAATCCAAATAATAAGACAACAGGCTGACCACAGAAAATATTAAAATGAGTATTATCAAAGAGTTAGTAAACTTTATATGTGATATTTGAGATCGTAAGTTCCTGTTTAAAAGATTTTTGTAGTGTGATGCATTATATCATCGATTCTTTTCCTCTAGCAGTTTGCAACAATATGTGAATTACAAATTGCAAAATTGTTACAGATAAGAAATGCAGAGGTTACACCACTTATTTGTTCTGGACAATTATCCTGTTAAGATATCTTATAGATTAGAATCTTTATTGTGATACTTTAACTCTAATAATTTATTCTCTTAAGAACTGAGATTAACCATAAAAAGAAGATTTTTGAAAATGCATAAATTAAAAGAAGCTGAAGTGAAATAGACATAGCAAACCCTTAATAAAATATGAAAAACCTCCAAAATCAATAACTTTGGAGGTTTGTAATTTTAACGCCAATAGGAACTTAATTTGGTGTCATTATAAAATGTGGGTTAGTCATTTAATTTTCATTTTCGATACTTGGAGGCATCAATTTATACATCACAGGAGTTACAATTCTTGAAAGAATCGTAGAGCTTATAAGTCCTCCAATTAATACAATTGCCAGTGGAGCAATCAAAGGATTTGAGTTCAATGCAAGAGGAATAAGCCCACAGATTGCCGTGATGGAAGTTAGTACCACCGGTAAAAAGCGGGTTTCTCCGGCAATAGCAATGGCTTCATCAATTGAATGTCCTTCTTGTCGTAATTGATTGGTAAAATCTACCAAAAGCAGTGAGTTTTTAACCTGAATACCGGAAAGACCGATAAAACCAATAATCGCTACCAATGACATAGGACTTCCGGTAATAAGCAGTAATACGACACCTCCTAAAACTCCTAACGGGATGATAGAAAGTACAATTATTATTCCTTTGAATGTTTTGAACTGCAATAGCAATACTCCAATAAAAAGGAATGTACTTAAAATAATTACCGCAAGGAAATTACCTCCCAATGCATCACCTTCAGATTCTTTTTCTCCTGATAATTTATAATAATATCCCTTTGGCATTTTTAGTTTATCCAATTTAGGTATAATATGCACCAGCAGATCATTAGCATAATAACCCTTTCCTGATAATGCAGTAACTTTTGAAAAACGCGATTTATTGAAATGATTAATTGTTGTTGGCGAAGTTTCAAAAGAGATTGTTGCAATTTGGTTCAGCGCTACAGGTGTTCCCTGAATATTATTTACATACAAATTTTTAAGCGCATCAAGATTCGAAAATTTATCTCTCGGCAGTGTGAGCGTAACATTTCTTGCATCACCACGGTCATCTATGTAATCTCCCACGGTTAATCCTGCTACTGCAAGACGAATTACCTTATCAACCTCGCTTGTTAAAACGCCAAGTGTTCTTGCTTTTTCTTTATTGATTTTTACCTTGACATCAGTTTTATATGTATTCAATTCGTTATTGATGTATACGGTACCTTCCTGATTTCGTAAAATATTCTCTACCTGAGATGAAAGCTGACGCAAAACCTTTTGGTCTTCGCCAAATAAACGAACCACGATATTGGCTTCAAGAGGCGTTCCCTGCTCAAAGTCTTTTACCTCTACTTTAGCATAGGGCATCGTCTTAAATTTATCTCTCAATTTTTCAATCAAAGCTGTTTTTTCAGTAGGTTTCGCTTCATCTTCCAATTGAACAAAAATCTGTGCAAAATCAGGCTTTCTGTCTTGTGGATGCACATTATAATAAATTTGTGGGTTCCCTTTACCGACATTGGCTGTATAAAACGCAATTTCTTTATGGTTTTTTAACTCTGCTTCCACAATTTTTGTCACCCTGTCACTCTCTGATATATTTGCCTGCAGTGGCATTTTTATATTGATTAAAAACATTGGCTTTTCAGAAGTTGGGAATAATTTAAATCCGGTTGCCTTAAACAATCCAAAAGCGGTAATGCTTAAAAATATTGATATAGCAATAGTTGTTCTTGGAAATTTTAAAGCTTTAGGCATTATATTCCTGTAACTTCTGGTAAGGAATTTTTGCAGATACTGCAGAAAAATGTTTCCTTCACCGTGCTCGTGTGTTTTTAGAAATCTGCTTCCCAAAAACGGAACTAATGTCAAAGCTACAATCATAGAAGCCAATACACTTGTAATAACTGCCATTGGAAGGCTTCTGATAAATTCACCCGAAACATCAGGAAGAAAAACCAATGGTAAAAAAGCAATGACAAGTGTTGCTGTACATCCCACAACTGCAATTCCTATTTGTTTTGTACCTTTTAAAACCGCATCCATTTTAGAATGACCTTCACGAAGCCAACGTTCGATGTTTTCTACAACTACAATACTGTCGTCCACCAATAATCCTAAAGCTACCACTAATCCAACAATACTTAACTGGTTTAAGGAATACCCTAAAGCATTCATTGCGATCAGTCCCAAAGCCAATGATAATGGTATCGAGATCATAACAATTAGAGATGCTCTTGACCCTAACGGCAACAATGTGATAATTACCAAAATGATCGCAAGTGCAAAATCAAAACCCAAATGCCCTAAACGCTGTGATACCATATTGGCCTGATCAAAGCTTTTAACCAGCTTGATGTTTTGTGGTAAGTCTTTCGAAAATTCTTCTACGATTGGTGAAAATTCTTTCTGAACATCGGTAATATTTACATTGTCCTTCATTCCGGCAGTAACCAAAACACATCGGTGTCCGTTGATACGGGTAATATGATCTACTGTTTGAGATTTGTAGCCTACTTCGGCAACATCTTTCATATAGATTATTTTTCCGTTTGCATTATAAATGACTGTATTGGCAACATCTTCTGCGTTCTTAAATTTACCGCTGGTTTTAACATTAAAGACTTTACTGTCAAGATCGATGCTTCCTCCCGGAATATCGGCGGCTTCACTTTGTAAACTTCCCATCACGAGATTTAACGGAATTTTTAATTGTGCCAGTTTATCCAATTGCAAATCAATACGAATTTCCTGTTCAGGAATTCCAAAGTATTTGACATTCTTAAGATTGGTTATTTTTTCTAATTTTGTTTTCAGTTTATCAGCCTCATCACGCAATTTTTTGTCGGAAGCATTTTCTGAAACTAAAGCCACCTGAAGAATTTTCACATCAGATGATGCAATTTTCTCCGTTTTGATCTGATAAATATCTTTTGGAAGTTCACTGCTTTTTAGCGCATTCATTTCAGTAGAAATCTCCTGATATTTATTATCGACGTCTACGCCATATTTAAATTTTACCTGAAAAGCGGCTACACCATCTTCTACTGTAGTTAATATTTTATCAATGTTTTCAAGTCCGTAAATTTTATTTTCGATAGGTTTTACGACTTGTTCCTCCATATCTTTTGGACTCGTCCCCGGATAAATAACCGTGATAAGATATTGGGGCGGATGAGTGGAAGGGTCTTCTGATCTCGGCATCGAAAATAAGGTAAGATAACCCACAACGGCCACCAGAAGAAATATGATCAGCGTAAACTGATAATTTTTAACGGCAAAGTTTGTAATCTTCATAATGCTAATTATTTAATGATCTTGATTGTTGATTGTTCGTTTAGATAAGCACTGTTGGATATCACTATCTGATCAGTTTTCTGAAGTCCGTCTTTTATGAATACCTTGTTATTTTCAAACTTATTAATCGTAACTGGCTGACGTTTTACTTTGTTATTTTCTACTATAAATACAAAGGCTTTGTTACCATCGGCTTCAATAAGCGAATTATAAGGGATGATGATAAAATCTTCTGCATTTTCTGCTTTAATTTCTGCTTTCCCGAACATACCAACTGCCGGTTTACTGTTTTTCATATTCAGTTTCAATTCCACCTGAAAAGAGCCTAATGCTGTATCTGCAGATTGTGACTTTCGAAAAACAAAAGCATCAAAGTGCTCTTCGGGATAACCATCAAGAGTAACAACTGCTTTCTGACCAATTTTTGTTGATGCCCATTCCTTATCTGTCAAACCGATTTTTAATAAATAGTTGTTATTTTGATTTGTTTCATTTATTGCCAAAATCGGAGATCCGGCACTAACAACTTCCCCTTCATTAGCGATCTTACTGGCTACAAAACCATCGGCAGAAGCATATATTTTAGCGTAACGCGCATTAAAAGCAACAGCATCTTTCTGCTTTCTGGCAATGTCCAGACCTGTTTTTGTATTTTGAAGCTGTTCTAAGGTGTACACACTGTCTTTGTACAAATTATTGGCACGGTTGTAATCACGTTCGTATTTTTTTACATTCAAATCCGTTTGATTTAAACCGGCATTAATTTCAGTTGCATCCAATGCTGCCAAAAGTTGGCCTTTTTTAAAAAACTGACCTTCCTCTACATATATTCGACTCACTACACCGCCTATTTTAAAACCATAATTGGCTTGGTTTTCTGTTGTTACCAATCCTGATGCACTTATATTATTTGCGAGTGCCAAAGATTGAACTGTTGCTGTTTTGATTGGAATAATATCAGCAGTTTCGAATGGAGTATGTTCTTTTTTTTCTTCTTTACACGCATAAAAAAGAGGAAAGGCAAGAAGAAATATTGCTATTGATTTTTTCATAATTATTATTTTTTGGATTATTTAAAAGTAAAAGTTGCATTGGCTCTTTCTAATTCTGCAAAAGCGATCCAGGAATTATAAAGGGCAATATTGGTGTTGAGCTGGGCGTTTACCCATTGATTTTGTGCATCCAGAAGTTCAATGTATATAGCCTGACCTTCCTTGTACAATTTGGTTATATCCTCATTATATTTTTTGGCGGATTCTTTTTGATTTTTATCAGCATAGAATTGTTCCAAAGCTGATTTTAAATTATTCTGGGAAACCTGAAACTGAAGTAATAACTGCTGTTTTACATTATCAATCTGCGAACTAATTTTTTTACTGTCTTCTTCAGTTTGTTTGAGTTTGAATTTATTTTTGTTGCCAGAAAAAATATTCCATTCTAAACCTACTCCTGCAAAATAGTAGCGTGACTGTTTATTTACTTCAAAATCAAAATCCTGAATTCCAAAATCAGCAAAACCGTTTACCTTTGGAAACCAATACGACTGCGTAAGTTTGCTTACATTATCGTTTATTTCTTTTGCCTGAGTAAGCTTTTGTAATTCTTCCCTGTTTTGAGTATTCTCTGAAACAGCGTCAATTGGTGGAGTTTCATTTTCATCGACTTCAATTACAGTATCCAGCTTTTCATTAAGCAAAAAGTTAAAATAAGATTGGGCATTATTACTGTTTTGCTTTGCCGTTTCAAGATTTGCCTGTATACGGATTACCTCATTATCACTTCGTAAAACAGCCGTACGGTTAATCTTTTCATTTTTAAATAAGGATTTGTTTACTCGTTGATTTTCCTTAACCAATGCTAAAGCATCCTGATAAATTTTAATTCCTTCAACCGATTGGAGGTATTTGTAGTAAGCTATTTTTATTTCCTTGACTAATTCCCTTTGATATATTTCCAGCTCAATTTTTTGTAATGAAGTCTGCTGATTTTTAATTCTCTTGTTGTAGATAATTTCAAAATTCAGCAAAGGCATTGTGGTATGAATTTTAGCATCATAGAAATTATCCGGATTAATTAGAACAGACTGATTCTCCAGAGTCGGAAAAGCATTCGAATTTGTAATTTGATTCAAAGTATTGTATACCGGATTCAGCATATCACCTATGGGAATATCAATTGTTCTTCCTCCTTCGGCCTTGGTATAACTTCCATTTAAGGAAACCGTAGGATAGAACAAGGATCTCGCTTCTTTTAAGGCATACATACTTTTGTTAATATCAAAGTTATGTTGCTTTATTACTTCGTTATTTTTTAGCCCGACTTCAATATAGCCGTCAAGCTTACTCTGTGAATATCCCAGATATCCAAATAAAATTAGTGTCAGAGTCAGTGTTTTTCTCATCATATTATACATTGTTTTTTAATTGAACGTTGTTCATTTTTTAAATCAAAAAATTTTTAGAGTTTTCTTATTATTTTTAAATATTCGTTGTATCCATCAAGCAGGATTGTATCGGGATTAGAAAATTTTACACCTTTTGTTCTCTGGCGTATTTCAAGACAGCACATTCCGTGTACCAAACTCCAAATCATAAACGAAAGTGGTTCTATATTATGCCCCTTAAAATGTCCTTTATTGATACATTCCTCAATTGTTTTTTTTACATAATTAAATGTATTTGCACCTTCGTCCCAATTTTCATTTTCAGATTTTTCCAAAAATTCCATTGGTGCTTTTAGGTTAAACATTAAATCATACATCTCCGGATTTTCTAAGGCAAATTTTATGTACATAAATCCCATTTTACGGATTCTTTCCATTGGATCTTCTAAAGTGAACAATTCCTTAAAATAACCACTCAATTCTTCAAAACCTATAGAATGCAGGTCATGTAAAATGGCATTTTTATCTTTAAAATAGACATATACGGTACCTACGCTATAGTCAATTTCATCAGCTATATTTCGAATAGTGGTCTGCTCAATACCTTTTTCAAGAAATAGCTTTTTAGCGCCTTTTAAAATTAGTGCTTTCAAAGCTTCTTTTTCACGTGCTTTTCTTTCTCCTGTACTCATATCTAAAATTTATTTTGCAAACATACAAATTTAAATTGAACAATGTTCATTTTTTATATGCCATATATATTTTAGATACAATTATAAATTCTAAGCTTGGAGTTTCTTAGCAATAGTATTTGGATTCAACAACTTATAAGCTATCTTTGGTAAAAAACGGTTCAATAAATAAATGGCTTTTGTATCACCAACACGAATCGTGTAATTGTCATTTTTTAATCCTTTAACCAAAGCATTTATTAGCACATCCGGCGTAATAGATTTACCATCCATTCCTTCTGCCATTTTGGTTGCCACAAGAGGAGGCAGTAATTCAAATACTTTTACTTTGCTGCCTATAATTTGCAAATGATCTCTTAGCGCTACAGTATAAAAACGCACAGCAGCCTTAGAAGCAGAATAAGTGGGCACCAAATTAGCCGGCATATAACTTAAGATAGAACTTGTGTTAATAATGGCTGTTTCTTTTCTAGATTTCAGCATATCCATAAATAGATTATTCAAAAGAATAACACCCAAATAGTTAGTATTCATTTCGGCTGTTGCTTTTTCGAAATGTTTTGTATTGCTAATCCCTAAATTATCCAAACCATTCATAACTCCAGCATTATTATACAATATGTCAATACCTCCCAGCTGCTTTATCTGGTTGTATAAAGCAACAGCAGAATCTTGATCGGAAGCATCACTTTTAATAGCAACAATAGACGGATACATTTTTTTTGCTGCATCCAATTTTGCTTGATCTCTTCCTGTTATAATTACCTTGCATCCCTCCTCTACAAATCGTTTTGCTGCCTCTAATCCTATACCCGCAGAACCGCCGGTAATCAAAATTGTTTTTCCTTTTAGTTCCATAATTTTTTTATTTATACTTTTTTATTTATACTTTTATACTTATAATTGCTTGTGAAATGCAAGTATAAGTGCAAATATATAAATATTTGCTTTTAAAATGCAAGTAATTTAAATTATATTTTATGAAAAACCAAAAAAAGAGATCAGACTGTCCTGTAAGTTATTCACTTGAAGCCTTTGGTGACAAGTGGTCACTGCTGATTGTGAGGGATTTAATGATAAAAAAAGAATGTACTTATGGAGACTTTGCTAAGGCCGATGAGAAAATAGCGACCAATATTTTAGCCGCAAGACTTCTTTCGTTAGAAAAAAATGGCATTATTCAAAAATTAGAACATCCTGACAGCAAAGCAAAAGTCTTATACCGCTTAACTCAAAAGGGAATTGATTTAGTTCCGATACTAGTTGAAATTAACTTATGGGCAGAAAAATATACTGAAATTCCAGATTGCAGAAAAGAAATAGTATCACAAATGCATACTAACAAGGAAGAGTTTATTAAAAATGCCATTAAAGATCTTAAAAAATAATTTTCACACTTCGTTATAACCTGAGTTCGATTAATACAGCATAAAACTTGCTTACAAATAAATTATATCAGTTAATGTTCCTGCAAGGTCTTTTTCGAGACCTTGTAGGTATCTTATCATTAGTATTCATACCTGCAAGGTTGAAAAAACCTTGCAGGATATCCAATAAATAACAAATTATTGAATAATCGAACTCAGGTTTATAGGGTTATCAATTTCTAAATCTATAAAATTTAATTGCACATTAAGGTCTGATAGTAGTAGGCTTATTTTGGAATTCACTATTATTAATTATGAATTTTTAGAGAATTTAATGTTGTATTATTAAAAAAATCAGAAGAATAATTTGAAATAAGTAAGGCGAACATTTTATTTGTTTCGTTATACTTATCAAAAGTTATTTTACAAACAGATATTCAATTTCATCATTTTCAAGATCTGCTGTTTTAATAAAACTCACACGTTCAAGAAGCTTTATTGCTCCGTCGTTTTGTTTGGATGTAATCGCTATTATTTTTGTAAGTTCCATATTTGTATGTCCAAATTCGGCAACAAATTTCATTGCACTAGTCAATTGTTCTGAAAGTTAAATTCACTCTTGGTTTTGTGATCAGCTTTGCAGGCGGTAGTCTATGAAGCCAGTTTGTTTGAGTCGTATCTTTCATAACCAATAAACTTCCGTGTTCAAGAATTAATGAAACAGTTTCTTTAGTTCTTTTATGTTTGAAAGCAAATTTCCGTTCTGCTCCAAAGCTCAATGAAGCAATTGCCCCGTTCTTTTTTAAGTCTTTTTCTGCATCACTATGCCAAGCCATTCCTTCATTTCCATTATGATACAAATTGAGCAAACAGGAATTAAATTTTTCTCCAGTTTGATTTTCGATGATGTTTTTCAATTCCAACAATTCTTTTGTCCAACTTAATGCCTGCTTCGTAGTTTTGGAATAGGTATAATTAAAATTAGTGTCTCCATACCAACCAACTTTTCGTTTAGTAATAATGCGTTTACCGAAAATAATGGCTTCATCATTTTTCCACTCAATAGTATTAAGAAAACATTCTAAATAATTATTAGCTTCTTTATGCGCAAATAGTTTTCCAAAATAATTTACCATTCCATCACTCGGTAATATATTTTCTGTATAGTCCATTTCGTTGCTAAATAGATTCATTCTTCCATTCTTTATAGTTAGTTTTCATACAATGTCCACAAGGTCGAAAACCATTTTTAACAGCTTCTTCTTTAGAAATAAAAAAAATACGATTCTCTTTTTTCATCCGCTTGCCAGATTTACATTGTAGTGTTCCATAAATTTTTAATTTGCTATTACCGCCAAAGCAGATTTCTTTTTGCTTGATTTGATATCGTAAATCACTATCGTTTATTGCAAGATGCTTAATCATTTTTTAAGTCAAAGCATCGTGAAAAATAATTCCCAAAGTGTGACGTTCGCCACTATGAATTTCACTCACACCGTGTTTCATATTTACACGGTAATAACCTTTACTGCCTTTAACTGGCCGAAAGTTAGTTGTAAAAATAAGCATATCTCCTTTCTTGGGTTTTAACACAATGGCTTTTGATTGTGCTCTTGGTGTTTGTTGTGTTAATACAAATTCACCACCTGTAAATTCTTGATCTGGCTCGTTAAGAAATAAAACGGTTTGAATAGGGAAATATACATCTCCATACAAATCTTGGTGCAAAGTATTGTGTCCGCCTTTACCATATTTCAAAATCAAAACGGTTGCCTTTAGCTGATTATTTACATTACACTGCTGCAAAAGTTCTTGATGTGTCTCTGGAAAAATTGTATCAATATTTAGCACTTTCATCCAAGTGTTTGCAATGGGTGCAAGTTTTAGATATATGCTTTCTCTCATGATTTGAATAAGATTTGGCAAGGGGTAATTGAAATATTTATATTCGCCCAAGCCAAAACGGTAGCGTTCCATCACTACCGTCTTTCTGTAAGCATTTAGATTTGCATAATTGTCAATAATCTCATTGCATTGATTATTTGACAATAAATCAGGAACAATTGCAAATCCTTTATCATTCATATCTTCTGTTATTGCCTGCCAGTCAATATTCAATAGTTTGGTTTTAATATTTTCCATTATTTAATTTTAGGAAATCCACCATCGACAAATATTTCTGTTCCGTGCATAAAAGAGGCATCTTCTGATGCAAGGAAAGTAATTACTTTTGCTACTTCAAAGGGTTTTCCAAAACGAGCAAGCGGAACTTGTGGCAGTACTGCCCCTGAGATTCCTTGTATTTGTTCAGCTGTTAAATTGGAACGGTCAAAATAATTAGTTGCAATTGGTCCTGGACTAACAGCATTAATTCTAATTTTTTTTGAAGCTAATTCTGATGCAAATGTTTTTACAAATGATTGAACTGCTGCTTTTGCTGCTGAATAAACAGAGGAATTTTGCATTCCAATTTCTGTTACAATGGAAGTATTTAAAATAATAACACCGCCTTCTTTCATTAACGGCAAAATTTGTTGAACAGTAAATAATGTTCCTTTTACAATTACATTAAACTGCTCATCAAAATGGTTTTCGTCTATTTCTTCAATTGAAGCATACTTTCCAAAGCCAGCATTAACATACAAAACATCAATTTGTGATGCAATTAATTTTACTTTCTCGCCTAATTGCAAAAGGTCTGCCATTTTCCCAGCATCAGAAACTATGCCTGTGGCTTTTTCTCCAAGCTCATTTATAGTTTCATCAATAGTGTTTTGAAATCGGCCTGTAATAATTACTGATGCTCCATTTTCTATAAAATCAATTGCTGTGGCTTTACCTATTCCGCTTGTTCCACCTGTAATTAGTGCTACTTTGTTTTTTAATTTTGTCATCCTTTTTTAATTTATGATGCAAAATTGCAACTGTATCTTATTTTAAAAAATCCGTTTCTTGCTCAATATTTATTTTTGTGGCTTCCCAACCAATAATTGCAGTTTTACGAGTTGTACCCCACATATAACCACCCAATTTTCCTGTTGATTGAATTACGCGATGGCAGGGAATAAGAAAAGCGATAGGATTGTCTCCAATTGCGGTACCTACTGCTCTTGAAGCATTTGGTTTATCAATTTGCTTCGCAATACTTCCATAAGAAGAAAGTTGTCCCATGGGGATTTTAAGTAAAGCTTCCCAAACTTTTAATTGAAAATCAGTACCTTTTAAATGCAGTTTTATTTGATTGAGCTTTTCCCAATCATAGTTAAAAATAGATAAGGCAGTTTGTTGAATATGGTCCAAATGCTGTTTGAAATTTGCATTAGGAAAATGATTTTGTAACACTGAAAATGCTTGGAATTCGTCTTCTACAAACGCTACATGGCAAATACCTTTTAATGTGGAAGCCACTAAAATATTACCAAATGGACTATTTGCAAAGCTATAATTTATCGAAAGATTTTTACCTCCGTTTTTGTATTCGGCTGGTGTCATACCTTCAATGTTAATAAACAGGTCATGTAGTCTGCTTGTTCCTGAAAGTCCTGTTTCGTAAGCTGTTTTAAATAAGGTAGATTTGTTCTCTTTTAGTATTTTTTTTGCGTATTCGATACTTGTATATTGTAAAAATTTTTTTGGACTTGTTCCTGCCCATTCAGTAAAAATACGTTGAAAATGAAATGGGCTTAAATGTATCTTTTCTGCTACTTTGTCTAAATTTGGCTGCTCTTTAAAATTAGTTTTAATGTAATTGATTGCTTCTGCAATGCGATGATAATTGATATCTTCCTGTATATTCATTTTGTCAAATTTTATGATGTAAATGTCGAGAATTTTTTGCTGTCATAAAATCCGATACTTGCGGTTTTAATTTATTAAATGAAGATGCATAAACGTTTATGTTTTATTTATTTTTTGATTGTCCGTTTTTAGTCATAATCCTTTGATCTCTACAATTACTAGTTCAACGTTCTGGCGGTTTGCAATTTATAAAAACAAGTGTTTTTCGGCTTAACAATACAATCAAAAACAACAATTACACCAAATTTAAAATGTCTAAAAATGTGTGTTATAGCCGGTATCTTTATCTAGATTTTTTGCTTAAACAAAAACATTTCTAATGATTCAATGACACAAAAAATTCACGTTGCTCTTCAACGCAGAATGATTAATAATTTGAGTAAAACCGCAGAAAGCTGTTATATTGAATTTTTAGAGAAATATCCTCAACTAATCCAAGACTTTCCAACATCCAAGCAACTAATTATATGAGTATTACAAATGCTTTTTTTGAGTAATATCCGAAAGAAAATTGGTAAAAAAATAATCTTGCGTCTATAAAATTGCATTCATTAATATTCATAGTCTTTTCATCATAAAAATATAAAAACAGCATTATTACTTTGCTGAAATTTCTTTTCGATAAGCTGTGCCCCAAATGGCAAGCTGTTCAATTGCAACTTTAAGTCTTTCTCCGTATTCTGTAAGTTCATATTGTACGGTTATTGGCTGCGTGCTTAAAACTGTTCTTTTTAAGAGCAGATTTAATTCCATATCCTTTAATTCTTTGCTCAACATTTTTCCTGATATTCCTTTAATTTCATTTAAAAGTTCCGAATACCTTTTTTTACTGAAACAAAGAACAGCAATAATTGGAATTTTCCATTTACCATTCAGTACGTCCATTGCATCGTGCGCTGCTCTAATGATTACTGTACACTCCGCTTTTTCATTTAGATTTGCTTCCATAAGTTACTTTGTTACCTTTTTGTTATCATTACTTTTTGTTACTATATTACGAAAGTAAACTAATTTGATTTAGTTTTGTTCACTGTAAAAGCAAATAAAACAGTAAATTTATAGGAAATACCTAGATTAGCATTTATAATTTTAGAAGCTATCAGACATACTCAATTATAAAAAAATAAAATTGAAGATTCACAAATACAAAATGACAATAGTAAACAATGAGTAAACTAATTTATGTAATGGATCCACTTTGTGGTTGGTGTTATGGAAACAGCAACAATACACAAAAACTGTATGATAAATACAAGAATGTACTTGATTTTGAGATTTTACCTGCCGGAATGTGGACTGGAGAAAACACCAGAAAACAATCTAAACAAATGGCACAATTTATCAAAAAACACGATCCACAAGTACAACAAACCACAGGAACTGCATTTGGGAAAGACTATTTTGATTCTATAGAAAATGAAAATATAATTTTAGATAGTGAAGTGCCGTCAAGAGCTATCGTTGCAATAAAAAAATTAACGGCTTCACAAGCTGTCCCTTTTGCTATTGAAGTTCAAAAAGCAAGGTATCTGCACGGAAAAGACTTAAATGAAGACAATACTTATTTAGGCATTTGTGAAAATTTAAAATTGGACAAAGAGGAATTTCTGAAAACGTTCCACTCTGAAAATATCAAAAAAGAAACACAAAAAACATTTGCTTTGGCACAACAATACACCAGTTCTTATCCTACCCTTTTAGCAGAAAAAGAAGGTAATACGTATGTTTTAGAACAAGGTTATGCACCACTTGGAGATATTATAAAACAGATTGAGACTCTTTTTTAACTAGTTTGATGGTTTGGAGATAACATACCGTTTCATCTTTGAACATTAATTTAAACATCAAAAAAATGAAATCGAAGATTATTCCATCCGTTCGCCCTACAGGCTCGGATAACAAACACGGAAAAACAAATAGTAAACCCGTGAGAAAATCAATTATCTCAACAGTATTTAAAAGGCAGTAAAATTATTAGTTTCGAGCAGTTTGTAGACAGTCAGCTTGTAAACGATGCAACAAAATAAAAATTATTTTTCTTGTATATTTACATAACCCTAATTTAATCAGAAATCAATGCATCAAAATCTGTTATCTTACATCAACAAATATTCTTCTTCACCTCTTACTAACGAAGAAGAAGCCTTAATTACAGCCACTTTTCAACCCAAAAAATTCAGAAAAAAACAATACTTTTTACAAGAAGGCGATGTATGTAAATACGCTGGTTTTATTGTAAAAGGAGCTATGCGCCAATACAGCGTTGATGATAAAGGAGGGGAACATATTGTACAGCTATTCATTGAAAACTATTGGGCAAACGACCGTGAAAGTTCTACTATGCTAACGCCTTCCGTTTATAATATTGATGCTTGGGAAGATACCGATATACTTCTTATAACTAGAGCCGATATGCTGGATTTAATGGCAAAAATACCTGCAATGGCAGAAATGATTCGCTTAATGGATGAAAGAAATGCTATTGCTAACCAACGAAGATTAAACTCTACTATCAGCAATACAGCAGAAAAGCGCTATGAAGAATTTGCTGTTCATCATCCACAATTTATTCAGCGATTTCCACAGCATCTTATCGCTTCTTTTTTGGGTATTACCAAAGAAACATTGAGCCGAATTAGAAAACAAGGAACGAAATAAACTCCATTTAAGTTTTAAATAGAAAAACCGTTGATGACTGTCAACGGTTTTTTGGATCTAGTTTTTATTTCAAATGTTCTTTAAAGAAAGCATCTAATTTATTAAAAGGAATAACATCCACTTTGTCATACAAATCTACGTGTACAGCGTTTGGGATAATTATTAATTCTTTTGGTTCATTTGCCACTTTATAAATATCTTCACTAAAATATCGTGAGTGCGCATTTTCTCCTGCGATTAAAAGCATTGGTCTTGGCGAAATTTCTTTTACATAAGTTAGTATTGGCATATTCATAAATGATATTGGATTGGTAATTAACCAGGCTCCGTTTGAGTTTACAGAATTGGGATGAAAGCCACGTGGCGTTCTGTAATAATCAAAATATTCTTTTATAAATTGCGGTTCGTCGCCTTTTAATGTTTCCGGTAAATTTCTTGGACCATCTGCAGGTTTTCCATTTTCGGCATCTTTCCAACGTTGCTGGCTCAAGCTTTCCAAGGTTTTGGTACGTTGTTCTGGCGTAACAACATCGTTGTAACCTTTCGACATTACTCTGGTCATATCATACAAACTTGTCGCAGCAACGGCTTTCACTCGCTTATCAATAGCAGTTGCGTTTAAAGCAAAACCACCAAAACCACAAATCCCGATGATACCAATTTTATTTCTATCTACATTTTTCTGCAACCCTAAAAAATCAACTGCAGCACTAAAATCTTCAGTATTGATTTCTGGCGAAGCTACATTTCTTGGTTCGCCACTGCTTTCTCCAGTATAAGACGGGTCGAAAGCCAAAGCTATAAAACCGCGTTCTGCCATTTGGCTAGCATATAATCCTGATGACTGTTGTTTCACTGCTCCAAAAGGGCCACTGATTGCTAATGCAGACAATTTTTCAGTTCCTTCATTTTTTGGAAGATATAAATCACCGCTTAATGTAATGCCGTAACGGTTTTTGAAAGTAACTCTTTGACGGGTAACTTTATCACTCAATTGAAAAGTATAATGTTCTTTTGTTTCCATTTTTTTTGATTTAGATTTTTTGTCTTGTGCAAATGCTTGTCCTGTTAAAAGAAGTATCATTGCGATTGCCAATTTTTTTTTCATTTTTATTAAATTAAATTGTTTTTAAACTTTTTGCAGGAATTCCGCCTACGATAGTATTGTCTGGCACATCCGTTGTTACAACCGAGCCCGATGCTACAATAGCATTTTCGCCAATCGTAACACCTTGCAAAATGGTTGCACTTGCACCAATCCAAGCATTTTTTTTGATGTGAATTGGTTTTGGAATTAAAGAATGCCGGTCTTCGATGGAGGTTGGATGTCCTTCGGATAATAAATTGACTTTCGGTGCTATCAATACATTATCTTCAATGGTAATTCCTCCTAAATCAAGAAAGACACAATCGAAGTTTATAAATACATTTTTGCCAATTTTGGTATGTTTTCCATAATTAATGTGCAATGGTGTAAATACAGTTACGCTTTCGTCAATTTCAGTCTCAGTAATTTGGCTTAAAAAATTTCTGATTTTAGCAGGATCTGATGCGTTATTCATCTCAACCGATAATTTCTTTGTTGCAAATGAAGCCTCACGCATTTTATAGGCGTCTTTATCGATTAGCGAAATGATTTCTCCATTTTTTAGTCGCTCGAATATAGTTGTTGTTTGCATTGTCTATTAAGATTAACATTGCAAAATTAAAGACAAAGCCTCACAGTGACTTTACTGCGAGGCTCAAAGAATCTTTCTGAGAAGCTCAATAAATTAAGAAATAGGTCTTTCTTCGATAATTAGAAAATGAGCTACACGGTCTTTGATGAACCATTTTCCATTTTGAAACACATAGCTATCATCATATTTTACACTGTAATCAGTCAAAATATCTTTTCCATCAACGGCTCTGATCATTTTGATTTGAGTAAAAGAAACTCCGGTAGCAGTTTCGCTGTCGATATTTACAGTATGCTGACCGTTCAATGTAAAATAGGTCTTTACCAGAGATGCGTGATGGTTGAAATCTTTTTCCATATTTTCCCTACCTGAAACATCGGCAACCAAAGCACCGCCCATATAAACTTTATACGTTACATCTGGTGTGAATAAATCCATTACTTCGGCGATTTTCCATTCATCACTTAAATAAGCATAATCATCAATTAAGTTTCTAAGTTCTTCTTTTGTTTTTAAAATTTCTAGTGTCATAATTTTGTTGTTTAATTGAAATTGAAAATTTATTTTCTGTAATTATTACTCAACAAAACTACCTTATATTTGATTACAATTTATTAGTCATTACCTAAAGGTTAGTAAATACATTTTTTAATATTTCTTTTGCAACTAAAAATTAAAGGCAGGCAAATAGAAGATTTCTAATTCTTCTCTTTGCCTGCTATTTTATTTAAAAAAAACAAACTAAATCTATAACTAACTTATTATTATTAATTTCTTATAAGATAAATCACGGAACAAGAATAATTTTCCCTACTGCATTTTTGGTCTGAATAATTTCGTGAGCTTTTGCCATATCTGCCAAAGGAAACAAATGCGAAATATGGGTTTTAATTTCACCCGCAGACAAAAGTTGGGAAATAGTTTCAATATCTTTTAGATAGGTATCATTTGGCGTCACATTTACCCGCTGAACCGTTACATTTTTGGTAGCTTTCGCGTTATCTATAAACTGCTGGTCGGGGTAAACGACAATACTCGACAAAATTCCTCCGGGTTTAAGTGTTTTTAATGAACGAGCCAAATGGGTATCTTCCGTACTGCTTACATCTGCTTCTACCCAAACGGCGTCGTGAACGATGTCGGCATCATTGATAAAATCTTCTACTGCCTGTGTTTTATAATCAAAGAATTCATCCGCACCTAAACTTAATACAAAATCTCTGTTTTCTGTCGATGCAACTCCAATTACATACGCTCCAAAATGCTTTGCAATCTGCACGGCATAATGTCCTACACCACCAGATGCACCGTAGATAATAACCTTGTCTCCTTTTTTTATTTTAGCAAACTTTATTAATGATGCCCATGCTGTCAAAGCAGCCATTGTTGCGCCTGCAACTTGTTCAAAACTTACATTGGCTGGTTTTATTACCAATTCGTCCTCTGGAGCAGCTACAAATTCAGCGTATGCGTTTGCCTGACCGATAAAATTAAAATTTCCAAAAACTTCATCGCCTGTTTTGAATCTTGTCACAGCATTGCCAACTTCAGTCACTATACCTGCAACATCCCATCCCAAAATGATATTTTCTTCATCACCTTTAAGAGCATAAATCATCTCTAGTGCGGCTTGATTTCTACGGACAAATGCATCTACAGGATTAATTGCTATTGCTTTCACTTGAACCAAGACTTCATTGTCTTTGATTGTTGGAACAGGAACTTCTGCTAAAATCAGGTTTTCAGGACCGCCTACTTCTTTTAAAACTATTGCTTTCATTGTTTTTGTATTTAAAATGTTTTGTCAAAGGTAGAAGCAGTTTGAATTTTTTGTTTTGTTCAAAATGTCAAATTTGCTTTGCTAAGATTGTCAAAAAAACTAGAATTTAAAATTTGATAGTGACCTTTTAAACAATGATTTTTTGATATTTTAAACAAAACGTCGATGTGGTTTCTGAACTAATTTTGTAGAAAAGTAACCAATCAGTAATTAATTAAAAACATTTAAAATGTCAGAACAATCAATTTTGAGGCTCACTATGTCCACAACGGTAAATCCCAATGAATGGAAAAAATTAGAACAATTTATGGCAGCAGCAAGAATCGCAGTGCCGAAAGAAGGAGACGGGGTTTTAATCCACGAATGTCATTATAATCCTGAGACTTTCGAAATCCTTTTCTTGGAATCTTACGCTAACGAAAATGAATTGATGAAACACGCACAAGCGTTTGCTCCAGTGATGAATAATCACAAAGTAGATTGGAAAATCAATAGAATTGACCTGCTTGGCAACTATTCTGACGAGATTTTTGCAATGATGAAAGGAATGGCAAATGGTGCGGCAGTAAATCTTTACAAAAAAGTATTTAAAAACAAATAATATTCCGCAATGGATTATTATTTGTTTGAATTTTGGCTTAATCCGATTATAATTCTGAAGGAGAATAGCCGAACTGTTTCTTAAAGGCAAAAGAAAAATGGGAGAGATTTTCAAAACCAATTTCCAAATAAATATCTCCCGCTTTCTTGTCCTTTTTGGAGAGTTGAAAATGAGCCAATTCCAAACGTTTTTTTGTCAGCCAGCGCTGAGGTGTAATTTTAAAAGCCTTTTTAAAATCCCTGATAAATGTTGATAGACTGCGACCCGTGAGATAGGCAAATTTTTCAAGGGGCATATTAAACTTGTAATGTTTTTCCATGAAATCAACCAGATTGATTTTTCCGGGTTCAGAGAAATCTGCCAAAACACTGTCTATATTTGGTTCAATAAATCGGAGGATGGAAATAGCTTCTTCAAATTTAAGCTTTGCAATATTTTCCGGGAGTTTTTGCTCCAGTTCAAAATAAGGAATGATAGAGGAAAAGAAACTTTTTAACAATGCCTGTTCACTTAAAATCCTAACAGAAAAGTCTGGGGAAACATTCAGATTTGGTTTTTCTTGTGTATAAAATGCTTTCAGTCTTTCTACCGTCAACCCAAAAACGACAGCCTTGTAAGGTCTCCCGTCTTTAGGCTGTTTTATGACGGCGGATATCTGATTTCTTGGAAAAAGCAACATACTGTCGGCACCAAATGTATACGATTTGTCTGCCTGTATAATTTTCATTTCACCGGAAATGATCAGCACAAAAGAATGAAATTCAAGACTTAAATCATCTTTGTAAATACCTTCTTCAGTAACCGTCCAAACAAGATCTGTAAATTTATTGAAATTTTGTTTTGCCATTGTTAATGATTTGAGATTTTGTAAATATTGGATTGAACCAAATACCAAAATTACAAATATTAGCATCAAATTAATTTGTTTAAAATGTCAATTACGCTTTGTTTAAATTGTCATTTTCTATTTTTGCCAGCCTGCGCTATTTGAATTGGCATTTAAAGTTTAAATTTGTTAATAAATTATTAGTTGTTGCTTAACGGTTATCGACTAATACAAAACAAATTTATGGAAGAAATAAAAGAAAATCAAACTGATAATAAAGCATTTACAGAGGAATGTCATAAAGTTTTAATGGCAGTTTCAGACGCATTATATGCCATTGGCGGTAAATGGAAACTGATGATTATCATCGCAATGGCAAGAGGAAATAAACGATTTACCGAAATTCAACGGCAGGTCACAGGAATTTCTGCACGGGTTCTTTCAAGCGAATTAAAAGAACTGGAAATGAATGGTTTTATTATCAAAAAAGTAGAAAATGGTTATCCGGTAACCATAGAATATGAACTGCTGCCCTACAGTCATACACTCGAAGAAGTTGTGGGAGCAATGACCAAATGGGGAATGCAGCATCGCGAAAAAATTAAAAGCGAACAATCTTCTGGAAAATTAAAAAATGATAAAAAGCCAAATAACTAAACTTCTGTTGGCGGAATTCCGTATTGTTTTTTAAATGCGGTTGAAAAATGAGAAGGATTCTTAAAGCCAACTTCCATATAAACGTCTTGTACTTTTTTGCCTTCTTCTTTTAGTTTTACGTAAGCCGTTTCCAAGCGTTTTTTTATCAGCCATTTTTGAGGTGTGAGGCTGCTTATTTTTTTGAAATCTCTTTTGAAAGTTGCCAAACTTCGTCCTGTGAATGAAGCGATTTGTTCCATCGAAAGTTCTTCCATATAGTTGCCGTTGAGGAATTCCAAAAGGTCAATTTTCCAAGGTTCGGCAAAATCAAAAAGTATTGGATAGAGTTGTTCGTTGCTGTTCAGTAAAGCATAAATCCCTTCCAATAATTTCAAATGTGTAACGCCTTCCGTTGGTTGTATGTTACTGTCAAAATAAGGTGTAAGCGATTGAAATAAACTTTCTATTGCGGGACTTGATTCTAACTTAAAGACCGTTTTGTCAGAAACTTTAACAGCTGTAGGTATTTCAGATTTATTCATTTTACTGTAAAAATCACGCAATACATTACGCTTAAATGTTAACGAAATGCCTTTGTACAAATCTTCACCTTTGCTGTTTTTGTACATTTTCAAGCGGTGATCTCTTCGGATAAAAGCACAATCTCCAGCCTGCAATTTTATTTTTTTGTTTCTATCCTCTATAATCTGTTCGCCGGAGTACAAATAAACCAAGACGTGTTCAGGCGTGGCGTGAATACACTTTTCGCTATAATCACTAAAGCAAGACAAGAATATTCCTGAATAGCTTAATGTTTTTAATTTATCGTCTTGTTGCACCTCCATAATCTTTATAGTTGTATTAGTAACGTACAAAAGTAAAATTTATATTTGTGAATTTCTTTGCTGTAAGGTTCATTTTGTCTTTCTGTAAGGCTCAATTATATTGTTGGACTATATAAAAGAAAACTAGTGCCAAATTAGAAAACAAGTAATGAAATAAACTCCATTTTAAGTTTTGAATTACAAAGACCATTGATATATGTCAACGGTTTTTTTTATCATATCTCATTGTCACAAGGCCTGCCTTTGATGCAACTTTGCCTTATCAAAATCAATAAAAATTTTAAAAAGTAAAACAATGAGTGATTTATCAAAAATGTCTAAAACGGTGGTTTTCCACGAAGCTGGAACTCCTGAAGTATTAAAAGTAGAACAAGTAAAAGTATCTTATCCTGGTTCTCAGGAAGTAAGAATTCAAGTAAAATCAATTGGTATAAACAGAGCTGATGCTATGTATCGCCAAGGAATGTACATAGAAAATCCTATTTTCCCAGCCCAATTAGGTTATGAAGCTGCCGGAATTGTCGAAGCTGTTGGTTCTGAAGTTTCGAATGTATCGGTTGGAGATGTCGTAAATGTTATACCTGGTTTTTCATTACATAACTATACCTCGTATGGAGAATATATCCTAATGCCAGCTTATGCAGTACATAAATATCCAGCCAATTTATCTTATGATGAAGCTGCGTCTTTGTGGACAAGTTACTCCACAATGTACGGAATGATTGTAAATTCCGGAAAATTAAAATCAGGAGAATTTGTGGTTATCAATGCAGCTTCAAGCAGTGCTGGTCTTGCTGCTATTCAAATAACAAATTATGTTGGAGGAATTTCAATTGCTTTAACTACTTCTGCAAAGAAAAAAGAAGCATTATTAAAAGCGGGTGCATCCCACGTAATTGTAACCTCTGAAGAAGACATTGCAACTGAAGTTTTAAAAATCACCAATAATGTAGGTGCTCATATCATTTTAGATCCTGTTGTGGGTGTTAAATTCAGCAACCTTTTAAGTTCAGTTGCCGAAAACGGGAAAGTGTTTGTTTACGGTGCATTGAGCCACGAACCTGCCAGTTTCCCAGCGTTTGACGTTCTCATGAAAACCCCAACCATTCGAGGATATTCTGCAATTGAAGTTTTAGGCAATATGGAAGTTTTGATGCAAGCCATCGCTTTTATTGACAAAGGTGTCGCCGAAGGGAAATTAAAACCCATTATTGATAAGGTTTTTAATCTAGATGAAATCGTTGCGTCTCATAACTATTTAGAATCCAACCAGCAATTTGGTAAGATTGTAGTGAATATATAGTTTCTATCACTTTTTTAACTAAGATATTTTTTAAAGTATCTTTAATAACTTTTAAACCGTTGATATTTACCAACGGTTTTTATTATTTCTCATCTTTGTCATTAACATTCTAAAAAATAAAATAAAATAAAAATGAAAGCATTTATAGAATACATTTTACAGTTTGGAAATTTAAACCAACAACAGCTTGACTTAATTTCAAAGAAGGCTGCCGTATTAGAACTTCGAAAAGATGACTATTTTTCGGAAGCGGGGAAAATTGTGCGACAAGTTGGTTTTATTGTAGAAGGCATTACCCGAGTTTGTTATTACAATAATAAAGGCGAAGAAATAACCAAATATTTCATTGATGAAAACAATATTGTGGTTGATTTAGACAGTTTTAACAATGAAATTTGTTCTTCGGCCTATGTGCAGGCTATTACTGATTGCAAACTTATTGTTTTTTCAAAAAAAGACTGGCAGGAATTGCTGGATACCATCGTTGGCTGGGATACTATTGTGCATAAAATCACTTCAAAAGCATTAATGCTAAAAGTAGCCAGAAGAAGCCCATTGGTTACAGAAGATGCTACTGAACGCTATTTGAAGTTTTTGGAAATTTTCCCCAATGTTGTCAACCGTGTTCCGCTTTCATATATCGCTTCTTATTTAGGCATTACTCAATCTTCATTAAGCAGAATCAGAAAAAATATCCGATAAATTGTTTTTTTGCCAAATGGCAAATGATTTCGTTTCTAAACGTTGCAATTTTGCTTTATTAATCTTAAAAACAATAAAAATGAAATCAGTATTAATAACAGGAGCCAACAGAAGCATTGGTCTGGAAATAGCAAAACAGCTTTCAAAAAAAGGCTTATGCGTCTATTTAGGAACACGTGACCTTGAAAAAGGCGAAGCAGTTGTAAAAGAGTTGGCCGAAAATGGCTTTCAAAACATCAAAGTTATTCAAATTGATGTGACTAATTATGATTCCATTTTATCTGCCAAAAATAGTATAGAAAAAGAGCAAGGCAAATTGGATATTTTAATTAACAATGCAGGAATTCTTGGAACAAATCCGCAACAGGCATCGGATACTCCGATTGAAGACATTCAAAAAGTATTTGATACCAACTTCTTTGGCGTAATCCAAGTGACGCAAACCTTTTTGGAATTGCTCAAAAAATCGGAAAGTCCAAGGATCAGCAATATTACTTCTGGACTGGGTTCTTTAACTTTGCACAGTGACCCAAATTGGAAATATTATGATTTTAAAACGGCAAGTTACGGAACTTCAAAGGCAGCTTTAAATGCATACACCATTGCATTGGCTTATGAACTAAAAAGCTTGTCTTTCAAAGTAAATGCAATTGATCCGGGTTATACTGCAACCGATTTTAATCATCATAGCGGACCAGGAACAATCGAAAGTGCGGCAGCTTTTATTATTAAACATACATTAACCGATAATAATGCACCAACGGGGAAATTTTTCAGCAATGACATAGAGGACGAAACCGAAGTAAGTCCGTGGTAAAAACAGCTTCATTATATTGATTTAATCATCACAAGAATAATTGAAAACCGTTGACAAATGTCAACGGTTTTTTTTATCAAATCGCATCTTTATCAGGTTTACTAGTGTCACATCTTTGCCTTATCAAAATCAATAAAAATAATAACATTAAAATTTAAACAAAAATGAAAAATTTAAAAAAAATACCGGCTACTCAACTTCTTCGTAACACTTTAGATAGATTTCTTGCCAAAGATATGAAAGGCTGGTCAGAGCTTTGTGCCGAAGACGTAGTAGCAGAATTCCCTTTTGCCCCAGAAGGTTCACAAGCAAAATTTGAAGGTAAAGAGGCTCTTTATGCTTATTTAAAAGATTACCCAACTTATATCGATATAAAATCATTACCAACCTTAAAAATCTATGGTACTGATGACGAAAATATTGCCATAGCAGAATGGAGTGCTTCTGGAGTTGTAATAGGAAATGGCAATCCCTATGAAATGAGCTATGCAACTTTCGTAACTTTCCGTGACGGTCTTGTTGTAAACTACCGTGAATACTGGAATCCACAAGCGTTTCAAAAAGCAATGAGTGGAGGGAATTTTGCTGAGTAACAAAATTAACTTTAAAAACCGTTGACATTTATCAACGGTTTTTTGTCAAATTGCATCGCAACAAGGCGGAAAATGCGAGTGCTTTTATCGTTAAACATACTTTGACAGATAATAATGCGCCAACGGGACAATTTTATAGTAATGACATAGAGGATAAAACAGAAGTAAATCCTTGGTAAAAAAAATACTGTATTTATTGATATGGTTTAACAAAAGTGACTTACAAACAGTCATTTAAAAAAAAGAATATAAAATGAAAGTAATTGTATTTGGAGCCACAGGATTAGTTGGCAAACAGATTGTAAAAGAGAGTTTAAAACTTGGAAATGAAGTAACCGTCTATACCCGACAAACTGATTTTCCAATTAAGGGTGTAAAAATCATTTCGGGAGAATTAGACGATGACGGTAAAATTGCTGCAATCATTAAGGATTATGATGCAATAGCTTGTGCTGTAGCCAATAGAGATCTTGAAGATCCTACACAAGTACTAACCCCATTTGTAAAATTAGTTACCAAGCACATTTCGCAAGAACAAAGATTGATTGTAGTGGCAGGTTCGGGTTTGACACTTTTAAATTTCAATACCATAAGAAGAGACTTGCCAGGACAGCCAGCATTTTTGAAAAATCCACGAGCTGATCATTGGGATGCTTATACTTATCTTGCAGCTATAGATGTCAATTATTTAGTTGTGTGCCCAACAATGGTTGTTGAGGGTGACTCTGATGGTAATTATATTTTTGAAGAAAAATATTTTCCACAAAGCGAAAGCAAAGAAATATTTGCAGGTAATGTAGGACATTATATTGCGAAAGAGCTTAATGAGCAAAATTTTAAACAAACAAAAATTGGTCTTGTAAACAAAGGATAACTTATAGTATCACCTTTAAAATAATTCAAAACCGTTGACATTTACCAACGGTTTTTTTGTCAAATTGCATCTTTTTAAGTCTCGCTTACAATGTAACTTTGCCTTATCAAAACGATAAAAAAACAACATTAAAATATAACAGCCACAAAAAATATTCCTTTGTGGCTGTTAAATTAATATATGAGCTCATTTTTAAACTAGCTCCGCAGCCAAAGTAATTTCAGCATTTAATAATTGTGAAATTGGGCAGTTTTCTTTTGCGTTTTGTGCAGCTTCTTGAAACTGTTCTTCAGTTATTCCATCAATTTTTGCTTTTAAACCTAGGTGGACTAGAGTTATTTTTCCATCTTCAAAAGTTACCTTTGCAGTAGTATCAATGTTTGTAGGCACAAAACCCATATCGGTTAGCACAAAACTTAATTTCATACTAAAACATCCTGAATGTGCCGCGGCAATAAGTTCCTCCGGATTAGTTCCCACGCCTTCTTCAAAACGGGTTTTAAAGGATAATTGGGCTTTGTCTAAAGTGGTACTTTGGGTAGATATTGTCCCTTTTCCTTCCATTCCTGTTCCTTGCCAATTGGCATTTGCTTGTCTTGTAAATTTCATTTTTATTTATTTTAATGGTTATTGAATATTATTTTTCTAAAAACTTGATTAATTCTGAATTGAATTTCCCAAGTTCCTCAATAAACAATCCGTGTCCGCTATTTTCAAATTTTACGATATACGAATTTTTAATTCCTTTTTGCATTTGCTCGGCTAATGCAAATTCACATATTTTGTCTTTTGTTCCGTGAAAAATAGCAGTTGGAATGTTTATTTTGGATAATTCAGCACGCAAATCGGTATCTCTCAAGGCTATCAAACATTGGGTTGTTGCATAAGGAGAAGCCTCTAAATTTATTCCTCCTAACCAATTACCAATGCCTTGTGACAATGCCGTTTCATTGGCAGCAAATATTTTTCCAAAATTTTCTAAAAGTTGCGGTCTATTTGTTTTGCTCAAAGCAATTAAACCGTTCACGTCTTCTTTAGAAAATCCATAAGAATAGTCATTTCTTTTAGTCCACAATGGTGCAGCTGCTCCAAACAAAGCCAGTTTGTTTACGTGGGCACTATTGTATTTAGCAACATAATGTATCGCTATGGCACCTCCCATTGAAAAACCTCCTAAAGTTGCATTTTGAATATTCAATTTATCCAATACCACTTTAATATCGTTGGCAAATACATCATAATCATATTTGCCATAAGGTTTGTCTGATTTACCAAAACCACGAAGTGTAATACCTATAACTCGGTATCCTTTTTCTACCAATTCCTGGTATTGGTATTCATACATTGCATCACTTAAAGGCCAACCGTGAATTAACACAACCGCTTTGCCAGTTCCCCAATCTGTAACGTGAAGGAGAACATTCTTTTCTACTTCAATAAATTCTTCACGCGTTGATGAAGCTTTTTTTTGTTGCGCAATTGCCGAAATAGATAATGCTAATAATGCTAAAGCAGTAAACAAAATTTTTGTTTGAGTTGCTAGATTTAATTTTAATTTCATTTTTTTATTGTTTTAAGTTATTTAACGATACAAAGGTGGTATGTTTGTAATTATAAATCAAATTAATAATTTTTATATATTATAAATAAAAAATATAATTATGACATTACAGCAATTAAAATACATCATTGCTTTAGACAAAGAAAGACACTTTGCGAGAGCTGCAGAAGCCTGTTTTGTATCACAACCCGGATTAACATTACAGCTAAAAAGTTTGGAAGAAGAGATAGGAATTAAAATATTTGATCGATCAACCGTTCCTCTCAAACCTACATCACTAGGCACAGTAATAATTGCAAAAGCTAAAAAAGTATTGAAAGAAGTAGATTCGATTAGAGATTTTGTAATTGATGAAAAAAATATGTTAGAAGGAGAAATAAAATTGGGTATTATTTCAACACTTTCACCTTATCTAATTCCTATATTAATTAAAGATTTAAGAGCCAAACTGCCCAAAATAATCTTTACCATTAAAGAAGTAACTACAGTAGGTTTAATGAACGATTTGGAAGAAGGAGCTATTGATATTGCCATAATGGCAACTCCAACTGGCAACTCTTCATTGCTGGAATTCCCTGTTTTTTATGAGCCATTTGTGGCTTTTATCAATAAATCGTATGGTTCAGATACTGGCATTCTTTTCAATCTTTTTGAAAGTAACAAAGCCGATTTGTTATTGCTTCAGGATGAATACTGTTTTAATGCACAACTGTTGGATATTTGTAATTTGAAGAGTGAAAACAAAGCACAGGAAAAATTCTTCTACAACATCAACTCAATTGAAACTTTAAAAAATCTAGTGCGAGCCGATTTAGGTTTTGCAATACTTCCTGAGTTATCTATCATTAATGAGGTACCAAATAACTGCTATAAATCTTTTGAAGACCCAAAACCAGTAAGAGAAATCAGTTTAGTGGTTTCGGACACATTTGCCAAAAATGTATTGCTTGAAAAAATAAGGGAAGTCATTTGGGATTGTTTGCCTCAAAAATTAAAGCAAACAGTCAACTATAAGAAGATAAGTTGGAATGACTCGCCTTATTTTAAAAAGGCTATAAGTTCGTCAATTAAGAGCAACTAACCGTAAGGTCTTGTTATAAACTACCTTGAATACTGGAATCCACAAGTTTTCCAAAAAGCAATGAGTGGCGGAAGTTTTGCAGAATAATAATTCAAATTAAAACCGTATCGTTTTAAACCAATATCAAAAACCGTTGACAAATGTATGAATCGATGTTAAAAATAATATGAAAACAACTTTTAAACTAACATTCTTTTGATAATTGATTATGAGTTTCACCCCACTCTGCCATAGCCTCTAGAACAGGTAGTAATGTTTTACCTTTTTCAGACAAATAATATTCTACGTGTGGGGGAACAATTTCTTTTGCATCTCTTACAACCAAGCCGTCTAGTTCTAACTGTTTCAGTTGTTGCGCCAGCATTTTCTCTGTAGTGTATATCAATATTTTTTTCAATTGCCCAAATCGCAATGGCTCATTTCGAAGTTGATATAGAATGATAGTTTTCCATCTCCCACCAATCATTTCAATGGTAAATGACATAGGACATTTAGTAAGGACATTATTGTTTAAGCTATTGGTTGAATTCTCTTTTCTCTGTGCCATTTATACGCTTACTTTTTAGGTAGTACTTGTTTTTATAATAGTGCAAATATACCTTTGTATTATTAAAAATCAAATAAAAATAAAAAACTATGAAAGTATTATTAATTGGAGGAACGGGCAACATTGGTCAGCGAATATTAAAAGAAGCTCTGGATAAAGAGTATGAAGTAACCGCAGTACAACGCAAACCAGAGGCATTAGAATTGAAACACCCAAATTTAACAGTAATCAAAGGCGACTTGCTGAACGAGGCAGAATTACCATCTTTAATAGCTGGCAAAGATGTTGTTGTATCTGCAATATCACTTTATGCAGGACTATCTCCTGAACAGTTTAAAAAAGCGCACCAAAACCTTATCAATGCTTTAAAAAAACAACCACAAACAAGAATTATTGCTGTGGGAGGAGGAACAAATAATGAGGTTGCACCAGGCTTAAGAATGTTGGATAGTGAAGATATTATGAAAAATATTCCAGAAGAATACAAACCTTCAATTTTTGCACACGGTGAAGTACAGAAATTATATGAAACTACAGGACTGGAAAACTGGACGTATTTTAACCCTGCTGCTATGATACAAGCAGGCGAACGCACAGGTAAATTTAGATTAGGAACTACTAATCTGGTTGCAGACGAAAACGGAGCAAGCAATATCTCATTCGAAGATTATGCAGTGGCGTTGGTTGATGAAATCAAAAATCAGCAATTTGTAGGTAAACCATTTACCATTGGTTATTAAATCAAATCATTATAAAATAAAATGGAAAATAAATTAGAACAATTACTGGTTCAGCATTTAAACGAAATTTGGAACCAACGTGACGAAACACTTAGGGTTACGGCTATTAAAAGAGTCTATGCGAAAGATATTGACTTATTTGAAGTTGGTGAAAAATTTACAGGATATGAGGATGTAAATCATAAAATTAGTAAGACATTAAATGGTCTTCCTCCGGTTTTTTCTATTGTACAGTTAAAACCAATTGTAATTAATAACAATGTAGGCAAGTTAGATTGGGGTGTTGGTCCAGAGGGAACGCCTCCAGTAGCAACGGGTACAGACATAGTAATTTTTGAAAACGGAAAAATAAAATCATTATATGTATTTCTTAACAAGTAAATAAAATAAAATGGAAAGAATCGTAAATCTAAGTGACGCTAAAGCTGTTCGCAACATGGAAAATATCATTAATCTTCATGAAATAATGATTAATCAGAGACAGCCAGAAGAAGCAGTTTTAAAATTTTTAGACCCAGAATATATTCAGCATGATCCTTTACTGGAAACGGGCGCAGCTGGTTTGATAAAATTTTTTAAGCAGGTAGTAGATGAACATCCAACAACAAGCTGGACGGCAAAACGCATCATTGCCGTTGACAACTATGTATGGGTACACTCTAACTTCCGAAACATTTTCAATGATGATCCTAATGACACTGGAATTGCAGGAGTTGATATCTTTAAAATGAATGACGAAGGTAAAGCTATAGAACATTGGGAAGTACTACAACTCGTTGGCACACCCGATAATGCAGCTCCATGGGTAGCCCAAAATTTAAAAGCAGCTAATATAAACGGCATATTTTAATATCTCTTTTAAGTATAGTGAGTTTGTGTTAGAGTGATTTTAAATTAATTAGTTCTAAAACCGTTGACAAATGTCAACGGTTTTTTTTATCATATCGCATCGATTTAAGGGGTACTTCTATCGCAATTTTACAGTATTAAAATTAACAAAAAATAACCATCTAAGAATTAGAAAAAATGAACAAGAACAAAATTATTTATTGGGCAACAACTGGAATTATTGCTGCTATGATGCTTTTTAGTGCATTCGGGTATTTTACTAACGCTGATATGAAAGCAGCATTTGTCCATTTAGGTTTCCCCGATTATTTCAGAATTGAACTAGGAGTTCTAAAGGTTTTAGGAGCATTAGTCTTAATCATTCCTATGATTTCTGCTAAAATTAAATCCTTCGCTTATTTTGGATTTGCATTGACATTCATTTCTGCATTTATTGCTCATATAGCGAGTGGTGATCCTATTTCTGTGGCTGTTGCACCAATTGTATTTTTAGCAATTTTGGGAGTGTCACATTATTATCACGATAAAATTTTAGTAATGAATCGCGACTAACAAAAAGTTTGCGTAAGCAACCATCAAAAACATAAAAAGGCGACACAATCTGGCGTAGCATACCCAAATAGAGCCGCTAAAAAAACAAACCCTACATCTATGAAAAAGGAAACCATTTTCTCTACACAAGGTAACAAAACCGATCTCGGTCCTCTGATTATCAATAGAATGTTACCCAATCGCTATGCAAAAAAAGTGGGGTCTTTTGTATTTCTCGATTATGTAGCACCAGCTATCAAAGAAGTCATCAATGAAAAAGGGATGGGGGCTCATCCCCATCGAGGTATTGCTACACTAACCTATATTATTCAAGGAGAAGTCGAACACTTTGACAGTGCAGGCAATACTGGAAAAATACATTCAGGAGGTATGCAATGGATGAAATCTGGTAATGGAATTATACATGATGAAAATTTTAATTACGACTCTCAAACAGAAAGTAAAATTGTCCACGGATTTCAGTTTTGGATCAATTTACCTGCAAAAAACAAAGCCGAAAGCCCTGCTCACATAGCGATTCAAGCAAAAGAAGTTCCTAAAAAAGAATTTACTAACAATATAGGTTGGATAAAAGTAATTGTAGGTAACTATGAAGAGTTGAGTTCTAAAATACCAAATTATTCCGAGCAGTTTTTATATCACATTCATTTGGAAATGGGAAAGCAATTTTCCATCAATTTAGCTGATAAAATAGAGGCTGCCGCATTTTTGACCACACAAAATACAATACTTAACGATGCCGAATTTCAAGCAGGAGAATTTGTAGAATTTGAAAGAAAAGCAGGAGAAATCGAAATAAAAAACACTTCTAAAACCGCTATTGATGTACTATTGTTTGGTGGCGAAGAATATACAGAACCTATTGTGTCAGAAGGTCCGTTTGTCATGAACTCACTAGCTGAAATATGCGACGCTTACCGAGATTTTTATGCGGGGAAATATGGCGAAATTAAATTTATAATGTAAGATAATTAACTTTTAAATTAAAAAAATATGAAGATTTTAGCATTCGCAGGAAGCAACAGTAGTACTTCCATCAATAAAAAATTAGTAACGCATACAGCATCTTTTTTTGATGACCATTTGGTAGAAATTTTGGATTTGAATGATTTCGAAATGCCAATATTTAGTGTAGATAAAATAGCCAAAACTGGAATACCGCAATTGGCTTTAGATTTTGCTGGTAAAATTGACGAAAGTGGTTTGCTTCTTATCGCTCTTGCCGAAAACAATGGAGCCTATTCTACTGCTTTCAAAAATATTTACGATTGGATTTCGGTTATTCCAGAACGCAAAGCATTTGGTAATAAACCCGTTTTTGTTTTAGCTACTTCTCCAGGAGAAAGAGGTGGAGCTACAGTATTAGAATTAGCAAAAAACACCCTTCCATACTATGGCGCAAATGTGATTGAAACATTTTCATTACCAAGTTTTTATGACAATTTTAATGATGAAAATGGAATCATAAATGATAGTCTTGTAGATGAATTGGAATCAAAAATTGAGACAATAAAAACAAATTTATTGATATAAATTAAAAAGAAATGAAACTATTACAATCAAATAAAATAGGGAATTTAACCCTAAATAATAGTGTAGCAATGGCACCAATGACACGTGCACGTGGCGAAGGAAATGGAGTAGCAAATGATTTGACCCTTTTATATTACACCCAAAGAGCAACTGCTGGGTTGATAATCACAGAAGGTATTAATATTTCGGAACAAGCATTAGGAAGTCCTTTCACGTTAGGAATTTATGCTGAAGAACAAATTGCAGGCTGGAAAAAAGTAACCGATGCCGTTCACGAAAAAGGAGGCAAAATTTTCGCCCAGCTTTGGCATACAGGTCGTGTAGCGCATTCGGCAGATAAAAATGGTGAATTACCCGTTGCTCCATCAGCAATTGCTATTACAGGACAACAACATTTTTCGTCACAAGGACTTGTAGATTATGAAATCCCGAGAGCATTGAGTATAGCTGAAACAAAACAAGTAATTCAAGACTACAAACAAGCTGCCATAAACGCCATTAAAGCAGGTTTTGATGGGGTAGAATTACACGCTGCCACAGGTTATTTGCCCAATCAGTTTTTAGCAGAAAGTTCCAATCTACGTACAGATGAATATGGTGGAAGCATTGAAAATCGCTGTCGCTTTATTCTTGAAGCAATGCAAGAAATGGTAACTGTCATTGGAGAAGAGAAAGTAGGTATCAAACTATCGCCAAGTCTTCCGTACAATAACATTCTTGAAAGCGATCCACTAGCAACTTACACCTATTTAATAATGCAGTTGAATAAGCTGCCATTAGCATACATTCACCTAATGAATCCCTTATTTCTTCCCGAAGATGGTTTCGACCAATATGCAAAAGATGTAATGGGAACCTTCGGAAAATTAACCAAACATTTGGTAATAGCCAATGCAGGATATAATCGTGAAACTGCCGAAGCTGAACTAAACAAAGGAATAGCTAAAATGATTTCCTTCGGGGTTCCGTTTATTGCCAATCCCGATTTAGTAAAACGTTTTGAACTAAACGCCGCACTCAATGAAGCTGATCGAACCACATTTTACGGAGGTAATGAAAAAGGCTATACCGATTATCCAAGTTTACAATAAATCAATTCACAAATTGAAAGTAAAATAGACCCTATTAGATAGGGATATAAAAAACAACAATTATGACTACATCAACAAATAAAACAGCAATCGTAACAGGAGCTGCAACAGGTATCGGTCGCGCGATTGCCATCCGTTTAGCCAAAGATGGAATTGCAGTAGCCGTTAATTATGTTGGAGATTCAAAACAAGCCGATGCCGTAGTGAATGAAATTAGAAAAGCTGGTGGTATTGCAAGAGGATTTCCTGCAGATGTGAGTAACGTATCAGCTATTATAACTCTTTTTGATACTGTAATCCAAGAATTTGGCGGAATCGATATTGTAGTAGCCAATGCAGGAACTGCTATTATGGGGATTCCTATTGCTGATGTTACCGAAGCGGACTTTGACCGTATCAATACGGTAAATTATAAAGGAACTTATTTTGTGCTGCAACAAGCTGCCAAACACATTAGAAATGGGGGACGCATTATTCAGATATCTTCAACAAGTTCGCTTTATCCCGCAGCGGGTCTTGGGATTTATGCTCCCAGTAAAGCAGCCGGGAAAGTGGTTACTGAAATTTTGGCTCAGGAACTTGGGCATCGTCAAATATCCGTAAATAGTGTTTTTCCTGGACCAACAAGAACTCCTTTAATGGAAAAAGAAGTTTCAAAAGAAGAAATGGAACGAATTGCCCAAGGAATGAATTTAGGAAGATTGGGCGAACCAGAGGACATTGCGGGCGCAGTAGCATTTCTTGCAAGTCCTGAAGGAGCTTGGATAAATGGGCAACAAATTATTGCAAACGGCGGTGGTAGAATATAACTTTTAACAAAAAAGCACTATGGAAATTGGAATAGACAGTTTTGCATCAGGCACCATTCAAAAAGCTATTGATGGAGCAAATATATTAGAAGAATTATTGACCAGAATAGAACAAGCGGATCAAGCTGGTTTGGCAATATTTGGA
This sequence comes from Flavobacterium sp. 1, assembly GCF_002797935.1. Classification (NCBI taxonomy): domain Bacteria; kingdom Pseudomonadati; phylum Bacteroidota; class Flavobacteriia; order Flavobacteriales; family Flavobacteriaceae; genus Flavobacterium; species Flavobacterium sp. 1. The sequence continues at coordinate 1,923,798 of NZ_PGER01000001.1, forward strand.
ATTGGAGAACACCATCGCCGTGAATTTTTTGATTCGTCACCAGCCATAATTTTGGCAGCCGCAGCCGCCAGAACTAAAAAAATAAAGCTAACCAGTGCAGTTACTGTTTTGAGTGCTGCCGATCCAGTTCGAGTTTTTCAAGAATTTGCCACACTTGACCTCATTTCGAGAGGAAGAACAGAATTAGTGGTAGGTCGTGGCTCGTTTACAGAATCATTTCCATTGTTCGGATTCAATCTTCAGGATTATGATGCACTTTTTTTGGAAAAGTTGGAATTGTTAATCCAAATACAAAATAATGAAAAGGTAAACTGGTCTGGAAAATTCAGAACTCCTTTAGTCAATCAGCCTATATATCCAAGACCATTTCAGGATCAAATGCCTTTATGGATTGGTGTTGGGGGAACTCCAGAATCCTTTGTAAGAGCTGGAAAATTAGGATTGCCACTAATGGTTGCCATCATCGGAGGAGAAACAAGACGTTTTCGAGGCTTGGTCGATATGTATAGAAAAGCAGGAAAACAAGCAGGACATTCACCAGAAAAATTAAAAGTGGGTGTACATTCATTAGGTTATGTAGCCAATAGCAAGAGTAAGGCATTATCTGATTATTATCCTGGCTATGCCGAAACCTTTACCCGAATGGGAAGAGAAAGAGGTTGCCCCCCCATTACACCTGCCCATTTTAATGCTCAAGTGGGCAGGAATGGTGCATTATTAGTTGGTGAACCCGATGAAATAGCCGATAAAATAATGCGTTTCAGTGAGGATTTAGGAGGCGTTTCCAGATTTACTTTCCAAATGGACAATGCAGGTTTAACACATTCACAATTAATGGAATCCATTGAATTAATTGGAAGTAAAGTTATTCCAATAATTAATTCTTAAAAATGATATGTCTGATATCGAACTCTTTTGTTTGTGTCAGACATTCACTATTCAATATAAATTGAATTTGTAAAAGCCAAATATTGCTTAATAACTTTTTAAAATCACTATGAAAAATCACTACAAAAAAACAATACAAATACTTGTACTTTCTTTATTTTCAATCTCTTCTATAATGGGGCAATCTTCAGTTTTTAAAAAACGAAGTTCTTACCAAAGGCTTTCAGATATATGGGAATTAGATCCAGAAACCAATAAGGAAACCTTTTTGATAACGACCTATAAACCAGTTTATACTTTACCATTTCGATTTTCGAGCCATAGGCGTGAAGTTCCTTTTGTAGTGCCTGTTGACGAAGTTCCAACCGATAAACCAATTGAATTAGACAATATGGAAGCTACAATACAATTAAGTTTCAAAGCTAAAATAGCTCATAATATCATTGGGAAAGGCGATTTATGGCTGGCATACACTCAAAAATCTTTTTGGCAGGTCTATAATGTCGAATTTTCAAGACCTTTTAGAGAAACCAATTATGAACCTGAACTGATCTTTAACTATCCTATAAAATATAATTTTTTAGGATTAAAGACCAGAATGATTGGGTTTGCCTTTAACCATCAATCAAATGGTCGAGAAGGTAAACAGTTTTCCCGCAGCTGGAATCGATTTATTATGCATGCTGGCTTTGAGGACAAGGATTGGAGTTTGGTCTTTAGAACCTGGGTAGCCGCTGAAATTAATGAAAATCCAGATATTAAAAATTATATGGGTAGAGCGGATGCTACTTTTAATTATAGATTAAACAAACATTTATTGACATTACGCGCACAGCATTCTTTAAGAACTGGAGATGACAATCACGGAAATATTGAACTGGACTGGGCTTTTCCTATATACGGAAACTTAACCGGCTACGGACAGTTTTTTCACGGATACGGAGATGCTATGATCGATTATAATCAAATACATACTATTGCTGGTATTGGGATTGTATTTGCAGGAACTTTATAAATTAATAAAAAAGATCTTTTAATATTTAATGACTATAATTCAAAATTACAAATACTTAAGTCCTTTCGAAATCTTGATTTCTTTTCATAAATTAATCGAAGGATTGGAACAAACAGCAGTATCCGATATTAACTATAAATCTAATTATGCCAAGGAATTATTGAATAAATAAAAGACAAACCTGAATTGATAACATGGTATTGATAATTTGGATATAATCGAAAATAATCAGGAATTAATAAAGTATTTACTAGCCGATTTATTTCCCACAGCATTGACTCATGATGAAATAAAAGCAGTAACATTCCCTTTTTACGACATTACATTTAATTATTCCGAACGATTAAAAAAAAATTAAATGATGTCAGAGTAACATTTGATATGAGCATTCGAGACATAGATGAACATCAGTTTTATATAATGAACTGTACACTCATATTGAATGCGTATTACAATCAAAATGTTGATTTTGGGAAACCCTTATTTTATGATATTCCAGACAAAAATGGTATCATTAAGCATTATAGAATATTGTATAATGCTGACTTTCTTGAAATATATCCAACTGAAAATACCCGATTTTTAACCCAATCAGAAATTGAAGAATTAATCGATAATTATGACAACATCGATTTATGGAAAAAAGCATTTCCTGAAAATTCTTGGTATTTAAAAGGATTTTCCATAATATCATTGGTAGATGTAACTGTAAAAAGTGCCGTTTCCAATCTAAAATCAAACCTATTTAAAAAAAATACAGAAAAATCAAAACTGAATGATAGTTTCGAATCTATTTTTAGATCCGTGCTAAAAATTCCAGATTTAAAAATTGGTTTAACTTTTTATGATGAAGAAGAAGCCAGTTTTGTAACACCTCCTTTCAATGAGAGTAAATCAAAAAGCTTTTTATTATTGGATGTTCAGGAAGCCGATTGTAAAAATGCGCTTTGTAGTTGTTCTTATGAAAGTTTGAATGAATTACCCCAAGGCAGAGCCTCGAGGAATTCAACTGATTCAATATAATGACCAAAAATCATAACTATTTCAATATAAATATAAATCTAAATTTCATTTGAAGGTTTTCCTATAGTTGCCAATATACCTCCATCTACGTAAAGAATGTGACCGTTAACAAAATCACTTGCTTTAGAGCTCAAGAAAATAGCGGCTCCTTGTAAATCGTCAGGATCTCCCCAGCGGCCAGCTGGAGTTCTTCCCATAATAAATTCGTTGAAAGGATGTCCATCTACTCTAATTGGAGCTGTTTGGCTTGTGGCAAAATAGCCTGGCCCAATTCCATTTGTTTGAATATTGAATTTAGCCCATTCCGTAGCCATATTTTTGGTCAACATTTTAAGTCCCCCTTTAGCGGCAGCATAGGCACTTACGGAGTCTCTCCCCAATTCACTCATCATGGAGCAGATGTTTATGATTTTTCCTCCTCCACGTTGAATCATACCTTTGGCAACATTTTTTGAAACAATAAAAGGGCTAATTAAATCTACTTTGATTACCGCCGCAAAATCTTCGACTTCCATTTCAATAATCGGAGTTCTTTTTATAATTCCAGCATTGTTAATCAAGATATCAATTGGACCCACTTCGTCCTCTATTTTGGTAATGTTTGCAATTACGGCAGCTTCATCTGTAACATCAAATATGTATCCATAGGCTTCAATTCCTACAGATTTGTATTCAGCAACTGCATTGTCCACCGCTTCTTGTGATGAACGATCATTTACAACAATTTTAGCACCTGCATGTCCAAGTCCTTTGGCCATAGCCATTCCTAATCCGTGAACGCCACCGGTAATTAAAGCTGTTTTACCTGTTAAATCAAATAAGTTTATCGACATAAGCATTTATTTTAAAGTTTATTTTAATTCATTTATTTTACAAAAATCCATATCGCCATAATCTAAGTTCTCACCGGCCATCCCCCAGATAAAGGTATAATTGCTTGTTCCTGAACCCGAATGTATCGACCACGGGGGAGAAATAACGGCCTGATTATTTCCCATCCAAATGTGTCTCGTTTCTTGTGGTTCACCCATAAAATGACATACTGCCTGATCTTCGGGAATCTCAAAATAAAAATAAACCTCCATTCGTCTATCATGCACGTGAGCCGGCATGGTATTCCAAACACTTCCGGATTTTAATTCCGTCATTCCCATTTGAACCTGACAGGTTTCCGCCACGCTGTTGACTATTAACTTTTTTATTGTTCTTGCATTTGCAGTCTCCATTGAACCTAGCTCCACAACTTCCGCATCATTTTTACTTATTTTTTTAGTTGGAAACACTTTGTGTGCTGGTGCCGAATTCAAATAAAATTTAGCTGGATTCGTAGCATCGTCGCTATCAAAAATCACTTCTTGATGGGAACGCCCTACATATAACGCTTCTTTATAATCCAATTCAAATAGTTCTCCATCAACCAAAACAGAACCGCTGCCTCCGACATTAATAATCCCCAATTCTCTTCTATCCAAAAAACAATCTGATTTCAAAGCTTCAAAAGTTTCCAGTTTCAAAGAAAAATCAGTTGGGACAACACCACCAACAATAAAACGGTCATAATGAGTATAGACCAGATTTATGGAATTGTTTTCCATTAAATTCTCAATCAAAAATTCTTCCCTCAATCTAACCGTATCAAAACTTTTAACTTCTTTTGGAGAAGCTGCATACCGTACATTAAAATTATTTTTCATCATAATATTTATCAAGTACTATTTACTTTTTTAGATCTAAAAACTTCCAAAAATCGAAATTTTTGTCAAAAGTAATATTTATTTTTTAAAATACAATCGATTGTATTTTAAAATTTGTATTTTTGTTTTATAACAGATATCATTTCAACACATAAAATTTTTATAAAGAAGTATTCTTCACATGGACATTCATAACATCACAATTCCTTGAAATATTGATAAAAATTTAATATTAAAAAAGCTATTCCAACAGAATAAAACTATTTTTGCAATAATTAATTTACTTGTCAATGAGTAAATAAAAATCATAATTCAACGCTTGAGGTCACAATGGAGAACAGTAAAATAACAATACATGACATTGCTAGAGAATTAAACATTGACAGTTCCACTGTTTCAAGAGCTTTAAGCAATAATCCCAGAGTAACCCAAAAAACGAAAGACAAGGTAAATGCCAAAGCTTTGGAACTTGGATACCAAAGGAACCTCTTAGCTTCAAGTTTACGCAACAACAAAACCAACACCATTGGTGTTATCGTTCCCAGAATATCGCGTCATTTCTTTTCGTCTGCGATTGCCGGCATTGAAGAAACTGCCTATGAAGCAGGATACAATGTCACAATTTCTCAATCATTGGAACAATTGGAAAGAGAACAGAAAATAGCACATACATTTTTAGCAAACAGAGTTGATGGTGTTTTAATTTCGGTGTCTATGGAAACCAAAGACAACGATTATTTGAAATTTTTTAAAAACAGTGGCACTCCATTGGTGTTTTTCGACAGGCATATAGAAATGCCGGACAACAGCAATGTGCTTATCGATGATTTTCTGGGAGGCTTTGAGGCTACGGAACATCTTATTTTACAAGGATGCAAAAAAATTGCTCATTTCTCAGGTCCTCAAGAATTGGAAATTTACAAAAATCGATTCTATGGATATAAGGCTGCTTTAAAAAAACATGATATTCCCTTAGATCAAAATTTAATTATCAGCTCAAAACTAATGGAAGCTGACGGCATTGAAAGCGCAAAAAAAATACTTTCCTTAAATGTTTCCATAGACGCTATCTTTTCTTCCAATGATACTGCAGCTATTAGCGCTTTGCAATATCTAAAAGAACAAGGCATTAGGATTCCGAAAGACATAGCAATTGTGGGTTTTAGTAACGAACCTATCTCATCTGTCATAGAACCATCACTTACCACTATTGACCAACCTGGGTTTGAGATGGGAAAAATTGCAACCAATTTACTGCTGAAACAAATTAAGGACAAACAAGTACATAACAGTCCTGAAACTATAATTTTGAAACCAATTTTAATCAAAAGAAATTCTTCAAAAAGACTTGGTTAATGTCTCTTTTACAAATAAAAGCTATCCTGAAATAGTAAATTTTAACAAACAGTTCAGAATAGTATTCTTATAATTAAAATATACTTTTGAAATTAATTTAATAAAAAATATGTTTTTTAACAAATTCGATTTTTTAAAATCCCAAATAATATCATTTACCATTTCACAAGTCCTATTCATTAATTTTTGTGAAGTACAAAACAAGAGCAATTTAAATGCTCAAGATCTAAAAATTATAATACAGTAAACCTCTCCAGAAGTGGGTCGAAGCTTTGCCAGTAGAAAATGGTAAAAAAGGACTTAAAGCAAGAGATGGATTTGAAATAAATATGGATTGGAACAACCAATAACTCAACAGTGCCTCCATTAAATCATTAAACGGTACTGAATGTATAATTCATACCAGCGTCCCAATAAAAAATCATGAATTCGGATATTGTTTCCCAGAAAACGGCAAATGGTTTCCAAATTTCATTTAAAACAATTAAAGACAGAAGCCAATCAATTAACCAAATTATAAAATATATCTATTTTGCAAACAGACCAAATTTCCAAATTTTTACGCAGTCGTTTTAAAATTACTGCAGTGGCATTATCTATAATCGGCGCGCAGGCATCCTTTGCCCAAAATGCTGAAAAGTTTTTTTATAAAAAAGACCTTATGCTAGTAGGCAGTTATTATTACCCGGAACAATGGCCGGAATCCAATTGGGAAAGGGATATCAAAAAAATGGCTGACCTTGGTTTTGAATTTACCCATTTTGGTGAATTTGCTTGGTCAACTATGGAACCTCAAGAAGGTAAATACAATTTTGAATGGCTCGACAAAGCAGTGGCTTTAGCAGAAAAAAACAATCTCAAAGTAGTATTATGCACACCTACACCCACTCCCCCAGCCTGGCTCACTCAAAAACATCCTGACATATTAATGGTAAATGCCGAAGGGCGCACGATACAACATGGTGCTAGGCAACAAGGATCATGGTCAAGTAAAACCTACGAAGAATATGTTACTAAAATAGTAACTTTACTGGCTGAGCGTTATGGCAACAATAAAACCGTTTGGGGATGGCAAATTGATAATGAGCCCTCTCATTATGGAGCTTCTTTTGATTATAGTGAAAATGCGCAAAAGGCCTATCGAATTTGGCTTGCCGAAAAATACAAAACCATCGACAATCTAAATAAAGTTTGGGGAAATGCCTTCTGGAGCCAGACTTATAATAATTTCGAGCAGATACACATTCCTAACTCAAAAGAATTGGTGCAACAGGCAAACCCTCATGCCATTTTAGATTTCAAACGCTTTTCAGCAGATGAAGCAGCTCGTTTTATTATTATGCAAAAAGATATACTTCGTAAATACATTAAGCCTACTCAATGGGTAACTACCAACCTTATGCCTACCCATTCTGCGGTTGATCCGCTGCGGATGAAAGAACTGGATTTTCAAACCTATACCAAATACCTCGCAGAAGGATATGATTTAGGACACGGAGAACAAGGTTTCCGTATGGGATCGGCAAACAGCATCGGCTTTTCAAATGATTTCTTCAGACCGATAAATGGCGTAAGCGGTGTAATGGAATTACAACCCGGACAAGTAAACTGGGGATTATTCAATCCTCAAACTATGCCTGGAACTGTTCGCATGTGGATGTATCATGTCATGGCAGGAGGCAATAAATTTGTATGCAATTACCGTTTCAGACAACCGTTGTCCGGAGGAGAACAATACCATTATGGCATAATGAAAACAGATGGCACTACCGTGAGCCGCTCAGGAGATGAATACATCAAAGTAATTAAGGAATTAAAAGAGCTACGCAAATGGTATAAGCCTGAAACAGCATTGCCTGCAATTCTTTCCCAACGCAAAACAGCAATTCTTTACAATCCGGATAACCGTTGGGAAATGGAATATCAGCCACAAACCAACCAGTGGGATTACATGGCACATGTAAATCGCTATTACAAAGCTTTAAAATCTATGGGAGCACCAGTAGATGTAATTGATGAAAGCCACGATTTTTCTAAATATCCATTTATGATAGCACCAGCTTATCAGCTCTTAGACGATAAACTGGTGGCTCGTTGGAAAACCTATGTTGAGAATGGAGGTAACTTAGTGTTAAGCTGTCGCACAGGACAAAAAGACAGGGAAGCACACTTATGGGAAGCCTTATTCCAAAAGCCTATTTTAGAATTAGTTGGGGCAAAAGAAATATATTTTGATTTACTGCCTACTGCCTTAATGGGGAAAGTAAAAATGGACGAGACCACTTACCAGTGGAACAACTGGGGCGATGTCATCGAACCACAGGAATCCACAACCGTTTGGGCGAACTATGACGACCAGTTCTATAAAGGCAAAGCAGCCGTTCTACATCGTAAATTAGGAAAAGGAACCATTACTTATATAGGTCCCGATACAGATGATGGACAACTGGAAAAAGAAGTGTTGCATAAAATATTCAACAAAGCAAACGTACCTACATTGGCATTGGCCGAAGGAGTATTGGTGGAATACAGTAACGGTTTCTGGTATGGATTTAACTATTCTTCTGAAAATCAAGAAATTCAAATACCAGCAAATGCAAAAGTCTTGATAGGTCAAAAATCACTGAAACCTGCAGAAGTTGTCATTTGGAAAGAATAATGTGTGACTATGAAACAAATGACGATTTAACAAACTGTTCAGAATAGTTTTCTCTGAATTAAAATATAAATTTGAGTTTTATTTTAAAATAGAAATGGCATTAAAAATTTTTAATGCCATTTTTAGTTCGAAAAAATTAAAATTCAGAATATATTAGAAAAGCAGTCTAGCCCGAATTTAAAATGAAGATGAAAATAAATTTAAAAACAAAATCCTTTTTTACTTTTCTATCAGTATTCCTATTGAGTTACTTTGCTAATGCCCAATACCAGTGGTCAGTTCCAATTACTCAAATAATTTCAAACGAAACCAAAGGACATCCTCAAGCCTTTTTATGGATTCCTGAAAATTGCAAACAAGTCCGCGCTGTGGTTTTAGGTCAGCACAATATGACTGAGGAAACAATTTTTGACCATCCTCAATTTAGAAAAACAATGGCTAAGTTAGGCATTGCCATCGTCTGGGTTAGTCCAGGATTCAGCATGAACTTTGACCCTAATACGGATGCCGGTAAATTGTTTAAAACTATGATGACCGATTTAGCTTCAGTATCAGGCTATAAAGAACTTCAATTTGTTCCAGCAATTCCAATTGGACATTCCGCTTATGCTACATACCCTTGGAATTTTGCAGCATCAAATCCAGATCGAACTTTAGCTATTATTTCAATACACGGTGATGCTCCCCAAACGAAGCTTACAGGATATGGAGGAAAAAACATCGATTGGAATACTAAAAACATTGATGGTATTCCTGGTTTAATGGTAGAAGGAGAATACGAATGGTGGGAAGCACGCGTACAACCCGCTCTTGATTTCAAACAACGCTTTCCTAATTCCGCCATATCTTTTTTATGTGATGCAGGACATGGTCATTTTGATATCTCAAACAAACTAATTGATTATCTTAATTTATTCATTAAAAAAGCAATTGAAAATCGTTTACCTCAAAAAATGCCTCTTGACAAACCTATTCGTTTAAGACCAATAGTTCCACAAGAAGGTTGGTTGAAAGAAAGATGGAAAAAAGACACAAAACCAACTTTTCCCGCAACACAATACAATGTCTATCAAGGTGATAAAAAAGAGGCTTTTTGGTATTTCGACAAAGAAATGGCAAAAGCTACTGAACAGTTTTATTCAAGAGAAAGAAGCAAAAAAGAACAGTATTTAGGATTTATTCAAAATGGAAAGTTACTCCCATTCAATCCAAAATCACATGCTCGCATTGTTGGTTCATTTACTCCAGAAACGGATGGACTCAGCTTCCATCTAAAATCAGTTTTTACAGATACTTTAAGAACTAAAACTACAAATGATCATGCAAAAGGAAATTCTATAATTACGCGGATTTGCGGACCCGTCGAAAAAGTCAACGATACCACTTTTACCATTCGTTTTTACAGAATGGGACTTAATAACGAAAAAAGGACGGGAGATATTTGGCTTATGGCCAGTCATGCTGGAGACAGAAATTACAAAAGTACCGTTCAACAATTCAATATGCGTATCCCTTTGCGAAATACAGAAGGTATGCAACAAAAAATAACATTTGAACCTATAGAGAATCAAAAAACAGGAACAAAAAAAATCACCCTTAAAGCACACTCAAATAGTCAATTACCTATATATTTTTATATCCAAGAAGGCCCTGCTGAAATAAAAAATGGTAAATTAGTAATCACAAAAATTCCTAAACGAACTAAATTTCCTTTAAAAGTAACTGTAGTTGCTTGGCAATACGGTCGATCCATTGAACCTAAAATACAATCAGCTGAACCCGTTGTTCAAAGTTTCTATCTGTCCAAATAATTATTCTAAATGCAAAATACAAACATGAAAAAAATACTATCTCTATTCATTATCTGCTTCTTTTATAATACTGTTGCTGCTCAACAGCGCAACTATTTATTGCATACGGATACCAATATTTCCCGTTTGAAAGAACAGATAAAAAAGGATCCAGAGGTACAAAAAGCTTGGAAAAATCAATTGCAAAAAGCAAAAGACTTATTGAAAAAAGAACAATCTGGAACTCCCGATTTACAAGAATTGGGATTAGCTTATCGCATGACAAATGATAAACGTTTTGCTGAAAGAATTAAAAAAACATTACTAAATGCCATTAATCAAAAAACCTGGGAAGGAAAAGAATTACTTCAACGCACTCCTGCTTGGAAAGGCGGTTTGGGTACGGCTCATACAAGTTTTTACATGGCTATTGGTTTTGACTGTGCCTACAATTATTTAACTTCCACTGAAAGAATGCAAATTGCTCAAGGTATTGTCAAGTTAGGAATCAAACCCGCAATGGATGACTGGCTTAATCCAGAAACCAATATTCACACCTTTGATACGATGGGACACAATTGGTGGAGCGCCTGTGTGGATATGGCTGGATTTGCTGCACTGGCTGTAATAAATGAAATTCCTGATGCTAAAAAATGGGCGAACGAAATTTCTGCAACTGCAACCGAATGGATTAATTATTCTGGAAATGTGTTAGAGAATAAACCCATGACTTTTGGTCGAGATGGCGGTTTTTATGAAAGCATTAACTATGCTAATTTTGGTTTTTCCCAATATTTACTTTTTCGATATGCTTTTCAAAATGTTTTACCCGAAGTAAAACAACCGGAAATATCGATTTTGGAAAAAATGGCTGATTTTTTCATTCATACCACTTATTATACTACCGAAGGTCCTTTATCTGTTAACTTTGGAGATGGCAGTACGAAACGAAATGGAAATGCTTGCGTTCTTTTACTTTGGAATTTAGGACTCCACAAAGAAAAATATGCTTGGTATTTACAAAAAACCATGAAAGGCTCTGATAAAGAAGGTATGGAACTTGATAGTCCACAAGGTTTAATTTTAAATCCTGATTTAACCGATTATGCAAACATCAAATCTCTAGACTTAACGGAATCAAAACTTTTTTCCGATTTGGGTTGGGCCACTTTGCGTGATTCATGGAAAGACAATGCCACCATGTTAGGTGTAAAAAGTGGCTTTTCTTGGAACCATGCTCATGCCGATGCAGGTTCTTTTATCTTATTCCACAAAGGAAAATATTTAATCATTGACTCTGGAAATTCTTCTTACGGAAGACCAGAATACACCGAATATTATTGCCAAAGTGAAGCACACAATGTCGCTCTTTTTGATGGAAAAGCCCAAAGTAGAAAAGATCCTTATTTTGGAATAAAAAATGAAGGACACCTTTATAATTTGCTTGAAACTGACAAAATGAAGTATATTTTTTCCGATGCTAGCGGCCCAACTTCCCAATGGTTTTCTCGCAACTACCGTCACTTTTTATGGGTGGGTGATGTGATTCTCGTATTAGATGATTTAGAATCTTACACACCTGGAAAATTTGAATGGTTATTGCATTACAACGGAGTTTCAAAACGCAACGGCTTGGATTTATCGATCAAAGATGGCGATGCCGAAGTATTAGTTCGTCCTCTTTATCCAGAAACCTTCCCAGACGGTGGCTTACCTCATGACTTCCCAGAAAAAATGCGTCTCGAAGAAAAATCAGGATTAAAAGATCACGAACCCGATGTGAAACAACCCTATTGGTCTATCAGCCATTTTCAAGAAACCAATCGTACCAAATTTATTTCGGCTATTACATTAAAAAGTGATGAGAATAAAGATAAATTACCTGTAATTGAACGATTTGAAGGAAAAGATTTTCTAGGCATCCGCATTACACAAAATGGAGAAACAACCGAAATTTATCTTAACCTTTTAGCTGACGGACGAATTAAACATCGCAATAGTCTTAATATTATGAACGGTTGGGATACCGATGCTTACTTAATGGCACTTACTTTCCCTGAAGGGACTGACAGTAGTAATCCAAAAAACATAAAACGTCTGTTTATGTCTGATGGAAGTTATTTACGCAAAGAAGGAAAACCATTGATTCATGCACTTTCTAAGTTCTTTACCATTGTTGATTTTGATGCCAAATCACCAACGCTACAATTTCAAGGACAAGATGGAGCAACCGTTTCATTAGCTTCTGAAAATACTAATGCTGTAATCGTTAATGGAAAAGCCACTGATGTAGATTATAATTCCGAAACAAAACTTTCAAAATTTGTAATAAAAAAATAATTTATCTATAAAACCTCTCGTTATAACACCCTATTTATGAAAAAAACAATCTTTATATTTCTTTTTATCACTATCAATTTTAATTTAAACGCCCAAAAATTAATTACTTTCCCAGTATCGGATAGTATTCCTCATAATGATGATTTTACTGTAAAAGTGAGAATTGCTGGAGGACAATGGCAAGATTTATACGAATACGAAGCCTTAGTCGATATGCATAATGTGACTAAAAGTTCTATGGTATATTTTGACTTTAAAGGAACGGTAGAGTTTGCCATTACTTACAATCGAGGAACAGTCCATTCAGCACGAATTCGTCCCCTATCATACGGCTTTGAACCCTCAATAGAAGGAAACACACTTCGTTTTTCACTTTCGAAACCTTGCAATCTTTCTTTAGAAGTAAATGGAGATATTTTTCACAATCTGCAAATTTTCACAAATACACCCGAAACCTACAACCCTAATCCCAAAGACAAATCAGTAATTTATTTTGCTCCAGGATTTCATAAAATCAAGGACAATGTATTGCATGTACCAAGTGGCAAAACTGTCTATCTGGCAGGAGGAGCGATTTTGAATGCTTCTATTCATTGTGACAGCGTTAAAAATGTACGTATTTGTGGCCGTGGAATTATTTATAAAGCCGATGATGGTGTGGGAGTAAATTTTTCAGACCAAGTGCAGATTGAAGATCTAGTTTTTCTGAATCCAAACCATTATACGGTATCCAGTGGTCAATCTAACAATTTAACCATTAAAAACATTCGATCTTTCAGTTCCAAAGGTTGGGGTGATGGTATTGATTTGTTTTCCAATAACAATGTACTGATTGATGGCGTTTTTATGCGTAATTCTGACGATTGTATCGCTATTTATGGCCACCGCTGGAAATTTTATGGCGATTGCAAAAATATAACAGTTCAAAATGCTACGCTTTGGGCCGATGTAGCCCATCCTATTTTAATTGGAACTCACGGAAATCCTGAGCCTGGTCAATCTGAAGTAATCGAAAATATAAAATTCAACAATATTGATATTTTGAACCATGATGAACCTCAAATTAATTACCAAGGTTGTATGTCTATTAATGTATCTGATGAAAATTTAGCCCGAAACATCTATTTTGAAAATATCCGTGTTGAAGATTTCGAACAGGGACAATTGATCAATTTACGTGTTACTTATAACAAAAAATATGCAAAAGCTCCCGGTCGTGGGATCGAAAATGTATTTTTTAAAAATGTGAGCTATAACGGGAAAAATGCCAATCTTTCTATTATTGAAGGCTATTCTCCTGAACGAGGTATTAAAAATATTGTATTCGAAGGCTTAAAAATTAATGGAACGGAAATCTCAGATAAATCGATTAACAAACGCCATATGCAGCTATCTGATTTTGCCCATTTTTACGAAGGTTTATATATAGAAGGTCTTGTATACAAAACATTAAACGATGGCGTAAAATAAAATTTATAATATAACATGATGAGGATTAGTTAATCCTTTAATTTAAAAACAGGAAATCTTCTCGATTTCCTGTTTTTTTTTTTTGAACTGATTTATGATTTATCAATTATATTATTGAAACCCATAAATTTATTATCCTAACAAAAAACATTGTGCCTTTTGGCTACTATTCTGACCAAACAAAGGCATTCAAAACCATCTTAAATCACAGTAAGCATACTTCATTATTTTTTCAACAATTTAAAACAATTAATAATAAATTATATTTAAAATTATTTTAAGTGTTTTTTATTATTAAAAAACAATAAAAATACAATTACATCAGCATGGTTCAGAACAGTTAGATGGTTTTAAAGCAATAATTTTGTTTGATTACTAAAGACAAGATTGATACATAAGTCTTTATAAGTTAAAAAAACAGAATTCGTTTTAAATAAACCATATTATAAAATGACTGAATAATAAAACGATAAATTTTAATAAAAAAATTGCCTATGACGAAATAAAAAAAGTTAAACAGCACATTATTAACTAGTTATATTAAAAAGCATCTAAAAAAATACAATTGAAGTTAATGACAAGAAGTTAAATTCATCTGAACCTACAAAATACAATCTAACTTTTTACATAAAAAATAATTATGGTTCAATTGCATTAAATACCAAAATCAAATCTAAAAAATAAATTAATGAAAAACATTTACTCCATCTTTCTGTATGGAACCTTGTTACTAATTCTCGGGTTTACCCAGCAGATTTCAGCACAACAACCGTTCGTACATCCGGGTATCCCTTTCACCCAGTCCGATTTGGATCAATTGAAAGTTAATATTACCAAGGAACCTTGGCTTTCGGCTTACAATGCATTTAAAAATGACTCAAGATCTAGACTAGACTATTGGATGCGGGGTCCCTTTGCTTCGGTGAGCCGTGCTCCAAACTTGAATAATGACCAATGGAAGAGTGATATGCAAGCCATACACAACCTGGCATTTATGTGGTGGTTTACCGGCGATACTGCTTATGCCCAAAAAGCTACTGATATGCTTGATGCCTGGGCAGTAACAAACACCAGCTGGGGAGGTAATGAATCCATGCTGGATATTGGAGACTATGCCCATTACTGGGCAACTGGTGCCGAAATACTCCGTTATACTTATCCTGGCTGGACCCAAGCAAATACTGAACATGTAGAGAAGTATTTTTCTCAGGTGTTATTCCCTACTTCCTTTGTACCTTATCCATTACGCGATCAGAACAAAGGTGCTATACAGCTAAAAATAGCCCTGGGCGCAGCGGTTTTTTGTAATGATGTCACTAAATTTAATCAGGCGGTGGAAGTCTACAGAATGGATGCAGGTGGAGGTATGCGTAACTCGCTACCCAATGGCGAAGTGGGAGATACAGGCCGCGACGACCACTGGCGTGTGCAGGCCGCAGCTCTGGCCTGGGGCGCAGAAGTTGCCTACAAGCAGAATGTAGATATGTTTTCCGAGTTGGACAATCGAGTATTGGCTATCGGTGAATTATATCATAAATATGCCTTTGACGGAGCTACAATGACCTATGTTCCCTTTGGAGGTTATGCAAGTTATTGGACCGGCTGGGGAATTCAGCCTGGAGCAAGAGTGGGCGATATGACCAATCTTATTTACAGCGCTTATAATGTACGTAAGGGAATACCAACACCTGAAACCGACAGGATGCGAGCTGCTTTGGGTGGTGCCGGAGGTGATTTCTTATATCTAAAATCGTCAGATACTTCTACCGCAGTTAGTTTACCTCCTGTATATTATCCTGCCGATCATGTGCAACCGGTGAACAGCCTAACCAATATAGATATCGGTAATACCGGATTGGCAGGCAGCGCTTCGTTCAATAACGGAATCTGGACGCTTAAAGGTGCCGGAACTTCTACCAGTACTGCCTTCAGTTTCAATTTTAAAAAAGTTAGCGGTGATGCCGGTCTGGTAGTAAAAATAGACAATATGTCGCTCACTACCGGAGGTTGCGGCGTCATGTTACGCGAGTCATTAGCGCCAGGTTCCCCTTTTTGGGATATTTATCTTAACGCTACCGGCGGTGTTGGTAGACATTACCAACCCAAAGCACCTTGGTGGTTAAAAATTGAGCGTGTGGGTACCAGGATATTTACGTATCATTCGCAGGATGGTGTTAATTGGACCAATCTTGGTTGTGCCTATTCTGCAACGGGTTTCCCAACTGATTTGTATGCTGGATTTTATACCATTTCAAATAATGCATCAGTACAGAATACTGCCACGTTCAGTAATGTCGCATTTAGTCAAACCGCAGCAACCGGATCTCCGGAGATCAGCAGTGCTACCACGGCCACAGCTACCATTGGTATGCCTTTTAGCTATAACATCATTGCTAATGCTAATCCATCTTCTTATAATGCCAGCGGATTGCCGGCAGGATTAAGTATCAATACATCTACAGGGGTTATTTCCGGTACAGCTACCGAGTTAGGACAAAACGAAGTTACCATAACTGCTGCCAATGCCAGTGGAACAGGTACAGCCACTTTAATCCTGAAAGTGATTAATAGTGAGGCACCTGTAGCTCCATCGAGTTTACTGGCAAGCATTGTTAACTCTACGCGAATCAGTCTTTCTTGGACAGCTCCCTCTGGCGCTACCAGTTATTCGGTAAAACGTTCGCTTTCTGCTGGTGGACCATATACTATTGTACAATCTGGCATAATCGGTACATCTTATGTAGATGCAATGCCAGAGCCAGAACTCAACAATTATTATGTAGTGACAGCACTAGCTGGAGAACTGGAAAGCGAAATTTCAAATGAGGTTTTTGCATCAGTTCCACCGGCAGTACCTTCTAAACCTGTCATTGTTAACAAAGACCAGCAAATAGATCTAAGCTGGGAACCGGCTTCAGGAGCTAAAACCTATAATGTAAAGCGCAGCGTAGCTATGGGTGGCCCATATACCACTATTGCTTCCGTTACATCAAACTCTTACTCAGACATCAATCTTACTAACGGAAATGCTTATTATTATGTAATTTCTTCAGTTGGTAATACCCAAGAAAGTGGGAATTCGCCAGAAACTTTCGGAGTTGCTGGTTCAAATGCCGTTACTTGGAGTCCTACCCCATCATCAGCAATCTGGAATCAGGCATCTAACTGGGTAGAAGAAGCAGTACCTACAAACCCTGCCATTATAACTTTCAACGCTTCAGCAGAAAGTACTTTAACCAATGACATGACTGGTCTGGAAATTTCCAGAATACTTTTTGATTCTGATGCCAATGCCTATACTATTGGAGGAAACAGTATCACTTTGAAAAGCGACCTTGTCAACAATTCTGCAAGTTATCAAACCATAACTACGCCAGTGGTTTTAAACAACCAATTAAATATAAATACCAATACAGAGGGTATAAGTCTTTCAGGAGGTATCACTGGTACGGGAAGTCTTCTAAAAACCGGAAGCAGACTCCTGTTTATCTCAGGGATTAATACCTATTCGGGCGATACAACCATCAACGGAACTACCGGTGGTTGGCCTCCACAAAATGGAATTGGAATAGCTGGCACCGGAACGGGAACTCAAAGCGTGCCAACTGCTGGTCCTTTAGGAACTGGAAAAATTATCATGAATGGAGGTTCATTATACTCTGAATCGGGAGATGCTACCATTTACAATGATATTGAAGTAACTTCGGGAAAAAAAAGCTACATGTATGAAACCAGTTGGGCGCTGAACCTAAGAGGAAGGCTTATTGGTAGCGGTACATTGGAACACGATGGAAATACCTATGCCGGTTTACATCTTTTGGGAGATAACAGCGGGTTTACAGGAACATTTATATCGAAACTGCGTAGTGGTAACCAAAGGGTACGTTTTGAAGTACCGGAATCAGGAAGCGCCAAAGCACATTGGTTGCTAGATGCAAATGGTGTTGACTGCCATAGCATTCAGTTTCAAACAGGCACCCTGCATTTTGGAGGACTTTCAGGAAGAGGTTATCTGCGTAACAACGTAGGAGGTTCTCCCGTAATCAGTATCGGTGCTTTAAATACCAATTGCTATTTTACAGGAACCTTTGCTAATTTTCTTAATGTAGAAAAAGTGGGGACTGGCGACTTGGCTTTTGCTGGGAATCATGCCTACTCTGGTACCACCACAGTTAAAAAAGGAAGATTCCTTTTGGCAAATAACCCAACCTCAGGTGCTTTTGTCAGCCCTGTAATTGTAGAAGAAGGAATATTTGCCGGATCAGGAAAAAGTACAGCTCCAGCCACCATTGGAACTGGATCAGGATCAGGTGCTATCCTTGAACCAGGATATCTAGGAATAGGTACGCTTACTATAGGAGCACTTACCCTAAATGCAGATGCCACTTATAAAGGAGAAATTAATCTGGATACTGCCATAGGAGACAAAATCAATGCAACTAGTGTAAACTTACTTAACAGTCCTAAATTAACCATAAGCAGTATTGGAAATATACTACCATCGGGAACAGCATATATGCTTATCGATAATACAGGGACAGCGGCTATAACAGGAACCTTTAAGGATTTACCGGAAATGGCCTTACTTAACATAGGAGGTTATAATCTACGCATCACCTATAAAGGGGGAACAGGTAATGATGTACAGTTATTAGACGACCGTACCCTACCAGTTGTTATTACTAGTTCAGCAACAGAAACTACGTTGCTAAACAAACCATTTACTTATACTATTACAGGTATCAAATCCCCGACCAGCTTTAATGCTACTGGATTGCCTGCTGGTTTAAGCATTGACATCACTACGGGTGTAATATCTGGATTACCAACAGAATATGGTATTTTTCCTATTGGATTAACAGCTTCCAACAGCAGTACAACAGGTACTCAAATTTTAACTTTGACAGTACAAGATATTGTAGTAAACAATGTTATAGTGGCATCAGGTGACTCTAAAAACATTATTGAATGGGAACCTATTCAAGATCTCAGCTACAATGTTAAACGCTCTGCTACTTCAGGTGGTCCTTATACGATCGTCGGAACTGTTGCCGGAACAAAATATACTGATACAACGGTCAGTAATGGAACTGCTTATTACTATGTAGTGTCTTCTATTGACAGTACGGGAGAAAATCCTAACAGTACTGAAGTAAAAGCAACTCCAAATATCGGACAAGTTACTTACCTTAAATTTGATGAATTAAGTGGAACACGCAGTATTGATAACTGGGGCGCCAATCATGGTACATTAAACACCACAGCAAATCGCAGTGAGGGTAGAAACGGACAAGCCCTTAAACTGGACGGAACTGCCAGTTCTTATGCTAGCTTACCTACTGGAATTGTGAGCACTTTAGCTGACTATTCAATAACAGCATGGGTAAATATGGATGAGTTGGCTAACTGGATGCGTGTTTTTGACTTTGGAACCGGAACATCTAAGTACATGTTTTTATCCGCACAGGCAGGAGCATCAGGTCAGGTACGTTTTGCAATTAAAAACGGTGGGACAGAACAAGGGATGACTTATAATTATACTACTCCTCTTAAAACCTGGACTCACTTTGCAATTACCCAATCTGGAAGCACTTGTAGCATGTACATTAACGGAGCGTTAGTTGCAACTAATACTGCTGTAACTATTAAACCGTCAGACTTGGGAAGCACTAATCAAAACTATCTGGGTAAATCTCAATGGCCTGACCCAATGTTTAAAGGTGCTATTGATGAGTTCAAGATATACAGTAGAGCATTAAGTACAGCAGAGATTGCTGGAAGTTATTCAAGTCAAACTCTAACCCTAAATCCAATTGCCCAAAAAGTAATGGGTGACGATGATTTTGACCCTTCTGCTACCACTTCTTCAGGTCTTCCTGTAACTTATACCAGTTCAAACGAAGCTGTGGCAACCATTGTAAATGGCAAAGTCCATATTGTTTCTACCGGAACTGCAACTATTACTGCTTCACAGGCAGGAAATAGCGTATACTGGCCAGCACCATCACAAGCAAAAGTTTTGACGGTTGTTCTTACAAACGACACACAACTCACTGCTTTGATTAGTAAACCATTTACTTATACCATTAGTAACAAAGCATTAAGCAATTTTACTGCAACAGGCTTACCTACTGGTTTAACTGTTGACAGCGTTACAGGGATAATATCAGGCACTCCTACACAATTCGGTGTTTTTACTGTAACCTTAACTGCGACTAACGGTAGCAATACAGGTTCGCAAACAATAACTTTAACAGTACAAAACAATGTAGTAAGCAATGTTATTGTGGCATCTGGTGATGCTAAAAATATCATCGAATGGGATCCTATTCAGAATTTTAGCTATAACATCAAACGTGCTACTACATCTGGTGGACCTTATACTATTATCGGAAATACTGCCAGTACAAAATATACTGATACTTCGATTAGTAATGGTACCATTTATTACTATGTAGTTTCTTCTGTTGATGGCACTACAGAAAATTCTTCCAGCACCGAAGTGGTGGCAACTCCTAATACAGGACAAATTACTTACCTGAAATTTGATGAACAAAGTGGAACTCGTGCTATTGACAACTGGGGAGCTAACCATGGAACATTGGCATCCACAGCTACTAGAGCTACAAGTAAATACAGTCAGGCACTTAAACTGGATGGAACAGCCAATGCTTATGCTACGTTGCCAACTGGAATTGTAAGTACACTAAATGATTTTACCATATCATCATGGGTAAAAATGGATGCTTTGGCTAACTGGATGCGCGTTTTTGACTTCGGAACAGGAACATCAAAATATATGTTTTTATCCGTTCAAACGGGAAGTGCAGGTTCGATTCGTTATGCTATTAAAAACGGAGGCTCAGAACAGGGTATTACCTATAATTTTGCCACTCCCCTTAACACTTGGACACACTTTGCAGTTACCCAGTCAGGAAATACCTGTCGTATATATATTAATGGAACTTTAGTGGCAACGAATACCGGTATCACTATAAAACCTTCAACGATAGGCAGTACAAATCAAAACTATTTGGGTAAATCTCAATGGCCTGATCCAATGTTTAAAGGCTCAATTGATGAATTTAAAATTTACAACAAAGCTTTAAGTGCCTCTGAGATTGCCGAAAGTGCTAAATCAAGTCAAACTATAGCTCTAAGTACTGTTGCTCAAAAAGAGATGGGTACTCCTGATTTTTCTCCTGCAACAGCAACTTCAGGACTGGCTGTTAGTTATACCAGTTCAAATACAGCTGTAGCAAGTATAGTAGACGGAAAGCTGCATATTGTTGCTCCTGGAACCTCAACTATTACCGCTACGCAGGCAGGAAATACAGATTACAATGCTGCACCAACCCATACGCAAGTTTTAACGGTAGTAAAAAAAGAACAAACTATTAGTTTTGCTTCAATTGGAGCTAAATCTATCAGCGATGCTGATTTTGATGCTGGAGCGACTACATCTTCAGGACTTCCTGTAACATATAGCAGTTCAAATACCGCTGTAGCAACAATTGTGGACAACAAAATTCATATTACAGGTGCAGGTTCTGCTGTAATCACTGCTTCACAAGTGGGTAATGACATCTACAATGCTGCGACTTCAGTAACACAACAGTTAACTGTTAATAAAGAGTATTATTTAGATGCAGATAAAGATGGTTTTGGTTCAACAACTACCGCTTTATTCCCGGTAAACGAAGCACCTGAAGGTTATGCTATCAACAATACCGATTGTAATGATAGCGATGCGACTGTTCATGAACCAATCCAATATTATGTAGATGCTGACAAGGATGGATTCGGATCGACTACAACAGCAATGTTGTGTTCATCAATTGCTCCTGAAGGTTATGCTACCAACAATACCGATTGTAATGATAGCGATGCGACTGTTCATCAGCCAATCCAATATTATGTAGATGCTGACAAGGATGGATTCGGATCGACTACAACAGCAATGTTGTGTTCATCAATTGCTCCTGAAGGTTATGCTACCAACAATACCGATTGTAATGATAGCGATGCGACTGTTCATCAGCCAATTCAATATTATGTAGATGCAGACAAGGATGGATTTGGATCGACTACAACAGCAATGTTGTGTTCATCAATTGCTCCTGAAGGTTATGCTATTAACAATACCGATTGTAATGATAGCGATGCGACTGTTCATGAACCAATCCAATATTATATAGATGCTGACAAGGATGGATTCGGATCAACTACAACAACAATGTTGTGTTCATCAATTGCTCCTGAAGGTTATGCTATTAACAATACCGATTGTAATGATAGCGATGCGACTGTTCATCAGCCAATTCAATATTATGTAGATACCGACAAGGATGGATTTGGATCGACCGCAACAGCAATGTTGTGCGCATCAGTTGCTCCTCAAGGTTATGCTACCAACAACACTGATTGTGATGATAGCGATGCGACTGTTCATCAGCCAATTCAATATTATGTAGATGCCGATAAGGATGGATTCGGGTCAACTGCAACAGCAATGTTATGCGCATCAGTTGCTCCTCAAGGTTATGCTACCAACAACACTGATTGTGATGACAGCAAAATTTTATATGCTGATAACGATGGAGATGGATTAGGTTCAAATACTCTTGCAGCCTGTGGTGTAACTAACCATACGGATTGTGACGATACCAATGCGTTTCAATTGACAGCAACGATTCCAAATGTGTATGCCCTTAACGCTGCTGTAGATGAGAAAAACACCATCTATATTGGTTATGGACCATCATTTCTTAGCATTACAGCGACTCCCGCTGGAGGAACAGCTCCTTACACTTATTTATGGAGTACAAACCAAACAGCGCAAACCATCTCGGTATCAGCTGTAGGAACATATACTGTGATAGTAACTGATACTAAAGGTTGTCAAACAACGGCTTCTATCGTGATAAAAACGATAAATGTACAGTGTGGCAACTCTAATGATAAAGTTATGGTTTGTCATAATAATAAAGAAATTTGTGTAAGTCCCAATTCGGTTCAATCGCATTTGGATCACGGTGACAAACTAGGTTCTTGCACAGCTTCGGCTAGAATAGAAAGCAAAAACAATGGTAAAACCTCGAATACAGAAAATCAAAATACTGCTAAAGATGTAACAGTTTATCCTAATCCTGTTACCAGCCTATTGAATGTAAAAGTAAGTGAAGTCCGTAGCGGTGCTACACTTGAACTATACAATTCATTAGGAATGAAATTGCAGTCCCAAACTTTGACCAGTACTTTAGAAGTGGTGTCTTTGGATAAATTGCCTACCGGAATGTATTTCTTGAACATCAAAAATGGTAATGAAATTACCGTGAAAAAGATCATCAAAGAATAACGGATTCTTTTCTGAAAACAATAAACCAGCTCTTGTGAAAACTTGAGCTGGCTTTTTTTTCTATTACGTGCTGAAATAAAAAATATTCAAAATCTATCCGATAACATTCTAAGTATAGCCTTTCTATTATGAAACCAACTTTTATAAAGAAAAAATCTGCTAAATTATTTTCAAATAAGTCTAAAGAAAACAATCTGTTTTGCTTTTGTCTTGCACTTAAAAATATTAGTAATAGTTAGGTTTCAATAATTAAAAATTTATTATTTTGTAATAGAACCAAAAACCTCAAATTCAGCCAGTTTTGCTGATTCCCCCTCAGGTAATTTGGTAAAAGTTACTCTTATAAAACGTCCAAATATTTTTTCATTTATATTTTCAATACGGATTCTATCTGTTGAAGTCGTTTTGGATTGGTCGATTACTAACTTCCAGTTATTATCAGCATCTAATGTTTCAATTTTATAGCCGAAACTAGCCTCTTCCGGAAAGGTCAGTTTCACTTGAACAATATCAACATTTCGTTCCAAATCCACTTGCCACCAGTTCCCAATATCGGTATTGGCGGCCTGCCAAAAAGAATTCAGATTACCATCGCCAACTAAACTAGGAGAACGACCTGGAGCTTCACTACTGGTTCGCGTTGGATTATCAAGACCGAAACTGCTAGTGCTTTCTTTTGCCTCTTTTCCTGTAAAACGTACATACGGATGCTCAGTCACAGCAGGAGTTTTCCCTTCCGTAAATAAAGGCAATCCTTTTGTTTTTATTTTTATAATGGCATCTTTCAAACCAGGTGAAGTGGCACGAATAACCGTTTCTCCACCAAAATATGAACGAAATTCAGTAGCGGCTAATCCATCAATAATCTCAATATCCGACTTGGGATCGAAAGTAATAGAAGTACCTGTGGGAAATTCTCCCGGACCAGATTCAATGCTTAATTTGACAGAGGCTGAATTGCTAATTCCTCTTCCATTTGCATCCACAATATTAACAAGCAAATAGGCGTCATCTGTGCCATCATTTGTAATCAGCGTTTTATCTGTAATCAGTTTAATCGCAGCACCTATCCCTTCCTCTCTCTCAGGTGGAGCCGGTACTCCTGTATATTCATTTCTATACCAGTAAAATAATCTTTTAGGAATACGGGCATAATCGACAATCCCCATCGAGCCAAATCGCTTTCCGGCGACACTCCCATGATCAAAACCGCACCAAATAGCTTCACCACTTCGCCACTCGTAATGCCATGGATATTTTTGACTTTTATCCTGATTTTCTCCAAGAGGCAAATCACCCCAACCCGGTATATATTTCCCAGGACGGAAACCTTCTGTAGATCCATATTCACTCACCACACTGGCTACTCCCGGATTAATAAAAAGACGCGCTCCGTCGCCATTATAACCTGCCACATCACCAATTTTATCCATTTCTCCACGCTGGCATCCGCCAATAGCCACCGGACGCGTAGGATCTAGCTGGTGTCCTAATTCGACTTCTTTTTTCAACAATTCACGTGTTTGATCTAATGTTTCTTTGGTTGTAAAGAACGGTTCATTGCTGGTACTCCATACAATAACAGAAGGATGATTACGATGAATTCGAATCATGTCTCTTAACTGTTCCAAAACACTTTGGTCAAATGCGGCCCAATCATCGGGATTTGTTGGATAGGCATTACTCCCTTCATAATCCCCTTCAGTTCGTGAACCTCCGGAACCCCAAAATGGAGTTTCAGACCAAAATAACATTCCTTCCTTATCACAGGCTTCGACAAAAGCAGGATCATGCGGATAATGAGACCCACGAATAAAATCAAATCCGGCCTCTTTCATCATTTTGATATCTCGCAAAAAAGCATTGTTGGTCACCGCATCACCCCAACCCGCTCTGTCCTGATGTACATTGGCACCCTTGAAATAGAAGCGTTTCCCATTCAGGAAAAATCCTTTATCGGCAGTAAACTTAATACTACGGAAACCCAATGGAGAAATAAAATCATCTACTGCTTTACCATTGACAAGCACGATTGTTTTTACCGAATAAAGATTTGGTGTTTTTGGACTCCATAGCTTAGGATTTTTTATTTGATTACTGGTTTGGTCAAAAATAATGGTTTGACCTGCCGCAATGGTTTTGACAGATGAAAATTCTGTTACTTTCTTTCCATTAAAATCCAGTATTGTCGTTTTAACAGTAGTCAAAACTTCAATGTTTTTTTCATTGACAACCTCCGTTTTTACATTTACCGTTGCCAAATCTTTAGAAACAATTGGAGTCGTAACAAAAGTGCCGTACCACGCAACGTGCAATGGATCGCTAACAACCAGTTTCACGTCACGATAAATTCCTCCACTGAAAACGTGTTCTCCGGCACGCGGTGCAACACGGGAATCCCAAAGATTATTAAGTCTGACCGCAACCGTATTCTGCCCTTTTTTAATGGCATTGGTAATATCAATTTCAAAACCAGTATACCCTGAATTGTGTTTTCCAACTAATTTTCCATTGACATAAATTGCTGCGGTTCGATAGGCACCTTCAAAATCAAGGCTAACTCTTTTCCCAATCCACTCTTCCGGAATAGTAATATTTTTACGATACCAACCATATCCTTTATAAAACTTGGCCGACTGATAATATGGCATGCTGAACGAATGTGGAATTCCAATATTATCCCATTTTGAATCATCGAAGGCAGGTTCTTCCGCTCCGGAATAATCCCCCAACTTGAATTTCCATTCTCTATTGATGTTGATGTTTTTTCTGATTGTTTGTGCATTTATAGTAGTTTGAAAAACTATAAACATCATAAACAAAATAATATTTTTGATTAATTTCATAGAATGTTTTTTATTAAGAATTAATAACATGAATATTAAATTTGACTTTCACCAAACAATGTAACCTTCCTGTTTTTTTTCAGTTTGATTGAATTGATTTAATATTTTCAGTACCAATCATCCATTTTTCCCGAAGTCTTTTAGCTTCTTTGTTCGTAATGGACATGACTGTTCCATGGCGCGGATGAAAGTCCATTGTCACTTGTTCATCAATTACCTTGAAATTTTCAAGATCATCGCTTTTGGTAAATTGGAACTGCCCCTTTCTGTACACATCATACATTAAAATCCAGGAATCCAAATTATTTAGTTTAAAAACGCAGGATCCTTCAACTGATTCCGTAGTTTGCTGTAGCGGTTTGTCCTGCTTTAGATAACCTTCCGTCAGTTGGTTCGATACCGCTTTTTTGATTCCATTCAGATTACCCTCATCCTTGTAAAACAAGTGATATTTACCTTTATAGTAAATAATATCGCCATCAATACAAGCTTTGTTATTGGGTTCGAAAAACAGTTGCTTGGGTTCGGTTTCGAGTGCCGTGAAGCCTTTATTTGCATAGGCATAATAGATTTTATCAGGTTCATTCCCAGATCGCATTGACCAGTAAATCATGTATTTCTTTTTTACAGAATCATAAATTGTTTGAGGAGCCCATACACGATTTACTGATTTAAACGCTAAAAATGTATTAGGAACATTAATTATAGTAGATTTCCAGTCTAATAAATTAGTTGATTTGAGCAAGACCAATCCCCTGTTTGAATCCCATCCTTTGGCAGCGACCATATCTGTAGCCACCATGTAGAATGTTTTGCCATCAATAGCACGCATAATATGTGGATCGCGAATTCCCCCGCTTTCACTAATTTTCTCTGAACTTAAAATAGGCTGATTATGATTTAATGCCTTAAAATTATATCCATCATTGCTCAAAGCAAATCGAATTTGCTCTTCATCTTTACTACTACTTGCCGTAAAATAAACAAAGAGGTAAGAACTATATTTATTTTTCGTTGAGTTGAGTTTATCCTTTATGTTTTCCGTATTTGTTTTTTGTTGACCATATATAGTCATTAACATACATAAAGTAAACGAGATACTCAATCCAATTTTTCTATACATTTCCATTTGATTAGAATTATTTTAGATTCTTGATATAATAATTTTCATGATGTAGAATTCAGCAAAATTTCTATTTAAAATCTTCTGGCGACAAAATTCTTATTTGATTCTTTTGAAAAATGAAATCAACAATTTTTCCATTATAACGAACTTTACACGCTGTACCGCCAACGCTTTTTATTCTTACTGTTTTCATTAACTTATTTTCCCAAATAACATCTATCCCAAAGCCTCCTCTTGCCCGTAGTCCTTTTACAGAACCATTTACCCAAGCATCCGGTAAAGCAGGCAACAAATCAATAACACCTGTCTGGCTTTGCAATAACATTTCGGTTAGACCTGCAGTTGCTCCAAAGTTTCCATCAATTTGAAAAGGAGGATGTGCATCAAAAAAATTAGGGTAAGTACCTCCACCAGTTACGCCGCCTTTCTGGTCATCAGTGTATTTTAAAATATCACGGAGCATCTTATAAGCGTGATTCCCATCTCTTAATCTTGCCCAAAAATTGATTTTCCAAGCCTTGCTCCAGCCCGTTCCTTCGTCACCTCTAAGTTCTAATGATTTTTTACAAGCTTCCGCAAAATCCGGTGTAGTGATTGGAGAAATCTGGCGTCCAGGATGCAAGCCGAATAATTGCGAAGCGTGACGCTGACGAGGGGTTGATTCTTCGTACTCTTCACTCCACTCCAGTAATTGTCCCTTGCTTCCGATTTTAAGAGGTAATAATTTTGCTCGTTTTTCAATTAATCGGTCACGAAATTCAGCATCAATATTGAGAACTTTTGAAGCTTCAATTAGATTGGTAAACAAATCCCAACAAATAGACATATCCATAGTTGAAGCTACAGTTACACCATAATTTTTTCCGTTTACACGAAATTCATTTTCTGGAGATGTAGATGGAGCGGTTACCAAATAACCGTTTTTTTCTATCAGCCAATCAAAACAAAAGAGAGCCGCCTCTTTCATCACGGGATAAGCTTTGGTTCTTAAATACTCTTTGTCTCCCGTAAAACTATAATGCTCCCAAAGGTGTTGGCAAAGCCAAGTTCCGCCCATATACCAATTGGCCCAGGTTGGAGCACCATCTCCCTTATCACCAACCGCATTACTCAATCCCCATATATCAGAATTATGATGTGCGACCCAACCTCTAGCTTTATAGTATTCATTTGCTGTAACCTTTCCAGTCTTCGACAAATCAGTAATCCAATCCAACAACGGTTCATGCATTTCAGAAAGGTTGGTTTGTTCTGCCAACCAATAATTCATTTGAGTATTAATATTTATAGTGTAATTAGAACTCCAAGGCGCACGCATTTCTTTATTCCAAATCCCTTGCAGATTAGCAGGGCGTCCTCCTGAACGAGAAGATGAAATCAATAAATAACGGCCGTATTGGTAAAAAAGCCGCTCCAACTGAGGATCAGATGCGCCATTAGTATACGCTTTGAGACGCTCATCAGAGGGCAATGACAACTGGTTAGCATCAGTTTTATTGTTTGACAAATCAAGATTTACCCGATTAAAATACTTCTGAAA
This sequence comes from Flavobacterium sp. 1, assembly GCF_002797935.1. Taxonomy (NCBI): domain Bacteria; kingdom Pseudomonadati; phylum Bacteroidota; class Flavobacteriia; order Flavobacteriales; family Flavobacteriaceae; genus Flavobacterium; species Flavobacterium sp. 1. Next base: position 1,952,903 of record NZ_PGER01000001.1, read on the forward strand.
ATCATCAAGGTGTTTCTTCTTTAAATTATTGTACGATAATTTTAATGCATTTTTCAAGAGATTCGAAGCAATTGCTTTTTCATCTTTTCCTTGTGAATCGGGACATTTGTCAAAACCATTAAAACTGGTCGCGGCAGTTAGATAAAGAATTACTTCCGATGCATTATTGATATGGAGACCTTCAGCATCAGCTTTTATGAAACCATCTTTGAGAACCGCTTTTAGATTGGATTGAAAACGCATTCCGTTGCATCCTGATGTATCTGCCCATAAAATAGGCTCACGTCCTTTAGGATTAAAATAACTTGGATCAACACGGCTTGGCGCTTTTCCATTCATAACCAACAGATTATTGCTTTTAGCAATCACGGATTTGGTCAAAAGACTGCTTAAATTAATGTCAAGCGTAAGCGATTTTGATTTGGATGCCATAATACGTATTGTCATTACATTATTAGGAGCAGAAATAAAAATTTCACGAACATATTCGACATTATTAACCGTAAAACGTGTTGTTGATAATGCGTTGTTCAAACTTAAATCCCTATAATATTGAGTTGGTTGAGCACCTTTAAAATCTTGTTTAATGACCAAATCGCCCAATGGCAAAAAACTTTCACTATAATAACCCTGCATTTTTTTGCATAAATCAGTGGCAAGCTGGTAATCGTTATTTTTCAATGCCTCACGAATCGGTTCCAAATATTGATTGGCTTCAGGATTGACATTTTTTTTCATCGGACCACCAGACCACAATGAACCTTCGTTGAGTTGAATCAGTTCTTTTTCTACTCCCCCAAACACCATTGCTCCTATCTGTCCGTTTCCTACAGGCAATGCTTCAACCCACTGTGATGCAGGTTTATTATACCAAAGCTTTAGATTTTGCTGAGCTAAACTAGTAACCGAGACAAATAAAAGCGCTAATCCAATAATTACTTTTTTCATTATAAAAATTTTATTTATTGAATGATTCTTATGTTAATAATTCAATATTTAGACTAATCTAAACTACTTCTGCTTAAAAACCGTTTCCTGCAATTCTTCTAATGATTTTCCTTTAGTTTCTGGCATTATGAAGATTACAAAAAACAACTACATACTAATATTATTTATTCATCCAAGTAAAAGTATTAACAGATTTTCTTTTCATTTTTATTTTAACGATTTTCCCATTGACTGAAACACTAATATCTTTATCAGCATCATCAGTATTAACGTATATTAGTATCACCTCCCCGTTTGGATTAATAAAAGCTAAATGTTCTTTACCTCCTGTTGTTTTCAATCGAAATGCTCCTGGTAACACATAATGACTCAAATGTTTCATTAAATAATATTCAGGATTATATTTCACTTCTTTGGTTTCTTTATTTATTGAAATCATCATATTCTGATTCCATCCCCAAGTACTTTTTCCCGAATTATCAAGTACCATATTCCAATACATATAACTATTTGTTCCATTATTAAGGTAATGATTGATTAATGACCAAGTATACTCTGCCGAATTCCAGTTATTCTCTCCATTCCCACATTCAGACTCAGTTTGCATTATAGGATAATTAGGATACTCGCTGTGAATAGTCGGAATAGATTGTTTTGCATCCCACTGTACGCCTATTCCTTTGATATATGATGCAGCATCTTTGTTATTTAAAACCGTACGCATAAAGTTAGGATCGGAACTATTAACCGTTCCCAACCATATTTCCGTATTAAGAGAATCCTGTTTGAATTGAGGTCCCAAAAACCTCCCTACAAAATATGCCATATCATCTGGTCGCCATGTGCAGCTTTGCCAGTGGGGTTGATAAACCGGCTCATTTTGTACCATCACCCTAGAAATATCAATTCCTTCCTCTTTGTACGCCTTAACAAACTTAGAAAAATACAAACCATATGCTGATAAATACCTGTCTTCCATTTTAAATGCTGTTGCATTATTTGATATTTTCATTCCAGGAAGCATTTGCTTTACATTGCTTACCCCCATAGCATAGTGATTATTTACTTTCATCCATACTGGCGGACTCCAAGGTGAGGCCCATATCTTTATATCTGGATTAATTTTTTTGGCCGCTTTTATATATGGAATCATTATGTAACGATCTCTGTCTATATTAAAATTTTTCATTTCAAAATCTTCAGGAACGTCATTATACGAATAATAACTTAATGAATAATCGTTTGAACCTAATGGTATGCGACACAAAGTAAAATTAGCTCCTTCTTTAGAAAATAAATTTTTAAGAATTTTATTTTTTTCTGTTTCAGACAAACTCAACAAAGCCTCCCAGCCCAATTCATTAAAACAAGCTCCAAAACCTTCAATCTGTTGTAATTTCTCATCAGAATAAATATTGATATCCGATTTATCTAGAGATGGATTAAAATCCAATTTAGCTCCTTTAGACCAAGCTTCTGTTTGGGTGGTATAAGTCCACGAAATTTTTTGAGATTTAACACTTAATGTAACAACAAGCAATAAAGCAAGTAAAATGTGTTTTTTCATTTTTCAAAGCGATTTAATTTTGTTTTATTATATTAATAATTTAAACTATATTCTGATAATCTATTTTTTAAAAACCGTTTCCTGCAATTCTTCTAATGATTTTCCTTTCGTTTCTGGCATCATAAAAATTACAAAAAGTAATTGGAAAACCATCATCACCGCAAAAATTAAAAACACCGTTCCTGCCCCAATGGTCGAGAATAAAAACGGTACCATTGATGGTATAATGGCTGCCAACACCCAGTGTGTTGAAGAACCGAATGCCTGTCCGCTGGCGCGTAAGTGATTTGGGAAAATTTCAGAAATAAATACCCAAATTACTGCACCTTGACCAATGGCGTGTGAAGCGATGAACATAAATAAGAAAATAGGCACTGCCATTCCTTGCCATTTTAGAAAAAAAGCTAACGAAACTAAGCCAAGAGAAATAATGTATCCTATAGATCCAATAAACATAAGCACTTTACGCCCTAAAACATCAATCAAAAAGACTCCAAAAAGAGTAAACACTAAGTTGGTAAAACCAATTCCGATACTGCTCATCAAAGCTGCGCTCTCTTCTAATCCTGCTTCTGCAAAAATTCTTGGCGCATAATACAAAAACGCATTAATACCCGAAAATTGATTGAATATCGCGATTAAAAAAGCTAGCATCAATGGAAATCGATACTTCTTTAAAAAGATAGTTTCCCCTTTTATATGATGCTCTTCACCACTCTGAAGTTCGTCCATTAAATCCTCAATTTTGGCATCAGGATTAATTTGTACCAATACTAATTTAGCTTCTTCATTTCTTGATTGTGATACTAACCATCTTGGACTTTCAGGAATAGCAAATACTATAATCGTGTAAAAGAAAGAGGGGAATGCCATAACTCCTATCATCCAGCGCCAAGCATTTTCACCAACATCCCTCAATAAATAATTCGACAAAAAAGCCACTAAAATTCCCAATACAATATTAAATTGATATAAAGACACCAAACGTCCTCTGTCTTTTGCGGGTGCAATTTCGGATACATAAGCGGGTGCTGCAATGGTAGAAGCTCCAATTCCTAATCCCCCTAAAAATCTAAAAAAAGCAAATGTATACGGATCATTAGCTAAAGCGGAACCAATTGCCGAAATCAGAAACAAAACTCCAATTGCAATCAAAGTCTTTTTTCTTCCAAGCTTATTAGTAGGAATTCCTCCAAAAATAGCTCCTATTACTGTTCCCCACAATGCCATAGCCATGACTACCGAACCATGAAAAACATCAGAAGTATGCCATAATTCTTGTAATTTTTTATCGGCACCCGAAATTACAACGGTATCAAAACCGAATAAAAAACCAGCTAAAGCAGCTGTAATAGACCATAAAAGTATCTTTTTCATAATTGTTTAATTATTTTGATAGTAAAAAATTCCGTTTAAAGATGAATTGCTTATCAACTCAAGATTAATTTCTAATTATTTTTTTAAAGCAATTTCCTTATTGATTTGAAAGGGAGCTAAAATATTTTTCCCCTCTTTTAGTTTTTTCAAACGAATTAAAGCTTCTATATAATAATAATCGGCATAGATGATAGAATAATCAATTTCACTTTTATTCGGATAATGTCCTGTTGAATGCAATAAAAATGAAGGATTGACATTAGCACTTTGGTACTTTGAACTTGATAATTCTGCCAGCATTCCCTCAGCTTTATTCAAATACATTTTAGCTAATGCTTTATCTTTGGTGTAAGTTGATAATTCAATTAATCCAGAAGCAACAAGCGCTGCAGCCGAAGCATCTCTAGGTTCTTTAGTAACATTTGGTGCATCAAAATCCCAATACGGAATTAAATCTTTTGGCAAGCGATCCAGATAGACTTTGGTTACTTTATGAGCAAAATCTAAAAATTTAGGATCTTTAGTTTCTCTATAGACCATCGTATAACCATAAATCGCCCAACCCTGACCTCGTGCCCACATCGAATCATCTGAATACCCCTGATGTGTGATTGCTTTTATTTTTTTGCCTGTAACAGTATCATAGACTACCACATGATAAACTGAATAATCTTTTCTGAATTGGTTTTTCTTCGTAGTCTCAGCGTGCTTTACGGCCATGTCATATAATGCTTTACCGCCTCCCATTTTTGAAGCTTCAAATAACATTTCGAGATTTATCATATTATCAATTATCGTATTGTGAGGCCAATTCTTTTCTTTCACCATACCCGGCCAAGATAAAATTGTACCTACCTTAGGATTGAATAAAGTTGCCAAAGTATCAGCTGTTTTAAGAATAATATTTTTATAGTCTTGATTTTTAGTCAATCGAAAACCATTACCAAAACTACAATACACCTGAAAACCTAAATCATGATCGGTCGCAGAACGCACAGACAATGGTGTTAAAAAACGAGAGTATTTATCCGCTCTTTGCCTCCAAATAGTATTTCCTGTATATTCATATAAATACCATAAAACACCAGGCCAAAACCCACTGGTCCAATCCTCATAGCCTACATAATTCCAATCCTTAGCACCTGGAGCAATATTTCTGGGGATAGCTAATGCATCAGGTGCTGCAGATATGGTCTTGCTAGCTTGTGCCACACAATACGCTAGATTTTTATCTACTTCAAAAACTTTTGGTTTCTTGTTTTGGCAACTAGCTATTGCAATTGTCATTGTCATGGCAAAAAATAATATTTTTTTCATTTTACTGATTTACTTTTACTTTACTATTTTCTTTTAATTTTTTAAATCTATTTAGGCTTATTTTGACACTTTAAACCAATCAAAATCGGCATAGCTTCCCATTCTGACATTGGCTTCACTTATGGAAAAAATTCCCATTTTGGCACTGATCCATAAATCTTTTTGCGCTTTAAAACTTTCACCAATCGGTTGAAAGTTTTTACCGTCTTCGCTAAAACTAAACAAACAGTTTGCATCGGGTGACTTAACTTCCATTCTTAAAAAAACTTCATTTTTTTGAAGTTTTTTCTTTGCGATAACTTTCTCTTTGGCTCCTGCTATCGCATCAGTACAGACAACTTGTTTTACCCAAAAACTTCCTTCTTCAAAACTGATTCCTGCATAAGCGTACGATTGTCCCATCATTAATAATCCAGCTGTTTTTCCAGCTGTCTCCCATTCGATATTCAACTTTACTTTTGTAGTTGTAGTAAAATTTTCTGCCGGTAATTTTTGCAATAGTAAATTGGGAGCATCCCATAAATTGGGCAACTCTTTTTTACTCATACAAAAAAGTCTCAAATAATCAGTTCCCGGAATCTGGGCGCTCCACTTGATCGACGGATTCCCGTACCATTGCCATTGAATTCCATATTTACCATTATTAAAATCATCGTTTTCCTGTGGCGTTTGAATGGGATATTGTTTTCCAACATTTGGTTTTTTTTCTTTTAAAACTGGTTCGCCTATTCCATTACCGTCTAAATCTTTTCCTATTACAGGCCAATCCTTTTCCCAACTCAACGGTTCTAAAAACAAAACTCTTCCATACACCTCTTTATCCTGAAAATGAAAAAACCAGGAATCTCCATTAGGTGTCGTTATCCAAGCTCCTTGATGCGGACCATTAATTGCTGTACTTCCTTGTTCTAATACTACTTTTTCTTCATAAGGTCCATAAATATTTTTGGAACGCAATACCAATTGCCATCCTGTAGCTACGCCTCCTGCTGGAGCAAAAACATAATAGTAACCGTCTTTTTTATACAACTTTGGACCTTCCAGCGTATGATGTTTTTCATGTCCGTCAAAAACATGTTTCCCTTCATCAATCACTTTTGTTCCTTCACTATTCATTTGATTGATGGTCAATACGCTGTTAATTCCAGCGCGACTCCCCGCCCAAGCATGAATCAAATAAGTGTTTTCACCATCCCATAACGGACAAGGATCTATAATTCCTTTGCCTTCCATAACTAAAACTGGGGCTTCCCAAAGACCAGCAGGGTTTTTGGTTTTTACCATATATACCCCAAAATCTGGATCTCCCCAATAGATATAAAATTCATTTTTATGGTATCTGATTACTGGAGCCCAAACTCCTTTGCTATGCTGAGGAACATCAAAAACATATTCGGGTACTATTTTGTTAATCGCATAATTAATAATTGTCCAATTCACCAAATCCTTGGAATGTAAAATCGGTAAACCCGGAGCACAATTAAAACTGCTGACGGTCATATAATAATCATCTCCCACGCGAATCACATCGGGATCAGAATAATCAGCATGCAGAATCGGGTTGATAAAAGTTCCATCACCTTGATCCGATTTCCAAACCTCGGACACATAATATTCTGTTTTATTTTCTGGATAAATACCGGCACTATTTTTTTTATCAACAGAACTACATCCATTGATAATCAAAATACCCATACCCAGAAAAAGACTTTTTTTCTCATTATTAATCTGTTATTTGATTGTAACCAATAATGGATTTTGAATAATTTGTGCTTGTTTTTCCAACATTGCATCCCAATCCTGAACGGATTGTACCTGAGCACTTCCTGTCCAGGCAAAACCTACGTAATAAGTCAATGTGTTATTTTCAGGTGTTGTTGCCACCAAAATCTGACTTTGGTCAACTACTTTAGAACGATGATCCATTGCCATTTTTACTACACTCGGATTGATAACAATTCCTTCTCCGACGAAAGAATCATCAATAGGTTCCCAATGACGAAAAATTCCTTTTTGGGTATTAATACCCACGACTCCTTTTTCCTTATGAAGTGTAATTCCTAAAGTATAGTTTGGTATTTTACTTGTTGCAGAAATTTTATTTTCAAATTTTGAAAAATTAGAACCCAGATCAAGAGAGATTCTTTTGGTTTCTGTAACCTCATATTTACTCCAAGGAGCGTAATCCAATTCGAAAATAGTGCGCAAAGGACCTGTCGTAATTAATCGGTATTTAGTATAGTTTTTAGAAATGTATAAGCTGTCATTCTCCCAAATTCCTGTTCCTCCAGTACCTCTGCTGCTTCCCACATGATATGGATCATATCCTTCGCCATGTTCAATATGATAATACCCTGGCGTGGTAACATTTTTAGCATACCAAGAATCAATAATCGAATAATTTACTTTTTTCAACCAAAGATCGATACCACTTGAAAGTGTACCCCCTTCTTTCCCTTCTTCTACTAAACGTTGAGCTTCTGGACCATAAGTCCGAAAAGCGACTCTGTCATTTTCCCATGCAAAATCATCTATTCTTTCGGGTACAAAACGGGCATAAGTTGTATTAGAACTCTTAGGTGTTTTAAGTTTAGAATTTGTAAAAATGGTATAACTTACTTTTGATTTTGCAGGAACAGTTGCCTGAAACAACAACTCATCTGGAGTGCCGTCAAGATTAGTGTCTATTAATTGGGTTACCAATAGTTTCCCGCTTGCATCTTTCACCAATAGCGTACTAAAATCTTTAATTTCAGAAAGACTTTTATTGGCATTCAAACGAATACTTACTACTTCATTTCTCTCAAAATGAAGCTTATTTTCAACAACTATCCTTTTACTTAATTTATTTTCGCTGTCAAAACTCGAAAACAAAATCAGAATTCCTAAAAAACCCGCTATTTTGGTTAAACTAAATTTCATTTTCTATTTAATTTCTATTATTTAATAATTGTTATTTCTTTACTTCTGTAATCCAAATCGCTGCTCCACCAGATGCTTTTAGATCTAATTTTATTTTAGATCCTTTTTTAATCCCAACATCTTTTAAAGCTACCTGTGTTTTGGTTTTCACTTTTTCATCATCAGAATAGATTCTAGCTTTGTATTTTTTATTGGCATCCAAAAAGTCAAAATTCAATTCCAGAGTTCGGGCCTCAGTATTGGTAATACTTCCCACGAACCAATCCTTTCCTGATTTTCTTGCAGTGGTAATGTATTTTCCTATTTCTCCGTTTAGCACTTTGGTATCATCCCAAACCGTTGGCACTTTGTCAAAAAATTCTATTTCAGGTTCGCCCTGATAAGCCGAAGGCAGATCGTACCAATACATAAACTGAATTGGACTGTAATAAACCACGGATAATGCTAGTTGATGTGCATGCGTATTTTTAATAGCTTTAGAATAATAGGCGATTGTATAATCAGCTGGGCCTGCTAAAAATCTAGTAAAGGGCAAAATGGTATTATGATTGGCATCAGGCATTTCTTCATTTCCACGAATTCCTTCCTGGGTCATTAAATTAGGATAGGTACGACTGAAACCAGTAGGTCTATACTCATCATGTATATCTACCATTATTCCATATTCGGCACATTTTTTTACCGCTTCATGCAACCATATAGTCCAACGTTGATTTCCTACTTGCACAAAACCAAATTTTATCCCTTTGATTCCCCACTTTTTATATAATGGCAAAATCGTATCTAATTGCTGAATCAATGCGCGTTGATTAACATATACCCAAAGTCCAATCCCTTTAGAAGCTGCATAGGCAGCCAGTTCAGGAATATTAAGGTCTTTTGTTTCTGAAACAGTAGTAGCATCCGAACTCATTTTCATTTCAGATCCATACCAACTGGCATCAAGATGAATATATTGTAATCCTCTTTCAGCTGCAAAATCAACACATTTTTTAGCATCAGCCTGCGTTAGTTTTGCTACTCGAATCACTTTACCTGGTTTAATCCAAGACACGTCTTTTAATTTACTTTCAGCATTTAAATTCAAAATAATACTGTTATTAGCAATCAAGTCAGTTGCTTTTTCTGCAGCCATAATTACTCGCCAAGGAGTAGAATAAGCTGGAATTACATCAACACTGCTATAAATTGTAGCTTGAAGCGTATTCGATTTAGTCTTGTTCAAACTAAATTTCATTCGAGCGTAATCAGTCATCTGTGCTTCGGCAAGAGCCACAGTTAAACCATTATTAAGCTTCATTGTTAGCGGGCGTTCACTTTGACCTTCCCAATCTTTCAATGGTAACAAAGAAAAAGGTCCCTGAGCCCAAGGCTCATAATAGGCCAAAGTTCCTTCTGGCATTGTAAATTGAGTTTGTTCCCCTACTATATGAAGAAACAAACCGTTTGTTGGTTCCGGAAAATGATACCGTATTGCAATTCCTTCATTATAGGCACGAACTACTACATTCATATAATATCCTTTGCTCTTATCATATCCATCAGTAGCAATTTGTTTTAACTCTTGACCTTTGCTAAAAGACAAAGTCATTTCGTTATAATTATCGCGAATCAATTTGTTTTCGCCATATACCGGTTTCCAAGTTTGATCCACACTATTTATCTGAACGTCTTTAAATTTCAAATTCGCTCCCCAAACTTTACAAGTATCATTGGGCACAGCAAGAGCATATTCAAAAGTTTTATTTTCTATTAACACCCCTAATTCTGACTCCAGCACCACTGTTTTTCCTTTAAAATTCAAACGATAAGTCAAACTATTTGCCCCTGAAACATCCTGCTTTTGTTGTATAACAAACTCATAATTTTTATCAGGGGAAGACAGTTTTTTTTCAAACGTTTGATTTAAAGCTGCGTCTTGAGCAAACATCTCAGCACTAATAAAAACCAATAAAAAGACTATTAAAATTATTTTTTTAATGTAAAACATTCTTTGTTAAATTTAAAAAAGAAAACCACTGAGTGTAAATAACTTATATGATAGACCCCAATGGGTTTAAAAAAAGGACTACAAATAATTAACAACTATTTTTAGAATATAAACAAGGGGATAATTTGTTTAATCCCCTTGTTTTATAATTTACAGACTTTAAATTAATTTTTAACTAATTTTATATAGGATACCCAGAAGTAATTATTAACTGTCAGATTTCCTAAGAATCCAATAGAAACAACTTGAGGAGAAGTAATACTAAATGTTAAAGTTTTAGTTTCCGTAGCGCGAGGCTGACTCGTTCCAACAACTGCTGGATTTGGAAGAGCCACTGAGGCTATTGCTGTAGAAAGATTAGCTAAAACTGGAATACCATTTCCACCTGCAGCTACCACACAATAAACAGAAGAGTTAGTCTGAATCTCAGAGTAAACTTTAAATGTTATAGTATAACTCCCTACTGATAAAGGCATCGAAGTTTTTTGATAAACAATTCCATCAGTAATCGGAGTATTGCCATAAGTTTCCCAACAAATATTACCTACAACATTATCTGCCTTATCAGCAGTATATCCTCCGTAAGTACCTGATTTATTTTTTCCGGCAGCATTTGTAACCCATGGGGCAGCAAGAACACCCCATCTGCCGCTTACGTTTGAATTGGTAAAACCAGGTCCGCAATTACCTAAAAAATAAGGTGTAATATCTCCCGATGCATTAGGATTAACCATTGCAGGAGTCCCCGAAATCGTCAAACCTCCCATTGTAACTGTAACAAAACCAGTTTTGAAATTATCCGGAGCCACCACTGTAATCTTAGTGTCTGCAATAGTTACTATCGGAGCAACAGTACCATTAAAACTTACCACTGCTTTTGACGCATCGGTTCCAAAATTAATACCATTAATAGTTACGGTATCAACTCCAGATAGCGCAACGGTATTGATTGCATTACTTGAAACAACTGATGTAATTGCCGGTGCAGGCAAAACGGTATATTCTGCAAAAGAATCATTAAGATGTTTCCATACTTGTAAACTTACTTTTCCGCTAATTGCTCCAGCAGGCACCTGTACTACAATTTTAGTATCCTCACAGGAAACTACATTAGTAGCCAAAACACCTCCAAAATATACTTTTACAGCACCTTTTAAAGTCCCAAAATCAGTTCCTGTAATGGTGACATTGATTCCCGGATATCCAATAGCAGGACTTATTCCTGTGGCTATTTGTTCAGGGTACTCTTGAATTCTAAAATTTGGACCTTCTTCACAGGCCGTAAAAAAGGCAAAACAAATAACTATCATAAATCCTCTGATGAGGATACTATTATTTTTAAATATTTTCATAATTCTTGTTGTTTAAATTTTATCTATTATATGAAATAATTATAATATTATTTTTAATCTCTGGTATACAAAAGTGTTCCAAATCCTAATTGGTCATACCCGCCGCTATTAGGGCCATAATCGCCTCCACCACCTTCAGGTGCAACACTGTTTAATCCCATTTTTGTATATTTTGCAAGATTTTCGGAAACCTTTTTAATTTTCGTATAATGAAAATAAGGTCCACTCCACATAGGACGCACCGTTCCCTGACTAGCACTACTAACTTGGGTATGTATTTCTACCCCGCCACAAACACTCCAGGCATCTTTAAAATTCCTAGTGTACTCAGCAAACGGAACATTAAGCCTTGCGACATTATACTTTGCCGTATATTCACATGCTTTTAAGAAGCGGTTATTATCCAATCCATAAAAATCATCTCCCTGATTCCATGTTAACTCGCATATATGCCCCATCAATGCAATGCACAATGTTGCATGCCCCTGGTCCCGACCGCTTTCCTGAATCTGAGCCAGACCTTCGTTTTCTCCATCAAAAACATGGTTTATGGCTTTATACCAATTCCCATTGCCATCGCCTTTCTGTAAATAATTAATGGCATAATTATAAATAGATCTGTCATCTGTCAAAATACCTATTGCCAATACTGAAGTTAAGTTAGCCAAGTCCCAATTGGCCCAATAATGAGATTTACAAGTACCCCAATGAGTTTCTAAAAAGGCCTTATTCAAACTGTAGAAAACATCTTTCATCCATTTTTGGTATGCTGTAAAATCATTTGGGTTCCAGCCCTGATACCCTCTCAGCATTTCTCCGGCAATGGCAAATTGATAACCATATATCCCTGCCGCCAAAGCGGTATTGGAATCCCCGCTAATACGCTTACAGGTCAAAGCCCATGCATTCAGAATATTGACTGCAGTTTGGGCATAAACAGCATCTCCACTTATCTTCCACCTTAATGCTAATTGATAAGCAGCAGCCGCATCATTAAAAGCACGACTATAATTATCCGGATCTGGTTCCTCTGCAGAGCCTCCTCCTCTTACCAATTTCTCAACAGGACTAGGGGTATATGTAGATTGTGCATGCGAATTAGCTTTTAATTTATTCCATCCAGACATCCATGGCTCAGCTTGCACTGCTATTTTGGCTCTTATTCTTGCAAAATCTTCTTCGGTATGAAGCCCTCCCACATGTTTCATAGGAACAGAAGGATCCAAAGTCTTAATAGTAAGTACAGAAGCCGTTGGAGGAGCTGTATTATTATCATCTCCGTCCGAAGATTTTGAACACGCCATCGCCATACCTATCACACTTAAAATTAGCATCGGTATCACTAATCGGTAAAAATTAAACTGTTGTTCTTTCATAATTACTATTTTTTTATAAACAAACCTTACAGGCATAAAACCTGCAAGGTCTATCAAATTTCAGCTTGCTAGTATCCAGGGTTTTGAAGCAACTTATTATTCAGCTGCATTTGACTTTGAGGAATAGGGTACAAATAATGTTTTTTGGCCACTGAATGGTTTAATTTACTATCAATTACCACGCAACTCAATGCACCTTTTGGAGTTTCTACTGTCTCTTCACCAAACACATAAGTATTTGCTTTATAAGCAGCAGTAGGATTACCGGAAGCATCTTTAAAAGGTGTAGCGTAAGAAGCACTACCCACTACTCTACCCAAACGGGATGGATTTAATGATTCTTCTAAAATACCCCAACGCTTCAAATCATCAAAACGTTTACCTTCACGATATAGCTCAACAGCTCGTTCCCTTCTTATTTCTTGTTTCATATCCAAACCATTGGCAGAAGCCAACACATTGGTCAAATTAGCTACCTTTGCACGATCTCTTAATTTATTGATTGAAGCATTCAATTGCTCATCGGTAATGCTTCCGTTTAGTTCGTACAAAGCCTCTGCATATATTAAGTACACTTCTGCCAATCTAATAATAGGCCAGTTAGCCGATTCGGTATTATCCAATCTACGAGTACCAAAACCATACACGGCATACTTCGAGTTACCGTATCCACTTGATCCCAAGCTTCCAAAATCTAAAGTAACAGAGGTTGGTGCTGTTGTTGCACTATATAAATAGTTTAGCAAACGTAAATCTCTGTTCTTAAATTCATCGGCTGCAGCATGATATCCTTGAAATAATGGTGATGCCGTTGCCGGTAATCCATCCGTACAAACTGCCATATCAACAAATTTGCGGCTCGGATAGAGCTGCCAGGATGTCCAACTAATATTTTTTCTGGACTGTTTAAATGTATAGTCATAGACGCTGTATAAAATGAACTCCTTATTTGTAGATTTATCATATCCCCCAGGGTTAGATCCCGCATCTTCAAGATTGAACAAATACCAAGAGCTTAAATTAGTCATTTTGGAATCGGCATTCTTGTTCCAAAGTTCGTAGCCCCCATTATCCATGATTTCTTTACACAGTGCCACGGCATCTGCCAAGTAAATTTTTGTGTTGGCTGCATTATATCCTGTTGTTCCTGCACCAATTGCAGTACCATCTCCATCTGCATCCTTGCCTACATATTTTTCCCATGTGGCTTCGTATAGTTCGGCTTGTGCTTTTAAGGCCATAGCAGCCCCTTTACTTATCCTGCCTTTATCGGCACCTGCCAAATTCTGTTCTGTAGGAAGATTTGAAATAGCTTTATCTAAATCACTTAAAATTTGCGCAACCACTTCGTAACGGCTGTTTCGAGGCTTAAATAATTCAGGAGAATCAGTATCTAATACTGTTGTTACCAAAGGCACTCCTCCAAAAGTTTTTAGTAAGTTAAAATAGGCATAGGCACGGAAGAAATGGGCTTCACCCACATATTGGCCTATACTTCCTTCTCCTTTGTATTCATTTGCCTTAGCTAATAAAATATTACAGACACGGATACCGCCATAATCCCAATTGGTACTCCCTGTTGCAATAGTACCTTGTCCTAAAGCCGCACCAGTGCCGTTCGCATTGGCCGACAAATCTGAGCCATTATCCATATTTCCAAAATCCCATCCTTGTAACTGACCATAAAAACCGGTAGTATACGCTTTAAAATCACTTGGTTTTTTGAAATAGACTGCATCAGTAAATTGTCCAGGTGGATTTAAATCAATAAAATCGTCCTGACAGCCCGACAAGCCTAAAAAAAGACCTCCGAGAACTATATAATTCAATATTTTTTTCATTGTTTTTTTCATTTAAGTTATTAGAATCCAATATTTAATCCAAAAGACCAAGTACGTCCAAAAGGATACCCTGCATTATCACCATCCGTCGCATTTTCGCCTGACTCCGGATCAAATCCATCTTTAATACTTGATGCTTCCCATAGATCATTACCAGAGAAATACACTCTTACTTTAGTTAACTTCAAACGGCTTGTTAATCCTGCTGGAAGTGAATATCCTACTATCAATGTTTTTAGTCGGATATAACGGCTGTTCTGTAGCATAAAATCGTTATTACCATAGTTCCATCCTGCACGGGTTGGATTAACAGTTAAACGAGGATACATTGCATCAGGATTTTCTTCAGTCCAGGTTTTTCCCAAAAAGGTTGGATTCTGGTTAGTAAATAATGCTCTAAATGGATAAGCCATATATCCCGAACGCATAATATTTTGCTCTAGATGACCTTGAAAAAAAGTATTGAAATCAAACCCCTTCCAAGTTGCTCCCATGTTAATTCCATAAGTATAATGCGGTGTTCCATCTCCCATATAAACCAATGAACTATTCTTATTGCCATTTGCTGTAATATTCCCTGTTCCTGCAACATCAACTCTTCTCGTATCCCCAGGACGTAAAGCTACAGCTTGATTATTTTTTGGTAAACCTGCTAAAGCATCACTAGTTCCGTAAGCTTGATAATAGGCATCAACATCTGCTTGGTCTTTAAAATAACCATCGGTCTTGTATAAAAATATAGGTTTCCATGGAAGTCCATTTACAATTCCGTTTTGACCTGCACCATAGCTATCAGCGTTTTCTACCCCGCTTACCATAGTTTTTGCGTCACCCATGTTGAAGGATACGTTGTAGCTAAAATCCTTGATATTGTCTTTCCAGCCAATAACAAATTCCCATCCCTTGGTATTGAAATTTCCGCTATTGGTTTTAGGCGGTGCTCCTCCCAATACAGATGGATAGGTTACCCCAATCAACATCCCTATATTTTCTTTTTCATAAAGGTCGAAATTAGTAGTCAAACGATTCGTAAAAAAACCAAGGTCGATACCCACATTTTTTTGTGTTACTCGTTCCCAAGTACGCGTATAGCTAATCAAACCATTATTATATGATGCCGTTTGTTGTGAAGCAGGCTGCCCTAAAACCGCCGAACCAATGCCCATAAGAGAAAGATAGTCAAACGCTCCTAAGCCTTTTGCCTCGTTACCAGTACTTGAAATACTTCCTCTAAGCTTACCAAAATTAAGAATGTTGTCAATAGGGCTTAAAAATTCCTCTTTGGTAAATACCCAACCCAACTGAGCCGATCCAAAATTTTGAAACTTGTAGCCTTTTGCAAAACGCGAGTTACCATCCCTTCTTCCTGTCACTTCGGCAATGTATTTTTCATTGTAGTTATAATTTAATCGTGCCAGATACGAGTAGCGGCCGTTAATATCTTTATAACCTCCGTTTGTTTGCGTGGTAGTAGCTGCTACACTGATATCATAAATACCCAAATCTTCAAATCCCACACGTGATGCACTTATCCCTTGGGCAGTCCATTTTTCAGCATTTACACCACCCATAACTGAAACATTATGTTTCTCATTAAAGGTTTTATCGTAGCGCAATAATGCCTGATAATAATGATAAAATTTTGACTCTGCACTGGCTTGATAAACGTTGTTAACTCCATCGGTTTGATAAGCATTGCCTTTAGGATTCCCATACCAATCATATAATCTTACAGGAATCACATATCTTTCATCATTAAATCGCTCGTTTTGAATGGAAGCCAAGCCTTCTATAGATATTCCGTTCCATATTTTATAGGTTCCTTTCAAATCTACGCGACCAGTTAGTCGTTTTTTATCATACCTGCCCCCATCGGAAGTGGTTGCAGCCGAATTTTTAATAGCGCCACCATCAATCCCGTTAAAAGGAGCAAACCATTGTCCATACGGATTTTTTGCTGGGTAGAAAGGCATATCTGTTGAATAAAGTATGGCTCCTAACCCTTTAGATGGCTGACCTGCATTAGTATTGATAATACTGATGCTTGACTCCAATTTTAATCTTTCCGACAAATTGAAATCATAATTAAAACGGGCATTTAACTGTTTCTCTCCATCATAAGCCGTTGCCAAATTACCCTGATTATCTGCAAATGCCAAAGATAAACGGTAAGTCGATTTATCGTCTCCACCAGAAACACTCAAGTTATGCTGGTAGGAATAGCGGGTAGAAAACATTTCTTCAATACGGTTTGCATTGAATATAAAGAAATCTGTACCAAAAAGATCGTATTTCCCTTCAACTCCCTTCTGCATGTTTAACAGATTATCTTTATTACCCCAAATCCACCAGTTAGGCGTAGTCTCTTCCTTGTTGGCCTCTAACCACATCGTAGCATATTCCTGCATAGTAGGTGAATAACCAACCAGACCATTAGTAACAAAACGAAGATTGGTATTAAAGTTCACTTTAATTTTTCCTTTCCCCCTTTTTGTAGTTACTAAAACAACCCCATTAGATGCACGGGAACCATAAATAGCAGCGGAACCATCTTTTAAAACCGAGATACTTTCTATATCATCGGGATTCATATTTTGAAAAGATTGAGCATTTAATACCGGTACTCCATCCACAATAATCAATGGTTCAGACCCATTGACTGAAGAGGCACCACGGATAGCAAATGCCAACCCCTCATTTCCTGGTCGGGATGAGCTTCTGGTAACAACTAAACCAGGTGTTTGTCCTTGAAGTGCCAAACCTACGTTTGTAACCGCACGATCTTCAAATACCTTAGAACTTATAATTTCTACCGCTCCTGTTAATGTTGCTTTTTTCTGGGTTCCATACCCTACAACTACTACTTCATTTAATTTAGAAACATCTGGTACTAATTTCACATTGATTACTCTTTGCGACTCCACTTTAACTTCTTGGGCTCTAAAACCAATCTCGCTAAATACTAATATCGCATCGGGTGACGTAACATTTATAACATATCCTCCATCAAAATCAGTACTAACCGTACCTCCTTTAACACCTTTTATGGAAACGTTAACTCCAGGAATCCCCATATTATCATCGGCAGAAACTACTTTCCCCGTTATCGTAATATTTTGCTGCACACTTTCTAGCTTAGCAGCATTCAAACTTAGGTTAACAGAACTATCAGAATTCGTAGCGTACACTTCCCCTACCACACTACTTCCTAATAATAACACTAACAAAGTTGGTTTTGATAAAAATTTCAGCTTATGCTGAATGATTTTCGGTCTGTTCATAAAACAATTCATTTTGGTTAATAATTTTTCTTTTTTTGGTTATTTATTTTCATATTTTATTAAAACTATCCTCTTCTATTTATTGCAAACAGCCATGATTTTACAACAGCAGGAATAAGAATTCGCAACACTGTTAATGAATTATTGCGATTGATTAAAAAATAGTATTGGAGTAATTTGGCAATCAGCTACCTTTAACATACCGTTCTGTCAGCCATGACATTAAACACTACAATGAGTTCCTGACAAAAACACCAAACCCATTCCGAATTTGCTCTTTTCCATTTTTCAAAACCATATGAGCAGCCTGTTTGCCTAATTGATCAAAATCAGATGAAATAACAGTAATTCCGTCAAGCAAGACCTCTTTTAAAGAAGAATCGTTATAGGAAATAATACCAATATCTTCGCCTATTACAAAATCATTGCTTTTTATTTGCTTTATAAGATGTATTAGGTCATTTTCTTCAACATTAATATATACTGTCCGCTTTTCTAATTTTTCATTAACTGCATCTTCAACGATACTCCAATCATATTTAAACTCATTGCAAAATTTGAAAAATCCAGTTTTTATCCCTTGAGGCAAATGACTTTTTTCAGGAAATACTAGCTTAATAGCCTTATATTTTTTTAGTAACGGATTTAATTCTATTAGAGCAGAAATAATATCACTTTCAAAATCCTGATAAACACAGGCAACTTCACCGAGTTTGTCCATTTTTTTGTCAAGCATAATAAGCTTCTCTAATGGAATATCGCTTTTGATAAATTCAACAACATCTTGGTCTCTATCATCAAAATGTGTATTTAAAATATAATGTGTGTAGTCTTTCGACTTACTGTTTAGTATCAGTTTTTTAAACTGCGCATAATCATTTTGATATACATAAAAATCAATTATCGCAAACTCATTAAGAATACTTGTTAAAGCATCAAAAATTTTCTTTTGGCATGGACTTAACTTATTAAACAATAAAAAAACTTTTAATTTTAAATCATTACATGCCAACTTTAGATAGTATCCCTTGCCAGGTATAGATTCTATAACATTATTCTCTTTTAAAAAAGCATAAGCCCTCACAACCGTATCTCTTGAAACATTATGATCAAACGCCAATTCATTTACCGATGGCAATTTGTCGTTAAAACTCAAAGCCCCCATTCGAGTAGCACTCATAACAGAATCAACAATCTGCTTATGCTTGCGAACTCTTGAGTAATCACTAATTGATATTATATCTTTAATTTTTACAAAATTTTCCATTTGAATAACTTTTAAAATCATCTAAATAATTCAGGCTGCTTTAGAATTTGGTTTACAGCTGCCAATAATAACTATCGGCAGCTGTCATGCAACCAACACAAACTAACCAAATTTTGTTTCTTCTAATCCTAATCACATCCCCTGCTCTTTTTATGTAAAATAGATTCCTATTCTGTGTTTAGTCTTACTTTTTTACTGAATAGCAAAAATTTATTTAATCAGTATATTTTTTATCAAATTGATATGCTTTTACTAAAATTCATTTATTTATGATTTAACCTTTAAAAATTCTAGAGTAGAAAAAATAGAAGTAATATGAAATTAGTTTTGCCTACTATTACGTTTGGAAGAACTTGTTTGATTTGTCAATATTACTAACAATAGCTCTTTTAACTTATAAATTATCATCCATTATACATAAATTATAACCCATTATCCCAGTAAATTAAGAGAAAATACGGGTTTTTCTTATTTTGAAGATTGTATTAAAAAAAAGACTGAATAATTCACTTAATTATCATTTCAAATTAATTAAGCAAAAACTATATTTTCTATATTATTATTGATTCAGAAATAATTAGTTTTAAAAAAAACGAATTATTAAAAAAAATAGAGCTTTAGTGATTAAATAAAAAAAGATAATTTCGCATTAGGCTAGCGAAAGAGCAAATCTATTTTCTTTGTTTTTCAAAAATGAATTAGTTTAATTATTCATTCTTCTTGGGATAACTTTTGAGAAATTGGAGCTAAAAAAACAGCTGCCGAATTAGATCGAGTACAGGACAATTTTCCGTTTTTAAAAGTTATTCCCTAAATCTAATCAGAATAGCCTTATTTATATTTTTATCAGCGTAAATCTGCCGAATCTGCGTGAAAAATTGCAGGCAGATTTAAGTAGATTTTTTTAAAACTTCCCTAAGAAATGTAATTTGTCATACAAGTATCGAAATTTTGTCGTACACCCGTTCTTACCTTAAAGACTAATGTTAAAAAATCTATTATACCGTAAATTCTTTAATAGTTGAGGCATATAACAGTAAGTATACGCATTCATAACCATAAAAAATGGAGAGGTTATACCACTGCGGTATGTGAAATTATTTTTGTGGAATTAAAGTGTAATTACTCAACTCAAAATACTGAATTACAATAGATTTTTATTTTACACTAGGTAAAACTGGGATGCCAAAGCATTAAAAAAATAATCGATAAGCTACCTGCAGAAACCCCGCTATATGGTGATGTACCTAAACAGATTATGTGTTAAAAGATATTGCCCTAGATAGAAAATGCATCTTACTAAAGATTCAATGCAAGTCAAACGCTAAGAAAACAGACACATTGGAGCAAAAAAATGGAAAACTAAAAATGAGAAAAAGAACAGAAACAACAAGAAAATATTTCCAAGAACAATACATGCAGTTAATATTAAAAAAAAAACAGAAATAAGCCACTGGGGATAATCATTAAAAAAGTCAATCCGAAGTTTGATCCTTTTTACAAAGAATAAACCTCGGACTGACGAGAAAATTAAATCTATAACTGACGCCAAAAAAGTAATTAAATTGACCCGACAGCGGCTATTTTAAAAACTATTGCCAATTAGGATTTTGTATCAAAACACCATTTGAATTTGTAACAAATGTAGACGGAATTGGAAATTTACTGTTCTTAGCATAATTAAAATTGGATCTGCCTAAATTGTTCATAATATTGGTGGTATAGCCAGGAACAACTTTTTCATAGCGAACTAAATCAAACCAGCGGTTACCTTCAATAGCAAGTTCTACTCTTCGTTCTTTCCAAATAAGCTGACGCAATTTAACCTTGTCAGTTTCCGTAATTTGTGGCAGTACACCAGCCTGCAAGAATGTTTTATTGCCACGAGCTCTAAAACGCACCTGCTCCAGCGCATTAAGTGCATCTCCACTATTACCTAATTCATTGGCTGCTTCTGCATAAATAAGTAATAAATCAGCATAGCGCAGAAATGGAAGATTTAGTTGTTGCTTAAAAAAATCAGCATCAGGCCATTGTGTCGCCGGCCAAATAACTTTTTTATTTGCATATTGAAACCCGGAAGCCCAATTAATGGCACCTGTATAACCTTCAATTGTTTCTCCCTTGTTAAAAATAGAAGCGGCTTTACGTGGATCATTAACTTCAAAACTATTCACTAAATCATCAGATGGAGCAAAAAATGCACTTCCAAGACCCGATCCCGGTATTCCCTGAAATTCTACATAAGGATTTCTGGTGCGTCCGGCAATATTCTGATAGATATACTGTCCCGGCATCATACTCTCAACAGAATATTTTCCGTCGATAGCGAACAAATTTCTAAAGTTAGGGTCAAGACTGTATTCACCACTTTGTACTAACAGTTTTGCATACTTATAAGCATTGGTATAATCCTGTCTGTATAGATAAACTTTAGCCAATAATCCCAATGCTGTACCTTTTGTAACGCGTCCAAGGTTACTGGTTCCCCATACTTGTCTGGTAGGCAGATTCTCTACAGCATATTCAAGATCACTGATAATCAATTTGTAAACATCTTCCTGCGGGCTTTTAGGAATATTAAATTCATCCGCCGTTGGTACATGGTCACGTATCACCACATCTCCAAAAACATTTACCAGATCAAAATGCCAATATGCTCTAAAGTAACGCGCCTGCGCATTATATTGCAAAGCTTTACTGTCATCATACTTACTTGCCAGCTTTAAAACCTGATTACAGTCATTAAGATACTGATACCATCTTTCCCAAAGACGCTCTATATATATATTAGAAGGGTTATTGGTGAATGTATAGGCTGAGGTAAAGTTGACATCAGCTGTATTCATTTTTACATCATCAGAAGAAAATTCATGTGATGTGAAATACATGGTTCCTAATCTGAAGAAACGCCAGTTGACTGAAGAATATACCCTGTTAAGGGCGTCATTTATGCTTTCTTCATTAGAAAAATAAACATCAGTAGTCAGCTGAGCCTCAGGAGTAACATCTAGAAAATCATCACAGGAAACCAAAAGGCTTAATCCTGCAATGGTTAATATATATTTTAGCTTTTTCATGCTTAATGAGTTTTATTATTAATTAAAAATTAAGGTTCATACCAAATTGCATACTGCCTGAGATGGGAAAAGAATTATAATCAAGCCCATCGGCCAATTCCGGAGTAAAACCTTTGTACTTAGTAAAATATAACAGGTTGGATCCTGTAAAATAAAATCGTAATTTGCTTATCCCTATTTTTTCAGTAACTGAATCCGGCAGCGTATAACCAAGTGTTGCATTTCTCAATTTTACATAGTTCCCATTGAATACCATAATATCGATAGTTCTGTTCATGTTTACAGATCCTGCAGCCAGACGCGGCATAGCTGCTCCGGTATTATCAGGAGTCCATGAATCTAACCAGTCTGTATGCATGTTATTGTTAGGCGAAGTAAAATCGTTATAAGAGTTATTCATCACCTTTGCCCCAAAACTTCCGGTAAAATCTAAATTAAAATCAAAATTTTTATATTCTGCATTCAAAGCAATGCTTCCTGTGAATTTAGGGAACGGATTTCCAATATTAGTCTGGTCAACCGAAGTTATCTGACCATCACCATTAGTATCTACATAAATCAAATCTCCTAATTTTGCGGCTGTATGGTAAGCTGTGTTTCCTTTGCTTACTGCATAGGCATTCCAACTGTCAATATCGGCTTGTGTGCGATAAATTCCTTGAGTTTTGTAACCATAGAAATAATTAAAAGGCTGACCTTCCTGTATGCGGGTTTGTAAATTTGTAGAGAATGCTGTATTGGTGGTAGTAAGGCCATTCCAGTCAACAACTTCATTTTTAAAAGAACTTCCAGTGAAGCTTACTCCATATTTAAAATTATTTTTACTATCCTGCCATCCTAACATTACCTCATATCCTTTATTTTGTACTGAGCCTGCATTACTGTATGTTGGAGCTATACCTACAGAACCTCCCTGTATAGGCAATATCATCAGTAAATCTTCTGTTTTTCGGTTAAAATAATCAAATTCAAAAGTAAGTCTCTTATCCAGTGCGCTCATTTCGATACCCAAATCAGCCTGAACATTGTTCTCCCATTTTACATTAGGATTATAATCATTTACAATACCAGCAGCAGGGTTTACCTGATTATTGAAAATCGCATGAAATTCATCGCTCTGTGTTACTAAAGCATAAGCCACGTTATTAAAAATTTTATCATTACCAGTCATCCCCCAGCTTCCTCTTATTTTTAAATTATCAAGCCAGCTTAGCTGTTTTAGGAAACTTTCTTCACTGATTCTCCAGCCTAAAGCTGCAGAAGGGAAATAACCCCATCTGTTGTTTGTACCGAATTTTGAAGAACCATCGGCACGTATTGTTGCCGTAAACAGATAACGATCCTTTAATGCATAATTAGTTCTGAACCAAAACGATGCTCTTGATGATTTTGCAGGTAAAAACGCATTTACAGTCCTGTTATTTATGCTAGCCGAATATATAGAAACATAATCCAGATTATCCACAGCATATTTTTTGCCTGTCGCTCCCAAACCACGGAACTGGGTCTCTTCTGAACTCTGGCCTACAAGCAGGTTCAGACGATGGCTCTCATTAATTTTTTTATCATAGGTTAACGTATTGGTCCATAACCATGTATTATTAGTACTATAATTTTCAGTATAGCTGCTTGGATTATTGAATTGGAATGACGGGTTTATACTGTACTGCGGCAGAAACTGATCAAATCGCGTAAGCATCCAGTCTTCTCCAAGCGATGTCTTAAACTGAAGTCCATCTATAATGTCCCAGGCTCCCCACAAGTCCCCTACAAAACGAAGATTATTTGTATTGGCTTCCTTATTCAATTCTAATTCCGCAACAGGATTAATGAGATCATTGTTCTGCATCGGATTCCATCCTCCTTGATCGTTTTTAGGCATAATAAGCGGTGAACCTGAAAGAACAGAACGCACTGTTCTATAAGTCAATGCCTGACCTGTATTTGCACTGCTTACATTGAAATTATGCCCTATTTTTATCTTGCTGCTCAGTTTGTAGTCATTATTGATCCGCAAGGTCCAACGGTTATAATCAGTATTGTTCCAAACCCCTTCCTGTCCAAAATACCCTAAGCTTATATTGTAGCTTACATTTTCAGTACTTCCTGAAGCAGATACCTGATGATCGCTCATCAAGCCCGCCTTGCTGATTTCATCCATCCAGTTGGTTCCTTTTCCATACTGCGAAGGATTTTGGTAGGGCTGTGCCTGTCCGGCCGTGAGGGCAACCGTATTCATCAGCTCCGCATACTGACTTCCGTTGGCAACCTTGTAATTATTAAGGACAAATTGACTACCGACACTTCCTGAATAGGAAATAATAGTTTTCCCCAATTTTCCTTTTTTTGTTGTAACCAAGATTACCCCATTTGCACCCCTGGAACCGTAAATAGCTGTAGCCGAAGCATCTTTCAACACACTCATTGATTCAACATCTTTAGGATTTAACCAAGATACATCATTTGTCATCATACCGTCTACTACATAGAGCGGAGAAGAATCACTGTTGGTACCGATACCACGAATTCTAACTACAGGACTTGCACCCGGTGCTCCCGATGACACTACAGTTAAACCACTTTTGCCTTGTAACGCTTCCGCAGCATTACCACCTCTGATG
Organism: Flavobacterium sp. 1; assembly: GCF_002797935.1. NCBI lineage: Bacteria > Pseudomonadati > Bacteroidota > Flavobacteriia > Flavobacteriales > Flavobacteriaceae > Flavobacterium > Flavobacterium sp. 1. Next base: position 1,977,842 of record NZ_PGER01000001.1, read on the forward strand.
CCGTTAATCTCTTTTGCCTTCACAGTCGTAACAGAACCAGTAAGATCTTTTTTCTTCTGAGAACCATATCCTACTACAATTACTTGTTCAAGGTTCGCGGCAATGGGTACCATGGTTATATCAATTACTGATCTAGCCCCTACTTTAATTTCCTGCTTAGCCAAACCAACAAAAGAAAACACCAATACGTCATCATCAGAACTAACTTCAATCTTATAATTACCGTCAAAATCTGTAACAACAGACTTCCTCGTTCCTTTCACAACAATAGTAACACCAGCAATCCCATTATTATTTTCAGAAGAAATCACCTTTCCTGTAACAATTTTTTCTTGTCCTGCAACCATTCTGACCTCTATACTAGGTTCAACAGTATTTTCTTTGGCCTGCAACAAGTTTGTAGACACCAGTGCCATGGATAACACAATTAGACCCCATTTTTTACTGAGTAAATTAGGAATCTGGTACTTTTTTCTCATTTTTTCAATCATATTTAAGGTTAATTAAGGGTTAATTAGTCATTTAAAGTTTAACTTAAACAATTAATTTTTTAAATAAATCATTTAGATTCTTGCAATTATGGGTTATTATTAAACTGACTTCTCCTTTTGGTATATAGCTATCGATAATCTATCAGAAACTGCTATGCAAAAAACTATAAACTAACCAAGATTTGTATTTTGAGTTCCAAACCCCACCTCTAAAAAAATTAAAATCCAGCACGTTTAAGCTTTTCTATAACTATGAATACCGATATCCATAAACTTATTGATAGTTCAATATATAAACCTTAAGATTAATAATTTATTGATTTATCAACATATCAAAATTACCCAAAACAGCTTAATCAAAAGATAAATTATAATTCATTCTACATAAATTATCGTTCATTTTTGATAATAAATAAAAAAAATAACACATTTTTTATTTATAACACATTTTTAAACAAAAAATATTATCAAATAAAAAACCAAAGACTATCCCATAAATTAACACAAAGAGGGTAGTATGAATTCTGTTCCTGCTAATATTTTGATTATGTAAAAGAAGCTTAAATGGATTTATATTCTAAAATTAAGAAGAGAACAAGCCGTTGGGAATCATCATTAAGAAAACAGTCCGAAGTTTATTCTTTTTTAAAGAATAAACTTCGGACTGCCAAAAATTAAACATTAATTATCCTCTATCAAATAAGAAAGACAATTAGAAATTATTGATCCTGTTTTTGTTCAACATACTGGGTAGGTGTTAAACCAAAAAGCTCTTTAAAGGTTTTGGTAAAATAAGCAGAAGAATTAAAACCACACATGTGAGTCAGTTCCTTGATAGAATACTGTTTACTCAATAATAATTCTGAAGCATATTTTAATCGGATAGTCCGAATAAAATTACTTGGATTTTGTCCCGTAATAGAACTGATTTTTCTATAAAATTGCGACCTTCCCAATCCCAATTCTTTTATGATGTCCTCTAATGCAAAATCAGGATCAGAGATATTGTCTAAAACAATTTTTGTGGTTTTGTCCAAAAACATTTCATCAATGGTGTTGGTGGCAATTTCACTGGAAGGCAATATTCTGCCAATAGAAGCAAAACGTTCTTTGGCCCTTTTTCTTGCCTCAAGCAGATTTTTGATCCGCGCTTTTAAAACATTTATGTTAAATGGTTTTGACAAATATTCATCAGCTCCAGTATCATAACCTTCAATTCGGTCTTCTTCAAGACTTCTTGCGGTTAATAATACAACAGGAATATGGCTTGTTTCTATATCATTTTTAACCTGCCTGCATAATTCAAAACCATCCATCTCAGGCATCATCACATCGCTAATTACTATATCGGGATAATGTTTTTTAATTACTTCCAATCCAATAAGTCCATTAGCGGCTTCCTTAACTTGAAATTGGTTACTCAATTCATTCTTTAGATGATTACGCAATTCCTTGTTATCCTCGACAATGAGAACCACTGGACGGTTTCCTTTGTCTATATCTGACAAAACCACATCTTCAGTTTCATTCGATATGGCAATTTCATACTCAGCAGATGTTATGGAGTTCTTATCTACTTGATAAGTGCTGGCTTGATAAAAATTAGCAGATTGTTTCTTCTCAACCGGCAAATCCACAGGTAATCTTACTATAAAGGTAGTCCCTGCCTGATATTGACTTTCCACTAAAATTTCTCCTTTGTGTAACTCAACCAAACTTTTGATAAAATTCAATCCAATTCCAGTTCCGGTATTGGAGCTGTCAGGATGAAAAAATCGTTGAAACACTTCTTTCATCTCTTCTTTTTTAAAACCTATTCCGGTATCAGAAACACGAATTTCAACCTCCCTTTCCAATTTTGATTTTCTGAAAAACCACAATATAGTCTTCGTTTTCTTTCTATTCAATTCCAAAATCGACAATTTTATGCTGCCTTCTTTTTCCGTAAATTTAACTGCATTTGACAATAGATTGGTTAGAATTTTTTCGATTTTATCCGGATCGAACATCCCGAAAATTTCTTTTTTAGGAGCATCAAACACAAACCGAATACCTTTTGCCTTGGCTAAATCTTCAAACAACAAAAAAACGTCTTTACTGAACTTCACGATATTTATATTGGTAATTTCCAACGGCGTTTTTCCAAGATCCATTTTCCGTAAATCAAGAAGCTGATTAACAAGATGCAGCAAACGCCTACTGCTTCTTTGTATAATTAAAGCTGATTTTTTGACTTCCTCGGGATCATTGTAATCAGAAAGAATTTTATCAACTGGATTTAAAATTAATGTAAGCGGTGTTCTAAACTCATGAGAAACATTGATAAAAAAGTTTAATTTCATTTGATCTAATTCCTGCTCTTTGTCTTCCCTTACCTTTTTAGTGTAATAATACACAGAGAACCAAAGTGCCGAAAAAATCACCAGTACATAAATGCAATAAGCCCACCAAGTCTTCCATGGTGGCGACAACACTTCAACCCGAATTGTGGTTTTTCTTGCCTGCTCCCACTGGCCGTCTACTGAGGCTATTACTTCAAATGTATAAGTACCCGGCTCTAAATTAGAATAGTTAGCCACCCTGACATTACCGGCATTAATGAAGTTTTCATCCAACCCATTCATCTTGTAGGCATATTTAACGCGTTCCGGATTTTGATAATTTAGCGCGACAAAACCAAAAGAAATATATCCCTCGTTATAATGAAGTTCAATTTCTTTCGTAATACTTACCGATTCTTTTAACAGTATCCTTCCCTTGATGGTATCACCTGGATTTATCCTTTTATTGAACAGTCTAATTTCTGTAATGACAGGACTTACTACATTTGATTTTAAAGAAATACTATTTGGATTAAAAATATTAAAACCATTTATACCACCCACAATAATGCGCCCGTCATGGGTCTTGTCGATAGACTTGCTTTGAAATTCCGCTCCCTGTAACCCATCATGCACATTAAAATTTTTAAACGCCCTCGTTCTCGGATTAAGTAGCGACAAACCGCCTTTGGTTGTAATCCATAAATTCCGGTTATTGTCTTCTTGGATACCCACGACTAAATTATTTGGCAGTCCATTCAAGGAAGAATAGGAATTTTTTAAATTCAAATTGGAATCAAGTTCATACAATCCCATATCGGTTCCAACCCAAATATTTCGCTTATAATCCTCGATTATATGATTAACGCGGTTCCCTAGAATGTTTTTTATTTTAATTTCCGTGAATGGCATTTTTTCAGGTATCCGTCCTTTAAGTTTGGCCAACTCCGTATAACATAATCCCTGTGCAGTACCTGTGAATAGTCTGTTTTTTGAATCAATAAAAAGTGAAAAGACAAAATTGCTTATGATGCTTTTTGGATCTTCCGGAATATTCTTGTATTGGTAAAATTTTTCAGTAACGGGATCAAATAAATTTAAGCCTGCCGTTGATGTTCCCAACCATAATCTGTTTTGGGAATCCTTTTCGGCATACCAGACTGTATTCTGTCCTATTGAAAAAGGATTATTTCGATTGTATTGATACGATTTAGCTATTCCTTTATCGGTTTCAAACTTGTTCAAGCCGCCATCCCACGTACATACCCAAAGAATATTATTACTGCCCTCCAACAGATATGTAATCTTATCAGAACTCAAGGAATTTGGATCCCCAGACTTTGCCATGAAATGTTTAAATGTACCTTTCTTTTCATCAAAAAGATTCAAGCCTCCTCCATCAGTGCCAATCCAAATTCTCTTTTTGCCGTCCTCCAAAACAGATTGTGCAGTTTTAGCACTCAAACCTTCATTGCTTTCCGGTTTATAAAAATAATGCCCGAATGAGGATTTAGATATTGCCAATTTGCTAACCCCACTGTTGTATGAAGCGATCCAATAAATCCCATTTTTATCCTCCAAAACTTTCGAAGGCTGGTTGTTTGATAATGAAAAAGGATTATTTGGATTATGTATCAAGTGTTGCAGTAAACCTTTCTTTTTATCCATTAAAAATATCCCATCCCCATCTGTAGAAATCCAGACAATACCTTTTTTGTCTTGATAAAGATGAAAAATTGGAACACTTTTCTTTAAAGGAGATACATCCTTAAAAGTCCCTTTATGTATGTCAAACAAAAACAAATGAGACAAATCATTTCCAATCCAAAAATTACCATCTTTGTCTATTAAAATTTGTTTTGGCAAATGATTCAAATATTGACTCCCTTTGAAATCAATCGGAAATCTTGTAAAATTATCTGTATCGGGATTATATCTATGCAGATGATTTGCCTTGGTTACGAGCCAGATATTTCTTTTTTCATCCTCGACAACACTTGTAACATCATTGTTATCTATTGATTGTAAATCCTTTGGATTAAAATTATAATAATCAAACTTAATCCTATCATAAGAACCACCTTCAATCTGGTCTAACAAGAGTTTGGTAACTCCGTTTTTGGTAGCTACCCAAAGGGTATTATCAATTTTATGGTACAAAAGTCCGTTGATTTCCTCTCGAAAATCCGCCTCCTTTTTCTTTTTTTGATATAGATCAATCTTATGAAATTTTTCAGTATTTCTGTCAAAAACATTTAATCCATTGCTAGTCCCAACCCATAAACGTCCTTGACTATCTTCTTTTATCACAGTAATTCTATTGTTACTGATAGAATTAGAGTCATCAAGAATATTACGATAAATTTCAAAATCGTATCCATTGTACTTATTAAGACCGTCAATCGTTCCAAACCATAAAAACCCTTCATGATCCTGAAAAATATCAACCGAAGTACTGCTCGAAAGCCCTTTTGAAGTATCCAAGTTTTCAAACTTCAAATTAGAGTATTGTGCCTGTGAAAAATAGGTAATCAAGAAAAACAACCACCCTATTATTTTTTTGCTATTCATAGCATTTCTTGTCAATATGTTACAATTTAATTTAAATTTTTATCAAAGTCTTCAAAAATAAGGAATAAAAAAAGATATATATAAATCATAATCTATAATTCTGCCTTATTAATTCAACTCTTTTTAGGATTCAAGTAAAAAAGAAGTAAAAACTTTCATTATTATTAAATTCTTTAAATTAAATCCTCTTTCTGACAAACAGTATCATTCTAAATCAATCATAAAAAAACCTCGAAATCAAATGACTTTGAGGTTTGTGATTTTTGGCAGCGATAAGTAGTTCGGGGCACCATTAATCTTTAACAAATAATGACATGTATATTTCAAAAATATTTATTTGATTTTAATTCAAATCTCAATCCATGTGAAGGTGTATCCATCAATAAAAAAAGCAATTATTTTTTCGAACTAAAAAGATTATCGAAATCAATGACTTTGAAAGCTTTAAATTTAATGGTGATGCTTACGAACCATTTTATAGCTGTTAAATGAAAGATATAAGGATTTTTATCTTGCATTAATTAAATCATTTTACATATTAAAAATCAAACAGTATCGAAAACTTTTTTTCGATGATTCACTCCCCAGTCTTTTAGTGAATAAATAACTGGGGTTAGAGTATCAGCATATTCTTCTACCCTATAAGAAATCTTTACAGGATAATCTCCTATTACTACACGCTTAATCAATTTATGCTGCTCTAAATCTTTTAATTCTTTTGCCAGTACCTTTGGTGTAATGCCTGGAATACTCTCCTGTATATCCGTAAACCTATCATTTCCAACTCCGATTGAAATTATGATAGGCAACTTCCATTTTCCGCTTATCACATCTAGTGCATCCCTAACTGGTTTTATTGTATCGAGGCAATCACAATGTATTTTCTTCTGTGCCATAGTTTTACAATTTAATATTTTACTTTCCTACGGGAAAGTACTATACAAAAGAAAGTAATATTTTTTAATTTTGCAAAGAATACTTTTAAATAAAAATAAATCATAAATATCAATAATATGAAAATAGGAATAATAGGTACCGGTGCAATCGGCGGTACGATCGCAAAAAAGATGGCTGTAGCTGGTCACAATGTGAAAGTGAATAATTCAGGCGATGTTGCTAAATTAAATGCTCGCGCTGAAGAATTAGGTGTATTAGCTTCAACTCTAAAGGATGTTGTAAAAGACGTAGATGTCATAATTTTATCAGTGCCGACGATAGCAATCCCAACTATACCCAAAGATTTGTTAGCAAACGTTCCGGAAAATGTAATTGTGGTTGACACTTCGAATTATTATCCATTCCGCGATGCCGATATTGAAGAGATAAAAAACGGAAAAGTGGAAAGTGTTTGGATCTCTGAACAATTGGGAAGACCCGTAATAAAGGCATTCAACAATTTATTGGCAGAAACACTTGAAAATGGCGGAAAAGAACCCGGTGCTGAAGACAGAATTGCAATGGCTGTAGCTGGTGATGATGCAGAGGCAAAAAAAGTAATTGCCGGATTAATTAATGATGCTGGTTATGATGTGGTTGACTCTGGGGATCTTTCCGAATCTTGGAGACACCAACCAGGCACACCTGCTTACTGTACAGAACTTAACGCAGAAGAACTAAAACAGGCACTTGCAGATGGCATAAAAGAAGATGCCCCTTCTATAAGAGATAAAGCAATTGCTGGTCTTTCATCTCTCCCATCATATCCGTCTCATCCCGATGTAGTTAAATTCAATAGAGCATTGTTTCAAAAAAATCCTAAATCTGTTTAAAGAAAACTGGTTATAAAAAAAAATCCCTTCCCATTAGGAAAGATTTATTTTAAATATTCTTTGGTAATTGAACTATAAAAGCAATCATTAATGAAATATCAAGGAGATCGTTTTGACATCTGTTGCAAATATCGAGTTAGAACAGTGGCAAAATTTCGTTAAAACGTTTCATTATTGCCCACTTTTGTATCATAATCGATAGGAGTAATTAACGGAAATTTGTCTCAATAATTAAAACAATAAAATATAGTACAATGAAAAAAACAATTTTTATAACAGGTGCATCCCGGGGATTCGGAAAAATTTGGACTGAAGCTTTTCTTAAACGTGGCGATAATGTTGTAGCAACAGTAAGAAATACAGAATCATTAAAGGATTTGGCTTCAGAATATCAGGAAAATTTATTGGTTTTACAATTAGATGTAACCGATAAAAAAGCATCCTTTGAAGCCGTTTCAAAAGCAAAGAGCCATTTTGGAGCAATTGATGTATTGATTAATAATGCAGGATACGGACATTTTGGTGCTATTGAAGAATTGGAAGAACAGGAAATCCGTACACAGTTTGAGACCAATGTACTTGGGCTGATTTGGCTTACGCAGGCAGTTATTCCTATTATGCGCGAACAAAAATCGGGTCATATTATCCAGCTTTCAAGTGTTTTGGGCGTTATTGCATTGCCTACTTTAGGGATTTACAGTGCTTCTAAATTTGCTGTTGAAGGTCTAACCGAATCTCTGGCTGCAGAAGTTGCAGGATTCGGAATCAAAGTCACTCTTGTAGAACCAAATGGTTATGAAACCGATTTCAGCGCATCTTCTGCTGTACAAAGTAAACCTTTGCCACAGTATGATGCCGTAAGAGCAGCACTTTTTGGAGGGGTCAAAGAAGAAGATAATGGCGTGCCTGAAGCGACTTCAGAAGCCGTTTTAAAACTTGTAGATGCAGAAAATCCTCCGTTAAGATTACTGTTAGGCAAGGCTGGTGTGCAATGGGCTAAATATGCTTATGCCGAACGTTTGAAAACCTGGGAAGAATGGCAGGACGTTTCTGAAGCGGCACATGGAAAATAAAATTTAAATTTGCAGAATCCGATTCGTCGGGTTCTGCATTTCTTTTAAAATTAAACAGATGAATCATTTCGATAATATAAGTAGTTACAACCAGGCTATCGGACTTAAAGCTCCCGAACATCCATTGTTTTATATTGCTCGGGGCAATATGGAATGTTGTACTGTTGGCAAGGAATCTGAATTTACGGCTGATTTTTATATCATTATTTTCAAAAAAGTCGAATCGGGAAGCATGCAATACGGAAAAACAAAATATGATCATAACCAGGGGAAAATGTCATTCATTAAACCGAGACAGATTACCGGATGTAAAAATATTCGTTTAGAGGAAGACTGTTTCGTAATTCTTATTCACGAAGATTTTTTATCAGGAACAGCGATGCATAATGAAATCAAGAAATATGCCTATTTTGAATATGAAGTAAATGAAGCGTTGCACCTTTCGCCCAGTGAAGAAGAGACAATTTGGAATCTGGAGTATGCGATGGAAAAAGAATATCACAATAACGTTGATGATTACAGCAAGACAATCATTCTTAGTCATCTTGATACGATGCTTAAATATGCGCAGCGCTTTTACAAACGGCAATTTATTGACCGTGCAGATTTAAAAGGAGCCACGTTTACAAAGTTTAATGATTTGCTTTTAGAGTATTTTGAAAATAAAACGAATAATGATTTTGGCTTGCCAACTGTTAGCTATATGGCTGAAAAGCTCAATGTATCTTCACGTTATCTAACCGATTTGCTTAAGCAGGAAACTGGGAAAACAGCTTTGGAACTTATTCATCTCTATTTGATTTCAGAAGCAAAAAATTTATTGAAAGAGGGAAAAATGAATATTACCGAAATTTCTGTTTCTCTGGGATTTGAAAATCCTACTTATTTTTCAAGATTATTTAAAAAAGAAGTTGGAATCACGCCCAATATATTCAGAGAGGAAAGTTTGAATTAAGTAATCAAACCTGAGTTAGATAAACAAATCATTTTTGATGATGAAATGCCTATAATTTATAGCAAATATATAAATGAAAATAAATTTGGATTTCAAGATAAGTACCATCCGCTCTCACCTTTTTGTCCGTCGTCTCTCCTTACAAAAAAACTCCACTACTATCGCTCACCATAAGATAACTATAAACCTGGACTCGATTAATAAAAGACTGCTAATTGGTTAGTTTTAACTGTTTCGTATTTTAAAGAAGGTTTTTTTGCAGAAAGTTGTAAGCAATTATTCCGGCAATAAGATTTGCTGAAAAGTTAGTAAATGAACGATGTCTAGAGTGTTCAACTTGGCAAATATTTTTAAGTTCATCGTTAACTGTTTCGATTATTGAGCGTTTACGAAGTAAAATTTTATCACTCATTTCCTTCAAACTATTTTTCATATTATTGCGAATGCTTGTAATTAACTGGATTCCATCAACAAATAATAATTGAGAAAGTTTTTCGCTTATATGCCCTTTATCACCGAATAACTTTCCAAAAACAGCATTCAAAAAAACCTCTTTTTTCAATAGTTCTCTATCATCAACATTAGCTTGAGTTACGGCAAAGCTTAATGATTCTCCCTTGTCATCAATAATGATATGTATCTTAAAGCCATGAAACCAGTCCATTGTAGATTTACCAGTAGTGGCAGTACCTTTGAAAACTTTATTTCTCCTGATTCTTTTATTTTTACAAATTCTTATTGGTGTTGAGTCTACAAATGAAATCCATGTGCAATTACCTAGACAACAGATTTTTACAAAAATAGTCATTGACAAAAGAACACTTTGCATCAGTTATAAAAAACGATTATAAGAAACTGTATTTGAAAACTCATTTTGCATATGCTTTTGAACATAAAAAATATAATAGTGCTTGAAACAACGAAAACCACTCAAATGAAAAAGTAAATAAAATTACCTCAATTAGTTAATCCTGATTAATAAAATATAGTTGTTGCGGATCATTTGCAATTGCCACTAAAGCATTGTAAATATATTGAGATACCAAAGCACCTCCCTTAATATTTATTAAATCAATATCATCTTCAGGTGTATGATACTGCGGGTGGCCTCCTGTATGAAATCCTATACAAGCTATAGAATATTTATAAAATGAAACATGATCAGATCCTCCAACTTCACCAGCGTGTATAACTGGATTAAGGGTACTGCTTTCGCTTAATTTCTTCATCAATTGTACTCCATTTGGAAAAGTTCCTGCGCCTCCCATATAAATTTGCTTCTCTTCATTTAGCCTTCCAACCATATCCATATTCAACATTACTTTTACAGCATTCTTTTCAATCGGCAAATGGGAAACAAAATATTTAGAGCCTAATAACCCTTCCTCTTCACCACTAAAAGAAATAAAAATGATGCTTCTTTTGGGTTTGACATTAGCTTTTGATAATTGCTGCAGTATACACAGCAAGGCCGAAACTCCAGAAGCATTGTCATCTGCTCCGTTATGAATTGCCATTACTTCCTTTTTTTACTACCTGAACCTTCTCCTCCCCATCCCCAATGATCATAATGGGCTCCTATTACTATAAATTCATTTTTAAGTTTATCATCTGATCCTTCCATATATCCCACAACATTTTGTGTTGTAACACTATCTGATTTCACTTTATTTATTCCTTCTTTTACAAATAGCTTAAAAGATTGATAATAATTTCTGTTGAATTCCTTCAGACCATATTTTTTAAAATATTTCTTAATGTAAGATGCTGCGTCATTATTTTCTTTTGTGCCAGGGAAACGACCTTCCATCTTATCAGAAGAAAGATATTTATCATGTTTGTAAAATGTTTTGGCATTAATACCATCCTGAGCATTAATAGTGATATTAAAAAATAATACACTAATCAAAAAGACTTTAAATTTTAAGTTTTCTAAAAATAACATCATTTCTTTTTTATATAAATTGAAAAATTACTTAAGTTCAAAAATTTTATCCATCAATATCCATTTTTCTCCCGGTTTTGAACTCGGTAAGGGTTTTTGAAATTCCCACATCAATGTTTCCCACTCTTGAACTTTTAAATTTTCAGTATCTAATCTTGATTTTTTTTCAAAAGAAAAACCAGAATCTGCTTCTATAATCATAAACAAACGATCTCCAATATTATAGATTTCAAGATTAATAATTCCTGCATCTTTAATGCTTTGTGTAATTTCCGGCCAAACGTTTTGATGCAGCCTTATATATTCATCAATTAAATTGGGATCATTTTTTAAATCTAAAGTAAGACAGTATTTTTGCATAATTTTATTTTCTGTTTATTTTTCAATTTCCACATTGAGAAGTTGTACAAGCTTAGAATTATCTGAAAACTAACTTATTTCTCCAGTTCAAATACTGCATGCTTAATATATTTTCTATTAAAAGTGTACAAAATATGAACTTTACCATCGCTGGTTTGAATAATTGCCGGATAACTGAATTCCCCTTCTGTCTGGTTTTCTAGATCAAATAACTTTTCCCATTTTACTCCATCTTTTGAATATTCTACATCTAGTACATTTCGCCCATTGAACCAATCTTTTCCTTGCGGCAATGGATTATTTACTAATAAAAATGAATTTTTAGCTAAAGTAACGGCATCAATTCCTGAATTAGAATTTACAACGTGGATACTATCTGTTCTTTCCCAGGTATTTCCATTGTCCTCAGACCAGCTTGAAATTATTTTATTGTGTTTGCTTCTGGACAGCATCTGAATCTCCTTCGGAGAATGAACCAAAAACGCAGGCTGGATAATATCAAATTCTTTTTTATTTTCAACAGTGATCTTTTCCCAAGTATCAGTGGTCTCAGTATACCTTTCTAAGTGAACTCTCCATTTATTGTCTCCAACACTTTCTGTACTACTTCCGCATAAAATAACGCCCGGAGTTGTTTCTATTGGCTTATTTTTGATTGGACCAAGAATACTATCCGGAAGATACTTAGGAACACTCCAGGTATTTCCGTTATCTTTTGAAATGATCATGGCACCAAACCACTCCCTAGGATTTTTACCGACTTTATAGAATAAATATAAATTTTCGCTTTTACTTTTGAACAATACGGGATTCCAGCATGGTAATGTATCTCCTTTTATTATTGCAGGTTTAATTAGGTTTTGCGGTACTGACCAGATTTTTTCTTTATAAATTGAAAAATAAATCCCTACATCTTTGGCTCCTTCATATTTTCCTCCAAACCAAGCAGCCATCAGCTGATTTGGCTTAAGCTCTACTAATGCTGCAGCGTGGCTGTTATTAGTTATTGGCTGATTCGTTATAAAGGCATCAGTTATGCTGCTTACTTTTAATTTCTTTACTGAAGAGCAGGAAACACTAACCAAAACTAATAATAGCATTAAAGAATTAAATTTTAAAATCATTGTTTATTGTAAATTTAAAGCTTTTTAATGTTTTATTCTACACTGCTTTAACAGTATTATGTAATGATAAAAGCACTGCTTTACAGAAATTAAATTGCTAACTCAATAAAAAAATCACAACAAAAGTATTCTTTTATTTAACAATTAATTATTCAATTGACCAACCAGAACTCCTGAAACATTCCAATGGTTTGTACTGGGACCTTCATTTGGACCTTGTTCTATAACTACCTCTATCACATGATTTCCTTTTAGCAGATTAGTTAACGGAATAATATATGGCGGGGTTAATGTTCCCGGACACCAATTAGAGCGGCTTAAATCACTAGAAGATAAACCATCAGAGAAATTCCCTGAAGCAGGGTTAGATAATCGATACGTAGCACAATCTGTTCGCCAAGGAATGATTTTAAAAACCTCTTGACCATCAATAAACAATTTATTCATTCTTGGTACAAATTCATCTCCATTTTCCCAGCCGCCATGACCTGTTGTGGTATACAAAAGCTGTAAGTTTTGTAAATCTTCCTTAATTTCAAAATTTACTTTCAAAGTATCATTAGAAAAAAGGCCCCCATAATTTTGACCCGACATTTCCATAGTATTAACTGTTGAAAATAAAGATGCTATATACTTTTTCTTAGTTAGCTTGCCTTCGTTATTGTTCATTAATGGATAAGCATCAAGTTCGAGACTTATTGTATGGCCGCCAGCATCATAATTGCCAATAAAAATGCCAATCCAAATTTCATCTTCATCAGTAGGAACAAGAGAGCTGACGTCTTCTTTATAAACGACTTCTTTTGCCCAGTTATAATTATTTATTTTCCGTTTATCATTAAAATAATTAACTCCAAATGGCGTAAAAAACCTAAGTATTTCGATTGCTGGCAGATAACCTTTTTCTTTTATAATTCCTTGATATTTATTTTTTTTATTATCTGTATAAATTGGTAATCGATCCAATCCATGTAAATAAGCATCTAATAATGTAGTCATGTCTCCCTCTTTTTTTGCTGGAATAATGAATACTGAACCAGTCCTGTCATAAGCATCACCATTAGACTTACAGGTTAGTTTTGCAAAAATGGAATTACTGTTTTTTAATTCCGGAGTAATTTTTATTTTTTTCAGAACTACGCTCCCGTTAGAAAAATGATAAACCTTGTCTGCAATAAGGTCTTTTTCTTTTGGAATTATTGACTTAGGATCGAAGTTTAAATTTTCATTCTCAAAAATATGCAATTTAGTATATCTGGAGTTAATGAGAATTTCTTCAAATTCTGACTTATCAACCAGTACTGTCTTGTCATCATAATTAATAAATGGCTCATAATTTTTAACTTTAGTTATAGAACTAGCTGTCAGAGTCTGATTTCCATTATAAACCATTTCCAATACAAGTGCATTTTTATTTGGCAGATAATTACTATTAGGAGTCCCTTTTACTGCAGCCTTTTCTGTATACCAAACATCAATTCTATTTGAAAAATAAGAAAAAGAAACATGCTGACAATCATAGCCCAGTATGACACGGGTATCATTTTCTTTTTTAGAAATAGGTAAGCTGTCAAATGGAGTTATTTTTTTGAAAACAGTATTTTTATCCTTAATGGTGCTAACGTTATAATTATTTTTTAAATCGATGTATTGCTGAATTTTATCAGTTGGTTTTGATAAAAAAACCATTTGATTATATACATAGATTTCGATATTCTCACCTGTTTTTTTTCCGTTTTCAAATTTATCGTACTTAATTTTATACACCTCTGATTTGGTTTGAGCTGCGAGTACTAAAGAAAAAAACAATAATATGGCATTAAAAAATTTCATCATGTATTTACAAATAATTTATTATTTAATTTTTGAGAAAAAATAAACTGGAAAAACAGAGGTAAGAATTACATCTTACCTCTGCTTAAACTTATTAGTGCTTTAATTGCACTTTATTATTGAAATTTTACTTTATATCCCAGAATATTTTGGTGCTTAAATTATCATTTGCTTTAACAGCATTGTAATTAACCGTATTATAAACACTCTCTGAAATTGGATATGTCCAGCGTGTTGGAGGTGTTTTTCTAACACTGCTTGTTTCATCCTCACGGAATGTTAAAGCTGGAAGTTTTAATCTTCTTTGTTCAGCCCATGATTCATCAGCTTGCATCATATTGTAGTGAATATACTTTTGAAAAGCAATCAGCTTCAATTGATCTGCGGGCGTTGTAGCTCCAGCAAAATTTATAGTAGCAATATAAGCATCAATTTCAGCTGTTGTAGGCTCTATAGTTGGTTTCCAAGTAGTGTCATCAGCTTTATCCCCTAATCTTACATAGTATTCAACTGATTGTCTGATAGCTTTCTCAAAATAAGTTTTTGCTGAACCAGCATTACCTGTTCTTGAATAGTACTCAGCAAGAATCAAGTTTACCTCAGCAGCATTAATCAATGTTCCAGGCAACCAATCATTATTACTAATTACAGAACTGTTGTAAATCGCTATTTTACCATCATTTATTAATTGATCCTGAGCACCAGATGTCAAACTCGGATCAAGTCCTTCATAAGTAGGAGCCACTACCAGTACTCCACCTAATACACGCGATCCCTTTTGAAACAACCAAGGTCTACGAGGGTCATTATTAGTATTCATATGATCAATCATAGGTTTTGGTGCAAGGCTATTATTTCCTTCCTCCATAGCACTATGAAAACCCGAAGTATCTAAATCGGTGTCTTGAGTATAAACTCTAAAAGCAATGTTTTCAGCATTTTCATCTACAATAATTCCACTAGCAATAATTTCAGCCATTTCTGTATTTGCTCTTGCTGTGAAAGCAGGAACTGCAGAAACTCTGTTCAATATTTTCAAACGCAAAGAATTACAATAGTTTTTCCAGCTCATTAAGCTTCCTTTATTGATCAAGTCTTGATTTTTGAATTCCAATTCCACACTAGGAGACAAAACAATTGAATTCAATTCGGCAGAGAAAGCTTTTAATTGATCCAATATCATAGTATATAGCTCAGTTTGGTTATCATACTTTGCTAATGCAGCATCATAATTACCTCCTGTTGAACTAATTTTACCAGCTTGAGAGAAAGGAATATCTCCAAAATTATCGATCATTTTTTGAGTATGATCGTATAAGTAAATAGTTGAAGTAATCATATAGATTCTATTTTCTGTCTGCGCAGCAGTTGGCAAAGAAGCCATCACTTTTTCTATCTCTCTATATTGAGTTAAAAAATTGTAAAATCTATCCCATCTATAAACTGTTGCTGCTCCCGAAACATAGCGACCAGATGTATTTGTAAATCCATGTCCTTGAGTGTAAGTTAACGAAGTAGATCTTAGAACTGGGAAATAATTCCAATAGGATGGAATTACATCCTCAAAGTTGCTTTTCATGAATCCGGCATACTGCTTAGGTACAGTAGTTGTTTCAACCGTAGATGGATTTGTATAGGCATCTGCAAAATCATCTTTCGAACAAGAGCTTAAAAAAACAGCTGCAGTCGTTAGCGATATATATAATAATTTTTTCATGTTATTTTTTTTTAAAATTATAATTTATCAAATTAAAAAGATGCTCTCAACATACATCCAATACTTCTGGTAGCTGGATTCGTTCCCGCATTGCTTATATTTTGAGACCATTTTGAACCCGCAGTAGTTGCCTCAGGATCCATATCCTTAATTGATCTGTAGATAAAGAACAAATTACGTCCATAAGCAGAAAAAGTAAATTTAGAAGCGCCAATTTTACTAGCCCAGGCAGTTGGCAAATTATAAGTCAAGGATATTTCTCTCATTTTTATGTAGTTATTTTCCTGAATATATAATTCATAACGGGAACTGCTGTATTGAGGTCCTCCCCAGTTATAAGTCATGTTATAGTAACCTGCCTGAGAGATTACATTAGTATTTGTAGCACCATCCGTAGTAACTCCATTCATCAGCATACCATCACGGTATAAAGTTTGTCCTCCAGGTCCAGCAGTAGCACTATTAGCCACTTGAACCCCTTTACCATTTGCATCCATATAATAAGTTAAACCTCCACGCTCATTAGTACTGTAGTTCAAAGATTCTTCTGTCAATCCCCTTGAAGTCATCCAGTTTACTCCTGTCGGCATCAAATAACCACCATAAGAATAATCGATATTAACATCTAACGTTAAATTCTTATAAGTAAATGTATTCAACAAACCTCCCACACCTTGAGGTATAGCTGAACCGTATTTTTCCCATTTATCACCATCAATCATATAGAAACCATCAGAATCTACCATCTGATTACCATTAGCATCTGTCTTAACAGGATGTGCATAAATCCCTCCCATTGGGTCACCTACTACTGATTTCAATTGAGCAGCAGACCCATCAAAGTCAGCATGTAATAATTCATTTGCACCGTTAGCCAATTTTACCACTTTATTTACATTTTTAGCCCAGTTCAAAGTAAGATCCCAAGAGAAAGATGCAGTTTTTATAGGAGTTGCAGTCAAAGCAATTTCAACTCCCTGGTTATTTAATTCTCCAACATTCGCAATTATTGACTTAGCTCCCGTTGTAGGTGCCAATGTCAAATCTAAAATTTGATCATAAATCTTTGCATTATAGTAGGAAAGGTCTAATCCTAGTCTATTTTTAAAGAATTTAGTTTCAAAACCAATCTCATATTCATTTTTCATCTCAGGTTTTAAACTTTCATTACCATAATTGCTCACTGAATTAGTAATCAATACCGGAGTCTTTGTCCCTTGATCACCCAATGTAGTTTGGTTGAAAGCTACGTTACCCTTATAAATCTCTGCATAATTACCCACGATTCCCCAAGAAGCGCGTAATTTTGCATAACTAATTACCTCAGGTAATTCAAATGCATCTGATACTATAAACGATGAATTTACAGAAGGATAAGTAAAAGCATTATTATTAGGATTCATAGTAGAAGTTCTATCCTTTCTTATTGTACCTTCAAGGAATAAATAGTTTTTGTAATTACCACTAATAGTCCCAAATACAGCATCTTTTACGACTTCATATTTTTTATCAGAACTTTTAGCAATATTTACAGAAGCATTCATATCATACCAGTTTCTAACACTCAAACCACCATCAGTAAATCTTGACAAACTAAATCCAGTTTCTTTTGTTGCTGTGTAACCAGCTGTGGCACCAACTTCGAAAGCTTCATTAATTTTTTTGTTGTAAGTCAACATCACATCACCATAAAGAATGTTGTAATCATTAGCATCCATTTGATAAGCACCACTTGCTGCATAAACTAAAGGCCTTTCATTTGGATTTTTAGTTTCCGTATTTACTGAAGTTAAATCTGTAGAAACGCGTCCACGTAATTTCAAATCTTTATAAATTGAATAGGTTTCAGTAACACTTGCTATCAAACGGTTTGTAATTTCGTCTTGTTGAATTGCATTTGTATTCCAAAAATAATCAGCAACATCTGCCTTGAAGCCATTACGGATGATATTTTCACTTGGAGTCAAACTTTGATTTGAACCAGTAACATATTTGTATCCTAAACTGGTTTGGTATTTAGCTTTGTACCAATCACCATTATCAAACGGACTTATCATACCAGTAAAGTTATTTATCAATCTATCCATACCAATAGCACGGTTATGAACATTTTGATTCATATAACTCACGATCACATCAGTTTTCAAATTTTCACCAGTTTTGAATGATGTATTCAAGTTAAGTGTATTTTTTTTATTCATGTTACCCATACTCAAACCTTGAGATTCATTGTGTGTGTAAGAAAAACGAATATTGCTATTATCAGTATTATTAGAAAGCGCAACGTTTGTTACTTCATCCCATGCATCTTGGAACATGTTTTTGTATCCGTCTTTTTGAGGCGAATAAGGACGAATTACACCATCCCATGACATAACTGGCTGACCATCGAACCAAGGTCCAAAGTTATTACTACTATTTGAAACACCTCTGGTATCAGCAACTCCATCACCATTTGTATCATAATGAGCGAAACCGTCTGGTGCTAAAAATCCTGAAGAATAATTTGCATTTGTCCAGCCTGGACCTCTTTCATATTGAAATCTTGGCAAGTATGCTATTTGGTTATTTGAATAACTAGTATTGAAATCTATGCCAAACCCTTTTTTCCCTTTACCAGATTTAGATGTAATCAATACAACCCCGTTTACTGCCTCAGAACCATACAATGCAGCAGCCGAAGCTCCTTTAAGAATGGAAATATTCTCAATGTCTTCAGGATTAATATCCGCTAGACCATTGCTTCTAATACGCTGATCATTCCAATAATCATTATTCGTAGCAGCTCCATCACGAATTGGAACACCATCTAAAACAATAAGGGGCTGGTTTTTACCTGTAATAGAGTTAATCCCACGAATCTGGATATTGATATTTCCAGCTCCACCCGGAGTAGAAGTGATACGAACCCCTGGGGCTTTCCCATACATAGAGTTAGCGATAGTAGGTGAACCTGTCTTAACGATTGCTTCAGCCTTAATCACACTGGTAGCATATCCTAAAGATTTTTTTACTTTAGCTTGTCCAAGTGCAGTTACAACAACTTCATTAAGATTTTGAGAGGATGATATCAATGTTACATTAAGAGTAGCAGAACCTTTAAGTGTTATTTCCTTTGTCACATATCCTACATAAGAAACTACTAATACCGCAGACAAACTTGGCACCTCAAGACTATATACTCCATCAAAATCTGAAGAAGCGCCAGTTGGCGATCCTTTAACAACAATAGTGGCTCCTGGCAAAGGCATACCAGCGCCATCTGTAATTTTACCTGTAACTGTAATATTTTGTGATTTAGCATGTTGAAAACTAAATAAGCAAAACACAAGCAGTAGTTTTAATACTTTTTGAATCATAATTAGGGTTTTTTTGTTAATATTTTCTTCAAATTAATTAACCGTAGGTTAATAGTTTGTTAAATTTAAAACTATAATTTGTTATCGTTATATAATTTCGACCAATGACAAATTTGAAAAGGTGTTAGTCTGTTTTTACTGTTTTTTTAAAACAAAAAAGCTTTATTTAACAACTTATTACTAATGAAAAACACAAGATGATAATTATTCTATAACAATTTGGCATATCCCTAAATAAAAAACATTAACCTTAAAATATAGGTTAATGTTTTTTGTTGTTTACTTAAAAAAATGTTGATAACGTTTTATATCTACCTTTGCATACCTTACTATAAATTACTGATTTTAAAGACTCAATAAGTTTTATATTTCTCATAATACCACAAAATACAACTACAAAATAGGCTCTTTTATTTTCCTCCCCCAACCCTCTCCAAAAGTGAGCGATAAAACATTGGATTGTTTATATTTGTGTTTGGCATTAGTCTCAATTGGTATTTAAATACACCAATAAATAATTCTTAGTACTTAATTTGGAATTAAAAAGATTAATTATTTACAACCTTAAAATTTAATTTTAACAAATCTGCAGAATTCCCTCCAACCATAACTTCAAAATCACCTGGTTCTACCACTCTCTTCATTTCTCTGTTCCAGATAGATAGTTCATCTGCCGTCAATATAAATTCTACCTTTTTTGTTTCGCCTTTTTCGACGAATAACCTTTTAAAACCTTTTAATGTTTTTCTTGGAGTTGTTACGCTGCTGTAAACATCATTGATGTACAATTGTACAACTTCATCTCCACCGTAATTCCCAATATTTTTAACATTTACACTAACTTTCAATTCTCCATCAGCTTTAATTTCTGTGGTATTGATGGCTAAATTTGAATATTCGAACTTAGTATAACTCAAACCATATCCGAATGTATAAAGCGGATTTTCACTTTCTGAAACATATCTGTGAATAGCAGATGGTTTTTGATTATAGTATATAGGCAGCTGTCCAACAGATTTTGGAACCGAAATCGGAAGTCTTCCTGCAGGATTATAATCTCCAAATAAAACATCCGCTACAGCTCTTCCTCCAAATTCACCTGGAAACCATCCTTCAACAATGGCAGGGATATTCTCGCTAATCCAGTTTGTAGAAAGGGGACGGCCGTTTAATAACACGCAAACTACGGGAGTTCCTGTTTTTTGAATTGCTTCAATCAATTCCTGCTGCATTCCGTGTAAATCTAATGAAGCTACATCTCGATTTTCTTCAACCAATTCATTTGATTCACCTAAAACCATAATCGCAACATCTGCTTTTTTAGCGGCATCAATTGCAGGCTGAAAGTTTACTTTTTCGAAATTCCAGCGTAAGTGCGCTCTGGCTCCCCAGCCACCTTCCCACATTTCAATACGCACTTTATATTTTTTACCTGCTTCAATGTTTTTTGGAGTTGTGACGATACTTGTAGCCCCTTTTGTCCAATTGTCAATAACCAATTGATCGTCAATCCACATTCTGATTCCATCATCTGAACTTAAACCTAACCATCCGTCAAATGATTTGTCTGATTTTATATAACCTGTCCAGCGAATGGAGAAATCGTCATCTGTAACACCTGTTCCTGGAGACCATGGCCAGTCAAACTCTAATTGATTGTCAATACGAGTTAATGCAGGAGTTCCTTCAACATTTCTATTATTGAAATATTCTCCTTTTAATCCGTTCTGAGCATCATCCGGAGTAAATAAATATTTTGATGGAATAATTTGTCCTTTTACAATTAAAGGAACTCCTTCTTCATAAAGAACATTTGCCGTTTTTCCCACAAGTTGCTGAACACCTTCTAAAACCGTAGTTCCAACTTTATTTTTAACTGCATATCCTCCAAGTCTTGAAGCATTTGCATTTGGACCAATTACTGCAACCGTTTTAATGTCTTTACTTAAAGGCAAAATATTGTTTTCATTCTTTAATAAAACGATAGATTTATGACCCGCTTCTAAAGCGATATCCTGATTTTCTTTCGTATGAAAACGCTCTTTAATCAGGTTTTTATCGGTATATGGATTTTCGAATAAACCCAGTAAAAATTTAAGTCTTAAAACTCCTCCCGCAGCACGGTCTATTTGCTCCATTGTAAGCTTTTTTTCATTCACCAAATCAATAATCGTTTGCTGCCAAAACTCATTTGTAAAATCATAAAATTGCATATCAACTCCAGCAGCAATTGCAGTTCTGATGCTTTCTTTTGGAGAGTCTGTAACATAATGAGTCGTTTGAAGATATTTGATAGCTCCCAAATCTGAAACTACAATTCCTTTAAAACCCCATTCTTTTCTTAAAACATCAGTCAAAAGCCAATGATTTGCCGCACAAGGAATACCGTCTAATTCTGAGTAAGCACACATGGTTCCCAGAGCGCCGCCTTTTTTAAATGCTTTTTCAAATGATGGTAAAAAATCCTGACGCGCAGAACGTTCTCCAACCAAAACCGGAGATGAATTTCCTCCCGCCTGCGGGATACCATGAACCGCAAAATGTTTTGGTTCCGCAATAATAGAACGATCTGATCTTAAGTCTTCACCCTGCATTCCTTTTATCATCGCCAGACCAATTTCGCTATTCAGATAAACATCCTCACCAAATGTCTCGGCAACTCTTCCCCAGCGTGGCTCAAGACCAACATCTAAGTTTGGACCTAAGCCAAAATGAACACCATGAGCTCTGGCTTCAGTTCCGATTACTTTTCCAACTTTATCCATAAGAGCCGTGTCCCAGGTTGAACCTAAACCAATACTCATTGGGAAAGCGGTACTTCCGTCATCTAAATATCCATGAAGCATCTCACACATAATCAGCGCAGGAATTCTCCATTTATTTTTTTTAATAATTTCACTCTGAAGGTCATTGATCATCTTCGCCGAACGCGGGTAGATATCATGAATAGCACCAATCCCCAGATTACCGATTTTAGCATCAGATTTGGTCTTAGAAAAATCTTCTTTATCTTTAAAATACTCACCTTTGTACATATCCATCTGACGCACTTTTTCCTCCAGGCTCATTCGGCTTAATAAGTCTTTTACTCTGTCTTCAACAGGCATTTGAGCATCTTGGTATGGATATTTTTTCTGCGCTGAGGTTAGGTTAAAAAAACCTAAAGCCATTACGAAAATAATGGCTGTCTTTTTCATTCTTAATCTTAACATAATCGTGTTTTTTAATTTTGAATCAATTTCAGTGTTTTTCCATTCACAAAATCTTCATGAGAGATAAAAAAACTATTAACCGTTTTTCCGTCTAATTCAATTTTATTGATTTTGCTATCATTATTTTTTTCTCGTTCAATTACAATACTTTTATTTTTATAGTATTTTGAATCTAATTGAATCGTTATTTTATCGAACATTGGGGTAGTAATCGTGTAAATCGGATCTCCGGGAGATATCGGGTAAATTCCCATCATCGAATATACTAACCAGGCAGACATAGTTCCGGTATCGTCATTTCCCGGCAATCCTTTTGGTTTGTTCTGAAAATAGGTGGAAACCAGTTTTTTTACCATTTCCTGGCTTCTCCATTCATCTCCTTTGATGTAATTAAACAAATACGGATAAGCAATATCAGGTTCGTTTGCCATATCGAATTGTTTGATATCAAATACTTTTTGCAGCTGATTGGCAAAAGCTTTTTCACCGCCCATTAATTTTATAAGTCCTTTGATATCATGCGGTACCATAAAAGCATATTGCCATGCATTACCTTCGATAAAGCCAATATTTTCTTCAAAATTTGCTCCGGATACAGGATCAAACGGTTCATACCATTTTCCGTCTGCTGTTCTTGGGCGAAGTAATTTTAAATTTTTATCATATAATTTTCGGTAGGATAATGAACGGTTTTTAAAACGTTCCTGATCTTCTTTTTTCCCTAATGCTTTCGCTAAAAGAGAAATCGAATAATCAGATGCATTATATTCCTGTGTTGTAGAAACGGGTCCGCGATCATTGGTTGTTAAAAAGCCTTTTTCGATATAATCCTTAAGTCCCGGACGTAGTGGATTATTTTCGATTTGGTCAGCTCCTTTCAACATCGCTTTATATGCTTTTTGAACATCAAAATCACGAATTCCTTTTAAGTAAGTATCAGCAATAACAATACTTGCAGGATCGCCAACCATCGTGAATGTTTCTGTAGAATTTAATTCCCATTTTGGTAACCAGCCATTTTCATCATACATCTCCAACATGCTTTTAACCATATTTGATTGTTGCTGCGGATATACCAATGACATTAGCGGATGTAAATTTCTATAGGTATCCCAAAGCGAAAAAACAGTGTAACGCGTTCCGTCTGTTTTACCAATTTTACCTCTTTTTATTTCAGGATATTCTCCGTTGATATCATTTAGCGTATTTGGATGAATTAAAGTATGATACAAGGCCGTATAAAAAATAGTTTTCTCTTCTTTTGATCCACCTTCTACCAAAATCTTCGAAAGTGCTGTGTTCCATTCATTATATGTTTCTTTATAAACATCATCGAATGATTTGTTTCCGGTTTCTTTTTCTAAGTTCTCACGTGCATTTGCGATGCTTACGTAAGAAACTCCAATTTTAACTTCAACGGTTTCTGCTTTATCAAACTGATAGGAAAAATAAGTTCCAATGCTGTCGCCAACAACCGTTTTGATTGTATTTTCCATCATTCTGGTTTTCCCGTTATACGTCATCCATTGTGCTTCTGTGCCTTCATATTTTGATGGTTTTTTCCAAACTCCAAACTTGTTGGCAGGTTTTGAAAACTTTGCGACAAAATATACCGGATAAGCATCTTCGGGACTATTATAACAAAACGAACCAACGCTCCTCATCCCTTCAATTTCTGTTGACGATACTACTTTTACCATAGCGCCTTCTTCATTTGTCAAGCCTAAACCTAGATTTAATAAAACATTTGATTCTCCTTTTGGAAAAGTAAATTTGCTTACACCTACTCTTTTCGATGCTGTAAATTCTCCTTTGATATTATATTTATCAATGTTTACGCTGTAATAAGCTGTTTTTGCAATTTCGTTTGAATAAACAGAACCATATTTTAAATGATTAGTTTCTACAGCACCGGTAGTTGGCATCAATAAA
Organism: Flavobacterium sp. 1; assembly: GCF_002797935.1. Taxonomy (NCBI): domain Bacteria; kingdom Pseudomonadati; phylum Bacteroidota; class Flavobacteriia; order Flavobacteriales; family Flavobacteriaceae; genus Flavobacterium; species Flavobacterium sp. 1. The sequence goes on from NZ_PGER01000001.1 coordinate 2,002,504, forward strand.
ATAACACCCAATTCAGGGCAGCCCACGCCACTTAAATTTACCTGACTGAAACCTGTTAAAAATGTATTTTCGTTTACATACGGATTTGATAACCAGCGGCTGTCTTTTTCTAAGGGCAAATTTTGAGGTCCGGCAACGTTAAACGGACTGATGCTCGCCATTCCTCTTGGCGCAATAGGTCCAGGGAATGCAGCTCCGTAATTTGAAGTTCCAATAAACGGATTCACATAATCTGCAGGCTGTTGTGCAAAAATAGTTACGCTAAAAAACAGCATGCAAAATAAGTATGCTGTTTGTATGATTATCCTTTTATCTAAAAACATATTATTTTGTCTATCTGTTAACAGCTTCAATTTTTAATGTCCAGGCTTCTTTTGCCGGTAAATTATTTCTTAAGCTTTCCGGAATTACAACTTTAAAACCTTCAGCTTCTTTTGTCCATTTTAATGATGTTTTTGAACCTAACATAGTGATTTTTGTTCCTTTTTTCGGATTGATTGATTTTACTGTAACTTCAGCAGGAATCTTATTTTCTCCTTGTTTAGCCAAATAAAACAGGAAAACATTTCCTTCTTTATTTTGAGTCATACAAATGTTGTTCTCTTTGTAAGGAGCAATTGGTTTTGTATTATAAATCGCTGTGCTGTTTACTTTCATCCAGTCTCCGTAGGCTGTCAATAAATCATAAGCGCCTTGCTGCCATTCACCTTCCGGGCTTGGAGCTACATTTAATAATAAATTTCCGCCTTTGGCTACAACATCAATAAGCATGTGAATACCTTCTCTGCCTGTTAGATATTTAGCATCCGGAGTATACGACCAGCCTCCGCCGGAAGTAATGCAGGATTCCCAAGGATAAGGTAATGTTTTTTCAGGAACTCTGTTTTCTGGAGTTAAGTAGTTTTGGTTTTTACCATGAACGGCTCGGTCAACTACAATTAAACCAGGCTGTTTCTGGCGTGCTTCTACAACCAATTCATCCATTTTAGGATCCTGATCTACCACTCTGTGCTTAATGAAACCATTTTTAGATTCGTTTTCTGCAAACTTTTCATCATAGTTTTCTTTGATGTTTTGCAGATCTCTTTTTTTCACCCATCCGCCATCTAGCCACAAAATATCAACTTTACCGTAATCTGTCAATAATTCTAGAATTTGGTTGTGCGTAAAATCAACATATTTTTTCCATTTCTCAGGATATAATGTCGGATCATAATTTACGTTTCTATCAAAAGGAGGAAAATAAGGATCCCAGTAATTTTCGTTGTGCCAGTCTGGTTTAGAGAAATAAGCACCAACGATTAAATTTTCATTTCTAAAAGCATTAAAAACTTCTTTAGCAATATTCGATTTAGGATTACTGCTGAAAGGACAATCTTTGTCAGTTACTTTATAATCTGAATATTTGGTGTCAAACATATTAAAGCCGTCATGATGCTTCGTGGTAAAAACCATGTATTTCATTCCGGCATATTTCGCTGCTTTTGCCCATTTCGCAGGATCAAATTTTACAGGATTAAATGTTTTTTTTAAGCCTTCATAATCTTTTACATAATCATTATAATTAGCTGGATTACTTCCTTTTTTACGCTCACACCATCCATAATCTTCCGGGCATATTGACCATGATTCTACAATTCCCCATTGACTGTAAGTTCCCCAATGCATTAACAAACCAAACTTTTTTCCCTGCCACTCCTCTAAATTTTTCAACACTAACGGATCCGTTTCCAGAACATAGCGTTCATCTTCATAAATGGCCTGCGAAAACATTTGAACTGAAAATAAAATGGCTATTATGAATATTCCTCTTTTCATTTTTAATCTATTTATTAAGTTTATTATTTTTTTAATTCACTAAAATTTCATCTACAAACAGCCACGAACTTTCTCCTTTCGGGCTCTTCTTTAAATTGCCTGCGATTACTTTTACATAACGTACATTCTGTTTCTCAAAATTGATTTTAAAATCTTTCAATTCTGGAATCGGATTTACTGCGTAAGGACGTTCTACTTTTCCAACTTGTTTGTATTTGATGCCATCAGTAGATACCAGCACATTTACTTCTATCGGAAAATTAACACCCGCTCCCTGACTTTCTAAAGTCCCCACAATTACTTGCTCAATATTTTCTTGTTTTTCAAGATCAATAACCAGTCCCATATCATTTACAAGCCAAGCCTGCCATTGTCCGTCATGGAAATTTTTACTTCCTCTAATCGTATTTACCATCGTATTAGCATCTCCTTTATAATTCTGATTAAAAGGAGTCAAATATTCGACTTTATACCCAACTGCTTTATGAAAAATAATAGTATCTGTAAATGTTTTTCCTACTGGTTTATCGTCCTGAAATAAAGAAGCTTTTAAAACTGTTGTTTCTTTAAACTCAATTGGATTTATATATTTTACAGCATTATGATCAATATTTTTATTTCCCAAAACATATCGAATGTCCGGATTCGGAAATTCATTTTTCAACTCCACATTGATTTGCTTTTTTGCTAAATCTGCCGTTGAAGAAGCTGCTACCAAATAAGCGCTTTTTGCGTAATTGATTCCTAAATAATCATAACGGATTAATAAGGGCTTCAATCTCGTTGTAAAATCATTCCAGTTACGGTTTTCTTTCGAACTCCATAAAACTTCGGACATAGCTGCCAATCTTGGGAAAATCATATATTCCGAATCTTTTGGACCTGCCAGATGTTCTGCCCATAAATTGGCTTGCCCGCCTAAAACATACGCAGCTTCCTGAGGCGTCATTTCAGGAACAACAGGATCAAATTCGTAAACTTTATTTAAAGGATTATAAGCGTCAAAAGCCAGCGGTTCTTCGTTTTGCGGACCTTGATAAAAGTTAAAATAACAGGGAGATTCCGGAGTCATAATAACATCATGGCCTTGATCTGCTGCTTCAATGCCGCCTTTTGTACCTCTCCAGCTCATTACTACAGCTTCTGGAGCCAAACCACCTTCTATAATTTCATCCCAGCCAATTATTTTTTTGCCTTTAGAATTGATATATTTCTCCATTCTTTTGACAAAATAGCTCTGCAGTTCATTGACATCTTTCAGGTGCTCGTCTTTAATTCTTTTTTGACAATTCGGACATTTTTCCCAATTCGTTTTGGTTGCTTCATCTCCGCCAATATGAATGTATTTTGAAGGAAAAATTGTTATCACCTCGTCTATTACATTCTCCAAAAACTCAAAAGTTGATTCTTTTCCCGCACAATAAATATCTGTAATCGGCCATAATCCGCCGGACGGAACTCCAATGTGCTGATCAAAACAAGCCAATTCCGGATAAGAAGCAATTGCAGAACTAACGTGCGCAGGCATTTCGATTTCGGGAATGATTTCGATATTTTTTGCTGCAGCGTATTTTACGATTTCTTTTAATTCTTCCTGCGTTAAAAAACCTCCATAAGTTCCTTTTTCATCAGGATTTGTGGTCAATCTCGCATTCCATGATACATTTTCCTGATCGACTCTCCAGGCACCAATTTCTGTTAATTTTGGATATTTTTTAATTTCGATTCTCCAGCCTTGATCGTCCACTAAATGCAAATGCAAAACGTTCATTTTATGCATAGCCAAGCGATCGATTGTAGCCAGAATATAATTTTTATCAAAGAAATGACGCGATAAATCCAGCATTAATCCTCTCCATTGAAAACGAGGTTCATCAATAATCGTTACATTCGGAATCTGCCATTTTTCAGATGTAATGGCATATTTGCTTTCTATAGCTGCCGGAAGCAATTGCCTGATGGTTTCCAATCCGTAAATAAAACCTGCATTTCCGTTAGCTGAAATCGTAATTGTATTATTAAGTACTTCAACTTTATAAGCCTCTTTATGCAGATTAGGATTTACTTTAAACTGAATAAAATTGCTTTGCGGTGCTTTTTTGCCCAAAACCGGACGCCAGCCAGCAGCCATTTCAAACTTACTGATTAGGGCCTTTGAAATCTCTTTTTGAAAATCTGTATTGGCAACAAAAACGGTATTTTTAGAAAACTCAAAAGTTCCCGGTTGAATCAATAATAGATTTGGTTTCGGGATAATCTGAATATCCTTTTCTGTATACACTTTTTGACTATAACCCGAACTTAAAACAGCTAAGAAGATTAAGACAGATATGGGTTTTAATATTCTCATAATTGTTATTTTAAAGATGGTGTTATTGTAAACTGATAGAAATAATCTTTGTCTCTTAACAGATATTTTTCCATTGGCCAAGCCTGCCAGCTGTCGATACCGCCAACTCCCATTTGTTTTGAATCAATTTTTAAACTGGTTAAATCTCTTTCTTTTAATTCGGCGGCATGTCTTTGGTCTTTTTTTAGACCATCATCCAAATCTTCATTTAAGAAGTGCAAAGCGGTAATTGCTAATAAATTATCTGATGTTACCGTTAATTTCAATTTATCACTTGACAGTTCTAAGAAACGAACATCTGTTTTATTTCCGGTTTCCTGCGGACGGATGTATGGATAATATTGCTCTGAAACGGATTGCGTGTAAAGACCAACTTGTGAACTGTATTTTCTATCGATGTAATTCTCGTGCGGACCCCTTCCGTAATAGGTCATATTACTAAAGTCTTTTTGAAGAATTATTTCCATACCAAATCTTGGCAAAATCGGCTGTTCTTTCTTTTTATCAATAGTCAATTGTTCTGTTACGCTTATTTCGCCGTTGCTGTTTATGAAATAATTTAATTCAACAATCGAAGACGTCTGAAGTAAATTATAAGCAGATTTTACGATAATTAAATTCTCTTTCGTAATAGTATATGCCCAAGTTATAAGAGCTGGATTTTCTGCAGCTTCTTTCCATGCCACCAAATTTTTCTGAAAATTAGCCCCAAAATCATTATCATTTGGTGCTCTCCAAAAATTTGGACGCAATTGATAACCTTCTTTTATAATCGAAAGATTATTGAATGAATAACCATTAATAAATCCTGTTTTTTTATCGAAAGCAATTTCGGCTTTATCACTTTTAAAAATAATGCTGTTTGCTGTTTGCTCTACCGTAATTTTTGATGCACCTTTAACTTTAACATCATTTTTCCAAGTTCCTTTATAAGCTAATTGCTCTGTTGCAATTTCGAAACCTTTTGGTAAAAACGGTTCTTCCACCTTTAACTGATAACTAATGTTTATAAAAGCTTCCTGAAATTTTTTATCGCCTAATTTAATGGGTAAAGTGTACGTTTTTGACTGCCTTGAATCAATTGCTAAATTATCGATTACACCTGTTACCTCTTTAACACCATCTAAAATTAATGTCCAATGTAAAGTCACATTGCTTAAATCTTTAAACGAAAATTCATTGTACACTTTAATTGTTCCCATTTCCTGATTTTCCCATGAAGTTAAAATGTTTTGCATTACATTTTTTACTTCAAAAGCATGCGGATTTGGAGTCCTTTCTGGAGAAAACACACCGTTGTCTAAAAAATTATTATCACTTACTACATTTTTTGGTCCAAAATCACCTCCATATCCCAAAACACGGGTTCCGTCAGGCATTGTTTTATAAACTGATTGATCGATCATATCCCAAATAAATCCTCCCTGAAAATTTGGATGTTTTCTGTATACATCCCAATAATCTTTAAAATTTCCCATCGAATTTCCCATCGCATGCGCATACTCGCACTGAATATAAGGTCTTGACGGATTTGGATTTGCCAAAATATATTCTTCCATTTTATTTGGAGAACTGTACATCGGGTCAATAATATCAGAATCCCATTCATATTTCAAATCTTTCCCGTCCCAGGCTCCGGCTGTAGCTCTTTCGTATTGAATTGGTCTTGATTTGTCACGGTTTTTTATCCACAAATAACCTCTGTAAAAATTATAACCGTTACCCGCTTCATTCCCCATACTCCAAATAATAATGGATGTATGATTTTTATCCCTTTCAACCATACGCTGCATACGTTGCAGGTGCGCCAATTCCCAATCAGGTTTATTCCCTAAAGTTTTGGTAATATCGTAACCCATTCCGTGAGATTCGATATTAGCTTCATCAACTACATAAATTCCGTATTTATCGCATAATTCATAAAAATATTCATCGTTTGGATAATGCGACATTCTCACGGCATTGATATTAAACTCTTTCATCATTTTAATATCCTGCTCCATACGTTCTCTTGAAATCGTTTGTCCCGTAACAGGGTCTGTTTCATGACGGTTAACGCCTTTTATATAAATTGCTTTCCCGTTTACTAAAAGCTGTCCGCCTTTGATTTCTACTTTTCTAAAGCCAACATTCTGATTGATTACTTCAATAATATTTCCTTTTTTATCTTTTAAAAGAAAACTAATTTGATATAAATTCGGAATTTCTGCACTCCATTTTTTAGGATTATTTACTTCAAAATCAAAGGTTTGCTTCTCGTTTAGCGCCGGGATAGTTTTTGAAGCAACAACTGTCGAACCATCTTTTAATTGAACTTCTAAAGTATAATTGTCTTTTTTATTTAAATCTGAAAATTCAGTTGAAATTTTTAAAGAGCCATTTACATATGATGCATCTAAATCGGGAATGATTTCATAATCTTTTAAGTGTGCTTTATTTCTGGCAACCAAATAAGAATCTCTTGTAATTCCGCTCATTCGCCACATATCCTGACATTCTAAATACGAACCGTCATTCCATTTCATTACTTTCAGAACTATACTGTTTTTACCGGTTTTTACATATTTATTTATGTTGAATTCAGACGGCAGTTTTCCATCTTCGCCATAACCTACATAAACTCCGTTTACCCAAACCGTCAGATTTGATTTTGCTGTACCAATATGAAGAAAAATGTCTTTTCCTTCCCAGGATTTATCAATTGTTACTTCTCTTCTGTAAACTCCTGTCGGATTATATTTTGTGGGAACAAACGGCGGATTTGGTGCCATTATATGATCAAAATCATAAGTAGTATTTACGTAAACCGGATATCCATAACCATTTACATCCCAGCTGGCCGGAATTTTAAAGTTGTCCCAGGCTGTATCGTCAAAAGTGCTTTTTTCAAAATCTTTTGGCAATTCATCCGGACTGTTTACATATTTAAACTTCCATGTTCCGTTTATATCCAAATAATTCTTCGATTGTCTCCATTCATTTTTAGTGGCTAATGCTTCATTTTCAAAAACATAATAAGCAGCGTGCATGGGCTCTCTATTATCTTCATTGATTTTTTCATTTTGCCAAAATGGAACTTTTTCCTGTGCGTTAATGCTTAAAATTGAGATAAATAGTAATGATAATATGGATATTTTTTTTTTCATTTTTTTTTGTTTACTCTATGTGTAAAATTTGTATTAACACATACAAGCATAGGTTTTAATGTTTTAGAAAAGGCGTTTCACTTTTGCAAAATTCACGTAACTATGTGAAAATGATATATCATTTATTTTGATCTTATGACAGCATAAAGTCTTTGCTTCTATGTGTTTAAATATTACACGCTGTATATTTTATTTTTCCCAGGCCATTTTAAATTTTGCATCTTCCATTCGGTGTCCTTTTTCATCATCAGAAACAGCAAAGTTGAAACCTGATCTTAAACTGTAACCTGAATGTTCGCCATTTTTATTCAAGGCAATAAAACCGACTTGCAGATATTCCATGTCTTTATGGTTTTTATGCTTGTTGTAAATACGTTCTGTAATTTCTTTACAGGCATCATAGGGCGATTTTCCCTGACGCATTAATTCAACAACCATTGCACTTCCTGCAGTTCTTATAACCGCTTCGCCTAAACCGGTTGCAGCAGCTGCTCCTACTTCATTATCCAGAAAAAGCCCCGCGCCGATTATTGGGGAGTCACCGACGCGGCCGTGCATTTTCCAGGCGGCGCCGCTTGTTGTACAGCCGCCGGCAAGGTTTCCGTCCTGATCCAGCATCAGCATACTAATTGTATCGTGGTTTTCTATATTTATTACAGGTTTGTATTTTGAATCTTCCAGCCATTTTTTCCAGTCCTTTTCAGATTCCGGAGTTAATAGGTTTTCTACCTTAAAACCTTCAGACAATGCAAATTGAAGCGCTCCCTGTCCCGCCAACATAACGTGAGGCGTATTTTGTAATACTCTTTTTGCTACCGAAATAGGGTGCATAATGCCTTCCAGAAAACAAACCGAACCACAATTGCTGTTATGATCCATAATGCAGGCGTCTAAAGTGACCTTCCCGTCGCGATCCGGATATCCGCCATACCCAACACTTCGGATATTGGGATCAGCTTCCGGAATTTTCATGCCGGCTTCGATAGCATCTAAGGCTGGTTTTCCGGCTTTTAATTGTTTCCAGCTTTCTTCATTTGCAGGTAAACCATGATTCCATGTCGAAATGATAATTGGTTTTTTTTGCTTTTTTCCGAAATCTTCGATTTCTGAAATTTCTTCATTTTTCGTATTATTAGCAAATCCGCTATAGCCTAAAACAGAACTTACGGCAAGTGTGCCTAAGGTTGTTTTTTTTATAAAATCTCTTCTATTTGACATATGCTTGTTTTTTTAATTAAACATTTCCGAAGATAATGCCATGTAATTTTTATTTTTTTTAGGGGATTTACCCATTGTAAAAATTAAGGTTCCTCCTTGTGCAATCTCTTTATGCGTGATATAATTTCTGTCTATTTTTTTTCCATTCAATTTAATAGATTGGATATATATATTCTTATTACTGTTGTTTTTTGCTTCAATAACAAATATTTTATTGTTTTCTAAGTTAATTGTGGCTTCGTCAAATAGTGGTGACCCAAAACTATAAATTCCCTGGGCAGGATTTACAGGATAAAAACCTAATGAACTAAATATATACCATGACGACATTTGTCCGCAATCTTCATTTCCGCAATGCCCGCCGGGAGTATTTTTATACTGACTTTCTAAAATTTCCCTGACTAACTTCTCTGTTTTCCAGGGTTCATTAATATAGTTGTACAAGTAAGCCACATGATGGCCTGGCTCATTACCATGCGCATATTGTCCAATCATGCCTGTGCTAAATATAGGCAATTTGTCTTCAGGCAATGGTTTTAAAGTAAACATTGAATCTAATTTTTTTTCAAAAACTAAATTTCCGCCAACTGATTTTATTAAACCTTCAATATTTTGCGGTACTGACCAAAAATATTGCCATGCATTGCTTTCGCAAAAATAAGGGGTATATTCTTTTGGAATATATTCTTTTATAAATTCTCCATTTTTCAATTTTGGACGCATAAATGTACTTTTTGAATCGTACAGGTTTCTCCAATTCTCAGAACGTTTTAAGAAGTATTCATAATCATTTACTTTATGTAATGCTTTTGCGAACTGCGCCAAACACCAATCGTCATAGGCATACTCCAGCGTTTTTGAAACTGACCAGTTTTCATTATTTTCATCAACAGGAACATAGCCTAATGTTTTATAACTGTCTAATTGTCTTGAATCAGCCATAGAACTTTCTACACAGGCTTTATAGGCCAATGCTGTATCAAAATGTTCAATTCCTTTAAAATAAGCATCGACAATAACAGGTATTGCGTGGTTGCCTATCATCATATTAGTTTCATTTCCCTGCATGGACCAAACGGGTAATAAGCCTGTTTCTTTATAATGTGCCAATAAAGAATTAATCATATTGGAAACACGTTTTGGATGCAAAATAGTATACAATGGATGTGCCGCCCTATAGGTATCCCATAACGAAAATGTATCGTATCTGTCAAACCCTTTTGCATTTTCAATTGTACCATTGGCTCCTTTATAATCTCCGTTACAGTCACTTAATAATGTAGGAGCCAACATCGACTGATACATCATGGTGTAAAAGATTTTCTTTTTAGTATCGTCTGGTGTTGCGATCTGAATTTTTTGTAATTCTTGTTCCCAAAGTGCAGAGGCTTTAGCTTTATAATTTTCAAAATTAAAATCGGGAGCTTCTTCATCCAAGGATTTATAAGCCCCTTTAACAGAAGCGGTGGAAAGTCCTGTTTTTAAGATTATTTCATCTTTATCAACGGTATTATAATTTAAAACGATTTTAGTCTTAACTGCTTTTGCCGGATTAGTTGTAAGGGAATCGTTTTTAAAAATCTGATATGATTTAAAAGGCTTTGAAAGTTTTATAACGAAATATACCCGTTGGTCTTTGGCCCAGCCTGTTGATTTTCTATACCCTTCAATAGTGGTCTGATCCACGACATTAATATAAGTTTCTACAGGAGCATCCCAATTTAAGAAATAGCCTAAATCGATATGAATTTGTGATGCCTCATCTTTAGGAAAAGTATATTTATGAATACCTGTCCGTGCAGTTGCTGTGAGTTCTGCCTTAATTCCGAAATCTAATAAATTTACAGTATAATAACCCGGAACTGCTGTTTCCTGATTATGCGAAAATCTCGAAAACGGTATAAAATTGTTGTCCTTAATCCGTTTTGTAAATCTACTGTTGGTCGGCATCACTAAAATATCATATAAATCGCCAGCGCCAGTACCTGATAAATGCATGTGAGAAAATCCGGAAATAATAGAGTCTTTATAATAATATCCCGAAATTCTATCCCAGCCGGGTATTCCAATATCCGGACTTAGCTGTACCATCCCAAAAGGTATCGTTGCTCCGGGATACGTATTCCCAGGACCCGCTGTACCAATGAATGGATTTACATAATCAGTCAATTGAATATCACTTTTTTGCAAACCACAATTAGATAATAACAATACAAATAGTACATATATCAAATACTGTTTCTTCATTATTTATTTAAACTTGCTTTTGTTTCTTTGATCGTTTTTAAATTACTTTCAGACAATGCATTTCCGTCGAAAAATGAAACACCAGCTGCTCCATTTTCTTTTGCCAGCAAAATAGCTTCTTTCAATTCTTCATCGTTTTTTAATCCCGGAATATAAATTCCTGTATTGATTTTCGTTTTCTTATTTTCCAAGTCTGCAGCACCTTGTTTTGTTGCGTAACCCACCCAGTCAATTTCTTCATCATAAAAACTATGATAAATCATTGGATAAACTTCGTCTATATTCCATTTGTCCCAACGCTGACGTACCATGTGGTCTGCCATTTCCGGATAAGGAAATACTGCGGCAGTTAATTGTTTATTGTGTTTGTGAACAATTTTATACGCATCATCAACAACTGCTTTTATAGCATTTAATCTGAAGATTTTCCACTCCATATCAATGGATGTGTTATGGCTTTGTTTTGGATTTTTATGGTGGATTTTTTCAAATGCTTTTACACATTCATCACAATAGCAAAAATCGAATTGAGGTAATTCTACATCCTGAACTAAGTTGTATTTTGGCAATAAACTGATTGGTAAAAAGATGTCCGGAAAACGAATATAATCTAAATGAACACTTTCTATTCCGTCTACTTTTGCTAATTCTTCAACCAAAGCTAAAACATGCTCTCTTGACTCTTTTCTGGTTGGACATAACCATTGGTAATAATCAACATAAGGGCGGTTATCAAAGCAGGATTTTCCTTCTTTACTTACCTGATACCAGTCTGGATGCTGTAATGCAACAGAATCTCCAGGTCTGTTCATGGCCATAATCCAAGCATGAACTTTTAGACCTTCTTTTTTAGCTAAAGGCACTATCCTTCTTAAGAGTTTTGGGTCTGCCCCAGTATTGATTAATACTTCATCGATTCCGGCGTCTTTGTATTTTTTGAACTCTTTTGTATAGTCTGCATCAGATTTTTTAGTATCTGCAGATGTCCAGACTCCAAATTTAAATCCTCTTTTTGCTGTTGTGTTTTTAACTTTTTCAGCAGTATTATTTTGGTAATCTGTGGCATTGAAGGATATAAAAAAATATCCTAATAGCAATAGTGTGATATATTTCATATTTAATTCGTTTCTTTTGTTTTACCTGCTCTTTCATATAGCTTGTTTAATAACTCCTGATTATTGTCTAAACTATATTCCCAGAACATAGCGCCACCTAATTTTTTTTGTTTAATAAATGCTGCCTTTAAAGCAATTTCTTTTGGAGTTTCATAAGAAATAAAAATATTGTCCTGAGCATTCCATAAATAAGATGCTTTTGCCGAATCATCATATAATTCCTGAAATTTTCCTGATTTCAATGCTGCTGTAATTTCCCAGGATGCCACAATAGCGCTTCCCGTTAAAGCTGATTGGTATAAGCCATTATTCGCAGCTGTTACTTTTTCCCACTTTCTTCCATAAAAAGGGAGTCCTAAAATAAGCTTGTTAGCAGGAACACCTTCTTTTAAAAATTTATCTACTGACTCACTAATACTATTTCCGCCAAATTTTTCTTCTTTTGAAGGATATAAATTAGCGTGATGTCCGGTTTGATAAAACCAACCGTTGTAAAAATCGTAACACATTAGATTTATAAAATCAAGATATTGATGTGCTTTTTTCAAATCAGTATGATTGAGATATTCCTGATCTGATCCTGCTGCAATACTGAGTAAATAATGTTTATTATCCGTTTTAGTTTCAATTTCTAATTGTTTACGCAATTCTCCTAATAACAAAGTAAAATTTTCTTTGTCTGAAGGTCTAAAAGCGTTGTCCTCTGCACGTTGTCCGGGAAATTCCCAATCAATATCAATCCCGTCAAAACCATAAGCTTTCATTAGTTTAACAGCACTTTTAGCAAATTTTTCTCTTGATTCGGCATAAGCAGCTATGTTTGAAAATTGATCTGACCAAACCCAGCCACCAATAGAATACAATACTTTTAAATCAGGATTTTGCTTTTTAAGTGCCATTATAGTTTCTATTTTAGCCTTATCTGTAGCCAGCTCAAACTGAACATTACCATCAACAATATTAGCAAAGGCATAATTAAGATGAGTTAACTTGCCCCCATCAATTTTTGACGGATCAAAATTCTCGTAGCCGGCAACATATCCAATTATTTTAAAATTCTCTTTGGATTGATTTTGTTTTTTTTCTAATGAAGAACAAGCAAAAAAAATACTAATAATCAGGATTAAAAAAACTGATTTTATTGCCATATTATGTTGTTTAAAATGAATCATCAATGATAATTTGTCTGTTTTTTTTACTTTAAGAACTGACCATCTTCTCGTATAATAAAAATTTGATTTGAGAAAGGACTTTTTACTGAAATATTATATCCTGAGGCATGATTTTCAAAAATAGGTTTTAAAATTTTATTATCCACGCTGATAGTTTCTTTTGTAAGAGCAGTTAGTGATTTTGCCCAGACTTTATTTTTTTGAAAATATTCTTTCTGGGCTCTGTATAAATTGTAAAGTTCCCATTTCACTTTTTCGTCCTGCGGAATTTTAAAAGTGTCTTTTTCTTCTTTTGAAGAGAAATAAACATACCCCCATTTTTCAGGTTCATGCATATTGATTACTCCCATTGGCGACCAAACCCAATTGTATTCGGGCAAAAATTTTCCTTCAGAATCTTTTTTTCGTTCGTAAGTATTGTTTATTACCGTGTGCTGCCAATTTACCCTTGAGAAATTGACACGCCAGAACTTATCTACTGGAACATTTTTGTCAAAGTAAGACGTTTTATAAGATGCCCAGGGAATCGCCATTTCTAGAATCCAACCTTCATCAACATCGTTTGGATTATTAAGCGTTCCGTTAATTTTTACCGCTGATTTAAGCCCTGGAATATTCCAGTCATTTAATACAACATTGTCATTTTCTCTATATGGTTTTGACAGAAACAGATCCCAAGCTGTATTTAAAGCATTAATTTCTAATTCATAATAGTTAAAAGTGTCACTATCAGGATCTATGAAAACTTCAAAATCGTTGTTGTAAAAAATAATGGTGTCACGTTGTTTTAAATTAGCCCAAACATGCGGCTCATCAATTTTAGCCAATATATAAAAATTAGTTTCATCCCAGAGCATTTTAACTTTTGTTGCGTATTTTGGTCTTTCGTTATTGGATATATCTTCAAAAAGATCAGTCCAATCTGCTTTATTCCATGAAATATCAGATTCATCTCCGTCAATTACAATCGGATTTGAAGTTTTAGCGGCCACGTAGGTTTTAGGTATAATTGTATTTTTCGATTGTGAATATCCACTAATCGAAATAAACCCTAAAGCGATTGTTAACCATTGAATTTTTAAACGCATACTTTTTCTATAAACTGTTTTCTTTTGTAAACTGAATTACTTCGCTTAATTTACCAAATGCAAGTGCCACAACTGTATCTGCCGCACCATAATATACGGCTAATTTATCTTCTTCTAAGCTATGTAAGGCGGCACATGGGAAAACTACATTTGGAACATCTCCAACCATTTCATAAATTTCTGCTGGTCCTAATAAATAAGGCTGTGTTCTGTATTTTACTTTGTCCGGTGAATCGACATCTAAAAGCGCTGATCCCATTGCGTAACGGAAACCGTTGCAGGTATTAATAACGCCGTGGTAGATCATTAACCAGCCTTCTTTAGTAAGAATTGGGATTGGTCCTGCTCCAACTTTGGTACACTGCCATGCACTGTCTTCAAAAGGAGTTGGTTTCATCACGAGTCTGTGTTCACCCCAATATTTCATATCCGGGCTGTAGCTAATCCAAATATCTCCAAAAGGTGTGTGTCCGTTATCACTCGGGCGGCTTAACATGGCGTATTTTCCGTTTATTTTTTGTGGAAACAAAACTCCGTTTCTATTGAACGGTAAAAAGGCATTCTCGCATTGAAAAAATTCTTTGAAGTCAAATGTATATCCAATACCAATTGTTGGTCCGTTATATCCGTTACACCAGGTTATCCAATAGCGGTCTTCGATAAAAACAACACGAGGATCGTATTTATAAGCCGATTCGATCATTTCAGTATTACCTGACTGCATTACAATTGGTTCATGATTAATATCCCAATCGATTCCGTTTTTACTAAAACCAGCAAAAATATTCATTTGAACTGCTTTATTATCACATCTGAAAACACCTGCAAATCCGTCTCCAAAAGGAACTACTGCACTATTAAAAATACTGTTTGATGATGGTATAGCGTATCTGTCAATAATTGGATTTTCAGAATATCTCCACATTACGTCATTGCTGTTTTCGGGTTTGTCTTGCCAAGGAATTGTACTCATGCTTTCTTTATTATTATAGTTTGTTTAATCTTTATCTTTATTTAAACACATAGAAACATAGATTTCATAGCTTAAAAAGGCGTTTCACTTGCATTAAAACACATAGCTATGTGTGAGAAACTAGTTTCTTTTATATTCTTTTTTTTACACATATAAGCCTATGTTTCTATGTGTTTAAAATTTTCTAATTACTAATCTTCTATTTTTCTAACTTTATCCAACCAAGTAAATTTCAAGATCGTAGTCGTTACTAAAAACACAACTAGTGCCGTAATTGCCTTTGGATAATCTCTGATGATGAAAAATATCGGAAGCAAAATCATACTTGACTGCCATACAATCCCGATCACACAATTCAGCATATCTTTCCAGAAATCATTATTTTTTTCGAAAGTCTGATCTTCAGTTTTTAATATTTTATAAACCGGATTCCACCAGCCCCAAGGTCTTACGTTTTTGTAAAAAGATTTCAAAACTTCCATATCTGTAGGTTTGCTTAAAAAAGTTCCTAAAAGACACCCCAAAATAGAAAACCCAAATATTAATGGAAACAAGTAAATGGCTTGTACTTGTGCTAGATCATATAAAAATGATCCTTCTGTTAAACTTCCTTTGGCCTGACCTAAAGCAAATTGTAAAGAAGCAATGATCAATCCGGCGAACATTCCCCAGAAATAACCCCAGCCGTTAAAACGCCACCAAATCCATTTTAAGAAATTTGCTGCTACGTAACCTCCGTATAATGCACTTGTAATCCATAACGTCAATGAATTAATTGAGTCTGCAAAGAATCCCATAAAAACGCCTAAACCAACAACCAGAAAAGAAGAAATCTGACTTACTTTTATATAATGTGCATTTGAAGCAACCGGTTTAAAGTACTTTTTATAAATATCATTCACGATATACGCCGGTCCTGCATTTACAAAAGCTGAAAATCCAGACATGAAAGCAGCTAATAAACCAGCCAATAAAATTCCTTTAATTCCAACAGGAATGTATAAATTGACCACTTTTGGCATTAATAACTCTAAATCAGCTCCTGTTAATCCTGTATTCGCATTCAGCTGCGGTGCCAAATTTATCAAAGCAATTACAACGATTCCAGTAATTAATAAATATCTTGGAATGAATAAAATTAAGTTCGTAAAACCACTCATATAAGCCGCTTCTTTTACCGATTTGGTAGAAAGTACTCTTTGTAAATCATAACTTGGGGTTGGACCTGCGATACTGGCGAAGAAACCTTTGAACAAAGTCATTCCTATAAAAGCGCCAAACATTTTGTACCCTTCAGAATCAATTAAATTATTGAAAGTTTGAAACTTATCACTCCATTGGGTTTCAAATTGCCAGCCGAAGAAAACATTTTTCCACTCTTCTGTAATAACCGAATTTATCTGAATATCTGTATAGTTAATAAAAGCGTAACCAGCAATTAAAACACTGGCAACAATCATAATTAAATATTGTACAACCTCTGTTGCTACTACAGAGAACATTCCGCCTTTTACAGTGTAAATTGTCGTTAAAAGAATAATAATCAAAGCATAAGAACGCTCTGAAGTCAGCAAAATTAAATCACCGTAATGAAGCGTTAAATCCCAAGGAAGAATGATGGTTATAAATTTCCCTATTCCTTCAAAAAAGTAAGCGATAAAACCAATGGTAGAAATAATGGCAAAAATAGCCACAATAATATGTGATGCTTTTCCGGCTCTGTCGCTTCCAAAGCGGGTTAAAATCCATTCAGAACCTGTCATTACTTTTGATCTTCTGATCCAGACTGCAAGAAACATCATCACGAAAATCTGATTCCATATCGGCCAAAGCCACATAAACATGAAACTTTTTACACCATACAAAAATAGCACTCCAATCATCCAGGAAGTTCCTGAAACATCAAACATTCCTGATCCGTTGCTTAGACCTAAAAGATACCATTTTATTGTTTTTCCGCCAAGGAAATAATCATCTAATCCTTTTGATGCTTTTCTTGAAATCCAAATTCCTATACCTACTGAGAGCAAAATATAAGCTACGATGATTGATACGTCAATGATATCCATTAATTTTTATTTATTAATTAGTTAAATGGTTTGCTATTTTTTTAATCCCCAGCTTTTATTTGGCTGTGCTCCCATTACAAAATGTAAAACTCCGCCTTTTAAAATCTGTTGGTGCGTAATTGCTGTTTGATTGAATTCGGAGCCATTTAGTGCTACTGATTGTATATAAAAGTTTTTGTCTGAAACATTTTCTGCTTCAATTACAAAAGTTTTTCCGCCTTCAAGATTGATTGTTGCTTTTTCAAAAATTGGACTTCCAATTTCGTATTCTCCCGAAGCTGGATTCATAGGATATAGTCCCATAGAACTGAAAACATACCAGGCCGACATTTGTCCGCAGTCTTCATTACCGCTCAATCCGTTTGGCGTTGTATTGTATTGCGTGTCTAAAATATGACGTACCCAATATTGCGTTCTCCAAGGCTGATTAGCATGATTGAACATGTAAGCTATATGATGGCTTGGCTCATTTCCGTGTGCGTATTGCCCAATTAACCCTGAAATATCTGCAGAAACATTGCTTCCTGTAATTTCTGAGCTCTCTGTAAATAACTGTTCTAAACGTTTTGCAAAAACTTCATCACTTCCGTGAAGCGAAATTAAATTGTCTACATTCTGTGGTACAAACCAGCTGTGCTGCCAGGCGTTTCCTTCGGTATAATCTGTATGTTCTCTGTGGTTGGAATGTTTGGGATCGAAAGGCTCATTCCACGATTTTCCATCTTCCGCTTTTCCTCTCATAAACCCAGTTTTTGAATCAAATAAATATTGATAAGCCTGAGAACGTTTTAGAAAAAATTGATAATCATCACTTTTGCCTAAAGCTTTGGCCATTTGAGCCACACACCAATCGTCATAAGCATACTCTAAAGTAATTGTTACTGATTCATCAAGTAAATTATAAGGAATGTAGCCGTATTTTTTGTAGAAATTCAAGCCGCGTTCATCCTGCATCATTGTAGCTTTCATAGCTTCGTATGCCTTTTCAGCATCAAAACCTTTGATGCCTTTTTGGTACGCATCAACAATTACAGGAATTGAATGATAACCCGTCATTGTATTGGTTTCATTGGCGTAGAGTGTCCAGACCGGTAATATCTTTTTGGTATCGTAATAGATTAACATTGAGTTTACAATATCTGAAACTCTATCCGGAGCCAATAAGGTAAGTAAAGGATTTTCAGCCCTAAAAGTATCCCATAGTGATAAGGTCGAGTAAGCGGTATAACCTTTTGCAGCAACAATTTGGTCATCCTCTTTTCTAAATTCTCCGTTTTTATCACTATAGGTTACAGGTGCTAATTGTGCATGATACATTGCAGTATAAAACATTGTTTTTAATGAATCAACGGGTGTTTCTACTGTAATTTTACTCAAAGCAGTACTCCAGATTGTGGCTGCCTGAGATTTTGTTTTTTCGAAAGTTGATTTTTCTCCGTCCAGATTATCTTTTGCATTATCCGCACTTACAGATGACAAGGCCACTTTTACAAATAATTCATTTGTATTATTTGTATTGAAAAATAATTGTGTTGCTGTATTTTCTCCATCTGCTTTATTTCCTGTAACAATTTGTTTATTAGCAAGTAAAATGGATTCTGAAATTGGTTTTGAAAATTTTGCCACGAAAAACACTTTCTGATTTTTTGCCCATCCGGTACTAAAACGATACCCGCTTATGGTATATTCATCTTCAATTGTAATTCTTGTTTTCAGGGTTTTGTCCCAATTAATGGCAAATCCAAGATCGATTACGACCGATTGTTTATCATTTTCTACAAATGTATATTTATGGAAGGCAGTTCTTTGGGATGAAGTTAATTCTACATTGATTTTAGGGTCTTCAAGAAAAACCTGATAAGAGCCCGGTGCCGCTTTTTCATTAACATGACTATAGGAAGATTTATAAGGTAATTGATCGCGTGAAGTTGTTTTTGTTGTTAAATCGACTTTTTTATTTGTCGGCATGAATAAGATATCTGCCAAATCTCCAATTCCAGTTCCGCTTAAATGCAGATGACTGAAACCAGCAACAATAGAATCCGAATGATGATAACCCGAACACCAATCCCAGCTTGAAATTCCATTGTCTGGGCTTACCTGCAGCATTCCAAATGGAACTGTTGCTCCCGGATAAGTATGCCCGTGACCACCAGTACCAATAAAAGGATCAACATAGTTGACAAAAAGTGTTTTGTGATTGTGATTTTTGTTTACATTTATTTTGCAACTTGCAGCTAAAATAACAAGCAAAACCAGCAGGGTAAAATTCTTCATATTTAACAATCTTAATTTAACTTTAAAATTAAACAAATTCAACTTTTATTTAATAGTAATTTAGACGGACAACATATAAACTAAGATAAACATCAAAAAATTCACAAAAGCATATCATTATTATGAATTTAAATTCCAGCAAATTATATCGATTACCATTACATTATCACATCTTTTTTTGGCTTACTTACTTTTTATTTAACACATTTCGTTGGGGAAGCTATTTTAATGATTATCTGTATTCATTAAAAACAAACTTATTGGGCTTTCCTATTCACATGACATTATGTTATCTGAATATCTTAATATTTATGCCTTATTTGGTTTATCGAAAAAAATATCTTCTATATGTCCTTGCGGTTTTATCCTCCATATTTATAATGGTATTTATAAAATTTAATCTCACATACTTATTAATAACGCATAACGTCTGGCCCGAAGGACCTGAAACTATCGATAAATTAACACTCAATTATACTATAGACATGATGATGGGGGAACTCTATGTAATCACCTTTGTGACAGCAATTAAGATTACATTCGATTTTTTGAATGAACAAAGAAGGGTAACCGATCTTGAAAAATCTCAATTAGAAACAGAATTGCTTTTTCTTAAATCTCAAATTTCTCCACATTTTTTCTTCAATACCCTCAACAATATTTATTCTTTATCGGTAGAAAAATCAAATAAAACTCCAAAAATTGTTCTCAAACTTTCTGAATTAATGCGTTACATGCTGTACGAAACAAAGAATAAGAAACAAACTTTAGAAAACGAAATACTTTGCATACAAAATTACCTGGACTTAGAAAGAATTAGAAATGATGACCGATTAGAAGTTAATATGTATATTTCAGGAGACATTCATGATAAAGAAATTAGTCCTATCATACTGCTCACCTTTATTGAGAATGCATTTAAACATGGTGTGAACAAGAACACCGGAGCAGTTATAATCGACATCAATTTTAAGATTAAAGGTGATTTTTTGCATTTCACAATTACTAACCCAATGCCCGAAATTACTGAACATAAAGATAATTTTAACAAGTCTAGCGGTATAGGTTTAGAAAATGTTAAAAAAAGGCTTGAATTAGGTTATAATAAAAGCGATTATAAGCTTTCATTTAAAAATAAAAAGGATATTTTTGTTGCAAAGCTTGTAATTAAAGTATCTTAAAAACAATTTTCTCTCTTTTTACAACTACTAAATTTATTTCTCTCAAAAAAAACATAAATAGTAATGAAAATAAATTGTTTAATCATAGATGATGAGCCATTAGCAATTAATGTTATTAAAAATTACCTGGAGCCTGTTGAAAATTTTGAGGTAATAAATACTTTTAGCAATCCAATTGAAGGCTTAAATTTTTTAAAAAACAATAAAGTTGATGTAATTTTTCTTGATATCAATATGCCGGTTCTAGATGGCATAAATTTCATAAAAAGTCTAGAAAACCCTCCAATACTTATTATTACAAGTGCTTACAGTCAGTTTGCTATAGAAACTTATGAATTAGACGTTCTAGACTATCTGGTAAAGCCAATCGAATTTCCAAGGTTAATGAAAACCCTAAACAAGATTAGCAAAAGACTTAACAATAACAGTAATACCCCGCAGGAAAATAATCCTGAAAGCCCTTTTATTTTTGTTAAGATCGACAAGAAGAGAATGAAAAAAATATTTTTTAATGAAATTTTAGTCATTGAGAGTTTGAAAGATTACCTAAAAATAAATACTTTAACCGGTAAATACATAATACACAGTACATTATCTGACTTTACAGATTTATTACCCGAAAGAAATTTTTTGAGAATACACCGATCATATACTATTGCTATTGATAAGATTGATGCCGTTGAGGGAAACAGTATCGAAATTGAAGGACTTAGATACGTAATTGGAAGATCTTATATTGATCACGTAAAACAAAGAATTTTAAATTCTTCTATTTAATACCTGATCAAAGCCGAAGGAGCAATGTAATGCAAAAGATCTTAACTTTGCTTAGGGCGACTATTTTGAATTTTCCTTATCCATTATACCCGTTTTAGGTATAATTTAGATAGGTATCAGGTTGTGCGGAGTCGAGCACTTTCAAAGTAAAAGCGCTTTACTCAAAGTTATTATTTGTACCAAAATAATACCATTTAGAAATATAAAATAGTTTTTTTGTTTAACCTCACCCCGACCCTCTCCAAAGGAGAGGGAGATAGAATTGGATTATTTTATATTTCTAAATGGTACAAGTTTTAATTATATAAAAAAAATGCAACCATTACGGTTGCATTTTCAACAAACAGGTAACTAACTAACCAAAAAAAATATCTTATATAATTTTTGTACTTATTAAAAACAAACTAAAAATGATATCGTTTAAATGCTTCAATAGCAGAATAATCAGCTAGTCCCAAAGCATTATATTTTTCTGCTGTCAATCTATTTCTATCTTCAACTCTTACCCAAAATTCTCTACTGTCATCTCCCTGAAACATTACTCCATCTTTTTGAGATTGGTGATAGAAAATCGCATGACGTTTTTTAAGAACCTGATCGGGACTCATTGGAACCGCCATTTCAATTTGAAATGATTCCCACTCGTGCCACGCTCCTCTATATAACCAGACCCAGCAATCATCCATAAAATCTTTATGCTTTAATCTTTTTAAAGCCTCAAACAAACTATCTAAACAAACCTTATGAGTTCCATGCGGATCAGCTAAATCTCCTGCTGCATAAATTTGATGCGGTTTTATTCTTTCAATAATATCGCACATAATTTCTATATCAGCTTCACCCAGATTATTTTTTTTAACTGTGCCCGTTTCATAAAAAGGCAAATCCAGAAAGTTAACATTTGAATCCAGCAAACCTAAATATCTCATAGCAGCCAAAGACTCGCTTCTTCTAATTAATCCTTTTAATTTTCTAACTTCTAATGAATCAATATCAGTAGCTTTTTTATTCTTTAAAAAGTTGATAATGTCTTCAGATTCGTTGGAATTTTTATTTAATGCCATCGAAATTTCAGCAAATTTTAAAGCCTCTTCATTAGAAACAGCAATATTTCCAGATGTCTGGTATGCTACATGCACATCATGTCCTTGTTCTACCAATCTGTCAAAAGTTCCTCCCATCGAGATAACATCATCATCAGGGTGCGGGCTGAAAATGATAATTCTCTTTCTTTCCGGAGTAGCTCGTTCTGGTCTGTAAGTATCATCTGCATTTGGTTTTCCTCCAGGCCAGCCAGTAATAGTCTGCTGCATTTTATTAAACATTTTAATATTTAAATCATAAGCAGTTCCTTCTTCTGTCAACAAACTAGACATACCGTGTTCATTATAATCTTTATCTGTAAGTTTAAGAAAAGGCTTTTTAGTCAATTCACTTAACCAGGCAACTGCCTTAAGCTTTAATTCCTCTGTCCAGATAATTGATTTTACTAACCAAGGTGTTTTAACTCTCGTTAATTCTGATGAAGCCTCGGTATCTAAAACAAATGTTGCGTTGCTGTGCTGTTGTAAATATGTTGCAGGCACTTGTGCAGAAATTTCTCCTTCTATAGTTTTTTTTATGATTTCAGCTTTACTGATTCCCCATCCAAGAAGTACAATTCTTTTGGCAGTTTTTACAGTACCAATTCCCATTGTAATGGCTTTTCGGGGTACGTTATCAATACCTAAAAATGAAGATGCAGCATCGATACGTGTCAAATGATCAAGCGTAATGCTTCTTGTTCCTGAATTAACGTGAGATCCCGGCTCATTAAACCCAATATGACCTGTTCTTCCAATTCCTAAAAGCTGGAAATCTAAACCACCGTATGATTTAATTTTCATTTCATAATCGATACAATATTGCTGTAAATCTTCATTACTGATATTTCCGTCAGGAATATTAATATTTTCCGGAAGAATATCAACATGATTAAAAAGATGCTCATGCATGAAATACCAGTAACTCTGGATATTATTTTTATCCATTGGATAATATTCATCCAAATTGAAGGTTACTACATTTGAAAAACTTAAGCCTTCTTCTTTATGCAGTCTTACAAGTTCTTCGTAAACTTTTACCGGCGAAGATCCCGTTGCTAATCCTAAAACGCATGGTTCATTTAATTCTTCTTTTCTCTGAATTATGTTTGCTATTTCTTGTGCAACTAATAAGGAAGCTTCCTTAGATGATCCGAAAATCACGTTATGAATCTTCTCAAAACGTGTTTCTTCAAATTTTCCAGCTTCTTTAAAATTTATGCCTTCTTTAGTCATTTGCCCGTTTTCTTTAAATTATTATAGTATAAAATTAAGAATTAGTCCATCTGCAGAATTAAAAATTCGACTAATAACCTGTTAACTTCGGCAAAAGACACAAGCAGAAACTTTAAAAAAAATCGATACCAAGTTAAGCTTCGTTTATATTTACTTTTCGATCACATTTATTTCGCTAATGGAAAATGTCTGACCTTTTCCTTCAGTTGATTTAGCTACAAAGCGCAGGTATCTTGCTTTAGTTTCAGCAAATGTTTTTACTTGCTCGATGGGATTGTTTTTAATATTTGAAAATTCACCCTGAGATTGTATCGTCCATTTTATATTATCTAAACTTGTATAGAATTCATATTTGGATATTAAATTAAGGTTGTTACCCACTTGTTGCGGAACATAAGTAAACCCTGTTATTTTCAGAATAGCTCCCATATCAATTACTACTTCTTGCGATAGATTATTGCTGTCGCTTCTAAAACTCCAGTCTGTATCTGGATTTCCGTCTATAATTCTATTTACCGAATTCATATCGCCGTTTGATGCGGTAACAACTTTCCATTTTTCTTTAGAAATGCCATATTTTGCTGCTGAAACTGCACTGCTAATGTTTTCTTTGTTATTGATCGCTATCGCTTTTATCTGAACTGCTTTATTATATTTAAAAACACCTTTATATAATGTACTTTTTACAGACGGCTTAGAACCATCAATAGTATAATAAATACTATTTCCCTCTTCAGATTTCATAGATACATTTCCATTTTTATCACGCTGAATTTCCGGAGCCCGCACAAAAGTTGGTGCATTATAAGCCTGAATATTCGAAATTACAATACTCGCTTTTGCATCAATAATATTTATTTTAAGTGCAGAAACCGTAACGCGGTCTATTCTTAAAATTCTTTTATAGCCGATAGTAGTTTCGTTGGCAATAGTTTTCCATTGTCCGTCAATTTTTGCTTCTACAGTAAAAGCTTTGATGCGTTGTCCTAATTTTATATACTCCTGAAGCAGAATCCGATTGATAGCTGTAGGCTTATCAAAATCAAAAACAATTGAAGCTGTTTTTACATTATCATCTGTAGCCCAATAAGTATCTTTATTTCCGTCAACTACATTTTTGGCAGCAAATTCATTACTGCTGCCTCTGTTATTATCTGCTGCTACTTTGCTTGATGCTAATAAATCGGTTTTAAAATCTTCTTTTATGGTTGCAACCAGTTCTTTTAGTCTGGCTTCGTCATTTTTATGAACCAATCCTCTTTTGTCTACAGGCAGATTAAGCAATAAATTAGCATTGCGACCTACTGATTCATAATAAATGTCTACCATTTCATCGAGTGAGCGTACTTTGTCATCTTCAACAGCATGATAAAACCATCCTGGTCTTATTGATACGTCGGCTTCACCAGGAACCCATTTTTCTCCATCTTCATGCCCGGACATGAACTCGGTATAATGTACTTTTCCTGCCAATTCATCTTTCTGACGTAAAAGACTCCAATTTGTTTTTCCGGCACGGCCTTCTTCATTGCCAATCCATCTGGCTTCTGAAGGACCAACTCCCCATACCAAAGTTTTTGGTGCTGTTTTATAAATTAGTTTATAGGTTTCATCCCAATTGTAATATTCAAGGGTATTTATTTTTCGGATTTCATTTGCTCCGCCATAATAACCATCACCACCATTGGCACCATCAAACCACATTTCGAAAACATCACCATAATTAGTAAGCAATTCTTTCAGCTGATTTCTAAAATACGCAATATATTCCGGTTTGCCGTATTCAGCATGATTTCTATCCCATGGAGAAAGATATAGTCCTAATTTTAAATCGTACTCTTTGCAAGCTGCAGCTAATTCTTTAACCAAATCTCCTTTGCCTTTTTTCCATGGAGAATTTTTTACAGATCGTTCTGTATAAGCTGATGGCCATAAACAAAACCCATCATGGTGTTTTGCTACTAATATAATTCCTTTCATGCCAGCTTCCTTAGCAATCCGAGCCCATTGACGAACATCAAGATTAGTAGGATTAAAAAGTTTTGGAGACTCCTCTCCATAACCCCACTCCTTATTTGTAAATGTATTTAATGAAAAGTGCACAAAAGCATAAAACTCCATTTCATGCCAATCAACTTGTTTTTGTGTTGGCAATGGACTAAATGGCTCAGGAGACTTTGCCAATTCCTGAGAAGAAATTGGTGCTACTATTAAAAAAAAACTAAGCAGTAAAAAAATATTTTTCATTAGGTCTAAAATTTAATGTTTTGCCTTTAAGGCTAATTAAAATATAAATTTAAAGTAAATCAATATTCTATTTCATACTATTTCGACCAACAACGTTTTTTTCACCACATCGGTTTATTTTTTATTAGGATTAATATATCTAAGTAGATTTTGATAACTGTATTCATAATAGCTTAAGTTTTTGCCATTATAAACACCACCTGTGTGCTGCCTTTCAAACTAAACCACTATCACTATGAACTGAAAGTCCATAGATTTGGTTGGCAGACTAAAAGTCTGCAAGGTTGCGGTGCATATTTATTTGCCACAAATTAGCACTAATTAATTTGTAAAAATTTGTGCAATTTGTGGCTAAATTTTTTAGAAGCTAAAGCAAATGCACTAAAGTACATAGTTTTAAACTATATCTGAGACCAATAAATTATTGAGATAATATACTTGAATGTATTAATCAAATTGGAATTTAATTTAGAAAAAAAAAAAACTGGCAACTAAAAACAAAAAAGCCTCAAAATCAAAAGATTATGAGGCTTTTCGTGAACGCAGAAGGATTCGAACCTTCGACCGCCTGCTTAGAAGGCAGGTGCTCTATCCAGCTGAGCTATGCGTCCATTTTGTTTTAAAACTTTATGGAAAAGTTTTGTCGGGGTGGCAGGATTCGAACCTGCGGCCTCCTGCTCCCAAAGCAGGCGCGATAACCGAGCTACGCTACACCCCGAAAGCAAAATTTAAGCGGAGAGTAAGGGATTCGAACCCTTGGTACAGTTACCCATACGCTTGTTTAGCAAACAAGTCCTTTCGGCCACTCAGGCAACTCTCCAAGCTCAAGAAACGTGTTCTGTTTTGCGGTTGCAAATTTAAGACATGTTTACGTTTCTCACAACTATTTCAGCACTTTTTTTTAATATATTTTAGTGTTCCATCAAAATGACTTCACAATCAAAGATATAGCAGACAATAAAAAAATACCAAAACGAAATTACTCATCTACCAAAAACTTAACCAGAACTCCCCTTCCATATTTTAGAATATACAGCCCAAAAAGCACTTTATCCAAAACAATAATAAGTCAGAATAGGTCTTTTTACTTAATCACATTTTTAAATTCTGAAAATGAAAGACTTAACAAATAAGCTAATAATTTATAAAACAAAACTTCAAATACTATTACTCTCAAATATTTTAAAATACGATATTTAAAAAAGAACACTTTAACAATTTACTCAAAAATACAGGTTAAAACACATATTCATTAGATATATCCTAATTTAATATTACAAAAAATTTTAATCTTCCAAAAAATACTTAAATTTGCTACACAAAATCAATATCATATAAAACATGAGTAAAAGAGTTGTTATCGTTTCTGCTGTTAGAACACCTATCGGCAGTTTTATGGGAGGTTTATCTGCAGTACCTGCGCCGCGATTAGGAGCAATAGCTATAAAAGGAGCTTTAGACAAAATACAATTAGACCCAGATTTAGTTGATGAAGTTTTCATGGGTAACGTAATTCAAGCTGGTGTAGGACAGGCTCCAGCCCGTCAGGCAGCAATTTACGCTGGTCTTTCAACTAAAGTAGCCTGCACTACAGTAAACAAAGTTTGTGCATCGGGAATGAAGGCTATCATGCTGGGCACACAAGCAATTCAATGTGGTGATGCCGAAATTGTAGTTGCCGGCGGAATGGAAAATATGAGTTTAATTCCTCATTATATGCACTTGAGAAACGGAACTAAATTTGGTCCCAATACTATGGTCGACGGAATGCAAAAAGACGGATTAACTGATGCTTACGACAACAATGCCATGGGTGTTTCGGCAGACTTATGCGCAACAGAATACAAGATTTCAAGAGAAGAACAAGATAATTTTGCAATTCAGTCTTACGAGCGATCCGCTAAAGCCTGGAGCGAAGGAAAATTTGATAACGAAATAGTACCTGTAGCCGTCCCTCAAAGAAAAGGCGAACCAATTATCATTTCAAAAGATGAAGAATTCACCAATGTATCATTAGAAAAGATACCCACATTAAACGCAGTATTTACAAAAGACGGAACAGTTACAGCAGCAAACGCATCAACTATTAATGATGGAGCTGCCGCAGTTATTTTGATGAGTGAAGAAAAAGCAATTTCTTTAGGATTAAAACCTTTAGCATTCATAAAAGGATATGCAGATGCTGCTCAAGAACCAAAATGGTTCACAACGAGTCCTGCAAAGGCACTTCCCAAAGCATTGGCAAAAGCAGATCTGACTTTAGACGAAATTGATTATTTTGAATTTAACGAAGCATTTTCAGTGGTTGGATTAGCTAATTCAAAAATACTTGGATTAAACAATGAAAAAGTAAACATTAATGGAGGAGCTGTATCATTAGGACACCCGCTTGGCTGTTCAGGCACGCGCATTATTGTAACTTTACTAAATGTATTAGAGCAAAACAATGCTAAATATGGCGCAGCTGCTATTTGTAATGGCGGTGGCGGGGCATCGGCTTTAATTATAGAAAGAAATATTTCATAAATACCCATTCAAATAAAACAAAATAATTAAATAATACGAATTGAAAATCACTATTTTTACGGTCATTTTTGATTCGTATTTATTTTTAATCTAATTTATATAAATGTTTGGAATTTGTAATTTAGCCATGATTCCACTTCGTGCAGAAGCCAGTGATAAAAGTGAAATTGTTTCCCAAATTTTATTTGGAGAGCATTTTGAAGTTTTGGAACAGCACAACCAATGGACTCGCATTAAAACACAATATGACCAATACGAAGGCTGGATTGACACTAAACAATTTCAAATAATTACCGAATCAAACTATAAACAGCTTTCCTCAGATGCTATAATTTTGAATGCCGATTTAATAGAATACATTCTGGCTCCATCTAATTTATTAATTCCAATACCGCTTGGAGCGTCTTTGTCATTTTTAAATTATCCAGAAATAAATACTAATCATTTTGATTTTGAAGGAACTAAAATAAGCGGCATAAAACTCAAAAAAAATCTACTCTCATCGGCTTTCATGTATTTGAATGCACCTTACTTATGGGGAGGAAAAACACCTTTTGGAATAGATTGTTCCGGGTTTACCCAAATGGTATACAAACTTAACGGATACAAACTGCTAAGAGATGCTTCGCAGCAGGCAACCCAAGGCGAAGCGTTAAGTTTCATTGAAGAAAGCGAACCAGGTGATTTAGCCTTTTTTGACAATGACGAAGGCAATATCACACATGTCGGAATCATTATGGAAAATAACTATATTATTCATGCCAGCGGAAAAGTACGAATTGACCGTCTTGATCACTTAGGAATCTATAATGCAGAAAGCAACAAACACACTCATAAACTTAGAGTAATTAAAAAAATAATTTAAAACAAAACCATTATTTAATAAGATTATACATCTCATTAAATAATGGTTTTGTTTTAAATTAGTATTAAAGGATTACCTTAAAAAAAATCTATAATATTTCTAGCATTTTTTTACTCTACATAGCTGCCTTAAGCGCATTATACTCATTAGTCATATCTAACGAACGGTAAACACTTAATAACGATTTGACAACATCTTGATTTTTTGGATCAATATCCAATGCTTTTTTAAGATACGGGATTGCACTTTTAACCAAATTATCTTTTTTAATTTTTAGTACATCATATTGCTCCATTTCTTTTGGAGTATTGCCTAAAGCTGACATTTGATCTAACAATGTTTTTTTAGACTCTAATTTAACATAAGCCAAGTTAATATAAGCGTCAATATATTTAGGATCCAATTCTATAACTTTATTATAGCAAATTTCAGAATTTCCCAAATCATTTTTACTCAAATAAATATATGCCAAATTCTTATTAACCTCTAGCCTTTTAGAGGGAGAAAATTCATCTCTAGGCTTTTCATAAAGACCTGCTGTAATCCCTGAATCTCTCGCTCCACCAGAAACAAAAGCATCTTCTTCTTTTGTTTTTTTATTAGTAGCATAATAAATAATTCTTTTTCCAGAATAATTAATCTTTTTTAATTCTTCATAATATTTAATAGAAGAATCATAATCCTTAGCCGTCATAGCTGCCGCAGCAGCATTAAATAAATTCAAAGTATCTCTTTTATCAAACAAATAAACTTTGTAGCTCTTTTCAGCACTCTCTTTATATTTTCCATTTTTAAAATCATCAACTGCGCCATTAACCAGTTTAGATTTCATCTCTTTTAATGCAGTATTAGCCTGTAAGGAATATTTATATTTGCCTGCTTCATTTTCTGCATTAATCAATTCCTGATATGCTTCAGAAGCCAATGAAAAATTATTAGCTGCATCAATGTTTTTTGTCGCTAAATCCTTTAATATATTTCCCTTTAAAAAATAAAAATCAGATTTATCTTCATCATTTGCATTAACAATAAGATATTCTGTCTTTTTTAAAACTCCCAATGCATCTTGAGATTTTCCGCTCGCAAAAACTGATTGAGCTTCTTTTATTTGTCCTTTTTGGGCATTAACACAAACATTTATCAATAACACTATTGATAGTATTACAAATTTTCTTTTCATTAGGTTAAGTTTTAGATTATTATAGGTTTTGGTTTTGGTTTAAGATTTTAAAAAGAATATAAACAATTTGATTACCGAAGGTTCTCAGCACACAAACTATATTCTCAAATATGGATCCAAAATTTTAGTCGATTATGAAAATCAACTATGCAGCGTAGTTTTTTATCATATTTTATAGTTATGGGGGTTAGACATTCAATTAATTATTTTTTTAGAAAAATCATTTTTTTTAACAATATATAATTTACAATGTATTTTTACTGCATTTTTTTTATCAAATATTTTAATTTTCATCTAAAATAAAATTAAAAATTGATAATACAAGTTTTTTTTAAACAATTTTTTAATTTAATTATAACGATTTCGTAAACAGCATAAAAAACTCCATTTCTCGATTTTTTTAATCATTATTCAAACATAAATCCATCATAAGAATACTAAACAGACCTAGTAAATG
The DNA here is from genome assembly GCF_002797935.1 of Flavobacterium sp. 1. Lineage (NCBI taxonomy): Bacteria > Pseudomonadati > Bacteroidota > Flavobacteriia > Flavobacteriales > Flavobacteriaceae > Flavobacterium > Flavobacterium sp. 1. The sequence continues at coordinate 2,033,528 of NZ_PGER01000001.1, forward strand.
ATTTTATTTGATTCCATAAAATCATAAACAAAAAAAATCCTGCTCTGAGGTTATCAAGCAGGATTTTATTATCTTTTTAAAAGTAGTTTACATTTTAGCCTTCAAAGCTTTGTATTCTGCTGTCATTTCTAGAGCACTATAAACATTCAGTAATGTCTTAGTAACATCTGCATTACTAGGGTCTAATTCGACTGCCTTTTGTAAGTAAGGAATAGTACTTTTAAATAAGTCTTCTCTCTTCTTTTTCAAAATATTATATTTTTTTGTATCATCCGCAGAAGTGCCTAATTTATTCATGCCATCAATGATATTTTTTTCATCATCAAGCTTCATCGCCGCCATATTAATATAAGCATTAGTATATTTTGGGTTTAATTCTATAACTTTATTATAAAACTTTTCCGCTTCGCTATAATTTTTTGCTTGAGCACTTATAACACCCAAATTAAAAATCAAATCAACATCATTTGGATTTTTTTCTACAGCTTCAGAGATTAATTTTTTATATGTATCCATATCTTTCGTTTCAAGATACAAATTAGCTTCGGTCAACAGTAACGAATTATCATCTGGATTCGTTTTTCTAGCGGCAGCAACTGCCTTCTTAGCTTCATCAATTTTCCCTTGCTGCACATAAATCAAAGCCACATTTTTATATATTTCTCCTCTTTTAGAAGGCACATTTTCAACTCTTGGTTTTTCATGAGTCCCCATTTTAACCATTCTGTCTCTATCAGCAGCTGTATTGAAAAAATCTTCTTGACCATTCACTTTATTAACTGCATAATAATAAGTTGCTTTTCCAGAATAATTCAGCACTTTTAACTCTTCATAAAGTTTCAAAGCATTGTCATAATCTTTTGCATTAACATAAGTTGAAGCAGCATAATAAAGATTTATAGTGTCTTTTTTTTCTAATAAATAAGCCTGGTAAAGTTTTTGAGCTCCCTCGGCATCTTTGTTTACTTTAGTATCTTCAATTGCACCATTAACTAATTTTCCTTTAATCTGAACGATTGAAGTTGCCGCTTGTGCAGAATACTTTGCCTTACCCGAAACTTTTTCAGCCTCTATTAAATCCTGATAAGCTTTTGCTGCTAAAATCAAATTCTTATCCGCATCAACTTTTTTATTAGATAAATCAAAATACGCATTCCCTTTTACAAATAAGAACTGAGCCTTTTCAGCATCAGGAGCATTAGTTGTTAAATATTCAGCTCCTGTCAAAACAGTAATTGCCTCTTCAGACTTTCCGTCTTTTAATAATTTTTCTGCAGCTTTAATTTCATTTTTTTGAGCAAAGCTCGTTACTGATAAAAATAATGCTGACGCAATTATTACATATCTACTTTTCATATTAATTTATTTTATATTTACTTATTCAATTACTGTGTAACTATTCCTCGTTATCAGTATCGTCTTCATCTGAATCATCTTCTTCTACTTCATCTTCAGAATCGTTGTCATCGTCATCTGCAGTACCATCATCTTCAAGTACTTCAAGTACTGGTTTCACCCTTTCGATTACTTCTGCCTCGATAACATTTCCATCTTCATCAACAATAACTTCTGCAACATCATCTTTCATTACCTTAGTAACTGCCGCTATCGAATCATTTCCTTTCAGATTAATTAACTTAACTCCTTGAGTTGCACGCCCCATAACGCGTAAATCTTCAATAGCCATCCTGATTGTTAAACCTGACTTATTGATAATCATTAAATCATCTGCATCTGTTACAGCATTTATAGAAATCAATTTTCCTGTTTTTTCCGTAATATTTAAGGTCTTAACTCCTTTACCTCCACGGTTTGTAATTCTATAGACATCTTCACCGTCTTCATCAACTAATTTGGTACGTTTGCCATATCCGTTTTCTGTAACAACTAAAATTTGTGAATCATTAATATCATCTTTATCAACAGTAACCATACCAATTACTTCATCAGCATCATCCTTTAATGTAATTCCGCGGACTCCAGAAGCAGTTCTTCCCATCGGACGTGTTTTGGTCTCTTCAAAACGAACTAATTTCCCAGATTTAACAGCTAAAATGATTTGGCTTTCACCATTAGTTAATTTTGCTTCTAATAATTCATCTCCTTCTTTAATAGTAATTGCAGCAACACCATTTACTCTAGGTTTAGAATATTTTTCTAAAGATGTTTTCTTAACCTGACCTTTTTTGGTTACCATTACAAGGTTATGACTGTTGATATAATCTTTATCTTTTAAATCTTGTGTGCAGATAAATGCTTTTACTTTATCATCACTTTCGATGTTTACCAAGTTTTGGATTGCTCTACCTTTAGCCGTTTTACTTCCTTCTGGAATTTCATAAACACGCATCCAGAAACATTTCCCTTTTTGAGTAAAGAACATCATGTACTGATGATTAGTTGCCACATACATGTGTTCTAAGAAATCCTGATCTCTTGTTCCTGCGCTTTTTTGACCAACTCCTCCTCTATTTTGTGTTTTGTATTCCGTAAGATTTGTACGTTTGATATAACCAGCATGAGAAATTGTAATAACCACATTTTCATCTGCAATTAAATCCTCTATACTAACATCTCCTCCTGAATATTCGATTTGAGAACGACGTTCATCACCATACTTTTCACGAATCTCTTCAAGTTCTTCCTTAATTAATGCCGTTCTTAAATTTACATCAGCTAATAAAGCTTTCAAATGCTCTATTAACTTCATCAACTCTTCGTATTCAGCTCTTAATTTATCCTGTTCCAGTCCTGTTAACTGACGCAGACGCATTTCTACAATCGCTCTAGCCTGAATATCTGATAAATTAAATCGCTCAATCAATTTTTCACGAGCTTCTTCAATATTTTTAGACCCTCTAATTAACGCTATAACTTCATCAATATTATCTGACGCAATAATTAAACCTTCTAAAATATGAGCTCTTTCTTCGGCTTTACGCAATTCAAATTGAGTTCTGCGTACAACAACATCGTGACGGTGCTCAATAAAATAATGAATCATATCTTTTAGATTCAACATTTGAGGACGGCCTTTTACCAATGCAATATTATTTACACTGAAAGATGATTGTAATTGCGTGTATTTATATAAGGTATTCAAAACCACATTTGGCGTTGCATCACGTTTCAATATATAAACGATACGCATACCATTTCTATCCGATTCGTCACGAATATTCGCAATTCCTTCAATTTTCTTTTCGTTAACCAAATCAGCAGTACGCTTAATCATATCAGCTTTATTAACTTGATATGGAATTTCGGTAACGATGATTGATTCTCTGCCGTCTACTTCTTCAAAACCAACTTTGGCACGCATAACAATACGCCCTCTACCCGTTTTAAATGCCTCACGAACACCTTCATAACCATATATCACACCTCCAGTAGGAAAATCTGGAGCTTTAATATGATTCATCAATTCATCTATTTCAATATCGTTATTTTCAAGGTAGGCTAATGTACCATTGATAACTTCAGTTAAATTATGTGGTGGCATATTAGTTGCCATACCTACAGCAATTCCTGTTGCTCCATTAATCAATAATGTAGGAACTCTGGTTGGCATTACTTTTGGTTCATATAAAGTATCGTCAAAGTTAAGCTGGAAATCAACTGTTTCTTTTTCGATATCGGCCATAATTTCTTCCGAAATCTTTTTCATTCTGGCCTCAGTATAACGCATTGCTGCAGGGCTATCGCCATCTACAGATCCAAAGTTACCTTGTCCATCAACTAACAAATAACGCATACTCCATTCTTGAGCCATACGCACCATAGCATCATAAACTGAGGTATCTCCATGAGGGTGATACTTTCCTAAAACTTCCCCGACTATTCTTGCAGATTTTTTGTGGGCAGATCTTGAGTTTACTCCTAAATCATACATTCCATAAAGTACTCTTCGATGTACTGGTTTCAAACCATCTCTTACATCAGGAAGCGCTCTTGAGACAATTACTGACATCGAATAATCGATGTAAGCTGATTTCATTTCATCTTCAATGTTAATAGGAATTAACTTTTCTCCTTCAGACATAAATATATTCTTAAATTAAAATTATTTTGTATTAAAAAATCCCGCTAATATAAGCTTTCTCAATATTTTTTCAGGCATAAAGTAAGCATAAATTTATCCGATTTATTAACAAATTTTTATCGTCATTTAGTTAATAAATTAAGTTATTTTTAAGTCTCTATTCTTCATTTTTTTTGTCAATTAGCATTAATAGATTAATAAGGTATGATTTTTGCTTTTAAACTTCATGTTTACTAAATTTACATAACTATATTTAAACATTATGGATGATAATTTTTCACCTAGAGTAAAGGACGTTATTACTTATAGCAAAGAAGAGGCACTGCGTCTTGGACATGACTTTATAGGTACTGAACATTTGATGCTTGGCATTCTGAGGGATGGAAATGGTAAAGCAATTCACATCCTGAACAACCTGTCAGTTGATCTTGATCATTTGAGGAGAAAGGTTGAGATACTAAGCCCAGCGAGCCCTAGCATTGATGTCAGTGTAGAAAAGAAAAATTTACATCTGACGCGTCAAGCCGAACGAGCTTTGAAAACGACTTTTCTGGAAGCCAAAGTTTTCCAAAGTTCCTCTATTAGCACAGCACATCTGCTGCTGTGTATCTTAAGAAATGAAAATGACCCTACAACCAAGCTATTGAATAAGCTCAAAATAGATTATGACATAGCTAAAGAACAATACATCAACATGACTCCAAACGAAGAAGAATTTTTAGAAAACTTGCCAAAAAACGAATCATATAATGATGATTCAGGACAAGATGACAGTCTCAAAGAAGGCAGTTTTAATAATCCAGCCAATAAATCTAATAAAAAATCAAAAACTCCGGTTCTTGATAACTTTGGAAGAGATTTAACAGAAATGGCCGAGGAAGGAAAACTGGATCCTGTTGTTGGGCGTGAAAAAGAAATTGAACGTGTTTCTCAAATTTTGAGCCGTCGCAAAAAAAACAACCCCCTATTAATTGGAGAACCTGGTGTGGGTAAATCAGCTATTGCTGAAGGTCTTGCTTTGCGTATTATTCAAAAGAAAGTTTCCCGTATATTATTCAACAAACGTGTTGTAACTCTAGATTTGGCCAGTTTAGTTGCTGGGACAAAATATAGAGGCCAGTTTGAAGAACGTATGAAAGCCGTAATGAATGAGTTGGAAAAAAATGATGATATCATTCTTTTTATAGACGAAATTCATACTATTGTTGGTGCCGGTGGCGCTACTGGTTCGCTTGATGCTTCAAATATGTTCAAACCTGCTTTGTCAAGAGGAGAAATTCAATGTATTGGAGCTACAACTCTGGATGAATACAGACAATACATCGAGAAAGACGGCGCGCTTGAAAGACGTTTCCAAAAAGTAATTGTAGAACCAACTTCGGTTGAAGAAACTATTGCAATTTTGAACAACATAAAAAACAAATATGAAGATCATCATAATGTAATTTACACTCCAGAAGCAATTGAAGCTTGTGTTAAATTAACTAATAGGTACATGTCTGAACGTTTCTTGCCAGACAAAGCTATTGATGCATTGGATGAAGCTGGATCTAGAGTTCACATCACCAATATTGACGTTCCAAAACAAATATTAGATTTAGAACGACAATTAGAAGAAGTTCGCGAGTTGAAAAATTTGGTTGTCAAAAAGCAAAAATATGAAGAGGCTGCTAAACTTCGTGACGATGAGAAAAAGATAGAAAAAGATTTAGCCATAGCACAAGAGCAATGGGAAGAAGATTCTAAAACCAATAGAATATTGGTAACCGAAGACAATGTTGCCGACGTTGTGTCTATGATGACTGGTATTCCAGTAAACAGAATTGCACAAACTGAAAGCAATAAACTGGCTAAATTACCTGAGCTGATTCAAGACAAAGTAATTGGACAAAATGAGGCTGTTATAAAAATCGCTCGATCTATTCAAAGAAACCGCGCCGGATTGAAAGACCCAAACAGACCTATTGGTTCATTTATTTTCTTAGGTCAGACTGGTGTTGGTAAAACTCAATTGGCCAAAGTTCTTGCCAAAGAATTATTCGATTCTGAAGATGCATTGGTTCGAATTGACATGAGCGAATACATGGAGAAATTTGCAATTTCAAGATTAGTTGGAGCACCTCCAGGATACGTAGGATACGAAGAAGGCGGACAATTGACTGAAAAAGTGAGAAGAAAACCATATTGTGTTGTACTTCTTGATGAAATTGAAAAAGCGCATCCGGATGTATTCAATATGATGCTTCAAGTATTGGACGATGGTTATTTAACTGATAGTTTGGGCCGCAAAATTGATTTCAAGAACACTATTATTATTATGACTTCTAATGTTGGAGCCCGTCAATTGAAAGATTTTGGGCAAGGAGTTGGATTTGGCACTGCTGCCAAAATCGCTCAAGCCGATGATAACTCCAAAAGCATAATCGAAAATGCCTTAAAGAAAACTTTTGCACCTGAATTTTTAAATAGAATTGATGATGTAATTGTGTTTAACACTTTAGAAAAAGAAGATATCAATTTGATTATCGAAATAGAGCTAAAAAAATTATACAGCCGTGTTAATGAATTAGGGTATCAATTGAAATTATCTGATGAAGCCAAAGCATTTATTGCGGATAAAGGGTTCGACAAACAGTTTGGAGCAAGACCTTTAAAAAGAGCGATTCAGAAGTATGTTGAAGATGCTCTGGCAGAAGAAATTATCACTTCAAAAATCACTTCTGGTGACGAAATATTCATGGATATTGAAGAGGGTTCACAAGAGTTAACTATAAAAGTTCACAAAGCAGAAGAACCTACAAATCAATAATTTAAAATATAAACATCCATAACAAACCCGTTACGTTTTAATAACATAACGGGTTTATTCTTTATAGGATAATATTGTATTTTTTAAAAACAAATATTTACATTTGATACTCTATATAAAAGATCAACCAAAATTAATTTATGGTACAAAATAAAGTTATACTGGGTAGCGAAGAATGGTGCTCATTTCCAGAATTAGGAATTCCTACAATTAAAGCCCGAGTTGATTCTGGTGCCAAAACATCTGCTTTGCATGCTATTAATATTGCGCCATTTATAAAAAACGATGCCAATTGGGTAAAGTTTGACATCAATCCTATTCAAAACAATATCAAAACAGTTATTCATTGTGAAGCTCCATTAGTAGGGAAACGTATCGTAAAAAGCTCCAGTGGTTTTAGAGAACATCGTTATGTGATTCAAACTAGTATAGCTATTGGCGATTCTAAATGGCCTATCGAAATGACGTTAACCAATAGAGATTCAATGGGTTTCCGAATGCTTTTGGGAAGAGAAGCCATGAGCGGAAGAATCCTTGTTGATCCCGAACAAAAATATCTTCTAGGACAACCAACTCCCGAAAGTTTAAAAGAATTATATGTAAACTCTGAGAAAGCCAGTTCAGGCTTACGAATTGGTCTTTTAGCCAGCAACCCTGAATTATACAGTAACAAAAGAATAATGGAGGCTGGCGAAATGAGAGGCCATGAAATGCATTTTTTAAACATCAAAGAATGCTACATGAAGTTAGATGCCAAAACTCCCGAAATTCATTACCGTGGCGGAAAAATATTAAATCAATTTGATGCTATTATACCGAGAATTCGCCCCAGCATTACCTTTTACGGCTGTGCTTTAACGCGGCAATTCGAAGCTCTAAAAGTGTTTTGCTTAAACTCATCAACAGCTATTACGCAGTCCAGAGATAAATTATATTCTTTACAATTGCTGCTGAATCATGGTGTCGATATTCCAACAACAGGATTTGCAAATTCTCCATTGGATACAGATAATTTAATAAAGATGGTTGGAGGATCGCCACTTATAGTAAAATTACTGGAAGGAACTCAAGGAAAAGGAGTTGTATTGGCAGAAACCAAAAAAGCAGCCGAAAGTGTAATCAATGCTTTCAAAAGCCTAAATGCCAATATATTAGTTCAAGAATTCATTAAAGAAGCTAATGGAAAAGACATTCGTTGTTTTGTAATTGACGGTAAAGTGGTTGCTGCTATCCAAAGAGAAGCTATGCCAGGCGAATTTAGAGCAAACATTCATTTAGGAGGAACTGCTTCTATTATCAAAGTTACTGCAGAGGAGAAAAAGATTGCCATAAAAGCAGCCAAAGCCATGGATCTAAAAGTAGCTGGAGTCGATATTATTCGTTCATCAAAAGGACCATTATTACTCGAAGTAAACTCTTCTCCCGGGCTTGAAGGAATCGAAGGCGCTACCAATAAAGATATTGCTGGAGAAATGATAAAAGCTATTGAGAAGAATTTTAAGATAAAATAGATTTTAGAAAATAGAAAAAAGAGCAAAGAATATAGAAAAATCTAATTGAATAATTTTCAACACTAAAATATGAATCCCTATCTAGATATTGTTATCCGAAGTGCTGCTGTCTATTTATTCATGGTTATTGCGTTGCGGGTTTTTGGCAAAAAAGAATTATCGCAACTCAATACCGCCGATGTAATTTTGATTTTACTGATAAGCAACTCCGTGCAAAATGCAATGGTAGGAAACAACACAACACTTTGGGGAGGTTTGGCAGCAGCGACAATTCTTTTCGCAATTAATTTCATCCTAAAAAAATTGATATATCGGTATAAAAATTTCAGCAATTTCATGCTTGAAAAACCTGAAATCCTAATACACAACGGAACATTAGATTTCAAAAACTTGAGCAAGTTAGACATCACTTCAGATGAATTGAAAGAAGCCATGAGAGAACATGGCATAGAATATTTTAAGGATGTAAAACTGGCAATGCTTGAAATTGATGGAAACATTAGCATTATAACTGGTGAATATACTTTAAAACAAACCCACTACAAACGCAAAAAGAATCATAAAAACTTAATCCAAGGAAATTAGAGAATTGATTACTCCACTTAGATTTCTGTTCAGTTAGCAGTGTCTTAAATTTTTATCACCGAATAAGTTTTTTTCCATAAAATAAAGACCTATTCGCTATATAAGTTTCAATGTCATTTGATCTTCATTAAAATATTTATTTTTCCACTTTATTGCATTTTTTTCAGAACCAAATGTTACAAAACCTTGCTTTTCGTATAGCTTCTTTGCATTTTCATTATTTGAAATTACGGTCAAATTTATTTGTTCAATGTCTGAAATTCCTTTTACCCGTTCAACCAATTCTTCAATAAGCATTTTAGCAATTCCTTTTCCACGAAACTTTTCAGAAACATACATTCTAAATAAAATCCCTTTATGCCTTAATTTTTCTCTATCTGAACCATATCGCCCAAAACTCACTACACCTGCTAACTCATTATCTACATAAGCACTAAGAGTAAAACTATCAGACTTATCTTTTGTTGGAAATGGCGCATTTAAGTCATCGTTAGGTGTTATGCGAAAATTTTCTTCATCATTTATAAGTCCCGAATTCAAGAAGTTTTTATATTGCTCAATTTGATCAGATTTAATTTCTATTATTTTTAAATTATCCATCTTTTTATTTTCTCTCATATTATTTTGCAATTATTTAAAGCATAAAAAAACCATTCGGTCTGCGAATGGTTTTTTTATAATCGTATTATTTATTTTATAAAAATATATTTAGAAACCAATATACTAGTGCAGCCAATAATGCTGAAACAGGAATTGTTAGCACCCAAGCCCAGAGTAAACTTACCGTTACACCCCAACGTACTGCCGAAACACGTTTTGTTAACCCTACTCCAATAATAGATCCTGTAATAGTATGTGTTGTACTTACCGGCACTTTAAAATGTTCAGTAAAATAAAGTGTCAAAGCTCCTGCAGTTTCAGCGGCTACTCCTTCAAAAGAAGTTACTTTGGTAATCTTGGAACCCATTGTTTTTACAATTTTCCATCCACCGCTTAATGTTCCAACCGCAATAGCAGTATAACAAGCTAAAGGAATCCATTCCGGCATTGCTCCTTTTATGCCTTTATCATCATCCGGAAGAACTACTTGTAACCATTCTGGAAGATGCATAATATCTACACCGCTAGTTTTAATGTAAACTGCTACAGCTGCCGCGATAATCCCCATTACTTTTTGAGAATCATTTCCACCATGACCCAAACTAAATGCTGCAGAAGACAATAATTGCATTTTTTTCAAAACCGCATCGGCTTTATGCAAATTCAAACTGCTAAACACTAAAGCAAATGTTGAAATAGACAATAGTATAAAAGCTACCAAAAACCATTTAATATTATGCGATTCGAATACAACACTCCAAAAAACAGAAGATTCAAAACGAGGCTTTTCGATCTTTTCGAATGGAACCATTTGGCAATAAACAAACCAAATTGACAGTATCATTAATCCGATAGTAAACAACTTAGGCAGAATACTTTTTCTAGAAGCATTTAAAAGCCAAATAGAAATTAAATACGACATGAATGCTCCTAACAAAGGAGCTAGAACAATAAACGCAATGATAATCACTACTCCAGAAGGCATACCGCCATCTTTTCCAGCTTTGTACCAACTTACAATATCATACCAATGTTTTGTATGATTTACTCCATCTTCAATGATAGTATAGTCTGAAAATCCGTGTACCGAAATTGCATGCGCAACCGCAGCACCAGCAAAACCGCCAATTAAAGTATGTGAAGAACTAGAAGGAATTCCCTGCCACCAAGTAATTAAATTCCAAATAATTGCCGCAACAACACCTGCAAGAATTACTACTAAATCAATTTGACTTGAATCGGCCGTTTTAGCAACCGTATTGGCTACTCCCAAGCCAAAAACCCAATAGGCTAAAAAGTTAAAAAAAGCTGCCCAAAGTACCGCTTGAAAAGGAGACAAAACCTTGGTAGCAACAACAGTAGCAATAGCATTGGCCGCATCGTGGAAACCATTGATGTAATCAAAAATTAATGCTAGAACTATAATAATTAATAGTAAAGTCATATCAATATCTTCAGAATGAATTAGATTAAATTAAGAATGTTTTACTGTGATAGATTCTAGAACACTAGCTACACTCTTACATTTATCAGTTGCAGATTCTAAAACTGACAATACTTCTTTATATTTAATAATATTTTTGGCATCTGTTTCATTTTCGAAAATTTCAAAAACGGCTTTATTATAAACCATATCCGATTTGTTTTCCAGCTTGTTAATTTTTGCACAAGCGTTGGTAATCGTTTTCATGTTGCTCAAATTTTTCAATTCTTTTACCGCAACATCAATATTCTGACAAGCCTCAAGGTTGATTTCTGTCATTTTACGAATTGATTTCGTGATTTTATCCACTTGATACAAACGCATTCTTGAAGCTGCACCATGAAGATAATCGGCTACATAATCAATTGACGTAATCAAGGAGTGAATATCTTCTCTATCAAAAGGAGTGATAAAGTTTCTGCTCAATTCTAAATTTGTCTGACGAGTTATATCTTCTCCTTTTTGTTCTAATTCATCTATTTTGATAAAAAGAACTTCTCTTTCCTTTAGAGGAAGATTTACAGCTTCGTGCAGGTTTGAAGCTAATTCAATTAAATTACTTGACGCTTCTTCGAAAAGAGGGAAGAATTTTTTGTCTTTTGGAACTAAAAATTGAAAAATAGAATTTAATGACATTTGTTTATATTTTATGTAGTGCAAAATTACTTCATTATTTAAAGCCAATGTTAAGCTAATGTTAACAAATCGTCTTCAATTTGAAAACTATTTAAGAAAGCCACTGTTTTCTCGATGTCATAATGCAGAATTCGATCTTCTTTTACCAAAGGCACTACTTCTCTGTAAGATTTTAAAAACATTTCTATAAAATCACTTGACTGCAATGGTCTGCGGTATTCAATTGCCTGAGAAGCATTCATCAATTCTATGGCTAAAATACGTTCCAAATTCTCCATAACACGCAAGCATTTGGTAGCGCCATTCGCTCCCATACTCACATGATCTTCCTGTCCGTTGCTTGACACTATACTGTCTACACTTGAAGGTGTTGCCAACTGCTTGTTTTGGCTTGCAATACTAGCAGCAGTATATTGCGGAATCATAAAACCTGAGTTCAGTCCTGGATTATCAACCAAGAAAGCTGGAAGATTGCGCAGTCCAGAAATCAATTGATAGGTTCTGCGCTCTGAAATACTTCCTAATTCTGCCAAAGCAATAGCCATAAAATCTAAAGCCAAAGCTAAAGGCTGCCCGTGAAAATTTCCGCCAGAAATAATCTGATCGCTTTCTATAAATATATTAGGATTATCGGTTACCGAATTAATTTCGGTTTTGAATACTTTTTTTACATAATCAAAAGCATCTTTTGAAGCGCCATGAACTTGTGGAATACAACGGAAAGAATACGGATCTTGAACGTGGGTTTTAGATTGTTCAATGATTTCACTTCCATCAAGAAACTCTTTTACTCTTTTTGCGGTAGCAATTTGTCCATTATGCGGTCTTATATAATGAATCAGTTCATTGAAAGGTTCAATTCTGCCGTCAAAGCCTTCCAATGATATAGTTCCGATTAAATCAGCTAAAAACGAAAACTTATTTGCTTTCATTACAATATGAGCTCCGTAAGCACTCATGAATTGTGTTCCGTTTAACAAAGCCAAACCTTCTTTGGACTGCAGCACTATTGGTTTCCAGCCAAAATGCTTCAATACTTCACTAGAATTTATCTTTTTACCTTCAAACCAGACTTCTCCTTCTCCTAATAAAGGTAACGATAAATGGGCCAAAGGAGCCAAATCTCCAGATGCGCCAAGAGATCCCTGCGTATAAATCACAGGTAAAATATCATTATTGTAAAAATCGACCAATCGTTGTACTGTCTGCAGCTGTATCCCCGAATGACCATAACTTAAAGATTGAATCTTTAGTAACAGCATCAATTTTACAATCTCATTTGGGACTTCTTCACCTGTTCCGCAAGCGTGTGATTTTACAAGGTTTTCTTGAAGTTTTGACAAATTTTCATTTGAAATTTTTACATTGCAAAGTGACCCAAAACCAGTATTTATACCATAAATTGGTTCCGAATGAGAAGCCATTTTAGCATCCAAATATTTTCTGCACTTTATTATATTCGTTTTTGTATTCTCTGAAAGAGCAACTAATTTATGGTGCGAAATAATCTCCTGCAACGTTTCAAAAGAAAGTAATTCGGTACTTATATAATGTGTATTATCCATTTCATAATGATTTTAAGTGTTCAAAATTCCACAAATCCATATTAAAAAGCAATGTTTTATAACAATAATTTAAAAACTGAGACAAAATAAAACCCAAAAGCTTACTCAGAACCGAAATATCCTTTAAACCTGAGTTTTAAATGCTGAAAAATCACAATATAACCTAACTAGCCCCGATCGAAGTGGAAATCCTTGTTGCCCGAACCCCAGGCAACAAGATTACAACGGAGAGCGGGACGATGCCAGCTGAAAATGCCTAATCATTCTGCTCAAAAAAATAATCAAACTCAGTTTAATTCACTATCATTTTAAAAATTTATAAAGACCAAATTATCGTCTTTAACCCTAAACTGGCAATGTTTGAACCCTTAATCAGCATCAAAACCGCATTGCAATTCAATTAAAAACAAAGATAATCTCAATAAACGAATAAATAAATTACGCAATATTAAATTTGAATCAATATTGAATTTCAATTATTAAACTATTCGCAAAAACGAACCATAAAGCTTTGTTTTTTCATAAAAAACAGTACTTTTGAAAAATCAAAATGAAGAAATTTAACAGCACATATCATCCTTCGATAACAACTCAAATTTGGGTTGCTCTTGCTGTTACAACTACATCTACTACAACTACTACCCCTTAGGGGTATACATTTTACATATAATCCAGTTGCTGTACTTTTTTCTTTAAAGAAAGAAAGTCATGGGTGTATAGAAATCATTTTACAATCAAAAATAAAAATACAAAATCGCTGATTTTCAGATACTAACAATTAAAAAAGCGATTCAAATTTACATAAAACAAATACAAACTTCTTATGAGAGTATTAAAATTTGGCGGTACTTCGGTAGCCAATGCAGAAAACATAAAATTAGTTTTAGCCATAGTCCTTAATAAAGCACAAGCCGAAAAACTTGTTGTTGTAGTATCCGCTTTAAGCAAAGTAACCGATTTATTACAGTTAGCTGCTTCGAAAGCGGCTTCCAATGATGAGAGTTTTAAAGAAATTGTTACCGAAATTGAGAAAAAACATTTAGAAGCACTTAAGCAGCTTATTCCTGTAAGCGAGCAAAGCGGTTTATTAAGCCATATTAAAAGAATCATAAATCACTTGGAAACATTGCTTGACGGATGTTTTCTTTTGGGTGAATTGTCACCAAGAACTTTGGATACCATCTTAAGTTTTGGGGAATTATTATCTTCCTACATCATTGCCGAAGCTTTAAAGCAAAAACTTAAAAACAGCAGTTATAAAGACAGCCGCGAATTGATTAAAACCAATAATCATTTTGGAAAAGCTGCAGTTAACTTTGAACTTTCAAACCAACTGATTGCAGATTTTTTTGCATCGAATGAAAATCAAGTAGTTGTAATGCCAGGTTTTATCGCCACTTCTGAAGATGGCATTATTACGACTTTGGGCCGCGGTGGATCAGATTATACAGCTGCAATTATTGCAGGAGCATTAAATGCTACTGATTTAGAAATTTGGACAGATGTAAACGGAATGTTTACTGCCAATCCAAAAATTGTAAAACAAGCGCAGCCTATTGCTACAATATCATATCAGGAAGCTATGGAATTGTCTCATTTTGGTGCCAAAGTATTGTATCCGCCAACAATTCAGCCAGTTTTAAGAAAAAGCATTCCAATTATAATCAAAAATACTTTCGAGCCACAAGCCGAAGGAACTTTGATTTCTAATAAGATTACTGAGCATGTAAACCCAGTCAAAGGGATTACTCATATCGACAATATTACTTTGATTACCCTAGAGGGTTCTGGAATGATTGGCGTTGCCGGTTCTTCTAAGCGATTATTTGAAGTATTATCTAATGAAAGCATCAATGTGATTTTTATTACTCAAGCTTCATCAGAGCATTCTATATGTATTGGTATTTTGAATTCGGATGCTGAAACTGCTGAAAACGCGATCAATAAAGCTTTTCAGAATGAAATCGCACAAAACAAAATAGATCCATGTATTGTTGAACAAAACCTTTGTATTATTGCTTTGGTTGGCGAAAATATGAAAAATCACCAAGGTTTAAGCGGCAGAATGTTTAGCACTTTAGGAAAAAACAACGTTAATATTCGTGCGATTGCTCAAGGTGCTTCCGAAAGAAACATCTCTGTAGTGATTAACGAAAGAGACGTTAAAAAAGCACTGAATACATTACATGAAAACTTCTTTGAAGAAAACACTAAACAGTTAAACCTTTTCGTAATGGGTGTTGGAAATGTGGGTGAAAAATTCATCGAGCAAATCCACCAGCAAAAGAAATTCCTAAAAGAGAATTTAAAAATAAACCTTAGAGTTATTGCAGTTTCTAATTCCAGAAAAATGCATTTTGACGAAGATGGAATTTCATTAAAAGAATGGCAATCTCTTTTAGAAAAAGGAGAAACTGCCAATAAAGAAGAATTCATTTCGAAAGTAAAAGCCCTCAATTTACGCAACAGTATTTTTGTAGATATTACTGCCAATAAAGAAGTATCTAAAACTTACGAACAGTATTTAAAACAAAATGTAGCTGTAGTAACCTGCAATAAAATTGCCTGTTCATCGGCTTATGATAATTATAAAAACCTAAAAAGTTTATCCCGTAAATTCAATGCGCCTTTCCTTTTTGAAACTAATGTCGGGGCAGGATTGCCAATCATCGATACGGTAAAAAACTTAATCGCTTCTGGTGATAAAGTACATAAAATTCAAGCCGTTTTGTCAGGTAGTTTGAATTTTATTTTTAACAATTTTGATAAAAACAATACTTTTCATGACGTGGTTAAAGAAGCTGGAGTTCAAGGTTTTACAGAACCCGACCCGAAAATAGATTTAAGCGGAATTGACGTAGCCAGAAAGATTCTGATTTTGATTCGTGAGAGCGGCTACCAAATGGAAATTGAAGACATTGAAAACAAATCTTTTCTTCCGGCAGCATGTATGGGAACTACTAATAATGATGCTTTTTTCGCTTCATTAAAAGAGCATGCCAGACACTTCGAATCTATTTTAGCAGAAGCCAATGAAAAAGAAAGCCGACTAAAATTTGTGGCTCAATTTGAAAACGGAAAAGCGAGCGTAGGTTTACAATTCATTCCAAAAGATCATCCGTTTTATAATTTGGAAGGAAAAGACAATATCGTTTTATTCTACACTGACCGTTATGTTGATCAGCCTCTATTGATAAAAGGAGCTGGTGCTGGTGCTGCGGTTACTGCTTCTGGAATTTTTGCCGATGTGATTAGAATAGGAAATGTGTAATATTATGTAGAGACGCACTGCAGTGCGTCTCTACGGAATGCGCATCAACAAACAACAACAATATATATGACTGAAATAAAACTATTTTGCCCCGCTACCATCGCGAATCTCTCGTGTGGTTTTGATGTACTCGGACTTTGCTTGGCTACTGCAGGCGATGAAATGATTGTTCGCAAATCGGATGTAAAAGGAGTACGCATTACTAAAATAGTAGGTGCCGATTTACCGTTGGAAACCGAAAACAATGTTGCGGGAGTTGCAGCTCTGGCGATGCTGGAAGAAGTAGAAACCGAATTTGGTTTTGAAATCGAAATCTACAAACACATCAAGGCAGGAAGCGGAATTGGAAGCAGTGCAGCCAGTTCAGCAGGTGCTGTTTTTGGTATCAACGAATTGTTGGGACGACCTTTCACCCGAAAAGAATTGGTGAAATTTGCCATGCAGGGCGAAAAATTAGCCAGCGGAAATGCTCATGCCGACAATGTTGCCCCTGCCCTTTTGGGTGGTTTTACATTGGTTCGAAGCTCAAATCCTTTGGATATCATCAAAATTGACAGCCCTTCTGAATTATATGCTACGGTCGTTCATCCTCAAATTGAGCTGAAAACATCAGATGCTCGTTCGGTTTTGAAACAAACTGTTTCTCTAAAAAGCGCCATTACCCAATGGGGAAATGTAGGCGGATTAATAGCCGGCCTTTACACTCAGGATTATGAGTTAATAGGTCGTTCTTTGCACGACGAAATCATAGAACCAATTCGCAGTATGCTGATTCCTGGATTTGATTTAATCAAGCAAACCGCTTATGAAAATGGAGCTTTGGGTTCTGGAATTTCGGGTTCTGGACCTTCTATTTTTGCTTTAAGCAAAGGAAAAGAAAACGCCGATAAAATCGCCAAAGCCATGAGCGCTGTTTACGAAGAAATGAATTTGCCTTATGAAATTCACGTTTCCAAAGTGAATGACGAAGGAATGAAAATTATTTAATAAAAAGTAAATAGTGACTAGTAATTAGTGATTAGCACTAAAGACTATTCACTAATTACTAGTCACTAATCACTAAGAAGAATGAAATATTACAGCTTAAACCATAATGCACCAAACGTTTCTTTTCAGGAAGCGGTAATTCAAGGATTAGCAACCGACAAAGGATTGTATTTCCCAGAAACTATCACACCGTTAGCTTCGAGTTTTTTTGAGGCTATCGAAAATTTATCGCACGAAGAAATCGCTTTTGAGGCTATCAAACAATTTGTCGGAGACGAAATCCCAACCGATACTTTAAAACAAATCATTGCCGAAACACTGTGCTTTAATTTCCCTTTGGTCGAAGTAGAAAACGGAATCTATTCCCTTGAATTATTTCACGGTCCAACAATGGCGTTCAAGGATGTGGGAGCGAGATTTATGTCCCGCTGTCTGGCGTATTTTAACAGAGACAGCAAAAACAGCAAAAATACCGTTCTTGTAGCGACTTCCGGAGATACGGGAGGAGCCGTTGCCAGCGGTTTTCTTGGCGTGAACGGAGTCGATGTGGTTATTCTTTACCCTTCGGGAAAAGTGAGCGACATTCAGGAAAAACAATTAACAACTTTGGGACAAAACATAAAAGCCCTTGAAGTTGACGGTGTTTTTGATGACTGTCAGGACATGGTCAAAAAAGCGTTTCTAGATAAAGATTTAGAACACATACACCTGACCTCTGCCAATTCGATTAATATTGCGCGTTGGTTACCACAAATGTTTTACTTTTTCTTTGCTTACAAAGCGTTGAAAAGCCAAGGTAAACCATTAGTCTTCTCTTGCCCAAGCGGCAACTTCGGAAATATTTGCGCGGGTATCATTGCCAAAAAATTAGGATTGCCAATTGAGCATTTCGTAGCTTCTACCAATGTAAACGATACGGTTCCAAGATTCCTTGCTAACGGAATTTACGACCCAAAACCATCTATTGCCACGATTTCGAATGCTATGGATGTTGGGAATCCAAGTAACTTCGTCCGCATTCAGGAGATGTACCAAAATGATTTGGAGCAATTCAAAAAAGATTTTACGTCATACACTTTTACTGATGCCGAAACTTTGGCAGCATTAAAAGCCATCTATAACGAAAGAGGCTATATCGCCGAACCGCACGGCGCTGTTGGCTATTTAGGATTGAAAAAAGAACTGCTGAACATACCAAACGCAATTGGTGTTTTCCTTGAAACCGCACATCCTATCAAGTTCCTCGATGTAGTTGAGCCGGCTTTGGGTGTTACTTTGCCCCTGCCAACACAAATTGAGAGCGTGATGAACAAAGAAAAAGTAAGCGTTAAAATCTCAACTTATGATGAATTGAAGGCTTTCTTAGGATAACCAATTTATTCTACCATATACAAAACGACTGAGATTTATTTCAGTCGTTTTTTTTTGGAGCTAATCCTGCTGTCCGCTGTATCTGTGTGCCTGAACCCCAGGCACACAGGATGTCGCTTCCATCAGGGCTACGACAGCATCAGGATTTTTAAGAAAAATAGTTCAAAACTTCATAATTATTTATTCTTTCATCAAAATCTAAAAGACTATTATTCAACATTAAATTTTAAAAAATGGCAAGAAAAAAAGCATATATTTGAAAAAAAAAGTTATGAAATGAACTTTCGTGTATAAACCTGCCAGTTGGGTAGATTAGCGAAAGTTTGTTTCATATATACAAGCTAGTGGCATGGTTTAAAAATCGAACAAAATAGGAACAATATAGAAAAATGACAAAACCTTTTTTAAGATGGGCAGGAGGAAAAACTTGGTTTACTAACCATATTGAAGAGCTATTGCCAAGAAATATAAATAATTATTACGAGCCATTTCTTGGTGGTGGTGCAATATTTTTTTATTTAAAATCAAAAGGATTAATTAATGGGAAATGCTATTTATCAGATAGTAATGAAGAATTAATAAATGCCTATAAAGTTTTAAAAAGAAATCCAAAAGAACTATTTGAATTACTAAAAACGCATATCAATTCCGAAACTGAATATTACAGAATGAGAGAAACAATTTATACAGATAATATTGAAAGAGCATCAAGATTTATCTATTTAAATAAAACTTCATTTAATGGAATTTATAGAGTTAATAAAAATGGAGGTTACAATGTCCCTTTCGGTCATAGGAAACTTGAAAAAATGTATGATTTTGAACATTTAACTCGTGTTTCTAAAATGTTCAAAAACTGTTTTTTTACAGTCAAAGATTTTAAAAAAGTTCTTTATGATGTAAAAGAAAATGATCTAATATTTATTGATCCTCCTTATACAGTTGCTCACGAAAATAACGGATTTATACAGTATAATCAATCTTTGTTTTCTTGGGAAAATCAAATCGAGCTTTCAAAAATGCTTATAAAAATAAAAAATAAAAATGCTAATTTCATAATGACAAATGCTTCTCATTGGAGTATTGAGAAATTATATAATGATAAAGGGAATAAAACAACATTGTCAAGAGCAAGTACAATTGGTGGCATTGGTGCAAATAGAACTAAATACAAAGAATTAATTTATACAAATTTATAATTTATGCAAGAACATCATAAATCCGCTTTATTAGAAACTTTATTTATTTTGGTATTGGTAATCTTTCCAACATTATTTGGAGTTATGAAGATATTTTTCACAACCGAAAATGTATCTGCTGAAACTTTATATAAATCTGGTGAATTCTTTTTGTATGCAGTTTCATTATTAAGTTCCTCTTTCCTTGTATACAATCATTTTAGAATTAGAAAAAGTGATTTCAATAGTATTTTTAGTTTCTTAACAATAATATTGATTTTGATTTTTTCGTTTGCTTATACAGCACTTGCAAATACAATGACACCAGATCTAAATAGAATAAAATACTCATCAATAATATCATTTATTATTTCAATTCCAATTTTTTATTATGCTCAAGTCGTATCTAATAAAAACTCTCCAGACATCGGAGAACAAAGAAGGAATGAACAAGTAGTAATTGAAAACGCATTAAACTAATCAAATGGAAAACAATAGACAAAAAATAACTTTTAAATGCCTTGAAGTTCTTCAACCAATTGGTGTAATGTATGTTGGAGCAATGGATTGTTCAGATCTTGAAACTATTACATATGCTGATGTTAGACGTTTAGAAATAGGAAAAGACAACAGAGAAATTGAAGATTACATAGGTATCCAAAGACATTTGGATCCAAGGAGAGAAAAAGAGATTGGAAAATATGTCAATTTAGTTGATGCAACATTTCCAAACAGCATAATAATATCAGTTTCATCGGAATTTGTCAAATACGACAAAGAAACAAGCATAATGGAAATCGATTTTAAAGATGATATTGCTAAAGTGCTTGATGGCCAACATAGAATTGCAGGACTACGTCATTATGAAAAAGCAGCGAGTACTTTTCAATTAGTAGTTTCCATATATTTAGATATGGAGTTAGAAGATCAAGCAATTGTTTTTTCAACAATCAATAAAGAACAAAAGAGTGTGTCAAATTCTTTAGTTGCTGATTTATTTGCATTTGCAGAAAGTAGAAGTCCTCAAAAAACAGGGCATAATATTGCTCGTGCATTATCTAAAAAAGAAGGAAGTCCATTATATAATAAAATAAAAATATTAGGAAAAGCAGAAACTTTAAGCCAAACAATCACTCAAGATACTTTTGTAAAATCTTTGTTAGTTTATATAACAAACGACAAACAATCTGATAGAGATTTTTATAAACGTAATAAAAATGATAAAAAGGCTAAACTTCCTTATGTACACGAAAAAGAACTAAAAAGACATTTCTTGCGAAATCTTTTTATTGATGATTTTGATGACATACAAATTGCGCAAATTATTTGGAATTATTTTTATGCCGTTCAACAAAAATGGCCAAACGCTTGGAATGAAACTAAAAACGATAGTATATTAAATAAATCTACTGGTTTTATTGCATTGATGAAGTTTTTTAAAGATGCCTACTTAAGTTTTGATAAAATAGGTAAAGTTATTACAAAAGATGAATTTAAAACCATTTTTGATAATATGGAATTAACGGAAGAAGATTTCAACACAACAAAATATGTACCAGGTGGAATGGGAATTAGTAATTTATATAAAGATTTAAAAACACAAAGCGGAATAATATAAAAGTTCAACTACACGAAGTATTCGTTGCTATGTGTTTAGCGAAGTCTCCCGACTTGCTAAACAAGCTGAGCAAATAATACAAATCTAAAATCAAAATAACAACCCGCTGTAGCAAAGAAACATTAGCACTCATTATAAAACAACACTCACCGCCAAACAAAAAATTTTGCCAAACAGAAAAATTTAATCCAAAAAATAGTAATTTTAACTATCTAAAAAAGAACATCATGGCAAATAATAAAGTTACACTTCACAGAGTTTTTACGGCAGCACCTGAGAAAGTTTATAAAGCATTCACAGATGCGGATGCAATGGCGTCTTGGTTACCGCCTTATGGTTTTGTCTGCAAAGTACATAGTATGGATTTCCAAATTGGGGGAAAATACAAAATGTCGTTTACCAATTTTACTACGGGTAGCAGTTATTCATTTGGCGGAGAATATTTAGAAATTATACCTAATGAACGATTAAAATATTCAGACGAGTTTGACGACCCAAATTTACCGGGACAAATGATTACAACAATCGAACTCCGAAAAGTACTATGCGGTACAGAACTTTTTGCAACACAGGAAGGAATTCCTGATGCAATACCAACTGAAATGTGTTATTTAGGCTGGCAGGAATCGTTAGAAAAATTAAAACGTTTGGTAGAACCTAATATTTCGGATGCTTAACTAAGTAGTAAAAAACTCATTGGGTTTAATTATTTTTAAACACATAGAAACATAGAATTTATAGTTTTTTAAAAAGAGCTTGATAGACGTTTTACTTTTCACATAGACAATCTATGTGAAAAATGGTGCTATTTCTATTCATTCTTAATGATTTGACAATAAATCTATGTGTCTATGTGTTTAATTTTTTATTCAAACAGTAGTACATTCAACAAGAATTAAAAACTAAAAAAATGGCAAAACAAATTTTTATCAATTTAGCAGTAACTGACCTTCAAAAATCTATGGCTTTTTATACTGCATTAGGCTTTACGAACAATCCTCAATTTTCGGATGACAGTGGAAAATGCATGGTTTGGTGTGAAAACATTTTTGTAATGCTTTTGACACACGAAAAGTTTTCAAACTTTGCAACCAAACCCATTGCTGACACAAAATCAAACATAGCAGGACTTTTTTCATTATCGACTGAAAGTGTTGATGAGGTAAACAGCATTATGACCAATGGACTAAACGCCGGCGGAATAGAGCCGAGCGAAATGAAAGATTATGGTTTTATGCAACAGCGGACTATCGAAGATTTTGACGGACACACTTGGGAAATTTTCTATATGGATATTTCAAAATTTCCGACAGCATAGCAAGACGGAACAAAAAACAAATAACTGATTTTCAGACAACCCAGAAACACTATGACATTAATTGCAATATTTTTTCCGTTTGTTTCCTTCTTTTTGAGAGGCAGAATTCTAACTTCTATTCTCTGCTTAATCTTGCAGATAACTTTAATTGGCTGGATTCCTGCGGCAATTTGGGCTGTTATTTCACTGCAAAACTCAAGAGCTGATAAACGCAACAATAAGCTTATTAAAGCTTTGAAAAAACAATAAATAAAACATAACTAAAAAACGCGCTAAATGTTTATCGTTTCATTATCCTATAAAAAAGACTTAAGTGAGATAGAAAAATTTATGGAATCTCACATTCAATTTTTAGACAAATACTATTCTGAAAAGAAATTCATTTTTTCGGGAAGGAAAAATCCAAGAACAGGCGGGGTAATATTAGTTCGTAATGTAGACAGAGATTCATTGCAGGAAATTATTAAGCAAGATCCTTTTTATCAGAATGAAATCGCTGATTATGAAATCACCGAAGTAATTCCGACCAAATATGATGAAGATTTTGCGGTTTTTATAGAAAAATAGGGTTTTATCAATTAGACTAAAACCAATATGAAATTACTTCAATATTTTTTTCAGAAAAGAATGGTTTTAATTTTATTTCTGATTTTCATTCTCATCAATCTATTTTCAAATCGATGCAAACATTTTGGAATTAACAAAACTGTTGGATGGGCTTGGGATATCAATATGGTTTATTTAAGTCCGTTAATTTTCTTAATCTTCTTTTATGTCTTTTTATTAGCTTATGGAATTATCGCTTTCAGCAAAAGAAAAACAAATTTAAAACTTTCAATTTTACATACAGCAATTATTTTGGCTTCTGCAGTTCTAATGGAAATTAATGAAATAGAAATTTTAATGGTTTGTAATATCTTATCATTTACTGTATTTTCAGCAAATTTATTTGGAACTTTTAAGAATTATAAACACTCCCATTAAACCATATTTCAAAATCAGATGAAATATCAATGTTTTAACCGCTAAATTTCTTTATCAACGTACAGCCCGCGTAAGGGATTGCGGTGATATCTCCCGATTTAAAAAAACAAGGCTTTTTAGCCGTAGTTTTCTATATCGGGAATAAAGCCAAAAGCCCGACCCCAAAGCCAACAGAAAGATAAATCTGAAACGAAATTTTCTGCTTTGGGGTTACGCCCAAATTATACATTTCATGATAAAAAAATTATCGGTTACTGAAGTAAGTTTACTACTTTAGACAATAAAAATATTGATAATGGATAAAAACCTGCTTCTGATTCTCATACTTTTTTTCTCGGCTTTAATGAGAGGTCAAAATACTGATTTAGCTGAATTTGAAACCCTAAACCAATCAAAGCAATGGCAATTACAATTTAATGATCCCTGTACTAAGGATTGGCAATCCAAATGGTTTTTGGACGGGCTTCATGCCGATATTAAAAACACAAAGGAAGGAATGCTTTTTAGCGGCGGGAATGTGGAAGGAGATGATGCTTATAATGCGGTATTATGGACGAAAGATTCTTTTAAAGGAGATGTAAAAATCGAATACAGCTACACAAAAACAGACAACAAGACGATCTGGGCTACGATTTTATATCTTCAGGCGACTGGTATTGGTATTGCTCCTTATGTCGAAGATATATCGCAATGGAATAATTTAAGAGAAATTCCGGCGATGAAAACGTATTATACGAATATGAAAGCGCTGCACATTAGCTATGCTTCGTATGATAATAAAAACACAGATATAAAAAACGATTATATCAGAGTGCGAAAGTATCCTGTGCTTGCGGGTCAAAATTTTAATACCACAACAGAAATTCCGAGCGCGAGTTTTGAAACAGGACTGTTTAATCCTAATGAAACGTATCAGATAACAATTATCAAAAACGATAAAAAACTTTATTTTAAAGTAGTTGGGAAAAACATTTCGAAACTATTCTCTTGGGATCTTTCCAATTCTCCAGCTATACTTGAGGGCAGAATTGGTTTAAGGCACATGCATACTAGATCGGCTCGGTATAAAGATTTTTCGGTCTTTACAAAGAGATAGAAAAACCTTTAACATATGATTTTTTACCGCAGATTCGCAGATTTTAATGTAAATTTTAGCAACTAAATTATGCCCATTCAATCAAACTTATGCACCCGAGCTAAGCGAGCTGACGAAGTAAATTAGGCTCAATAAAATTAGAAAAATCTGCTTTTCAAAAAAAAATCAGCGAATCTGCGGTTATTTTTTTAACTCATACATTTGCACTGAAAAATCGCTAATCCTATTTTATAAAACCAATTCTTCAAACAAACGCTGAATGGTTTTATCCAAATCTTCACAAAAACCCGAATGCGGTCTAGAAGTTTGTATCGCTGAGCTACGTATAGCTGTTAACCAACGAAAACGGGACGGAATATCGAACTCGCCGATAGGTCCGCCGGCCTTTCCTCCGTGAGCTATTTTCTGAAAAGATTCTAAATTTAATTCGAGCTGTTCCAAATCAAAATCTTCGGAAAGCATCAGCAATTTAGCTTCATTGACAGCATAGCGCATTTTTATGAATTTCGCTTTTTTGCAAAACAGAATAATGCCTACATTCAGGAATTCTTCTCGTTCTACCCTTGGCACAACGCGAATAACGGCATACTCATATAAGTTTTTCTCTTGCATTTTGGGCTTCATTTATAAAAATTTCTGAATGGTTTAATCTTGTCCATAAAAACTGAAAATAAACATCTCTTATTTCATCGGGTGTTAACTCGCTGTCTTCCCAATGGAGCCAATCTTCTGGTATGTAATTAACAATGTCCTGCAGTATTTCTTTGGTAAGTAGCTTTCTAAAAGCAAGATCTGTTGCCTGCAGTTCAGTTGCTTGAGGCAGTAAAACATGGTCTTTTATCAATGCAAAAGGACTCTTGGCATGCGTTTCCCAACTATTCCAAGAATGATGAAAATAGAGCGACGCTCCATGATCGATCAGCCATAATTCTTTGTGCCAAATAAGCATATTGGTATTTCGAAACGTACGGTCAACATTGGTAATAAAAGCATCGAGCCAAACAATTTGCGAAGACAGCTCGGGTGAAAGTTTCGTCACCACAGGATCAAAAGTAATTGCCCCTGATAAAAAATGCAAAGCCAGATTCAGTCCTTGGCTTCCCTGCAATAAATCCTGAATTTCTTCGTCTCCTTCGGTGCGTCCAAAGGCTTCGTCGAGATTGGCAAAAACTAATTCAGGCATTTTTAGATTCAAAACTCTGGCAATCTCCCCTCCTATCAATTCGGCAATCAGGGCTTTTACGCCATGACCTGCTCCTCTGAATTTTAAAACATATTTAAAATCATCATCAGCTTCGGCCAAAGCTGGCAGTGAACCGCCTTCACGTAATGGCGAAATGTAGCGCGTAAC
The DNA here is from genome assembly GCF_002797935.1 of Flavobacterium sp. 1. NCBI lineage: Bacteria > Pseudomonadati > Bacteroidota > Flavobacteriia > Flavobacteriales > Flavobacteriaceae > Flavobacterium > Flavobacterium sp. 1. Next base: position 2,059,933 of record NZ_PGER01000001.1, read on the forward strand.
ATTTACAGTTCGTAATTCAAGTGGTTTTTTCATAGCACAGTTTTAGGAACTGCAAACTTACAAATAACTATTTTCTTTAAAGATACTAAGCTACTAAGATTTTGCAGACAGCCCAAACCGTTAAACAATTTAAACGTTTAAACAATCTTAAACCTTTTTTAAAAAAACTTATATTTGTAATTCATACACTTCTAAATATTTTCTTATGAAATATAAAATTACTGCCTTGTATCAGCACTACTTTCTGGCGCTACTGCTTCTTTTTAGTTCGGCGACATTTGCACAAAAATTAGAAAAGTTCTTTCCGCTCAAAGATTTAACTTCTGTAGGAGTTTATTACTACCCGGAACATTGGGATCCTTCTCAATGGGAGCGTGATTTTCAAAACATGGAAAAAATGGGTTTTGAATTCACTCATTTTGGAGAATTTGCTTGGGCACAGCTAGAGCCAGAAGAAGGAAAATACGATTTCAAATGGCTCGATAAATCATTGGAACTGGCAGAAAAATACCATCTCAAAGTCATTATGTGTACTTCTACCGCTACACCTCCTGTATGGCTCGTCCGCAAACATCCAGATGTCCTTGCTACTAACGAAGACGGCACCAAAATGGATCATGGAACACGTCAGCATGCTACTTTTTCCAGTAATTACTACCGTTCCTATTCGATGAAAATGATTGCCGAATTAGCAAAAAGATATGGCAATGATAAACGCATCATGGGTTGGCAAGTAGATAATGAGCCACGCCGTTTTCTGGATTATGGAAAAGACGCTCCGCAGCGATACCGTGATTGGCTGAAAGAAAAATACAAAACCATTGGCACTCTGAACGAGGCTTGGGGAAACAATTTCTGGAGCGGTACTTACAGCAGTTTTGACGAAATCAATATTCCGTTACACGCAGAATGGGGAATGAACCTGCATTCACAGCTTGATCATTACCGTTTTGCCGATAATGAAACCGCTACCTTTTTGGACAATCAAGCTAAAGAAATCCGTAAATTTTCAAACCCAAATCAATGGATCACTTCCAATTATATTCCAATGTATGACGTGGGTTATGTAGGAATGAGCAAAGAACTGGATTTTGTAAGCTACACCCGATATATGGTTTACGGAAGCGATCTTGGCATTGGTCCAAAAGGATATCGCGTGGGAGAATATTCCCGTATTTCAATGTCCAATGATTTTTTCCGCCCGCTGAAAGGCGCTTATGGCGTTATGGAATTACAGCCGGGACAAGTAAACTGGGGAAGCATTAATCCCCAGCCGTTGCCTGGCGCAATTCGTATGTGGTTATGGCATGTTTTTGCCGGCGGGAGCAAATTTACCTGTACCTACCGCTTTCGTGCGCCTTTGTATGGCTACGAGCAATTTCATTACGGAATTGTAGGAACCGATGGTGTTACCCCAACCACAGGCGGATTGGAATTTAGCCAGTTCATAAAAGACATCAATACACTGCGTAAAAAATACGATGCCAAATCTCAATTGCCAAAAGACTATCTGAAACGCAAAACTGGGATTTTATTCAATCCTGATAATGTGATGGGAATTGAACTAAACAGACAAACCAACCAATGGAATACAACTGAACATTTTGCAAAATATTACAAGGCTGTAAAATCGTTTGGAGCGCCTGTGGATTTTGTGCGTGATACCACTAATTTTTCAAATTATCCTATTTTAATCGTTCCTGCTTATCAGATGATTGATCAGCAAATGATTGATAAACTGACTGCTTATGCACAAAACGGAGGAAACTTGATATTGAGCTGCCGTACAGGAATCCAAAACCGCAAAGGCCATCTTTGGGAAGCTAAATTTTATCAGCCGATGTGGAAACTGATTGGTTCTGAAATAGAATCTTATGATTTATTGATGCCGCAATCTCCAGATAAAATTAAATTCAACAATCAGGAATTTGTATGGACAAGCTGGGGCGATTTATTGAAACCGGACAAAGAAACCGAAGTATGGGGAACTTATCAAGGCGATTTCTATGCCGGAACTCCTGCTGTTGTTTCTCATAAATTAGGTAAAGGAACGGTGACTTATATTGGAGTTGATTCGAAAAAAGGAGATCTTGAAAAACAAGTATTAACTAAATTATACCAACAGCAAAACATCCCGATTGAAAATTATCCAGAAGGCGTTATGGTCGAATACCGAGATGGTTTTGGAATCGCAGTAAACTATTCTGATAAAGTGTATAAAATGAAAATCCCTGCAAATGCTGAAATTATCATAGGAACACCATCCCTGAAAACTGCAGATGTATTGGTTTGGAAATATAAAAATTAATATTATTTAGTACTCCTGCAAGGTCTTTTCCGAGACCTTGTAGGTGTTTTAATAACTGTTTTATACCTACAAGTTAATACCATTTAGAAATATAAAATAATCCAATTCTTGTCCCCTCTCTTTTGGAGAGGGTTAGGGTGAGGTTAAATAAAGAAACTATTTTATATTTCTAAATGGTATAAAAAAAACCTTGCAGGATATCCAAAAACTAACCATTAAAAAAATTAAGCTTAATGATTCTTAATTTCTTAATGGTTTAAAAAAAGAATTGGTATTAAAAATAACACGAAAAATCATTTCCCAAATTCCCTTTTCTCTATTGGCTCAAATAAAAAATTCGAATCTTTAAATTCTAATGTTCCTTTCACATAAAAAGGTATCGTCATATAAGTCGAAATCAATCCTGTTCCCTGTTTTAATTTTTGATTGCTTTCTAGCAAAACAAAAGGTGCTCTTTTTATATCTCCGCCATAAGATCTGTAACAAAAGTCTCCTCTCAATGTATCTCCAATCCTATTTCCTCTAACGGCTCCTGAATCTTTTCCCAAAAGACCATATCGAATTTCATATTCTCCATAAAAAGTGTTTTTTGTAAATACTAATGACAGAAAAGCTGTTTCATCGCCTTTTGAAGCTTTGTAAAATTTCCTGATAGTATTGTTTTCCCTCTTGTTGCAAGCTTGCAGTAAAATAATCACTGTTGCCATAAAAAACAGCTGTTTAACTATGCGTTTATTTGTTCTCATTTCTTTCGAATACAATTGACAAAGCAAATATAAAATATCAATAAACAAGCTTGGTTGTTTTTTTTATGAACATTTAATTAATCTTCCAAACTCAAATACGCTTTCCCAATATGAGCAATACTATCTGAAGCTATAAAAGATTGATAACCTGTTTCGGGCAACGCAATATCGGCAGTCAATCCGTGCAGATAAACGCCTAATATTGCAGCATCACATGGTTTATAGGATTGCGCCAAAAGACTGGTAATCATTCCCGTCAGGACATCACCGCTTCCGGCTGTTGCCAGCGCAGCATTTCCCGTAATATTGCGATAAACCGTTTCGCCGTCAATGATGTGGGTTGGCGCTCCTTTCATTACAATAATCACTTGGTTTACTACCGAAAAAGCAATGGTTTTTTGAAACATTTCCTCCTCCAATTGCCATTTCCCAATCAGCCGTTCCAGTTCTTTAGGATGTGGCGTCAAAATAGTTCTAGGCGGAACCAACGCCATCCAAGACGGATTCTGCGCCAAAATATTTAACGCATCGGCATCAATAACCATTGGGATACTGGTATTCGACAAAAAATCATGAAACGCATTTTGGGTTGCAGTTTTCTGTCCCATTCCCGGGCCAATTCCTATAGCATTTGGTTTCAAATCAAAATCAATATCCGAAAGGTGTTTTTCATGAACATCGGTCACCACCATCACTTCGGGATTAGCAATCTGCACAATTTGATAACCGCATTGCGGTACAAAAGCAGTGACCAATCCGCAGCCTGTTTTCAGCGCAGCTTTACTGGACAAACACACCGCTCCTATCTTGCCATAGCTCCCGCCAATGAGCAATGCGTGTCCCTGCAGGCCTTTATGGGTTTGCTTTACAATGGGTTTGTACCTTTTTAAGATTTCATTTCTATCAATGGCAATTGCGGTATTCATAAGATTGATTTTTCTATTAAAGATACGAAATTCTAAAACTCAAATTTCAAACTTTCAAACTTTTCTGGGCGTGACCCCAGCAGGAAAAGGGGCTGACTCATAGCAGCGGGTATACAGCCCCTTTCCCTGCTGCGGTCGGGCTATCTGGGCTACTTCGGTAGCTTCCGTCTATCCCTCACGCAAATCACCACAACTTTTAAGGAAAACGAGATGATTATTATTTTTAAGAAATATTCATAATAGCCTTACAATTATTTACACAAAAAAACTAAATTAGCTGAATACTAAAAAAGCTGTTTTATGGCATAAAACCCAATAGTATGGGCAAATTGGAGCCATTTTATGGCTAGTATATAGAAGTTGTGCATCATTTTATATAAGCCCCTAAATTCAATAAACAATGCTAAATGAAAAAGATTTTTTTTGGAAAAATTTTAGATTAGGAACTGAATTACAAAATTCAGGGACATTTATTTACAATGGAATTTTTCATTTAGATAATATTGAATATTTTAGATTTGAAGAAGAATGTTTTGAATTTCTGTATAATATTTCGGTTGGAATTGAAAGGCTAGAAAAAATTCTGATTATTTTAATTGAACACGACAACAAAAATAAATCACAAGAAGAATTTGAGAAATCACTAATCACCCACAATCATTTAGAATTGTTAAAACGTATTAAAGCGGAAAGGCAACTAAATTTCGGTAAAACTCATATAAAATTTTTAGTACTATTGGCTAATTTTTATAAATCAGTTAGATATGAAAGATTTAACATTTCTTCTGTATATAAACCATCACAAGAAAAAGAGAAATTAGTTGAATTTATTATAAGTGAACTTAAAGTAGAATTAACTGAAGGACCACAAAATTTATTAGAAAACACAGAACAAGTTAAAAACTTTTTAGGAAAATTAATCGATAAAATTTCAACCACATTATATGACCTAATTAAAATAGAAGCTAGAAGAATTGGCACTTTTACTCACGAAATAAGATATAATTCGAAGGCTTATAAAATTTTCACAGAGAAAGAGTTTGATTTCAAAAATGAAAAATTAATGCAAAGAGAGGTTCTTTTATTTCTACTAAAAAAATTCCCAAAAGACGAATTGAAGAAATTTATTGATAGTATTGAACCACTTCCATTTGAACAATATCATACAAACCAATATATTGAAAGTATTTTAAATATTCATAAAGACGGAAGTGTTAAAGATGAAATGTTGTCGATATATGAGGATGAACGACCATCAAAAAATAGATTAAATGATATTTTGGCGATAGGTTCAGATTTTAATTTTGAATATTTTGGTAAAAATGAAGAAGATGATTTTGAAGAATAAAAACGACCCCAGCTCCGCAAAGTCGGGAGACTTTGCGGAGCGACTAACACCAGAACATTGGCTATCATCAAGGGAAATATCTTATAAAAACTAACAATTGATTAAACAAAAATAGTATGAGAAAACTAATTGCAGCAATCAATATGACACTTGATGGAGTTTGCGACCATACTGCAGGATTGCCTGATGAAGAAATCCATCAACACTATACGGAATTACTGGGTCAGGGAGACGCCATTTTATATGGCAGAACTACCTATCAGCTTATGGAATTTTGGCGGACAATTTTAGAAAATCCTTCAGAAGAAAAATCAATGAATGACTTTGCCATAGCTATTGACACTATTCCAAAGATTGTTTTTTCCCATACCCTGAGCAATGTTGAATGGAAAAGTGCAGCCATAGCAAATGGTAATTTAAAAGAAACTGTTCTGGAACTCAAGAAGCAATCAGGTGCAGCAATTTTTGTTGGCAGTCCCAGTTTAATTATACAGCTAATGAAACTTAACTTGATTGATGAGCTCCAACTTTGCATATATCCGGTTGTTGCAGGAAGCGGTTTGCTATTATTTGAAAACATAAACGATAGAACAATTTTTAAACTCGTAAAGACTAAAACCTTTAAAGGTGGAGCGGTAATTCTGTATTATGAACCGAGAAACGAATAACAAATAAAAAACAAAGTCTTCTGACTTTGCGGAGCCGTTGTTACTGCTATTGATCTAAATAATAGCTTTATATTTGCGTATCTAGGCAAATTCTAAAATTTGTCTATTATAATTCCAAACCAATTGCAGCAGTGAAACATTATCTGCAACCTTAAAAAATATCGTGAACATAGACAAACTCATAACGTATTTTGACAATTACATTCTTCTAAACGGCAAGGAAAAGGAAGAATTAAGAAATCGTGTAACTGAAAAGAGAATTAAGCGCAGGCAGTTTATCCTTCAAGAAAATGATGTTTGTAAACATTACACTTTTATTATTTCAGGTCTTTTAAAAATGTATGCAGTTGACGATAAAACATCAAAACATAATATTCAATTTGCCTCTGAAAACGAATGGATAACCGACAATGGCAGTTTTCATTCAGAAAAGCCCAGCCAACTTTACATTGAAGCTATTGAGCCAACTGTTATATTACAAATTGACAAAACTAATCTCATTTATCTTTTTCACAATCACCAAAAATTTGACCGAATTTTCAGAGTAATTATAGAAAACAAATATTTAGAACTTCAAAATAGAGTTTTACAAAACATTAGCTCAACAGCAGACGAACGCTATATCACTTTCCTTGACCAATACCAGCATCTAATCAATAGACTGCCCAATACTCAAATTGCCTCATATTTGGGTATAACACCAGAGTTTTTGAGTAAAATTCGCAATGCCATTTCGAAAAAATAACTTGTTCTTAAGCTATATTAAGCCTGTTTCTTAAACTAGTTTAAGGGTCAAAGCCGTTAATTACCGCCAACTTTGCATTATCATTTAAAACCAAAAACAATGTCAATAGAACACAACAAACAAGTGGTAATTAGATTCAATAAAGAATTTTTTCAATCTGGAAATACGGCAATCACAAAAGAATTGTTGGCCGATAATTTTAAAAATCATACTGCTCCACCCAATGCGCCCACAGATGCAAGCGTAATGATTCAATTCATCACTGGATTTCATAAAGGCTTTTCAGAAGTTACTGTGCAAATTCACGAAGTGTTAGCCGAAGATGACAAAGTGTCTTTGAGAAAAACAATATCTGCAGCACATACAGGAGAATTTATGGGAAAACCAGCCACAGGCAAAAAAGTAGAAATGAATGTAATTGAAATAGATATTCTAAAGGACGGAAAGATTACTGACCACTGGAGTAGAAATGATTTTATGCAGATAGTTCAAGGTCTTTAAATCATTAATAATACTTTAGATAAGTTTATTAGAAATTAATAAAATAACTATCAATCCAGTAGACATTAAGCTAAACAGCTATTTATCTTCCATTACATTCAAAAAAAATTCCTTTGGGTTAGAAATCTCGGATTATTTATAAGAACTTTGCACGCTTTTTAGAAATTATAAATTGATCATCAACTGATGAAGAAGAAAATAGAAATTTTAGCGCCTGCAAAAGATTTAATTCACGGTATTGCCGCCATTAACAGCGGTGCCGATGCAGTTTATGTTGGTGCTCCTCAATTTGGCGCCCGATCCAATGCCACCAACTCTATTGAAGATGTTGCTGCTTTGGTACAATACGCTCATTTATATAATGTTCCCGTTTTTGTGGTTATGAACACCATTCTTTACGACAACGAATTGGAAACCTGTCGCCAAATGATTTGGAAACTGTATGATATTGGCGTTGATGCCCTTATCATTCAGGATATGGCTATTATGGAAATGGACTTGCCTCCTATCATCCTGCATGCCAGCACACAAGCCAACAACAGGGATGCCGACAAAATGAAATTTTTGTCAGATGCCGGAATCAAACGTGTCGTTTTGGCTCGTGAATTGAACCTGCATCAAATCAAAGAAATCAGTAATGCAACCGATGTGGAATTGGAATTCTTTGTAACCGGAGCTTTGTGCGTTTCTTTCAGCGGTAATTGCTACATGAGTGTTGCCAATGGAGAACGATCTGCCAACCGCGGTTCTTGTGCCCAAAACTGCCGTTTGCCGTACAACCTGATTGATGGTCACGGAGAAACATTAATCAAAAGCACGCACTTACTTTCTATCAAAGATTTTGATGTTTCGAATGAGATTCCAAATTTAGTGGAAGCCGGTGTTTGTTCCTTTAAAATCGAAGGACGCTTGAAAGACATCGTTTATGTAAAAAACAATGTTTCTTACCTTAGACAAAAACTGGACGCTTTCTTGGCTGATAACGATAAATACACCAAAGCTTCTTCCGGAAAATGCACTTTCACTTTTGATTCGGCATTGAACCGTACTTTCAACCGCGGTTATACTGATTATTTTGTCAATGAACGTCATGCCACTATTGGTTCTTGGGAAAGCCCAAAATCAAAAGGACAATACATCGGTAAACTAATCCGTACCGTTGGAAATGCATACGAAATTGAAAATGGTGAACAATTGAACAATGGTGACGGTTTGTGCTACATCAATGACGACAACGAAGCTGAAGGTATCTATGTTAATAAAGCTGAAAATGGTTTGGCTTATCCAAATGTCCTGAAAGAAATCAAAGACGGCACTTTCATTTACAGAAATAATGATGCCGCTTTTATCAAAATAGTGGAACGTGAAGACAGTGCCGTTCGAAAAATCAGTACTTCGTTATTATTATTCGAAAACGAAACTGGCTTTGAACTACTTGCTACTGATGAAGACGGAAATGTAAGTTCGGTTCAATTGGTTCATCCAAAAGAGCAAACCAAAAACAATCAATCCATAGAAGACAATATCAAAACGCAATTAGCAAAAACTGGTTTTACGCCTTACACAGCCGATGAAATAACGATTCAGTTTACGGATAATTGGTTTTTGCCTATCTCAAAAATCAATGAAATGCGCAGAACTGTTTATGAGCAATTATCTGAAATTCGTTTGAAAAACTACAAACGCGAGGAACGCAAAATTGAAAAAACAGATCATCCTTATCCTGAAACTAAATTGGATTTCATGTATAATGTTTCGAACAAACTGGCTAGAAAGTTTTACGAACGCCATGGTGTAACCGAAATCGAAAAAGCATTTGAACTGCAATGGGATCCTGGAAAATCTCGTGTGATGACTACCAAATACTGCATCAAATACGAGCTGGCCAAATGCCCAAAATACCATAAAGACACCATGGAAGGCAAACTGAAAGAACCATTAGTACTGAAACAGGGAGAATTGGAATACAAACTAAAATTCAACTGTAAACCCTGCGAAATGGAGATTTGGGAAAAAGACGCCGAATTCGAAATTGAAGAGGATTAATTATCTGATTTTAAAAATTTTTATCAAAAGCTGCAAAGAGAAGGAAACTTTACTTTGTAGCTTTTTTTATAGGCTGCTAGGTTGATATCACACAATACCTACACTCAATATTGTCATCTCGACGAAGGAGAGATCATACACAAAACGCTATAAAGATTGGAAATTTACTTTGCGGAATTTCTAATGTGATCCTTCCTTCGTCAGGATGACAAGTTTGCGGGTCATTTAATAATCAAAAGAAATACAAAAATTTAATACCCTAAAAATAAAACGAATAATCTCTTTTCATTAACTTTATAAATCAAAAAAAATAAGATTCGACTTATAATAATTTTAAAATTGAGATAAAATGAAAAAAGTATTGTTCCTTACCGGTGACTTCACCGAAGATTATGAAACTATGGTGCCGTTTCAAATGCTGGAAATGGTTGGGTATACCGTTCATACCGTTTGTCCCAACAAGAAAAAGGGAGACACTATAAAAACTGCCATCCATGATTTTGAAGGCGATCAAACCTATACCGAAAAGCCTGGGCATAATTTCGCATTGAATTATAGTTTTGATGACATAAATGTTAATGATTATGATGGATTAGTAATAGCTGGAGGAAGAGCGCCAGAATATTTACGATTACACGAAAAAATAATCGAAATAGTGCAGCATTTTTTTGCCACCAATAAACCAGTAGCAGCCATTTGCCATGGTATTCAAATATTAACAGCAGCAAATGTGGTGAAAGGCCGCAAACTTACCGCTTACCCAGCAGTAGGTCCAGAAGTGACATTGGCAGGAGGTGAATTCCAATCTATACCAGTTGATGGAGCATTTGTTGATGGAAATCTAGTAACCTCGCCTGCATGGCCGGCACACCCAAGTTTCATTCGAGAATTTCTAAAAATTATGGGAGCTAAAATTGAAATTTAAACACTATATTGAGAATTGCTTTTATAGAAATAAATCAAGTATTCAGAACAAATAATAAAGTTTTAAAAACTACAGCGAAAACAATTTTGCTGTAGTTTTTTTATCTTTGAAAAGTAAAATTCAAGATTAATCGAAATTAAAATTGCCGCAAATGATTACAAAAGCAACCTTTGATGATATTGCAACCTTAGAAAAATTAATCAATTCAGCTTATCGAGGAGAAACTTCTAAACAGGGATGGGCCACAGAAGCTCACTTACTGGAAGGCAAAAGGATTACTTTGGATCAATTGGAAGAAATCCTTAAAGACAAAAACAATACTATTTTAAAATATACAGAAAACAATCAAATCATTGGGTCTGTTTTACTTACTAATAAAGGAGATAAACTCTATTTGGGAATGCTGGCTATTTCCCCTGAATTGCAGAATAAAGGCATTGGGAAGAAAATTTTACATGAAGCCGAAGTTCATGCGCTTTCGTTAGGTTTATCTAAAATCGTAATGACTGTAATCACGATTAGAGAAAAATTAATTGAATGGTATAACCGTCATGGCTACGTCGATACTCGAACAAGAGAACCTTTCCTACTTAATGATGCTGATACTATAATTACTGACCAGCACTTGGAATTCGCAGTCTTAGAAAAAATACTTTAGCTCTTTTATTCTCATTGGCTATTATTTCATAAATTAGTAAAAAAAACATCAATTATGAAAACACTAGATCAATGGTTTGAAGAATATGCTGTAAGTCATCAAAACCCAAAAAATAAAGCGATACATTATATTTGTGTTCCTGCAATTTTCTTTTCTATAGTAGGATTATTGATGAGTATTCCAAGTAGTTTTCTAAATAGTTTATTACACTTAAACCAACCTATTATAGAAAATTGGGCTACAGTAATTTTGATTTTTGTATTGTTTTTCTACATCCGATTATCGGTTTCAATGGCAATCAAAATAGCTGTTTTTTCAATTTTGTGCTTAGTTCTTAATTTTTATATCGGGCAATTTGTACCGCTTTGGGCATTTTCTATTGGTGTTTTTGTTATCGCTTGGATTGGTCAGTTTTATGGTCATAATATCGAAGGCAAAAAACCGTCATTTCTAAAAGATATTCAATTCTTAATGATTGGACCTGCATGGGTAGTTCAGAATTTATTTTCTAAAAAATAATATTAGGCCTCAATATTCTTAAATTAACCAATTGGTGTAATTCGTAAAGTTTTTATTTAACACATAGAAACATAGATTTTACTTAAAAAAGAATGCAAAAAAAGAAATACATTTCTTTCACATAGTTCACTATGTGTGTTTTAAAAAAGTGAAACGCCTTCTTTCTAGCTTACATACTCTATGTTTCTATGTGTTGAAAATAATTAGCTCAACGGGTTTATATTACTAAAATAAAATCATAGAAATAAACAAAATTGATTCCCTAAATTACTCAAAGTAAAAATTAAAGTAAAAAACTAAAGTCTTTTAAAATAAATTATTTAAATTCAATTGATTTTTCAAATAAATAATTACTAGAAACAATTAACTTTATACTTCTGATTTTTAGCCAAATAAAACAATTAAAACAGTATTATTAAAACTTCATTTTACCTTTTAACCGTAATGCCCTGCGCAAGGGATAGAGCCTTTATTTTTTTTCTTTAAAAAAATAAAGGAGGTACAACTGTAATTTTAAACAATGGAGTTGCGCCCTAAAAAAGCTTTTCTTTTAAATACATTTCAACTTTTATAACCTTTGCCAAGCAAAATAAAAGCTATAAATTAGCACTTTAATTTTTATAAAAAAAACAAATGAAAAATACTGCTTTAACGCACATACATGAGGGTTTGGGAGCGAAAATACTGCCGTTTGCCGGGTACAATATGCCTATTCTTTATGAAGGGGTGAATGCAGAACACGAAACGGTTCGAAATGCAGTAGGAGTTTTTGATGTATCGCACATGGGAGAATTTATACTTTCGGGTCCAAATGCATTGGCTTTGATTCAAAAAGTAACTTCGAATGACGCATCGGCTTTGACAATTGGGAGAGCCCAATATTCCTGTTTACCTAACAATGACGGCGGAATTGTAGATGATTTAATTGTCTATAAAATGAAGGAAGAACAATATTTACTGGTTGTAAATGCTTCAAATATTGACAAAGACTGGGATTGGATTTCGTCGCACAATGATTTGGGTGTTGAGATGAGAAACTTATCAGATGATTATTCATTATTGGCAATTCAAGGACCAAAAGCCGTTGAAGCTATGCAGTCCTTATCGTCCATTGATTTATCTGCAATAGCCTATTACCATTTTGAAGTAGCTGATTTTGCCGGATTTCCTAATGTTATTATTTCAGCAACAGGTTATACAGGTTCAGGAGGATTTGAAATTTATTGCAAAAATGACGAAGTAGAAACAATTTGGAATAAAGTTTTTGAGGCTGGTGCTTCTTATGGAATTAAACCAATTGGTTTGGCAGCCAGAGACACTTTGCGTTTAGAAATGGGATTCTGTTTATATGGCAATGACATTAACGACACTACTTCTCCGCTAGAAGCTGGTTTAGGATGGATTACTAAATTCACTAAAGAATTTAGTAATTCTGATAATCTTAAAAAACAAAAAGAAGCAGGTGTAACCAAAAAATTAGTCGCTTTTGAAATGCAGGAGCGCTCTGTTCCAAGACACGATTATGAAATCGTTGATGCTTCGGGAGCTGTAATTGGAATTGTTACTTCTGGAACAATGTCACCTTCAATGAATAAAGGAATCGGATTAGGTTATGTTACTACAGAAAATAGTGCTGTTGACAGCGATATCTTTATCCGAATCAGAAAAAATGATGTTCCTGCCAAAGTGGTAAAACTTCCTTTTTATAAAAAATAAACATCAACATATGAAAAAAATCACATTTGTACTGCTGTTTTCAACATTTTCTCTATTTGCACAAAATAGCAGTACTAATTGTGATATTTTACTCAAAATAAACAAACTGCTTCAAAAAGAACACTATAATCCAAAGCCGGTGAACGATAGTTTATCGGCTTATGTTTTTGATGAATTATTGAACAATTTAGACCCTTCAAGAAATGTTTTTTTAAAATCACAGGCTGATTCACTTTCCAATATATACAGGCTTCAATTGGACAATCTTATTCTAAATAATAATTGTTCTTTTTTGAATGACATCAGAAAGGAATATAAAAAATCACTTTTAAGAAACAAGGCAATATTAGAAAAACTCAACAAAGAAACTATTGATTATAATACGAAAGATACTGTCAGATTCAAAAAGCAGGATTCAAATTTCTATTTAAAAGCAAATGAAGCAGAGAAAGCTTGGAACAAGAAAATAAGATACGAAGTATTTAATGATATTGCTGGAAAAAGCAAAAATTTAGATTCGCTTAAGCTTAATTTCAGCACGATGAGTCTCAGATCTCAAAAAAATATCATCGAAAACGAGCTCTGCAAAATCAATGTGTCGCTTACAAACGACAAACCTTTTGAAGATAATTTTTACAATATTTTTTGCGGTTATTTTGATCCTCATACCAATTATTTCAGCAATGAAACTAAATCCAGTTTTGTATCCACTTTATCTAAAGAAAAACTTTCACTTGGATTAGAAGTCAGCTTAAATGAAAAGAACGAAATCAATATAATCGAAATTGATCCAAACGGTCCGGCTTTTAAGACTGGTAAAATCAAAAAAGGAGATCAAATACTGGCCATTTCCAATCAAAAAGAAACTCTGGAAGTTTCATGCTCTTCGCTGGAATCGATTGCCGCAATGATATCATCGGAATTAAATACAAACCTTACATTAACACTTAAACGGAATTCAGGAAAACCTTTTAAAGTGTTTATTGAAAAGCAGGTTTTAAAAGATGAAGAGAATACAGTTTACAGCTTTATAGCAGATAAAGGCATCAAAGCAGGCTATATAAAAATCCCCAGTTTTTATTCCAATTTTGAAGAAGGAAACAACAAAGGATGTGCGCAGGATGTCGCTAAAGAAACAGTCAAACTAATGCAGGACGACATTAAAGGGCTAATTCTTGATTTGACTGATAATGGCGGCGGATCTATGGAAGAAGCTGTGAAATTAGCAGGATTATTCATTGACCGCGGTCCAATTTCGATAGTAACAGATAACAAAAAACAATTATCAATAATAAACGATCCTTATAAAGGGGTTATTTACAAAGGTCCTATTATAATTATAATTAATGGAAATTCAGCTTCGGCAAGCGAATTTTTTGCCGATATTATGCAGGATTACAACAGAGCTGTTATAATAGGAAGCACCTCTTTAGGGAAAGCGACTATGCAGACTATACTGCCTTTAGAAAAGAATGATGATCAGCATTTTGTAAAACTAACAGTCAGTAAGTTCTACAGAATTACCGGAAAAAGCCATCAGGCAGTCGGCGTTATTCCTGACGTGCAAATCCCTACAATTTATCAAGATGTTTTTCAGAAAGAAAGTGATTTCCCAACAGCTTTAAAAAATGAAACCTTAAATTCAAGAATTCGTTTTAGTCCTTATGTAAGCAATGAATTAATTGAATCGCTTGCCCAAAAAAGCAGAGAAAGAGTAGCACAAGACCCTTATTTCAAATCCGTTATTGCACTCAATGCAAATATCGATGCAATAATAAATAAACCAAAGTTTGAAATACCAATGACCTTAGTTGCTGTTTTCGAAAATCTATCGAACATTAACAGCTTATCAGAGAAAATCAATAATTTCGCAATAGATAACCTGAATTTAAACGTATACAATTCCGAATATAACAAATCATTGCTGTTACTTTATCCATCACTTATCGAATATAATAAAATACAGCTTGACAGCTTAAGATCTAACCACTATCTCAATGAATCAATTTCAATTATATCCGATTATAAAGCAATAAGAAAAAACTAATTAACATAATTTACAAAAAGATTTTTCTATAGCTTTTGGAAAAATAAGGAATAGCTGTATTTTTGCAATTCAAAATAAAAATAATCAATGGGAAGAGCATTTGAATTCCGAAAAGGTAGAAAAATGAAACGTTGGTCAGCTATGGCCAAAGCATTTACCAGAATTGGTAAAGATATTGTAATGGCAGTAAAAGAAGGCGGTCCAAATCCTGATGCCAATTCAAGATTAAGAGCTGTCATTCAAAATGCTAAGGCTGCCAACATGCCAAAAGACAATGTTGAAAGAGCCATTAAAAAAGCTACTGATAAAGACACAGCTAATTATAAAGAAGTATTATTTGAAGGATACGCTCCTCATGGTATTGCACTTCTGATAGAAACAGCTACAGACAACAACAACAGAACAGTTGCTAACGTTAGAAGTTATTTTAACAAATGTAATGGAACTTTAGGAACCCAAGGTTCTGTTGAGTTTATGTTTGATCATACCTGCAACTTTAGAATTCCTAAAGAAGGAATCGATCCAGAAGAATTGGAATTAGAATTAATTGATTTTGGCGCGGAAGAAGTCTTTGAAGATGAAGACGGTATTTTAATTTATGCTCCTTTTGGAAGTTTTGGAACTATCCAAAAAGAATTAGAAAGCAGAAATTTAGAAATATTATCTTCTGGTTTTGAAAGAATCCCGCAAATAACAAAAAAATTAACTGAAGCCGAAATGGCCGATGTAGAAAAATTAATAGAAAAAATGGAAGAAGATGATGACGTGATGAACGTATATCACACAATGGAAGAAGCATAATTCTCAAAATATAATTTTAAAAAAAGCTCTAGATAACCTAGAGCTTTTTTGTTTTTAATAACTTCAAAAATCACTGAACCTATTGGCATTACACCGTTTTAAGACTGATCCTATCGCAATAATTTCATGAAAAAAAGGCTGAACTAGTAGTACAGCCTCTCTTCTCACTAATTGAATATTTATATTTTTAACTAATTTGAGGTCAATTTCTTAGATACCGAATCTTGCGGTAAATCGGAAATCTTCAACAAATATGTTCCTTCTGGCAAAGCAGTAACATCAATCACATTTTTATCAGCACTCAATACTTTTAAACCTTGCGATGAATAAATTTCTGAAATTTTGATTGACCTTGTTTCCATAGGAACAGATAATACAATACTTATGTTTGTATCAGCTGAAACCGTTTTTTTTATTGCTTTCGTACTTTCGTTTTTCAAAGCTGTTTTGGCTACATAAGCAATAACTGTATCATTTGAAGTCAATACAGAATTATTATACATAGTGGCCACTTCTTCAGCAGATAGAGCAACATCATAAATTTCCAGATCGTCGATATCAGCATTCATGCTAACCGCAGATCCCATTCGGCCAATGCCAAAAACCACCGAAGATGTTAATTTTCTGGGGCTAATGGATGATTTAATTAATTCACCATTTCTGTAGATTTTCGAAGTAAGCCCATCATAAGTCACAGTATAATTATACCAAATTCCCGTGGCAATTGTAGTTGTCACAATAACATCATTTACATATCCCCAACCAGCAAGATTCAAATCGGATCTTGAAGTGGCAGTACTCTGTTGCAATAAACCAAAATATTCTGCATTAGCTAAAGCCCCATAACCCCAAATATAATTGGCTGTGGAAATATCATTATACTTCACCCAAACAGAAACCGTTCTTTTAGAATTAGAAAGCGGTAAATTAGGTATAGATGCTTCAAGAACATTATTAACAATGCGTAAAGCTCCATTTACAGTTCCAGTTCTGTCTTTTACATACTTAGCATCACCCAAAAATGAAATTGTATTGGATGCATTACTAAGAGTACCATTAAAATTAAATTCTTGAATTGCATTTTGAGCATTAACTAAAACAGAAAACATTAACACTACTATAAAGAGTATATATTTTTTCATAAGCTGTAGTTTTTAAAATTAGCAAAAAAGTATACGGCTCCATTTAATCTACATAAATTTAAAACTACTTATAATACGAACCTAAATACTTCGATGAACAGTCAAAATACTCGTTTAATTAACTAAAAAATAATTTTGAAATAAAATATATTCAATAAAACAAAACATTTTAACTTATTAATTAAATAATTACCATCAATTTAACTATATCATCATTAAATCAAAAACAAAAAAATCACATTTAAAACTTTAAACTCTACAGCATTAATTAATATTAAAATAAATAATGGATCAGGAGCAAAAGTTGGGGATTATGCAAAAAGATTGGATAATCTGAATAAGAAGAAATCTATATTTCTCACTCCTCTAAACTGACTTCTAAAAGCTTTTATTTTTGCATTGAAAGATTCGGCAGAAGCATTTGTGCTTCTATTGTCAAAATAGTTTAAAATTGACTGGTAGTTAAAAGTTATAGTATTGAGCAGAATATTAAAGTTTTTAAAGCCTGATTCCTCTACATTTCTATACCAATGCGCCAGTTTGGTCATGGCAATGTGTTTGTCATTGTTGTTATTGTAAATCCCTCGAAGTTGTTGATTTAGATTATATGCTGTCTTTATATCGGGGTATAATTCAAATAACATTTGAGCCCTTTCTTTTTGATTTTCAGTCCATTTTTCGCGAGATTTATAGAGTAGATACCTGCTTCTGGCCAAAAGTTGTTTTAGAGAATCTCCATTAGGCAAGAGCTCTGGGATATATGTTTTATTCTCTCTTTTTGCCTGCAATATCAATTGATTCTCAAAATCCATAGCTTCCCATCGATGCTTGATTCTAATCTCTTGTAAAGCTTCCAATGCTAATTTTTGAACATGAAACCTATCGGTCACTTGTATTGCTTTTGGAAAGCATCTCTTAGAGATTAGTTTCATGGAATTAGCCATGTCAAGTGTTATCTCTTTGACACAGCTCCTCTTCTTATAATCAATCTTACTGATGTGTTCTATAACCTGATCAGCCTTGGTTCCAGCAACAATAGCAACTAATGAACCTTTTTTGCCTTTGAATTTCTTGTTGGTTACAATAGTATAAAGTTCACCCTGAGATAAAGCTACTTCGTCAATTGATAAATGAGTACCTATATTTTCAGGATAAACAATCCATTGATGTGCATGTTCTCGTGGATCCCAAGTATTAAAGGAACTCAAGTGCTTTTTGTATTGTCTTTGGAGCTTCTTTCCGTTTACTCCGAAAAAACCTCCAATGGTATGACAATCGGTAGCGCTGTTATCTATTAATTTCTTTTAAAAAAGCCGCAAACTCTTGAGTCATGCGGGTTCCTTTGGCAACTAAATTCCAATCTCTTTTAATAATTTCTCCTGTGGTTTTATTAGTCCAGCGACGTCTTTTGATATGCAAATACACAAACTTACCTCTTAGAGGAAAATCCTGAATAGTGATCTCATCCAAAAAGCCCTTTGATACCAGTTCAAATGTATTAAACTCTTGTGGAGGCTTAATTTTTTCCTCAAAATACAAGTGTAATATTTCTTCTGTATTAGTAGTAGAAACCACTTCAAAGTGGTCTACTAAAAAATCAGGCAGCATCAATTTTAAAAGGTCAATAGGAGTCATCTCAAATTATAAGATTACAAAGTTCTTATTTTATTTTAACATTTCCTCCCCAGGTTTTGTTCTTGATCCTAAATAATATTCATTTAAAATACCTCAACACTTAATTAGATCCATAAAAAAAGCTCCAGATTTACACCTGGAGCTTTTCACAAATTATAACGGTAAATTATTTACTTAATAAATTCTATTTTTTGTGCTTCTTCTTCATTAATGCTGTCAAAGAATCCTTGATCATTCATCCAATCATCGCTAAACACTTTACTCATATAACGTGAACCATGATCTGGGAAGATAGCAACCACATTGCTATTCTTGTCGAACTCTCCTTCTTCAGCATATTGTTTGATTGCCTGCATTACTGCTCCAGATGTATAACCAACAAACAAACCTTCTTTTCGGGTTACTTCTCTTGCAGAGTGAGCACTTTCTTCATCAGAAACTTTGATAAATTTATCAATAATATCAAAATCAGTTGCTGACGGGATTAAATTCTTCCCTAATCCTTCTATTCTATATGGGTAAATTTCATCATTATCAAATTCTTTAGTTTCATGGTATTTTTTCAAAACCGAACCAAATGCATCAACACCAAGTATTCTAATATTAGGATTTTGCTCTTTAAGGTATTTTGCAGTTCCTGAAATAGTTCCTCCGGTTCCGCTACAAGCAACAAGGTGAGTTATTTTGCCATTTGTTTGTTTCCAAATTTCCGGCCCTGTCGATTTGTAATGAGCATCAATATTTAATTGATTAAAATATTGATTAATATAAACAGATCCTTTTGTTTCTTCATGCAGGCGTTTTGCTACATTATAATAAGATCGGTCGTCATCGGCAGATACGTGAGCAGGACAAACATAAACCTTAGCCCCCAAACTCCTTAACATATCAATCTTATCTTTTGAAGATTTTGAACTCACCGCAAGAATACAATTGTACCCTTTTATGATGCTTACCATTGCTAAGCTAAATCCTGTATTACCAGAAGTTGTTTCAATAATAGTATCACCTGGAGACAAAATACCTCTTTTTTCTGCTTCTTCGATGATGTATAAAGCTATTCTATCTTTCGATGAGTGCCCCGGATTAAAGGACTCTACTTTTGCATAGAAGTTTCCCTTTAAATTCTCGGTTACACTGTTTAGTCTAATAAGTGGAGTATTACCTATTAACTCTAAAACATTATTATAAGCATTTATTTCTTCTTTCATAAAAAAATAGTTTATCTGAGAGCATTTTTAATTCACCCCGATATTATGCAAATCTAACAAAAAAAATCTAATTAGATTTCAATTTTTTCTAAATCTAATAAAAAACTGTACTCTTTTGCCAATTCTTTAATAGCTTCGAAGCGGCCAGATGCTCCGCCATGCCCTGCATCCATATTTGTATCCAAAAACAAGAGATTATCATCTGTTTTTAAAGCCCGTAATTTAGCCACCCATTTAGCTGGTTCCCAGTATTGCACCTGAGAATCGTGCAAACCTGTGGACACATACATATTTGGATATTTTTGTGACACTACATTATCATACGGTGAGTAAGATAACATATAGTCATAATATTTTTTTACGTTTGGATTACCCCATTCATCATATTCTCCCGTTGTAAGGGGGATGCTATCGTCAAGCATCGTAGTAATTACATCCACAAAAGCTACTTGTGCAATCACGCCATTATACAATTCAGGTGCAGTATTAACCACAACACCCATCAATAAACCGCCGGCCGAACCACCCTCCGCATATAAATGTTCAGATGAAGTATATTTCTCGGCTATTAGAAATTTAGAACAATCTATAAAGTCGGTAAATGTGTTTTTCTTTTTCAATAATTTGCCATCCTCATACCATTGTCTCCCCAAATCTTCGCCTCCGCGTATGTGTGCAATGGCAAAAATAAATCCTCTGTCCAATAAAGTCAGCCGCGTTGACGAAAAAGTCGCATCCATAGAATGCCCATAAGAACCGTAAGCATATTGAAGCAGCGGATTCGTACCATCCTTCTTCAATCCTTTCTTATAGACCATCGAAATAGGAATTTTAACACCCTCTTTTGCAGTTGCCCAAACACGTTCTTCAGTATAATTGTTTTTATCAAACTTCCCGCCTAATACTTCCTGTTCTTTTTTGATTTCTTTAGCTTTAGTTCTCATATTGAAATCAATGATCGACGAAGGTGTTGTCATCGATTGATATCCATAACGCAATATATCAGTATCAAAATCAACATTAGAAGTCGCATAAGCCGTATAGGTTTCGCTTTCAAAAGGCAGATAATACTCCCCTTCCCCATTCCAAGGCATAATTCGGATTTTATTCAAGCCGTTTTCGCGTTCTTCTACAACCAAAAAGTCTTTGAATATCTCTATATCTTCCAGTAAAACATCTGCCCTGTGCGCAATAACTTCTACCCAATTGGTTTTTGAAGTTTTGTTCACAGGAGTTTTCATCAGCTTAAAATTGGCAGCTTTATCTTTATTGGTCATAATATAAAAACTATCCCCATAATGATTGATGCTGTATTCCAATCCACGAACCCGCTTCTGGAAAATCTTAAATTCCCCGTCAGGATTATCGGCATCCAGGATTTGATATTCTGTTGTCAATGTACTTCCTGACTCAATAGCCAGATATTTACGGGACTTGGATTTAGCAATTTCGACATTAAACGTTTCGTCTTTTTCAAAATAAATCAAAACATCATCCTTTTGTTTTATTCCTAATTTATGCTTGAAAATTTTATCGGAACGCAGCGTAACGTCGTCCTGATCCGAGTAAAAAATTGTTTTATTATCATTGGCCCAAACGGCGCTTCCGGTAACATTTTCAATTTTATCCTCCAGAATTTCATTAGTTTCCAGATTTTTGATTTGAATCGTATAAATGCGTCTCCCAATAATGTCATAGCTAAAAAGCGCCAATTTATTATCAGGGCTAATACTTAAAGCACCCAACTGAAAATAAGGTTTATCCTTTGCCATTTCGTTGCAGTTAAACAGAATTTCTTCTTTTGCCGAAAGGCTTTCTTTTTTTCGGGAGTAAATAGGATAATCCTGCCCTTTTTCATAGCGGGTAATGTAATAATACCCATTAAATAAATAAGGAACCGATTGGTCGTCTTCCTTAATTCGGCTTTTCATTTCCTCAAAAAGGGCTGTTTGAAAATCTTTGGTATGTGCCGTTTTTTCTTGATAATAGGCGTTTTCCTGATTCAAATAATCAATAACTTCTGGGTTTTCCCGGTCGTTTAACCAAAAATAATTATCGATTCTAACTTCACCAAATTTCTTTAATTTCTTAGGAATTATTTTGGCTACAGGAGGTAAACTATTTTCTGGCATTGTTTGCGCGTGGTTTTAATATTTAAAATGCAAAAATAACACAAAGCGATTTTAAAACAGATTCGTTTTTTATCTAATTTAACGTATTCAAACATCAAATTCAGTAATTTTGCTTTTCAATAATTTAAAAAACAACAAAATGGATTTAATGGGAATGATGGGCAAACTTAAGGAAACCCAACAAAAAATCGAAGATACTAAAAAACGTTTAGACACCGTGCTGGTAGACGAACAAAGTAATGACAATTTATTGAAAGTCACTTTGACAGCCAATACCAAAATTAAATCAATCACCATCGATGATTCTCTTTTGGAAGACAAAGAACAACTGGAAGATTACTTGATTTTGGTACTAAATAAAGCCATAGAAAAAGCTTCAAAAATAAACCAAGCCGAATTGGATGCTGTTGCCAAAATGGATATGCCAATGATTCCAGGAATGGAAGATCTGTTTAAATAAAAAAACTGAAAGGGTTTAAATTAGTTTAAAATTGTTTAAAAGTTTAATGTGGTTTAAATTTGTTCTATCATAAACCTTGCAATATTCATCATATCCTGCAAGGTTTATTTTCAACCTTGTAGGTATAAATTTCAACAATAAGAAAGAATTATGAAGCAACAAGCGTTAACTTACAAAAAAGCATCAGAGGAAGATACAGAATTTCTGCTTTGGCTTCGCCAAGAAACAATGGTCGAACATCTTAATTCTGCAGGAATGGAAGTAGATGAAAAAAAACTTTTAAGCCGAATAAAACATCAGTTTGAACATGCAAAAATAATTCTACTGCAAGATCAAAAAATCGGACTTTTAAAACTCGTAGAAACCAATACAGAAATTGAAATTCTTCAAATTCAAATAGCCCCTAACCATCAAAACAAAGGCATTGGAAAAGGAATAATTCAGTCTATTATCCAAGAAGCAACTACAAAGAAAATTCCGATAAAACTAAGTGTCCTTAAAGTAAACAAAGCCCAAACTCTGTATCAGAATCTAGGCTTTGCAATATATGATGAAAATAAATATTCTTATTTCATGAAAACGTCCTAAACAATTTTAAACAATCTTAAACCATTTTAAACTTTTTAAAGAATAATCTTCTGCAAAGTTTCCAAAACATACGTATGCATCACTTCTTTGTAATCTAGGTGCGTTACAATCCTAAGTTTTCCGTGTCCTAAAGAACTTATCAGGATATTTTTCTCTTTCAGTTTTTCAATAAGCAGTTTTTCATTCAGCCCTTCACGTATAGAAAAAATCAAAATATTAGTTTCTACAGGTTCGATTTTTCCAATCCAAAGTTGGCGCGACAAAACTTCGGCAATTTCCCTAGCTCTTCTGTGGTCATCAACCAGTTTGGCAATATTATTATCTAACGCAAAATTTCCTGCAGCCGCTAAATACCCTACTTGACGCATACCGCCACCCAATATTTTTCGGATGCGTAATGCTCTGTGAATAGTCTTTTTATCTGCCAAAAGCACCGAACCGATAGGTGCTCCCAATCCTTTGGACAAACACACCGAAATCGTATCAAACAATGCTCCAAATTCTCTCGGATGCTGTTTTTTAGCCACGACCGCATTCCAAATTCTCGCACCGTCCAAATGAAATTTTAAATTATTAGCGACACAAACCGCTTTAATCTTCTTTAGTTCCTCCAAATCATAACAAGCTCCTCCTCCTTTATTTGTAGTGTTCTCTACACATACCAAACTCGTCAGCGGACTGTGGTAAAACTCCGGGTCATTAATCGCTCCAGCAACTTGTTCAGCCGTAATCATCCCTCGATCTCCATCCAGCAGACAGCAGGAAACACCGCTGTTGAACGAAACCCCGCCTCCTTCATAATGATAAACATGCGCATATTTATCAGCGATTAATTGTTCACCAGGCTGCGTATGCAATTTAATCGCCGTTTGATTTGCCATAGTTCCAGACGGAAAAAAAAGTCCCGCTTCCATACCAAACATCGCTGCCAATCTCGCTTCAAGAGCAATAACCGTTGGATCCTGCTTATACACATCGTCACCAACTTGGGCATTAAACATATACTGGAGCATTTCCACCGATGGTTTGGTAATCGTATCGCTTATCAAATTTATTTCCATAATCTAAAAACTATATCCTATTTTTGCATTCAAAACCAGTAAAACTATTAGGAGCTAATCCTGCTATCCGCTATATCTTTTCCTGGCTAAAGAAGCCAGAAAAAGGATGTCGCTACTATCAGGGCTAAAAAATGGTTAACCTAATAATTTTCGATACAAAATTACTATAAATTTATGACAACTACCGAACAAATAAAAGGTATTGTAGAACGCCTTGGTGCGTTGAGGAGGTATCTTTGACGTTGATGCCAAGCTTATCGAAATAGCCAACGAGGAAGAAAAGACCTTTGCTCCCGATTTTTGGAATAACGCCAAGGAAGCCGAAATTCTGGTTAAAAACCTTCGAGGAAAAAAGAAATGGATAGAAGATTACAACAAAGCTGTCGACATGACAGACGAATTGCAGCTTGCCTATGACTTTTACAAAGAAGGAGAGCTAACTTCCGAAGAATTAGACGATCAATACAACTCAACTGAAGCTAATATTGAAGCCATAGAATTCAAAAATATGCTTTCGGAAGAAGGTGATAGTTTGAGTGCCGTGCTTCAAATTACGGCTGGTGCTGGCGGTACCGAAAGTTGTGATTGGGCCGAAATGCTCATGCGCATGTACATGATGTGGGCCGAAAAAGAAGGGTACAAAATTAGGGAACTGAATTTTCAAAAGGGTGATGCCGCGGGAATAAAAACGGTGACACTCGAAATCGAAGGTGATTATTCTTTTGGATATCTAAAAGGCGAAAACGGCGTTCATAGATTGGTACGTATTTCCCCATTTGACAGTAACGCTAAACGACATACATCGTTTGTTTCTGTCTATGTGTATCCGCTGGTTGATGACACTATTGAAATTGAAATCAACCCTGCCGATATTGAAATCGTAACCGCCAGATCAAGCGGTGCCGGAGGTCAAAATGTGAACAAAGTAGAAACCAAAGTCCAATTGACACATAAACCGACAGGTATTCAGATTCAGTGTTCAGAAACGCGTTCGCAGCATGACAATAGAAACCGTGCGATGCAAATGTTACGTTCTCAACTGTATGAAATTGAACTCAAAAAACAGCAAGAGCAACGCAGCGACATTGAAGCCGGCAAAATGAAAATTGAATGGGGGTCGCAAATACGAAATTACGTGATGCAGCCTTATAAACTGGTAAAAGACGTTCGGACAGGACAGGAAACCAGCGACGTTGACAGCGTTATGAACGGAAACATTGACGGATTCCTAAAAGCCTACCTAATGATGATGGGACAGCGCGAAGAAGAATAGTTTATAAAGATTAATAATCCAATACAAAAATGCCTTTCAAAAAAATTGAAAGGCATTTTCTTTTGCTCAATAAACAGTTCGCAAATACCACTAAACAAACTATTTATCAATCAACTCAATAAAATCAATAACAAAATTGACTAAATATTGACTTTTAGCCCCGAGTGAAGTGAAAATCCTTTTTGTTTTTTTTTTTAAACAAAAAGATTGCAACGGAAAGTGGGACAATGCTTCCTGAAAATGCCTAATCTTTCTGCTTCAAAATTAATTGAATACTAAATATTTATTCAAAACAAACTACTTCCATTCAATTAATGAAACACCAACACCAACAGTAGTTTGATTGTGGTTATAATCAATTAGTGAATTTCCGTAACCGTGCGATACATGTAAATATCCTCTAAGATTTCCCTGTATGGAATATGCCCAGGAAAAAGTGGAACTTCCTCTCATATTACCTTCAAAATTAAAATTATGGCTTCCGGTAAACGTAAAAACATTTCGGTTTTTAGCATAAATAACATTTACATCTGCATTACCTATATAGTTTGAAATATCTGGATTATCCCCTTTGGATTCGGGAATAACATACCAAGGCCTGATGTAGATATTCCAATTTTTCCGTTCGAAACCAGTCATCAATATAACCCTGTTCCAGCTTCTGGTATCCGGATAGCTTTTACCATTTGACATGTGATTGAAAGAAACACCAATCATTCGGGCTTTAAACCCAAATACATTGAACTTTACTGGAAAATTAAGGATAATTTCAGGTTCGTAATTAATTTCTCTAAAAGGCCGAGATAATTCTGAATTATATAATTGCCAATGCGAAATTTGAGTGTAAGCCAGCCAAAGATCGGCTCGTCCCCATAAAAAACTCTGCAGGATTTTTGTTTTAAAACTCAGTTGGAATTTCAACTCAACATCATCATAATTAACTTTAGACGAAGGAGTATAATCTGGTGAAGTATTTCCGGAATGAGGCTGTTCATTTGGACTACTGGACCATACAAAAGGCATAATGTAAATTGTTTTATAAGGCGTAACCAAAAATGTTCCTCTTACCGCAGTTGAGTCCAATTCCCAACGGGCGACCATAGTATTGAGCTTGACTTCATCATTGACCAGCGCCTGAACCTGAGCATTTGAAGAGAAAACAGAAAGTAAAAGCAGAATGGATGAAAATGTTTTTTGCACAGTTTTGATTTTTTGCAAAGTTAAAATCCCGAGAAAGTCTAGCTGTTATATATTTTACTTTAAAACTTACATAATTTGCATTTTGGCTTACACGTTTTAATCCGCAAAAAACGATTAAGAATGATTTTAATCCGTTGGGTGTAATTATTTTCAACACATAGAAACATAGATTTTGCAAGCTCAAAAATAGGCATTTCACTTTTTTAAAACACACATAGCTCACTATGTAAAAGAAATGTATTCCTTTTTTGCATTCTTTTTTAAACTAAAATCTATTTTTCTATGTGTTAAATAAAAATTTTATGAATTACACCCAACAGGTTAATTTTAAAATTTCTGGATATAAATCGGCTCTTATATTTAAAAATTCCTTTTTAATTTTGTAATAATTATTCCTAAAACGATATCGTTTAAAAAACTGATAAATAATACTATGCAGGCACAATATTAGCCTTTAAAAAACCTATTTTCCAATCTAATTCTCTAAATTTGTTAGGTATCAAACTTTAAATTTCTAATCAATATGAGCAAAAGTTTACCTGAAAAATATAGACATCCGTACTCTTTCAATAAAAAATATCAAAAACCTGTCGTTTATTTCTCAATGGAATTTGCCATTGACCAATCGCTCAAAATTTATTCTGGAGGATTAGGATTTTTAGCAGGATCTCACATGCGGAGCGCCTATGATTTGAAGCAAAATTTAATCGGGATAGGGATTTTATGGAAAAAAGGATATTATGACCAATATTTAAAAGAAGACCTTTCGATGGGATCACTTTTCAGAGAGAAAAACTACAGCTTCCTTGAAGATACCAACATCCGATTTACGATAAAAATAAACAATCACGATGTTTGGATTCGGGTTTATTTCCTAAAACCGGAAACTTTTGGAACAGTACCCATGTTTTTCCTTTCGACTGACTTGCCCGAAAACGATTATCTGGCAAAATCAACCACTTTTAGATTATACGATTCTGATCCAAGTGCCAAAATTGCGCAGACGATGGTTTTGGGATTAGGCGGAGCCAAACTGCTGGACGCTTTGGATTATGAGCCTGATATTTACCATTTGAATGAAGCACATGCGGTTTCGTCAGTTTTTCATTTGTACAATAAATACAAAAGTGTTGACAAAATAAGAGAGAAAATGGTTTTTACAACTCACACTCCCGAAGAAGCGGGAAATGAAAAACACGATATTTATTTGCTGGAAAATTTAAGTTTTTTTGACAGCATTCCATTGGAAACTGTTAGAGAAATTACAGGCATTCAAGACAATACTTTCAACCATTCGCTTGTAGCGTTACGATTAAGCCATAAAGCCAATGGCGTTTCCAAACTGCACGGAGAAGTTTCAAGGGACATGTGGAAAGATTTTACCGGAATTTGTCCAATAACTCATATTACCAATGCCCAAAACAAAAAATACTGGGTCGATCCCTGGCTGGATGATGCGCATGCAAGCAAAGACAGAGAAGAGTTAATCAATCGAAAAAAGAGACTGAAAACAAAGCTTTTTGAAGTGGTGGCCGACCAGACAGGAAAAATATTTGACCCGGAAATCTTAACGATTGTTTGGGCAAGACGCTTTGCCGAATATAAAAGACCCGATTTAATCACTAGGAATTTTGAAAAATTCAAAAGCCTGATGAATGATACCGAAAGACCTATTCAAATCATTTTTGCAGGAAAACCATACCCGACAGATTATGGCGCCATTCACAATTTTGACAATCTTTCCCACATCAGCAAGGAATTTAAGAATATGGCGGTGCTTATAGGTCATGAATTAAAATTATCCCGCCAGTTAAAAAAAGGAGCCGATATTTGGTTAAACAATCCTAGGGTTACGAGGGAAGCTTCTGGAACTTCTGGCGTGACGGCAGCCATGAACGGGGCTATCAATTTTTCTACCAATGACGGCTGGGTTCGTGAATTCAAAGAATTAAATGATACTCAAAATTCATTTGTTTTGCCAATTGTAGATCATAATCTGCCAACCTACCAGCAAGATCAAATGGATTTGGAGAATTTGTACCAAATGTTAGAAGAAAAAATACTGCCATTATATTATGATTCAGAAGAAGATTGGTGGGATTTAGTCGAAACCAGTATGAAACAAATTGTGCCATTCTTTGATTCTGCACGAATGGTCGATGAATATTATGCCAAAATGTATAATTAAAATTTTCAATAGCAAATATCAATAGTAATTTTAATTAAAGGTAAAATCGCTTTCATTGTTGAAACATATAAGTCATATAAGCTTTAAATTTGAATAAAATGAAGTAAAACCAATAGCTCATTTAAGCAAAATCACATACGTTTTTAACTTATATTTCCTTTTGACCATTAATCTAACAAAACAACTTTCTTTTTTTAACTTACATGACTTATATGCTTAAAAATTAAAAAGATTAACACTGAACCCCGTTATTTACAAAATTGCGGGGTTTTTATTTTTATATGATTTTAAAGAACATTAAATTGCTAAATATTTAAAATAATTTATGCGAACAGAAAAATTTCAAACGTTTTCGTAAATTAGCGCTCGTTACAAAACCACATTAAGACTTATGGATTTAAACTTCAACAAAAACGAAGATCACAATAAACTTTTACTGTCTGAACTCAGACAAAAATTTGCCAAAATTAAACTTGGCGGAGGTGAAAAAAGAATCGAGAAACTGCATGCCGAAGGTAAAATGACCGCTCGCGAACGTATCGATTATTTGTTGGACGAAAATGTAAAATCCATTGAAATTGGTGCTTTTGCAGGCAAAAAAATGTATGCTGAACACGGCGGCTGTCCATCGGGAGGCGTCATTGTAAAAATAGGATACATCAAAGGAAAGCAATGCATAGTTGTTGCCAATGACGCTACCGTAAAAGCGGGGGCCTGGTTTCCTATTACAGCAAAGAAAAACCTTCGGGCACAGGAAATCGCAATGGAAAACCGCTTGCCAATCATCTACTTGGTGGATAGTGCGGGAGTGTATTTGCCCTTACAGGACGAAATTTTCCCTGATAAAGAGCACTTTGGCCGTATCTTCAGGAACAACGCCATAATGAGCAGTTTAGGAATAACTCAGATTGCTGCAGTTATGGGAAGCTGTGTTGCAGGCGGTGCTTATCTTCCGATAATGAGTGATGAAGCTTTGATTGTCGACAAAACAGGAAGTATCTTTTTAGCAGGAA
This sequence comes from Flavobacterium sp. 1, assembly GCF_002797935.1. Classification (NCBI taxonomy): domain Bacteria; kingdom Pseudomonadati; phylum Bacteroidota; class Flavobacteriia; order Flavobacteriales; family Flavobacteriaceae; genus Flavobacterium; species Flavobacterium sp. 1. The sequence continues at coordinate 2,089,790 of NZ_PGER01000001.1, forward strand.
GTTATTTGGTCAAAGCTGCCATTGGTGAAACTATCGATAATGAAACTTTGGGCGGAGCAACAACGCACTGTGAAATTTCGGGAGTGACGGATTATAAAGCCAAAGACGACAAAGATGCCTTAGACAAAATAAAAAGCATAGTCGATAAAATAGGTGATTTTGACAAAGCAGGATTCAACCGCATCAAAGCGGAAAAACCAGCTTTGGACGAAAATGAGATCTACGGTATTTTGCCAAAAGCCAGAAACGAGCAATATGAAATGATGGAAATCATTAATAGATTGGTAGATAATTCGGAGTTTGAAGCATACAAAGACGGTTATGGACAATCACTAATTACAGGCTATGCTAGAATTGACGGCTGGGCTGTGGGAGTTGTAGCCAATCAAAGAAAAGTTGTCAAAACTGCCAAAGGCGAAATGCAGTTTGGAGGTGTAATCTACTCGGATTCTGCAGATAAAGCGACCCGTTTTATTGCCAACTGCAACCAAAAGAAAATTCCTTTGGTATTTATCCAAGATGTTACAGGCTTTATGGTAGGTTCCAAATCGGAACATGGCGGCATCATAAAAGACGGTGCTAAGATGGTGAATGCTGTTTCCAATTCGGTTGTGCCAAAATTTACAGTCATTGTTGGAAATTCGTATGGAGCAGGAAACTATGCCATGTGCGGAAAAGCATTCGATCCACGATTAATATTTGCCTGGCCTAGTGCCGAGTTGGCGGTAATGGGAGGCACACAAGCAGCAAAAGTATTAGCACAAATTGAAGCTTCTTCTCTTAAAGGAAAAGGCGAAGTTGTGGACGAATCCAAAGAAGCAGAATTGTTTGCCAAAATCAAAGCCCGTTATGACGAACAAGTTTCTCCTTATTATGCAGCGGCTCATTTATGGACAGATGCTATTATTGATCCGCTTGAAACCCGAACTTGGATATCTATGGGAATTGAAGCTGCCAACCACGCTCCTATCGAAAAGAAATTTAATTTGGGAGTGATTCAGGTTTAAATTTAATTTTTGCATGAAATTTAATTAACTCAATATTTAATGGAGTTATTCCAATAGTCAAAAAAGGTTACATTCATTTTATTCAAAAAACTGAGTTCTATATATTTATATTTTATTTTTTAAAATTACGGCAAAAAAAACACCCAATACCAGCTCTTAGCCCCGGTTGAAGTAAAAATCCTTATAAGCTGGGGTTCAGCTTATAAGATTGTAACGGAAAACGGGACGATATTTCTAAAAATGCCTAATCTTTCTGCTCCAAAATTAACAATCTGACTCAGGTTCAAAAATAAAAACATATATATAAGAAATAAATTATTTTTATTGCATCAAATAATAACAAATCGATTTCGCAGAAAATTAAGCAGATCCTAATTATAAATGAAAAAAATATTCTTCCTTTGGCTTTTCAGTTTGCTTTTTCTGCAATGTGCTTCGGTGAAAGAACATAACGCGCACTTAAATGATTTGATTTCAGAAAATAATCTGAAAGCCGATGTTGATTACACCTATAAAAAACTACAGCGCCTTCAGCCTAAATTGTATTGGTACATTTCGAAGAAAGAACTCGATTTTAAATTCGACAGCCTAAAAAAGACCATTACAAAACCAATGACTAGTTATGAATTTTACAAAAAGCTTAGCCCTGTTGTTGCTTCAATCCGACAAGGACATCTGATTGTTTCACCGTCAACAAAAATATTAAGCAAATCCGAACAAAAAGCCATCAAAGAATTGGGTGCCGGTCCTTTTTCTCAATTTGAATTTGAAGTCATTAATGACAAAATGTATGTCATAAAAAACAAATCAGACGATGTTACCATCCAAGCTGGAGCCGAAGTTATATCCATTAATGACCAAAAAACAAGCGAATTAATTAATGAATATTATACGCTGTTCGCTTCAGACGGATTTAACAAAACATTTAAAAGAAAAAGAATTTCAAATATGTTTTCTACATTTTACACCAATGAAAATGGCCCTCAAAACAGTTTAAAATATGTTTTTAAACAAAATGATTCTTTATATATTGTATCCATTAAGCGAAAAGCAGCTCCTAAAAAAGAAAACAACGGGGCTCAAATGAAAGTAATTGGGCATGAAGCCAAAATAAACATCCTCACAAGAAAGGATAAAAAAATATACGGTTATAATGAAAACACAAAAACGAATAATCGCGATTTAAAATTCATTGAAAAGGATAATAGTATTGCCTTACTTAAAATCAGTCATTTTGCCTTAGGAAAACCTTCCCTTTTTTATGAAGAAAGCTTTCAGAAAATGCAGTTATATAAAACAAAGACTTTAATAATTGATTTAAGAAATAACCCAGGCGGTTCCATAAAAGACATTGAAAATTTATACAGTTATTTATCGGACACAACTTATGTCTTTACAGATCCTTTTCAAGTTGTTTCAAAAACGGCTTTGATTGAAAAAACACCTTTTAACAAATCTCCATTATTGGCAAAGTTTTTTATAACTCCTTTTTATGCTCCTTATATGTTCCTTAATGTCCATAGAAAAGAGGACGGTAATTATTATGCATCCTATTCAGAATCTAAACCAAAAACTATAAACAAAAATGCATTCAAAGGCAAAATATATGTAATGATAAACGGAGGCACATTTTCGGCTTCCAGTATTATTTCATCTAATTTAAAAGGTTCAAAAAGAGCCACTTTTGTAGGCGAAGAAACTGGTGGTGCATACAATGGAACTGTAGCGGGAATAATGCCTACGATCAAACTTCCAAATTCTGACATCAAAATAACAATTGGACTGCTTGTTGTTGCTCCATTTTATAAAACAGCAGTCGAAGGGCGCGGTATTTTTCCTGATAAAGAAATTACACCAACTATAGCAGATTATATCAATGGAAAAGACCCAGAACTGGACTGGATACTTGCAGACATTAAAAACAGCTCCATAAATTCAGCAGAAAATCAAAAGAATAAAAATATTACCTTAAAATAACATTATTCATAATTTTAAACACAATAAATTACACATATATCGTTAATAATTAATACCTTAGTATAATTAATTTAAACCCTAAAAGATATGAACAATGTAAAAAGCTTAAATAAGTGGGCCAATGCACATACTTATTTACCGGTAGATCTACTTAGAATGGCTCTAGGAGTTTTTTTATTTATGAAAGGAGTTTATTTTTTTTCAAACATCCAATATTTAGTTGATTTATTATCCCCTATCGACAGATTCGATAAGATTGGAGCTGGTATGTTTTTGATTCATTACATAGCCCCTGCTCATTTAATTGGCGGTATTTTAATTTTCTTTGGATTACTTACGCGTTGGGCCATAGCTTCGCAATTACCTATTTTAATTTGTGCAATAATCATAAATTTTATGGGAAATATGCATCATCAAAATTTACTTTTGGCATTACTTACTCTGGCAATATGTATTTTTTTCCTTATCTATGGAAGCGGAAAAAATTCAGCAGATTATTTTTTTAAAATGGGAAAATAACTTAGGGGCTTTTAAAAAAAACCATATTTACAATTTAAGCGTTTAAGCCTAAAACAAAAAGAGAGGAACATTGTCCTCTCTTTTTTGTTTTATCTGCCTTATTTAATTAGCCGCTACTAATTTTTTGCTTTCTTCTCTCATTATTTTACCTGTAGCTGTTTCTTTGAATTTAGGAATAAAAATAATCTCTTTTGGTTTTTCATATTTATCCAAAACATCAAATACAGAATTATCAATATTAATTGGTTCACCCTCCACATAAAGAACCACTTTTTCTCCCAAATTATCATCCTGTTCACCATTAACAAAATAACGTCTTGGAATCAATGTAGAAAGCTTGCCCTCCACTTGTTCAGGCATAATTTTAATTCCGCCACTATTAATTACATTATCAAAACGGCCTAACCAGACAAATTGTGTTTCAGAAATTAGCTTCACTATATCATTTGTAACAATTTTTTCATCTCTTATATTTTTAGCGACAATTTCCAAACATTGATTCTCATTTACTGAAACCGTAACATTTGGTAATGTGGTGAAAGCTTCTTCTCCAATTTTTTTGGCAGCGATATGAGTAATTGTCTCCGTCATTCCATAAGTCTCATAAATCTCTACTGGCAATTTAATCAATTCCTGTTCCAATGATTTATGAACTTTAACTCCTCCTATAATTATCTTTTTGATATTAGTCAGTTTGCCAAGTGAGTTTTTGGCTTGAAGCGGTACCATTGCTGCGAAATCATATTTTTTATCATTATATTCTAATGGATGTGAACTTGGTGCGACAAAATCCATATCCAAACCTAAAATAAATGAACGAATAAACATCATTTTACCAGCAACATAATTTGCAGGCAAACAATGCAATACTTTATTCCCAGGTTCCAATCCAAAAAAATCACCTGTTGCAATAGCTGATTTAACCATCGCATCTTTCTCAATTCGTATTGTTTTTGGCTCACCGGTTGTACCTGAAGTATACATATCAATATAGGATTTATCATCGAACCAATCCAGTAAAAAATCACCAACTGCTTGTTCAAAATCTGCTCCTTCTTTTATAAAACTATAAGCGATTCTGCACAAATCCTCTTTTGTCAAATGATAACCATTTATTTTAAAATGATTGTGCACATTTTTGTAAGTTACTGTATTCATAATACTATAAAAATTTTGTGTTATTTATTTAAAAATCAAATACTTCCTGTCAGTTTTTTCATCCAGTCAGACCACTTGTATTTGTACCCAAATATAATCAAAAGCAGAGGATAAATCACTATTACCGGGAAGATAATATCGAATCCTGCTTCGGGTTCAGATACATCTTTAAAAATAGAATACGTTTGAAAAGCAGACCAGTCTGAGGTTATTAATAAGGCCCCAATTAAATTATTAGCCGCATGAAATCCTAATGCGAGTTCCATTCCGTCATCCATTAAAGTCATTATCCCCAATAACAATCCAGTTCCAATATAATACACCATAATTATATTGCCAAGCTTAAAAACTTCGGGATTGGATAAATGCAGTAATCCAAAAATAACTGAAGTAGCTAATAACGGCAGCCATTTATTCTTTGATAAATTGGCAAAACCCTGCATAAGATATCCTCGAAATACTAATTCTTCAACAGTTGTCTGTATTGGGATCAATAAAATGGCAATTACTAATAAAATTAAAAACGGAACTGGCTGAAAATTAATTTCAAAATCTGACGGATTTAAATAATATGTAACCAATGTTGAAACAACGGTAAATAAAGACCAAATCAAGAATGAAAACAGCACTCTTTTCCAATCGATTTTTTTTCGGGCGGTAACAATTGAAATAAAAGTTTGCCGATGCAAAAAACGAACTGCAAAATACACTCCGCCCAAAGCTACAACATAAGAAAACAGCAAAAGAAACAAACTTAAATTAGGCTCAAAAAAATGCAGTAATTCAGTATCTGTCGTGGGATATGATTTTCCCTTAAAAAAAGTTTGAAATAAAATTGCCACCAGCATAGGCATTTGTCCTAAAAAAGATGCTCCAGCAATAACCAGTAAACCTAAAAGATATTTCCAAAATTTATTTTTTTCATCTATTCCCTGTTCTACAAACATTTGTTGTTTTTTTTTATAATTATACTTTAAATAGTATTCCAAATCTTATTTTTGCCAAAACTAAAGTAGGTATTTTTATTTTAGAAAAAACCAAATTTCATTCAAAAATGATACAAATTTACCATAATCAACGTTGCGGGAAATCGAGAAACTGTTTGCTGCTTTTAGAAGAATCAGATAAAGAGTTTGAAATTATCAATTATCTCAACACCCCTCCTACAATTGCCGAATTAACTGTTTTACTAAAGAAATTAAATTTCAGCCCTATTGAATTAGTACGCCAAAAAGAAAAAATTTGGATTGAAAATTACAAAGGTAAAACACTGACCGACAATCAGATTATTCAGGCTATGTCCGAAAATCCAATTCTTATCGAGCGTCCCATTATTGTAAAAGACAGCGAAGCTATTATTGGAAGAGACTTAAACAAAGTAACACCTTTCATTTAAACATTAACACAAGTTTAAGAATCCTAATTTAAACTATTTTCAAATTTCTGCGTCTTACCCAGAAATCTTATTTATTACAAATGAAAAATTTTAAATTTACTGTAGCTCTATTATTTCTTTTTTTAGGGCTTTCCAATTTTGCTCAGCAAAGACCTCCAGCTTTTAACAAAGTTAAAGTTACTGGAAAAATTGTAGACAAAAAGAGCAACCAGCCTTTAGAAGATGCAATCATCACCTTAAAGAATCAAAAAAATCCTAAAGCTATTTCAGGAGGAATCACAAATAATAAAGGAGAATACGAAGCTGATGTTATTCCTGGCGTTTATGATATTACTATTGAATTTATTTCTTTTAAATCAATCAGCATAAAAGCTAAAAATATAACAGAAAAAACTTCACTAGGCACAATCGGTTTAGAAGAAGATGCTTCACAATTGAACGAGGTTGTTGTTCGTGCCGAAAAATCGTCTGTTGAAATAAAACTGGACAAAAAAGTGTACAACGTTGGTCAGGACATGATGGTAAGAGGCGGAACAGTAAGCGATGTTTTGGACAATGTTCCTTCTGTCTCTGTTGATACCGAAGGTAATGTAAGCTTAAGAGGAAGTGACAATGTCCGAATTTTAATTGATGGAAGACCATCCTACGCCGTAAATATTGCTGAAGCTTTAAGACAGCTTCCTGCTGATGCTATTGATAAAGTAGAAGTTATCACAAATCCATCTGCGCGATATGATGCAGAAGGCGGTTCTGGAATAATCAACATCATTCTTAAAAAAGGAAAAAATCAAGGTTTTAACGGAACTCTTATTGCTTCAACAGGTATTCCTGAAACGTATGGTTTAACTGCTAGTGTGAATTATAAAACAGAAAAATTAAACTACTTTACAACCGCAGGTTACAATCACAGAACAAATGAAGGCGGCGGTAAAACTAATTCACAATATTTCAATTATGATGGTTCTGCCAAAAACTTTTTAAACGAAACTCGTGATACAGAGAGAACCAGAGATGGTTTTTCCGGAAGAGCTGGTGTTGAATGGACAATAGCACCAAATACGTATTGGACAAATGCCATCAATTATGAAAAAAACACTGGTGAAGATAATGATTTGATCAACTATAACAATTATGATGCATCACATGTTTTTACAGGTTCAACTTACCGTTTGAATACTGGAGATACTGGTAGTGAAAACACCTCATTTACTTCAAACTTAATTAAAAACTTCAACGATAAAGGACACAAACTTACAGTTGATGCTTCTGTCTCAAGAAATACTGATGACAGCCAAAGTGTAATTACAGGTTCTAACAATTATAATAACACCTTAAATAACCAAGTTCAAAAACAAGCACAAATACAGACCGATTATGTTCTTCCGCTAGGAGAAGGAAGTCAGTTTGAAGCTGGATATAAAGGAAGCTTTGGTGATTTAAATAACGAATATTACGTTCTTAACGATCAAGGAGTAAGAATTGATAATTTATCAAATACATTGGAGTATAAAGAAAACATCAATGCTCTTTATACACAATATGGCTTCAAAAAAAATAAATTCTCTTATTTATTTGGATTACGTTGGGAAGACACCAATATCCATGTAAACTTATTAGAAGACCCTAAAGATTTCAACACTAAAAAATACAACAACTTGTTTCCAAGTGCTTTCATCAGTTATGAAATTTCAGATCAAAGTAATTTAACCACTAGCTATAGTAAACGCTTAACAAGACCTAGAGGGCGTTTTATGAATCCAGCTGTTAACTATTCAAGTAATGTTAATATTTTCCAGGGAAATCCAGACCTAGATCCTTCGCTAACGGACAAATTTGACGTTGGCTATATCAAACGCTGGGATAAAGTAACATTTAATACATCGGCTTATTTTGAAAACACAAAAGATGTTTTCAGCTTTGTAAGATCTCCTACTGGTGACGAAGTGAATGGAATTCCAGTAATTAAGAGCCAGCCGATTAACTTAGGTAAAGAGCAAAAATTTGGTTTTGAGTTTACTCTAAATTATAACCCATTCAAAATATGGAGAATAAACAGTAATTTCAATTTCTATAATGTAAAAACAACTGGAGAGCACAGCTACACGGATACGACAGGAAAACTTGTAGTACAAGATCTTAACAACCAAGCCAATAATTGGTCTGCAAGAGTAAACTCGAAACTAACATTACCATACAAAATCGACTGGCAATTAAGTGCAACCTATAATGGAGCTCAAAAAACTGCACAAGGAAGAAGCTTGGATCAATTTAGTATGAATACCGCTTTCAGTAAGGATGTAATGAAAGACAAAGGAACAATTGCATTCAATATTAGTGACATCTTCAATACGAGAATTATGAGATCGTATACTTATTTTACGGACGAAGTAGCACATCATCCAACTCAAACATCGTATGGTGAAATGCAGTTCCGTAAACGTCAATTCAATTTATCGTTCACTTACCGCTTCAACAAGGCAAAAGGAGAAAAAGAAAAGAACCAGCCCAAAAATGAAGGTGGCGGAGATGGCGGAGGAGATTTCCCTGGATAATTTTCAACATATTTAAAAAAGGCTGTCCCCCAAAAGGCAGCCTCTTTTGGTTAATCCAATTTTGATTTGTCAATAGTTTCTAGAATATTTAAAAATTTATCATTAAAAAACTGCTCTAATTTAGTTTAGATATATAACAGTCTAATTCTGATAAAAAAACAGTCAAAACTGCATAGTTTTTTATAAACTTTTCAGTGATTAATTTTTTAACTGTTTCATTTAATTTAAGTTTAAGCTCCTCCATTGTTTTGTAAATTGTGTTAGTAGTTTTCCTTTTCATATTGAGCCAAGCAAGCTCTGCTGGTTTGAGTTCCGGTGAATATGGTGGAAGAAAAACAAGTGCTGTGTTTTCGGGAATGATTAACGGCTTTCCTCGTGAAAAGCACCATTATCTAAAATAACTACTTTAAATTCTGCTGTATTTTTATTTAACAATTCGTTTAAGAAGATTTGAAAATCATCACCATTACAACACGGTAATTCTATCACTAAACTATTACCATTGATTGGAGAAAATACTCAAAATATAGGTTGATTTGAATATGTTTTGGTAAATGCAAATTGGTTTTATACCTTTTGCCGTTAAGGCTCTGCCATTTCTTGTAAATAATCCAAACCGGTCTCGTCTTGCACATAAAAATTGAAATGAGTGAATTTTTCTGAAGTACTTATTCTACTTTTATAATTACTGTAGTTGACATTCCGTTTACGGTGGAAGCTTTCAACTTAATGTTCTCTTTCTTCCCGTTGGATTGAATAATGGCGATGCATTTACCATTAAATACTTTGTAGGATGAGGCTTTAAAAGAATCCAGATTGGCCTGATAACCATTGTCGAGTCCAACGAGTTTTCCGCCTCCAGTTACCTCAAAATTGATTAAATCATTAGCGTTTGGCATTAAATTTCCATCTTTATCTGTAATAGAAACGGTCACGTAAACCAAATCATAAGTATCATTTTTTATGATTGACTTATCCGCTTTCAAATCTATTTTTGAAGCTTCTCCTGCGGTGTGAATTTCCTTTTCCAAAACTACTTTTCCGTCTTTTCTTGAAATGGCTTTTATTGTTCCGGGTTCGAATTTTACACGCCAGGAAATGTGCAAGTCGTCATTTTGTTTGGCTTTTTTGCCCAATGATTTTCCGTTTAGGAACAATTCAACTTCATCGGCATTGTTGTAATATACCCAAACATCGACTTCCTGATCTTTTTGCCAGTTCCAGTGCGGGAAAAGATGCAAAACGGGTTGGTTCGTCCATTCGCTTTGGTACATATAATAGACATCCTTGGGAAAGCCCGCCAAATCTACGATTCCGAAATACGAACTTCTTGCGGGATACGGATATGGATCGGGTTCACCCAGATAATCGAAACCTGTCCAAATAAAAGTCCCAGCCATAAAATCCTGTTTTTTGATGGTTTTCCAATTGGTTTCGTGCGTAGTTCCCCAATAGGATTGCACCTGATCGAAGGCCGAAACGGTCCAGTCTGTATTTCCGTCAAAAGGTGCACCGTATTTTGGAGGCCAGGCTTTAATTCCATCCGAAGGAAAATCGTAATGTCCACGGGTTTCAAGTGCCGAAACACTTTCGGAAGCTAGTATTTTTTGCCCTTTGAAACGAACCGGAAAATCTTTGTAATCTTCGTGTTTGTAATTGAATCCCAACAAATCCAAAGCACCCGACTGGTAAATAAAATTTTTCTCTATGACATTCTCCGTCAAAGCGCTAGTAACGGGACGAGTCGTGTCCAGCGATTTTACGATTTGAGCCAGTTCTCTTGTAATCGCAATTCCGGTGCTGTCAAATTGTTCACGGATTTCGTTTCCGATACTCCACATTATTACTGACGGATGATTTCGGTCTCTTTTGATGAAATCTTCCAAATCCAGTTTGTGCCACGCATCCCAGTCTTTATGGTAATCGTTGGTTACTTTTTTCTTTTTCCAGACATCGGTAAACTCATCCTGGACAATAAATCCCATTTCATCACACAATTGCATCATTTCTAGGGATGGCGGATTGTGCGACATTCGGATGGCATTTGCTCCCATTTCTTTCAGGATTTTCAGTTTTCTTTTGACAGCGTGAATGTTCTCCACAGCTCCCAAAGCACCGTTGTCGTGATGCAGGCAAACGCCTAATATTTTGGTTGGCTTTCCATTTAATGAAAATCCTTTTTCGGCATCGAAATTGAAGAATCGGAATCCTAAAGGTGTTTCGTAATTATCGACTGCTTTTGAATTTTCGTAAATCGTAGTGACAATTTTGTACAGATTCGGATTTTCGGTGTCCCACAATTTTGGCTGATTTACGTTTAGATCGTGAACCTTTTTTGCATTGGTATTGGCACCGATTTTTTCTGTTGTTTTGGCATTTGCGACTTCTTTATTATTCGCATCCAGAATAGAAGTTACCAATTGGAATTCTTTTTCGGAATTTGTTTTATTTTCGATGGTTACCTCCAAATGTACCGATGCTTTTTCTGCCGAAACTTCCGGGGTCGTTACATAGGTTCCCCATTTCGCAACGTGCAGTTTTTCGCTCGCCACTAATCGCACGTTTCTGTAAATTCCCGAACCGGTATACCACCTGGAATTGGGCTGTGCATCGTTATCGACTTTTACGGCAATGATGTTTTCTTTTCCAAAATTTAAATATTGCAACAATTCATAGGTAAATGAAATGTATCCGTTCGGACGCATTCCCAACGAATGTCCGTTGATGAATACTTCACTATTTTTGAAAACACCGTCAAATTCTATGGAAACGTTTTTGTTCTTCCAATCTTCCGGAAGTGTAAATGTTTTGCGGTACCAGCCTTTTCCTGCCGGCAAAAACGCTTGCGCCTGTTTGGTTGGATTGTCTTTATTAAACGCTCCTTCGATACTCCAGTCGTGTGGCAATTGCAAATTTCTCCAATCGGCAGTATTGAAATTGGATTCGATTGCCGTTGGATGATCTCCTAATTTGAAGTTCCAATTTTGATTGAAATCTTCGACGATTCGGACATTTTTACTTTTTGAAGCACAGGCAACTAGAAGCGATAATGCCAATACAATTGTTATTTTTTGTAAAACGTTTTGATATTTTTTTACCATTGTAAATATTTTTAAAAACCATATAAGGCATATAAGTTTTGAAATCTTTCTTCTTTACTCTTTCCTCTATTTTCTCTCTACTGAAACTCAAAAGAATCCAAAAGCAAACCTTTCATATCTTCTGATTCTATCGTGATTTTATAGGTTCCTGCGTTGATGTAACCGCCCGAAGTCGTGTTTAATATCTTCCATTTTTCTGTTGCCGAAGGAAATTCAATCGTATCATTTCGCATCAGGATTCCGTAGGCGTCTTCCATTTTGAATTTGACTTTTAATGGCGTTTCGTTTCTATTCATAAAACGGAAACGCATCAGGTAAATTCCTGCTACTCCGGGTTTCACTTCAAACTGAATGCTGTTGTTTGTTTTTTGTGTAAACTCAATGTAATCGGCTTTTTTGAAATTGCCTTTTTCTATTCCGGTTCCAGTAGTTTTGGTAGTTTCTGCTTCTAAAAGTACAATGGGTCGTGAGTCGTCTTTTTCGCCCATATCGTAGGTTGGAACGACTACAATAGTACTTTGCTTTTCTGAATTTTCAAAAAGAACTTTTTCTCCTCTTTTTGTTTTTTTATGAAAAATAGAAAATTCTACTCCGTTCGAATTCTTAGCAATTTCCTTGGTTCTTTTATAACCCGAAATTGAATCCTTAAACATATTATTTACAAATAAATACACATTTGAATCTTCTTTGGTTATAAAAGACCCAGAAAGTTTAGAACGATTTGAAAACATCAAATAATCTGCTCCAAAAACTTCTGAAGGCAATTGCGTAAAAACAACATCGGAATCAGAATATTGTTTGGAATTAATATCCAGCCACGAACTTACTCCATTAGCTGTTTTATCATAATAATCTCTAACAAAATTTTGAACATTTCTCGCCGATTCTTTTGCTGGTTGGACGTTTTTCTTTTTAGTTGCAATGGCAATTGCCGAAATGATTGCCTGACCTGCTTTTACATTTGGGAACGAAATAATGATTTTTCCATTTATACTTTTTACAACAAAAGTTTTCTTCAGAGCAGAGTCGTGTCCGACTTCAGACCAAATATCCAAATCTTTCAATACTACTTTATCATTGATAGCTACATCAAACAAACGCCAGCCTTTACAATCCAATCCGCCACCGGTTCCGTACCAAGGTTCTGTAAAATACAATTCAACCAGATATTCACCATTAGGTACTGGAAATTCATAACGCAATTTATCTACTCCGTACCTAAAACTTTGAAATAAAGTCTCGTCTTTTGTTCCGTTTATAGGATCAAAAGTACTTCGTTGACTAGCATAAAAATCTGGTAGTTTTTCAAATTTATCCGTCCACGATAAAGAGCCCCAAGTATTTTTATCACTTTTATGTGTATCTGTCAACCAATCATTTCCAGAAGAATCTGTCATTTCCGAACCTCCACAATTGACTCTGTAAATGTAATTGTATCCTTTTTGTGCCTTTAAAATATCAGCTTTATCAGATACTAATGTGTCTAGATTAGGTGCTTTTGGCAAACTATTCAATACCATATAATCTTTGGCAACCGCTTTTCCGTTTACATAACCTACAGCGTACAAAACATTATATTGAATATTGACATTATTCCACTGAAAATGCTGTCCCAAGCCCGGATTTTTTAGTTTTCCAAGTGATGTTTTATTAATATCATTGAACAATTCTACCTCATCGCAATTCGAATAAACATCGATTCCGTTTTTGATTCCCGGAGCATCCCAACGATTCGGCCAGGTATGTGAAACGATATACACCATTGGATTGGTTTTGTTCAAAACGTAATTGGCGCGGTACATATAATACGCATCTAAAGGTTCGCCCCAAATACTGAAAAGTCCTTTGTAATTGACTGGTCCAACTTTATCTATATCTCTAAATCCTTCACCATTTTGAACACGTCCCGGATTTTCGTGCGAAGCAAAAAGCCAATTGAATTGTCCCGCGATTTTATCTTTTACCGATTCGGCTTCGCGTACTTTGATTTCCATTAATTGGGAAAAACGGTTTTCACTTAAAATTCCTTTTTGGTCGAATTCGCCTTCGGTGTGTAAATCGTGTGAACGCCAGGCGCCGTATTCTCCGTTTAGCAATTGCGTGCTCATTTCAACATCGTAATTGAATGGATCGCCACCATAGGTTCCCGACCAGTTTTGCACGACATTCCAATCGGTTCCTTCGCCTCCGTTACAGGTCGTCACAATGCGTTGTGAAGCCGACATCGGATCCATTTCGCGGATGATTTGGGTACATTCTTCGGCAAATTCTTTTGGAATTGTGCTTTCGTTTTGCAGTCCCCACATTACCACCGATGCATTATTTCGACGTTCTTTGATCCATTCTCGCAATAAGGTTTTAAAATTCTCTTTGAATTCGGGTGTGTCGTACCAAATATGTGCCGAAAACTGACTCCAGAACAGGATTCCGTTTTGGTCCAGTTCTTCTTGATATTTTAAATTATGAGGCTGATGTGCTTCGCGAAAAGCATTAAATCCTCCTGCTTTGATTTGTTCAATTCTCGAATGGATTTGCTCATCTGAAAATGAATGACTGTTTCCGATTAAATGTTCGTATTCACAGGTTCCGTTGATGAATAAAGGTTCGTCATTGATGTAAAAACGATTGTCTTTTCCGTCACGGCTTACCGGCCAGCTTACCCAACGGATTCCATAAGGTGTTTTTAATTCGTCTATTTTCTTTCCGTTTTCCGAAATTGTAGTGACCAATTCATATAAATACGGATTGGCTGGCGACCATAATTTTGGATTTGCAATTTCTGGAAGTGTTTGTGCTATTTGTTTTGTTTCTCCTGAAGTGTTTTTGATATCACTTTTTACGCTAACGACTTTTTTTCCGTTTTTATCAAAAAGGGTGTTTTCGATGGTTAGATTTCTGTTTGAAGTTCCGTAATTTTTGATTTCTGTGGTAATGTTCAGAATTGCTTTTTCCTTGGAAGTTGATTTATCATTCCAAATATGAACGCCGAAAGGTTCTATGCGAACTTCATCGGTAACGACCAAAGTTACGGGTCTGAAGATACCCATTGGCTGTGAGCCTTCGGAGAATCCCCACTCTCCGGAACATCCGCCACAAACCCAAGGCAAATCGGCAATGAAGGATGGATGCGATGCTTTGACGATTATATGATTTGTCTTTTCGAAAGAAACGGCTTTTGTAATATCCACCGTAAACGTGGTTCTTCCCCCCTTGTGTTCGCCTACTTTTTTGCCATTTACCCATACTGTAGCATAGGAACTTACGCCTTCGAAAAAGAGGAAAAGTCTTTTTGAATTATCTTTTTTGTCAAGTTGTAATGTTTTGTGATACCAGGCAGTTCCGTGTAAATTACCGTGTTTGGTTCTTCGGAATCCGTAATACTGATCCCAATTGTGGGGTACGTTTACTTTTTGCCATTGCGCACCAACTTTTGGATTTTGAACAAAAGTTTCTTCCTGTTCCGGAAGTTTGTCTAGAACAATAGTTTCCCAAGAGGAATTCAGCGAAACTTCTTTACGAAACTTCGCCGGTTCCTTGCTACTTTGACTCCATACAAAGCAAGCGCCTACAAAAAAACAAAAAATAAAAAAAACTATTTTCTTCATATGTTTTAAACCATATAAGTTATATAAGGTTATTTAAGTTTGTTATTCCGATGAGACCTAACCCGTTTTGAAAACCTGTTAGGTCTTTTTGTTTGCGTGAGGGATGGCAGTGGAGCTCTTTTTTTGAGAGGCATTTTTCAGCCTCTCAAAAAAAAGCGGGAACGTACAGCCCGACCCGTAGTTTTTACGGAAGGTCACACCCAAATTATCTTAATAGAACAACCAGTCTACCGCACCTTTTTCGCCTTCGTCGATGTAGCCGACATCACGGGTCGTAATAGTTTGATTGGCGTCGATGAAGCCCAAAATCAGGACTCTTCCTTTGCCCAAATCAAGTTTGTTTTCTCCCGGTTGGAAGGTGTAGGTGTGGATGTTGATTCTTGGCAATTCCTTCAAATTCATTGCACTTGCCAGGATTACTTCGGCCTGACCGTGGGCATTTCCGGCTGCATCTGTCTCCAGACTTGGCGGGAATAAAAATCTTTTTTGGTCGGAATTGAAATAACCAACCACCAGTTTTACGGCTTTGGTGTTTTTGAATTTCAAGTGCGTTCCGTTTTCATTTTGAGCGGTTTCATCGAATGTGATTCCTTTTAAGTTTTGCAATTCCGGAGCTACTTTTATCAATTCTGAAATTGGTGTTCCGTACACTTTTGTTCCATTTTTCACTGCGTAAGTCCCTTTGCTTTCGCTTAACAAAGTTACTTCGGCAGGTTGCCACGATTTGCCTTCTTTCTTTTCGATTTTACCGTCTTTTGATGATTTCAAAAGTGCTAAATTTCGTTTGAAATTCGCCAATTCTCTTTCGTAATGTGGCAATAATTCCGCCCAGGTTTTGTTGTTTCCATCATCTCCGCCAATCGGAATTCGGCGTTGTGCTGTCTGCATACTGTTGGCATATAAATAATGGTCTTTGGTTAAATTGACCAACGTTTGATAATGTTCAATGCTTTTTTCGAGATGCGGAAGGGCTTTGTCCAAATCGGAAATTTCGTTGGAATAGCTGTAACGCAAGACCAAAATCGCGGTTTTTACTTTCTCCGAAAAGAAATCGGCGAAGGCTTTGTAAGCGTGCATATCGTTTTTCAGGCGCAGAAATTCTTCTTTGTCCTTGGTTACTTTTGACTCGGCTTTATCGATGGCTTCAACGGCCAATTTTCCGTGTTGGGTAATTTCGCTTATGATTTGGGGTGGTGTTTCACCAGCATGTGCTTCGTGATTCCATTCTTTTTTGGCATAATCCAAAAGTAATTCGGTAATTGGCCCACAAGATTCGTGGAATCCAGGGTAAACACGCCATTTTGCTGGGTTTACTAATTGGCTTTCGAACATTCCCAACAGCAAGGTTTGACGATTTCCTTCGGTAATTCCAAATTGTCTTAATGTTTTTGGAGCAATTTCTCCGGCTTCTTCATAGGCTTTCAAAATATTGTTTCCAGCTTCGTCATCGGTTCCGTATTTCGCAGCCAAGTCTTTATCCCAAAATTTAACCTCTTCGTTTCGGTCTCTTTGGCTATCCCAAGCGTATCTTGCCCATGCTTTGTACCAAATCCAGTCGCGATCCATTTCGAGTAATCGCTCACCCGTTTTGGTTTTATCTGCCGAATATGGCCAGTCCCAGTATGATGCCTGCGGATATAAGTGCAAAGCGTTGGCTCCGTGAGCACTGTGCATTGCTTTTACTGTTTTCTGGATAAAATCCGGAGAACCGTAACGGAATGGTTCCAGGTTTGCCAAAATATGAACATTTTCGATATGGATTGACTTTAAAGCGCTTAACTGTTTGTGCGTTTCTCCCCAAGGTCCGCCTGGTGTGTAGGTCGTCAACGATTCTCCGGTGTATTTACTTTCCGTGTACAGATTTTTATACAACGGAAGCGATTTCTCCATAACCAACGGCGCATCGGTATCGTGAGAACGCAAAATAATTGGCGGTTCGTCTGTTCTTCCCAATGCTTTTAGACCGTCCTGAACGCCTGGAATAATAGTTTTCGTAAACCATTCGACATCATCATCGACCGTGTTGATGGCTTCTCCCAAACAAACCATCAATCCAACGTTTGGATATTTTTCGATAAATGCACTAATCGATTTCCTCGTATAATCGGAAAGCAAAGGTGTTATTGGTCTTGAACGATCCTGTGTTTTCATATTATAATGCTCCGCAAAGGGTTTGGAAACGATGATATTGTAAAACATCTGAATTACCCAGATTCCTCTTTTGTTGGCTTCTACCGTCAGGAATTTATAGATTTCCTCGTTCTTTTTGAAATCTTCTTCGCTTACTTCAAGCGCAAACGGATAGTCTTTCAGTTTTACCAACGAGGCAAATGGGTGTCCGTTCCACAAATACAACGAATTCATACGGTTTTCGACCATCATATCCAGATACTTCGTCCATAGTTTTTTGTCATAAAACCAAGGGAAAGTTTCGGGTGTGTATGGGTATTCGTAAACGTCTCTACCGGGAAGATAAACCGGTTTTTGCATTCCGATACAGGCGCCTCTCAAGACCATTTCTGGACTGTCATCGATATTAATTTCGGATGGGATTTCGCCTAATGTTTTGATTCGGTCTGCCAATTCCAAAGCGCCGTATAATACTCCGCTTGCATCAGTCCCTTCAATGAAAATGATGTTTTTTTGGGTGCGGATTTGAAAGCCTTCTTTGTTTATTAATTGGCTGTCGTCGATTTTGGCGGTTTTGGTGTTTTGGTTCCAAAAATCTGTTCCTTTTTCGCCAATAACGATTACTTTATCTTTTGATTTTTTAGGGGTTTTATCAGAAAAAGTTATTTTGAATCCTTTGGCTGTTGCTGTTTCTGATAATTTTTGGGCACCAAATTCTGCTCTTGGCGCATTAGCATAACGAACGATTGTGATGTTTTGTGCTGATGCAAAAGTGGCACATAATCCTAAAAAAAGTAAACTTAGATATTTCATTGTTTCATTATTTTTGACTACAAATTGCACACCAGAGCGACAGCGAACTGACGAAGTAAATTAGCACAAATTATAATCTTGATTTTTTTTTTGCCACAGATTAAAAAGATTTCCACAGATTTGATAATCCTTTTAATCTGTGGCTAAATGATTTAATTCTGAAAAATTTTCTTCAAGTACGCTACATTGGCTCCATAATTCGCTTTTACATTATGTACTTGCGTTACATCACGGGAACGTTCTACGATTAACCAGCCTTTCCACTTCATTTCGTCCAGCACTTTTTTGATTTTTGGCATATCGACATTTTTATCGTTTTCCAGCCAAACGTTATCTGTTGTCGAAGCGTGAATTTGAGCCAGATGTTTTTTACCTAAAATCTTCAATTCGGTGGCAATGTCTCTTCCGTTATCTACGGCATTAGCAAAATTGAAAGAACTTTTGATGTGTTTACAGCCAATTTCTTCCAATAGTTTTTTCTCTTCGGTAGCGTTCAATGAAGTTTCAATAGCGATGACACCTCCTATTTTTCCAACTTGTTTTCCTGCCCATTTTAATCTTTCGATAATTATCGGACGTAATTCGGGATTTTTATTCAAATCGCTTTCGGTACCCAAAGGTAAATAAGCGACTTTTACTTTCATATTTTTCATTGTTGCCACACAATCGTTAATCATAAAGGTAATTGAATCTCTTTTGGCAAAGGATTGTGCATAAAATCCGGACATTGCGATGGAACTGATTCCGACACCTGTTTCTTTCGACTTATCCAGAAACTTTTGTCTTTCGATCGGGTCGCCTAATTTACTGTCGAATGTTGGTCTTTTTCCCAAACCACCCATATCCAGTTCAATTCCGTCTGCTTTTATTTCGCTTGCTAAAGCAAATGAGCCGAGTTTTTGTCTTTTTAGAATCATCCAATCGCAAACCGCCACTTTGTAACGTTGTTTTTTTGATGATTGAGCGGAAACTTCGCTATTGAATGTTCCTGCAAGAACAAGAAGAATTGCAATAATTAAGTTCTTTCGAATAGTAACTAATTTCATATTTATTAAGTTTTTTTGCCACAGATTAAAAAGATTAAAAGATTTTCACAGATTAAAAATCTGCTGAATCTGCAAAATCTGCGTGCTAATTCTTTTTCACGCAGATTTTGCAGATTTACGCAGATTAAAAAATTAAACCATTTAAAAAAATCCTTTTAATCTTTTTAATCTGTGGCGAAACATTTTTTCAATCTATTCCTCTTCTGCTTTAACAGCTTTTACTTCCTTACCTTCATTCCCTGGCCAGATTCCGTTTTTGATTGGAATAGCGACCAATTTACTTGGATCTATTTTTACGTATTTCAGTTTTTCTCTTCTCCAAGTGTAAACGATATGCACCATTCCGTCTGAACTCTGAATTATAGATGGATACGAATATTGACTGATTTTAGAATCTTCCAAAACCAATACCGCTTTCCAATTGATTCCATCATCAGAAATAGAAAGATTTAAAGGTGTTCTTGGTCCTTTAGCCTCTTTTCCAGGAGGCAAAACATGATTATAAACCAATAAATGTTTCCCGTTTTTAAGCGTTACGGCATCGGTTCCGGAGTTGTTATTTGGTAAACCAATTAGTTCTATCTTCGACCAAATTTTTCCGTTATCTTTAGAAAATGTGCTGAAAATGGCTCTGTTTCTGGTTCTCCCAATCGCTTGAATACTTCCGTCTTTATGAAAAAGAATACTTGGCTGAATGGCATTTATTTTTTGTTTTCCTCTGGACAAAGTATCTCCCATAACCCAGGTTTTACCAAAATCCGGAGTCGATTCCATACGCAAACGCCAGCCATCACCTTCGATACTTGAGGGGCATAAAAGCGTTCCATTACTCAATAAAACCGGTTTGTTTTTAATTGGTCCTAAAAATCCTTCCGGCATTTTTTTAGCTTCCGACCAAGTTTTTCCGCCATCAGAAGAAGTTCTGATTACGCCCCACCACTCGGATGGTTTTGGTCCGATTTTGTAAAACAACATCAAATCTCCATCTGGAATTTGGTACAAAACAGGATTCCAAGTTGGTAATCTTGGCCCGTCTTTCATAATACCATCAGCTACTTGAATACCTTCAGTCCACTTGTCGCTTCCTTTTGGTTTTCTGCTAACCCAAATACAAACATCAGGATTTCTTTCGGCAGTTCCGCCAAACCATGATGCTACTAAATCTCCGTTGGTTGCTTCCACAATTGTTACAGCGTGGCACGATGAATATGGCGCTTTGTCGTATATGAATTCGTCTACCAAAATTCCTTCTTTCCAAGTCTTTTTCTCCAAAGCAGATTTACAGCTTCCTAAAAGCAGCAATCCAAAAAAGACGATAGTTATATCTTTGAGTTTCATTATTTATTCTTTAAAACATTTATAAGATTTATTTTCAACGTATTATACAAATATCAGCATGCAAAAAATTATTAAGTGTAAAAATGACACTAAAAAATTAAAGACGTATCCTGTACAGTGCTGAAATATCTATTGAAACTTTAAATTCAAAGTATAAGAACCCGATTCTAAAGTCAGGACTATGTTATTGTTTTCGGTTTTATAAGAAGATGAAAATTGAGTCAGTTTTTGCTTGTTTACCATTACTGATGAAGCATTCGTTGTTGGCAAATACACTACAGCCGATGAGTTGGCCGGAATGGTAATTTTCCATTCTAAAGTGTTTTTGTTTTTCTTCCAGTCGCTTTTAATCAGTCCGTAAATCGATTCGTAAGAGGCATTTACATACGTCAATCCGGCATTGAAATCCGGTTTCATAATGATTTGCTTGAATCCCGGAGTTTCAGGATTGCTCTTGATTCCTGCCATATTTTCGTAATACCAGATCAGTAAATCACCCAAAAGCATCACGTGATTTTGCGAATTCATTGTTGGGTCTGCGGTGTTTCCGTTCCATAATTCCCAAATGGTAGTGGCTCCGTTTTCGACCATATAACCCCAGCTTGGATAGGTTTTGTTGGAAGCCAGTTTATATGCCAAATCCCCTCTTCCGAAGTTCGTCAGCGTTCGCATCAAAAATTGTGTTCCAATAACGCCTGTGCTGATATGACCTTGTTTAGTCACTTCAACTTCGTGAACCATATTTTGGAAAACTTTGTCTATCAAATTTTCAGGAACCAGACCGAAAGCCAAAGGCAATACGTTAGCCGTTACTGTATTATTGGCGTAGTAGTTTTTTTCCGTATTTAAAAATTTGGTATTGAATGCTTTTTTGATTCTTGTTGTCAAATCATCATAATGAGCAATATCGGCATCGGCACTGGCAATTTTGGCAAACTTTTTCATAATGCCCAAAAGCTGATAATAAAATGCACTTGATAACAATTGTCCATCCGTTAAACGGGCAGGATCTTTGGAACGAATCAACTCTAATGATTCCGGCGGAACACACCAATCACCATATTTGTCTTTATCCATTAAATCATCTTTCAGATAATTTTCTTCCATATACACCATCCATTTTTTCATAGACGGGTATTGTTTTTTGATCACTTCTGCATCGCCAAATTGTTGGTACAGCATATCGCCCACTGTGATATACGTTCCCGGCCAGGTCACATTATCACCGTAATAACGCCAAAATGCCGGCGCCACATCTGGTAATCCTCCGTCCTGTGTTTGCGAATATTTAATATCATCGAGCCATTTGGCATACAAAGTCTGGTTATCGAATAAAAAACTTTCGCCATAAGCACCCGTTGTTCTATCGCCCAACCAAGGCTGACGCTCATTTCGCTGTGGACAGTCGATTGGCATTCCTTTGTAATTTCCGCTGATGCCCCACCAGGCATTTTTAAAAATCTGGTTCATCGTAGCATCCGAAGATTCGAAAGTTCCAGTCGTTTTGATATCGTCATACACCACTTTTCCAACGAAATTATCCAAAGTTGGTTTAATCGGAAAACCTGAAATCTCTACAAATCGAAAACCGTGGAATATAAAACGAGGTTCCCAGATTTCTTCGCCTTCGCCTTTCAAAGTATAAACATCAGTCGTTTTCGCATCACGCAAATTGGCAATGTACAGCGAACCATTAGCCTGCAAAGATTCGGCAAATTTCATTGTGATTTGGTCACCGCTTTTCCCTTTCACTTTCAGTTGCAACCAGCCCACCATATTCTGACCCATATCCAAAATATAAGTTCCTTTGGCAGTAGCTTTTATCGAAATCGGTTTTACCTCGCCCATTATTTTCATATTCGGCGTCATCTGCGCTTCATAAAAACCGCCTGGTTCCTGAACGTATCTAGCATTTACCCAGTTTTTATTGTCAAAATTGGTCGTAGCCCAGCCTTTCATTTCCTTTCGGGCATCGTATTCTTCGCCGTCGTATTCGTTGTTGGATAAAATCGGTCCGTCAGTGGTTAATTTCCAGGTATCGTCTGTCCGGATGATGTCTTTGGTTCCATCGGTATATTCGACAAACAATTGCAAAGCCATTTTCGGAAAACCAAAAGATTTGATTTTATACGGTTTGTAATCCTGACGCATCGCAAAAAATCGTCCATTCCCTAAAATCGTTCCCAGCATATTTTTACCTTCTTTCAATTGCGAAGTCACGTCAAAAACATTGTATTTTACGTTTTTGGTGTAATCCGTCGGAACGGGTGCCAAAACCTGATCGCCAATTTTATTTCCGTTGATGTACAACTCATACAAGCCCATTCCCATTATGTAAACTTTGGCGGATTTCACTTGTTTTTTGAGGTTGATTTCTTTTCGCAAATAGCGGGCTGACAATCTCGAATACTGGGAAACGCTGTCATCTTTCGACAATTTTTCATAGCCAATCCAGCGAGTCGATTTCCAGTCGGCATAAGTTAAAATCCCGATGCTGAAATGGGCAGTTGTAGCCGATTTGATTTCGCCTTTATTCGTAAAAACAGTTACTTTCCAAAACGCATTTTGTCGCTCGCCCAACTTTTTTCCGTTGTATATAATATTGACAGATTCGTCACTTGTTACTTTTCCGCTATCCCATAAATCAACTTTGTTCGCATTCAGATTTTCTAAAGTTGAAGCGACCATAATTTGATAAGCCGTTTGTTTTACATCGTTCACATCCGACTTTATCTGCCAGCTCAAACGTGGCTGAACCACATCAATTCCTTCCGGATTGTTCAGCATTTCGCATTGCAGATTGGTTACGCTGATTTTGTTTTGGGCTTCTGCCAAAGAAAAACAGAGCAATGCGATTAAGATGAATGTATATAGAAATGATTTTTTCATAAGTTTTATTTTTGTCACGAAATTTTATCTCTTTTTTTGTCTAATTCTATCTAAAAACTCTTTTTTGGATGCAATTACAATTGAGCATAAGTTTTTATGATATACAAAAACTCCAATAACACAAAGGGAATTTTCAACATCACCATTATCAATTACATATTCTGAATCTGTTGGATTCATTGTTTTTATATTATACATAAAAATATCTTCATGACCAGAAATCAAAAATTCATCATTTTGAACAACATAATCATAAAATAATTTCCCAATACCCATTAATTTTTCATTTTCTTCATCCCCTTCAGCAATTATTTCAACTTCAAAATCTTTTGGTAATGGTCTTTTATATTTTGCATAAAAGACACCCTTGAAATTTTTAATATGTAGTTTTTTTAAATCATCATAACTAAAATTGACACTTAAAACTTTGCCGTCTGAAAAATGCAATCTATCAGCCCAATTTTTTTGACGCATAATAGATTTAATCGATTTTCTAGTCAGTTCAATTTGATCATCGTTATGATTATTCATTACTCCAATTGCATCTCTTATTTCTTGATCAATTTGAGAGTATTGATTATTACAGTCAAAACAGGCTGGAACAACTAATCTATTAACTTTATACTCATTTCCATAACCAACAAATAAATTTTGTGCTGGTATATGTTCCCTTGTTATATTTTCTTCTGGAAATTCATTTCCACAGTTATAGCATAATTGCATATTTACTTTTTTAATTAAGTTTTATCCAAATTTGGATCTGTAAATATGTGTAAAAATTAAGTATACAAATTCTACAGATTAGCAAATTAAATTTCTACTCCGCCACTAATTTCTCCAATTTTTCTGAAACAGCAATTTCCTTTCCGTTCTTAAAAATCCTGAAACCTTTTCCTTTATTGTATTTCTCCCCCGTCTTATCCCAAAGAATCGTAATGATATTCCCGTGGTACAACACATTATCCAAACAAAACCAATCCCATTTTTCCTGTGGAATCAACGGATTCACCTCTATTTTTTCATCTGCTCTTGGGCGTAACCCAACCAATCCTGTAATCATCAAATCGTTAAAAGTCGAATGATTATAGTAACGGCTTCTTTCTTTGTCGCCCATCAGCCAATAACCGGTTGTTTCGTCCAGATATTCTCCTATATATGGCTTTCCTCGGTAATATTGCGAATGCACATACAAATCCATTTGTTTGAAATAATCGGTTTTGGCAACGAAAGTTTGATTGTAATTATTCAAAACATTGGCCAAAGCCGTCAAAGTTTGTGAACTCGCAAAAGGCCAAATCGCACCGTCCCATTCGCAGGTCCCGGTTCCGTGAGTTCTAAAACGCGGACTTCTGCGCTCCGCCGTTGTCAATCCAAAAGGTGCCGAAAACCCTTTTTCATCCTTAATCTGTTCCCATGCTTTTTCAAAACCTTTGTCTTTTTGTGGCAGATTAAAATACCAAGGAATAAATCCAATCGCTTCCCGAACCTGCGCCAGCGTATCTTTCTCGGTAAACGTTTCAAAGAATTCACTTTTCGGATTCCATAATTTCGTTTCCACTAATTTTTGAAGTGTATCTGCTTTTGCCAAAAAATAACTTTCCTGTTTCGCATCGCCTTTCATTTTTGCCATTTTTGCCAAAGCCTGTGCATTTCCATACATATAACTGTTAATCGTCGGACGCGCATTTCTGAATTTCCTTGCCCCGCTCAACGATTCTTCCATTCCGTCTTTTACGTCAAACTGCCAAAACAAACCGTCTTTGCGTTTTCTGTCGCCTTCCCAAGCCGAATATTCAGCCACCAAATCCGGATACATATCCAGTAAAAACTTGTCATCTTTATTCACCAAATAACGGTTGTACAACGCATCGGCCGTCCAACTGCTAAAAGTTCGCAACTTTTTCATCGGCTTGCCATCATTCCCCCGAAACCACAAATGAACATCCTGCTCCAAATACTGCGGATCGTGGACCCAGCGAAACTCATTGATGTGATGCCCCAGCGCACAACTGATCAAATTGTATTTATCGGCATACGAACGATCGACTAAAAACTCGGTAATTCCGAAACCAAGTGGCGTTTTCTTGATGTGTTTTCGAGCCGTCCACCAGCGATAATAATAAATCTCCTCAAAATTCTGCTGTGGACATTCAAACAACGGAACATTCTTTTCCATCCACGCCCACGCACTGTCATTCGGAATCGCAAATTTCAGATTCTCGTCCTCCATCGTGTTGAAATAATCCACATAATGCTTAAAATTATCCGCTTTCAAAACAACAGAAGTTCCTTTTTTAGAATGCCCCGCACCCGATTTACAACCGCTGTTCAAAGCCGAAATCAGAATGACAATCGCCATTATTTTGTATTTAAATTGGTGTAACATATTCTATTTATTTTAATTTTTTGGGCGTGACCCTTCGTGAAAAACTTCGGGTCGTGCTGTACGTTCCCGCTTCCCGATGAAAAATCGGGAGAGCTCCACTGCCATCACTCACGCGGACACAATATTCGGTTTTAAGACCTGACAGGTTTTTGAAACCTGTCAGGTCTAATCGCATTCAATTAATTCGCCAAAAAACTATAAGTCTGCCCCGCTTTCATTTCCACATCATATTCATTGTACTTTGGCAATTGTACTTTTGGCAATTTTGCTTCTTTAGAAATAATGGGTTTCTTTACTTCCACATCATAAAACAACGGATTCGGGTTTTTACCTTTTGCTTTTTTTAGTGCAATTCCTTTATCTGCTTTTAATGTGTTTTCCAATTTCAATCGGCAGTTTCCTCCTAATTTTGAATACACTTTCAAAGTCGAAACTTTATTATTTTTCCAGGTCATATCAATTACAAACCCGCCTCGGGTTACCAAACCTTTGATGCTTCCGTCTTTCCAGACCGTTGGTAAAGCAGGCAATAAATGAATCGCATCTTCCTGACTTTGCATCAGCATTTCGGCGATTCCTGCGGTACATCCAAAGTTACCGTCAATTTGAAACGGCTGGTGTGCATCAAGCATATTGGGATAGGTTCCGCCCCCTTTTCTTTGGTCAGCAGTTACCAAATGCAATTGATCCTGAATCAATTTGTAGGCGTGATTTCCGTCTAACAATCTTGCCCATAAATTCACTTTCCAGCCCATTGACCAGCCAGTCGATTCGTCTGTTCTGTAAATCAGTGATTGTTTGGCTCCTTCAAATAATTCAGGCGTTTTGATTGGCGAAATCTGGTTACTCGGAAACAAGCCGTACAAATGCGAAACGTGTCTGTGATTGTCTTTTGGATTGTCCCAATCGTCCTGCCATTCCTGCAACTGACTGTGTTTTCCGATTTTCATCGGAGGCATTTTTGCCAAAGCATCGCTTAATTTTTTAGTATAATTTTCATCTGGAGACACAAGTTTTGAAGCTTTGATTACATTCGAAAACAAATCAAAAACCAACTGATTGTCCATCGTAGTTCCCGAAGCAATAGTCGATTTTCCGGTTCCGCCAGCGTGTGTATTTTCAGGAGAACTTGATGGCACCACAACCAAATATCCTGTATTTGGATCGGTAATCATAAAATCCAAAAAGAAATCTGCAGACCCTTTAATTATTGGATAAATTTCTTTTAAATAATTGAGATCGCCGGTGTACAAATAACATTCCCACAAATCCTGTGAAACCCACGCACCACCAGTCATCCACATTCCTGACGCAGCCGAATCTACCGGAGCGGTTACACGCCAAATATCGGTGTTGTGATGCAAAACCCAGCCGTTAGCATTGTACATTGTCTTTGCTGTTACTGCTCCCGTAACACTCAATTCTTTTGCCATTTGGATAAAAGGCTCGTGCATTTCGGTAAGGTTGGTTACTTCTGCAGGCCAATAATTCATTTCGGCATTAATGTTTGTAGTGTATTTAGAATCCCAAGGTGGAGTTACCATATCGTTCCAAATTCCCTGTAAATTTGCAGGCTGACCTCCAGGCTGTGAGCTTGAAATCAATAAATAACGCCCAAATTGAAAATACAGACTTGCCAATTGCGGATCGAATTC
Organism: Flavobacterium sp. 1; assembly: GCF_002797935.1. Lineage (NCBI taxonomy): Bacteria > Pseudomonadati > Bacteroidota > Flavobacteriia > Flavobacteriales > Flavobacteriaceae > Flavobacterium > Flavobacterium sp. 1. The sequence continues at coordinate 2,117,362 of NZ_PGER01000001.1, forward strand.
CTTTTTGAAATCACGAATTCTTTCGTTTGTTGGTTTTTTGACGGCATCGTTTGAACCTAAATCCAACGAAACTCTGTTGAAGAATTTTTGGTAATAAGCTACGTGTGCTTTTTTGATAGTTTCAAAATCTTTCGAAATAGCTTTCTCTAAATACGATTTGCTTTTGGCTACTTCGTCTTCGGTAATGTCCTGATAATTTTTAAAATTTGTCGCTATCGAAATGTAAAGCGTTACCTCATCGGCTTTGTTGATGATTAGGATTCCGTTGCTTGCCGAAACTTCACCGCCTTTATTTTTGGCTTCGATTCGTCCCTGAAATTTTACTTTTCCTTTTACGTTCTCGAAATTAGTTCCAACTCCCGAAAGTATAATTTGATTCCCTTCAGTTGACGGAACGGTTTTGTCAATCGGGCTGTTCATAAAAACATTTGCCGTAATCTGTCCCGGCTGACTTGCCGACAATTTTACCACAATCACCTGATCTGAAAACGAAGTCAGTATTTCCCTTGTAAATTCTACTCCGTTTACGGTGTATTTTACTTTTGCGGTAGCATTTTCGATATCCAGATCACGATAATAATTGGTATACTTTTGATGTCCGGGAAACGAAATATAAGCACTTCCAAAAGTCTGATACGGCATTCCGTCGTTGGTTTGGGACATAATATCTTGTGTTGCCAAAGCCTGCGCTTCATCGAATTTTCCTTCGAAAACGAGCTGTCTTACTTTTGGTAAAGCCTCGATTGATTTCGTATGCGCGTTGCTGTTTGGCGAACCTGCCCAAATGGTTTCTTCGTTCAATTGCAAACGCTCCACTGCGGGATCGCCAAAAACCATTGCGCCTAAACGACCGTTACCCAAAGGCAAAGCTTCGTTCCAGATGGTGGCGGGTTTGTCGTACCAGAGTTTTAGTTGGCTGTTGGTTTGCGCCGTTGTATTTTGTAAAACAAATAACGAAACTACTAGAAAAGCAATTATTTTATTTTTAAACTTCATATTTGATCTGTTTTTTGGAGCAAACTCTCCAATTATTTTTTTTACTCTTTAATTACACAATAACCAAGGCTACAAACTATTCCAAATGCATTGTCTTTTCTTATATGATAAAATTCAATATTTTCAAATTCATTTTTAAGATTTACTTCTCCAACTGAATTCAATTTTTGTAGTCAAACTTTTTTAACCCTGAATTTATTGAAGATGAATATTTGACAATTTTTTTTAAATTGTCTGGAATCATTTCTTCAGGCTTAAAAATGAACATTATAGAATAAATTTCGGTGTTTTTATTTCCTATTTTTTTTGACTTTTGAATGTCATTTTTGATTGCAGTAGTATATTCGTTTATAGTCGATGGTTTGTATAAATCAACATTATAACAGACTTTAAATTCAATAAGTAAAATAGGTTCCCCCGTTTGTTTATCTAATACTGCTAAATCACATTTATTCCATTCACGAGTTACTAAAAATTCATCTTTTAATTCCTTGTACAAGTTGAAAGCTATTATATCTCTATATTGTAATTCACTTTTAGACGTTAATCCATAATATGCAATCATTTCTGATGAACTTCCGATTCCGATATTTTGAGTGATTATAGCTTGAATTTTTTTAATAAAATTTGTTGTCATTTTATAGTTTTAGTTTTTTGAATTCTCTGGTCTGCTTTAAAATTACTACTAACTCTATTACTTATCTTTTTAAGTCAAAAGACAAATTACTTAAAAGTTACGAGAGTGCGTGAGGGATAGAAGCAAGCTACCGAAGTAGCGCGGATAGCCCGACCCGATTTGAAAAAGGGGGCGACTAAGCGGTTTCGAGAGTTGCCCCCTTTCCCAAATTGGGTCACGCCCAACTATTACTTCTTAACTTCATATACTTTCAGATTTTTTTCTCCGAACATTTCATATAATTTGTTGATGTCTTTGAGTGCATTTTTAGGCAAATTTTCGGCTTTGTTGCCAAAAACATATAATTTTTCGTAAGGCTCAATCACACAAGTCGATTCGTCGATTTCGCCTTTTTCGTTCTTTACTTTGTTTAGATCCAAGCCTAAATATTTCGCCATAAACGGGTACAACGCCATACGTTTTGAAACGCCGAAATCGTGGCCTTCCTTGGCAAAATGAGCGTTTTCTACGCCATTTTTTTTGCCGTAGAGTTCGTAAGTTCTTTGGATGAAAGGGAATTCCAATTCGGGAACTGCGAGCGTCCAGTCTTTTCCGTCGGACACAATCAACTGTGGTTTTGGCGCCATCATTGCGGAGATTTCGGCATTGTTGGTTCCGTTGCCACAAAGGTGGATTCCGCGACCGCTCTCGCAAGGACAACCGCCCGAAAAATGCGAGGAAACCATCACCACGGGAGCAGAAACTGTGATTCGGTCATCTAAAGCCGACAGAAACATCGTGTGCGAACCTCCGCCAGAACCGCCTGTAACGCCCACTCGCGAAACATCGGCATTTTTTATGGTGGCCAGATAATCCAGTAAACGGATTCCGCTCAAGACCTGAACGGTTGAGGCGATGCTGTTTCGGTGTGTTTCTTCTGGAAATTGCAATAGGGATTCGCCCCAGGCAAACAGATCGTAACTCACTACAATCGCTCCCATTTTGGCCATTATGGCGCAACGGTATTGCTCGTCTTTTCTGTATCTTCCGTCGCCAAAATGTCCGTCGGGAGTTAAGATAATCGCTGATTTTTTGTTTAAAGGATACGGTTTGTAAATCGATCCCGTTGTGTAAACGCCTGGCAGAATTTCCAATGCGATATTCTCGACGCTGTAATCTTTGTAGATTCGTTTTGGGGTTAAGATTGGTTTTGATTTAGGCATTGGCGGTGCTTTGTCTAAACCAAAAGACGTGATCATACAGGCTTTTATTTCTTTCTTGCGTTTTTCCCAGTCGGAAACATTGGAATATAAAGTGGTCAAATAATCCAAACGCTCTTTTCCTTTATCGACTGAAACTTTATGGCTTTCGTATTTTCGGATTTGGTATTTTCCGTCCGGCTGTTTGAAATACGTCAATTCAAAAGGAACCAAAATATTAGCCAGAGAAACTTCCAGATTGCCTTGTTCGATTCGCCAATCAGCGTAATCGAGTTCTTTTCCTTTCAATAAACCTCTGTCGTCAATTACGGTGATTTTGAAAATGGTTTCGATATTTTTTATTGTTTCCGTAACCGGTTTTCTGAAATTTGTATCAGAAGTGCATTGCGCATTTCCAAGCGTCAATCCAAAGATTGAAACCAGTAAAGTAAAAGTTATGTTTTTTAAATTTTTCATTTTAGTATTGTTGAGATTTGCACGCGGATGACACGGATTTACTTCGTAAAAACGCGGATAAAAACGGATTTTTTAAAATTTTTAATATAAAATCCGTGACAATCTGCGTCTTCGCTTTAGCGAATCTGTGTCATCCGCGTTCCATTTTTATCGTTCTATATTTTGCATTCAATTGTATATTTTCCTGAACCTAATTTCAAATCTTTAGTCGCTTTTCCGTTGACTTTTATTTCTGAATTATTGGCGATTGGCAATTTTATGGTCGCTGATGTATTTACTGGAATCTCTACTTTCAGAATTAGTTTTCCGTCTTTTTTCTCCCAGGCCGAAGCGATATTTCCGTAAATGGATTTGTAGGTTGCTTTTACAAAAGTCATATCGCCTACGATTTCCGGCTGAATAAAGAAATGCTTGAAACCCGGATTTTGATCGTCGGGAACGATTCCGGCCAGGCTTTGGTAGAACCATTCTTCGATTTGTCCCATCATAAAATGATTCCACGAATTGCCTTTGCGCGGATCCCATTGCTCGGTTAGAGTCGTCAGTCCAAATTTAATCTGAAAACCATAACCCGGCGCATCATAATGATTGTTCATTTTGTACATCGTTTCGTTTTCGCCGTTTCGCGCCAAAGCCTGAAATAAGTAGCGGTTTCCAACATCGCCAGTTGTTAATCGGTCGCCTTTTGCTTTGATGTCAGCCAATAAATTCTGCATCACCGCCTGTTTGTATTGCGGTTCTACGATATCCATAAAAACGGGAACGGCATTGCTGAACTGACTGCTGGTTCCGTATTGTTTGGTTTTGGGATTGAAAAATTCCTTATTGAAAGCGTTTTTGATATCTGAAGTCAGCTTTTCGTACTTCGCAATATCTTCTGTTTTGTTCAATAATTTAGAAGCTTTTGCCAGCAAACTTGCTCCGTAAAAATAATGAGAAGTTGCCGAAAGTGCAATCGGGCTGTTTTTGGAATAACCTGCCGAATGCGTTCCGTAATCGTACCAATCGCCCAATCCGTGGGAAACGATATTATTAGTGGCTTTCGTTCCTAAATAATCCACATATCTTTTCATTACGGGATAATATTTTTCGATTAACGAAGCATCGCCGTAATATTCGTAATACATCCAAGGCAGAATTACGCCTGTCACGCCCCATTCCGGTGAATCGGTGAAATCGCCTCCAAAAACTACATATTCGGGAACTATGGTTGGAATCAGACCGTTGTCACGCTGTGAATCCGAGATGTTTTGCATTGTCGCCGGAATAAAACTTTCCAGATTGTAATTGAATAATAAACCTGGCCCGTTTAAGTGAATTTCTTCTAACCAGCCTAATTTTTCACGTTGCGGACAATCCGTAAAAACACTTTGAAAATTACTTTTGATGGCGTTATTAATCAGCAAATGTGTCTTGTTGAAAATATCATTCGAAGATTCAAAAGTTCCTGCTTCTCCTGCTGAATTGTAAATGAAATTTGATTTTAAATCTACTAATGTTGGCAGATTTTCGTTCTTGGTTTCTTTATAATTAATGTTCTCAATCTGCACATATTGAAAGCCATAATAACTGAATTTCGGTTGCCATTCTTCTACGCCTTCGCCTTTTAAAATATAGTCGTAATAATAGGGTTTTCCGGTTTTTCCCTGTCCGACCGTTCCGTCTTCATTCAGGCTCTCGCCTACCCAAACACGAACGGTTTGTCCTTTTTTTCCTTTGACTTTTATGGTGGTAAATCCCGAAAGATTTTGTTTCATATTGAAAACAAAAAAGTTAGGTTTCAGTTCTTTTACTGTTGCAACTTCATATTGCTTTTGAATTGTAATTGGTGTTGTAGCCTGTGGTCTTAAAACCCCTTTTGGTGCTTCCTGAACGATTATTTTTTTCCAATTGTTATCATTGAATCCGGTTTCGTTCCAGCCTTTTTGCTCTAAATTGGCGTTGTAATCTTCTCCGCCAAAAATACTGTTGTAGGTAATCGGGCTTTTGCTGTATTTCCAACTTTCATCTGATTTTATAATGTGTTCCGAACCGTCTTTATAAATCACTTTCATTTTGAAAAATAAAGTCGGAGGGCCAAAACTCACATAGAATTTCGAGTAACGCTCGGCAAGCGTGTTGTACATTCCGTTTCCTAATAAAACGCCAATTACGTTTTCACCGTTTTTAAGTTCATTAGCCGATAATTCGTAGGTATTGTAATTAACGGTTTTGTCGTAATCTGTCCACAAAGGGGCAAACTCGCTGTTACCGATTTTATTTCCGTTAATGGTTAATTCATAATGTCCCAAACCGGAAATATACACTATGGCTTCTTTGATTTCTTTAGTCGTAGTAAAAGGTTTTCGAAGCATAATACTTCTACGCGACAACGAATCGGAAGCATTGATTAATGACGCTTTTTTCTCTTTGTTGAAAGTGGCGGTGTGGTAATTTCTGCCTTCTGGTAAATGACTGTCGGCTTTGGTAATCGCGCCAATCCAGATTGGATTCAATGCTGAAGGGGCGATTCTGAAACAAGCTGTTTTACTCCAATTGGAAGTTTTGTCTTTTTGGTTCCAGACTTTTACTTTCCAGAAATATTTGGACTCGTTTTTTAATGAAATTCCGCTGTAACTGATTTGAAGATTTTTATTGGAAACTACTTTTCCGCTGTTCCAGACATCTCCTTCATTTTTCTTTAATCTTTCTTCTGTTGAAGCAACTAAAATCTCATAGGCAGATTGTGTAACATTCTGTTCTTTTGAAACCAACTGCCAGCTTAATCTTGGTTGGTTTTCAATTACTGCCAATGGGTTTTCTGTCATTTCGCATCTTAAATGCACAGCAGAAATTTGTCCATTTGAAATGAACGAAATCAGAAGACAAAAGACGAATAATATGTTTTTAAAATTCTTCATATTTTATTTTTTGCACGCAGATTCAGCAGATTGGGCAGATTTATTTTTTTAATTTTTTAAATATTTCAATCTTATAATTTCTTTGTCACCAATGATTTAATATTAAAAACTGCTTCGGGAATTAATTTTCCTGTATCAGGTAAATCAGTGAAATCCGGTGTATCTGGTTCTGTGTCGGCATTTGGTGTGTAACGCTGATCGCCTGTGCGGAACATAATGCGCGAAATTCCATCAACCGGAGCATAGAATATTTTGTTGGTTTCTTTTACGTCATTCACTTTTACGGTGTAAGAACGGGAAGTTACATCCAATTTAACCGTTATTGTATATTCTTTTCCTGCTTCGTATTTGCCAATTCCTCCGTGACGGGCTCCGTGTTTTACTTTTATTTCTCCATCCGAATCGAAAACGATGCGAATCGCAGGCAATCCTTGTTTGTTTTGGAATTCTACCTGCAATAATCCGTGATTATTTTGTTCGGGTTTTACGGTGAAAGTGGCTTCCATTTTTTGTGCAAACGGAATCACACGCTCGGCACGGGAATAATCAAAAAAGTCCTGATCTCTTAAGGTCAGCCATTTTTTACCGTCTGTTTTCTTTTCTATTTTGGTGGATGCCCAGGACAAATCGTAGGTGTTCCATAATTTTAATTCTTCTCCGTTTGGCAAATCATTGAATACATCATTTGCGTTTTCTTTGACTTCACTGGTAACAGGAACGGGTACAGAAGCTACCCAAATATCTTCTTTGTTTACGCTGTAACTTACCCACAGTTTTCCGTCTGGCGGAGTTCCGTTTCCTTCAAGGATTCCGCGAACGTATTGTGGTCCTGCAGATTTGTAGTTTCCTCCGTATCGCATCGGGCTTACTTCACCGTGAACCAATAATAAATCTTTGTAATTTAATCCGTCATCACTGGTTGAAATCGCCAATGGCCAACGGTATTCTGATGGATTATAAACGGTTGCATAACGATTATCGGAGGTTTTTTGACCCCAAATTTTGGCATTGCTGTTTACAAATCCCGGTGCTCTTAAAGGCGTGTATTCCCAGGTTTTTCCATTGTCTTTACTTAAGGATGTCAAAGCAAATTTCCATAAACCTATTACGTTTCCGTTTGGTAAATGGTAATAATTGAAGGCTTTGTATTGTTTTTTTAACGGAATCAAAGCATCATCTCTGTCGGCTTCTTCGACCCATTGTTGCATCAATAAAGGTTTTGACAGCAACTCGTCGCAGGCTTTGATAAATTTTTTGTCTTTGCTTTTGGTGTAAAACGGAAAGGTCGTTGGCAACGGGTTTCCGGTTTTGTTGTATCGGATAAAATAAATTGGACCATACGTTCCGTCTTTGTAGATTTCACGAACCACACGACCAATTCCTTTTCCGTCATTCGGATCGTCTTTTTTGTCTAAGGCAACTCCGTAATAACCGGTTGCCAGTAATCTGTTGTCGGATGAAACATAAAAGCCCATTCGCTGGTGCATAATCGCATCGATGTTTTTGGCAACGCCTTCTACTCCTTCTTTTTTAAAGCCATTGGGAACGTGGTAAATTGGAAAAAGTACAGCTGGTTTTGTCCAAGTTACACCATCTTTGGAAGTCATCATAAAAGTCTGGCTCGGCGGAATGTGTTCTCCGGACGGGTCGCTTAAATAATGCAGGTAAAAAGTATTGTTCCAATATGCCATCATTGATTGGTGGTTGTACGTCCAGCCAAAACCGTCTGCTTTTTCAGGATGTTCACGGCTGGCGCGCATAATTTGTGTGGCGTGAACTCCAACTGCAGGACTTAATTGTCCGTGATGGTAATCGACATTGGAAAGGGTTTTACCTGTATATCGTATCGTGTCTTGTTGGGCTTGCACCGAATTAACTGCGACACAGCTCAACAAAATGGCTGTTGCTGTTACGATATTGGTTTTTATGTTTTTAAATGCAATCATTTTTATTTTATTTATGTCAACAACCTCAAGGTTCATAACCCTGAGGTTGATAAATCCATTATTTCTTTTCAATTAATCCTTTTAGAATGTCTTCTGAAATTGTTGTTATTGTTCCGTGTTTGTGTCCTTCAGGAAGGCTGATTTTGGATGACACATCTTCAAAATTAACAAAATCGGAAGTGCTTAAGGCTTTGTAATTTTTGGAGCCATAATTGTCATAATACAGCAACCAGTTTTTACCGACTTTAACAACTGTTGGTCCTTCTGATAAATATTCTGTTAAGGGTTTTGATCTTTTTTCAAATGGTCCTACAGGTGATTTTCCGAAAGCTACTTCTATGTTTCGCATTGGTCTGGTGTTGTCTTTCAGCACCAAAACATAATCCTTTTTGCCTTTTTTTACAATCACGCAGTCGATGACGCTGAAACCTGGGTCGTAATATAATTTCGTATCCGAAAAGGTTTTGAAATCTTTGGTGGTTACGTAATACATTCGGTGGTTGTTTTTCTCGTCTTCTACTCCTTTTTCGAATCGGAATGGGATTGTGGATGCCCAGATAATAATGTATTCTTTTTTGACATCATCATAAAAAATTTCGGGTGCCCACACGTTTACTACTTCGGGTTCGTGTTTCATAACGGGAATGTATTCCTGTTTTGACCAATGAATCAGGTCTTTGGAACTAGCGTAGCCGAAACCATTTCCGCCTTTCCAGTCGGTTGTCCATACCATATGATAGGTTCCGTCTGCTCCTTTTGTGATGGATGGATCACGCATTATTTTACTGGCTCCGATTTCGGGTTTTAGGAATGATCCTTCAAGGCCTTTCCAGTTATAGCCGTCTTCACTGTAAGCCAAATACAAACCTTCGGTAGCGGGTTCCCTGAAAGAGGTGAAAAGGAAAATTTCCTTTTTTTTCTGGGAATAGCTTACCGCGAAAAGTGAAAGCGTTAGTATGATGAATATTTTTTTCATTGTTATGTTTTTATCCTTACCAAAGATTTCATTGTTAAGTTATCTGCAAATCTCGGCGTGAAAAAACTAGCACGCAGATTCGGCAGATTTTCGCAGATTTTTTTTATTGTTTGTTAAAAATCCTAATGTTACTCTTTAGCCCCGATTGCAGTGGAAATCCTTTTATGCCGGTGTTCGGCACAAAAGATTGTAGCAGAAAGCGGGACGATGTTTCCTAAAATGCCCAATGTTTCTGCTCCTGAAAATAATTAAGTTATTCTGTAATTGCTTTTTTATCCAGGTCTTTTCCTTTTTTTACAACTGTAGTCACATTGTTGAATACATTGTTTTTAAGGAAAATATTTTTGGTGTCTTTTCCATTGGCTTCGATGAAAATATCGGTGGCGTTGAACGGAAAATTGTTGTTGATCATAATGTTCGAAACGTTATCGATTTTGATAACCGGAACTCCCTTGATTGGTGTTGATGAACCTACATTATCCAGAATCAGGTTTTTGGAATCACTGATTTTGAAAGAAGAACCCACGGTTGCGTTGACTTTTACATCGTGAAATTCTACATCGGTCGCCGTGTTTATGGTGAAACCTTCCTTGCCATCCATATTGATGTTGGAGAACGTGATGTTCTGAATTGGCATTTCAACAATTCCGCGAACGAACCCGGCTTTGTTGACGTTTCCGCCCGTAACATTGCTGATGTGGATGTTTCTGAAAATCGGCGTGCGCTCGGTAACAGGCTCTACTGGATTGTCTTTGTCGTAGAAAAGATCCAGAATAATGGCTTCTTCCTTGATGTTTTTCATTACGATGTTGTCGACGCGAATGTCCTCGACAACTCCGCCTCGACCACGAGCCGATTTGATACGGATTCCTCTGTCGGTTCCGTCGAAAACACAGTTGGATATGGTGATTTTTTTGATTCCGCCCGACATTTCGCTTCCGATAACGACACCTCCGTGACCGCTTAACATTGTACAGTTGGTGATAGTAACATTTTCGGTTGCTTTTCCGTATTTACGCCCGTCTGCATCGCGACCCGATTTGATGGTGATACAGTCGTCGCCCACGCTGATGTGGCAGTTTGAAATGTGAACGTTGGTGCAGGACGAAGGGTTGATTCCGTCTGTATTTGGGGAATGCGGATTATTAATTGTAATTCCTGTTACGGTTACATTGTCGCAAAATTCAGGATTTATCGTCCAGAAAGGGGAATTTTTGAAGGTTACGCCTTCGATTAAAATGTTTTTGCAATTATAGGCCTGGAAAAAAGAAGGTCTGAAAAAGTGTTTGTCAATTGTTCTTTTGTAATAAGGCTCGTAAACGATTCCTTTGTTTTGCTCGGTCCACATTTTTTGGTATTTGGTTTCCGGAATTGGACCTTTTGCGGTTTCGATTCGGTAGACTTCATTCCACCACGCTTTTCCTTGTCCGTCGATTACGCCTCTTCCTTTGATAGTGATGTTTTCGACATCTTTGGCATAAAATAATGGCGAAAATGACTGCATCACGATGCCTTCGTAACGCATTTCTACGTACGGAAGGTAGTCATCGAAGTTCTCTGAAAATTTCAAAAGTGCTCCGGAATCTAAATGGATGGAGATGTTGCTTTTTAGTTTTAAAGCTCCGGTTAAATATTCTCCAGCTGGAAAAAAAATGGTTCCACCTCCGTTTTTAGATGCTTTTTCGATGGCGTTTTGAATAGCTTCGGTGCATTTTATGCCTTTATTGTTTCCTCCTTCGTTGAGGATGTTTAGCCAGCCATCGTTTGCGAAAGCGGTGTTTAATCCGGTGATGAAGAAGAGTACTATTATGATGTTTTTGATTTTCATATTGATATTTTTTTAGCACGCAGATTCGGCTGATTTTTGCAGATTTATTTGTTGGAACTTAAAATTAATACCCAATCGTTTCCGTCTTCTTTTTTGCCGGAAGGCTGGAATTCTTTAGTTCCTTTGTTATCAAAAATTCCAATCTTTGTTTTTTCACCATTTCTTGGATTGTACCAGATTGCGTTTACTTTATCTCCTGAAATTTTCCCCATATTGACAGTGATTTTTCTGCCTGTATAGGTGTAAATCAAAGCATAATCATTTCCTCTTGTTGCCACCTGATAATCGTATTTTTTGCCTTGATTGACCACTAAGGACTGATCCGGAACTCTTTCTAAATATGGAAATTCCAGCATCAGATTTTTGATGTGTACCATTTGTCCAGCTCCTGGTGCATTGATGGCGTCATTCCACAATTCTTTGTTTCCGTAAGCCGGACTGTCGCCTTTTCTGAACATTTGCATCACGGCATTATGTCCGTAAGTGTAACCTGCTCCGCCTGCAAAAACGGACCAGTATCCGTAACGACGTACGTCAGCGGCTGTCCATTTTGGCTGTAACGTATCGTGCAGACCGTGTGGAATTCCTTCGTAAGATGGCTCTCCGTCCAGTGTTGGTTTGGTTGGTTTTAAATCCCAGTCTCTTTGAACGAATTTGAAATTGTCTTCTTTAAATGAATTTTTCAGAGTGTCCTGATCGTATCTTCTGTGACCGGACTGGAACATATTGAAATCCAGCCAGCTTGCATTATGAAAATTCTCTGATGAATCGGTTCTTCCGAATGGGTGAAAAGTCACTAACTGATCTGGGTTACTCGTTTTTAAAATACTTCCGAGTGCGTTCCAAATGTCCTGAAATTTATCTCCGTAGGTATCGCCACCGTTCAGCCAGATTATATTGGTTCTTTTTTTATATCTGTCGGCTAAAAACTTGGCATATTTTTCAACATCCGCTTTCGTTACTTTGCTTTTAACACTACTAATATTAGTTCCCCAAACCGGAACCATGGCTAAATAGATTCCGTTTTTTTGTGCTACTTCCAAAGTGTAATCTACGTGATCCCAGTAATCGTATTCGGGAGCATTGTTTGGATCGTTGCCCGGTGACGTAATTTGATCCGCCACATTATCATTCATTAATGCCTGATCGCCATAAGCATTTACAGCATTCACATTATGCAGTACCATTACCTGAACTACATTGAATCCTTTTGCTTTTCGGTCTTCCAAATATTTAACAACGCCTTCTCTGTCTAATTTTCCGAATGTTAGCCAGCCAGTATCACCTAGCCAGAAAAATGGTTTCCCGTCTTCGGTAACAAAATAGTGCTGGTTTGGGGAAACTTTAAGTTTTGGCAAATTTTTGGATTGAGAAAATCCGCTTTGTGCTGTCAACATAAAGGGTATGCAAAGGGCGAATAGGTATTTAATTTTCAGGTTCATTATATTTATTTTTGCACGCAGATCCAGCAGATTTGCGCAGATTTATTTTGCTTATTGTTTATTATCAGTCGCTAATTTTTCTTCACTACGAATAGTACTTTTTCTTTGATTTCATCTTGTGGAATTACGACTTGTTTTCCTCCGCTGATATTTGCTTTTTTGGTGATAGTTCCATTGGAAGCATTGATTGTGCAAACTTCGAAAGTTCCTTTATGATTGGATAAATCGATAGAAACATCCTGATCGTTTTTCAGATAAAAAAGATAGGCCTTGCCTTTATTTTCTAATCTCCAAAGGGTGTCTGAAAAAGTAGTTCCTTCTGCAAACTTCATACCAGCAAGGGCAGAATGAAAGGCAGAAAGTTCAATTTTTGGAACATTTGCCAATGAAGCTCCTCCCATTAATGCCGGCCATCCAAATCGTGGTGCTCCCATTGTGGAATATAAGACTGCTTTTTCCGGATATTTTTCACGGTATTCGCGAACTGCACGATACACCTGATCGTCGGTTTCTTTTCCGGTTTTGATTTTACGGGCGTGCTGGCGTGGTGCAAGATTTTTTCCGCCTTCAGGTGCATACAGCGTTCCATCTTCTTTGTAGTACCAATATCTGATGTCAATTACATCAACGGTTTTTGCTCTTGCTTCGTCATTTAAGATTGCATCCTGAACATCTTTTGTGGCACTTAAAGCGATTTTGGATTCGTTTTGATTTGTCTTTTCGTAATTGGCAATCACATCAATCCAAAATTGCATGAAACTTAACGGACCTGTATATTCGGCACTTGTGAGCTGTAATACGTTGGCATTATCTTTAAAATTTTCCAGATTTTTTTCGATGAATGCTACGTGCAGTTTTCGAATGTCTGGATTTTTTACATCATAAAATTGCTCGGCAAGGAAAATCCTTTTATCGCCTGCGTAAGGCGGTGGTTCCGGCAATCCTGTCGTGTTTATATTATTCGCTGGACGCCACGGAGAACTTGCCCAATGTGCTCCGGCTTCTAAAATATTATGCTGAAAATAGGCTTCGTTTAGTAATATCTTATTTTTTTGTCCGGCTAATTCTGCAAAGGTTTTCAATCGCTTCCAATACCAGGCATTATATTTGGTCAAATCGTATTTACTCAAATGATCCCAGGCAATTCCCTGTCCGCTTCTGTCAAAAGGCTGTTCGTAAAAAGGTGCCCAGACATCGGCATCGATTCTTCGAATGCGTTCGTGATCGGCCATTCTTTGTTCGTACCACAATCCATAATTATGGTCTATCGCCGATTTATTGTTTTCTACTAAATAATTTACGGTTTCTTCCAGATTATCGGTATAACCAACTCCGTAATGTCCCGGAACAAATCGGGTAATGTGCGGTCTTGATTTTGCAATTTCAGATTCACGCAAACTGCCTCTCCACCAAGGTACATCAACAACTTCTCCGGTAATTACTCCTTTTGAAGTGGTTAGTAATCCGTTGGTTATTGTAATTTTATCAGTATTGGTATTCGTAACTGCATCTAGTTTTGCTTCTTCAATGCGTTTCGCTTTGGCATAATCAATCGCAATTGGATTTCGAGTTGACGATTTGCTAATAAACTCTTTTAAAGTTTCATTTAATTTATAAGCTTCGGCTGTTAAAGCTGTCGCTTGTTCTATCGTCGGGCTTGAAGAAGGCTCCGAACCTAAGTCCATTATTTGAGCGTCCATTGGTAATTTGCCCAGACGTTGTTCCAATAAAGCATAAAATAAACTTCTTGGGCTGATGTGATTGTTCACGTCTTTCCAATGTCCGTTTCCTGCCCATTGTGCCCAAACTCCAAACGCCCAGTTGTTGGCTGTTGGGGGACTGTAATTTTCAATTTTAGATGCCGATGTTTCCCAGATGACACTATTGGCCACGTTCCAGCCTAATCCTCTTCCGTCCTGTTCTTTGTTTTTAAAACTGATGGCATTTCCATCAATTAAAGAAACGTCAAAGAGAATTCCGGTTGCCCAGCTTCCAACAGATCCGCTGAAACTGTACGACTGATGTGATTCGCATTGCAAAAAGACATTTGGTCCTGCAGTGGCGTAACCTCCGACCACAAAATCATTGTACCCGAATTCAGAATAACATCTTTGAAATAAAGTCTGCTGTCCTTCAGTATAAAATGTATTTCTTCTAAAAGATGCGATTTCAGAAATCGGGTTTAAAGCCAGACAATCTTCGACAGTAATTCTTTTGGCGGTTTTTAGAATAGAAACCGCACCGCCTGCAAACTGTTCAAAATTGACTTGTCGTACCCAAATGTCTTCTGCATTTTCGATAGAAATTCCAGTCCATCGGTGCTGTTCGTCTTTTGGATTTGTGGTATCATAATCAGATTTTAATGTCAGGTTTTCAACACCTGAATTATTAATTCGGCCTGACCAAACATAACTTACTACAGTTGATTTTGATAATTCTTCGTCTAAAGCGTTTGTTAAAGGAGCATCAATCGTAATTTTATTTCCCTGAACATTTGTAATTTCCCTATCGGCACGAATAACGAAATCATCAGCTTTCCAGCCAATCCATCCACTTTCTCCACCAAAATCATTCATGGACAAAAGATCAATCCAGTTTTTTGTAATAGGTGTATTGATTACAATATGGTCTCCTTTTTTGAGATTAGTTCCGTTTTTCACAGTTAAAATTGTTGCTCCTAATGGTGTATAATTAGTCTCTAATTGAAAGGTTTCCTTAAAAATCTGATTATTGATTCCTCTTATGTTGACAATTGCTTTTCTGTTGATTGAAGTTCCTAAAAGTGTAGTTCCACCATTACTGGAGCCACTGCCTCTTATTACAATTCCGCTTTCTGAAATATTGATCTCACCCGAAACTTTGAAGATTCCTTT
This sequence comes from Flavobacterium sp. 1, assembly GCF_002797935.1. Lineage (NCBI taxonomy): Bacteria > Pseudomonadati > Bacteroidota > Flavobacteriia > Flavobacteriales > Flavobacteriaceae > Flavobacterium > Flavobacterium sp. 1. Next base: position 2,132,615 of record NZ_PGER01000001.1, read on the forward strand.
GTCTAAAAGCACCGTTCCTTTAAAACCATTTTTATCAGCTTTTAATTTGGCAACATAATCTATAGCAGATTGAATTGTTTTTGTGGCATCTCCATCAACATGCGGTACAAAAACTTTAATGGCTACGTCATCAGCAATTGCAACGGATGATACACGATAACCAGCATACGAAAAATCAGGAATCTGATTTCCTTTTGCATCAATTGTCAGCTCTAGTTTTCCATCTTTAGATTTTGTAATATCTGGAAATGTGTTTTGTGCCTTACTGATATTGGCACTAAAGAAAACAACAAAACAGGATAAAACGAGTAAATCCTGTTTTGTTACTATTTTTTTGAGTTGAATAAAATTCACTTTAAAATATTATTTGGTAAGTTATTCTTGTATTAGACCTAACAGGTTTTTGAAACCTGTTAGGTCTTCGTTGAAATAATTATTGCAATAATCCTTTTAACTGAGCCAAAGTATCGATATTATTTTTCGTTTTCGTCCAATCTGTCTTGCTGTTCGGGTCGATACCGTTAAAATATTTCTCAATATTGGTATAACCATCGCCATTTAAATCTTTATTGGCATCGGAAGCATCATTTGGATTTAAACCATACTTTTTCTCCCAGACATCTGGAATTCCGTCATTATCTGAATCTTTATAGGTTTTTCCTTTGTATTCCGGATAACCGCCCACTTGATCCGGATGCGTGATGATACCTTTTTTATAAGAATCGACGGGTAATCTTCTTTTGATATACTCTTTACCTATTGTATTTTCTAGACCGTCTTTTACCTCAATTTTTCCGGTGCGAACCTGTTTAATGATTCGTTCATCGACTGCATCACGTTTTGGCAAGGTTGCTCCTGCATTATTCAATACAAATTCATAGGCTTCTTCTGCCTTCATTATAGGAAACTTAGGCATTGAAAAAGGTTTAGGCTGTTTAATCAGCTCTAAATAATCCTTTGTTTCTTCTGCCAATTGGTCTTCTAATTGTACTCCGCCATTCCAGTTATCTGCTGTAACTTCTGGAGAACCTACGATAAAATTCCCCGAAACATAAGCTCTCCCATAAGTTTTAGGTTTCATGTAACCCGATTCTGGTTTCAGGATTCTGTAACGAATTGGCTGATCTGTTGGTGTTATTGGTCCCGGTTTAAAATAATTATTGATTATATTAAACAACGAACGGTAATCTCCTCCGTCTAAAGAGCGGTTCCACCAATTAAAAATCACATTATTTACAAAATTAAAATCGCCGTACATACCTATAGAAGCATTTCTGGAAATATTATCAGCCCATAAATTACGCATAAAGGTACTATTTAATCCGCCAATTGTACTTCCGAAAGCGTGATTGTATGTATCTAATCCTTCGGATGAAATAGTATTTTGAATGGTAATATTACAAGCGGGAAGCTTTTCTAATTTCGACTTATCATTGACCTGAAACTGATGTCTATACAATGAGATATTTTCATCTAATCCCCAGCTTATTGAGCAGTGATCAACAATTATATTCCCGATTGGATTTCCGCCAAGAGCATCGTCTCTTCGGGCAACATCGGTTGCTCCTCTGCGAAAACGCATGTGTCTGATGATTACGTCATGTGTATCGATTTCCAAGGTTTCGCCTGCAATGCAAATTCCGTCACCGGGAGCAGTTTGTCCTGCAATGGTAACATAAGGAGCACGCATACTAATACGGTTTTTCAAATGAATAATTCCCGAAACGTTAAATACTATTGTTCTCGCACCAACTGCTTCGCAGGCTTCACGGAAAGTTCCTTTTCCGCTGTCTTCCAAACTAGTCACTACAAATAGTTGCCCGCCACGGCCACCTTGCGTAAATGCTCCGCCTCCTTCTGCTCCAGGAAAAGCTGGAATATCTGCCTGAACAAAATCTTTTGGATAGGAAGCCCAAGGCAAATAAGGTTTTCCGTGCTTTGCTTCTTCCTTAAGAATGTTGGCATTATTTTTCCAGATTTCGCCCAAACGCTTTTCTTCTCTTGCTAAAATGGTATCGGTTTTAGCCTGAACTTCTTTCGGAATTTCCGGATATTGGGCAAATACTGATGAAAAAGACAGACAGAAAGCAACTGCCAAAAACGTCTTATTCGTAATGTTATTTTGGAAAATAGTAAACATTTGGAATTCTTATTAAAAGTTAATTTAGTGATTAGCTTATGTTTAAGAGCTAATCACCAATAATTATTTGGCTGATTTAGCCTTTTCACGTTCTTCGATACGTTTATGCCAGTCTGCACTTTCTTTATTTAAATCGTACCCTTGTTTCGATAAATAGTTGTTGATTCTTCCTTTGTATTTACCAAACCAACCGTGTTTTTCTTTGGATGAACCTCCGTCCATAGCGTGTTCTCTGGCTTCAACCAAAGCATCATAAATGTATTTTTTTTGTGCTTCTGTCAAATTTGGCAACATATCGTTATAACCTGCAACGGTAATAGGAAGTACGCCGTAGGTCATTCCGTCTTTTACTTCCGTAATTTTAGCTTCATTTAACTGAGTTCCTAATTTTTTCAAATAGGCTTTGTGCAATTTGTCAATTGATTTATCGGCATCAGCTTTCAGTTTATCAATTGATACGTTTTGTTTTTCTTTAGATAAAGTGGTGTCGTCTTTCACTTTTTTGATTTCAGCGTCCCTACTGTCCTGAATTTTACTCAAATCACGAAATTGCTGTGCAATAATATTGGTTACAGCAGTTTCTTTTTCTTTGTTTCCCAAAGCTAACTTCTCGACAATTTTTGCTGCTCGTTCATTGGTCACTTTGATATATTCCGGATCTGCATATTGCTGTGCGCTTAACTTGCAAAAGGCAAAAAGCAAAAACAACAGACTTAATTTCTTTATTGACATCATTTTTTAATATTTATTATTTGAAAACATTCTCATTTCGTATTTGAATAGGAAACAAGAATATTTTCAAAAATTATTTCTTAATTTAAATCTAATAAAGGTCTAACTAATGTCTCTTTATTATTGGCTAAATCTTTCCAATCTACTTTTATTGCAGGATTTACACCATTGATGTAGTCTTCAATATTAGAATATCCATCTCCGTTTAAATCTCCTTTTGCATCAGATGGATCTTTTGGATTCAGACCGTATTTTTTCTCCCATGCATCCGGTAAACCGTCTTTATCGGTATCTACATAAGGTTTCCCTTTGTATTCCGGATATCCGCCAACCTGTGAAATATCTGTTATAATTCCTTGTTTATAAGAGTCCATCGGTAAACGACGGTGCTCAAACTGATAAAATTCTTTTTTCTCTAATCCTTTTGCATATTCTGGAACCCCTGTTTTTACTGTTCTTACAATTCTTTCATCCACTTTATCTCTGATTGGCAAAGTGGCACCTACATTTTTCAAAACAAAATCATAAGATTCCTGGGCAGTCATAATTTTGCTAAACCAAGGCATTGGAAATGGTCTGTCGCTTTTCATTTTATCAAAATAGGTTTTAGCTTCATCATAAGTCATCAACTCGCCTTTTTTATTTTCGATTTGAATTCCGCCATCCCAGTTATCATTGGTTACTTTCTCGTTATTATTAACGACGTTTCCATTTACATACGCTCTACCAAAAACCATATAAGACAGTTTGCTTCTTCCTGATTCCGGTTTTAAGATTCTGTAGCTGATTGGCTCTGCCAAATTAGTTACCGGACCTGGTTTGTAAAAGTTATTGATGATATTGTAATTGGCTGTGTAATCACCACCATCAGTCGATCTGTTATACCAATTATATACTACATTGTTCACAAAGTTAAAAATACCATTCCAACCGATAGATGGGTTTCTGCCCGCATTACTGGCCCACATATTTCTCATGAAAGAACAATTTTCTCCACCTAAAGTACTTCCGAAAGCATGGTTGTAGGTATCCAAAGCTTCTCCGAATAAACTGTTTTGAATGGTAATGTTTACAGTAGGTTTCTTTTCGTCTGGATAACCGGCACCTGGGCTGTACATGTGTCTATACATAGACATATTTTCATCAAGTCCCCAAGTGGCTGACACGTGATCGATCATAATATTTCCAACTGGATTTCCTCCAATAGAATCATCCCTGCGGCCTACAAAAGTTTCTCCTCTGCGGAAACGCATGTGCCTGATAACAACATCGTGAGTATTTATCCAAACTGATTCTCCCGCCACACAAATACCGTCACCTGGAGCAGTTTGTCCTGCGATAGTGATATACGGTGCGCGAATGATTAACGGAGTTTTGATTCTAATAATTCCCGAAACGTTGAAAACAATAATTCTGGCTCCTCCTTGTTCGCAGGCTTCACGCAAAGTTCCTGGACCTCGGTCTTCTAGACTTGTGACAGTGTAAACATTTCCGCCACGGCCACCAAAAGTATACATTCCTCCACCTTCAGCTCCAGGGAAAACAGGTATAGATGCCTGTGGTAAATCGTTTGGTCTGGATGCCCACGGAATATAAGGTTTACCTTGTTTGGCTTCTTCTTCTATAATTACAAGCGCTTTTTCCCATGCTTCATCCGAAAGTCTATCTGCTTCATCTATAAAAGCTTTCGATTGAGCTTGCATTTCAGCGCTTATTTTTGGGTACTGAGCAAAACATTGGATACTTCCTAAAAACAAAAGGAAAATAGCCGATAAAGTGAAATTTTTCATACTAATTTTAATTTTGGCAATCTTTTTAAACAAATCACCTGTATCTTATGAATACAGGTGACAGTTTTTATAGTTTTAAATACTTATAGAATTATTCTTGATAATTAAAAGTCCCAGCACCACCAATATTACTATTCCATCCTAAAGTTTGCACTAACCATGGGTTTACGGTTAAAACATCTGTTTTAAGCCCATTTATGTAATAATTTGGATTAAATTTAATTTTAACAGCAGTTCCACCAACATTATCCATAGGTGTAAGTAAATTTGTACGGATGAAATTAGTGTTATAAAATGTCGCCAAAGTTGCCAATTGAGCTTGGAAAGTAGCTGTTGCTGCATCAGGATCGACAACTATACTTGCGCGAAGTGTTGCTAAAGGATCGGCAGCTGAAGTAGTAGCAGTTTTGTACTGTAAATAATTTCCTGTACGCTGTGTCCCATTGATAGGTGTTAAACCTAATTTACTAACAGTACCACCAGTAATTCCAGGTAATGATGCATCATCATAAAGCATCCAGCGCTGAACATCCCAAAAACGTTTACCTTCATAAGCCAACTCAACTCTGCGTTCGTATAAACAAGCTTCGATAGCGGCATATTTATCTGCCAATGTGCCTATTCCATAATTATTTGCAGAAGGAATACCCACACGGTTTCTAATTTTTCCTAAATAGGCTAAAGTATTACTCGTTTGCCCTAATGCTGCATAACATTCAGCAATATTCAATAACAATTCAGCATAACGGTATTCAAAAATATCAGTTGGTGAATACGTATAATTGGTTGCATTAGAAGCTGTTTGATTGCTCATTTTTCGAACAAATGCAGGACTTGTTGATGTCGTATTAAGATCACTGAAATATGCTTTACCAGCACTATCTAACCAACGGTAAGACCAAACAACAGGTCTGTAAGTAGCAGTAGCACTTTCTTTATATGCCCAAGTCATACCCGAAAAAGCAAATGTTCTGTAAAATCTCGGGTCACGATTCATAAAGAAAGTAAAATCGTTATATCCATTGGCTGCAGTGGGTCTTGAACCATTTGCCAATGGGAACAAATCAATCATCTCCTTAGGGACATTAACACCACCTGTTCCACCTTGACTCGGCAAACGCATCGATTTCTCCCAGTTATTATTTATGTTGAAGTTTATGTCAAGATTTGTATTACTTAAAAGCTGCACCGTGATTGCTTCTTTACACTTAACGTTATCAATCAAAAACATGTTATCCCAGTCTTTTATTGTTGTTCCATACAATCCGTAACCATCTTGCGTTAATTGCGCTTCTGCTGCCAGTCCAGCATCTAAAGCCGCTTGCCAACGTTCATTAGAACCATCCCAATTTTTATTAAACAAAGGACTTGCAAAAGTTAATAATACTCGAGATTTTTGAGCCAAAGCCGCACCTCTCGTAAAACGTCCATAAGCACCAGGCCAATCTCCTGGCAACAAACTTGCGGCCAAATCTAAATCTTTAACTATTTGAGCTACTACCTCAGAAACTTTTGCTCTTGGAAGTTTAATCGACGGATCGTCTGCTGATGCTGTTTGAGAAGCCGTTACAATAGGAACACCACCATAAGTACGCATCAAATCAAAATATTGTATGGCACGCATATAATACATTTGTCCTTTTGCCCGATCACGGAATGTTTTATCCAAAGCAGCTCCTTTTACATCAATATCCTCCAATAAATTATTGCATTCTCTAATCCTTGTATAAGGATTATTATTAATACTGGTACTTATTTTGACACCATAATAACCACTAGCAAGATCTGAAGTATTAATGGTTTTGCTCGGATTAGTAAAATCCTGAACCCCTCCTAGCTCTTCAGTCAGTTTGGTATTGGCATCTGTATAAATTCCAACTACACTTGATGTTGGTGATTTATAAGATGCAAAAAACTCAAAGTACTGATTATCAACATACGCTTGTACGCGCTCTTGACTTTGATAGAATGAATCATCATACTGACCGATAGGCTGAACATCTTCTAGAAAATTATCGTTACAGGAAGCTCCTAAAACAAGCAACAATCCTAAAGCTATATATATATTAAATTTTGTTTTCATAATTGCCATCGAATTTAAATTAGAATGATATGTTAAAATTAATCGACCATGTTCTAAGAGTAGGATACCCTACACCAGAGTCGTCGTACATATTACGATAATGACCTGGATAAGGATTGTAAAGATCCCAAAGATTATTACCGGTTACACCTAAAGATATATTTTGTATTTTGGTATTCACAAAAACTTGCTTTGGAATATCATACGTTAGAGTTAAATTTCTGACAACACAACGAAAAGTATCAAGTTGCCAAAAATCAGAAGTGCTTGTTGCACCAGCGGCCGCCAAATTTGGGTATTTTCCGTTTGGATTATCAGTTCCGTACATATCATTCCAAAAAGGTTCGCGTGCCCACATATTACTGGCACTACTAGTTGACTGACTTACTAAATCTACAAAAGTAGCTCCACCCCAAGAAGTTGCAATTTGGGTTTTTAAAGAAAATCCACTGTATTTGATCCCCAAGTTAGTATTAATTGTATATGTTCTGCTACTTTTAGCCAATTTAGTATAGTCATTTTTATCAATAATCTGACCATCTGGTCCTGTCAAAGTTCCGTCATTTTGAAGCGTCCCAGCAACGTCTTGAAAAGCCATAGACCCTTTTTGAATTTTAGTAGGATCACCGTTACCTAAATAACTTGGAACACCACCTACTGCTGTAGCATTGTCAGTCAAGTACTTCCAATAGTTAGCAATATCAGCATCTGTACGCAAAATACCGTCACCTGTAGAAGTTCCTTTCCATGTTTTGAATCCCCATACCGGATTAAATCCGCTTGAATATCCTTCTCTACTAGCGTTATTAGACGGAAGAAGGTTTCCTTGATTTGGATATTTCACTATTTTGTTATCTCCATAACCAAAATTTACGCCCACATCATAACTTAAATTACCTTTTACTTTATCGCTCCAAGAAATGCTAAGCTCAGAACCCCAAGCATTAACGGTAGCATAATTTTCTTCTGCAAATCCTCCACCAACAGAAACTGGCACACCAATTGCGCTACTCAGGTCAGTGATCATGTCTTTTGAAATGTCATAATAGAAATCTGCATTAAACTGCAATCTGTTTTCTAAAAAAGCCATATCAATACCAAAATTATTCTTTAATGTGCTATCCCATGCTGTCTCTCTGTTTGGAACTATTTTAGGAGTCACTGAAGACCCTAATTGACCACCGCCAGATCCAAATGTATAACCTTTATTAGGAGTAAGATCATAAAATTGAATCCATTTCCAAGGTGGAAGATTATCTTTTCCGGTTTTACCAATTGAATAACGCAATTTAAAGAAATTCACAGCTGACACATTATTTGCAAACCAATCTTCTTTAGAAACTACCCAACCCAATTGAAGTGACGGAAAAGTTCCCCAATAATGTTCTGGAGCGAACTTCGTGGATGCATCACTACGTATAAGAAATTGTGCCAAATACTTTGATTGATAGCTATAATTTAAAGTTCCAAAATACGACATCGTTGCATTATTTCCTTTAAATGCGGTAGAATTACCTGTATCAACTGTTCCTGCAGTACGCCAATCACCTTGGTAATCTTTAGGAGTGTTAAAATAAGCTAAACGAGTGGTGGCATAGTTAGACTCAGATCTTTCAGCTCCAAACATCGCACTAACTTGATGCCTTCCGAAAGTTCTATCATAATTGGCAAAAAAGTCCATCTGAGTGCTTTTAGAAAAACTTGTATTATAATACACTCTTGAATTTCTAATATTAGTTTCTATGACATAGTCAATAATACCACCTACCTCTGGGTTTTTAATAGTTGCACTTGGATATGCTGCACTTGCAAGGTGGTTATCCTGCAACTGATAATTTGTGATTCTTGCCAAGTCATAAGGGAGTTGGATTTGCTCTGCATTACTGGAATTTTGAGTTCTTGCAAAGGTTCCCTTAAAAGACAATCCTTTAATACCGGCTACTTTGTAATTCAACGAAGTAGTAAAATTATAAGAAGCATCATCAGTTGTTTGATGTGACCCATTGTTCATATTGGCAAAATAATTCCATCCGGCTATATTATTATTTGCATTAGCTGATCCAAAATTTTTATTAGTATTAGGAAATGGCGACATGTAATATTCTTTACCATCAACTGTTGTTTGCCATGGAACAAATTTTGGCATATGAACTAGGAAGTCGTAATCAGCCTGTTCTCCTGCACCAGTATCATAACCGCCAACACTTCCTGATGCTTTAGTAAACGCCTTATCAACAAATCCTGAATTTCCTGACATAGAAGCAGAAAAATCTAAATTATTTGCAATTTTAGCGGTAATCCCTGTACGATAATTCCATTTCTCATATTTTTGATAACCAAGATTCGCATCTTGGGTAAATCTAGTTGCACCTGCAAAATAGGTAATATTATCAGTACCCCCGCTTATATTAAGCGTATGCTTTTGTTGTATTGCAGGTTTCCAAGCCTTTTCTAACCAATCATAATCCAACCCTTTCATTTCTTCCAATTCCTTTGCAGAAAACAACACTTTTGGATCAATCACATTACCTGGAACTAATGCTCCAGTTAAAAATCTATTATTAAAAACTCCAAATTCATAAGCACTCATTGTTTTCGTATGACTAATAGCATCATTAACCGCAAACTGACTGCTGTAACTAAACTTAGCTTTACCAGATTTTCCTTTCTTAGTTCTTATAACTACCGCCCCTTGTGATGCACGGGAACCATAAATAGCGGCAGACGCATCTTTCAAAATAGTCATACTCTCAATTTCGGAAGGATCCAATCTGTTAAAAGTTTCCATCGTAGCCAAACCTGTGGCAGCATCAACTTGCACCATATCATCAATCACGATTAACGGTACTCCTGAATTTGCATCCTTTCCAAAACCAAAAGATTGACGGATTGAGATGGTACCGGCATCTCCAGGACGTCCAGATCCACTTGTAACAGAAAGTCCAGCAACCTGTCCTCTCAATGCATCAGATAAGTTAGTTACTGGTAAATTCTCAAGATCCGCGGCCTTTATTGTTGCAATAGCTCCAGTAAGATCTTTCTTTTTCTGGCTACCATAACCTACAACAACAACACTCTCTAATTGATTAGTGTCATCTTGTAATTTTGTATTTAAAACAGTACGTCCTGACAAAGGTATTTCCATTTTTCTCATTCCTATGAAAGAGAAAACCAATGTTGCATCACTCTTTACATTAATCTGATATTTACCGATAAAATCAGTAGTAACAGTATTTTTTGATGATTTTTCAGTTACGTTTACACCTGATAAAGGCATTCCTGCATTATCAGTAACAGTACCTGTGACTTTAATTTGACTGACAGCAGTTTGAGCATAAGTAATCATACTCATCAGTACAAATAAAATAACACTACATCTTCTCACTACTAGTGTTTGTTTCATAAAATTTGTTTTAGTTAATTATTAATTTGTTAGGTTAGGTTAATAAAATAAATGCTATATCGTTTTCATTATTTAAATGTAAAAACAACATTTATTACATGTCCCAAATTTATAATGATACATATACTCACGCATCCTGTACTATGCTGTATTTATTCAATTATTAAAAAAAAAATGAAATAAAAACAGTTATCATAAAATTAAGTGATTTTTTTTCAATATTAACAATACAAATAAAAAAAGCACTAATTATTCTTAAATAATTAGTGCTTCCAATATTTATTGTTACCAAGTATGCATTAATAATATCTGAAATAATTATTTTTCTCGTAAAAAAATTAAAAGATATTCTTAATCTAAACTTTAAATTATCAAGGACAAGAAAGAATTAGTGCGACAACCAAACAGACATTTCACCCTTACCGTGATTTCCCCACGCAAAATAAGGAATTAATTTTATAGTATATTCCTTATTATCTTTTGTGGAAATAGGCTTGTATAATTTTTTATCCCAGGAATTATCGGGAGTTATTGATGAACTGGCTGTTATGCCCAACAATTGTCTGTTGTTTATTTTGATAAAATCAGTTGTGAACTTAGAATTTAAATCTAAAACAACATCATTCACTTTCACATTCGCAGGAAGCTCATTCGATTCTAAGCAATACACAATTGGTCCTCTTTTTACAGCAACCTGATTTTTGACTTCTTCTACTAATGGATTGGCTTGCATTAATTCAACCGGCATTGGAATATTTAATTCAATAACATCTCCTTTTTTCCACTTTTGTGCTATTTTTTGGTACGTACCTGAAACAATGGCATCACTAATATTTTTACCATTGATTGCAATTGTTGTCTCCTGACTCCAACCCGGAATTCTCAGGAAAAAAGCGTAATTATCTTTTGGTGCTTTTAGAATTTTCAGCGTAATTTTTCCATCCCAAGGATAATTGGTTTGTTGCTCAATTTCAATTTTATCTCCCCCTAAAGTCACTGAATTCAAACTATTACTTCCATATAAATTCACATACAGTCCTTCTTTTGAAAAATTATAAGCATAATTACTCACCTCAGCAATTGTTCTGGTCACATTTGGCGCACAACAATTGGATAAAGCGATATAACCTTCACGCTCTTTGCTCCATCTTTGTTTGAAAGGCAAGTCTTTGGAAACATTCAGCGGATTGTTATAAAAGAATTCCTTCCCTCCCAGGCTGATCCCTGACAAAACACTGTTATACAATGCCAATTCCACAATATCAGCATATTTGGCATCTGCAGTGATTTGAAGCATTCTCCAATTCCACAAAACATTTCCGATATTGGCACAAGTTTCGGTATGCGCTGTAGCATTTGGCAATTGAAAAGGTCTTCCATAAGCCTGATGAATTTTTTGCACATCGGCAGGATTATAAGAAGTTCCGTCTGGCGAAACTCCGTCATACAAAGAACCGCAAGCGCCAGTAATGTACATTTTTCGATAGGTCACATCATTCCAAATCGATTCCAAGTTGTCTAATAATTTCTTCTCTCCCGTTTCGGCATACAAATCGGCAACTCCTGCATACAAATAATTGGCTCTTACCGCGTGACCCATTGCCGTAGTTTGTTTTCTGAACGGAATTCGATCCTGATTGTCGTCTGTTCCGTCATTGGTTGTTCCTCTAATATCAATTAAATTATTCGCCAATTCAAGATATTTTGGATTTTTAGTAGTGCGGTACATTTCGACAATTCCCATATAATGAGAAGGACAAATCGCATTTCGCGCTAATTCAGGCGATGCTTTTTTATAGAAATCGTATAGAAAATCAGCTACACCTTTCGCAATATCCAGAAAATTTGTTTTTCCGGTCGCACGATAATGAATGCAGGCTGCCGTCATCAAATGCCCCATATTGTATTTCTCGAAACCCAATTGTTTTTTCACTTCTTCAGGACCCAAAGTTCCCCAGCGTTCATCAATCAAAACTGGTGTGTGCAAATAACCATCCTTGCGTTGTGCTTTGGCAAAAAGCGCAATGGCTTTATCCATCTCGGCATCCAACTTCTCGTCTTTTGTTACCGCATAAGTCGCCGCCATTCCTTCAAAAATTTTGTAAAAATCTCCATCGTGGAATGAAGGTCCTTTAAAAGTTCCTTTACTTTCACCCGCAGCAATTTCAAAGTTTTTATAAGCGTGGGAAATCGAATCGTTATGATACAAATCCCACATATAGGGAAGTGTCTTTTTGGTTTCTACATCAAATTGTTCTTTCCAAAATCCATTTGTCCATTTCACATCTTGTAAATTGACACTTTGCAATTTGGAATAAGGGCTTTCAGAATTGGCAACCAAACCTTTATTTTGAGCCACAAAAGCTGTCGAAAAAAGTATCGCCGATAATAGAATAATGTTCTTTTTCATTTTCAAATTTTATTTAATTCAAATTGCTTAATGGAACGCGGATTACACAGATTGCTATCGCAAGACGCAGAAAAAAAACGGATTTATTTTTCTGTTATCTAGTTTTTCACGCAGATTTAAACAGATTGGAGCAGATTATATTTATTGCTTCTTTATTTTACAAAGAAATTAATTGTACGGCTCATCGAATCTCCATCGGTATCTTTAACAGTAATAGCAAAAGAACCGAATCCTTTTCCGCTTGTCGTAAATTGAATTTCTTTTCCTTTTAAAACTACTTTACCATTTTTAACTTCCGAAAAAGTATAGACTGGCTTTTTCTCATATCCTTTGAAAAAATCTGCAACAGTAAAACTTGTTTTTTCACCAGAACTCACAAAATAATGTGGTTTTGACAACCAATCTAAATATTCGTCCAATTGGGTAAATCCGTCTTTATCGGTATCTGAATTCGCATCCGAAAAATCTCCGGCTTTCGAATTTTCATTCAAGCCATTTGCTTTTTCCCACCAATTTGGTAATCCGTCATGATCCGTATCCCAATCTGCAGGACGAGTTTCAGTAGCGAAATTTGGCCATCCACCAGCATCTGCTTCATTATCAATCATGCCGCCTAAACCGCTTTTGCTTCCTTTATAGGTAAAAGTTCCTTTAAGGGTTTCATCAACAATTCTGTTATCATGTTTATCAAAAAATGGCTGATTCGCTCCCACATCCGAAAGTACATTTTTATAAGCGCCCTTTGCTGTTTGCGTATTTACAAAAGACTCGAAAAATGGTTTTGGCAAAAACACATCATAATCCACAATTGCCTTATTGGATAGTGTAAACTTTCTTCCTTTATCCTGATTTTTTTCATCAAAATAACCAGGCATCACATTTCCATCAAAATAATATTGCTGTTTCCCTTTTCCAACACCTTCAATTTGGGCATTTAGTGCCACAAATATTTTGGCAGAAACACCTGGTTTATAATAATTATTTACAAAATTCACTTCACTCGCTCCTCCATCTGTAGCGCGATGTCCCCAATTGTACACCACATTATTACGAATGTCCAATCGTCCTCCGTAATAGCCATCACCATTCAAACCACCGCCAATACTCCAATTTCTACCTTCATTGTGTGCCAATAAATTATGGTGAAAACTTCCGATATCGCCACCAATCGTAGCCGCATAACCGTGCATTTTTCCAGCTGGATATTTGTCGTGACCCGCAATATTTAAGGCTTCCGAAATTAAAGTTCGTTGTAACGTAATATTATGCGCACCACGAGAACTAAACGATTCGTCGATTGTCCAACTGATCGAACAATGATCAATAATACTAACGTTAGCACCCGTCAGTCCCATTCCGTCAAAAGTCGTTCCACCCCCGATTCTAACTTTTAGAAATCTCACAACTCCGTCATTACCTGTCAATCCAAGAGGTGCTCTACTAATTGTGATTCCTTCACCCGGAGCCGTTTGACCTGCAATGGTGATATATGGTTGGTTCGCCACTAATCGTGAAACCAGTTTTATATTTCCAGACACATTAAAAACAATAGTTCTCGGTCCGATTTCCTGATTGATTGCATCACGCAAACTTCCCGGTCCGTCATCATTTAAATTGGTTACTTCAACCACTTTTCCTCCACGACCACCTAAAGCAAAACGTCCATATCCCTCCGCTCCCGGAAAAGCCAATTGTGCGGGTTTGAATGACCACACATCCCCTAAAGTTACATCGCCTCTGCTATCCACTTCATCCACACGCCAGTAATAGGTTGAACCGCTGTATAAATCGGTATGCGGAAATTGAGTTGCAGTTAGTTTCCCTTTAAATTCTTTCGAAGATTCATTCGCATTGGCAACCGCATTGGCATCTTCTCCAAAATACAATTGATGAGCCACAGCCTTTTTGGAAGCATCCCATTCTAAAACTATTTTTTTATCTAAAGCCACAATGTGCTCGTTCCTATTTTCCGGTTTTGGAGTGCGTGCCTGATTCATTAAATTTGGTGTATCAATTTCAAAACCATTGATTACAATCTGCTTTACAATATCAGGATTAACAGTTGGGTCTATTTCAAAACGAATAATTAAATCTTTACCTTTTTCTGAATTAAAAGTAATATAGGCCATCGTCGCATCGATTTTCGCATTGGCTCTCTGACTTGCATTTACCGTCTCTTCTAATTTTCCGTTCACATAAATTTTGATTGGAGAAAAAGTCTTTCCTGTAATCACATCAAAGGCATTATGAAAAGTCAAAAGCGTATGTTTTCCCTCTTTTAATCCACTGATTTTTAATTCCAAATTTTCAGCTGTGACCAAACCGTCGCTTCCTAATCTGTTGTAATGAGGCGCGTTCATTCCGACTTTATACCATTTTGAAGTAAAGTTTCCTTTCAGTTTGAAGGTTACATTGTTAAATGATTTCTCCGCTTCTTTTTGATCGTTAACCACCCAGGATTCGTAACTGGGATCGTGTACTTCTTCCAGTCTTCTTTGAAAAAAGTCAAAATCGACTTTTACAATTTGTTTGTCGGTATTCTGCGCTTGTCCATTTGCTGTCAAAAGCATTGCCAAAGCAAAAGAACCTACTAATTTCTTTATCATTTTCTTTTAATTTAATTTCATTTTTTCTTCTGTCGATTTATTTAACAGATTGATTATATCTTTTTTCCTTTCTTCAGGAATTACTTTTAAAACTTTCAATTCGCCGTTTACAAGTTCAGCCTCAACGGTGGTATTTTTTGTCGCGTACAATTTGAAATGAACATTCCAGTCTTTTGGCCAAGCCGGAAAAAGATAGATTTTCCCGTTCGCTTCCTGCAAAAGCATTTCCTGCATTCCAATCATTCCTGAACCTCCCCAATTATGGTCGGGAACCCAATCATAACCCGGACCCCAAAAGGCTGGGAATCTTCTATCGGAATTCACCATTTTCAACAAATTGTATTTTTTTGCTTCTTCGGTTAATCCCAAACGGGCCGAAAAAATATTGTCCTGTTTCCAGCCAATATGGCTTCTAAATTTAATCGCATCTGTATCGTATTTCCAGGTATTCAAAGCCGTTTCTAAATCTGGTTTTCCTACGCCGTAAATTCCCCACGGATAAACGGAATACAATTGTGGTACTTCGGAATTATTGATTCGCTCCCAAGATTTCGCCGGAAGCAAAACTTTATGATTTTCAATTTGACCAAAATTTAGAGGTGGAATTCGTTTTTGAAAAGCTTTCAAATATTCCACTTCTTCTTTGGATAATTGTGTTGAAGAAAGATTTAAAAGCTGTTCTGTGATAACCTGCAAAGCAGAAATAGTACTATTAGAATTATTAGCCATTTTATACGTTTCCGCACCCGAGCCTGGAAATAAAATTAATTTTCCATTTCCGTCCAATGTTTTTCTACCTCTTTGTTTCGCTAAATATTGATAATGTTCATCAAAAAATCGAAGACAACTGATGATAAAAGAATTGTATTTCTGAATGTCTTCGCCTGCAAATTCTTTCTGTTGCAACATCATTTGGCAAAACTCAAAAACGGTATCCCATTCGTATTCCAGCCAGGCGTTGTATTCCATTCCCGGATCATAATCAGCTGGACGTTTCCATTCGTATTCGGCTGGATTGGGTAATCCGAAATTTTCCAGTTGTTCTGTAAACGATGCTCCACCGTGTTTCCAATAGACCTGCGAACGCAATTCTGCATTTTTTTGAAGGCTCAAATAATAATCCAATTGCGATTTCATCATATCAAAATCACCGCTTTTTACCATCGGAAAATAAACCAGTCTTTGATTTTGAGCAGTCATTGTTCCACCTCCCCAATTCCTGAAATCAGGAGTAAAATTCAAATCCGGATTAGTAAAAACAGGATCAACTGTAAACAATCCGCCGTTGAATTTGGTTGGATATTTTCCGTATGCATTACAGCCTAGCATATAACGGAACAATTGATAATTCTGCCCAATTTGATAAACAGAATCTTTGGCTGTCGAATTGCTTTTTTGGGTATAAATAAAACTGCGGTTCCAGAAATTATTCCACCATTTTATCGTATTTTTTTCTGCTTGTTTTGATTTGATTTTATAGTCTGAAATTTGATTTTTCAAACCTTTTTTCCAAGTATTTATATCAGATTGATTCGTGTGTAAATGAATTTCCAGAGATTGTTTTTTGGAAGGTTTTATACTCGAAAGACTGAATCCTTTAAAATCTGTATTTTGATATGTCCCTGAATAAGTTCCGTCAGGTTTCAAATTATCGCCAGTCATAAATCCCCCAAAAGTTAGATTCGCCAACGGATTCAGCATTTGATCTTTAACCGATTCCATTCTTTGCTGTTTTACCGCAACATCAAAAACGGTTTGTTGTCTGTTTCTATGATAAAATTGAATACCATTATTTTCAAATGAAATTGAATCTTTGAATGTTACGATTTCTCCTTGTGGCGCCCATTTATACGAATTAGCATTATTTGCTTTTCCTTTGGAATCACGGTTTTTATGACGCCAGCTTTCATAAGAAGCCGTCATTTTCACAGGCGTTTTACTTTCCAAATCCAAATGAATTACGGGTTTAAAAACATCTACCCAAAGTTTGATTTTAGTATCCTTCTGCCCAATCGAAATATAACCGTCTTTCAAAACCAATTCTTGTTTAAAACCTTCGTTATCCTTAAATGGATTTGGTGTTAACGTAACTTTTAGACGACCTAATTTCAATAAAGTATTATGCTCATCAAAAGTGCCAGATCGGGAAAAATAAAAGTACAAATCGCCTTTTTCTACCCAGACATTCAAACCAATATCGCCACCTCCCAAAGGCATAGATTCTGATGAATTGTTACTTTGCGTATTCCAGATTTGATTGTAATTTTCGAGCACGGGAATTTGCGCTTTAACTAAAAGCGTGAAAAAGAAAAATATGTAAATTGTATATTTCAAACTTATTATTTTTTTATTTTATTGTTCTAACTATGTCATTTCGACGTAAGGAGAAATCACACTAGTAATTCGACAAAGATTGGCGCTTTTAGGAACGGAGTTTCGTGTGTGATTTCTCCTTACGTCGAAATGACAAAAAACTTATATAAT
This sequence comes from Flavobacterium sp. 1, assembly GCF_002797935.1. NCBI lineage: Bacteria > Pseudomonadati > Bacteroidota > Flavobacteriia > Flavobacteriales > Flavobacteriaceae > Flavobacterium > Flavobacterium sp. 1. The sequence goes on from NZ_PGER01000001.1 coordinate 2,150,263, forward strand.
CTTATATCACTTATATGGTTTAAAAAAACTACCATTCATCCGTCCTAAAAGACGAAATTGGCAAACCACCACCACTAAACAATTCTGCCTTTACAAAATCTTTAAACAAATAACGAATCGCTACTGGTTTGGCAACTTTATCAGAAGTCAAAACCACCGATTTTCTACGAACAACCGTTTTTGCTGGATAGAAAATCTTATCTTCTCCCGCCAATTCAAAACCGGTAACTTCTTTGTCATACGAGGTTATTCCGTTTTCAACATTATCAAAAGAAACGGTTACTGAACCATCTTTTATTTCCATCGATTTGTATTTTGGACTTTCAAATTCGAAGCCTTCAATCCCGTAGGTTTTTGCCAAAGCCTGAAAAGCCAGTCGGTTTCCGCCTTTTTCTTTGTCCATTGGGTGAATATTATTTTCTTCGCCGACGTCCATCAAAACCGCCATTCCTGAATTCGGAATTTCCTTCGAAGCTTTCAATTGTGCTTCTCTCAAATAAGCCGAATTATATTTCTCCAGATTGTCTTTTGGATGAAATTGCGCATAATTAAACGGAGCAATTTGCGCATAGTAAAAAGGAAAATCCCCTTGCTTCCACAAGCCTCTCCAACTGCTGACCATTTTTTTCATCAAAGCCGTATATTCAGAAGCTCTTTCATAATTCGACTCGCCTTGGTACCAGATACAGCCTTTGATTCCGTAACCAATCACAGGTGAAAGCATTCCGTTAAACAAAGTCGTTGGTACACGATTGGAGTCTTTTACCAATTCTTCTTTTGTTGTTGGAATTTTGGCACTTGCAAAATCTTTCAGCATTTCCTGATTCATCCAGGCTTCCATACTTGAGCCTCCGTATGAAACATGAATTAATCCCACCGGAACATCTAAAACTTCCTGTAAAAGCGATCCGAAATACCAAGCTGTCGCACTAAAATTAGTCGTAGATTTTGGAGAGGCCGTTTCCCATTTTCCTTCGAAATCATCTTTAGGTTCTAAAACTGTCGCTCTTGGAATTGTAATTAAACGGATCTTATTATTGGTGGATCTGACAATGATTTCGTTGCCGTTTTTTACTGGCTGACCCTGAAAACCTTTCAAAGGCATTTCCATATTCGACTGACCAGAACACAGCCAAACTTCGCCAATCAAAACGTTTTTTATCGCAATAGTTTCCTTTCCCTGATTGACTTCAATCATAAACGGACCCCCTGCAACCGGAGTCTGCAATTCCACTCTCCATTTCCCCTGACTGTCGGATTTGGTTTTGTAGATTTTAGAATTCCACGATGTTTTTACACTCACGTTTTCATTCTTATCCGCCCAGCCCCACATCGGTGCGTTCGACTTTTGCTGTAGCATCATATTATCCGAAAAGAGTGCCGGTAATTTGATTTTTGCATTGATTTGGAAACTTCCCATCAAACATAAAATCACAACAATACATTTTTTTTATTTCTCATTTTTTTTATTTTAATCTATATTTCAACGGATTAAAATCCGTTGAAATAATATGAATTGTTCCTACTATTCATCGGGTTAAAACCCGACGCTACAATATGAATCGTTCCTACGGAACTCTGACATTATGTACTAGAGCCATCGGCTCGAAACATTTTGTAAGGCTGGACTTTAGTCCAGTTTATAAAGCTAAACACGATAAAAAAGAGCCGTAGGCTCGGTACATATTATATCTATTTCTCTTTTACAATCGTAACCGGCCCCAATAATCCTGCTTTCAGCAATGGCTCTCCTTCCAATCTAAAAGAAGCTGTTGTCCACGTTAACCTTTCTTCTTTTGGTAATTTTTCATCGCCAATTAATCGGTTTGCCCAGGTATTTGTAACTTTAATTTCTATAGTGTTTTTCCCTTTTTTTAAAGCTTCTGAAATGTCTGCTTTGTATGGAAATGTCCAGATTGTTCCGCAGTTGATTCCATTTACGGTTACTTCGGCAATATTGGCAATTGTACCTAAGTCGAGCCAAATTTTATCGTTGGTTTTTCCTTTCCAGATAAGGTCTTTTTTATAAACTACCGCACCTGAATAATATTTAATCTGATCATTTGTTGAAGTACTCCAATCAAAAAGCTTGTTGATTTTTATAACTTCTTTCGGGCCTTTATATTCAGAATCAAATTGCAACTCCCAGTTTTCATCTAAAGTCTGAACCGTTTCAAATTCTGAATTATTCTGTGTTCCTTTAACAGAAACCATTTCGGTTTTATCTTTAAAAATCACAAAACCTGATTCATTTTCAGCTAATGAAATTGTAGCAATCGTTCTTCCGTTTTCGATTTTCCAGTTATTTAAAACAATAGTTTTATCCGTTACAGGATTGTACCATTCAGGAATTTTTCCAGTAATTCTAAACGATACTTCAACTTGTCTTTTTTGTTCTTTTTGATTAGAAATAAAATAGATATCCTCTGTTTCAGATTTTCGGTGAGTCCAGGCAATTGTTTCCGAATCGGTTCTGTTTAATTTTGGAAAATAAACATCTTGTTCGATTCCAATGGAGGTAAAATCATTTCCTACATACGGAAGTTTAATTATAGTTCCTTTTCCTATTTTCCACAACGACGCATTCAATTTATTGTTCCAAATTTCATCAATTACATTTTGCCATTTTTTTTGATCGGTTTCTGATTGCATTCCGGGTTGTAAATCTGGTTTTTCATCAACAAAAACAGTTGCTCCTTCTTTTACCAATTCCAATATTTTTTCGGCTACAGCCAAAGACATCATTTTATTCGGCGCCATTTTATGACTTCCCGGAAATAGCAAAATTCCATATTCGATACTGTTGCTGAAAACTATCTTTCCGTTTTCAACTTTAGCACTATTTAGTAAAACATCAGCGTTGAACGAATCGTATTGATAACCGTTCATTGCGTTTGTCCATTGTGACAAATCGGTTGAATTTTTAGAAGAAGTGACTTCTTTTGGAATTTTGATGCTTGGCTGACCTTCATTTTTCAATCGAATGGCTTCACTTTCCAGACGTTCTTTTCCAAAAATATTCGGAATAAACGGCACTAAACGATCCGGAAGCACTGAACGTGACGGTAAATCTTCACCAATAAAAACCGCCAAATCAATAACCGGTTTTCCTTTTTGCAATTGAAACTGTACTCGCTGGCAATAATCTACCCAGGCTTTTCCGGGTTTCCACCAAGTTTGGTCTTTTTGAAAATAAGAACCAACACCGTCTAAAGTCATTCCGGGTTTTCTGTCCGTCCACGGATTGTGTACAAAAACGTGGTAGAAAAATCGGTTGATTCCAAGAGCATAATTCCGGTCTGCTAAAGTTTTTAGATTTCCCGGATGTTCATCCCAATCCATTTTCAATTCCGTAAAAGCTTCCGCCTGAATAATATCTTTTCCGTAAATATGTCCTCCCGAAATCGCATCGAGTATATCATTTGGTTTGTCGTGCGTTGGACTTTTCAGCCAAAATTCTCCACTCGGATAATCGATGTGTTTAAAATGTAAAAGTCCGTCGCTCATCATCGTTGGCGCCACATTTTCGGAGCTGAATTTCACTCTTGCTTTTTTAGCTTCATCAGCCAGCGTGCCGAAAAAATTATCACAAACCAATTCTGCAATAGTTTTTCTTATATCATAAAGTGCTTTCTCCGAAGTTTCAATATCATTTAAAGGAATCCCAGCCATAACCGGCAAATAATCTAGAACATCATAGCCTCTGCGTTTTTTAAATTCCTCCTGAAAAACGGGTGACCAGTTTTGGCTCCCACATTCCCAGCTATCGATATGCAAGATTTTAACGACTTTGGATGCCAGTTCAGGCCCTGCAGTTCTCAACATTTCGCCAAACCAATGATCCAGTTGAAAACGGACTGCTTCGGCATTAAACTTATCCACCTCCAATCCTCTTCCTGCACCTGCAGTAGCATTTTCGTGACCAGTTGACGTATGTCCAAAACGAATAATTCTCCAATTTCCTTTTGAAGGAGCTTTCCAATTCAGAATACCTTTTTCGTCAACAAACTTGGAAACATTAATCATTTTTGACTGGTCAACACAATCAGTTTTTCCGATTTGTTCAGTCGAAGTTTGCGGGCTCAAACGCCAAATAGCTCCTGATTTTCCCTGGTAATTATCTATCAAAGGCTCGTTTGACAAATAGATTTTAGCAACTTTCAATCCCTGATTCCATTTGGCAGGATCTAAATCTTCTGCTCCTGGTTCACTACCTTCGGGATCATAAACGAATCTGAAATATTTGGCTTTTGTCGGAACGATGCTGTGTGTGTAAAATGCATCAACGTCCTGCCAACCGTGACGAGGCGTTGTCAATCGACCAAGACTTTTAAAGTTTACGCCGTCATCACTCACTTCAATTAGTAAACGATGCGCCTGATAATTATTTCCTTTGGTTTCTATTTGAATGGATTTGCACAAAAACGGCTGATCAAATTCGTATTGAACCCATCCTTTTTCTTTCAATCTAAATTGATCTTCTTTTTTTGAATCACTCAAAAATGAAGCATCAAAATCGACAAGTGTAGAAGTGATTTTTGGACGATTTTGATTGGATGTGATGTAACTTTCCTTAATGGGAATGGCAAACACAGCAATATCTTTATAATAATCTTTGTAATGATTTGGCACTGGTAATTGCAGATTTTTGAAGTTATTCCCACTTACAGTAACATCTGCCCAAACCACTTTTTGCATCGACATTTCGGGTGTAATCCAGGGTCCTCCCGCAACGGCAAAACCATCGGCAGGATGAAATGCGATTTTTACACCCAATCGGTCTGCTTCGGTTAAGGCAAAATGTACCAAATCCCAAAATTCTTTGCTCAACTGCAAAACCGGTGGATCCATCAATGGCGGATTTGCCGGACCTTTAATCGTCATTAAATAAGCACCTCCAATTCCGGCTTGTTTCATCGCTTCCAAATCGGCTGTTATGCCAGGTTTTGAATACGCGCTTTGCATCCAATACCAATACACCCAAGGTCTTGAGGTTTCGATTGTAGGCTGAAACAAAGTATTTTCTTTTTTATGGACTTCCTGTGCGGAAACGTATCCCACAAAAAGTAATATAAAAAAGAACTGTGTTTTTTGAAACATTACTTATTAAACTTTTGTAAAATCTCCAGGATCTGCCAAATCTGCGTGCTATAATTTTTTCACGCAGATTTGGCAGATTTAGCAGATTATTTTGATTTTTACTAATATTTAAACTTCTTCAAACTACTTTCCAGTTCATCTTTTGAACCTGTAAAAGGAATCAAATAAAAACTATACTGATAATCTCCTGACTTAATTTGATATTGTTCCAAAGGCTGTGCGACTAATGTCCAGCTATCGTTTCCTCCCACTCCCATTTGGATTAAATCAATATTCACTGTCAAAAATCCGGGGTCTTTTAATTCGTAAGTATGCGTCGCTGAACTCAGATTTTCTTGGGTATACGGCCACACACTCGTACTTAAAACTTTGGTATCATTAACGACCAAAAATCCTTTGTTTTTTTGTGGAGTGGTCAAAGCCATCCATCTCACTTCGGTTCTGTTTCCGTTTTCTTGTGGTTTTACGTAATGCTCGATAAAATCATTAATCGGCAGTGAATATTTCCCAACAAACGAGCCAAAACTTCTGTCGTTATAATTTTCCAGTTCTCCTTTTCCGTACCACGAAATCTGGTCGAACTTTCTTTGAACTCCCATTTGCATTCCAATTTTCGGGATGTTTGGTAATTTATTCGATGCTTTCAAACTGTAATCTACTTTTATAGTTCCATCTGGTTTGATGTTGTAAACCACATTTACACTCGCGCTGTCTTTTATAATTTCGTAATCGCTGGTGATTTTAATTTCCTCATTTGACTGATCCATTTTGATATTCGTCAATTTTGGTTTTGCTTTGTACCATTGTTTCAAAAGCTTTTGTGATTTCCATCCTCGCTTGTCATTATCCGTAAGTGGTCTCACGAAATTTGGAAGCAAAGGTGCAAAAACCTGTTCTTCTCCGTTGAAAATGTACGAACTCAAGGCTCCGTTTACTTTATTTATTTTTATATCGAAAGCTTTTCCTTTGATGTTGAAATCGGAATCTGATTCGGAAATATTTACATTTCCTTTTTTAGTTTCTAAAACAAGATCTTTCTTTTTCAGCAGAAATTGATCTTCCGCGACAGCGTAACCTTTAGAAGCCCATAGCTCGTCTTTCGAAAGTTGGAATTCGATATTCAAAATGTATTCGGCATCAGATTTCATTTTTGGCAAATATGGATTTACGTTCAATATCGTAGATTGTCCTGCTTCTAAATTGAAAGGTTTTAAAATCTGCGTTTTGATGACATTTCCGTTTTCTAAAATTTTCAAAACCGGAGTATAATCGGCTAAAGATTTTACAGCACTGCGGTTGTTTATTTCTAATTGATTGCCATCTTTCAGCGTTGAAGTTGCTGGCTGATACACCCATTTATTCTCAAAAATAGAACCTTTTGGTTTTCCGTTGGAATCGACAATTCCTTTAGTGTTGAAATTTCCATCGTGGTATCTTTCGCCGAAATCTCCACCGTGGGCGAAATAATTCTGACCTGATCGTGAGTCGAATTTTACCAATCCCTGATCTTTAAATTCCCAGATACAGCCTCCAATAACTCTTGGAAGAGAACGGAATTCATCCCACAATTCTTTTAAATTTCCAACAGAATTTCCCATTGCGTGCGAGTATTCTACAAAAATAATTGGTCGGGTATCTTTCTTTTGATCAACTAAAAATTTAGGCGTAAAAACTCCCGGATAAAATCGGCTGACCATATCGACATAAGGTTCGTCCTGCGGATTTTCAAATCGATACGCATGGTCTATTGTTTTTGGATATTTTGGATCAAGCGGATCAATATAACCGTCCAATTTCGGATTTCCCTGCGCCGGTTCATAATGTACGGGACGAGTTAAGTCGAAATCGTGAACCCAACCCGCCATTGCCGAATGGTTTGGTCCTTTTCCCCCTTCGTTACCCAAACTCCACATCACAACGGATGGATGGTTTTTGTCTCTTTCGACCATTCGGGTCATACGCTCCAAATAAGCGTTTGTCCATTTTGGATCGTTCGCTAATTTTCCACCGATTCCGTGCGTTTCCTGATCGGCTTCGTCCATCACCATAATTCCGTATTGATCGCACAATTCATAAAAATACGGATCGTTTGGATAGTGACTGGTACGAATAAAATTAAAGTTAAACTTCTTAATCGTCGTAATATCTTGTTTGATATCATCTCGGTTTAAGGCTTTTCCTCGAATTGGATTATGGTCGTGACGGTTGATGCCATACACATACGTTTCTTTTCCGTTGATTAACATTTTACCGTTTTCTTTCGAAAATTCTATCGAACGAAAACCAACTTTACAGCTTTTAGCTTCGGTAATATTGCCATTTTTATCTTTTATGGAAACGACCAAAGTGTATAAACTCGGTTCTTCTGAACTCCATTTCTTTGGATTTTTGATGGTCTCCTGAAACATTCCAAAACGAACATTATCCAGACGTGGATAACTTTCGTTAATCATATCGATCACCGGTTTTTGAAGTGGTTCTTTGAACATTGCCACATTATTAGCATCATACAACTGAACATTAAAAATATAATCTTTGATTTTTTCTCCTGTCAGATTCTCCACTTTTGGACGCAGTTTAAAAATCGCATCTGTGTATTGTTTGTCTAATTTGGTTTGAACAAAGAAATCCTGAATGCGTAATTTTGGCTCTGCCATAATAAAAACTTCACGCTGGATTCCGCTCACGCGCCAATGATCCTGATCTTCGAGATATGAACCGTCTGCCCAACGAATGACCTGAACGGAAACTACATTTTCTCCCTCTTTCAAATAAGGCGTAATATCAAATTCGGATGGTAAACAACTGTCTTCTCCATAACCCAAAAACTCTCCGTTCAGCCAAACCTGAAAACCGGAACTCACACCTCCAAAATGCAATGTCACCGTCATATCATTCCAGTTTGCAGGAACTGTAAAACTGCGCTGGTACGAACCGATTCCGTTATAATCTTTAGGAATATAAGGCGGATTTATTGGTCGAAACGGATAAACGGCACTTTTGTAAATAGGGTTATCATAACCTTTCATTTCCCAGTTGGAAGGGACTTCTATTTTATCCCAGCCTGAAACGGTAGTTTTATAAAAATCTTTGGAAGCTTTTTCAAGATTCACAGCATATTTAAAATTCCAATCGCCGTTCAGCATTTGGATTCGGCTTTTGGTTCTGTCGCCTTTTAAGGCATCTTCGATATTGGTGTACGAATACGCCGTTGCTCTTGAAGGCTGTCTGTTGATGCTTGTTACCGTTGGATCTTCCCACGGAGCGAACTCGTATTTTTTGTGTAATTCTGGAATTCCTGCAGGTTCTCCGGTTACGGATTGCGCGTATGTAGTGGAGATTGTGAGAAATAAAATTACAGTCAAAAAGTCGAAAGTCGAAAGTCGAAAGTTGAAAAATTGGGGAATATGATTTGACTTAAACATTGATTTATATTTTTTAGTTTTTTGTCATTCCGACGAAGGAGGAATCTCCGTAAGAAGCTCTACAAAGTATTTCTTCACTTTGTGGAATATTGTCGCGGAGATTTCTCGTTCCTCGAAATGACAAACTGTGTCTTATTTATTTTGTGGTTATCAAACCTATCAGGTCTAAAACGCACTATATCTTAATTCTTTTTAACCTTCTCCGGCGGAGCCACAAAATTCGTTTCGCTTTTACCTAAATCTTTCGAAGTTGCTACTGCAATTCCTCTTTGTTCTGCTTTGTTTACCGCACAATAAAAGTGATATACGACTCCGTTGTGTTTTACGACAAATGATTTATGTGCAAATAAATCGTCGTAAGGCTCTGATGATTTAATTAAATCTTCGCCTTTCCAGTCGGTCCAGTTTTGCAAATCATTCGAAACGGCAAAACGGTTAAAAGCGCCCGGTTTCCAAAACGCGCCGAAGTAAAACATCACCCAGGTATCATTGATTCTCTGAATAAAAGCATCACCTGTAATTCCTTTATGGTTGTTTAATACCGGATTTTTTCCGAAACGTTTCCAGGTTTTCATATCGTCAGAAACTGCCATTCCAATTCGTTCTGCACCTTTTTGTGGTTTCAAACTATCACCTCTTGCGTTGTAGTACATAACAAAATTATGTCCAGTCAATTTATCTTTATCACGAATTACACTGTTTTTGTACATCGTGCTGTTGTCCCACCAGCTTACATCTTTGTCTTTTGGCGTTAAAACCGGGTTTTCCAGTCTTTGAAACTCATGAGGTTTTGTCGGTGATTCTTTCGTATAAGCCATTCCGATTGACAACACTCCCGCTTCGTATCCTTTACTGTCTCCGCCAAAATAACTCATCCAGTATTTGTCATCGTATTTTTCCCATTCGTAACTTCCGCCCCAGGTTGGGTCTTGTAGTGAAATATATCCCGCTTTTTGGTTCACATCCCAGTGTTTTTCATTTTCCGAAAAGGACATTACTTTTCCTAAGTGTTTCCAATGCAATAAATCATCGCTTTCGGCCAGCCAGGTTTCGTAACCTCTTCCGTCATAAATCAAATAGGTCATAAACCATTTTCCGTCTTTTCTGAAAACACTCGGGCAGTCCATTTTATAGGAGTTGTCCGTTGGCACCATCACCAATCCGTATTTGTAAGGCGTTTTGATTTCGTTGTAAATCTCCTGCATTACGGCTTCGTTAATTTCTCTTTTCTTGAATTTGGTGGCACAACTTGCGATTAACAAAGCTGTGATTCCAATTACGAGATATTGTATTCTATTTTTCATTTCAAATTTAATTTGCTTCAATGGAACGCGGATTAAACTGATTTTCGTGGATTTTCGCGGATTTTTTTCTTTAATCTATCAACATAAAATCTGCTAAATCTGCGTGCTAATTTTTTCTATTTTTTTTCACGCAGATTTAAAAGGATTTTTGCAGATTTTTATTATTTTGAATTATTAAAATCCGTTTTAATCCGCGTCTTTACGAAGTAAATCCGTGTAATCCGCGTTCAATCTTTTTATTTCAATTCTTTCAATCGGGATTCCATTACCTCTTTGTTCAATTTCACTTTTACCATTCCTGTTGGGTGAAATCTTTTTTTCAGATCGATGGCGTTGTACACGATGGTATAAACGTCATTTTCTTCCGGAATTAAACAGAGTGGCGTTCGCATAATATCCCACCATTTATCAACTTTGGTTTCTATGGGCAGATAGTGTGCTTCTCCCCAATTGATTCCGTCTTTCGAAAGTGAATATCCAATCATATTTGGTAAATGATGTCCCCAGCCTTCAGGACCTCCATCAAAAATAGCGATGTACAAACCGTTTGGCAACTGACTCACAATCGGATTCTCAACAAATTGCGGATGGATTGTTTTTATCGGTTCCAAACCTTTGTTTAAGCGTTTCCACGGACCTTCGAGACTATTTGATTCTGCCAATGCCACAAACCAGCCTTTCCCTGATTTCCTCGGATAATCTGCCCAGGAAGCAAATGGATAGGCTCCGCTGTAAAATCCGAAATATTTATCTCCAACTTTATACGGAAAAAAAGAAGCTACTCCCTGACGTCCTTCCCAAGGCTGAGAATCCAAACCCGGTTCCATAATGATGCCCATATCTTTGTACGGTCCGCCAATTCCATTGATACCTTCGACAATGGATTCACAACGCCAGATTCTTCCGAAAGAGTGATTCGGTTCTATTTCTTTGTGAACGGTGTAGGCTAAATAATAGCCGTACCATTTGTTTGCTTTTTCATTAAAAACCGGCATATACGACCAAATTGCCGAACGTCGGTCGTTCATCGGATTATCGTCTTCGGTAACGGCATAAACACCGCTGGCCTGATAAATCGTTGATTCTCTTTTCCAGTGAATGGCATCTTTACTCGTCCAATGTCCGATTTTAGTTTTGACACGATCGTAATAATAGTCGACTCCTTTTTCACCTGCTCTTTCGGTTGGAAACATATGATAAGTATCGTCTACTTTCACTACTCTTCCACCTTCAAAACCTCCCTGAATATCTTCGGTTCCGGGCATTCCTTCGTCAATCACGGCTTTGTTTTCTCCGCCTATGATTTCGAAAAGCGGTTTCTCATCTGAGAATCCTTCAACTATATATGTTGGATTCCATAGTTTTCCGTCCGGGAGTTCTGCATTTTTGAATTCCAGTTTTTGAGAAGCTTTTACCACTCCTAAAATGGCGAATAATCCTTTTCCCGGATTAATGGTTTGTGTTCCATTTGGATACGCAATCGCATAAACATTTACTGGCGCTAAACCGGTAACCGTAACTCCGTTTTTAAGAATCAGAGTGCCGTTTTCTATTGCATTTGATTGGAGGTATTCTTTGTTATTAGCTTCCTGAAATACGCCAATTAAAACCTGAACCGGTTCTTTGAATTTTAGTTTTAAAGGTGCATTTGTTCCGTTTTTATATGTTGATAAAGGAAGTTCAACTCCTGTTAATCCTTGCAATTCGGGAACAAGTCGAACAATATTGTGTTTGCTCCCCGAAAATACGTGAGCATATTGAGTTGTTTTGAATGTTTTGTAATTCGAATTTACAACTTCAAAAGAAGCTGATTGCCAAGCCGAATTTTTTACGGCATCCATTTTTTGGCCTTGACCCGAAAACTGAAAGACCAAAATCAACAATAAACCTAATATGTATTTATTTTTTTGTATCATTTTTTAAAGCTTTATAGCTGATTTGATAATCCACATTCGGTTGGACCGTCAATTGGTATTTATTTTTGGCCAATTCCGTAATCGTTCCCGAATTGGTTTTAGGCTTACTTTGACTTTCGAAAACCAATTTCCCTTCGCCTTCGGATGCTTTTACTTTAATTTCTTTGGTACTGCAATATACGCTTACTTCTCCTTTTGGCGTTGGCACTTTTCCTTCCATCCATTCCAAACCACCAAGATTTGGTTTGATTTCATATTCGGAATAACCCGGTTTCAAAGGTTTTACTCCTAAATAATATTTTCCCAACAAATAAATCGGGCTCGCACCCCAAGCGTGACAAAGACTTTTCCCAAATTCTCTTCCGTACATCGCCAAATGTTCTGCTCCTTTTTTATTCGGATTGTATTCTTCCCAAAATGTTGTAGCACCCAAATTCAGCATTCCGCCCCAATAGTCTTTCATTTGTTTCAACACATAACCCTGTTCACCCATCGCACACAAGGATTCCAACTCGTAGAAACGCATATAAGGCGTGGTGATTTTTTGAATTTTATCATTCAACAACACCGAAGATTTAACCTGTTGTTTTTGTGCTTCGCTAAAATAATCAAAGAAAATGGCAAACATATTGGCATAACGTGTTACGTTTTCGGTTTGTTTTCCATCGACAAAACTGTGTACCAAAGCTCCTTTTTCGGGATTCCAATATTTGTCGAAAATCTTGGTTTTCATTTGAGCACCCAAATCTTTGTATTTAACCGAACCCGCATCGTCACCCGCAATTTTGGCACAAGTCGTCATCGCTTCAAGGCTTCGAGCCAATAATAATTGTTCGAAACTTACTTCGCCTTTTTTGCTCAAACCATCTGCCCAATCGATAAAAATCCAATCGCCCGACATTCCCTGCATCATTCCGTTTTCATTTCTTCGCGATAGGCAATATTCCATCAAGGATTGCATTCTTGGATAAAATTGTTTGATAAAAGTGGTGTCGCCCGTGTATTGGTAATAGTCGTAAATCCCCAAGAACCAATAAAAAGTATAATCCATAATGGTATTGATGTGCGCCGTAACCGGGTCTTTTCCTCTCAAAGCCAATAAGGTTCTTTCGACAGTCGGCGAATCATTCGTCAAATAATAATTCATCAAATAACTTTGGTACGCATCACCCGACCAAACCCAACGGTCTCTTTTGATTCCGTCGATAAAAAACTCTCTCGTATTCAGATGAAACGTGTATTTCGCCACATCATAAATTTCATTGATTTGATTGTCCGAACATCGGAAACCGCCTTGGTCTTTGACATCGGCATATTCGTATAACATATTTACGGAACCAATAGTCACTCCCGAAGAAGGTACAATCTGCACATAACGGAACGCTTTGGAAAGTGCCATCGTTTGGTCCTTTGGCGAAGCATTATCCACTTCGATGTAATCCAAAGTCATACAATTGTCTTTGGAAAGTGCTTCTTCTTTGGACTCTCCGTAATAAATATTTACCGTTCCTTTGCCTTGCAATGCATTCAATTTGATGAAACCAAAAGTCTCTTTGCCAAAATCATACAAACTCCCATCATCTGATTTCACGACACTTACCGCATCCATTTTTTTGACTGGCAAGGCAAATTTGGACGGTGAATTATTGGCATCGTTCAAATTCCAAGAACCTGCCAACAGCCAAGTCGTTCCTGATTGGTCTGAGGTTTTACCTGTTTCGTCAATCCATTCCTTATCTTCAAATGTAACTAGCCAAGTATTGTCCGATTTAACGGTTTTTCCATTAATGAAAATCGCAGGAACCGAAACCTGATTATAGACTTTTAAACTCAATTTGTGCTTTCCGGCAGGCATTGTAAATTTCTTTGGAAAACCAAATAAAGCCTGACCGTCAATTTTAATATTATAAGTTCCTTCGACCGCAATGGCTACTTCTTCTGGACTTGTCAAATTAAAATCTTTATGAAAATCAATCAAATTATAAAAGGTGTCCATTTTCCAAAAAACAGGAAAAAAGGAACCTCTATCAGTTCGACGGTTTTGCATTTGATTCGCCAAATTGATTTCGAAATCACCGGGATACCAAATCCAAGTCGCAGGCTTATTTTCCTGAGCATTCATAAAAGAAGAAGAAAACAAAACAATAAAAACAACTAATTTTTTAAAATTCAGAAAACGATTTCGCATAAAAATATATTTTGGCAATAAAGATAAGTGTTGTTTTTACATTTTACATCCTGTACTATCCTGTACTATGCTGAAATAAAAAAATGCTCCCGATTTTGGGAGCATTTTGAGTTTTATTAATAGCTATGAATTCACAAATTGTTTTTAAAAATCATTTTGTTCCTAATATTATCTCTAAACTTTAATAATATGTTTAATAATTTTATTTGTAGAATTTGTTACAGTAAGGATATATTCTCCTGATGGAAGATTTTCTAAATTTAACAGGAGTGTTTGTTCATTTGCAGTTTTAGCAGTAATTAATTTACCTGACAAATCAAATAATTGAATTACAGCTCCTTTTGCCATTTCATTATCTAATTCTATTGTAAGGATATTTTTTACCGGATTCGGATAGTAATTTAATATACTACCAGAGTTCAAATCTTCTATAGTATCCGAAGATATCTCAGTATTTATTTTTTTACTGGTTGTATAGTTACTTTCTGAATAACCTAAATCAGGATTACTGCCAGAATAAGAAAGACCTACATTAGTTCCTTTGTCTATCAAATCGCTTCCCTGAACCAATTTAAAAGGCAAATTACCCGGAAGGTCACCATTTGACTGTCTTTCGCCAATAGCAAGTGAAGTATTGGTACTTGTAAAATCGGAGAAATTTACAGTGACACTTAAATTCCACGAATTGTTTTGCTCCGTGGCGTTTGATATGGATATGGTTCCGGATAATGAAATATTATTTTTGAAAATATGTTTTTTTCCGGATTGTACCGGATTACCAAAGCCAAAATTTATATTATTCCCATATCCTGTACAATTGTATACCGTTATGCTTCCGGTATTGTTATTCTGATCGAATCCTTTTTTTGGGTGACCTATAGCAACACATCTGGTCAGTACATTGTCTGCCGGAACTGAATTTCCTCCCACTTTAAAACCATTTCCGTTTCCTGTAAATCCTCCATAATTCCATACATCTACTCCATTTCTGATAGCCCAGCAATTTTCAAAAGTTACCTTTTGTGTACTATCGAAGCAATCGTATCCGTCATCTGAATTTTCCCATGCACGGCAGTTGATGAATTTATTTCCGGGACCTTGTGTTTGTTTTGGGCCAAAACCATCAGCCATACTTCCCTTTTTTTTAGGATCATAATTCCTGTAAGCATCGCAGTTCTTTACCGTTGTATTAGAACCTCCTTTGTTAATTTCTAAACCAGTATTACGATTGTTATAAAAAGCACAATTTTCAAAAGTAGTATTGGCGCCTGTTACATAAGCTCCTTGATATCCGGCTCTTGTAATGGCAATTCCTTTAAAACTCCAGTAAGAACCTGTAATACTAAAACCGAATGAATCTTGTACCCATTCCTGATCCGGAAACGAAAAATCTATTATGGCCTTTCCGTTATCTACACATTCCACCTTAATAGGACTTGCGGAAGTTCCTGATTTTGTGAATGAAATAGTGTTTTTAGCACCGGCACTATACGCAATTGTATAGGTTCCGGCTTGTAATAAAATGACATCTCCGGCAACTGCTTTGCCAACAGCGGTTTTAAAATTCATTGCGTTAGAGAAACTTGAACCTGAATTGGAAGCATTTCCAGTTGGTGTCACGTAATAGGTCGCTGCTGAAACTGATCCCGAAACTAAAAGTGACAGCATAAAAATGTAGATTTTTTTCATAAGTTGTGTTTTTTTGAGTGACACAAGATACCTATGGTTTTTTATAAAAATATTGAATTAATTCAATGGTTTTTGTAAAAAATGATTTTGATTGGAAAATTATGAAAACAATAAGAATAGGATTTTAGCGATAAATTTGAATTGTTTGTGGGTACGAGTTTGAAGTTCGCACGAGCTAGAGCAGGCTTATTTTCCTGAGTAAATAGAAATGAAGAAGAAAATAAAATTATAAAAACAAATAATTTTTTAAAATTTAAAAATCGATTTCGCATAAAAATATATTTCAGCAATAAAGATAAGTGTTGTTTTTACTTTTTACGCCCTGTACTATGCTGAAATGAAAAAATGCTCACAGAATTTATTTTTAAGTTGACATTTTAATACAAATAAAACAATGTAAAAATTATATTTCTTAAGCAAAAAATCTGACACTTATATATTTAATAAATACAACCATAAAATATAAAAAAATTATCTTTGATTTTTTAAAATACACTTACATCCGATTATATAATCTTTTTATAAATACCTGCCAAAGGAATATTGACACTTTGTTTTAATTAAGTTAGGAAATTTAAAAAATTTATGTCAAATAACTTAGTTTATTTATAGAAAGGCTTTTGTAAATAGTCCGGCGTAATAAGATAAAAAAGGGATTGAAAATTAAGATAACCTTTTAATAATACAACATTGCAGCAATGCTTGTAAAAATTTATACTGGAAATAATTAAAATTACATGAATTATAAAAATACATTTAAAATAAAATTACTCAGTTTTTTTCTATTTTATTTAAACATAATTACATCTCAAAATTTTGAAAAAGTATTATATACTGAAAATTTAAAAGGTGGCTATAATGGTTTTTCAACATTTGTTGATTATAATAAAGATGGTTTATTAGACATTTTTGTAACAGGAGTTGATTTTGGCAGTAATGGAGATTTCAGTCATGCTATTTTTTATAAAAACAATGGAGATAAAACATTTACAGAAAGCGCAATAAAAAATATTCCCAGAGCAATTTACGGCGATTGTTCGTGGGGTGATTTTGACAATAATGGGACTTTAGATTTGATTTATTCCGGTACAACTAGTGGTTTTGCAGAATATAACATAACAAAGATTTACAAAAATATTAATAACGGTTGTGAATTTGTAGAAATTCCTACTTCAATCCCTGCAATATTCAATGGCACCGTTGAATGGGTTGATGTAAATAATGATGGTTTATTAGATGTTTTTTATCAAGGCCTAAATAAGAAAGAAGAATATGATTCTGGAGTTTTTAAAAACAATGGAAATGAAACATTTACAAAAATTGAAAATACAAGTTTCTATATTATTAATGGAGCTAGAGCAAATTTTCAACACAATAGGGCTCAATGGGCAGATTTTGATGGAGATGGTTTAAAAGACATTATTACTGCTTCTTCAACAAAAACCGAACGGGAATTTGCTATATATAAAAATTTAGGGAATTTTAAATTTGAAAAAATAAACTTTACTCTTCCTCAATTGAGCTATGTTAGTATGGATGTAGGGGATATAAATAATGATGGGCTAATAGATTTCGTTTTTACTGGAAGTTCAAAATTTGATTTGATGAGTGGAGATCCAGGAACTAAACTCTATTTTTATGTCAATAAAGGAAATATGAATTTTAACAATTCATTTACCATGAATAATGATGGTGCCTTTTTATCAAAAATAAGACTAGGAGATTTTGATAATGATGGTTTTTTAGATCTCATTAACTATGGTACAGGTCTTTCTTGGAGAAATACAAAATTTTATTTAAATAATAAAAGCGGTCAGTTCTCTGAAATAAACAAATCATTCCCAGATTGTTACTTCGGTGGAGTAGATTTTGGAGATTATGATAATGACAAAGATTTAGATATACTTTATTATGGCAGAATCGAAAATCCAAGAGATGATGAAGTTACTTATGTTTATGAGAATAAAACTTTAAACATTGAACTTCCAACTGAGATTCTTTTCGATAAAGGATGTGACTGTAATTTACAAGGAGATTTTTCGTTAAACAATTCAGTGGATAATGTAAAATGGGACTTTAACGATCCTGCTACTGGAACATCAAATGAGTCTGTTTCACTCAGACCAAAACACACTTTTTCAAAAAGAGGAACATATATAATTTCTGCAACATATACGAAAGGAGCAAAAACTGAAACTCTTAATAAAACCATTTCTATATTTGGCTTACCCGAAGTAACTCAACCCGCAGATGTTTCAACTTGTAATGTGAATGAGGAATTTAATTTTCATACTATTAAAGACAATGAAATACTTAAAAATTTATCACCTTTAGATTATGAAATAAACTATTACTTATCACAAACCGATGCTGATAACAACACAAATAAATTATCAGATGTATACAAAATTCAAAAGGTAAAGGAAACTATTTATGTCAGAATCCAAAACAAAGAAAAATCAAATTGCTATGTAGTTAAAAAATTTGAAATAAATGTTTTGGCTTCCCCAATAGCAAATGCTATTGATGATATTTATGTTTGTGATTCTGACAATGATGGATTTTCATTATTTAATCTTAACAATGTTGAAAATATAATTATTGGAAATCAAATAAACGTTAAAATTGATTACTATGACAGCAAAAACAATCTACTGACAACTCCATTATCCAATAATTACAAAAACACAATTAAAGACAAAGATTATATTATCGCTAAAATTACAAATACAGCTACCAATTGTTTTATTGAAACAAAAATAAATTTAATTGCTAGCCCTTTGCCAATTGCCAATAATTTAGATGTTTTAGTTGGTTGTGATGATAACAATGATGGGATTTCAGAATATTTTGACACTTCCTTAGTAGAAAAAAATGTTTTAGCTGGTCAAATGGATATGAAAGTCTCTTATTATGACAACCTAGGAAATGAAATAATATACCCTTTGGCTAATCCATTTACAAATACAACAATTGGAAGCCAAAATATAATTATACGAGTAACAAATCTTAAAACTAATTGTTCATCTGAAACAATACTAGTACTTAAAACATCTTCAAAGCCAATAATTAGCAAACCAAAAACCATATTTGCATGTGAGGAAGAAAAAGGATTTGGAAATTTTAACACCGAAACAATCGAATCTCAGCTAATAGGAAATCAATCTGGTTTGAAAGTTTTATATAAAGATGTAAATGGAGTTATATTACCCAGCCCTTTGCCAAAATATTTCAAAAATACTATCGCTGACCACCAAACTATTTTTGTCAGAGTTGAAAACAGTCTAAATCCTTTATGTTTCTCAGAAACAAGTTTTGATTTGACAGTCAATAAATTGCCAGTAGTAAATTTGCAAAATAAGTATGTTATATGTGGTTTAGATTCTCATTTATTTATTTCTGTTGATTCCAATTTTGATTCATATCAATGGAAATTTGAAGATGGAACAATTATTTCAACTTCTAATGAAGCTAAGCTTATTAAGGACGGTAATTATAACTTGAGAATTTCAAAAAGTGAAAATGGAATAATGTGTGAAAATAATTTCCCTTTTAGTTTAATAAGATCAAAATTACCCACCATAGAAAATGTAGTTTATGATGAATTTGGGAGTAATAGTGTTGAAATAAAAGCATCGGGAGATGGTGTTTTTGAATATTCTATTGATAGCATTAATTATCAGGACAGTAATATTTTTAATAATATTTCAGGGGGAGATTATGTTGCACATGTAAAAGATAAAGGAGGCTGTGGTGAAGATAATGAGGAAATAACATTGCTTAACTATCCAAAATTTGTAACTCCAAATGATGATGGTTATAATGATTATTGGCAAATTAAAGGAATCGATAAATATCCAAAAGCTAAGATTTATATTTATGACAGATATGGAAAGTTACTTAAGCAATTAGATCCTAAAGAAATAGGATGGGATGGAAAATATAATCAGCAAAATTTAATTTCTGATGATTATTGGTTCACTGTAAATTTAGGAAATCAAAACAGAGTTTTTAAAGGACACTTTTCATTAAAAAGATAGGAATCAATTATTTCATGGAATTCCTACTTAATGCTAATTTCTAATTTAACATTGTGAAATATTAGTTTCTAAAATCAATAAAAATCATTTAACATAAGATTAATTCCAATTAAAAATAAAATACAAACTCAAAATAATCATCCCCAATAAAGCGAATAAATCTTCACACGCTTACTGGTTTTTGGAACATTATATGGTTTTAAAAGATTTTTTAATCTGTGTTAATCCTTTAATTTGTGGACAAATAATTTTAGTTTATTTGGGTTTAAAAAGAGACCTAACAAATTTTAAAAACCTGTTAGGTCTGATTATTTCAGTTTATTCTTTTCAAAAATATCCAGGTTTCATTTGGTTTTACACCTTCAATTCCTGTTTGATATTTTTTCATTAAGGTGTTCCAATCGTCTACGCGTGGATTATTTTCGGTAGTTTTTGGATTCAGCTTATCTAAGCTTTCGCCTTTTGGAATACTGATAACCAACATCAATTGTCTTCCGTTTTTGAAAACCTGCAGTTGCTGAAAATCGGCATTACAGAAACCTTTTGCAATTTCCGGCCACTTTTCAAATTGAGTGGTGTGATAATCAATATATTCTTTTTGCATTTTCTCATCTTGCACTAAATTTGCAGTCAGAACAATATTCTCCCATTCGGATGCTACTTTTACCTCTTTACATCTTTGGAAATTCTGGAAATTATAAATTGGATTTTCGTAGATTTTAATTTCCAATGCAGGAAATGCTAAAGCCAACTTCTTTTTCGTCCTTTCCGGCTGATTCATCAATCCGTAAATCACCAGATGATTTTCCCATTGGTACAATTCTTCGCCTACAATTCGGAAACCTTTTATGGTCGATTTGATTTTTTCGATATCCAAATCTTTTCCGATTAATTCTATCGTAACCGATTTTGGCATTTCCTGCAGTCCCCAAGCTTCATCAATGACAACTTCTTTGGTTAAATCGCTGTATGGTTTTCTGATTCCTGCATTTTCCTTGATTTTTGGATCAACAAAAGCATAATTGTCCTGCCAAACATTCCCCGCAGGACCATTATTGTTTTTCAATATTTTCTGAATCGGAATCCAGTTATTTTTGATTGTAAAATGCTGACTTCCTTCATCGGTATACAAATACAGCCACAAAAACGGATCGTGTGCATACGGACTATTATAAACCTTATCAATATAGTTCTCTTCTATTCTGCTGTCCGGCTGTGATGAAAGCGTATAAATTCCTGCTACATCGTGTAAATGTTTGGCATAATGATGAATTTTATTCGCCAAAATTTTGTTGTTTCGCATTACGTTTTCGGTGGGTGTCCAACCCCAACCCATTGAAATTCCGCTGTAAGCCACATCCGAAATTTCGTTGTGTTCAATCGTCAGATTCTTTATAAAACCGGCAGCAATTCCTAGACAACCCCAATCTTCGTTTGCAACATTCGTAATCAAATTATCAGCAATCAATTCATCGGAACAAACTATTCTTTCGTCTTTTACAGTATAAGGCAAATGCGCCTCGAAGGATTCTTCTGAGAAAACGCCCAGATTGATTCCGTTTCCGCCAATGTCTTTAAATAAATTCCCTTTAACAGTATTATGATTAGTTCCTCTATGCAAATCCAAACCTGTGGAAGACAAATGCTCAAAACTACAGGATTCGAATTGGGTATTGTTCGCATAATTTACCTCAACAGCTGCTCTCGGTCTGCCTACCCATCCCTGATTTTCTAAATTCGCCTGATTAGAAGTTCCTGGAGTTTTTAATTTATAAGCATCCAGCAAATACATTCCCGCCTGCAACGGAACGTGACCTTGCTGCGAAGGACGAAGCCAATTGCTGTACTGAAACGAAATTCCTTTGAAATTAAAATGATGTACGGGAGTATCCAAAGTTCCTTCCATTTTTACTAAATTTTCCAAAACCGGAACGGTAACTTTTGCCGAAGTTAAATCTTCCCCCGCTCTTGGAATGTAATAGATTTTACCTTTTTTTCTGTCCAAATACCATTCTCCGGGTTCGTTCAGCATTGAAATACCATTATTTAAATAGAAAGCTGAATTACCGTTGTTTTTTGAAATCCAAGGTGCTGGCCAAGGATGTTCGCTTTGAATGTGGCTTTCAGGCTGTTCAAAAGAAAGTCTGGCGCTGTCTTTTTGCACTTCAATATTTTTGATTCGAAGATTGGCAGTTGACCACCATTGGACAATAAGCATTTCCATTCCGGGTTCAAACTTAATAGACTTATCTTTATAAGGAATCCAGCAAGTTTCGGTTGCAGCATCCCAAGACAAAATTCTGTCCATTTGATTTCCGGCAGTGCTTTTGACCCTAACGGCTTTTTTTCCGTTGACCCATAATTGTCGGTAATTGATGATTTCACCTGCGTTTTCAGGAGCATTGGCTTCCCAAACGATTCCTTTTTTTAGTCCGTTTATAGAAACATCTGATTTTTTCCAGTTTTTGATTTCGATTCCACCACTTAAAATTGGTTTGGCATTGGCATCAGCTTCAATAGTAGTTGGACTTTCTGCCGATCCGGAATCTTCGGGTCTTACAAATAAAGGTTCGTTTAAATAATAGGTTCCGTTCATTACGATAATATGAATTCCGTCTTTTATCGATGGATCTTTCAAACGGCGTAATTCTCTGGCTTTTCTAACTGCCATTTGGATTGTAGCCAACGGACTTGATTTTGTTCCTAGATTACTGTCTTTTCCGTGAGGTGAAACCCAGATTTCGGCAGCATTTGCTGAAAACAAGGAACCCACAATTAAAAAAACAGTCAATATTATTTTAAAAGTATTTAAACGCATTTTTTTCTTTTTTGTATGGCTAAAAACCATAGAAGGTATTAATTATTCTTTACTTGGCTGAATTGAATAGTGATTTATAGGTTTTCCTGCAAGATCTTTTTTCGACCTTGTGGATATTTAGATGTACGAAGAAACACACCTACAAGGTTTTCAAAACCTTTCAGGAATCCCAAAATTTTGTAAATCAATTATTTAGTAACCAAAATTAGATTTTCAATTTATAAAATGCTGCTGCATTTTCGAACCAAATCATATTTTGTTCTTGAATTGAAAATTGAGCGATGTAATTTTCTAATGTGTCTACCACTTTTGAATAATCTGCAGCCAGATTACAAACTGGCCAATCCGAGCCGAACATTAATCTGTCAGCCGAAAAATTTTCAAAAATCACATCAAGGTAAGGTCTTAAATCTTGAAATTCCCAATTATTCCAATCTGCTTCAGTCACCATTCCGGAAATTTTGCACATCACATTTTCAGCTTTGGCTATCTCTTTAATATCTTTTTCCCATGTGGCAATTTCACCTGATTTAATATTCGGTTTAGCAATATGATCGATAACAAATTTTTGTTCTGGAAAACGATTGACCAAATCTATAGCTACTGGCAACTGGCGATGAAAAATGAGAATATCATAGGTAAAATCAAATGCTGCAAGCGCTGTAATTCCATTTCTAAAATCATTTCGCAGCATAAAATCATCCGCTTCGGCTTGCACAACGTGACGAAAACCTTTGATAATTTTATCATTCGAAAAATGATGCAGTCTTTCGCTTATATTTTTATTGCGTAAATCTACCCAGCCAACAACACCTTTTATAAAATCATTTTTTGAAGCCAAATCAGCTAAAAAATTAGTCTGCTCTTCCGATTGATGTGCTTCAACAGCTACACAGCCCTGAAATTTATTTTCGGTCAGCAGAGGCAGTAAATCTTCAGGCAGAAAATCCCTTTGAATCTTTTGCATAGAATCATCAATCCAGCTGTCTCTAACTGGATCGAACTTCCAAAAATGCTGGTGGGAATCAATTCGTTTGTTCATCACAATTAATTTACGTCACTGATTAAAGCACGATCAAGATGTACATAACCGCCTTCAACAAAAACAAATTGTCCAGTTGTGTGTGACGAACGATCCGAAATTATGAAAAGTGCTGTATCTGCAATTTCTTCTGTTTTGGTCATTCTTCCCTCAAATGGAATACTTTTATTGATTTTTTTCAAAACTGCTTCACCATCTGGTACCGTTTTGATCCAGTCTTCATAAGCTGGCGTATAACATTCGGCAATGATTATCGCATTGGAACGAATACCAAATTGTATTAAATCTACAGCCCATTCTCTGGTCAGTCCAAGTACTCCTCCTTTTGCGGCAGCGTAACCTGAAGTACCTCCCTGCCCAGTCAGAGCCACTTTGGAACCAATATTCAGAATGTTTCCTTTTGATTCTTTCAAGTATGGAAGCGCAAATTTTACCAACAGGAAGTAGCTTACAACATTCAATTTTAATGAATTCATAAACTCCTCGTAAGAAGCATCTAATCCTGCACCGTCATTTACGCCCACGTTATTGATAACAGCGTCAATTCTTCCATATTTTGCAGCAATTTTATTAACTGCATTTTGCATTTCATCAGGATTGGTAACATCCGTTTGAACAAATAAAGAATCGATTCCTTTTTTTTGCAATGCTTCGGCATAACCAAAACCTCTGCTATTTCTATCAACAAGAACTGGAATAGCACCTTCATCAGCCAATCGATTGATGATGGTTTCACCAATACTTCCTTCTTTTCCAGCCGAACCTGATACTACTATTATTTTTCCTTTTAAATTTAAATCCATGATTGTTGTTTTTTTAAATTAATTCAATTCTATAATTGCTTTAATAGTATTATTTTTTGGATCAATCCATTTTTCAAATTCAGTAATCATATCCGAAAAATCAGCTCTGTGCGTGATGTATTTTTTAGGATCGATTTTACCTTCTTTGAGACATTGCATAACATATTCAAAATCTTCGATGGTAGCATTACGGCTACTCATTAAAGTAGATTCTCTTTTATGAAAATCAGGATGGCTAAAACTCAATTCTCCTTTTTGAAGACCAACTAAAACAAATCGACCACCATGAGAAATGTAATTGAAAGCACTGTTCATCACTTTTTGATTTCCAGTAGCATCAATCACCACATTGGCCATGTCACCATTAGTCAGCTCCGCCAATCGTGCTGCCACATCATCATGCAGAGGATTTATCGTTTCATCTGCCTGCAGTGCTTCTTTGCAGAAATTAAGACGGTACTCATTGATATCCATAACAATAACTTTGGCTCCGGCAATTTTGGCAAATTGAATTAATCCCAATCCGATTGGTCCAGCACCCATTACCAAAACAGTATCGGTTGCTTTTACAGCGGCTCTGCGGACACCGTGTGCGGCGATTGCCAAGGGTTCTATCAATGCCAGTTCATCATAATCCAAACCTTGTCCGTGCAGTAAATATTGCTCAGGAACAGTCACATATTCTGCCATTCCTCCATCAATATGCACACCAAAAACTTTGATATTGGCACAGCAATTGGTCAATCCATTACGGCAAGCCACACATTTTCCGCAGCTGAAATAAGGAATAAAAGTTACTTTATCGTCAGGCTGAAATCCTTTAGCATTTCCTTTTATATATTCAGCAGCCAATTCGTGGCCTAAAATTCGGGGATATTCAAAATAGGGCTGTGTTCCGCCGTAAGCATGAATATCGGTTCCGCAAACTCCTATCCTTTTAATTTTTAATAAAACTTCGCCTTCTTTTGGTTCTGGCATTGGTTTCTCTTTCAACAGAAACTCTTTCGGCTTTTCGCAAACAATATATTTCATTTTAATAGAATTAATTTTTTGGAAGTCAAAACCTCCAAATTTGTATTATTTACTGTATGCTTTTGCTACTTGTCTGCTAGATCCTAAACCTTCCATGCCTAGCTCAATAACGTCACCCGGTTTGATATAAATTGGATCTGGCTTGATTCCTAATCCAACTCCCGGAGGTGTTCCTGTACTAATAATATCACCAGGCATCAAAGTCATGAACTGGCTTAAATAATGTACTAAAAATGGAATTTTGAAAACCAAGTTCAATGTGTTGCTGTCTTGGAATTTTTTACCGTTTACTGTTAACCACATTGGGATATTATTTACATCGGCAATTTCATCCTGCGTAGCCAAAAATGGTCCAAGCGGCGCAAACGTATCGCAGCCTTTTCCTTTAGCCCATTGTCCGCCCATTTCGATTTGAAAAGCTCTTTCGCTGTAATCGTTTAATAAAGCATAACCCGCCACATAATCCAAAGCCTCTGCTTCTTCCACATAACTTGCTTTTTTACCTATAACAAATGCCAATTCAACTTCCCAATCAGTCTTCTCACTGTTTTTTGGAATAATCAAATCATCATTTGGACCACATAAAGAAGTAGTTGATTTAAAAAAGATAATTGGTTCTGTTGGAATCGGAGCACCGGTTTCTTTACAGTGATCTACATAGTTTAAACCAATGCAGATTATTTTTGAAGGTCTCGCCACTGGAGATCCTAAACGTACATCTGCTCCAACTTCAGGCAATGCTGGATTGTTCTCCAAAGCTTTTTTTAATTTTTCTAATCCATTTTCATCAAAAAAAGCTTCATTGAAATCCGAAACAATTGAAGATACATCATATCTTTTTTCTCCAATAATAACTCCTGGCTTTTCTTTTCCTACTGCTCCAAAACGTATTAATTTCATTTCTTTATATTTTTAATTGTTATTTTTTTTTGAGTTGCTGAGATTCTAAGTTGCTAAGCTTCTGAGTTTTTCAAATCTTAACGACTCAGCAACTTAGTGTCTTAGTCACTTTTTTTAATTATTTAACTTGATAAAACCTCCATCAATAGGATAATCTGAACCCGTTATAAAACCTGCTTCATCACTGCATAAATACAACGCTAATGCAGCAACTTCATCTGGTTTCCCCATTCGTCCAATTGGCTGTGATTTAGATAATTTTTCGAAAATTTCAGCTTCTTTTCCTGGATAATTTTTATTGATAAAACCATCTACAAATGGGGTATGCACCCGCGCTGGCGAAATTGAATTACAGCGAATGCCCTCATTAATATAGTCTTTAGCAACAGACAAAGTCATTGCCATTACAGCTCCTTTTCCAGTTGAATAAGCAAACCGGTCTGGAATACCAACCCAAGCCGCAATCGAAGCCATGTTCAAAATTACTCCTCCGTTTGATAATCGAAATTGTGGAATCGCAGCATACAAACAATTGTAAACCCCTTTCACATTTACATTCATCACTCGGTCAAAATCGGCTTCTGGTGTAGTGTCCACTTTTCCAACGTGGGCAATCCCAGCATTATTGACAAGAATATTGATGTTTCCTATTTTATCAAATGTTTCGACAACTTCTTTTTGATCGGCTACATTACAGGCATACGAAAATACTTTTCCTCCCAATTGTTTAATCTCGTCTACAGCCTCTTGAGCACTTTCGATTGTTAAATCAATAATATGAACCTCAGCTCCTTGTTTAGCAAACAGCGCAGCTATGGCCCTTCCAATACCGCTGCCTCCTCCTGTTACAATTGCTTTTTTATTTTGTAATGAAAACATATTTATTAAAATTTAATTTTATTAATTCAATTCTAAAGTAGTTAAAATAAAAGACTTCGTTACTTTCAGACCATTATTTTTCCTTCTTTCAATTATCTAATATTCGTAAGAACCGTCACGGTATGGATTTACACCCAAATCTGCTACAGCAATCTTTCTTCAGATCAATATTATTTCAATCAGTTTACTTTTTTTGATGGGATTTTTTATACAAAAAACTTAAAAAAATGTAATCGATTACACAAATGTAAATTTAAATATTAATATTCCAAACATAATTAATACATTTGAATTGTATTTTTTACATTTATTATTTTTAAAGCTAAAAAATAAAATATTATTCATAAAAAAATGACAAAATTAAAAGGAATAACTTGGAATCATACCAGAGGTCTTTTACCTATGGTTGCCACAGCGCAGCGCTTTACAGAACTAAATCCAGGAATCGAAATTACATGGGAAAAAAGAAGTTTACAGGAATTTGCTGATGCTTCAATAGAAGACTTAGCCAAAAGATTTGACCTATTAGTTATTGACCATCCTTGGACGGGTTTTGGAGCAAGTACCAATGCTATTTTACCTTTATCAGATTACCTTTCTGCTCCATATATAAAAGACCAAGAAATAAATACCGTTGGGCGTTCTTATGGAAGCTACGTATTTAGCAACAAACTATGGGCGTTGCCAATAGACGCAGCAACTCCAGTCGCTTCTGCCCGATTGGATATTTTGGAAAAACAAGGACTGAAAGTTCCTCAAACGTATGGTGATTTATTGGCTTTAGCCAAAAAAGGACTGGTTGCTTTTGCAGGAATTCCAGTTGATGTATTGATGAGTTTTTATATGTACTGCTGCAGTTTGGGCGAAGCTCCGTTTCAATCGGATGAGAAAGTAATTTCGACTGAAACTGGAAAAAAAGCTTTGCAAATGTTTAGAGAATTGGCACAGCTGATAGATTCTGCTAACTTCAGCAGAAACCCGATTCAAGTTTATGAAGCGATGGTTAATTCAGATGAAATTGCCTACTGCCCTTTTGCGTATGGTTATTCCAATTATTCCCGAATTGGCTACAGCAAAAACTTACTTCATTTTTATGACCTAGTAAAATTGAATGACCAACCGATGATTAGCTCATTAGGCGGAACTGGTTTGGCTGTTTCTTCATTTAGCCAGCATATTCCTGAAGCCATTAAATATGCCGAATTCACAGGTTCTTCACACGTACAGCAAAACATTTTTGCTGATAATGGCGGACAGCCAGGACATTTGCAAGCTTGGAAAAGCGACCGAATCAATGGTGTAACACACGATTATTTCAAAAACACACTGCCTGCTTTAGAACGTGCTTTCCTGCGTCCGAGATATTCTGGACACATGTATTTTCAGGATCATGCCGGCGATGTGGTTCGTGATTATTTAATGAATGGCGGGAACGAAGAATTAGTTTTGGAAGAAATGAATGCACTTTACGCAAAGTCTTTAAACTTACAAGCTAAATGAAACCACTTGAAGGATTAGTAGTATTGGAGTTTTGCCAATTTTTGGCAGGGCCGTCGGCTGGATTAAAATTAGCCGATTTAGGAGCCAGAGTTATCAAAATAGAGCGTCCCGTAAAAGGCGAAGCCTGTCGACAATTGAGCATCAAAGATCTTTTTGTTGATGACAGCAGTTTGCTTTTTCACACCATAAATAGAAATAAAGAATCTTTTGCAGCCGACCTAAAAAATCCGGAAGATTTGATTTTGGTCAAAAAACTGATTGCCAAAGCGGATATTATGACCCATAATTTTCGCCCAGGCGTGATGGACAAAATAGGATTAACTTTTGCGGAAGCATTGGCAATTAATCCAAAAATTATTTACGGAACTATAACTGGTTATGGCGATAAAGGTCCTTGGGCTAATAAACCCGGACAGGATTTACTATTGCAGTCATTATCAGGACTAAGCTGGTTAAGCGGCAGAAAAAGTCAAGGACCAGTTCCATTTGGTTTGGCTGTAGCCGATTTAATGTGCGGGAATCATTTTGTTCAGGGAATTTTGGCGGCATTGCTCAAAAGAGCCAAAACTGGAAAAGGAGTTTTGGTTGAAGTGAGTTTGCTGGAATCGGTTTTGGATGTTCAGTTTGAAGCCATCACTTCTTACTTAAATGACGGAGGACAACTGCCTGAAAGAGGCGATGTTAAAGGAAGTGCTCACGCTTTTCTGAGTGCTCCTTATGGTGTTTATAAAACTCAGGACGGTTATATTTCCTTAGCAATGGGCGATTTGCTTTTCATTGGAAATGTCCTAGAAATTGATTTAAAAAAATACGCTGACAAACAGCAATGGTTTTCTCAAAGAGATGAAATCAGAGAAATTTTAGCAGAAAAATTAGCCCCTCAAACAGCAGATTATTGGCTGGATTTACTTCAAAAGGATGGAATCTGGTGCGGAAAAGTGCTTAATTACGAAGAACTAAACAATCAATCTTTTGTGAATAAATTACAGTTGAAACAGATGGTGAAAAATTCGGATGGTGAAAAATTAATTACCACCAGAAGCCCTATTCAATTGGACGGCGAAATTTTGGTAAGTCCGAAAGCAGCACCAAAAGTTGGAGAAGACAATATAGCAATTCATGAACAATTTTTAACCGAATAGATGAAACCATTAGAAGATTATTTAATAGTAGATTTTAGCCAGTTTCTTTCGGGACCGTCGGCCAGTTTGCGATTGGCAGATTTGGGTGCCCGCGTGATAAAAATTGAGAAGCCCGGAACCGGAGACATCTGCAGAACCTTATATACTTCTGATTTGATTATGAATGGGGAATCTTCCGTTTTTCATACTATCAACAGAAACAAAGAATCATTTGCTATTGATTTCAAACAACCTGAAGAACTTCAAAAATTAAAAAAATTACTGGCCAAAGCCGATGTTGTCATGCATAATTTCAGACCGGGAGTAATGGAACGCGTAGGTTTGAGTTATGATGATGTCAAAGAAATCAATCCAAATATAATCTATGCCGAAATTTCGGGCTACGGTACGAAATCGGAACTAAAAGATTTACCGGGACAGGATTTATTATTGCAGTCGCTGACTGCTCTTACTTGGCTGAGCGGTAATCAGGAAGATGGTCCCGTACCGATGGGGTTATCGATTGTAGATATGCTGGCTGGAGCTCATTTGGCACAAGGAATTCTAGCCGCTTTATACCGAAAAGCAACTCATAATATGGGTGCGATGGTTCAGGTAAGCATGCTGGAATCTGCTTTTGATTTTCAATTCGAAACCATTACTACTTTTTTTAACGATGGCGGTGAATTACCAGTTCGGACAAAAAACAATAATGCTCATGCTTATTTGGGAGCGCCATACGGAATTTATAAAACCCAAAATGGCTATTTAGCTCTAGCAATGGGCTCGATTCCTGTTTTAGCTTCACTTTTAAAATGTGATGAACTGCTGCAGTTTCCTGAAAATAAATTTCATTTAAGAGATGAAATCAAAAATATTCTAGCTGCGCATTTGCAAACTCAGGATACACAATTTTGGCTGGTTATTTTAGAGCCTGCTGATATTTGGTGTGCCAAAGTATTAAACTACCAACAGCTTTTTATTGAAGAAGGCTTTAAAGTTTTGGAATTTACACAGCAAGTTGAAATGCAGGACGGCTACTCCTATAAAACAACCCGATGTCCGATTAAAATAGATGGAGAAATTTTTATATCAACTAAAGGTTCACCGAAATTAGGACAGGACAACGAGCGGATTATTAAGGAATTTATAGATTGATAATGGAAAAATTAAGAATCGCTGTTAGAAAATTCGACCCTTTTGAAACTACACTTCAAAAGCTATGGGACTTGTTCTGCCTGAAAAACAATATCACCATTGAAGCAGAAATGATTCCATTGGAATTGCACGATTTATATGCAGAAACCATTAGTAAAAAAGGATTAAAAAATGGTTCTTGGGATATTGCACATCTCAATACGGATTGGATTTTTGATGCTGCCAATGAAAAAGCAGTCCTTGATTTAACCCCGCTAATTAATGAAAATGCTCCTCAAAATTACCCTGAAGGCTGGCATCAATCGTTGCTGCATTTACAGCAAATCAACAATGGAACATACGGACTGCCTTTTCACGATGGGCCAGAATGCCTGATTTTTAGAAAAGATTTATTCGAAAATTTAACTGAAAAAGAAAATTTCAAAAAACAATACGGTTACGAATTAAATCCTCCAAAAACTTGGGAGGAATTTACTCAAATAGCCGAATTTTTTAATCGTCCGGAACAAAATTTATACGGGTCTGTCTTTGCTAATTTTCCTGATGGTCATAATATGGTATTCGATTTTTGCCTGCAATTATGGACACGCGGAGGTTCTTTATTGAATGCACAAAATCAAATAGACATTCATCATGCAGAAGCCATCAAGGCTTTAGAATATTATAGAAAAATAATAAATAATTCTAAAGCTGTTCATCCTAAAACTAAAAAATTTGGTTCGGTTGAAGCTGGTATGGCTTTCGCCAAAGGTGAAGCCGCAATGGCAATCAACTGGTTTGGATTTGCCTCAATGTGTGAAGTGATTGAAGAATCTAATGTAAAAGGAAAAGTAGACATTACAGAACTTCCCCACAACCAAAATCACAAAACCGCTTCTTTGAATGTCTATTGGCTGTACACGATTGGAACAGGAAGCAAGCATCAAAAACTAGCCTATGACTTTCTGCGGTTTGCCACTACGCCAGAGAGCGACAAATTACTGACCAATGAAGGCGGTATAGGCTGTCGGAAATCAACTTGGAATGATGCCGAAATCAATAAAACCATTCCTTTTTATCACAAGCTGGAAATGCTTCACGAAAATGCTTTAACGTTACCACAAACACCGATTTGGCCAAAAATAGCCGAACTGATTGACCAAATGGTATTAAAAGCGATTGAAAGTTCTGTTTCATCAGAACAACTATTATTGGAAACACAAAAATCAATCCAAAAATTATACTAATCATGGATATAAAATATAAACCATTATTGCCCGAAACCAAACAGCCCATTATTATTATTGGAGCGAGCGGTATTGTAAAAGATGCACATTTACCTGCTTATAAAACGGCTGGTTTTAGTGTTTTTGGCATTACAAACAGAACGATAGCAAAAGCACATGCTATGGCTGAGGAATTCAATATTCCAAATGTTTTTGAAAACGTTGCCGATGCAGTCAAAAATGCTCCATCGAATGCTGTATATGACATCACCGTCCTGCCCGATCAATACATCGAAATATTAGAACAATTGCCAGATGGTGCTGCCGTGCTGATTCAGAAACCTATGGGAAATGATTTGGCGCAGGCCAAAGAAATAGTAGCGGTTTGTGAACGCAAAAAATTAGTAGCCGGCATCAATTTTCAATTGCGTTTTGCATCTTACGTAAGCGCAGCGCGATACCTGATAAATCAAGGAATTATTGGTGATTTGTATGATCTGGAAGTTAAGGTGACTGTAAATACGCCTTGGGAATTGTTTCCGCTGATTAAGGAACATCCAAGGTTGGAGATTCTTTTTCACAGTGTACACTATATCGATTGCATCCGCTCCTTTTTGGGAAATCCAAAAGGGGTTTATGCCAAAACAACTAATCATCCTTTGAAGAAATTATCGTCCTGTCGTTCTTCGATTATTTTGGATTACGGAGATTCGATGCGTGTGGTTATCAATACCAATCACGATCATCATTTTGGACCAAAACACGAAGAAAGCTACATCAAATGGGAAGGAACCAAAGGAGCAATCAAAGCCAAAATGGGCCTATTGATGAATTATCCTGACGGCATGCCTGATGAATTTGAATATGCATTGCCTACCGAAGACGGAAGCATTTATGAATGGAAGAAAATCGAACTGGAAGGCTCCTGGTTTCCAGAAGCTTTTATTGGCACGATGTCAAATTTGATGCGTTTTAAAGAAGGCTCAGATGCTGTTTTACATGCGAGTGTACAGGATGTTTTAGACACTATGAAAGTGGTAGAAGCCTGTTACATCAGTAATGAAAAAGGAGCAATTCCATTAAACGCATTATAGCAGCGTACACCCGCGTTAACGATTGAAGCGGCATCCTTTTTTGGCTTTTCCAGCCAAAAAAGATACAGCGGAAAGCGTGTTAAAACGCCCAAAAAAATTATATTAATCATAGTAATTAGTAAAAAGTCATTAGTAATTAGCATCTGAGCTAGTCACTAAGGACTAATTACTAAGGACTAAAAAACTAAAAAAATGTATTTTAAATCGACCTTTTTTGAAGATTACCAGCTCAATGAAAAACGAGTAACCTTGGGAAGAACCATTACCGAAACCGACTTTGTAGTTCACGCTGGACACACTGGCGATTTTTTCCCGCATCATATGGATGAGGAATGGTGCAAAACACAGCCTTTTGGACAGCGGATTGCCCACGGGACAATGGTTTTCAGTATTGGAATCGGCTTGACTGCATCTGAAATAAATCCGGAAGCTTTTTCTAAAGGATATGACAGAATGCGGTTTGTAAAGCCCGTACACATTGGCGACACCATCCATTCGGAAATTACTATTTCTGAAAAAGGAGAAGCTAAAAGACCCGAAATGGGAACCGTAACCGAACACGTTGAAATCATTAACCAAAAAGGTGAAGTGGTTTTGGTGTGCGATCATCTATTATTAGTAAAAAAGAAATAATTAACCAACCTATAACTATTAAATTATGCAAGTAACCAACCAAATTGGCGACCAACACGAAGTACCAACAGAACAAGGAGCAGAAGAAGGATCAGGAAAAAAATATCTTTTGCCTTTTATCTTAATTACCAGTTTATTTTTCCTTTGGGGAATGGCACACGGTTTTGATGGAATTTTAATTCCGCATTTGAGAAAAGCCTGTGAGTTAAACAACCGACAATCTACGTTAATAGACACTGCTGTGTTTCTTGCTTATTTTATTATGGCAATTCCTGCGGGAATGCTGATTAAACGTTTTGGGTATAAAAACAGTATTATTACTGGATTATTAGTGTTTGCCGCAGGTGCTTTTCTATTTATTCCTGCTGCTAATTCTAGAACTTATGAATTGTTTTTATTTGCTTTATTTGTAATTGGCTGCGGATTGACAATTTTAGAAACCAGTGCAAATCCCTACGCAGCGATTTTAGGACCTGCAGAATCTTCTTCGAAACGATTGAATTTAGCTGCTTCATTTAATGGCCTTGCAGCCATGCTTGGACCTGTATTGGGTTCAATGTTTATATTGTCTGGAAAGAGCTTTACGCCTGCGCAAATGACTGCGATGCCAGATACGGCTAAAGCGGCATATTTACTAGAAGAAGCTTCAACAGTAAAAATGCCTTATATGATTCTAGGAAGCATATTGATACTAATGGCTATCCTTTTTTATTTTATGCACTTACCATCAATGAAACCTACCCATACTGAAGTTGAAATAAAACCAGGTTTCTTTTCGGTTTTACGATTTTCTCATTTAAGTTGGGCGGTAGCTGCACAATTCTTTTATGTGGGAGCGCAAGTATGTGTGACCAGTTTTTTTGTCCGAATCGCGGAACAAAGTGCTGGACTGGATGAAAAAACAGCGGGTTACTACCTAGGTATTTATGGTTTCCTTTTTATGGCAGGACGCTTCATTGGTACATTCTTTTTACGTTATATAAAAGATTATATCTTGTTGTCTATTTACTGTGTTATCAGTATTATTCTATGTGTAGTAGCCATTTACGCAAGCGGTATTGAAGTGATTTATGCGCTAGGAGGATTAGGTTTTTTCATGTCTATCATGTTTCCAACTATTTTCTCTTTGGGATTAGTAGGCTTGAAATCTAATACCGAAACGGGTTCTTCATGGCTGGTAATGTCAATTGTAGGCGGTGCAATACTTCCTTATACTATGGGAACATTAATTGATATGAAGCATGACGATATTCAAGCGGGATACATTATTCCTTTAGTGTGTTTTGTTATTATTCTTTATTTTGGTGTGTTTGGACATAAAGTAAAAAACAGTATTTCTTAGAATATTTAATCCCTTTATAAAATTAAAGATAGTATTGAAGTAATATTCGATACTATCTTTTTTATTTTTAAAACAATCGGTTGCTTTTTTATCTCATCCATGACTTCTTTTTTATATCTTCGTGAAAATCATCAATTGGATTAAGGAAACATTACTCTATTTATGATCTTGCAACATTAAATTATACTCCTTTCAGCTAAAATAACTTTACCAATGAAAATAAGTAAAATTTTTATAATTCTAATTATCAGCATTGCCTACAGTACTTTCAATTGTGCTGCGCAAAACCAATATCGTTTTCAAGATTATAATTTAACTTTTGAAGAACGGGTAAATGACCTGGTTTCTCATCTGAGCCTTGAAGAAAAAGTATCACAAATGCTTAATTCCTCCCCTGCAATAGAACACTTGGGCATACCGGCTTATGACTGGTGGAACGAAACACTGCACGGAGTGGCCCGTACCCCTTTTAAAGTGACCGTTTACCCGCAGGCTATTGCAATGGCAGCAACATTTGATAAAAATTCGCTGTTCACTATGGCCGATTATTCTGCTACAGAAGGACGGGCTATTTACAATAAAGCAGTCGCTTCCGGGCGCACAAACGAGCGATACTTGGGACTTACCTACTGGACGCCAAATATTAATATATTCAGAGACCCCCGCTGGGGACGCGGACAGGAGACTTATGGCGAAGATCCTTACCTGACTGCCATGCTGGGAGATGCCTTTGTACGAGGACTGCAGGGTGATGACACAAAATATATTAAAGCAGCGGCCTGCGCCAAACACTATGCGGTACATAGTGGTCCGGAACCGCTGAGACACGTTTTTGATGTAGACGTAAGCGCATACGACCTTTGGGATACTTACCTTCCTGCTTTTCAAAAATTAATTACCGAATCTCATGTCGTTGGAGTTATGTGCGCTTATAATGCCTTCAGGACTCAGCCATGCTGCGCCAGCGATATATTGATGACCGACATACTTAGAAACCAGTGGAAATTTGATGGCTACGTAACCTCCGACTGCTGGGCAATTGATGACTTTTTCAAAAATCACAAAACACACCCGGACGCTGCATCGGCTTCGGCAGATGCTGTGTTTCACGGGACTGATATAGACTGTGGCACTGATGCCTATAAAGCCTTAGTTCAAGCAGTAAAACAAAACAAAATTACGGAGGCGCAAATAGACGTTTCGGTTAAGCGCTTATTTATGGTTCGTTTCCGCCTGGGCATGTTTGATCCAGTTTCTATGGTTAAATATGCGCAGACGCCCGATAATGTTCTGGAAAGTAAAGAGCACGCTGCACACGCCCTAAAAATGGCACAGCAGTCAATGGTATTGCTAAAGAATGAAAACCAAACCCTGCCGCTTAGCAAAAAATTAAAAAAGATAGTGGTGCTAGGGCCTAACGCAGATAATTCCATAGCCATTTTAGGAAATTACAACGGAACTCCCTCTAATCTTAAAACCGTATTGCAGGGCATAAAAGATAAAGTTGGTGCAGCTACCGAAGTCATTTTTGATAAAGCAGTTAACTTTACCAATAACAACATTTTACTATATCAGGATTTATCCCAACAGTATTCTTATGAAGGAAAACAGGGATTTAAAGCCGAATATTACAATAACAAAGACCTCGAAGGCACTCCTGTCGTAACCCGCGAGGCCAAAGTGGACAACATCTGGCAGGAAGGCCAGACAGTGACCGGCACTATAAGAGCCAATAACTTTTCGGCTAGATATACTGCTGATTTTAAACCTGAAAAAGACGATACAATAACCTTTGAACTCCAAGGCGATGATGGCTACCGATTTATAGTAAACGGAGCAATTGTTATTGATTCATGGAAAAAAAACCGCTGGGGCTCAAAAACCTATGAGCTTGCAGTAAAAAAAGGCTCCAACTACACCCTGACTGTAGAATACTGGCAGGGAGACGGAAGCGCCAATATAAAAATGAATGCAGGCAGCTACGTTAAAACCGATTATAACCAGATTGCAGACCGATACAAAGATGCTGATGCTTTTATTTTTACAGGAGGAATATCTCCGCAGCTTGAAGGCGAAGAAATGAAAGTAAGCGATCCCGGCTTTGAAGGCGGAGACCGAACTACCATACTACTGCCTGCTGTACAGACCGAACTGATGAAAGCCTTGAAAACTACAGGCAAACCCGTAATATTTGTCATGATGACAGGAAGTGCCATCGCAACTCCATGGGAATCCGAAAACATTCCTGCTATCTTAAATGCATGGTATGGAGGCCAGTCGGCTGGAACCGCAGTGGCAGATATTTTATTTGGCGATTACAGCCCATCTGGAAGATTGCCTGTTACCTTTTACAAAGGAGACAGCGACCTAGCTTCTTTCAATGATTATAATATGGAAAACCGAACTTATCGCTATTTCAAAGGCGTTCCGCAATATGGTTTTGGATTTGGACTCAGCTATACCACTTTTGAATACAGTAAATTAGAAATACCTGTACAGGTTGAAAAAGGTAAAAATGTCATAGCATCGGTAACGATTACAAATACAGGAAAATTTTCAGGCGAAGAGGTGGCGCAACTTTATGTGCTGGATCA
The DNA here is from genome assembly GCF_002797935.1 of Flavobacterium sp. 1. NCBI lineage: Bacteria > Pseudomonadati > Bacteroidota > Flavobacteriia > Flavobacteriales > Flavobacteriaceae > Flavobacterium > Flavobacterium sp. 1. The sequence continues at coordinate 2,188,046 of NZ_PGER01000001.1, forward strand.
AGGCAAAAAAATAAAAGTTTCTATAAAAACGCTCAAAGGTTTTGAGAGAGTTTCACTTAATCCTGGACAAAGCAAAACTATAACCTTTACTTTGACTCCACAGGATCTGTCTTATGTTACCGAAGAAGGCAAACTTCGCCAACTGGAAGGCAAAGTAGAAATTGCAGTAGGCGGACACCAGCCTGACGAACATAACCCATCCAGCAGCGGACTGATTAAAAAAATCATAACAGTAAAATAACAGCATTTAGAAATATAAAATAATTCTATTTGCCTCTTCTTTGGAGAGGTGGGTAAAAAAAACTATTTTATATTTCTAAATGCCGTTATTCGTATGTATATAATTTTAGCTTTTGAATTTCATAATCGCCTACAGCAATTCTAAGATGTCTTCCCTGATGCGTTTGATCGCCGTTAAAATGACGAATTGTTCTCCAACCATTATTATCAAATCTTCCTTGATCCACTTTAAGAATTCCAGCATTTAGATCATTATTTTTTAACGGTTTAAAAGTCACCACAATTCCAGATCCGCCAATATAAAATTCATCGGGTGCAGTTTCTATGATAATAGCACTCGACATTGGCCAAACATTTTCCTTCGCACCATCAGACCAGTTTAAAGTGTAATCGTGTTTAAAAGTAAATTCATAATTGCCTAATGTAATAATCTGAACCGCATTTTCTTTATCCAAAAGTACGCCGTCAATCTTGCCAAAACCTTTGTATTGCTCTATAACTGGAGTTAACTGCTTAACCATATCATATATTTTCCCCAGTGGCTCATTTTTGGCGTCAGCAACAGATTCAATAGAAAATGGAGAAAAACCAATGACTTCATAATGACCAATTGCATACAATCCCTTGAATGGCGCTGTAGCATCAAACTTATGTTCTGGTATAAATAATGGATCTCCCTGACGGGTAAATAAATCATTCCATTGCTTAAAGTTAGGATTATAAAAATCCGGCGCAAGAAAATCTATTGTATTTCCTGCAGCTTTCCAAACATCCATTACATGTGGCAGAGGGCCGGCACTTGGATACTCGCCCGGTTTTTTTCCAGACGCATTTAGGGCGGCGTTCACATACATTGGTATTGCATAGCTTTCTTTACCCGCTTTGGCAACTGCATTAGTGAATTTTGAAAAGAACCAAGCCATAAAAATTTCATCAGTCTGCAGTCCTTTACCAAAAATTTCTTCCCAGTTTCCAGACGTTTTAAAACCATTTTTTTTCCATAGTTCTAAAAACTCTGGCACCAGTTTTTCTCTATTCTTCAGCATATACAGCAATAATTCTTTGGGTACCTCTTTTTTGAAAGCCACGTTTGCTAATGGATAATAATCTCTTGCTGTTGGCAGCATCCCGATTTCATTCTCCACCTGAATCATGATAACAGTTTGATCTTTCTTATCAAAATCTTTTATGTGTGCCATTAGTTTTTGAAAAGCGTTTAAATCTGCCTTCAAATTATTTTCACTAAAAGGCGTTAAGATCTCATGACTTTTATTTTTATCATCTTTAATTCTTGGGTATTTTTTTTGATTCAATTTTACCCAAGCCGGAGCATGGCTTGACATACTGTTTTTCCATGATCCGAACCAAAGAAAAACTAATTTTAAGTTTTCTTTTCGAGCCTTTAGAATCAAATCATCAACCAAATAAAAATCAAATTTGTCTTCCTCCTTTTCAATAAGTTCCCAATAAATTGGCGTTAAAACGGTGTTAAGATTCATATCAGTCAGTTTTGACCAAATGGATTCCATACTCTCCATACTAGTGGCAGAAGAATTTCCTAACTCACCGCCTCGTATAATAAATGGTTTGTCATTGACAATTAATTGAGTTTTATTACCTTTTTTCTGAAGGTTTGGCATTGAATTTTGACAGAATCCCAGTTGCGCAGCCAATATTGCGGCTAAAAGAAATCTGCAGTTTATAAAATTAAACATCTTTTTATTTTAAGATTAAAAAACGAAAAACAGAGTTAAAAAGTTAAGAAAAAATAATCCAATTCTATCTCCCTCTTCTTTGGAAAGGGTTGAGATGAGGAAAAACAAAAAAAACTATTTTATATTTCTAAATGGTATAAGGCATTATTGAGTCATATATATGTGTGTGTGGTGGAAAAAATGCAATCGGTTGCCTGTAGAGCAAAAACTCCTTGAATTTAATAATTTATCCTCTAAAATAAATTATTAAATTCAAGGACAGTTTTAATCAATAATTTCACTTTCAGGAGATCCAAGATAAGAAGGCTTTAACCCTCCTGTATCTATAAGAATCTTTTGCAGAACAATACCTGGTTCTAAAACTCGGAAACGCAGTGTATGTTTTCCTGATTTCAAAACAGAAAGTTTAGCTGAAGATCGTATAATTTGCTCGGCTTGCCATTTTCCTAATTCTCCACGATAATTCCCGTTGAAATTTACGGTTTGCGGTTTTTCTCTATCAAAAGAAATTTCATAACGCAATCCTTTATTACTATTAAAATTTAAAGTTGGTGCCAAAAGCAGCTGAATGGTAAATTCTCCGCTGGAAGTAAAATCAATTTCATATTCTACAAAAACATTTTCATCCTCTTTTGGATAAGCGTTTTGTGGAAATGTAGTAATCCCTGACTTTGTTTTCCCAAAATCTGGAATCACTTCCCAATGAATTTTATCTGAATTATTTGATTTAGAAAAATTTTCAGCTTCTATAGAAACATAACCATTCTTTTCTTTAAACACTTTTTCAACTGGTTTTGCATTTTCCAAAATATAGGTCACTTCCGGAAGGATATTTTTTGGTTCATCATGCCAGCTATTATATCCAATATGCATTTGATCCATCATGTGTATCCACTTTCCTGCTGCAATTTCATTATTATATTTATTTTGAAGAATAGAATCACGAACAAAATGCGTTTTCATTTTATCAGCATAATAATTAGCTAAAACATTTTTTTCTTTGGCTAGTTTTTGGTTTTTAGCTTGTGCAAAATACATTTCATACAAATTACTGCACGCATCAATAGGATATAGTACTAACTGGAAATAGGCGTCTTTGTATTGCTGAGGAATTTCATCGTAAAGACGGTAAGCATCCAGTGCTAAATTCTTATAGTCATTTACAACAGTTTCAAATTCGTTATAATTTTCAAGACTATATGTTTTACTATTTAGCATTTCAGGAGTAACACGGCGGTTATATCTTGGATAAATATTTAATAATTCGGCAATTTCTTTGGCGTGTCTTTTCCCAAACTGCTGCGCAGCCCAATTTTTAGTAAATTCAAAAAGATTCTTAGAATTGAACTGCTTTGGATTCCAAGCCATTTCCAAAAAGAAACTAATTGGAAATTCCATAGGTTTAAGATCACCAACATTCACAATCCAAACTTTATCAACGCCGTGTTCGTAACTAAGATTCATTTGTTCCCAAACCCTTTGTATTGGACTAATATTGATCCATTTTGAGTTTCTTGGACCGCCAACATAGTCAAAATGATAATATATTCCGTAACCTCCTTTATGCAAGGGTTTTATTGGATCTGGTAGCTTACGGACATTTCCCCAATTATCATCACAAAACAGTAAAATTACGTCATCGGGAACTCGCATTCCCTGATCATAATATTCCTGAACCTCTTTGTATAAAGCCCAAACCTGCGAAGTTTTTTCAGCTTTTTGTTTAGTTATTTTTTCAATAATCTGACGCTGATTTTTTACGATATTCTCCAGTAAACTGATGTTGGTACCTTCGCTCATTGCTTCATCGCCATCGCCGCGCATCCCTATCGTGACTAATTTTTCCCAATTCTTGCTGCGTTCGATTCCAGTTTTCCAGAATTCATCTAAAACGGTTTTATTTTTGGAATAATCCCAAACATTCGGAAGGTTATTCTTTTGAATATATCGCTTCCAATCTTGTTGTGCCAAAGCCATTGGTTCGTGGTGAGATGTTCCCATTACAATCCCCATTTCATTTGCCAGTGGACCATTGTTGCTATCATCATCATAGAACGCATTTCCCCACATAGCGGGCCACATATAATTTGCTTTGAGACGAAGAAGCAATTCAAAAATTTTTTCGTAAAACTGACTATTAAATCCTCCAAAAGTAGCTTTGCTCCAACCGCTTAAAGCTGGCGCTTCATCATTCAAAAAAATTCCTCTATACTTCACCGCTGGTTCACCATCAGTATAAATCCCTTTTTTAAAATATAGATTCTCCTTATGTTCGACTGGCACATCTGCCCAATAATACCAAGGCGAAACACCTATCTGACGAGATAATTCGTAAATGCCATAAATGGTTCCTCGCTTGTCACTTCCTGCAATAATAATAGCCTCCTCTACTCCTTTGAAAGGATTTTTAACACTTTGAATAATAAATTTTTCATTTTTGCCTTTCAATTCTTTACCATCAATTTTTCTTTGTTTTATTAAATCATCAATTACCGAATTAGTGCCAATTGTTCCAATGATAATAAATGCAGATGAAGGGCTGTTAATTTGACTGAAAATAGCAGGTTTTTCTCCTGTTACTTTTTCAAAATCAGCCTGCAGATTGTTCACTGCACGTACAACACCTTTGTCGGCACCACTATTGACAAACAAAGAAAGCCGTAACGATTTTTCCTTGAGAACAACAGCATCCGGCTTTTTTTCGGTCGTGATAAAAGGTTCGGCTGCTTTTAATGGGCTAAAAAAGCAGATTGTGATAAGTGTTAAAATAAATTTTGCTAAAACTTTCATTGTACTTCTTTTAAAATTTATTGTGATAATCCGTTGGATGAAATAACTATTAGATGCTATTGTATGTTTTTATGCAATTCATTCAAATATACCAAATAATTCAGACAACACAATCGGTTGTTTTTATTATTTTTAAAATATAAAAAATAAGTTGTCAAAATACTAATTTTAAAAAAAACTCCCTTCAATGCCTTTTGAAGAGAGTTAATAATGATTTAAAAATCGGAGGTGAACCTTTAAAGATTCATCTTTTTGGCATCTGCTACAAATTGTGCTAAACCAATATCCGTCAAAGGATGTTTTAACAAACCTTTGATTGCTGAAAGTGGTCCAGTCATCACATCCGATCCAACTTTTGCACAATCTACAATATGCATAGTATGCCTGATTGAGGCTGAAAGAATCTGTGTTTGATAATCGTAATTATCATAAATCTCTCTGATTTCAGAAATTAAATGTATACCGTCTGTTGAAATATCATCTAATCTTCCTAAGAAAGGAGAAACATAAGTTGCTCCAGCTTTAGCCGCCAAAAGTGCCTGACCAGCTGAGAATACCAAAGTAACATTAGTTCTGATTCCTTTTGAGGAAAAATATTTACAAGCTTTGATTCCATCTGCAATCATAGGTAATTTTACCACAATCTGCGGATGTAAGGCAGCAAGCTCCTCACCTTCTCTTACCATTCCGTCATAATCTGTTGAAATAACTTCGGCAGAAACATCTCCTTCAACAATATTGCAAATATCAAGGTAATGCTGCAGAATATTCTCTTTTCCAGTAATTCCTTCTTTAGCCATCAAAGACGGATTTGTCGTAACTCCATCTAAAACGCCCAATGACTGAGCTTCTTTGATATCTCCTAAGTTGGCTGTATCTATAAAAAATTTCATTCTCTTTTAGTTTTTTGGTTATTAAATTGATTGCAAATAGTATTTTTATAATTAGTTTTTCTAAAAAAAATAGAGTTGAAAACTCGTTCTTCAACCCTATTTTTTTTAGAAAAACTAATCAATAAAATTTTAAATATATTGATTAATAATATTTTCGAACAATTCTTGCTTTCCGCTTTTAAGATTTAATTCTCCATTTTCTTGCGCAATTTTATATAATGCCTGTAAATCTAATTTTCCTTCTTCAAAAGCCTTTCCGTTTCCAGAATCAAAAGAACTGTATCTTTCTGTTCTTAATTTTTCGTAAGGAGATGAAGTGATAATTTTATCAGCAGTCAATAAAGCTCTTGCAAAAGTATCTGCTCCGCCAATGTGTGCTAAGAAAACATCTTCCATGTCTGTAGAATTTCTTCTGATTTTAGCATCAAAATTAACTCCTCCTCCTTGTAAACCGCCAGCTTTCAAGAATACCAGCATAGCTTCTGTAGTTTCCTGAATATTGTTTGGGAACTGATCTGTATCCCAGCCATTCTGGTAATCTCCTCTATTTGCATCTAAACTTCCTAACATTCCAGCTTTGGCAGCCACTTCAATTTCATGCTGAAAAGTATGCTGTGCCAATGTCGCGTGGTTTACCTCGATGTTCATTTTGAAATCTTTCTCCAAACCGTATTGACGTAAAAATCCAATAGCAGTAGCACAATCAAAATCATATTGGTGTTTTGATGGCTCCATTGGTTTTGGCTCAATAAAGAAATTTCCTTTGAATCCTTGTGCTCTTGCATAATCTCTAGCTTGTGCCAAAAATTGCCCCATGTGATCCAATTCTCTTCCCATATCCGTGTTTAGCAAAGTCATATAACCTTCACGTCCTCCCCAAAAAACATAGTTTTCTCCTCCTAATGCAATAGTAGCATCCAAAGCCAATTTTACTTGTCCTCCAGCTCTTGCTAATACATTAAAATCAGGATTAGTTGCCGCACCATTCATATAACGCGGGTTAGAAAAACAATTTGCTGTTCCCCAAAGCAATTTTACTCCAGAAGCCGCTTGCTTTTCTTTCAAATAATCTGTGATGGTAGCTAATCTGCTTTCTGATTCTGCGAAAGTTGCACCTTCTCTAACTAAGTCATAATCGTGAAAACAATAGTGACCAAAACCCATTTTTGTAATGAATTCAAAAGCAGCATCAGCTTTCTCTTTTGCAGCTTCAATCGCATCAGCAGGCTGATCCCATGCAAAATGCTGTGTTCCTGGTCCAAAAGGATCGCTCCCTTGTCCGCAGAAAGTATGCCAGTAAGCAATTGCAAATCTAAAATGCTCGCGCATTGTTTTTCCAGCTACAACTTGGTCTGGATTGTAATATTTAAAAGCCAAAGGATTATCGGATTCTTTTCCCTCAAATTTAATTTGTCCGATACCTTTATAGTACTCTTTGTTTCCTAAAACTATCATTTCTCTACTATTTATTTGTTAATATTAATTCTAATTCTTTTTTCCATTTTTGATAAGCTTGTTGATATGGTTCGCTATTTTGCAAAGGCAAAAACGTCATTACATGATCATTTTTTGAAATATTTGAACCAAATTTTTCAAAATCACCATCAGTTAAGCCCACTGCTCTTGCTGCTCCTACTGCTCCTGTTGTATTGTAGATTTCGATTTCGTGACCAATTAAAGAGGCAACAGTATTTGAAAATATTTCTGAACGAAATAAATTATCATTCCCTGCACGAATCACACCAATTGTTGCATTGTCCTCTTTTAAACATTCCATACCGTACACAAAAGAAAAAGCAATTCCTTCTAAAGCCGCTCTGAATAAATGAGAATTACTGTGAATGTTTAAATTTAGATTTAAAAAATGTGTCCCAATATTTTTGTTGTTAAACATACGCTCAACACCATTTCCAAACGGAATTACGACTAAACCTTCGGAGCCAATTTCAATTTTAGCAGCTTTATGATTCATAGATTCGTATGTTTCGTCTCCCATATTGTTACGCAGCCATCGATACTGAATTCCAGCACCATTGATATTTAATAATTTACCGATTCGAGGATTTTTTTCTTCAAAATTAACATGCACAAAATTATTTACGCGTGTACTTTTTCCAATTGTGGCATCGGTTACGGCATAAAAAACACCTGAAGTTCCACCTGTTGCCGCTACTTCACCCGGATTTAAAACATTTAATGAAAGTGCATTATTAGGCTGATCTCCTGCTCTGTAAACTACAGGAATACCAACAGGAAGTCCAGATTCTTTTGATGCTTTTTCACTCAGTACACCTTGATTTGTAAAGTTTTCTACAATATTTGGAGTCAATGATCGGTCTATTCCATAGTAATCTAATAACCAATCCGCTACTTTATTTTCTTTGTAGTCCCAAAGCATTCCTTCGGACAGACCATTTTTTGTGGTCGTGATTTCATTAGTAAGCTTATAAGCTATGTAATCGCCAGGGAGCATATATTTATGAACTTTACTGTAAATTTCGGGTTCATTTTCTTTTACCCATTTTAATTTTGAGGCTGTAAAATTTCCTGGAGAATTCAATAAATGACTCATGCATTTTTCCTGTCCCAATTCGGCAAAAGCTTTGTTGCCAATTTCTACCGCCCTGCTGTCGCACCAGATAATAGCATTTCGCAGCGAATCACCATTATCATCAACAATAACCAATCCATGCATCTGATACGAAATACCAATACCTTGAATTTTTGAAGCGTCAATATTAGCTTCACGAATGGCTCTCTTGGTTGCCACGCATATATGCTGCCACCAAATTTCCGGATCCTGTTCTGCCCAATCCGAGTGCAGAGAAACGATCTCCATTTCGTTTTGAGGTTCATTCAAAACAATTACTTTTTTTCCTGTTGCTGCTTCAACTAAGGCTGCCTTAACCGAAGAACTTCCAATGTCATATCCTATATAATACATAACTTTATAATGATTCTCTTAATATTAAATTTGTTGGCACATAACATTGAACTATTTCGTCATGTGTGATAAATGCTGCTGCTTTTGTTCCTAATGCCGCAAAATCAGTTGATACAACTGAAATTCCTTTATATATAAATTTCTTCATTGGCGTTTCGTTGTATGATAAAAAACCAACATCTGTTCCAGGCTCTAAATTCTTCTCTTTGCATTGTTCTAAAAAATGTCCCAAAATCCTGTCGCTTACACTTATATAGGCAATTCCTTTTTTTATGCTAAACTCTTTTGGATCTTTGATTATTTTATAGTCAAAATCATAATCCACACAGAATTTCTTAAAATACACAACTGTTTCTTTCGGATGACTTGTATAATCAGGAAATACAAACTGTATATTTTTATATTTCCTAAACAAATCAACCGCCTGTGTCAAAGACTCGTAAAATGCTTTTCCAAAATCTTGAAAAATATAATTATTCTCTTTTTTCGAATGTACATTCCAATCAATCAGCAGTAACTTATCATTTGAAATTACTGAGAGCGTTGGGACTATTTCTTTATGATCAAAATTCATGACCACATACTTATAATATTTTCCGACGCTGTTATTAATTATCGTTTTAAAAACATCTATGTTATAATGATGAAACTGTACATCAGTAATCACATTATCAGCCAGATTATTTACAAAAGAATGATATAAAACTTCTTTATACGCTTTGAAAGTATCCAAAACCAAAAGCACTTTTCTCGTTTCGCCTGAAACATAATACCCTTTATTAGGAACTGACTCAATAGCTTTTTGCTCTTTTAATATCGAATACGCTTTAAAAACGGTATCTCTTGACAGCTGATTTGTTTTACAGATGCTATTAACCGACGGCAGTAATTCTCCTTTCTGTAATATGCTCTCTGCTATTGCATTAATGATTCCGTTTACCAATTGCTGGTATTTTGGGATATCACTTTCATGATTAATAACAAAGACAAATTTTTCTTGATTTTCGTCTATCATACTGTTCTGTTCTGGTATGCTAAACTAATTATTTTTATCCAATAAAAAAATAGTTTTTCAAAAAAAATGTTATCTTCTAAAAAAATATTTAACCTTCTTTTTTACGAACTTATCTATCATTACTGTTTGTCCTTTTTCTCTCTATCATAAGGCTCTATTGTAACAATTGAACCATCGGCTAAATACTCTATTTTGGCAGCTTTCATGCTCCGCAGATGCGTCACTCCTTTGGACAGGCTCGAATCATGGTAAAACAGATACCAGTCATTATCAACTCTGCATATCGAATGATGCGTCGTCCAGCCCACAACGGGATTTAGAATTCGTCCCTGATACACAAACGGACCATAAGGGCTCTCCCCGATTGCGTAACAGATAAAATGGGTATCGCCTGTGGAGTACGAGAAATAATATTTATCATTGTATTTATGAACCCATGGAGCTTCAAAAAAACGGCGGTCATTGTCTCCTGCCAGCAGTGCCTTTCCGTTTTCGTCCAGAATCTGGATTTCTTTCGGCTCTTGGGCAAACTCCAGCATGTTATCAGTAAGCTGAGCAATAATTGGTCCCAGTGCCGGTTCGTTATCTAAAGGTTCTTCGTTTATGGAATCGTATTTATTGTTTCGATATTTCTGAAGCTGACCGCCCCAGATACCGCCAAAATAAATATAATGCTTCCCGTCTTCATCCTCAAAAACGGCTGGGTCTATGCTGTAGCTTCCCTTAATGGCTTCTTTTTCGGCAGTAAAAGGCCCTTCGGGAGAATCACCCACTGCAACCCCGATCTGAAAAATGCCGTCGGGACGTTTGGCCGGAAAATACAAATAGTACTTTCCGTTTTTATAAGCTGCATCAGGAGCCCACATCTGCTTTTCTGCCCACGCTACATCAGCTACATGCAGGGCAACGCCGTTGTCAACTGCTTCAGATGTTATGCTTTCCATAGAAAATACATGGTAGTCTTCCATCCCAAAATGATCTCCGTTGTCATTGAACGGAATTCCCGCATCAATATCATGCGAGGGATAAATGTATATCTTGCCGTTAAATACATGGGCTGAAGGGTCAGCGGTGTACATGTGCGACACTAAAGGCTTTGAAATGGCGGTTTTATTAATCTGCTCAAAATTAATCTGTTCAATATTATCTTCAGGCATACTCTTTTTTACGTTTTATAATTAATTTCTTCTTTCTTTTAGCTCACTCTCTATCTGAACCTCCATTTTCTTGTCTATCTTATAGAAAAACAGCAGACCGCATCCTATTAAAAAGGGAACCGCAGGAAAAACGCTCACCAATAGTTTGATGCCGTTTATCGTTACGTCGGACTGAGTCAGGGAATTGGGAACATACTGAAAATAGCCTAAGAATAAGGTCGTTAAGGCTCCTCCGATGCTCAGTCCTGCTTTTAGCCCGACCATCATCGCCGAAAATATAATGGCGGTCGCACGGCGGTTATTGAGCCATTCCGAATAATCGGCAACATCGGCTATCATCGCCCACAGCAGCGGAATGGTGATTCCGTAGAAAAATCCATGCAGAATCTGGGACAGAAAGATAAGCCCGATATTCTCTGGCGGAAAGAAATAAAAAGCCAGAATAAAGATTGTTGAAATAAACAAAAATAGTCCGAAGATGTTTCGTTTCCCGTATTTATCAGCCAAACCTTTAGACAGCGTGATTCCGACAATCATAAAAATGATTCCGCCCGCATTAAACAGTCCAAATCCTGCCGCAACGGGATCATTCCCAAAATGGTTTAACCCAACGCTCGACAATGAATCCAATATCGGCTGAATAAACAGAGCCAATTGTGCCTTATCCACATAGTTTTCGAAATAGTACACATAGGAACCGCCTTTCAGGGCCAGAGTGATAAACACCAAAGTCGTCAGCGACAGCATGATTACCCAAGGCTTGTTTTTTACCAAATCGGCTAAATCTTCCTTAACGCTTGACTTTTGTTCCGGTTTTGGAATGATACGTTCTTTGGTGGTCAAAAAGGTGATCAAAAGCATGATAGTGCCAATGATGGCCAATACCGTCATCACTTTTTCAATACCCACTGCCTTGTCCCCGTTGCCGGCGCTTTTGATAATCCCCAGCATAAAAACCTGGACAAAAAACTGTGCAAACATTACTGCCACAAAACGATAGGACGATAAACTGTTCCTGTCTGACATATCTCCCGTAATCACGCCGCTTAAAGCCGAATAAGGCAGATTGTTACTGGCGTAAAACAGCAGCAACAGCGTATAAGTCACTGCCGCATAAATTACTTTCCCGCTGTACGAAAAATCAGGTGTGGTAAATGCAGCCAAAGCAACACATCCCAAAGGCAGTGCCGTTATCAGGATCCAAGGCCGGAACTTTCCCCATTTTGTAGAGGTTCTGTCGGCCAAGACACCTATTATCGGATTGAAAACAAAAGCTGCTATTAAGCCGACCGATAGCATAATTATCGACGAATGGGTGGGAGACAGTCCATAAATATCGGTATAGAAATAGGCCAGATACGTCATCAGGGTCTGAAAAACTAAATTTGCCGCTAAATCGCCCAGGCTGTATCCGATTTTTTCCTTAACGGATAATTTTTGTGAAATGGTACTCATTATTTGTAATGGTTTATTGATGGGTTAATGCCGAAATGGATTCTTCCTAACTTTTTATTTAATCAAAACAATCGGTTGTGTAAATGTATTAAAAAAACTCAGCTTATTTTATATTATAACTTGATAATACTGTAGATTACTGCTAATTTTTAAGGGCGTGTTTTTTAACTAGCTCTTTGTTTTGAAGTTCTTTTAGCCGCATAACACTATTGTACGCTTTTTTAGGTTTTAAATTAGAATCAAACAATAATGGATAATTTGTTCTTCCTTTTATTGGCCAATCGTTTAACCATGATTGTCCATCATGAACGCCCCAAAAAGTTACACGGCAAATTTTATCTTTATGTTTTAAAAATAATTTAAAAATTGAAGCATAACGTTCTGCTAATTTAGTTTGGATGGAATCAGGAAGGGTTTTAGGATAAGGATTCATTTCAGCACTACCCTCAAAATTCTGATTTACATCTGCTCCTTGTAAGTCCCAAGGGTTTGGCAATACCGTAACATCCAATTCTGTGAAGGCAACTTTAAGACCCAATTTCGAATAAGCCAAAATACTTTTTTCGATTTCTTCTAATGACGGACTATCTAATCTCCAATGCCCTTGGATGCCCACTCCATCAATCTTCCCGCCATGTGTTTTTATATTTTCTACCAATTTAATTACGCCCTCTCTCTTTTTTGGCTCACAAATATTGTAATCATTATAGTATAAATCAACATTAGGATCAGCTTGTGCTGCAAGTTTAAAAGCATCAATTAAATAGTTTTCACCAAGTGTATTTAAAAAAACAGATTTTCTCAAAGTTCCATCTTCATTCAATGCTTCATTGACAACATCCCATGAATTAATTCGACCTTTATACTTAGAAACAATAGTAGAAATATGATCTTTCATAAATGCTTTCATTTCGGTGCTGTCCTTAATTTTAGCCATCCAAGGTGCCAGCTGGCTGTGCCAGATCAAAGTGTGTCCGTGAATAAACATTTTATTTTTTTCACCATAAGCAACAAACTTATCGGTCATCGCAAAATCATACCTGTCTTTTTCAGGATGAACAAACATTGATTTCATGATATTTTCGGCAGTGATACTATTGAACTCCTTTCGAATTAAAGCATCGGCCTTAGTGTCCTTTTCTTCAATCTGACTTGCATTTATTGCAGTTCCAATGTAAAAATCGCCTTTGAAATTGTTTTTTAAGGAAGCCTGAGCCGTTTTTGTATTTTGTGAATTACAGATGCCTAATGTGAAAAGAAAACCAAGCAGTATACTGTTATTTATTAATTTCATTATTTATGGTTTTTGATAATAATTTAAAGTTATTTATTTTTAAAACTTCCAGCAGTCTTAAAAGTTGCATATTAATTTCCAGGCGCAAAAGGAAATTTTAAAGATTGAAAATATTCTAAAGATTGTGTTGGATTTTCAACTCCTTTCGGAAGCTCTTTGCCAGAATATTGCTGAAAATATAGCAGACAGGCATCCCGCCACCATTTTGCTTCTTTATATTGGATATTCAACAACATCTGAACTTCTTTAAAACGATCGCTGTCAACATGTTTTTCGGTTGCATTCCAAGTTTCCTGCATTTGTTGCACCTGATTTACTCCTTGCTGGTATTTTAAAGCTATTCCATCCCAAAGATTATGACCGTCTTTCAGTTTATAATCCCAGGAAACATGGTGAAACCAAAGCAAATATTGTTCAGGACAAGTCTTTATATTGTCAAAAATATCTGCAGCTTCTGGCGCATATTGCGAAACAGCATTTGTACCTGTTTTGGATCTATCGAAACCAATACCGTTTTTATCCGCTTTGTGATAATAAACAGGGTTCCATTCCGGTCTTGATAAATTGCTTACCCACGGTCCTGGTCCATAATGATGACCAGTATCCATAATATGATGCAGTCCCAAAGGTGTCATATAATTAACTACTGCTTCACGAGATTGAATCATCATTTCTTTTACTGGACGAATAAACTTTTCATCATTAGAAAAAGTGCATCTTAACCATTCATCGGCAATGGTTTCGGCATCCAAATAGGGATTCCAAGCCAATCTCCCAAATCCGTACCAATTAGCCTGTGCAAAAGGATGTCCTGTCCAATTCAGATCATTTCCTATATTGGCAACGCCAGCAATTCCTGTAATTTTATTTTTATACAAAGAACCATCAATTGTTTTTGCAACTGTAGCTCCTTTTCCTTTTTGATAGGTATCAGATTCTAAAACTTCCTGAAATAATTTAGGCAGAAATACCAAATGCGTACTAAATCCTAAATATTCCTGTGTTATTTGAAACTCCATCATTAAAGGTGTTTTTGGCATAGCGCCAAATAATGGATGAAAAGGTTCTCTTGGCTGAAAATCAATTGCTCCATTTTTTACCTGAACAATAACATTTTCTCTAAATTTTCCATCGTAAGGCTGAAATTCAGCATAAGCCTGCTTAGCGCGGTCATTGACATCATGCTCAGAATACACAAATGCCCTCCACATAATAACGCCTCCAAAAGGGGCAACTGCATCAGCAAGCATATTGGCTCCATCAACGTGATCCCTTCCATAATTTTGCGGTCCTGGCTGGCCTTCCGAATTTGCTTTCACAAGAAAACCTCCAAAATCTGAGATTCTTGCATATATTTCTTTGGCTTTGGATTTCCACCAATTGATTACTTCAACATCTTTTGGGTCGGCAGTTTTTAAGCCTCCAATTTCTATCGGAGCAGAAAATCGGGCTGTTAAATATACTTTTATTCCATAAGGTCTGAAAACATTGGCAAGAGCCTCAACTTTTTCTAAATATTGAGAAGTCAAAATCAAGGCATTCGCATTTACATTTGTCAAAACGGTACCATTAATTCCTATCGAAGCATTTGCCCGAGCATAATCGATATAGCGCTGATCTATAAAATCCGGTAATTTTTGCCAATTCCATAAAGAGAATCCTGCATACCCGCGTTCTACGGTGCGGTCCAAATTATCCCAATGATTTAATATACGGATATTCATTTTTGGAGAATCAACGATATTCAGTTTTTCAATGCTTTTATTTGTTTGAATCAATCTTAAAAAACTATAAACACCATACAAAACGCCGGCATCTTTTTTACCGCTTATAATAATATGATTCTTATTATTAATGCTAATAGATTTAATAATATAGCCTTCCTCATTTATTTGATTAAAATCAGAATCGATTGCTTTTTGAATTTCAGAACTTAAAGAGGCTTTAGAACCAATTATGATATTATTATTTCCTTCTAATTTTGTTGCAACAGTGATTTTTTTTGCAAGCATATCTGTCAAAGCTAACTGCAGTTCTTGTGCAGCAATCGCCATTGTTTCAGAATTTCCTAAATCAATGATTCCTTGAATATTAGACAAATATTTCAATTTTAAATCCAAATTACTTACTGCATCATATTGAAGCCATAATTTATAATCCTTTTGAGCAGATGCAGACCATGATATTCCCAGCACGAGGACAATCAATCTCACAAAGACTATTTTACTATGTTTCATTTTGCGTTTATCTTTATTTTTAATTTATGCTTAAATATCTCTTTTATACAAACACTACTATTTTGATAATAATTTACATAAAAAAATACATTTTATAAAACAACCAGCTTCATGCAATCGGTTGTGTAAAAATATAAGATTGTATTATAAGAAAAAAATTTTTGTTCCCTTTTTTTCAAAAAAAAACCTGCTTGACCGAAAATTGGTATCAAGCAGATTAAATAAGATATTTTTTATACTTATTACACTAATAAATTATGATTTCTATCAGATGATTCACGAACAAGAACTTCAGTATTGAGGAATGTAATTTCTTTGGCATCATCCTTTTTAAGAGAACTAAGGCTCGTAATGATAATTTCTGCAGCAGTTTTTCCCATTTTTTCAGCAGGGTGCGTAATCGTAGATATATTAGGATCGATTATCTGCGAAATTGGGTCATTGTTAAAACCAATAACAGCAATATCATCCGGAACTTTTAATCCTCTTTTTTTAGCCGTCTGCACTGCACTTACCGCAATTATATCTCCAGGGGCAAAAAGACCATCAGGAATTGGGTCTAAATCAAATAGCTTATTGCATGCCTTTACACCTTCTTTATATGTAACTGATTTCAAATTAATAATCAGTTCTTCATCTATTGGAAGATTATGGTCTCTTAAAGCTTCCATATAACCGCGTTTTCTTTCACTGTACAGATTTCCTAATTCAGATCCAGCAGTTAAATGTGCAATACGGACACAACCTTGCTCTATAAGATGTTTGGTAGCTTTATATCCCGCCGAATAGTTATCAATAACCACTCTAAACGTATTGTAATCCTTAGGAACCCTGTCTACAAAAACGAGCGGAATTTTATTATTAGTAAACTGCTGGAAATGTGAGGTGTCTTTGGTCTCCATTGCCAGTGAACAAATTACGCCGCTCACTCTATTGCTATATAAAGACTTAGCCATATTTACTTCTTCGAGATATGAATCGTGAGACTGCATGATTATTACCGTATAATCTGATTTTTGAGCTGTAATTTCGATACCGCTAATTAAAGAAGACAAAAAGGGCTGTGTAACAGTTGGTATTAACACACCTATTGTCTTAGTGTTATTACCACGAAGGCCTGCCGCCAGAGTATTGGGAACAAACCCCATTTCTTCGGCAGTTTTTTTAACCTTTTTGATGGTTTTATCACTTATAGTATGATGATCTTTTAATGCTCGAGAAATAGTGGACGTAGCCAAATTTAATCTCTCTGCAATATCATAAATTGTTACATGCTTATTTTCTTCCATTAACTCAATACACTTTTAGCCGTAAATATATGTATTTTAGAAACACTCCTAAGAATCAAAAATAAATTTTATTTGCATCAGGGAATTGCTCAAAAATAGTTTTGATCTAATTAAACTCTTCTAACCCTTACCATAAATACTATTCTCCAGCGATATGGCTTGACCTATATTGTTTGCTTTAGAACAGCAATTAAACAATCAATTATCTAGCAGCTTGAATTAATTAATTATATTTGCGCCGTCTTAAAACTATGTTAATTCAATCTAAAAAATAATTAAAATTTAACTGCTATTAGAGACAAAAAACAAATACTTAATTTTAAATCCAATGTAAATTGGTTATCTTTTAACAGCATTTAATTCATAAAATGAATCCATTTAAAACCGTTTTATTCATTATTTTACTTTCACAAAACATTATTTTTGCACAACAAGTAGAAGAAACACAAATAAACCAAAATCATCTGCCTGTATTTATTACACCAAACTCAATTGCATATTCAGACTATCAGATAGAAAAAACATACAACTACAATATCCTTACACTGGGAGACAGTACTGTAATCCTAAAAAATGGTAATACTTATCCGCCGGATCACAGAGATTATAAACGATTAGGAATAACAAGTGGAATGTATGTAGGAAGTGCTGTCCTTGCTTTTGGAATCCTATGGGCTATGCCAGAAAGTGACAGTAATTGGGACAAAGAAGAAATTAAAGAGAAGGGGGTTTCATGGAAGTGGAAGGAAAATGTAAAAGCTGGTCCAGTTTGGGATGACGATGATTGGGTTCTAAACTACATGACGCATCCTTATTCTGGGAGCGTGTATTATATGACTGCAAGAAGCAGTGGTTTTAATATTTTTGAATCTTTTCTATATTCAGCATTTATGTCCACTTGTTTTTGGGAATATGGAATCGAAGCTTTTGCCGAAATCCCTTCCAAACAAGACCTTATTATAACCCCTGTTTTGGGATCTGTTATTGGTGAAGGTTTCTTTTATGCTAAAAAAAGTATTTTAAAAAACGATCACCGAGTTTTAAAATCCAGATTATTAGGATATACTACCCTATTAATAATAGATCCATTTAATACCATATTGGATGGTTTTGGCTATAAGGAAAAAGTAAAAACACAGCTTAATGTAGCTCCCATAGGTTTTGATCAAGGAGCCAATAAAACGATTTGGGGATTAAATTTCAACATGCGATTTTAATTCATTAAGAACTTTTAATACACTGAAAATCATTTTATTAAATCATTTCTTTCATTAAAATTCAAAGTAAAATTAAAGCGTTAAATTTAAAAAAAAATCTGTTTTTAACAGCAGTGATAAAAAATAATTATTACTTTTATTTACTGCTAATCAATACTTTATAATAAAACCAATCGTTAGTTATTAATTCAGATTAGCACTGATTGTTCACTAATTTATTAACCTTTAAAAACGATTTTTTTGAGTGAATTTAAAATTATTGTCGCTTTTATTTTTATGGTTTTAAATTATATAATTTCTTCAAAAACTATTTTAAAATATAAGCCGATAGATGAAGTGTCT
This sequence comes from Flavobacterium sp. 1, assembly GCF_002797935.1. Taxonomy (NCBI): domain Bacteria; kingdom Pseudomonadati; phylum Bacteroidota; class Flavobacteriia; order Flavobacteriales; family Flavobacteriaceae; genus Flavobacterium; species Flavobacterium sp. 1. The sequence goes on from NZ_PGER01000001.1 coordinate 2,206,634, forward strand.
GTTAAAAATTATAATTGATAAAAAGTAACACCTAGAGGTTCAGTAAAAGATTTACCATCCCATAAATTTGTAACATAACAAAGAAAATAGCGGATATAAACTTTAAATGTATAGATAAACCAATGGCTGTAATGTGAAATTTAGACTTTATTGATTAATAACAATACTTTGATTTATAGACAATCCATTTAATAAAGTGATTTACAAACAGTAATACTGGTACACATATACCAATAGTATTAAATGCAGTTAAACATACTTTTGAAAATGTACAAAAAAGTTTTACTTTTAATTAAACCTATAGGGTATAAATAAAAGTAAAAAGAGAAAGACTAGCTAAAATACTAGTCTTTCTTTTTTTTATTCCTTAACCAAGTAAATCCCATCTTCCTTTATCTCAATCAGTTTTTCTTTGTACAAAGAGCCAATTGCTTTTTTAAAAGTCTTTTTGCTCATCTTTAGCACAGTTTTGATATCTTCGGGATGCGAATTATCCGTTAGGCGCAAAAAACCTCTGCTGGCTCTCAGCTCATCGAGAATTTTTTCGGCATTTGGTTCTATACTTTGGTATCCTTGAATTTGCAGTGCAACATCAATTTTATTGTCAGGTCTGATATTTTTTATATACCCACGCATACGGTCGCCTGTGCGTATAGCATCATCATAGACTTCATCTTTATACAGCAAACCTTTGTGTTTCTCATTGATAATGACATTGATGCCCAATTCTGTAATATGCGATACAATTAAATCTACTTCTTCCCCTTTTTCAACAGTAAGGTGATCGTTTTTTAAAAATTGATTTAATTTGCTTGATGCGACTAAACGATTGGTTTTTTCATCTATAAACAAATACACTAAATAGCGTTTTCCTTTTTCCATAGGACGAGCCTGCTCTTTGAACGGAACCAAAATATCTTTTTCCATTCCCCAATCCATAAACGCCCCAACCTGATTGATATAATTCACCCGCAAAAGAGCAAACTCATTGAGTAAAATATAAGGTTCTAAAGTTGTAGCTACTGGCCGCTGTTCATGATCCAAATAGGCAAAAACAATAAGTTCCTCCCCTATTTCAAATTCATTAGGCACATATTTATTGGGTAAAAGTATATCGTGTATTCCTTCCGGATCTTTTTCAGGGTTACCTAAAAACAAACCAACTTTGGTATCACGCAGTATGGTAAGTGTATTGTATTTTCCTATTTCAATCATTATCTTGAGATTCGTTGCCGTTTTGGCAAACTATTTTTCGAATGGCAAAGATACGAAGTTTAAACTAAGAAATGTAAGGAGATTTCTTGATGCAAAAATCTCCCTCAGAAATTTTATTTGTTTTTGACCAATGTAATATCATCAATCATACAAAAGGAATTTGCTTTAGCAGAAGCTAAAAAACCGATTTCAACGCTTCCATTTTTTATAGCAATATTTGAAATAGAAATGGTTTCCCAAGCAGCATTCTCTTTAGTCACTTTCAAATTAAATGTTTGGTTTTTACTTTTAGCATACATTGTCAATTCTTCAAAACCATTGGAGTTTTTCACTCTGGCAGTTAAAGTATACAAACCGTCTTTTAAATAAACATAAGGGGTCGAAGAAATAACTTGTGTGATTTTTCGGCTAAAATCAATTTTATCACTTATCTGCAGGCTTTTTTCACCGATAACTTCTTTTCTGTCCTGCTCTGTATTAAAATAATTTAAAGTTGGCGAACTTTCATCAGTTGTACTTATTTTATTTCCTTTTATAATTATAGTGTTCCACCCCAAGAGCTGTTCTTGAATGGGTTTAAAGTTGCTTGGGATTTTATTTCTATCGGCTTCGAAACTGCCGTTCATTACAAAATTATTATCGTTAGCAACTGTCCATTCTCCCGTTTTTTCATCGAGATTCCAAGAACTTAATGAATTAAAATGTGGCACATCTCCATCAAAAGACATTGGAAACCATTGGTTATATCCCAAGCCATTTCCTGCAAAATCAGCCCAACGATCACCACAATACAGAACAGTTTCCTCTTTTTTCCCTTTTATAGTGTAAAAAAAGCCAGTTTGTGTGACATGAGCATAATCTTCGGCAGATCCTTTCATAATCTTCATGTCATTTGTTGGAACATAAGGTCCACGAATGTTATCTGAAACCAAATAATAAGCAAACGAAGAATCCCAGCCGTATATATTTGAAGCCACCATATAATACTTGTTTTTGTATTTAAACATACAATTTCCTTCACGGCTTTCCCCTTGAAAAACTTTGTTGCAATCTAACAAAGTTACTTTCCCGTCGACAACTCCAATTTCGGAAACATAGATTTTATTGCGCCCTTTTCCGTAAGAATAAATAAGATACGATTTACCGTCATCGTCAGTAAATACGGTTTGATCACCAGTATTTGTTGTGCCAATTAGAGGCTGCATATTAATTTTTTGATACCATGAAAAATTGCCTGTTGGAGAATCGGACAAAGCAATAAGCACTTGTGTATCATGCTGAACAAATAGTGCATACTTATTGATTGTACTAATAAAAGCAACTCCCAATCGTCCAACCCACGTATTTTTCCCATCAGGATTTGCCGTTGCCTTTGTCAAAACATCACCTTCAAAATTCCAATTTACAAGATCTGTAGAACTATAACAGGTAACCGACTCAAAAGTGGCATTTTTTAATGTTACTGACGGATTTTTTCGGTAAACATCGGCTTCTTTATACTGCACTCCATACCAATAGTATTTTTTTACGCCTGTTTTGGGATCTGCAAAACGAGAAATCCCTCCTCCCTGACTGTAGATAGGCATCCCTTTTTGAGTATCCCAAAACATATCATTTTTAATGTTTTTTAATTGTGCAGTTACTATAATCGGCAAACCAAACAGCAGTATAATTAAAAATATATACTTTATCTTCAGTTCCAATGCATTCAGATGATTCTTCATATTTATTTTGAGTATTTTTTCCAATGCTAAAATAAATTCATTGTTTTAACAAAATCATCCTGTACTGTCCCGAATGATTATTACGAGATAATCATCATCAGATAATCCTTTTTACTTTTTTGTTTAATATTTAAATCTGACGGCTTGCTATTAACAGGTTCTTAAACTTTGGCCGCCAATCAATATAGCCATTATTTTATGATTATTCTAATTTAAAGATCTGTTCCATTGCTGTCCATTTTTCACCTTTTTTAGCTTCAGGAAGTATTTGCTGAAATCTATCCATCATTTTTTTTCCATTCCTGAACCTTAGAATTTAGTGCATCCATTTGTTGTTTTCTTTTATGAGAATAACTTTCATCCGTTTCAATGATCATAAAAAGATGGTCTGCCGCCAAATAAATTTCCATATCTAAAATACCTGATGCTTTTATGCTCTCGGTAATTTCAGACCAAGCCTTACCTTGAGCATGATGTGCTTTATATTCTTCAATTAATTGAGATTCATTTACTAAATTGCAAGCAAAACAAAAACGTTTTTTATTCATTATCATTATTTTAAAAAATTCAGTTCGTAAACTATTTTAATTTGACTAATAATACGAATCGAAAGGTAATGAAGCTTGAAGCTACTAAAATTGATCTTTTACTTATCAAAAAATGCTTCAAATTAACCCTGGAAGAGGAATTAATCTATCTAATAATCCTAAAGTTTACGAAAAAGAGGCTTACTGCAAAGAATATCGTTCGTTAAATAAAGAAATGAAAACACATCTGAAATTTGAAAACCAAGGCATTCTTCTGCAATTAATTTCTAGATTTCTTGAAGCTAATTATTTCAAATCAGGTCACAACAATAGTATTCCTTCGAAAATTCTTGACAATATGAATTACATACAACTCAACTTGAGCGGTGATCTTGCCGTAGAGCAATTAGCAGCGTGAGCCAATCAGAATAAAGATTATTTTTCAAAACAATTTCTTACCCATACTGGTCTGAGACCTTTAAACTACATTCACGAAAAGAAAATTGAAAGAGCACAATACCTGATTGAAACCACAAACAAAACATTTTTAGAAATTGCCATAGATACAGGTTTTTCTAATTTACCTCACTTTTCAAAAATTTCCAAACAAATAGTGAGTTTGACTCTTGGTGAATACCGTCGTCAAAATACTGAATTAAAATAATTTAGGCAACCTATTAAACAAAAAAAAGCGTCTCAATGAGACGCTTTTCAAATAATCTGAAACTCTAATTGTAAGCACTTTCTCTTCCAAAATGAAGAGTTAACAAATAATAAACAACTGCACGATATTTATTTTTATTGGATTCTCCATATTGCTTTAATACTGCGTCAATTCCTGCTTTAAGGGCTGGACTATCAGGCAAGCCTAATTTTTTAATTAAAAAATTTTTCTTTACAGTAACTATTTCTGATTGCTGTGTTCCTGCAATAACTGAAGAATCTGGATTATATATTGACGGACCGCAACCTATAGTTACCTTGGTCAATAACTCCATATCAGGATTAATTCCGCACTTTTCTTTCAAGTCCGTTGCATATTTAATAATTAATACATCTTTTGCGCCCATAATAATAAAATTAAATTTATTAACTATTTTATAACTGACTCAAATTTAGTAATTTATTATTTATGTGTGCGATTTTTATTCATTATTTTTTCATAAAATTATCATCTGCCTGATTTTACAAGTAAGATTGTTCTTGTATAAAATTTAAATCAAATTACTACAATTTACAATACCTCAAAAAAAATGTAATAAAATGGCATCATTCTTAAATATTGACTCAAAAATTTTTAACTCCAAAAAATTCAGCAAAACCCAGAACACCCTTATTTATTAATCGTATAATATGCCTTTTTTACGACAGGAATACCACTGCCAGTAATACCTTCTAAAACTACTTTTACTTTGGTTTCGACACCACTATTATAATAATTTACACTAACATTGCCCGTTTTATCGGGATGCACATACGGATTCCAATAAAGCGTATTTCTTACGGCCGCTTTACTATCCAACTCTAAATTGGGTTTTTCAGGATTTGGCACATAAAAAACACGCGCCGTATAAAACCCTTCTAATTCTTGTTTAATAGAATGAAAAGTTTCTTTTTTACGCTGTTGACCAGTATTCCCTTTTGTAGTAATTGCAATAACCCCATTTGCTGCCGCATTTCCATAAAACACTGTTGCTTGTGTCCCTTTGACTGTTTCTATTTTTATTACATCTGCAGGTATAACAAAACCTACTTGCAACTTATCAATCACTTCAATACCATCTAATATAAAAAGCGGACTCCCTTCATAACGTGTAAATCGAACAGAGTCAACATCAACAGTCACACCCGGAACAGTTTTTTCAATAAGCTGATAGATATCTGTAAATTGAGCTGTGCTTTCGTCTGCAACATAACTAAAATCAGGTATTCCAAGCATAGAAGGCCTACTGCTTTTCTTTTGGACACTAATTGAAACTTCTTTTAAAATATTTTCAGGTTTTATGCCAAAAGCTATAAATTTCCTGTACACATTTTCAACTACTCCGAGTGTTGTTTCAGGTAAACTGCTTGTTTCACTTTTAAAAGACACAGGGATTGGAGGCTGTTCAATAGGATTTGCTACTATTTCACCCCTAAACTTCCCTTTTTCATTTCTGGAATTTAAATACATGGTAGTTTTTCCAGAAAACATAAGGTTTTCAAATTTATAAACCCCATTAGAATCTGTAGCTGCATTAAAAAAATTAAAATGCTTTTTATTCATTAATGCCAGTGTCATATTATTATTTACTAATGGCTTATCAGCAAGAAGCTGCTTTACCCTGCCGGAGATTGTAATTCCTTTTTCTGCAATATAGCTAATGCTTTCGTTAGCCATTGGAGCTGTTTTCCATAAAAAATCCCGCCAGCCCTGTGTTAAAAGCAAATTATCTAAGTATTCCTGTCTTTTTAAATTAGCCGGATCAAAATAATAGGCTGGATTATGAACCTTACCTCTAATATCCGATTCCATCAAGAAATAAGAACTAATATTTGTACCAAAATCTTTATCCTCTAAAGCTCCGTTCATGTCCGTTACGCTTAATGAAAAACTTGCCGATTTTACCACGCCTGTTTTAGATTTTGAAGTAACATTAATCGTAGTTTTTTCTTCCGGTTTATAACTCAATTTATCTGTCGCTAACTGTACATCTAAATCATTCTCCTTTTCAATATACACTAAGCGCTCGCTTTGTGGTTTAGAATTACTGTCATACAGTGTTATTTGGCTTACGCCCTCTGGAGTTTTATCTTTAGGCAATTCAAAAGATAATGCGGTTTCCGCTAAAGTTTGTACAGTTTCTAAATATGTAATCCCTTTTGCTTTACCAACCAATCTAAGTGCTGTATTAGGATTATGTGATAAAGTTTCTGGATTTGTAGTAATGGTTATAATATTTTTGCCTCTGAACACCCTAAAACTTAACAAATACCCTTCCTTGGACGCTATTGGGAGTTCTGCGCGGATTTCTTCGCCTGCAAGGGTTTTAATTTTTGCATAATAGTGTTTCCCTTTAATAGGAATAATTTGAAATTTTCCCATACCATCATGAGAACTCGCAAAAGAGGTAACCAATTCGTTATCCGAATCAAAAATTTCCCCCTTAATATCTATTGGGTTTCCATTACTATCGACAGCCTTAAATCCCACAACACTTGCATTATTTTCTAAAAGCGAACCGCCTTCAGGAAAAAAATCAACCTTAACCGTGTTTTCGACATCAGTTGCAAGGGCTTTGATTACCTCAGCATTAGATTGAATTACACTAGCTTTAACATCAAATATTTCAATATCTTTTTTAAATACAAAATCTTCACCAAAATTTCTATTCCAATTTGTGTAAGCTCGTATTTGGTAATGCCCTGGTTTTACTCCAAGTGAATCGGCCAATTTAAAATCGCCGTTCCCTAAACCTATTTCTAAATTTGTTTTGTTTCGCGCAATTATTTTAAAATCAGGAGATATTAATTCCACATATAAAATATTACTGTTATCAAAAAGCAAGTTATTGCTGGCACGCACATTATAGGCTTTATACCATAAATCTTCACCCATAAAATAAGTTGCCCTGTCTGTGTGAAGGTATGTTTTTTCAATATCGGGGTTCTTTTTTTCTTGGGCCTGCAAAAAACCAATTGATAATACAATCCATAGAAAATAAAGAAAACTACGATTACTACTATAAGATTCAAACATGTATAATCTAAATTTATATTAAACAATTTAATAAAAATTAAAGATATATAAAAATCTTATTAATTTACAATTTAAAAAAACATTACAGAGAAACACAAACAATTAGGTTTCAATTACAAAATCAAAAAATAGTCTACTTAATTTTTTTTAAAAACTAAATCAAACCAACTCCTTAAAATACTGCAGCAATACAGAATTATTATTCAATGTAGGCGTAAAAACTTCCAAAATACTTGGCCTGTCATTTTGAACATACAAAGAGTTTAATCCATTTATTAGACTAACTTCATCATTGGCACACAAATAATCCAATCCATACATTTTGGACAAGTGCTCGGCTGTTAAGTTATGGCTTGTTTCAAAAAAAGTATTAAAAACAGGTGTTTCTTCATGTCCGGGCAAAATCCTAAAAATACCGCCGCCTCCATTATTAATCAAAATGATTTTAAAGTTTTTTGGAATATAATTGTTCCAAAGTGCATTGCTATCGTATAAAAATCCAATGTCCCCAGTAATAAAAACTGCTGGTTTAGCATTGCCAACCGCAGCACCGATAGCAGTAGAAGTGCTTCCGTCTATCCCGCTGGTTCCTCTATTGCAGTATACTTCGATTGAACTGTCAATAGGAATTAATTGTGCATATCGAATAGCTGAACTGTTGCTTATTTGCAGCTGACTATTTTTTGGCAGACTTTGAATCACTTTTTCAAAAACCTTAAAATCGGTAAAAGGTATTTTGGACAAATAGATGTCGTGTTTTTCTTTGCGCAATGCTTTTACGGCATTCAATTGAGTGAAATAATTGCTTTCATTTTTTGAGGTTAATGGCAAAAAGGCATTGAAAAAAGTATTTGGTTCAACCTCAAAATGTTTTGTCAAACAGCCAAAAGTATCATAGGCTCTCAAAGTATCAATATGCCAATGGTGTTCGGGTTTGTATTTTCTAAAAAAAGCTTTAATACGTTTGGAAACTACCATTCCGCCAAAAGTCACCAAGATTTCCGGACGAAAAGCCTCAAAATCTTCGGCGGTAAAAGGTGTTATAATGGTGTCAATATTACTTATAAAACTTGGATGGCACACATTAGAAGTGTTTTCGGTCATCACCACAACCGATTTATCATTGGCGAAAGCTTCAATCGTTTTATCATCAATTGCATTAGGATCGTTTACGCCAATCAATATCAATTTTCGGGCTGATTTGTTCCAAAGATCAGCATATTGTTTTAACTCCTCTAAATCAACAGTCTGCGGTACATTTGTGGAAGCGAAAACCAAACTATTGACACTTAACTCCGAAACAGTTTCATATAAAGGCTCTTCAAAAGGCGCGTTGATATGAACTGGTCCTTTTTTATCAATCGCGGTATTGATAGCTTCATTGATTTTTTGATCATTCTCTGCCGAAACTTCCTCCAATAAATTAGCATTATACAAGGAATGATTAACAAAGACGTTTTCCTGTCGAATGGTTTGTCCGTCACCAATATCAATTTTACTCTGCGGTCTGTCTGCAGAAACCACAATTAATGGAATCTGGCTATAGAACGCTTCCGCAAAAGCAGGATAATAGTTCAATAAAGCCGAACCCGAAGTACAAACTAAAACGGTAGGCTTACGGGTTTGCTGGGCAATTCCCAAAGCGAAAAAAGCGGCAACGCGCTCATCGGCTATGCTGTAGCATTGAAAAGCGGGATTACTTGCAAAACCAATAGTAAGGGGTGCATTTCTTGAACCGGGAGATATAATGATGTTGGTGATTCCTTTTGCTAAAAAAATTTGAAGTATGCTTTGGGCTAAAGGTATTTTGGGGTAAGTCATTTAAAAGATTTAAAAGTTTAACGTTTAAAAGTTTAAAACAAAACTTCTAAAATTGTTTTGCAAAGTTACAAAGTTGCTGAAGCTTTTCTGTTCATTTTGGTCATATTTTCATAATTTTGAACAACAAATAATTACAGATGAAAATCAAATTAAGACCTTATCAAACCGAGGACACTCAAGCCATATTGGACATTATAAATTATAACATTCTAAATTCGACTGCCTTATACGATTATAACATTCGGACTTACGAACAGCAAAAGGCAATATTGGAAGATAAAATCAATAAACATTTTCCTGTAATTGTTGCAGTAGAGGATCGAAAAGTAGTTGGTTTTGGAATGTACAGTGAATTTAGATTCCGGGAAGCCTATAAATATACCGTAGAGCATTCTGTTTATGTGGAAAATGCCCATCACGGAAAAGGAATTGGAAAACTATTACTGTACGAATTAATCCAATTGGCAAAAAAACAAAATCTTCATACAATGATTGCCGTAATCGACGCCGAAAATCAAAGCAGTGTTGAATTTCATGAAAAATTTGGATTTAAAACCGTTGGGATTATAAAAGAATCAGGTTATAAATTTGAACGTTGGCTGGATTCCGTATTTATGCAGTTGATATTGGAATGATTTTTTGAGTAATTAGTGAATAGCAATTTGTAATTAGCTTTAATCATACAATTAAAATGTTATACCTAAAACAGGAAACCTGTTAGGCATAAACAGCATAAAAACATAATTACCACAGTAAATCATATCCTCATAAAGAATAGTATCTTTGCGCTTTTACAAATACTATGAGTTTCACACTGCTTTCTTCTCCTTTGCAAGGATTTACCGACTTTCGTTTTAGAAATGCTCAAAATAAATATTTTGGAGGAATAGACACTTTTTATTCTCCATACATTCGACTGAACGGAAAACTGGTCATAAAATCCTCTTACGAACGTGATTTGCTTCCCGAAAATAATATGGGATTGGAAGTAATTCCGCAGGTGATTACAAACGATGCTGATGAATTTTTATTTGTGGCAAAATATGTCCGTGAACTGGGATATAAAGAACTGAACTGGAATCTCGGCTGTCCGTATCCTATGGTTACCAAATCTGGTATGGGTTCCGGTCTTATCAGCAATACCGAAAAAATCAATCATATTCTGGATAAGGCTCATTCTGAAACCGATATTATTGTGTCTATGAAAATGCGTTTGGGCTACGACACCACCGAAGAAATTCTGGATGTACTGCCTATTTTAGACCAATACCCAATTAAAAATATTGCCATACATGCACGTATTGGTAAACAGCTGTATAAAGGCGGTGTTCATCTGGATGCATTCCAGCAATGCATTGACAATACCAAACATAAATTGTATTATAACGGTGACATCACTTCGGTGGCCAAATTTCATGAAATGCAGGAACGTTTTCCTTCAATTGATCATTGGATGATAGGAAGAGGTTTAATTGCTGATCCTTTTTTACCAAGTATGATCAAAAGTAATGCCTTAGAATATCCAAAAAATAAGATGGAATTATTCGGTGCTTTTCACGATACACTTTATGAAGGTTACAGCGAATCATTGTCCGGACAAACGCATATTTTATTGAAAATGCATCATTTATGGGAGTACTTTTCGGTTATATTTTCAGATCCGCACAAAGTGCATAAAAACATTAAAAAATCCAAAAGCATCCGAAATTACGAAGCAACAGTCAAGGAAGTTATAGCTAAAGGTTAGTTTTTAAAGTCAAAATAAATAATTCATAAAAAAAGAGTCTGCCTCGCAAACTCTTTTTTATTACTGATCACTAAAAACCTGACCATTGCTTACTTTTTCAAAAACTACGCCTTAATCCAATTCACCACTTCAGGATCCGTTGGTAATGTTTTTGGAGAAATTACTTTTTCTAATTCTCCTTTTTCATTAATAAGGTATTTTTGAAAATTCCATTTAACTTCAGAATCCTCTAAACCATTTTTAGATTTTTGAGTCAAAAATTGATAAACAGCACACATATCGTCCCCTTTTACCGAAACTTTATCCATCATAGGAAAGGTAACTCCATAATTCAACTGGCAAAAACTTGCAATTTCTTCGTTGGTTCCTGGTTCCTGCGAAGCAAAATTATTGGCAGGAAAACCAACAATTACAAAACCTTTTGCAGAATACTCTTTATACAAAGCCTCTAAATCTTTATATTGTGGCGTTAAACCGCATTTTGAAGCTGTATTTACAATCATGACTTTTTTACCTTTTAGTGACGCAAAATCAAAAGTCTTGCCGTACAAATCTTCTACTTTGAATTGATAAATGTTTTGTTTCACTTGTGCTTGAATTTGGATATTAAAAAGGAACATTACACAGATAACGGCTACTATTTTTTTCATGGCTTATTTTTTTATAAAATTAAAAAAATATATGTTTCTCCGAGTATTATTATCAGATATCTTAAAAAGAAAAAAACGCTCCTTTTTGGAGCGTTTTTAAACTAAACAATAACCAAATTTAGATCCCCCAATCTAAACTAACTTTAAATCTACTAACCAAATAGATTAAAAAAACACAAAATCATTCCAATTTTGCATTTATAAATTATCAAATAACATGCCAAAATGCAATTTAAATTAAAAAAGATAAATTTAAATTAAGCTCATTACTCTTAATTATTTGCACAAAAAAAGAGGCTCTAAAAAAACCTCTTTAATTGATAATTTTTATCAGATTCCCCCATGTAATTTATTTCCCTAAACCTAACCTACTAAATCTAAAAAAATTACAAATCCTTACAAATCATCTTTTTATGAATAGATATGCAAATATATAATTTTAAATCTTTTATCCTACTAAAATACCAATTTTATCGATTAAATACATTATTTTACAATAAAAATAAGATTAAAGCTACAAATAATAATAAATTTACTTAGATGAAATTAAAATTCATTACTGTACTAAAAGTTTTAAAAACTTCACATTGATTATTCAAACAATACGATGACTGGAATGGAAAACATTTAATGTCATAAAAAAAAGATGCTTCTGACAGAAACATCTTTTAATGAAATAATTGATAGTCTTATTGGACGCCCCCATGTACTTTTATTTTCCTAAACCTAACCTACTAAATTTAAAATTAATCCTTAAAAATACAAATCCTTAAAACTATCCCTATCTCTAAATGTATAAAACAAATTTAGGACAATAAAATTATAAAACACCTATTAAAAACTAAAATAATCGATGAAATACATTAAATACTAAATAAAGTAAGATTTAAGCTTCTAATATGTATTACAAAATATAATCTTATACTCTAACAGAATTTCAAAAAACAATCTATAAAAATCCATAACAATAAAATCAAATAAGGCCTTGTTCTTTGAACAGCAGCTTGTAAACAAATCATGATACATAACTTACTAATCTAAACCACAATTATTATTTAGAAAAAAATTACAAACACCTGACAAAACCTTTAATCAACATTTTTTGCTCAAAACAAAAAAAGCTAATCTTTCGATCAGCCTTTTTAAACATTCTTATAGAATTCTATTTTTTATAAAACTTCCTGTATTTGGGATATGTCACTGCCCCTATTAATGAAATTGTACCCAACGAATACCAAATCCAGCTCAATGAATGTGCTTCACCGCTTGCGTAGGAATGCAATCCTACTAAATGGAAATTCACCCCATAATAGGTAAATAAAATGGAAATAAAAGCAAACATACTCATTAGGTTAAAAATCCATTTCCCTCTTAATGAAGGAACGAATCGAGCATGTATTACAAAAGCATAAACCATAATACTGATTAATGCCCAAGTTTCTTTTGGATCCCATCCCCAGTAACGCCCCCAGCTTTCATTGGCCCATTGTCCTCCGAGAAAATTTCCTATAGTCAGCATTATCAAGCCCACCGTTAATGCCATTTCGTTAATATAAGTGATCTCTTTAATATTTAAAAACATCTTGGCTTTGTTCTTTTCATTGGTAAAAAGAATCAAAAGAAGCGATACAAAACCTAAAATCATCCCTAAAGCAAATGGTCCATAACTGGCCACAATAACAGCTACATGAATCATTAACCAATATGAATTAAGGACTGGCTGTAAATTAGCTATTTCTGGATCAATCCAATTAGCATAAGCAGCCGAAAGTATCATTGCTGTGACAAACGCAGCCGAAGCAACTGTCAATTTTGATTTTATATCAAATACCAATCCAAAAAACATAGTCGCCCAAGCCACATATACAATGGCTTCATACGCATTACTCCAAGGTGCATGACCCGAAATGTACCAGCGCGCTACCAAAGTAATGGTATGCAGCAGAAAAAATACTGCAATAATCACATGCATCGAATTGACTAAAATACGCAACAGTTTTGAATCTTTAAAAATTTGAAGAATCGTAAATATCAGCATTAAAATCGCAGCAAACAGATAGGCAAAAGGCAGTTTCTGAAGCAGATCATATTTGTTGTAGGCAATTTCAAGATTAATTTTATCCTCGCTTGGCATTACTTTGCTTCCAAATTTTTTCTGAAAACCATTGATGCTTTCCAATAGCTCATCGGCTGTTTTATAGTTCTTAGTTTCTATAGCATGTCCTAATGTTCCAAAATAAAGAGGCAAAATACTTTTGGTATAAGTAGAATCCATTCCTTTTAAACCAGCATGTTCCAGTTCCAAATACGAAATCCATTTATTGTTTGGCTCATTCGGTATTGGAAAAATCCTCAATATGCTGCCGCTCAAGGCCGATTCCATTAGGTTTACTTTCTTATCGGTTTCTACAAAATCTTTCTCAAACTGATTGGGATTTCCGGCTTTGTAGGCTCCGTCCAAATATGGAGATAATTTATAATTTCCTTTTTTGTCAAAGAAAGCAATAAAAGGAGCATAAGTATCTTTGGAATCAACTCCGATAATTTTTCGAATACTGTCATTTCCGGGTTTAATATAAATAAGCGGAATTTCAATCCACAATTGTGCGCTTTGGGTCATCGATAAAAATACCTGATCCGAATTCATTCCGTTATACGTATCTGAATGACTAACTTTTCGCAACAACTCAGACGAGAAAGTATTGATTGGTTTCATTCTTCCGCCGGCATCCTGAATAATCAATCTACCAAATTTTGCCGCATGTTCTTTGGTTACAGTATAAGCCGTCAATACCGAATCCAATTGTTTCTGAGTTGGCTTTACCCTCACATGAGCCGGACTTTCGATAGGCGATTCATCAGCCTTTTCTGTTGAATGGTCATGATCGTGTTCTTGCGCAAAACCACACAAACTAAACAGCAATATAAAAATCGTTAGCAGTTTTGCTTTCTTATTTTTCACCACATCCAATTTTCTTTTCAAATCAGCAAAACGGGAATTTTTTACAAACAAAATAGCGAGCATACTGAAAAACAGCAAAAAATATCCAATATAAGTGATAGTTGTCCCCCAATAATCATGATTTACTGACAATACAGTTCCTTTTTCGTCCGGATCAAATGAAGACTGAAAAAAACGATATCCTTCATGATCCAATACGTGATTCATATAAATTCTGGCATCAAATGGTTTCACAGAATCCTGAACGGTTACCTGGCTTTCGAAAGAAGAATAACTTTTCTCAGTTCCTGGATATTTTTGAGCAATAAAATCATTTAGTTTTATTTTAAACGGCAATACATACGCTTTGCTTCCGTAGAAAAAGCTGTACTCCTGCCCTCCTATTTTTACCGTTTTAGAATCACCTACTTTTCCTTTTGAACCTAACAACGTTATTAATTCTTCTTTACCATTCGCAATTAATTTTACAGCTAAAACATCTTCATGATTCTTTTCTTTAAAATTATTTTTGGTTTCATAATCAATTACACCCGTGACAGCTGGCTCAGGAAAAACAAAACGAATGTCCCCAATGCTGTACAAAGAACGCATCATTAAAGGCTGCGCAATGTCTTTAACTACTTTGCCCTCTAATTTATCAGCCATTCTCATAAAATTTCCTTCAAAAGGCATTTGAATCGTATAATCACTTCCTGCTGTGCTGATATTTATAGCGCCTTGGGTAAATTTATTTAACGCAAAAAGTACATTATGAATGTTCTGCACCTCGCCTGATTTCAAGAAATGTTCCTCTCTGCCGCCAGCTCCAGCTTCGACCAATTTAAAATACTGACTCCCCTTCGGATCTGGTTTCACATATTCTTTGGCACCCATAATAAATTTTTCGTAGCGTACTTCAAAAGGATTTCCTGCAAAATCACCTTTCATTGTAAAATTATTATCAGTAACGGGAGATAATAACAATGGTTTTTCAAAAACCCTTCGTTTCATTTCCCCTTTATATTCTCCATCAACAAAAAGAGTCAGGAATGTTTTATCCGAATAAAACTGATTCTCTGCAGCGCCTTCGCGAATAGGCATCATTCCTTCAAAACTAATATAACGTGTGATAAAAGCTCCCGCTATAATAAATACAAAAGACAAATGCAGTAACAAAGTCGCCCATTTTTCTTTTCTCAACAATTTATAACGCTTGATATTTCCAATAAAATTAATCATGAAGAAGCCCATAATAGCTTCAAACCACCAAGTGTTATAGATTAAAATTCGAGCGGTATCAGTATTGTATTTACTTTCTATAAAAGTTCCAGTACCCATTGCTATTGCAAAAGTTAAAAACAATACAGCCATTAATCGGGTTGAGAAAAGGACAGAGAATAATTTTTTATCCATTTGGGAATAAATTACGTTTGTATAAAGTGTCGCAAAAGTACTTAAAAATGTCCACTTGTTTAAGGACTTAATTGTTAATTTAATCCAAAATTAAGGCACCTTTATTTCTAAACGGAAGGCATAAATACAAGTAAATGAAGTGATAATTAGGGCTAAAAATAATAAGATGAATGAGACTGCTCAAAAAGAAGGAACAGCCTCAATAATTATTTTTTGTAAATTTCTGTTCCAAAATATTTTTTTCTGAACCAAAAAGCAACGTTTACAAGAGCAATTAATGCTGGAACTTCAACCAAAGGTCCTATTACACCTGCAAATGCCTGCCCGCTATTGATTCCGAAAACACCAATAGCTACCGCAATTGCTAATTCAAAATTATTTCCTGTTGCCGTAAATGCAATTGCAGCAGATTTTGAATAATCTGCACCAAAATATTTCCCGATGAAGAAACTAACAACAAACATTACAACAAAATAAATAACTAAAGGAATGGCAATCCGGATTACATCCATTGGAATCTGTACAATCAGTTCGCCTTTTAGGCTAAACATAATCAAAATTGTAAATAATAATGCAATTAAAGTAATTGGCGAAATCACTGGAACATATTTTGTCTGAAACCATTCTTCCCCTTTTAATTTAATTAATGTATATCGGCTGATGATGCCAAGTGCAAACGGAATTCCTAAATAAACACCTACACTTTCAGCAATTTGGCCAATGCTAATATTTACTTCAAAACCTGTATAACCAAAATATGGGGGCAAAACAGTAATAAAAAAATAAGCGTAAACACTGTAAAGCAATACTTGAAAAATACTATTCAAGGCAATTAATCCAGCTCCATATTCCCGATTTCCTTCAGCCAAATCATTCCAAACAACGACCATTGCGATACAGCGTGCCAAACCAATTAAAATTAAGCCTATCATATATTCGGGATAGCCTTTTAGGAAAAGTAATGCTAATGAAAACATTAATACAGGACCAACAATCCAATTTAGAAATAAGGATGCACCAAGAATTTTTACATTCTTGAAAACTTCGCCCATTTGCTCATATTTTACTTTTGCCAAAGGCGGATACATCATTAAGATCAATCCAACTGCCAAAGGAACATTAGTCGTTCCGCTTGAAAATGAGTTGATAAAACCACTGCTTGATGGTATGAAATAACCTATTGAAACTCCAATCACCATTGCAAGGAATATCCAAAGTGTTAAATAACGATCTAAAAAGCTTAACTTTTTTCTCCCTGCCACTGGCACACAATTATTTGCTGACATAACTATTACTTAATTTGTGAGAAAACGTAAAACATTTCGGCCGCAATCTGCAGACTTCTTTCTTCGTATTTTTCTGCCTGCAGCGGTGTGTTATCAAATGCTTTTGGATCTTCAAAAGTAATCGGAATACGTTTTTCTGCACCCGCGATAAAAGGACAGCCACCATCGGCCTGCGAGCAAGTCATTATTGCTGCAAATTCTTTTTCTGGGTTAAAATCATCATCATAAGCTTTAGAAAAACCAATAATCGGATGCTCATTTTCGGCATATTTTATGCTATAAATCGGGTTGTTTCCATCCGCAATGGTTTTGATTTTGAAACCCTGCTTTTCCAATGTTTTTGCAACCATCGGAAACATTGCTGTTGCTTCTGTCCCTCCCGAATAACAAAATACATTTTTTATATTGAAATATGCCGATGCTGTCTGCGCCCAGACTTGTGATAAATGGCTTCTTCTTGAATTGTGGGTACAAATTAGATTTAGTCTGATTTCTTGCTGGTTTATAGCTTTTGTCTGAATAAAATCCACAAGAGGCCGTAATATTTCTTTACGTTCTGCTGTGATGTTTTCAATCTTTAAATTCTTAATTACATTTTCTATTTCTGAAAAGAGCATACTTTTGGCTGTCGTCATTTTTTTTACTTATAGTTAGTTATTTAACAGCATTTTCCACCAGGAACACAAGAAGCATTATTGTTCATATCTGACAATTTCACTTTTTGCTTTTCGGTTGGAATTCCGCAATCGTCTTGCGCTAAACAAGCCGTTTGCTTGTTTAGCAATTCAAAATTTTCGCCATTGAATTCTAAATCGTATTTACCAATTGTGGTATTTTGATATTCGACTTCAATTTCAAAATCTTCAATGCCTAACACTTTTTCTGACAATTGAATTATGTCTAAAAGTTTTTTAGGTTTCAGTCTGTGTTCAAAATCGTTTGCATCCCAAAGCTGGAAATTCACAACTGTCTCGTTACGGACAGTTCCGCCACAATCGATAAACTTTTTGCTTATCAAACCCACTTCAGTAACATGAAAATGCTCTGGAACAAATGTTCCGTTTGGCAATTGAAAATTTACGGTTTCAACTTTGCTCAATAGCTGTTTAATTTGTGATAGTTTCATAATCTTATTTTTTTAATTTTAACAACAATCAGTTTTCTTTTTCTCAATATGTTCGGTTACATTTTGAAAAAAACTTTTAATTTTCTCAAAACCTTTTTCATCAACACAATAGCAAATAGCGTTTCCCTCAACACTTCCTTTTATTAGTCCTGCATTTTTAAGTTCTTTCAAATGCTGCGAAATCGTTGGCTGTGCCAATGACAATTCATTTACGATGTCACCGCAAATACAAGTATCAACCTTTAGAAGATATTCAATAATTGCAATTCGGGCAGGATGTCCTAATGCTTTTATCAAAATTGCCAGTTCGTTTTGATTATCTGTATAAAAATCCGTCTTAGTCGCTCCCATAGTAATATATTTATATTGCAATATTACGATATTATTTCAATTTTCCAAAAAAAATAATGCTTATTTTTCAAAATTATTCTTAAATAAGATTTGTGTGCACAAGCAATAAACCAGACATCTTATAGTTATACTATGGATTAAAAATTGAATCCAACACTTCACTTTTTTTTTCTAATTTTGTCAAATGATTAAAATAACGATTATAGGTTCTGGGAATGTAGCGCAACACCTGATTGATGCTTTCATGAAAAATAAGGCAATAGAAATCATTCAGGTTTTTTCAAGAACTCAAAAACAAATTACTCCCAATCTCGATTCGGGCAAAATTATCAATGATTGGAATGCTTTGGCAGAAGCCGATTTGTATATTATAGCCGTTTCTGATGATGCTATCGCCGATGTTTCTTCACAATTACCATTTGAAAACAGACTAGTTGTTCATACTTCTGGCAGTGCGCCATTGACATCATTAGATAATAAAAACAGAAAAGGCGTGTTTTATCCTTTACAGACTTTTACCAAAGGAAAAGAAATTGACTTTAAAACTATTCCTTTTTGTTTGGAAACAGAGTTTGAAAATGATTATGAATTGCTGGAAAAAACAGCATCTGCTATTTCTGACAGTATTCATAAAATTGATTACCATCAACGAAAAGCATTGCATGTAGCTGCCGTTTTTGTGAATAATTTCACGAATTATCTGTACCAATTAGGAAACGATATTTGTCACGAAAACCATGTCTCATTTGACATTTTAAAACCTTTGATTCTTGAAACTGCCGAAAAATTATTGACGCTTTCACCAAAAGATGCACAAACAGGTCCAGCAAAGCGCAATGATATTTCGACTATCGAAGCTCATGAATCTTTTTTATCCAATGAAAATCAATCAACAATTTATAAAATACTAACACAATCTATACAAAATCATGGCAAAAAGCTATAAAGAAATAATGAATGATATTACTGCGTTTATCTTTGACGTAGATGGCGTACTTACTGACGGTTCGGTATTTGTTTCTAATGAAGGAGAGATGCTGAGAACAATGAATATACGCGATGGTTACGCATTGAAAGCAGCTGTAGAGAGTGGTTATCATGTATGCATTATTTCGGGCGGAAGCAATGAGGGTGTTAGAGTAAGATTACGAAATTTAGGAATTACCGATATTCATCTAGGAACTCCAGATAAAGTAGAAACATTCAAAGAATACACAGATGTTTACAGTATAAATCCTGAACAAGTTTTGTATATGGGAGACGATATTCCAGATTATCACGTTATGAAATTAGTAGGTTTGCCTGCTTGCCCTCAAGATGCAAGTCCCGAAATTAAAACAATTTCAGGTTATATTTCGCATAAAAATGGCGGTAAAGGCGCTGTTCGCGATGTGATTGAACAAGTGATGAAAGTACAAGGAAAATGGACAACACACTTTAACGGAAAACTCGATTAAAAAACCTATAAATTATATTTTCTACCTAACCCAACCAACCAATTTCTGATTACTTAAAATGAAATACCTAAAATTAATACGTTTCCGAAATCTACTGATGATTGCTTTAATGCAGTTGCTTATCAGATACGGTTTTTTAAATTATCAAAGTATCCCTTTGGCTCTTAACGATTGGCAATACCTATTATTAGTATTTGCAACGGTAATGATTACTGCTGGAGGCTACGTGATTAATAATATTATGGATCAGGCAACTGACAATTACAACAAACCTAAAAAAGTTGTTGTAGGCAAAAGCATATCCGAAGTTAATGCCTATAATATTTATTTTTTTGTAACTGTACTGGGTGTTGGTACTGGTTTTTATTTATCGAACGTGATTGCAAAACCAGGGTTTGCCGCTATATTTATTATCATTTCGGCTACATTATATCTTTATGCGACAAACTTAAAACAGATGTTGCTTATCGGGAATTTTGTTGTTGCTTTTTTACTTTCTTTTAGTGTCATTATTATTGGACTTTTCGATCTTTTGCCAGTCATCAATCCAGAAAACAAAATCGTTATGCGTGATTTGTTTTCGATACTTTTAGATTATGCACTATTTGCTTTTGTCATTAATTTTATCAGAGAAATTGTAAAAGATATGGAAGATATTAGTGGCGATTACAAGCAAGGAATGAATACCTTACCTATCATTTTGGGATTAAAACGTACATCAAAAGTAATCTTTGTTTTAAGTTTGATTCCTCTGATTATGATTGGATATTACATCAAAAATTATTTTTTACCCAATGATTTGCATTTAGCAACACTATATGCTTTGGCATGCATAATCTCTCCATTAATCTATTTTACGATAAAAATAGATCATGCAAAAAAGAAGAAAGATTTTCATCAGCTAAGCACTATTTTAAAACTGATTATTTTATTCGGTCTGTTTTCTATTGTTGTTGTCACTTATAATATTCTTCACCATCACCATGCTTAAAGAAAAACTAAAAAACTATAAACTCATTTTAGCTTCTGGTTCTCCAAGAAGACAGCAATTTTTTAAAGATTTAGATTTAGATTTTGAAATTAGGCTGAAAGAAATTGAAGAAATTTTTCCGCCCGAATTAAAAGCAGCAGAAATCACTGATTACCTTGCACTCCTGAAGGCCAACGCTTTTGAAGACGAATTACAGCAAAATGATATATTAATAACGAGCGACACTATTGTTTGGCATAAAAATTGTGCTGTAGGTAAACCAAAGGATCATCAAGACGCTTTTGAAATATTAAAATCATTATCGGATAACACCCACGAAGTCATAACGTCAGTCTGTTTTAAAACAAAAACATCTTTTCATACGTTACATGAGACAACAAAGGTTACCTTTAATGCGTTAAGTGACAAAGCGATTCTTTATTATTTAGAAAATTATAAACCTTATGACAAAGCAGGAGCCTATGGAATACAAGAATGGATTGGTTTTATTGGAGTCTCAAAAGTGGAAGGATCCTATGCTAATGTAATGGGAATGCCCACGGATAAAGTATACGAATATTTAAATAATTTGTAAAAAAACCGAAAAAACAAATGATTTTTTTTGATCAATATCTAAAAGAACAGATCAGCACAGGGATTTTGCTGTTGGTAGTCATTTTGCTACGTACGCTTGTTTCTAAATTAGTCAGACGATATGCAAAGACAAGCCATATTATTGAAAGAAGAACAAATTTGGTTATCAAATGCATAAATATACTCATTACGATATTAGCCATAATTACCTTTATATTAATTTGGGGAGTCAAACCAGAAGATATTTTCATTACAATTTCGTCTGTAGCCACGGTAATAGGAGTAGCAATGTTTGCGCAATGGTCTATTTTAAGTAATATTACTTCGGGAATTATTTTGTTTTTTTCGTTCCCTTTCAAGATTGGCGATGTTATTTTAATTCACGATAAAGATTATCTGGTAGAAGGCGAAATTGAAGATATTGGCGCATTTCATGTAACGATACGTTCAAAAGAAGGCGAAATTGTTATCTATCCCAATAACTTATTCTTTCAAAAAGGGATTTCAATTATTAAAGAACCATTAAATACAAATAGTGAATTTGTTGATTAACTAACTTCTGATTATTTCTAATTTATTAACCCAACACAAATTTAAATATTATGAAAACAATCAAATTAATTATTATAGCAATCCTGTTTTTTGCGGGAAGCTCAACACAAGCACAAGTTTCTGTTGATGTGAACATAGGTACCCCAAACGTAAATGTGCATGTAGGCACACCTCCGGTTTGGGGACCTGTTGGTTATGACGAAGTAGAATATTACTATTTGCCTGATATTCAAGTTTACTATGACATTAGATTAGCACAGTATATTTATTTTGGAAATGGAAGATGGATTCGTTCCAGATATTTACCTAGCTACTGCAGAAACTATGACTTATACCGTGGCTACAAAGTAGTTTTAACTGATTACCATGGCCATTCCCCTTATACTTATTTCAATTCCCACAAAGTGAAGTATTACAAAGGCTATAAAGGAAAACCTCAAAAAAACAGAAGAGATTATTATGATCATCATGATAATGGAAACCATGGTAATGATAACCAAGGAAATCAAGGAAATGATCATCATGATAATGGTAATCACGGTAAACATGAAGGAAAAGGAAATAATGGAAAAGGGAAACATTAATTCCAGCTTTACATAACAACAATAAAAATAGCACTATAATTCAGTGCTATTTTTGTTATATATAATACAAATAAAATAATCAACCTCAGATTAAAACAGTAAAACCATCATTTAAAACATTCTCCCAGCCATTCAAAAATAGTTTTAAATACCAGATTCCGAACTGGCATTTTTGATAAAACCAAATCATGAATAGCCCCTTTAAAACCAATAACTTCTTTGCATGGAGATTCAATTAATTTTGACTTTTCAATAATATCGTTCACACTCAAAATAGCGTCGCCATCAAACATATCTTCACTCCATTTCGAAGGATAAACAGAACGTGAGGAATGCAATATCAGAATTGGTTTAGGCACATAAATTCCTTTTGCTATCTGCAAATGTCCCTCGTGTACCGCATTTATCCATCCTGCATTTATGGATGGAGCAATATGAGGTTTCCACAGCAAATTGTAATTCCACTCACCATAATCGTTTTTATGCAGACTTTTACCATAAAACTTCGAAAAACCAATTGGCAAAGCCAGATTGGGACTCAATCGTCCTAATAATGAAAGCACAGGAATAACAGTTTTCTTTTGGATCCAAGGCACATTAAAATCATAAAAAGGGCTATTACAGATTAGAACATCAAAAAGATCAGTTTCCTTTCGGTCAGCAGTATATAAAGTGATAATGAGACCTCCGGTAGAATGCCCATAAAGCACTGCCTCGGAATTGCCTTCAGCTCTAATTATACGCAGTGCCTGGTCAATATCTTCATAATACTCAGACAAATGTCTTACATTATTAGGCTTCTGATTCCGTAAAATTGACCGTCCATATTTTCTTAAATCCAAAGCATAAAAATGATAACCATTCTTCAAAAATTCTTCTGCCAATATTTCCTGAAAAAAATAATCATTAAAACCATGAATACATAAAACAGCTTTATCCGATTGTGATGTTCCTCTTTTCCTTATTAATGTAGCAGCAACTTTACCCTCATAATCATCAGGCTGAAAAATAGTCGTTTGTTCAAAACCATGCTTCAAAGTATCTTCCGTGTAGTGTATATTCATTTTGAGGGCAGATTAATTATAGATTTAAGAGGAAATTTAAAATTATTTCTGAAAAAGACAATTCACAGCATTCTCAAATTTAGCATTCTAATTTTAATTAATTAACATAATTAGCGTTATTTTTCATCAATTTTAAGAAATATTAAGCGATTATTTTCAAAAAACAACCTTACAAAACAGTAAACATTAACATAACTTTTGGAATTGCACGCAAATATTCCCATTATTTAATTAGTATTTTTGAAGTTGAACTAATCTATTTTGTTTAAAAAATAATAAACCTATTATATGCGAAAGCTTTTTTTAAAATCATTTTTGCTTTTTTTTCTTTCTATACAAATAACAAATGCCCAAAAACCACAAAAACCAAGTTCAGCCGAAATATACAATCAAATTCAGAAGCTCAATTTTCTAGGCACTGTCCTTTATATAGCCGCACATCCCGATGACGAAAATACCCGTTTAATATCCTATCTAGCTAATGATATTCATGCCACAACCGGCTATTTGTCACTAACGAGAGGAGATGGCGGGCAAAATTTAATAGGTCCGCAACTGAGAGAATTACTGGGAGTTATCCGAACACAAGAGCTTTTGGAAGCTAGAAAAATCGATGGAGGCGAGCAGTTTTTTTCCAGAGCCAATGACTTTGGCTATTCCAAAAATCCTGAAGAGACACTGCAAATTTGGGACAAAGAAAAAGTGCTTGCCGACCTTGTTTGGACAATCAGAAAATTCCAACCCGATGTAATCATCAACCGTTTTGACCACCGATCGCCCGGAACCACTCACGGTCATCATACTGCATCGGCAATGCTGAGCGTAGAAGGCTTTGATTTGGCTAATAATCCGGCCTCTTTTCCGGAACAGCTGCAGCTTGTAAAACCTTGGCAGCCCAAACGCGTTTTTTTCAATACTTCATGGTGGTTTTATGGAAGCAAGGAAAAATTTGAATCGGCCGACAAAACCAATTTAGTTTCAGTTTCCACAGGAATTTATTACCCTACTTTAGGAAAATCCAATCAGGAAATTGCGGCTTTAAGCCGCAGCAGTCATAAATCACAAGGATTTGGAAGCACGGGATCCCGCGGAGAAGACACTGAATACTTGGAGTTTTTAAAAGGAGAACCCTTAAAAGAAAAATCATCACTTTTTGATGGAATAGACACGAGCTGGAACCGTGTAAAAGGCGGAAAACCAATTGGTGAATTAATCACAGTTATTGCCAATCAATACGATTTTAAAAACCCATCGGCCAGTATTCCAAATTTAGTGAAAGCTTACACGATGATTCAGGCATTAGATGAAAACCATTGGAAAGCGCTAAAATCAGAAGAAATAAAAAAAATAATTACTGCTTGTTCCGGTTTGTATCTGGAAGCAGTTTCTACATCACAAGAAGCAACACCTGGAAGCATTGTAAAACTTAACTTAGAAGCCATCAACCGAAGTGCTGTTCCAATGCAACTGGTAAGTGTTACAGCTTTACCCGAGCAAAAAACTACGGTTTTAAACACTGATCTAAAAAACAATTCAGTACAAAACAGCACAATCGATTTACAGTTGCCACAATCCTTAAACTATACGCAGCCATATTGGCTAAAAGAAAAAGGCACAGTGGGACTTTACACGGTATCCGATCAAAAAAACATTGGAATTCCTGATATAATTCGGGAGACTAAAGTTGTTTTCAATGTAAAAATTGATGGGACAGAAATCCCATTCGAAAGAACAGTGGTTTACAAATACAACGATGATGTAAAAGGAGAAATGTATAATTTTTTAGATATTGTTCCAATTGTGACTACTGCAATTCAAGATAAAGTATTGCTTTTTCCCAATACCAAACCAAAATATGTAGGCATCACCATAAAAGCCGGAAAAAATGATATAAAGGGAAATTTAAAACTGGACTTGCCTACAGACTGGAAAATTTCACCAGCATCTATTCCTTTTCAATTAGACAAAAAAGGAATGGAACAAACCGTTTATTTTGAAGTTACACCTCCTGCGCAAATGAGCGAAATTATTGGAAAAAGCATAGCAACTATTGATGGCATTCCATACGATAAAGAGCAAATCAACATCAATTATGACCATATTACAAAACAGCAGGTTTTAAAAACTTCTGAGGTAAAATGCATTCGGGTGGATTTGAAAACGAATGAAGAAAAAATCGCCTATATCATGGGAGCGGGTGATGAAGTACCTAAGAGTTTGACACAAATGGGATATAAAGTAACACTCGTAAAACCAGAAGAAATAACTCCTGAAAAGCTTGACTCTTTTGATGTTGTCATGACTGGAGTGCGCGCTTATAATACAGTTCAAGCATTGGCAAACAAACAAGATATTTTATTTGATTTTGTAAAAAGCGGTAAAACAATGATTGTCCAATACAATACTACCGATGATTTGGTAACCTCAAATATTGCTCCTTATCCGCTGAAAGTTTCGAGAGACAGAGTTACAGAGGAAAATGCTGAAGTCCGTTTTCTGGCACCTAATCATCCTGCACTGCATTACCCTAATGTGATTACGCAAAATGATTTTAAAGGCTGGAAGCAGGAACAGGGATTGTATTATCCCAAAGAATTTGACAAAGCCTTTACTCCTATCCTATCGTCGAATGACAAAGGAGAAAGTCCAAAAGACGGTGCACTGCTGATTGCTCCTTACGGAAAAGGAAATTATATTTATACAGGATTGAGCCTTTTTAGAGAATTGCCGGAAGGGGTCCCTGGAGCTTATAAATTATTATCCAACCTTATTTCGATTAAGCCTTCGGTAACTATTCCTAATCAAAAAATAAAACAATAACATGGATCCAAACAACCCAAAAATTTGGTCAAAAAGCTACACACTCGTTCTGATAGCTAATGCCCTGTTTATCATTATTTTCTATTTAATTATGAAATTATACTCTTAAGCTATGCAATTATTTGACTGGATTGTACTGATAATAACACTATTGTTTATTGTAATTTATGGCGCTTGGAAAACTCGGGGCAGCAAAAATGTTGAAGACTATATTCTGGGCAACAATGAAACACCTTGGTTTACAGTTGGTCTTTCGGTGATGGCTACACAAGCGAGTGCCATTACTTTTCTATCAACACCTGGTCAGGCTTACCATGACGGAATGGGATTTGTACAGTTCTATTTTGGGCTTCCTATTGCGATGGTCGTAATCTGCGTAACTTTTATTCCTATTTATCACAAGTACAAAGTCTATACTGCTTATGAATATTTAGAAAAAAGATTTGATCTTAAAACCCGCTCATTAGCTGCTATTTTATTTTTGGTTCAAAGAGGTTTAGGAACTGGAATTACTATTTATGCTCCTTCTATCATTTTATCGGCATTATTAGGATGGGATCTTACGTATATGAATATCATTATTGGTATTTTGGTCATTATTTATACTTTTTCGGGTGGAACCAAAGCTGTAAACGTTACTCAAAAACAACAAATGTTTGTGATTTTGTCTGGAATGGTAATTACATTTTTTCTTATTCTAGATTATCTGCCCAATGATATGACCTTTGACAACGCCTTGCATATTGCCGGTGCCAATCAAAAAATGAATATCGTAGATTTCTCCTTTGACTTGGATGAAAAATATACTTTTTGGAGTGGAATCACAGGTGGTTTCTTTTTGGCATTAGCTTATTTTGGAACTGATCAATCACAAGTAGGCCGTTATTTATCGGGGAAGTCCGTACGAGAAAGCCAAATGGGATTAATCATGAATGGACTTTTAAAAGTACCTATGCAATTTTTGATTTTGCTTACCGGAGTAATGGTTTTTGTTTTTTTTCAATTCAACGGAACTCCTTTAAACTTTAATCCAAACAATAAAATCACGGTTGAAAACTCAAAGTATAAAAGTGAATATCAAAAACTGCAAAAGAATTTAGATAAATTATCTGAAGATGAAAAAGTAGTCAATTTGCTATACATCGACCAGCTCAATCAGGATTATGACAATCCCACTCTACGAAAAGAGTTGGTCGATCTGGCTCTCAAAGAGAAAGAATTAAGAGCACAAGCTCGGGAAATTATTTCAAAAGCTGATAACAAAGCCGAAACCAACGATAAGGATTATGTTTTTTTCTATTTTATCCTTCACTATTTACCCAAAGGGCTTATCGGTTTACTGCTTGCTGTAATTATTTCGGCAGCAATGTCTTCAACTGCTTCGGGACTTAATGCATTGGCATCAACAACGGCCATAGATATTTACAAACGCAATGTTAAAGAAGAAAAAAGTGAAAAGCATTATCTGAATATATCAAAACTCTTTACGCTTATGTGGGGAATTATTGCAATCGGATTTGCATGCATTGCTACACTTTTTGAGAACTTAATTCAATTGGTAAACATTATAGGCTCTATTTTTTATGGAACCGTTTTAGGAATTTTTCTTGTTGGTTTTTACATTCAAAAAATTCGTGGAAAATCTATCTTTTACAGTGCTGTAATCAGCCAAATTGCAATTTTTATCATTTATTATTTTACCAACTTAATTTACCCAAGCGGGTCGGAAAAACTAGGTTATCTGTGGCTCAATTTTATTGGGGCGCTACTCACCATCGTATTATCTTACTTATTTCAAATAACTGTATTTAAAGGTGAAAAGCAGACTCTATTAACAGACAATGTAACTTCATAAAATCATTTGTACTGAAATGATTAACAAAAAAAATCCCGATTCATAAAAATTATGAATCGGGATTTTTTTAATAAATAGTAAGATGCACTGCAGTGCATCTTACTACGAAGATCTATTTATTTTTTACTCCACTCAGCAATGCTTTCTCTGTTCATTTTTACATAATCCTGATTTTTTGCAGTTTCTGCAGCTGTAAGAGAAAGATTTGCGGTTTCAATAGCTCCTTTTTTGTCTCCGGCTCTTGCTTGAATCAATGATTTTAAACGAGTGTACCAATAGGGTTTCTCAGTGCTCATCTCCATAGCTTTATCCATATAAGTCAATGCTTTTGCATTATCACCATTGGATTGATAAAGATATTGCGCAGCCGAAAAATAATCAGCAGATGTCGGACCGGCCAGCACTTTTTCAATATTTGCTAATACTTCTTTTTGTGTAGGAACTGTAAATTTCATTGAAACAGACGAGTTTTCCCAAGCCATATCTAAGTCAGCAGTATCAGCAGTGATATTACCAATATTTATTGTGAAAGATTCAACTGGTTTTGACATTGCTTCTTCTTTTACAGTAGTCCTCAATACAACATTTGCTTCATTCCATACTTCAGGATTTCCCCAATTGTTTGTGGTTGAATAAAAAATCACTTCCCAACTTTCAATTTTTGGAATTGTATATAAAGCATATTTTCCTTTTGGTAAAGTTTTACCATCGATTACAACATCTTCACTAAAAGAGATTGTAGTATTTTCATTGGCACCTGTTCTCCAAACTTTCCCAAAAGGAACCAAATTACCAAAAACAGCTCTGCCTCTGGCTGCAGGCCTGCAATACACAATTTCTACATCTGTCAATCCAACAGTTTGGAAAACCGTAGCTTTTGGACTGGCTTGAGGCGTTTTCAGCTGAGCCTCAGCAATTAATGGCACTATTATAAAAGCCAAAGCAATAAGAATCTTTTTCATACATGTTTTTTTTGTTTGTGCTCAAATTTACAAATTCGAAAAATCAATGATGTTAATATTTCCTTAATTCAAATTGCTAAGAATTTTATAAGCTTTTGTGAAAATTATGTAACAGAAAACAACAGTACGACAATTATGTTTGTAAGTACAATTCTATTATACTGATAACTAAAACGCTGTTTAAAAAAATCGGATAGACAGCGCTAAAACGCTATTGCCATGGAAAATAAAAAAATAATGCTTACAAAAATGAAATATATTATTTATAAAAGTATGTATTACTGTTTTGAGATCCGCTCTCTTTTTAATTTATAAAAAAGCTTGAACATAAAATCTAAAATGAAAAAGACAAATTCGATTATCAATAAATTTGATGCATTTGCTACCGCCACTTCAAAAGCAATGGGAAGCACAACTGCTTTTACAATTGCTTTTTTAGTTATATTGGTTTGGGCGGTAACCGGTCCTATTTTTGATTACAGTGAAACCTGGCAGCTGATCATCAACACCGGAACCACAATTATTACTTTTTTGATGGTTTTCTTAATCCAAAAAGCACAGAATAAAGATTCACTTGCTCTTCAGATTAAATTAAATGAACTGATTGCTTCATCCAAATTTTCGAGCAACAGCATCGTGGATATAGAAGATATTACCGAAGAAGAAATGGAAATCATTCAAAAATACTATCGGCATTTAAGCAATTTGTCCAAAAAAGACAAAAATCTTCAAACTTCACATTCTATTGATGAAGCCAACGAAAAGCACAAATTAAAAACTAAAACAGTAAAACCAACTGCTAAGGCTAAACCTGCACCCAAAAAAAGTACCAATCAATAGTTTGATACTTTTTCAAAATTCAATTCATCAAAATGATTAACGACTACATCAGCCAGTGATAAATCCTGATCTTTGGAATGGAAACTGTTATATCCTACACAAAATATATCGGCTGCTTTTGCAGCTTTTACTCCATTGGTACTGTCTTCAATCACAATACAATTTTCTTTTGGCGCATTTGACAAAGAAGCCGCATGCAGGAAAATTGCAGGATGCGGTTTAGATTTTGGAAAATCTTCTCCACTTACAATATGTGAAAAATATTGATGCAAATTAAAACGTCTAAAAACTCTGTCAATCGTCACTTTTGATGCCGACGAAGCCACAATAAGCTGCATTCTGTTTTGATGAAAATCTTTAATTAAATTCTCAACACCATCCAATAAAGCCAAATCTTCTTTGCTGTCGAAAGCATCATTGAAAATAGCTCTTTTTCTCAAAATCAAATCTTCAACTTCCTGTTCCAATTGATAATGATCTTTTAACTTCTGAAAAGTATTGCGGGTTGACAATCCAGTAAATGAAGTGTACATTTCCTCTGGAACTTCAATATTGAGTTCGCCAAATTGTTTAAAATAAGCATAACGGTGTACAAGTTCTGTATCGACAATTACGCCATCCATATCGAAAATTACGGTTTGTATCATTTTTTTAAAGACTCTAAGATGCTGAGCATTTTGTTTATAGTTTTGTTTGAATCGGTTTAATTTTGTTTAAAATGTTTTAATTCTGTTCAAAGTCGTTTAAACAATCTTAAACTTTTAAACTTTTCACTCTTTTTTAAGCAAATATCGGATAACGGTTTCTGCAGCGTAAAGACCAAATAATCCTGGCATATAGCTGTTAGTTCCGTAGAAAGATTTTTTAAAATTGGAGCCATCGGTCATACGCAGACTGCATTCATCCTGAATTTCAGAAGAAAAAACTACTTTCACTTTATTGATTTTCTCTTTTTTCAAACGCTTTCTGATCGTTTTAGCCAAATGACAATTTATAGTTTTTGAAATATCAGTTACTTTCACTTTAGAAGCTTCCATTTTTCCTCCAGCTCCCATACTGCTTATGATTCGGACTTTTTTTCTTCTGGCCGAAATAATCAGATTCAATTTTGGTGTTACGCTGTCGATGCAGTCTAAAACATAATCATATTCATTAGATACAATTTCATAAGCACGTTCTGGCGAAAGAAATTCTTTTACTCTAATCAAATTCAATTCAGGATTAATGTCCATCAATCGGTCTCCCACAACGTCAGCTTTTGGCTGTCCAACAGTAGAATGCAAAGCTGGCAATTGCCTGTTTATATTGGTAATATCCACAACATCACCATCGACAATAGTCATCGTTCCCACTCCCGCTCTTGCCAAAAACTCGGCAGCAAAGGACCCCACTCCGCCTAGTCCTACGACCATTACGTGAGCCTTTTGCAGATTCTGTAATCCTTCTTTTTTAAATAATAATTCGGCTCTTTCTGTCCACTCTGCCATATTAAATATATTTTAGTTTGTAACTCCTTTGTCTAAGGGTTTAAAAGTTTAAAATTGTTTAAAGCTGTTTTTTAAAAACTGCTGCAAAATTACTGTTTATTTGCTGTTTAAGTTCGTATATACTCCACTTTTTATATTTGGAAGCCAAATCATATACAGCTTCGATTCCATCTTCAACTGTATCGGTTTCTAGAAAAAATTGATCATTGGGAATATTTAGAAAAACAGTTTCAAGTTCAGGATTGAGTAATAAATATTTCCCAAACGAAATATAAAATCCGTTATCAATCAATTCCTTAGCGACTTGTTTGTTCTTCGAAAAACCGTGAATAAGCATTGGAACGGTAATTTTCATTTTTTTCTTTATCGCAATTACCTCTTGAAAAGCGGCCACACAATGTATCACAACCGGCTTATTGTATTTTTGTGCCAAAAGCAATTGTTTTTCAAAAACCATTTGCTGTAACTCCAGCGGCATTCCAATACGTTTGTCTAGTCCGCATTCGCCAAGAGCGAGACAATTCGTTTCCTGCAGTTTGCTTTCAATAATCTTCAGATCAAGTTTCAGCCTTTCTTCATTAATATACCACGGATGAATCCCAATGGAATAATATGGAATTGAAGCATCAAACTCTTGTGGGTATTGATTTACCAATTCTAAAACTGTTTCCCGATTCGTGAATTTGTGAGTATGTAAATTAAAAAACTTCATTAATCATGAAATTTCTTTACACCCGCTTTTATTTCGACAGCCAAATCGTTTTCCAAAGGCACTTTTGGACATGAATATTTGTGACTGTAAGCACAATAAGGATTGTATGATAAATTAAAATCAATCGCAATCGTATTTCCGGAAGGAATTTTCAAATCAATGTATTTCCCCCCAATGTAACTCTCCTTCCCCGAGGTTAAATCCGAGAAAGGCAAAAACAAATAATCCTTGTATTCCTCTTTTTTGGATAGTTCAATATTGCGGTAAATATTCAGTTTTAATTCTTTTCCTTCCAGCTGAAAATGAGCTTCTCCGTATTTTACATACAGCGGTTTTTTTGGACCAGAAGTTGGCATCACAAACGGTCTTTCGTCCTCGGTTCTAATGAATTGAGCCACCACAAAAGCCTTTTCATTGATTGGATAAAAGTCCAACGTCTTGAAATGTGCTAAATCTTCCGGCAAAAGCGGACTTGTTTTTGCATCAGCATATTCGGCATTAATTTCTTTTTGAAATTTTTCGACAACAGCAAAATCAAATTTTTCTTGGCCAAACCCAAAATTGAATCGTGTCAGCAAAACCAAAGTCAATACAACTTTCATATAATTTAAATTTTATGCAAAAATAGTTTAAAGTTAGAAAGGTACAAAGTCATAACTTCTTAAAAATAGTACAACGCATCAACATATTACCCCAAAGAATGCAAATAATTTAGCTAAGTACGCTAAGCTTTACGGACATTGCGCTTCCTTTGCACCCTTTGCGGTTAAATATATAAGTTTTACCTTTGAAAAAACTCAACATTTTAAGATGCTCAAAACTGCCCTCGGCCGCTACGTTAATAATTTCAAAGGCTTCACTCGCGAAGTTTGGATACTTGCCCTGATCACTTTTATCAACAGAGCGGGAACAATGGTTCTGCCATTTTTATCCAAATATTTAAAAGAAGATCTGAATTTCAGCTACGGCGAAGTGGGATGGATTATGGTTGCTTTTGGTTTGGGTTCCATGTTGGGTTCTTGGATTGGAGGTAAACTGAGCGACAAAATCGGGTTTTATAAAATCATGATTTTCAGCCTTTTTACAAGTGGAATCCTGTTCATTCTACTGCAGTATATTACCAGCTTTTGGGGGTTATGCTTTGGAATGTTTTTCATTATGGCCATTTCCGATATGTTTCGTCCTGCCATGTTTGTATCGCTGAGCGTATACGCCAAACCCGAAAACCGAGTTCGTGCACTGTCTTTAGTTCGCTTAGCGGTTAATCTCGGATTCACAGCCGGTCCGGCATTGGGCGGACTGATTATTATTGGAATGGGATATTCAGGTTTGTTTTGGGTCGACGGAAGCACCTGCATCATCGCAATTCTGATATTTGCTTTGTGTATTAAAGAAAAAAAGAAAACACCTGCAATTATCAATGATACAGCAGTTGAAATTGTCCCAAAATCAATTTTTAAAGACAAACCTTTTTGGCTGTTGCTCTTTATCAGTTTTGTAACCTTTATGGTTTTTCTACAAATATTTTCGACTTTGCCTTTATATCACAACGAAAAATTCGGACTCAGCGAATTCCAAACCGGAATGCTTCTTTCGATCAACGGGTTGTTAGTTTTCCTTTTAGAAATGCCAATCGTAAGCACTTTAGAAAGAAGAAAAACGAACAAAATAAAAAGCATTGCCATTGGATCATTGTTCATTACGCTTGGATATTACATTTTGCTATTCGATTCTTGGGTTGGAATTTTGGTCATCAGCATCATACTGCTCACTTTTGGAGAAATTTTCTCGTTCCCTTTTGTCAATGCCGTTGCTCTCAACCGCGCGCCAAAAGGACAGGAAGGACAATACATGGGCTTCTACACCATGAGTTTCAGTCTGGCGCATATTGTCAGTTCCAAAACAGGTCTGGAAATCATTGCACATTATAACTATCAAATCAATTGGCTTGTCATGGGAACTTTGGGTGCACTATCTTTCCTTTGCTGTTTTTGGCTAAACAAAATAATTCACAAAGAGTCAAAATAATACCTAGATTATAATTGGGGCGTGCCATCATTATGGAAAGGGGCCAAATATGCTAAACCGCTTATTCGGCCCCTTTCCATAATGCTGTCGTGCTATCCGCGCTACTTCGGTAGCTTGCTTCTATCACTCACGCAAAAAATCACAACAGTCGTATTTCAAAGGACATTTTTGGATACAAATCCTAACAGGTTTTGAAAACCTGTTAGGATAACCAACATAAACCTCAACAAAACCAATACGAAACTAAAATTTCAGTTAAATAACTATATTTATAGTTTGTTAACTAAAAATATAGTTGTAAGTTTGTTTCAAATAAAATCATCATGCAAAAACTAACAAATAAAGAAGAAGAGATCATGCACATTTTATGGAAGCTCAAAAAAGCATTCGTAAAAGAAGTCATGACAGAAATCACCGAAGAACAGCCACATTATAATACGCTGTCCACCATTATTCGGAATCTGGAAGAAAAAGGATATGTAAATCACAATGCCTTTGGAAACACACATCAATATTTCCCAATTGTAAGTATTGAGGATTACAGAAAAGGATTTATGAGTACGGCAATCGATAATTATTTCAACAGTTCCTATAAAAACATGGTTACCTTTTTTGCCAAAGAAGAGAAAATTTCTGCAGCCGAACTACGTGAAATCCTTTCTATGATCGAACAAAAACAATAAAAATATGGAAACACTATTCATATATATAGCAAAATCGAGCGGACTAATAGGAATGTTCTATATCGCTTATTATTTCCTATTGCAAAAAGAGACTTTTTTTACTGCAAATCGTTGGTTTCTTTTAGCAGGTTTGTTTACATCCGTAATTTTGCCATGGATAGTTTTTACCACAATTGTTTGGGTAGAACCAACGCCAACTGATTTTGACTGGTCAAAACTTCCGATGCGACCTGTCCAAAAGGAAAGTTTTGAAATCAACTGGTATCTCGTTCTCGCAATTACTTATATAATTGGAATAACGTTGCTTTTAGTACAGTTTGCAATGGACTTTTATAAACTTAATCGCGTTTTAAAAGGAAAGACCACCCATCAACAGGAAGACCATAAATTCATTGACCTAAAAGAAAACATTGCTCCATTTTCTTATTTCAATACCATCGTTTACAACTCATCACTCTACAGCGAAGCCGAAATGGAAAGCATTCTTGAACACGAAAAAGTACACAGCGAACAACACCACACGATAGACGTCTTAATCACGCGTTTCTTTTGTATCCTTTTTTGGTTCAACCCTTTTATGTGGCTGTACAAAAAAGCCATTCTGCAAAACTTGGAATTCATCGCCGACAGTGAAGCAGCCAAAAACATATCAGACAAAAAAGCGTATCAATTGACGCTTTTAAAAATTACAACACATGAAAATTGTGTTGTGCTTACCAATCATTTTTATCAATCATTAATCAAAAAACGAATCGTTATGTTAAACAAAAATCAATCAAAAAAATGGAATTCCTGGAAGTATGCCTTAGTAATTCCAGCTTTAGTTGCCTTTGTGTTTTTATTCCAAATGGAAGTTATTGCCAAGGAGAAAAATGTGAGCCCAAAAGTAGAACAATCAGCCTCCGATGATGTAGATGTCTATAAAATTACCAAGAATACTACAGAAGCCGAATTAAAAGAAAAAGCAGAGACAATTTCTAAAAATTATGGCATAACAGTTCATTTTTCAGCTACAAAAAGAAACTCAAACAATGAACTGACAGCTATAACTGTCGAATTAAAAAAAGGAAAGGAGATTTCCAATAACAGAAATGTAAACAGTTCTGATGCCATAAAACCTTTTGGAATAGTTATTTCTAAAGATTCAAAAGGAATGCTAACAATCGATTTTGTTGAAGACGATAAAACAATTGAAAAATTAGCCATAAACAGTAAAGTTGTTGCACCTAATGAACCAATTCCAGCTAACGCTCAAATTTATATTAATGAAGTAAAAGCCGAAAAAGCCGAAATGGACAAATTAGATCCAAAAGAAATTACTTCTGTTAACGTCACCAAAAACGATGAAAAAAAAGAAATCCGAATAATTACAAAAAATTATGCCAAAATATCTAATGATACCATTTACATCAATGGCAAAAAAGTCACTCAAAATGAATTAGATCAATTAGAACAAGGATCAATTGATAGAATAGATGTCACTAATAATTTTGGAAAAAAAGCAATTCGGATTACAACAAAAAACGGAACGTATTATCAAGACAAAAATATGCCAGTTCCTCCTGTCCCTCCTACTCATCCAGTTATGAAATTTAAAGCACCTACAGCTCCTGTGTTCCCAAAAGCGCCAAAGGCGCCAAAAGGAGACCCGGTACATGGAGACCAAAAGGCTTGGAAAGAGTTTGATAAGAAAATGGAAGAATTTGATGCTAAAATGAAAAAACTAGAACCTCAAATGGAAGCTTTCGACAAACAAATGGCTGAATTTGATAAGCAAATGGAACCATTCAATAAAGAAATGGAAGCTTTTGATGAAAAAATGAAAGTTTTTGACAAACAAATGAACGAATACATTTCCAAAAGAGAGAAAGAGAAAAAATAACAGTATTTTCCAAAATATAAAACAACAAAAGACGGTCACTCATCAAAACCGTCTTTTTTATATCTTTGAAAAAAAATATTTAACTATGTTTAAAATTCTAGCCCAAATCAACAAACTCATTTTACCAAGCTTCACCAAGCAAAGACTGGACATATCCAAAGCTAAGAAATGGCAAATGGCTATTATTGGATATCGTTATTATGTAACCACGAGAGCTCTTCGCTGAAGATTCCTGAATAGTTCAAAATCGTTTAAAATGGTTTATGAGAATTTAATATTGTTTAAACACTCCTGCTAAAACAACATCAAACAAAAGTTAAACAATATTAAACCAGAAGCTTTAATATGTCATAGCCGCAAAAATATCGTTTCCGGCTATCTTTTCTCTTCCGTTCAAGAAAGTGAGTTCCATCAGGAAATTGCACTGGACAATAATACCACCCAGCTGTTCAACTAATTCGCAAACTGCTTTTGCAGTTCCGCCAGTAGCCAAAACATCATCATGAATAAGAACTCTGTCTCCCTTTTGAATAGCATCAGCGTGAATTTCCAGCGTATCTGAACCATATTCTAAATCATAAGAAGCCGAAATAGTATCAAAAGGCAGTTTATTAGGTTTTCGAACAGGAATAAACCCGACATTCAGTTCCTGTGCCAAAAGCATCCCAAAGAAAAAACCACGGCTTTCTACCCCAATTACCTTATCAATTTTTTTATCTTTTACCGATAAAACCAATATTTCTAAGCATTCTTTCCTTGCTTTTGCATCAATTAGCAATGGAGTGATGTCTTTAAATACAATTCCTTCCTTTGGAAAGTCCTGAATATCACGTATGTATTTTTTTAAACTCATTTTTTTTAATTTTTATACAGAATCATACTTGCAAGTTACACATTTATTCCTATATTTGCACCCGCAAACAAGTTCAATGTACAGCATTGAAAACAATGAATAAGTTAGCAAAATGGCCTTGTGGCGCAACTGAATAGCGCACTTGATTACGGCTCAAGAGGTTACTGGTTTGAATCCAGTCAAGGTCACTCTTAAAAAACGTTAAATCGAATGATTTAACGTTTTTTTTATGCCTTTATCGTATATTTTTATAAGTTTTTACTGGATCAGTAGCAAAAGTTGGGGATTATGCAAAAAGATTGGATAATCTGAATAAGAAGAAATCTATATTTCTCACTCCTCTAAACTGACTTCTAAAAGCTTTTATTTTTGCATTGAAAGATTCGGCAGAAGCATTTGTGCTTCTATTGTCAAAATAGTTTAAAATTGACTGGTAGTTAAAAGTTATAGTATTGAGCAGAATATTAAAGTTTTTAAAGCCTGATTCCTCTACATTTCTATACCAATGCGCCAGTTTGGTCATGGCAATGTGTTTGTCATTGTTGTTATTGTAAATCCCTCGAAGTTGTTGATTTAGATTATATGCTGTCTTTATATCGGGGTATAATTCAAATAACATTTGAGCCCTTTCTTTTTGATTTTCAGTCCATTTTTCGCGAGATTTATAGAGTAGATACCTGCTTCTGGCCAAAAGTTGTTTTAGAGAATCTCCATTAGGCAAGAGCTCTGGGATATATGTTTTATTCTCTCTTTTTGCCTGCAATATCAATTGATTCTCAAAATCCATAGCTTCCCATCGATGCTTGATTCTAATCTCTTGTAAAGCTTCCAATGCTAATTTTTGAACATGAAACCTATCGGTCACTTGTATTGCTTTTGGAAAGCATCTCTTAGAGATTAGTTTCATGGAATTAGCCATGTCAAGT
Source organism: Flavobacterium sp. 1 (assembly GCF_002797935.1). NCBI lineage: Bacteria > Pseudomonadati > Bacteroidota > Flavobacteriia > Flavobacteriales > Flavobacteriaceae > Flavobacterium > Flavobacterium sp. 1. The sequence continues at coordinate 2,245,443 of NZ_PGER01000001.1, forward strand.
GTTATCTCTTTGACACAGCTCCTCTTCTTATAATCAATCTTACTGATGTGTTCTATAACCTGATCAGCCTTGGTTCCAGCAACAATAGCAACTAATGAACCTTTTTTGCCTTTGAATTTCTTGTTGGTTACAATAGTATAAAGTTCACCCTGAGATAAAGCTACTTCGTCAATTGATAAATGAGTACCTATATTTTCAGGATAAACAATCCATTGATGTGCATGTTCTCGTGGATCCCAAGTATTAAAGGAACTCAAGTGCTTTTTGTATTGTCTTTGGAGCTTCTTTCCGTTCACTCCGAAAAAACCTCCAATGGTATGACAATCGGTAGCGCTGTTATCTATTAATTTCTTTTAAAAAAGCCGCAAACTCTTGAGTCATGCGGGTTCCTTTGGCAACTAAATTCCAATCTCTTTTAATAATTTCTCCTGTGGTTTTATTAGTCCAGCGACGTCTTTTGATATGCAAATACACAAACTTACCTCTTAGAGGAAAATCCTGAATAGTGATCTCATCCAAAAAGCCCTTTGATACCAGTTCAAATGTATTAAACTCTTGTGGAGGCTTAATTTTTTCCTCAAAATACAAGTGTAATATTTCTTCTGTATTAGTAGTAGAAACCACTTCAAAGTGGTCTACTAAAAAATCAGGCAGCATCAATTTTAAAAGGTCAATAGGAGTCATCTCAAATTATAAGATTACAAAGTTCTTATTTTATTTTAACATTTCCTCCCCAGGTTTTGTTCTTGATCCTTTTTACTTATAAATATTAACGGTTTGGAAATCCTGTTGAGGTGACTACTCAGGATTCAAACCGCACTTAACTCACTGACAAAGAGCTAATAATTTATTTCACTACCTTTATCTTAACAATAAATAGTAAATTATGAAATATGGCGAAGAAGATTACAAAGGGAAAATTTCACCAAAAAAGACACAAAAAATGCTTAAAGAGGAAGGATTAAATGTAACATTTTAGCAAACAGAAGAAATATTATACTTTCTTCGGAAGCTGGCTAATATCCAAGTAATAAGTTATTTATATAAAAATGACAAGAAGAAATAATAGGACTACTAACGCTGTAATGCTCCACGAAAGGATTAAAATCTTCTTTCTTTTAAGACCCTGATTTTCCTTTGCTATACTACTTGCAATTCTAGCTTTTAAATCAGACTTATCTTTTTTCGATAAAATCTTAAAATTTGGCTTCAAAATAATTCTTTTTTTTATTTATTAGAGCAATCCTATTATCACTCTATTCGAATTAAAGCAACAAAAGCTAAAAGGACTCACGCCTCCTAAGACGTGAGCTCTATTCTAGACAATATCCCTTTGATTTTATTGTTTTAAAATTGTCTCATGGCCGCCATGTGATGGACAACTTAAGAATCAATCTTTCAGCAACGGATAATCTGTATATCCCTGTTCACCTCCACCGTACATTGTTGCATAGTCAAGGGGATTAAATTCTGAATCCAATTCAAATCTTCTTGGAAGATCAGGATTAGCCAGAAACAAAGAGCCGTAAGCAATTATTTTAGCAATCCCTTTTTCAAGTTCTGCTTCCCCGGTTTCCTTATTGAACCCTGCATTTGCAATTACCAGATGTTTGCTTATACTGCCAAAAGTTTCCACTGCGTTTTTAGGATAATTTGGATGATTATCCAGAGGCAGCATCCCATTCATAAGATGAACATATGAAAGCGGTAATGCATTCAAAGCTTCTATTAATGGTTTGAATTGTGACTCAGGATCACTGTTCTCAATATTATTATAATAGACCGTTGGCGATAGCTTTACGCCAACTTTGTCGTTTCCGATAGCAGTAACTAATTCATGCATTACTTCAAGCACGAAGCGATTCCTGTTCTCTACGCTTCCGCCATATTCATCAGTTCTAAGGTTTGCACTTTCAGATAAAAACTGGTTAGGCAGATAACCAAATGCGGCATGAAGTTCGACACCATCAAAACCGGCTTCGATTGCTTTTTTGGCGGCCTGACCGTAATCTTTCACGATCTGCTTGATCTCTAATATAGTCAACTCCTGAGGAGTTTCATACTCTTTCATTCCCTGAGATGTGAAATGCTGCTGTCCTTTTATTCCTATGGCCGACGGCGCAACAGGAAGTTTCCCGTTTCTATCCACTGAGTGTCCTACACGACCGGTATGCCAAAGCTGCGCGTAGATCACTCCTCCATTTTCATGAACTGAATTTGTCACTTTCTTCCATGCATCAATCTGCTCCTGGCTATACAAACCAGGTGTCAATGGACTGCCAACTGCCTGCTCTGAAATATTTATAGCTTCTGTAAGAATAAGCCCTGCACTTGATCGTTGCGTGTAGTAGGCTACAGTCAGTTCTGATACTACACCAGCCATGTTAGCACGGCTACGGGTCATAGGCGCCATCGCCATTGCATTGTTTAATGTGTGCTTTCCTAATGTTACTTTTTCTAATAATTTCATGATATATTGTTATTTAATTATCTTGTAGTTGTATGTAAGTTGTCTTTAATGGAACCTCTCTTAGATCAGTTTTCGATCACGGCAATACTGTCCGATACTTTCTTCAACAGTTGGCAATTCTCCAAAAAGTTCTTTTTGCCTTTGTGGATTTGTACTGATATACACACCAGTATCGATCCACTTAATCATTTGACGCATATCATGAATGTTTTCGCTAAATTTTGCGATGACCGGCAGGATAAATTTCAGTGCAAATGGCGGAATAACGGCCTTGGCCTGGATGTCCTTTTTAAGGATACTTGTAAATGCTGCCAATAATATCTTCTCGTTTACCGGCCTATCCCAGCCTACATCAATGGATGTATTCAGCTCTTTATCAGGTAAAGTAACGGCTGCCATGGCAGTATATTTGGCTAGCTGCGGGGTATAGATAATCCCGTAAGTCCCTGTCAGGAAGGTCGGCAGTATTCCTTTGGTAATCTTATCGATTATAAAATCGGGTGTCTGATCCAGGAAAGCCCCCGGTCTTAAGGCAATAAAAGGCTGCTTTTTTTCTGCCAAGTATTTCTCTATCTGATATTTATTGTAAAAATGAGGTACTGATTTGGCCTTATCAGATTCAAGAATGGAAATCAATACAAAACGTGGAATTCCTGCTTCTTTGGTAGCATCCACCAGATTTCGGTAACCGATTGTATCTGTTTTAGAACTGTCTCCTTTTTTTCTGCGTGTATATCCTGCCGCACTGGCCACTATGGCATCAAAACCATGCTTAGGGGAAAGAGCCTGCCTTAGAGAAGGTGCATCCATCATATCTCCGATTACAAAATTTTTGACACCCATTTTGATAAGTGCACTTCTATCGCTGCTTGCTCTGACCATCGCAGTTACTTCTGCACCTTGGATAAGCAATTCTTTTACGATCTGACTTCCCAGCATTCCTGTTGCTCCTGCAACAATGACTTTTTTACTCTTCATTTTTTTTATTTGTTTTAAATTATTTTTACCGCTTTTTAGTGTTTTTTATTCTACAGCGAGAACAACCTTGCCGTTTACTCCGCCGGCCGTCAGGAAATCCTGGGCTATGGCCGCTTCTTCAAGCTTAAATACTTTGGAAACAACTGTTTGTAATTTTCCAGCTTCTATCATTTCAATTCCGTTCTGCAGGGTCTTAGCCGATATATCTGAAGCTACAAAATAGGCATTCACATTGTATAGCTCTGCCAGTGCCTGTGAGGGCGGTGTGGCGATACTCAATAGTTTGCCGCCAGGCTTTAAAATCTGAAAAAGCTTCCCTTGAGCCTCCCCGCCAGCAGTATCTGCCACAAGGTCAATATCCCGAGCAATATTGGTCAGGTCCTGTAACTTATAATCAATCACTAAATCAGCACCAAGTTTTTCTGCCAAAGCCACGCCATCACCAGATGCAGTTGCAATAACGTATGCGCCTGCGGCTTTTGCCATTTGCACCATAATACCGCCAACAGCGCCGGCGCCTCCCTGGATTAAAACTTTTTGGCCTTTTTCTAGTTTCCCCTCTGTGAATAGCACCGATTGTGCAGTTCCTATAGTGACAACAATTGATGCTGCCTTCTCGAAGGACAGACCTTGGGGTTTTGGCAAAACAAGATTTTGGTTTACACTCACATATTGGGCATAAGCGTTTTTCCTTGTTAGGGCGATGACCTGGTCACCTACCTTAAATTTGGTTACACCTGCGCCAACGGCAGCAATTATTCCAGCGGCTTCACCGCCCGGTATAAAAGGCAGTTCTACAGGACGGGTCTCTTTCATAATTCCCATTCGTATTTTCATATCGATCGGATTTATGCCTGCTGCCTTAACTTTGATTAAGACTTCATTTTCACTCTGGATTGATGGAATTGGAACTTCAACCTGTTCTATTACATCTGAACTTCCATAAGTTCTGTATTGGATTGCTTTCATTATTTTAAAGTATAAATTGAATAATCAGTTTAGTATTGTTCATCCGGAGAATACAATGAGTTGCAGTTAAAATGATTAAGGAGAATATTTTTTTCGATACAGCTAACAAAGTCCCTTCTGATTATGGAGGGCCATCACCCAGATTATTTTTTGATTTTAAGAAGCCTTTCTAAAAGGAGTAATAACTTTTTCATTTTTTCATGCTTAATTACATGGACAAATTTAAAAGCTATTTAATAGGTAAAATAACCGAAAAAGACACAAGAATAGTCCTATCCGACAAACAAGATTAAAAGTAGAGAAAAAAAATTATGCAGTATAAGAATACTTCTTGGGTGTAATACCATACTGCTTCTGAAATAGCCTGCTGAAGTGGCTAAGATTTGAAAATCCCAATTCATAGCCTACCTCAGAAACGGAGTGTTTGGCCTGCTTCAATAAAAAGGCGGCTTCTTCCATTCTTGCTTTCTGATAATAGTTATAAATGGTATCTCCAAATGTCTGCTTGAAGAGCTGTTTGAGTTTGGTTTCGCTCATCGAAGCAATAACAGCTAATTCACCCAAAACAGGCGGTGTGCTCAGGTCACTCAGAATTTCGTTCCGAATAACTAAAAGTTTTTCTGCATCATTACTATTTATATTTTTAAAAGTTGTATTCTCTCTCAGTGACAGCTTGCTAAAAAGCAGGTACATCAATTCCTGAACCTTAATTTGTACATAGAAATTATTCATGGAGTTGTTCATATCCACCGATACAATATTTTTAAGAAGCAATTGCATTTCTGTATCTAAACTTTCGAAAAAGAGAAATGAAGCGTTTTCCCCTGTGATGGTTTTAATTGTACTATTAGGGTTTTCAATGGAAAGAATCGAGCGCAGTCTATCGACAGCAACTGCAACTACAACATATTGGATACTAATGTTGGCAAGAAAACGGATTTCTGTCCTTAAGTCATTTGTAGATAAGAGTATGGAAGCATCATTTTTTTGAGAAAATGGTATATTCTCTTCATTCTCATATTTTAATTCAAGATCCTGTTTGGTATTATAAAAGAAAAAAGTGCGTACACTGCTGGTCTCTGGGGAAGGATTGCGTTTGATAATTAAATCTTCTTTCAATGTATAGCGATGTATCGTTAATTTAAAATCACTTCCAAAGCCAACTTTACGAACATAGCCTTCTCCCAATGAATTTGGGATTTCCATGAAATTATCTCTTACAGGAGCATTGATATGTCTTGCAAAAAATGTAATAAAGTCAAATCCAGGGGCTGTCGTAAATTCGAAGATCATTTCAGTAAAATATATTTAAATCACTAAATTACTTCAAAACTGCAATAAAAAGATTCATGGATCTGCTTTTTATACAATTAATTAAAAAAATACTTTTACTAACGGCACTGATAAAGCAGTTGGGAGAAAAGAATGCCATTGCCAATCTGCGAAAAATAATACTGCTAAGTAGTGCTTTTACCGAACAGATAGTATTTTGAATTGACAAGCTCATTAATCTTTAATGATTTTACCATTACTTAGGTGATGAAGATATTACCGATCTCTCTTACCCATTGATTTTGCAACCAAATCATAAGAATTTTTAACCATTAACTTTATTTCATCATCTGAGATATCCTCATTAAACTTAACACTGACCCAATGCTTATGGCTGAGATTGAATGGCTTGCTAATGGCACTATAGTTTTGCTTTAATTCTCCAATTTTCGAACTATCGCTTTTTATAGTGATACTATCAAATGAATCAATATCTAAAAGACAGAAAATTTTGTTTTTTACATAGAATACAAGAATGGATTTTGAATTTCTAAAAAATCCTGCAAAGGGCATTTTTTCGGATGTCTGTTCAAACGAAAGACAATAGTCACGAAATTGTTCAATATTCATTTTTAAACATTTTTCTTACTGCTGGGAGTGGTATCTTCCAAATCCTGCTTTTCCTTCATAGTTAGTGTAGCCACCACTAGGTCATAAGATTTTCTAACCAGATCTTTAATGAGCTTATCGGGAACTTTGCCATTAAACCCCAAACTTATCCAGTGCTTTTTATTCATATGGTAGCCAGGAGTAATCTCCTCATATTTTGCCTGCAGCTCCTGAGATTCCTGAGGATCACACTTTAAATTGCAAAAGTCAAAAACTTCTATATTAGCAAACGCAAACCATTTTTCAGCTACTGAAAAGACAAGTAAATCCTTGTCATATTCTGAATTTGAGTTTTTAAAAGTAAGTTTGTCATGGGCGCCTTTCAGAGATAGGCAATATTCCCTAAAGTCTTCAACATTCATATTAATTTACTATTTTAATTATATAACAGAATACTTGTGATCATTAACATAATTCCTAAGCTATTCTCTAGAAAGCTACAGATTTCATTTCAGATTGGTTTCTGAAATAAAATCTGTGCTATGATCACTATACAATTTCTTTCTCAGGATCAAATACAATATCCATCGGACGCATAAACGCCCAGTGAGAGTGTAGTATTTTCCAATTGTTTTCCGAAGTTAGTCGAAAAACCTCAGTCGAATTCCATTTGTTTATATCTGATCCTACGTGGGCAATAATGTTGCAGCAGAATACTGCTGTGTTATCAAAGATCTGAACACTTGGATCAACAATTGAGTAGTCCGTTGAATATATGACTCCTTTTATTGTGTCATAAAATGCCTTAATATTATTAAAACCATCCAATCTTGCAGTTTTTGACGGATCAAAGTACGAATAATTATCCTGATCATATAATTCTAAATATCCATAAGGGTCTCCTTTATACCATCTTGCTAAAGCTCCTTCAACAAGGCTCAATAGCAGGTTCGCAATCTCTTGCTGTTTATCTGCATCTAAATTACCTGTAATTTTCATATCTGTAAAATTTCTTTATTTATACAAAATTAATAATACAAAACAGTAATTTTACAATGCAAAACAGTGTAAAAATGTCACTTTCTAGCTATCTTGTTATTTTGTTTGTTTATTTCCCTCAATACTTAGATTCCATAAAATTCATTAATACTAGACCTTAATATGAGTAAGTCAATACATCTTTTCAAATTTTTTAAGGCTAAGTATGGAAAAGAATTGTTAATAGATATTGTCGCTATTGATGAAATGAGACGCTATATACATAAGCGGCCTGTTCATCAGCTTTCCTATTACGACCTCACACTAATAACAGATGGGGAAGAGCGAATATCATTAAATGGTAAAACATTACTTGTCAAGAAAGGTGATTTGATATGTTCAATTCCTGGAGATGTTTGGAAATGGCAAGAAAATAGTTCTTTGAAAGGATTTGCGATTGTATTTGATGAAGAATTTTTACTTTCCTTTTTCAATGACCATCTTTTTCTGGAAAAATTCACCTACTTAAGCCGGCATCGAAGTTCCCCATTCCTAAGACTCAATGATAATCTCTTTCAGGAAATTATAATGCTGCTCTTAAAGATAAGGGAAGAAATTGGAACTTACATTGAAAAGAATGACCATGTATTACGAGCGTTGATATATTTAGTGCTTGGTCTGCTGGAAAGGGCGCAAACAATTATTCTAGAAGATGAAATCCTAACAGCCACCTCAATAAACCGACATGCAGAAAGATTCGTAGAATTGGTAGAATCAAATTATAGAACCATACAGAACGTAAATTATTATGCTGAACGCCTATTTATCACCCCTAACTATTTAAATAAAGTGGTTAGGCAATCACTAGGAAGCAGTGCAAAGGCTTACATAATGAAAATAGTATTGCAGGAAGCTAAAAATTTAATCTCATATACTACAATGTCTGTGGAAGAAATCAGCCGCGAACTGAAATTCAATACTTCCTCTTATTTTATACGGATGTTCCAAAAAGAGACAGGCACTACCCCTAGAAAATACAGGGAGTTGGGCAAATAGCAGCCATATTCGTTGATAATTTTAAAATAGTCCGTCAGCTTGTTGTCAAATGACAGCACTTTTTATTTTCATGTGTAATATTTTAAAAACTGTTAGCGTTGCAAATTCACTTCATTAAATAAAATTGTATTCTCACTATGATTGATTGAAAAGTATCATTTCTCTCCGATTTTGTGATACATTTCAAAACTTCTCTCTTCCTAACTTTGCAACAGAAATCAACAGAATATTTTGATGCTCTGTTCTTCTTCTTTATTGTACACCGTTTAATAAAAAGTTATAAAAATGAAACACGAAGTAGTATTTGCACCTTCTTTCGAACTTTTAAGTGAGAAAGAAAAAATTGAAGGAAATAAAATTGTTGATCTTCTTGGTATAGCGATGGACGAATATTATGAGGGTAATCCCTTTGCATTTCTTAAAATCTACAGCCCAGATAATTTTACATATTTGGATTCAGGAACTGTCAAGAGACGCAACTCTGTACAGGAAATGTCCGAATTTTTCGAAAAGATAAATGGAAAAATCATTGCAGAAAAAGAATATATTTTTAAAGATGTAGCGATCCAGTTTACAAAAGATGTGGCTGTGGTCTCTTTCCAGATGTTTGTAAAAGCTTTAGATTTTGACTTTGAATGGAATGTTTCAGAGATCTTTCAAAAAACTGAAAACGGAGATTGGCTTGTGATCCATTCTCACTATTCATTTGTAAGACCGATGGATATAGGATTTAACCCCGGTCAATTTCCAATTATTTAACTTAGAAAAGGGCTTTGTATTTTTGCAAGCCCTTTCTATTTTAATATTTCACATTTGTTATTCAGCTTCAGTCATGCGCTGTATGCTTTTTGGATAGATGTAAACCCTCAGCTTTTTAAATTCCATACATTATCTATGCCTTAGATTAAGTGTCAACGCATTGAATAGTTGGAAAAAATTATTACATTTGAAATCAATGTCATTTTTTACTTATAATGTTCCACATACTACGAAAAATTATTTTAATTAGTTTTTTATCTTTTTCCTACATTTTAATAGCACAAGAAAAAGATAAAAGTTCCAATCATAGATTAAAGACGAATACTCTTGAACTTCAGGAAAAAAAAATTACGGACGAAGCGTTTAATTTACTCAATCATAACGAGGACAAAAAAGCATACAAAACCGCACACCTGCTTTTAAATAAATCTAAAATAAAACGTACTTTAATTAATGCCAACTTAATTTTAGCTCATTATTTTAATAATAAATCCAGCATTGATTCCTCTCTTTTTTATACCAATCAAGCCTTAAAATTTAATGTCATTGACAATGATTCTCTTCGGAATCGACTGTATGCCGTGGGGTATAATTTATTGGCAATCAACAACCGAAAAAAAGGACTTTTGGACGAATCCAAAAAATGGCATCTCAAAGGAATTGAAGCCTCCCAAAAACACAAAGAAACCGAATTGTATTATACCCATTTGCACGGTTTAGCACTAATTTATAGTGATTTGGGCGACTATACAAATGCACTCAAACTGTTTAAACAATGTCTGGACTATAAGAAGCAGGATCCTGAAATAATTCTGGGAAGTTACATCAATATTAGCGATATTTATAGCGAATGGAAGGAATTTGATAAATCAAATTCCTATTTGCATAAAGCAAAAATACTAAGCGAAAAAAATAATAACTACCAAGGAAAAGCAGTTGTATGCATTAGTTTGGCAACCAATTATCAATTGCAAAACAAAATAAAAGAAGCCATTCCTTTATTTAATGAAACCATCAAAATTGCCGACAAAAACGAATTGCCTCAAATAGCCATTATCGCGCGGTTGAATTTAGGCAAAATACTTTTGGATCAAAACAAATTAGATGAAGCCAAAATTATTTTTACCAGCGCATTAGATGATACCGTCAAATTAGGTTATTTAAATGAACAAAATCAGATTTATAATTACCTGAAAGACATTTCTATTGCCCAAAATGATTATAAAACCGCATATCATTTTACCAATAAATCCTCTGAAATAAAAGATTCAATTGCTCATCTTCAAAAGGATAAAGAAATTAATGAGTTGGAAATCAAATACAAAACATGGCAAAATGAAAAAGAAATAAAAGTATTGCAGGTCGAAAATAAAGCCAAAATATTGGAACTGAAAAATAATGAAGAAACGTTGGCTTACCTAAACCTTCAAAAAGAAATTAATCAAAAGAAGAACGAAAATAAAATTTTAAGTCTGCATAATATTTCGCAAAAGAAAGCCAGTGAAATTACTTCACTCAAAAAAGATCAACTGCTGAAAACAGCTGAAATTAATTCGGAAAAACAAACTAAAAAAATAACTTTTATTTCTTTTACGGCTCTTTTAATTCCGATTATTGGGTTGCTTTTTTTATACTATCAAAGACTAAAAACCCAACGATTGCTTAACCAAAATGAGAAAGAAATTAGCGAACAAAAAATAATTTCGCTCGTAAAAGACCAAGAATTAAAGTTAATAAAAGCAGCCGTAAAAGGGCAGGACAAAGCACGAACTAAAATTGCCAAGGAACTGCACGATAGCATCGGCGGTAATCTCGCCGCTATAAAATTACAGCTCAACTCCATTTCTACCAAACCCGATACCGTTGAAAACATACAAAAACAATTGGACGAAACCTATCAGCAAGTTCGGGATTTGTCTCATAATTTGATTCCGGAAAAATTCAGTCAAAATAATTTTTCTAATCTATTGGAAGAATATCTAAAAAATCTGGCGGGAATCAACAACTTAAAAACTTCCTTCTCCGCTTATCCAAAAACGAAGATTGATTTGATAGCCGATAATCTGCAAATGGAAATTTACAAAATCATTCAAGAATTGGTAACCAATACGCTCAAACATGCCAAGGCAACCACTATTGATTTGCAACTGAACTATATAGAAGACAACCTCAATATTTTATTTGAAGATAACGGAATTGGATTTGATTCGCAAAAAAAAGAGGGCGGAATTGGTTTCAAAAACATCCATAGCCGATTGAGTACTATTTCTAGTTCGATGGAAATTGACTCGATGCTAAAACGGGGAACTATTATAAACATTGATATTCCGTTAAATAACTCCCATTTTAAGACCAACACATAAAACATGGAAAAAATTAAAATCATTATTGCCGATGATCATACCATGTTTCTTCAAGGTATCGTTTCATTATTAGAAAATGAAGAAAACATTACCATTTTGGGGAAAGCGGAAAACGGGAAAGCGGTTTTCAAAATAATAGAAAATTCCATTCCTGATATTATATTGCTGGACATAAGCATGCCCGAAATGGACGGAATTGAAGTGACCAAAATTATAAAACAAAAATTCCCTTCCATCAAAATATTGATTGTAAGCACACACAGCAACATACAAATGATTGCCAAACTCATACGTATGGGAGTGGATGGTTATTTGCTAAAAAATGCTGAAAAACAAGAACTCCTCCACGCTATTGAAACTATTCAAAACGGAGCCACTTATTTTTGTAAGGAAGTCACAGAAAAAAATGACGATAACAATTCTAAAATAAAAAGTGAAACCCTCCAAATAACTGAATTGAGCAATAGAGAAAAAGAAATCCTTATTCTTATTGCCCAAGAGTTTACGGGTAATGAAATTGCAGAAAAAACTTTTATTAGCCTTAATACAGTCAATACCCACCGTCGGAATTTAATTTCGAAACTCAATGTAAAAAACACGGCAGGATTAGTAAAATATGCTATAGAATACGGGTTGCTGGATTGAACCAAACTACCTTTCAAATCCTTTTCCAAGACGATAGTTTAAAACAAGACTATGTGTGTTATTAATAGTAGCACTTTCTAATGAATAGTTGTACGAATACATAATTCTCCAGTGATCGAATAAATAAAAACCAGCAAGGAAATTCAAGGCTGAACTGCTTCTGTAACCTGCTCCGACTTCGACTATGTTTTTATAATTAACCATTAAATTAAAATCGACTTGAAGCGGAGCTCCAGAGACGCATTTTATCAAAGTGCTTGGGTTAATCAGTACTTCTTCAAATTGATTGGTAAAAAAACGATAGCCCAGATACCCATAATAATTGTTTTTTATATTTAGATTCGTCTCATTAGATAAAGAAGAACCAAATAGATTGGGAGCAGAGAGACCTAAATAAATATGGTCTTTATTATACAAAAAACCAACGCCCATATTGGGTATTAACGTATGAATGTTTTCTTGAAAATTAGGGTCATTTTCAATTCCTAATTCCAGTAAATTTTCATCATATATGGAGGCTCCTGCGGTAATTCCAAAAGAAATAATATTAGGATCATAAGCCCACCATTTGCCTTGAGCATATTCGGAATCAAAAAAAATCTTATAGGAGTAAGCGCCAAAAAAATTGGTGACACTCGAAACTCCTATTTGATCTCTAGACACTCCAGCAGCTAGCCCCACATGTTTGGATCTTAAGGGAGCGTTCACTGTTAATTGCGTATCTCTTGCGCCACCCTCAACGGAATAAAAATTACCAGTACTTATTAATGTAATGTCAATATCTTCATAATAGCCCGCATGGGCAGGATTAATGACGACTGTATTGTAATTATAATTTGCAAAAATTGGCGTTTGCTGTCCTTGAATGCTATTGGAAACTATTCCAAATGCAATCAGAATAGTTAGCTTAAAATAATTTGGATTCATTAATTATCGTTTTAAAACAAGGTAACCCTTGTGCTTTTTTAAATGAGATGCTGCTTCGGTTTTTATTTCAAAAAAGTAAGTTCCTTCTGGAAGCAAATCGGCTCCAAGGTTTCTTTTCCTGTTAGCAACACCGGTAAAAACGTTGGTGGTATTGTTATATCCTTTTATTTGGAATACTAAGTCTCCCCATCGATTGTAAATGGAGACTTCATTTTTTGGAAACTGGTCGATTGTATCGATGTACCAAAAATCATTTATTCCGTCGTTATCTGGTGAAAAACCATATTTTGTGTCGTCTTTTTGTCGCTGTTCTACATAAATGGTAATAGCATCTTCAGCTGTACAGCCCTCAATATTTTTGAAAATAACGGTATATGTAGTCGTTTCTAATGGACTGGCAATAGGATTACTGATTGATGAATTATTCAATCCTGTCATTGAATTCCAATTAAAACTTCCTTCGGTAGTTGCAACTGCCTGGAGATAAACTTGTTCTCCTTCTTGAATATAAACATCGCTGCCTGCATTTACCGAAACTGAATTTTCGAATAATTTGAAACTGCACTTTGAATTATTTTTACTGGCATCTGTTGCCGTTATCGTAACTGTCATCCCAACTGTAAAAGGACTTCCTGCCAGTGGACTTTGTGTAACAATAGGATTGGCGTCTTGATTGTCTTTAACTGTTACTAACGTTGTATAATCAGGAATTTTTGTTATCGAGCAAGCTATGTATTGGTCAGACAAACATGTTATTTTTGGAGATTCCATATCTGCTATTTCATTTACGACCAAAGAGCAAGAGCCTATATTTCCCGAAGCATCTTTGGCCGAAATCACGACCGTCATTCCATTTGTAAAAGGACTACCGGCTACTGGACTTTGAGTAATTATTGGTAAAGCATCACAATTATCGCTAACTGTAACGGTAGAAATATAACTTGGCAGCACTGCTCCTGAAATGAGGATTTTGTTTCCCGAGCAAGTAATGTTAGGCTTTATAATATCTGCGGAAGCATTAATAATAAAACTACAATTAGAACTATTATTTGAAGCATCTTTGGCGGTCATTGTAATTGTCATTCCATCCACAAAAGGGCTTCCTGCGATTGGACTTTGAGTGATTATTGGCGAAGGGTCGCAATTATCGGTGGCAATGATTAATGGGATATAATTTGGAATTGTTGCACCGCAGGATAATATTTGATTTCCAATGCAGGTGATGACTGGCTTTGTAACATCTGCGGAAGCGATAACCAAAAAACTACACACTTCTGAATTATTCGAAACATCTTTGGCGGTCATTGTAATTTTCATTCCAGGCACAAAAGGACTTCCAGCTATTGGATTCTGCGTGATTATTGGCGAAGGGTCGCAATTATCAGTGGCAATGATTAATGGAATATAATTTGGAACTGTTGCACCGCAGGATAATATTTGATTTCCAATACAAGTGATGACTGGCTTCGTAACATCTGCGGATGCGTTAACCAAAAAGCTACAAGTTTGGGTGTTATTTGAAGCATCTTTGGCGGTCATTGTAATTGTCATTCCATCCACAAAAGGGCTTCCAGCGATTGGACTTTGAGTGATTGTTGGCGAAGCATCGCAATTATCAGTGGCAGTGATTAATGGGATATAATTTGGAATTGTTGCACCGCAGGATAATATTTGATTTCCAATGCAGGTGATGACTGGCTTTGTAACATCTGCGGAAGCGTTAATCAAAAAGCTACAAGTTTGAGTGTTATTTGAAGCATCTTTGGCGGTCATTGTAATTGTCATTCCAGACACAAAAGGACTTCCTGCTATTGGACTTTGAGTGATTGTTGGCGAAGCATCGCAATTGTCTGTGGCTGTAATTAATGGAATATAATTTGGAACTGTTGCACCGCAAGATAATGTTTGGTTGCCAATACAAGTGATGACTGGCTTAGTCACATCTGCGGAAGCGTTAACTAAAAAACTGCAGGTTTGGGTGTTCTTTGAAGCGTCTTTGGCGGTCATTGTAATTGTCATTCCAGACACAAAAGGGCTTCCAGCAATTGGATTCTGCGTGATTATTGGCGAAGCATCGCAATTATCAGTGGCAATGATTAATGGAATATAATTTGGAACTGTTGCACCGCAACTTAATGTTTGGTTGCCAATGCAAGTGATGACTGGCTTTGTAACATCTGCGGAAGCGTTAATCAAAAAGCTACAAGTTTGGGTGTTATTCGAAGCGTCTTTGGCGGTCATTGTAATTGTCATTCCAGACACAAAAGGACTTCCTGCTGCTGGACTTTGCGTGATTGTCGGAGAAGCGTCGCAATTATCAGTGGCAGTGATTGATGGAATGTAATTTGGAATTGTTGAACCGCAACTTAATGTTTGGTTGCCAATGCAAGTGATGACTGGCTTAGTCACATCTGCGGAAGCATTAATCAAAAAGCTACAAGTTTGGGTGTTATTCGAAACATCTTTGGCAGTCATTGTAATTGTCATTCCATCCACAAAAGGGCTTCCTGCTATGGGACTTTGAGTGATTGTTGGTGAAGCATCGCAATTATCGGTCACGGTGATTAATGGAATGTAACTTGGAATTGTTGTACCGCAAGATAATGTTTGGTTGCCAATGCAGGTGATGACTGGCTTAGTCACATCTGCGGAAGCGTTAATCAAAAAGCTACAAGTTTGGGTGTTATTCGAAGCGTCTTTGGCGGTCATTGTAATTGTCATTCCAGACACAAAAGGACTTCCTGCTGCGGGACTTTGAGTGATTGTTGGTGAAGGGTCTGTGTTGTCAGAAACCGTTACCATGCTTATATAATTTGGGATTGTTGCGCTTCCGCAAGCTAGTAGCTGATTGGAAGGACATATTATCGTTGGTGCTTGTGTATCTCCAACGGATGAAATGGTAAAACTGCAAGTAGAAAAATTAGATTTAGCATCAGTAGCGGTAAGCGTTATGGTTTGTAAACCGCCTGCAAAAATAGTTCCTGCTACTGGATCTTGTGTAACTACAGGACTGCTGTCACAATTGTCCGTAACTGTGATGTCTGTTTTGTAATTTGGTATTGCTGAGCCAACAGCCAAAACCTTATTATTTGGACAATCGGTTATTACTGGTTTTTCCGTGTCTGGAGCAATTTGTTTTCCAAAAACTACATAGGCAAAACCAGGTGATCTATTAATTCGCAGCCAACTTCCATAAGAATCAATACTATTTCCTATAATTATATCGCTTATACCATCATTATTTACATCTCCAGCATAATTTACGGAGTAATTAGCCGAAGAACCATCAGAACTTATTATAAGCACATCTTTAGCACCAAGCGTAGCACGGTTAACTATTGGAGTCCAGATATTTTTCCCAAATAATATATTAAAATCAGGACCATTTTGAAAAACATAATCTCCAAATCCATCTTTATTAAAATCTCCCGCAGTACCAAATGAATCTCCCCAATAAATGTTAGTGATTTTAAAACCATTAGTCCCATTCAAATTTTTTAGATCCATTAATGCAGGAATAGTTGTGCCACCAAAAAGGATATAATCTCTGGCAACTGCTATATCATTATATCCATCGCCATTGATATCTCCTGCCTTTGAAATACCAAGATAAGAAGCCAAAGGATTACTGCTGTTTTCCAGAACAAACCCGTTGCTGCCATTTAGCGTAGATAGATCAAATACCGCTGGAAAATTTGAAGAACGTCCATAAATGACAAATTTGCGAATCTGACCACTTCCGTTATAACCGCCTAGTCCCATATCCGAAATTCCATCTCCATTTATATCTCCTAAGCCCGAAATGGCATCTCCAACCGCACCAGCAGTAGCATCACCTTGTATTGAAAAACCGTTAGTCCCATTAATTTGATTGGTTCTTAATACTGCAGGAAATGTAGAATGCGAACCATAGACAACAAAACATTTTCCGTTTACTGCACTAGAACCACCAGTAATTGCAGCTATATCTTGTATTCCGTCGCCATTTATATCTCCTATTTTATCTGTATTAATCCCCACAGCTTCAGAGTCATCTGATCCAATAAGTGAAAACCCATTGGTGCCATCCAAAGTGGACAAAAAGAATTCTGCTGGGAAACCACCTGCTTTTCCAAAAACAATATAAGTGTAACCGACTTGGGAACCCGTATTATATTGATCTCGAAAAGGATCACTAATCATAAAATCTCCAATTCCATCTCCATTTATATCTCCCGCACTCCCTACTTTATGACCTGTTGCGGTGGAATATAGGAATGGATTGTCATTTCGAATAGCAAACCCGTTTGTGCCATTGAGCAATCCTAAATCTACATTGGGAGGAAAACCAGCCGAAGTGCCATAAACTACATAAGCTGCTCCTTTGACAATTCGAAATTCATTGAAATATTTGCCATAGCTAGCGTTATAATTTCCGGGAGCTCCAATAATAAAATCATCAATTCCATCTCCGTTGACATCTCCAGCTGAATTCACACTGAAACCAACTTCTCTACTGGCTATTTCTCCGTAAATTCTAAAACCATTGTTGCCATTAAGATCACTTATATCAAGAGTAGTGGTTTTACAATTAATTTCGACCATATCAGTTCTTACCTTTATCAAAAAAGTACAGGAGTTAGTATTTCCCGATTTATCTGCAACTGTAATAGTCACATTGGTATCAGCTGTAAACAAAGTACCTTGTGGTGGATTTTGAGTGAAAATCAAATCCATATTGTCTGTACAATTATCATATACATTATCTAAAAAAGAAACATAATTGGGTAATGTTGAATTTACATATAATAATCTTTCACTTTGAGGACTACTTATAGTGGGAACTTCGTTATCGATACGGTTAAGTTTTTCACCATAAAAAACATAAGCGTTCCCGTTTACCAAAGGCGAATAGGATTTTGGTATAGAACCAACTATAAAATCATTGGTTCCATCCTTATTAAAATCGCCGATTCCTCCTGCATCTTGACCAAAATAATCCGTACTATAATACTTATCATCATTAAATACCTGATAACCTTTAGTGCCAAAAATCATATTTTCATTTAGGATTCCTGTAGCAGTTGTACCGCCGAAAACAACAAAAACGGCACCATTAAGAGCCAATCCACCTTTGCGTGAAGCTATGATTACATCGTCTTTACCATCATTGTTGACATCTTTCAAACTATTAACGACAGTTCCCAATTCGCCAAAGGCTTTTTTCCCTTGAAACACAACTCCTGTACTTGCATTTAAACTGCTGGTGGGAAAAGTGGCTGGAAAAGGAGTGTTTCTGCCAAAAACAATATAGGCTTCGCCAACTGAACTCAACCCATTAATCTTTTTGCCCGGTGCTCCAACAACAACATCATCTATACCGTCATTATTAAAATCTCCTGCAGACGCTACTGATGTTCCGAGCGCTTCATAATCAAAAGCTCCGTCATTTGTTATAACTGTACCATCTGTTGCGGTCATGGTGCCTAATCCATATAATGGAGCAAAAGCCGTACTTTTTCCGTACCAAATTATAGCTCTTCCAGAATATTGAACACTTCCTTCATTGTAATGTGAAATTCCTAAAATTAAATCATCAACACCATCATTGTTAATATCCCCTGCATTTCTTCCTATTGAAGACCATCCTGAATAATAGATTTGATATCCATCGATACGAAACCCATTAGTACCATTTAAAGAGTTGCTATTCAAACTTGAAATTCCAGATTTACCAAAAACAATAAAATACTGTCCATACGATCCTGTACCCACATTTATGATAACATCATTAATTCCGTCCTTATTGACATCTCCAGCAGTACTCACATCAATAACATAGGTATTTGCAACAAAATTTGCAGTAAAAACAACACTATTGGAAGCATTCAAATCAGATCTATTATACAATGGTAGAAAAGCTGCAGCTGAGCCAAATAAAACAAATGCCGTTCCCTGTGTGGCAAAATTATCTCCTACAATAATATCATCAATACCATCATTATTAAGGTCTCCCGCAGTACTTATTGTAGTTCCTAATTTCTCATTAGCAACAACTCCCCGAATCACAAAGCCATTGGTTCCGTCAAGGGCTGTAACATCAAAATTGTTTATTGAAAGACCTGCTTTTCCATATATAACATAAATTTCCCCAACATTATTTAATCCTCCAAAATCGGCGCCAGGAGCACCAATCATAATATCTGGAATTCCATCGTGGTTGATGTCTCCTGCACTTTTTGTAGTCGTTCCAAGTTCATCTGCAGAAGCTTTTCCTTCAATAGAGAAACCATTGGTTCCGTTTAGAATGGATTTTGGGACTTCGGGACAGCCTTGGCTATAGGAAACCAGACTATTAGCTAACAAAAAAAGAATCGTGATTACATAAAATATTCGTGATTTCTGAACTGAAATGACATTGTTTCTCATTGTGAAATTTTCCTTTTAATTTAAAAAGCAAAACTAAAAGTTGAAAAAATCATATCCATCACTATAAATGATGATTTTGTATTTTGAAAAGAAGATTATTCAGAGTAATTTATATCTTCATTATGCTGCAAGATACTAAAAAGCTCTTATAGCACGTATTCTGTTTGAATTTGATTTTGATGTAGAAACAATAGATCCTCCGCCAAAATAAAAAGCTTCTGCAATGCTAGCCAAAAGTTCGGTACTACTCCAATAAGTCGAAGTACCGTCTATTGGCAATAAGGTGTTGCCCGCTGATCGTAATGTTTTTTGAACATAAAAACGATGTTGATACAACAAACTTAATTCATCAATGCTAGGCAAATACCAACCAGTTCCCAGAGTAGCAATATAGGTTGGTATTGTTCCTGCTGTAATTAAAGAAGTATTATAAGCACCATCTTCAGTACGGTCGGCACCAAACCAATAACCTCCAGCACCATTTAGCCAAACTCCTGTTGTCTCTGTGTTGGCAACTATTAACCCGTGTTCCAAACCATCGCTTCCTCGGTAAATTTCAAAAATAATGCCTCCATTAAAAGGTTCACCAAGATAATGGGCAAAACCAGACACTGTACTGCTCGAATTTTTAGCATACAAAGCATAAGGAACACTCAACAATTGGCTCGATCCAGAAATAGTATATGAACTGCCTCCTGCTGGGTCAGTTTCTGTTTTTATAAAATAAGATCCTGCTCCCCAGTTTATAGCAGCAAACGTACCTGACGTTACTGTTCCAGTACCTATTTCAACACTAACCAAACCATTTGCGTTTGTGGTTGCAGTTTGTGTTTCTACATACACTGGAGTTCCTGTGTCCGAGGTACGCAGAATGCTTATTCGCATTCCTATTGTTTGATTGCTAATTAGCGAATTATTTGCATTACGAATTACGGCTTGGTAACTCATTTTATTTGGTGCTTGGGCAAAAGAAACTGTACTTATTAGTACTATTATTGCTATAATGATCAGTATTTTTTTCATAATATTAGACGCTAATTTTTAATAATTTTAAATGTTTTCATTATTTTATTATTTTGATTTACGTTTAACAAATAACTTGCTCGGCTAAATCCTGACATTTCAACTTCAGTCTTTTCATTTTGAATTTTACCCTCTAAAAGTAATCTTCCGAATAAATCATATAATTGATACGTTAAACCTATAATTTCGGTATTTTCTATAACTATGTTTAACACATCGGTAGTTGGATTAGGATATATTTTTCCCTCTAACTTTATATCAAACTCCTGGTTTCCCAATACAACTTGAATTTCAAGAGGCTGTTGTACTCCAGTAACCACAGATTCTTTAATACCGATAATGTTAGCATACACCATTTGCCCCACAGAATAACTTACACTCCCACCTGTACCCAAAATATTCTTACCCGAAGCCGTTGTATTGCTTTGTGCATTTGCGGTTGCAATTCCCAATCCAAGCTGCAGTAAGGGAATAAAAAATCTATTTTTCATAATGCTTAAATATTTATATTACAATCTATCCGTTTTTTTTCAGCAAATCTAAAAGCATTGCATTTTTATAAAGTCAAATTTTCTTTTTTCAAAAAAATAGATATTGAGTTTTTTTTTGTTATAGTAGATTTTCAATAGCCGTTTTTATTCTCTCTTTCTCTTTAGATTCAAGAATTGATAAAGGCGAAAGGATTTCCAGCAGTAATGTTTGCTCGTTTAGTATAGTAGTATTGGTTGTTCCAATAGTAATTTGAATATTTTTAATGGCGTTTTGAACCAGTTTTTTACCCAATTCATCTGCAGTGAGGGTTTCAAAAATTATGGGAAGATATCCAATGGCGCGCAATACATCACCACGTGAGCTTTCGGGAAAAGAATCAACATCTAAAAGTAATTGGGTTTTCTCTCCGATGATTTTTTCCAATTCGGTTTCACTATTTTTGATGGCTCGTTTCAGTTCCAAACTTCCAACGATAGCTGTGTTTTCGGGAGCGGCAAAAAACTTTAAATAATGACTAGGTTCGACGAGTGTAAGAGCTACAACTTGGCTACTAGAGACCAAAGTAATTTCGGATTTTGAATAGGAATCGGGAATTCCCAAAATCATCAATAAATGCTCGTTAGCCGTTTTTCTGGAATGAATAATACTGCCACGAAGCGTGTTTCCTGTATGCAACAATAATTCCAGTTTGGGTAAACTGGAATTATCTTCTGTATTTTGAGCCAAATCAGCAAGTTCTGTAAACCAACTGGAGAAGTCTTTGAACAGATTTTTTTTGTAAGAGGCAATCATAATTACAATAAAGCTTCTACATAGTTGGCAATTTGAGAATCGGTTTGAGAACTAAAAGATCCTTGTACTAATTGAACTGTCAATGCTAATGTTTTGTCTTTCAATTCCATTTTTACATCATCATTATTATCTGAATTGGTTAATTGAATGGTTGACATTTTGTCCTGTAAAGCCTCTTTCCCCATATCATCAGAACATATTTTTTTTACGAATGACTCTAAATCATCAAAAACAATATCTAATCTTGTAAGTGGATATTGATCATAAGCGGTAAATGTATCCCAGTTGATATCAACTTTAATATCATAACCTGCTTTGTCTTTTAGTTTTGCTTCAAAAGCTGGAAGTTTTTCTGTTTTAATTGATTCTGCTGTACGTTTTTCTGCTAATCCCATAGGTTAAATTTTTTATTATTAGTTAATTGTTAAACTTTTATAATGCAAATCTAATCTTGTGTTTTTTAGAAACACTCACTATTTATAGTGATTTTGTACTGGAGGTTTTAGCCTAAACTTAAATTATTTTTTTTTGCTAAAGCCCATTCCTATTGCTATTTTACTAAAAAACTTTCAAAATTTAAGTAACAGGACTCATCAACTCTTCCTGAAGTTTTATTGGCAGTGAGTTGAAATGTTTTTCCGTCATATCCGATGGTATATCCTCCGATGGATTCTTATTTGTAGCGGGACGCACCACAAACACACCGCCACCCAAACGGTTGTCGCCACAATCTTGTACTGATTCCATAAATACTAGCGAATTCTTAGTGCGGATAGTTGCAGGCAATTGAAAAGTACGAAGCCCTAAATTATAGACAGGTCCAAATTTTTCGACATTTAAAATCTTGATTCTAAAAGTCTCGCCTTTTGTTTTAAAACGTACATAAGTCGTACTCCAAGCTTCTATAAGTACATTATTTGGAATTCCATTCCTACTAGAAGAAATACCGATGTGTTTTTTGATTTGAAACTCCCGAAATAAACCTGTTCGACAATGCACAAAAGGATTCGCATCGCTAGTTTCGAGCGAAATCATTTCTGTCGAAGGCTCTGATTGTGGGAAGGTTTCTTTTTTTGAAATATCGGGCAGATAATAATCCTCCCGATTATTAGTCGTTCTATTTTCTTGAGAACAACAAATCATGCGACTGTCTCTTACTCCCGAAAGCAAAATTTCTAGTTTGCCTTGGCGTTTAAAAACCACACCCGCTTCATGAATTTGGTCTCCCATAACCCGAAGATTTATAAACTCTATATATTCGGCTGAAGTGTATAATTGTATAAAAAGTTTTTCGAAATCTCTTGCGCCCAAATCCAATTTTGAGTTGTGTATTTGATTGTAAGGAAGAGCATCTTTTTTTCCTGTTTCTAATAATGGGATGTATGAAGTTGGTCCATAGAAACAACCACTTCGGCTGGAAAAGGACAGGGGCGTTTCGAATGTAACAATATTGTTTCCGTTTTCATCCAGTAGCGAGTAGGCTTTCCCATAAGGCTTGGTTTCCTTTTCATATACTCTAAAAGGTCCCGTTCCATCCAGATCCGAATAAACTATATATTGTTTTACGGACGGAATATAAAAGTAGCGCGGATAATACACACGCCCACGAAGCACTGGTGCCAATTCATACTTTTTCGATTTACTTAATATCGTATTACGAAACATAAATTTATATTTTGAGGAATTCACGGTTTTCGGTAACAAAAAAAAGACAAAAAGAAAAATAGGAATTAGTATGTAAAGGTTGATTGTTTCAATCATCGGTATGAATAGGGATGTCGGGTTGCTTTTCTTTCAAAATATCAAGAGCAAGCTGAATGAGTTCTTTTAAGACCAAATCTGAATTTATTGAAATATTATTCCTCCAGCTGCTGAATCTCTTCAAAAAAAATATCTTCATATTTTGCTTTTAGATACCTGTATATAGGCTCAGTAACCAGAATATAGCCTGGGTCTTCCTTTATCAAAAACATGTTCAGGTGTTCGGGTACTTTATTGGCATAAATTCCTACTTCGTAGTCATTAAGTGTTTTGGTACAATCAATTCGCCCCAGAATATTTAAAAAAAGGTAATTGTCTATGATTACCTCATTTTTCAGATCTCGAATAATGACAGGATGCATCTCAATATTGTCTATTCCAATTTCAAGAAGATCATTATAAAATTGTTTGGTTCCAATGAGTCCCGGGGAGGTGAAAAAAGTGGGGAATATACCTGTTTCTTCTTCATCGTCTAAATCACAAATTAGAGGACCTTTGAAAGGTTCTCCATTATCACAGTCGTTTGTATAGTCAATAAGAAGATTTCCTGTATGTGTAATCAACATGCTGTGACTACGCATGAACAATGTGGCAGGCTCCGTGCCATCGTAACGGTACAATGGAATTTTGTCCGACATTGCATAATATTTCTTGGTTTTAGTCTTCATATTTAGTTTTGTTTTTTCTTATTCTCACCTTTCAACTGATATTGTTTTACCAAGCGATTGTCTATATATAAATCGACTTTGTTTCCAGGAAGAAAGAATATTTTTATGGGTAAAATGCCTTTTTCGTGAATCCAAAAGCTGAGATTGTCGAGTAATCCTGATTTTGGGAGATCCTTTTCCTTACACAAACTGTAATCAAACTGAAACTCTTGCAAAGGCATACTATTGGTTTTATCCAAAAAACACTCAAATGTAATTTTGTTGGCAAATCTTGGAATATTCCTCAAATTAGGTTGGTTGTAGATAAGAACCTCATCTTTGTTCAATTCTTCTGTGTCTGACTCCAGTTGGATATAGGTTTCGGAGTAATCGGACGTGTTTGTAAAAATAATTTTATGTGCAATTGGCATGCTACCCGACTCATTTTTTACCTCAACTTGGCATATACTGAATGATTTGTAATGATATGATATATACTCAGCCTCCTCAATGTAATGATATACAAATTGACCTATCATAATTAATGCAATTAGACTCAAAGGGAGTACAAAAGCCGTTTTGGGTACTTGGCTTTTACTTAAATAACAAACCAAGCAAAAACCGCAAAACAATACAGAAAAAACCACAAGCGTTGGCGTGATAAATTCCGAACCGTTTGGGCCATTACTGCCTCCATTGGGTGTGGCATGTGACAGTGTTACATAAAAGAATGAAATAACAAATGCAATCAAACCTGTAACCACCAGCGCAACCGACCAATGTGTAAATCGTACAAAAAACCACTGCACACCCGAAATAATCAGCACGAGGACGATTAACATCCCTATTATTTCTTTGATATCTTCTCCCATTTGTTTAAAATTTATTTAAAATCTTTGTATTACCATTTTGACAAGTTTTATTACTACTGAAATAAATATGAGAAGTGGTAAAAAATAACCAGGCAACAAAAGTATTATTCCACTATCTCCATTATAAGGTTTGCCGTAACGGCCACAAATGTAAATTAGTACACACCAGAAAGTAAAGAAACTGATTGATGATAAAAACCAATGCAGTATAAAATACCTGTAATTGTCTGTAAAAAGAGAAAGCAGGAAGTTAATAATCAAACAACCAACAAACATATAGGCTCCGTAGCTAATTACAATAGTTTTTGAAAAAAGAGAGATCAACATTATCACTGCCAGCAAAATACATGTAATCAACAATTGATAATAAACATAATAATCGTTGGTAAAAAAAGCTGTTTTAAAATTATTCATAGTCATAACTTATAATAAAATTTGATTGATTTTATATACTACTCAGTTCTGCTGGAGTTTTTTTTTTCGGTAATGTATGTTTTAGAATGCTGAATATTATCAATCCTTGCACTATCAAATAAATTCTTTAAACGTTCAGATACAATTGAGCAATCCATATGATGATGTTTTAATTTCATACCCAATTAATTTTCAAGTTTGTTTAGTTCGACTCAATCTTGCTTCAATTCTTCCTGATGTTTTTATTTCATTGAAAATTTCTGGCAAGTCTTCAGTCTTTCCTGAAAAAATGAGCCTATGTCTAAACCTTAAAAGTTTTATTTCCTTATCTTCCTTACTTATAGGGACTTCTTTGTTATTGGCAGAGTCTATCAGTAGTACCCCTTCTTTATTAAAAAGCTTTATTCCGCCATTTAAATAAATATGAAGAAGTAAAGGCTTTGTTTCTTTGCCTCTAAGCATTCTCAATTTACTTTCAGGATACTTTTCCTGTTCTATTTTAAGTTTCTTAAAAGGGAATGGAATTTCGGCGGAGTAACATTTATCTTCCACAAACGAAAACCAAGTGATTAAAAGCATATCAGTATCAAAAGGAATTTGTACTAATTCTCTAAAAACTGCTTTATTTGTATAATAAATTTTGTCCATAACCTCAATTGTTTGGGGAGAATAATAGTCGAGATAATTATTTATTTTAAAATTAGAAGATTTTCTATTTAAAGTATTTACAAACTGAATGTTATCTACGCAACAAATCAACTCCAGATCATGTTTAACATCTAAAATTAAAGTTACATACGCTACTGCTTGTCGCCATTTGATATAATAATAGTTACTTATTTTTATAGCAAAATATAAAACAGGTAATCCGAACAAAGTAAACAACCATAAATAGAAATAAAGAGGATTAAATTGGTTTGTTTTTTGATATACAACCAATAAGTAAAAACCAAAATCTGTAATAAATAAGACAATAAATACCGTTAAAAAAGTACTGAAATAATAAATAATTTCGAAGAAAATTGATAAAACCCCTAAGCTATTATTTCCGTTATTCCCATTACTTCCATTTGGAGTAGCATTTTTTAAACCATTATAAAAAAAATTAGCAACCAAAGCAAGAATGACATTAAAAATAATTGTAGCCTTAACGTCTAACAAATATAGTATTGGATAAGAAATACATGATGCTAACATAATGGGGAAAAACAGGTAACATATAAATTCTTTTGAATCAAAATATACTGGTTCTATTTTTTTATAAAATTTATATTTTTTCATGTGATAAATTGTTTTTTAACTGCAAAAGCCCAATATCGTAGTTTTCGTAATCGAAACTATCATTTCCAAACCAAATTTATAGGTATTGATTTTCTCTAACATCACTATTTATAGTGATTTTCGTTAGTTTCTAAAATAGTATGTCAAGTTCCGTTTTGGTGCTTGGCGAAGAAACGGATTTCGAAGCACTAAACTGTCTGCCAGCACTGAACTTGATTCGAAACACCAATCTTCATTTAAGCACAGAACCCGCTTTTTTGCCAAACGTCTGTTAGTTTTCTATTGTCTATTGAGTCCATTTTTTAATTCCTTCAGATAGTTTAAAATAGCTTGTCGTTTTACTTGGTCATTACTGTTTAATTCCCTTTTGAAAAGGTCGTAATTAATGTTTACGAATAGTAATTCATTCTCTGCGTGGAAATAAGTCAATAGTTTCAGCCTATTGAGTTTAACGTCACTAAACTCGGGTTCGTAAATTTTCTTATTTGTGTCGAATTTATATTTGATTTCTGTTGAGTCGTTTATAAATTCAATTTGATTTCCTAATGTGTCTGTAAACTGATTTCTAAACACAAATTTAAGTTTCAATGGTTTCGTGTCCAAAATTGTTGATTCAATCCAATAAGTCCTTATGCTCCAAGAATTTTGCAGATTTATGTTTTCAATTTCTGTCAATGTCGGCAATAGTTCCTCTTTGTCATAGCGGTAAAAATTAAATTGATTCCACCAAATACCTGTTCCACTTTCATAATTTACCTTATAATATAGTACTGTTTCATTGATTTCATTCTTGAAGTGTTTAAGTTCAAGCCCGTAACGGTGAAAAATTTTATGCTTTGCAATAACCTTGTCAGATTTTAAAAAGTAAACATCATTATTCCAAGCTAGTCCACCGTCATAGCCAATTGAGATTGCAAATTCGTTAAAGTCTTTTTTGTTGTTGTCAAACGAGTAAAAGCCAATTGTTAATTTTTTGTTCTCCGAATTTGAAGCTAAGTTACTGCCTATTTCAAGTTGAGGGAAAATTCGTCTTGCTACATCCAAATCTATTTCACCGCTTTTAGTTGCTGTCTTTAACACCTTAAAATCAGTCCGACTTAATTTGTTGTTTAGCTTTATTTGATTGTTTAAAGTAGAGTCAACTTGGAATGTAAGTTTTTCAGTCCAACCATTTGAATTTAAATTCCCAATACTGTCGAGTAATGTAATAAGTTCCTTTTCAGAATATTGAACGGTCGGAATAGAATTCGTTGAGTCTTTGTCGGCTGAAACATTTCGTTTATTGACAGTTTGATTTTTACAAGCTGTTAACCCAAGTAATGCGAAAAAAAATATTGTCCATTTCATCGTTGGTGTCGTTTTATAAGCTTACCGCTAACTTTCGCATTGTATTACAATGAATACTAACACATTAATTAAAAACCATTTTCTTTTTTGTAAGCTGAAAGTTCTTTGTAGAAAACCGCTTCATTGCATTGTTCGAAATCGCGAGCCATTATCAAAAAATAGTCTGTTTTGATAAATGACTTTGAAAAATCAAAATACATTAATCGTTTGCATACTTTCATATAAGTCTCCATTACTTGTCTTGCCCAAACCTCGCAAGCCTCATCGTCTTGCCACGGAATTTTTTCGCCATGTGCATTTGTAACCATATAATTAGACTGAATTTCTATTGGATAAAAATCAATAGCAATTGAATTGGGTTCCTCGTTTTCAGAAAAATACCGCATGTCTGGCGCATTATATAACTCATACAATTCCTTGTCCTCAAAATTGCCGTCTATTTCTGAAGCTACACCAAAAGCAATGGTTGGCGGGAATGGCCCTTGCATGCTGTATTCAAACAATAGGCAATATACAGGCTCTTCGATTTTTACTTTTTCAAGAATCTGATCGGCTATGTTTTCTACTAAAAAATCTTCTAACTCGGCCAGGATTTTTTCGACATCTTTAGTTTCCAAATCTTTTTCGAACAGTATACGAATTCTTCCATCAGAGGCTGTTTCTGTAATACGTGCTAAATTGCCTTCGGCATCATAATCCAATTCGCCAATGCAATGATGATCGTAATTGGGCCACTCCAATTTGTAACTTTTAATGAATTGTCCCTCGCAGGTATAGGTTTTTAGCGAAATACCATACTCAGTGCATTCTACAAACTGATGAGGCATGCCGTCTTTTAAATACAGATAACTCAGGTTGATTGCCTTTAAATCTTCATTGTTTTGGTAAACACAAAAACTCTTTTGGTACGCTTCTGTATATTCATAGATTGTGGTATAGAAAATATCGTCTCCGTAATGTTGTTTTTTAAAATACGCTTTTCTGTTTTCGAGATTGATTTTGTATTCATACAAATCATCTGTTTCAGGATCAAAATCTTCCTCATTTTCTATGAATAACTTTGCGTCTGGAGATAAAACTTCGTTGGCAATCTGGGAAAAATAGGGTTGTATTTCAAACAGATTGTATATCGACTGAACTGTAATCCTATTTTTATCTAATAAAACAACGCTCTCTTTTTCGCTGAATGTGCTGGCTATACAATTAAATTCTTCTTGTATTTTGGTATATAATATCTCGTTCATGCTATTTTTATTCAATAGTAAAACAGGCTTTTAAAACTGTTAGGTCTAACTTAAAATAATATCATGGAATTACTTCATATTTTTCATATAATCAAACAAATCTTTGTACTCAGGAGGCATTTTATTTTCCAGGACTCTTCCGTCATAGATATAAAGTTTCTTCATTTTAATCATGGAACTTGGTAAAGTAGTAATGTTTGTAAGTACCATATCCAAATTTTCCAGTTCTTCTAATCTATCCATTTCTTCTGGCAAAGTTGAAATTTCATTGGCTCCAATATTCAAACGTTTTAATTTTTTTAGTTCTAAAAGAACGGCTGGAAATTCAGTTAATTTATTCGAAAAAAGATCTAAGTCACTTAACTCTGTCAGTTTTGCCAGTTGATGAGATATTTTCTGGATGTTGCAGTTTTTCAGTGACAATTGCTCCAGCTTAGGAAATTTTGAAATCGCATCCGGAATTTCTGTTATTCCGATACTTATTTCCAAATGGGTAAGATTTTTTAAACGCTCTATTTCAGGAATCCATTCGCTGCCATTTTTATCAATCAATTTGAGCGATGTTACCGCATCGGGGTGCAATAAGGCTTCCTGCAAAGTTATAGGCAGTGTGTTGAAATGTTCTTCTGTCATATCAGATGGTATATCCGCCGATGGATTCGGATTCATAGTAGGACGCACCACAAATACACCACCGCCTAAACGATTATCGCCCCGATCTTGCGCAGATTCCATAAATACCAATGAATTCTTGGTGCGAATAGTTGCAGGCAATTGAAAGGTGCGAAGCCCTAAATTATAAGCTGGTATCAAACTTGTTTTTTCTACATCTAAAATTTTGATCCTGAAAGTTTCACCTTTGGTTTTAAAACGGACATACGTAGTACCCAAAGATTCTCCCAAAACATAAATAGGAATAATACCCAACTTTGCTACACCTTGCAAGCCCGAAGAATACTTGGTTTTATATTTTTTGATGGCAAACTCGGGATTTAAACCCGTTCGCCAATGTAGAAAAGGGTTGGTATCGGTGGTTTCGAGCGAAATCATTTCTATCGAAGGTTCTGACTGTGGGAAGGTCTCTGTTTTTGGAATATCGGGCAGATAATAATCCTCACTACTATTCGTCGTTTTATTCTCTTGAAAACGACGAATCATACGGCTGTCCTGTAATCCTGAAAGCAAAATGGAAACCTTGCCTTGGCGTTTGAAAATTATACCTGCTTGATGAAGATCGTCACCCGAAGACCTAAGGTCAATGAATTCTATATATTCGGATGAGGTGTATAATTGTATAAAAAGTTTTTCGAAATCTCTTTTTCCTAAATTCAAGTTTGAGTTGTGTATTTCATCGTAAGGGAGAGCTTCTTTTTTTCCTGTTTCTAAAAAAGGAATGTACGATGTAGACCCGTAGAAACAGCCACTTCGACAAGAAAAGTTCAAGGGTGTTTTGAATCTAACAACATTGTTTCCTGTTTCATCCAGTAAAGAGTATGCTTTTCCTGTGGGCTTTGTGTTTTTTTCATATACTCTAAAAGGTCCCGTTTCGTCCAAATTTGAATAAACCATATATTTTTTTAAGGACGGGATATAAAAGTAACGCGGATAATACACACGCCCACGAAGCACAGAAGCCAATTCATACTTTTGGGATTGGCTTAAAATCGTATTGCGAAATAGGTATTTGTATTTTGAGGTGTTTTGGGCTTTCGCCACTAATATTCCGAGTAAAAATACTGGAATGAGTATATAAAGTGCTGTCATTTTTATCATTTTTAATTTCTTTCGGATTACTGTTCTACACTCATTTTTATAAAATCATGAGTTCCTTTACTTGCTAAAATAATATTCAGCGTTTCGGATTTATGCCCTAATTTTTTGGATTTTTCTGCCAATTCCAATGCTTTTTTGGGATCTTTTAATTTACAATACACTTCGGCTAGATTACATACATAAGTACCCTCTTTTGGATAGGTTTCTATTGCTTTTTCAAAATAGGATTTGGATTCCTCGTAGCGCAGTTCCTCGTCCAATATGCATCCATACATATTATAAATATGTGCCAATGCACCTGGTTCGTGCTTTGTTTTTGCAATAAAATAATCCTTTTTGGCATAGCAGGCATCAAACCCTTCTTTGTACCACAATAATCTGGACGCTAAAAAATAAGCAAAGCCATATCTCGGGTCTAATGTTAATACTGCATCGCATTTTTCTTGTGCCAAAGCGTATTTTTTGTTTCCAACCAATGCCCAAGCTTCTTTCAAAAGGGTCTGTTTTTGCTCGTCTTCGCTTTCGTCGAGCAAATGATCCTGCATACTTTGTTTGCGGGCTTTATCAATTTGAATCTCCCAATCGGTAAACGCCATCGATTTTCCATTCGCGCTAAGCGTAAATTTCAAGTCGGTTTTTTTTGATGAGTTCTCAAAAACAAGGTCAAACAAAACAGGACTTTCTCCATTCCCATCCGTTAGTTTTTGAATACATTGATAGAGATTTTGATAATTAATTCGTAAAGTCAACCAACGGTATAAATAATCGCCTCGATAAACGATTTCTAGTTTTTTTGGTAAAAATCGCAACATGGTTAACTCTAAAGTTTCCTTCTCACTTTCGTATTCCTGAAAAGAAACATCAAACACATCCAAATAATTATCGCCTTCAAGTCCCGAAATACTCATGTTCCAAGGAACTAATTTATTTTGTATTTGAAAGCGTTCTTCAATTCCCCCAGACCCTTTAATCGTTTCTATCAAACCCGAAAAGGTTTTTGGGTTGTTATAATATTCGTGTGAATACCGATGGCGTTTTATTTTTTCATTTCGTACTTCTTCCGTAATTGAAGTTGGAATACTGTTTATATGATTAATTAAAACAGTGTCGCTATTAAAAAGTTTTATCCCTCCATTGGCATGAATGTGAAGATTCAGGCGTTTGGTTTTCTTTCCTCTCAAAATTCCAGAAACATTTGTGGGGTATTTTTCTCGTTCCAGAATCATTTTCTCGAAAGGAAATGGCAATTCGATATCATAATATTTATCCTCCACAATCGAATACCAAGACATAAAAAATTTATTTGTACCAAAAGGCAAATGTATGGTATCGCTAAAAGCACTTTTTTCTAAATAATAATTTCTAGTACTGTTGTCTTCCATTTTTTTTAACTCTGCTTCCGAATAATAACAAGGAGCTTTTTCTAGTTTGATGTCTGACATGGTACGTTTTGAAGTGTTTACAAACTGTATGGCATCAATATGAGTAAGCAATTGGTTATCATAATCTACTTTCAGTGATACTTTTAGATAATTTACCACCATTTTTCTTTCCTGAAAATAAAAACGACCATATTTAAAAATATAATAAACAGTGGGAGTCCCAAGCAAAATCAACAACCATAATTGAAAATAAAGTCTATTGAAGATTCCCGTTTTTTGATAAACTACCAGTGTATAAACTCCGTAATCGATAAACAGTAATAAGCCAAATATAAGGATGACTCCTGTCAAAAATTCAAAGGTTATTCGTTGACGATTTCTTGCATAATAATACCAATACAAATAAGAAAAAAAAGAGATAAAAAGATTAAAAAACAAGGCTATCCCCATACCTAGAAAATAGTGCAATACATAAGTGATAACGGAGGCTATAAAAATTAATGCTATTGGAAAAGCACTATCTCTACTAATATAGACTTCTTTTGTTTTTTGGTAAGAATTGTAATTTTTCATAATGAAAATAATATTTTTTTTACTGGAGTATGTAATTACTCTTCATCAGTTTCATATACCGTAGCATCAATAGCCAGTTTTTGTTGTGCTCTTTTAACAAAAACATTGTCTGACTCAGCACCTAATGCACGCTGAGTTGGAGTTAAATTTCCGTTGAGCCAAATCATTCTATCCTCATTATTGGCAATTTGATATTTTGTACTCAATCGATGAATTGCTTCTTGGTACACTTCCCAAACTACCGGATTCTTTTCCCCTTTTTGTTTTTCGATTAAAAAAGGCAAAGCCTCTTGCCAACCTAAATCAGCCAATGCTAAGATGGCAAAAGTTGGCCAGCCGGCATTTTCATCATTTTGTAAATAAGCAAGCGCTTCGGTATGATTTTTTTCCAGATACCATTTGGCATACAATATCTGATGCACATAAATATTTTCTTTGTAATGCTTTAGTTTTTTTGCAATTGTATCATTCAAAAACGTAATCTTATCAATTGTAGCAGAATATAAAGTAAGCAGTAGTGCGATAAAACCCGAAGCTTGATTCATTCCATAACTTCTTTTTTCGTTACTACTAAACGCATAAATTTCAAAAACAAGATTGGAAAATTGTTCCCTGTCCTCTTCCTTCAAAGAAGAGATAGCCTGAGCCAATTCCAATAATGTACTGCCATCTGGGTCTGCACTTGAGCTATTGTAGTGGTTGTCATTTTCTTTCGCATAATTTTTGACATAATCAAAAGAGGTTTCAAAAAACAAAATAACGGCTTGTTTAAACTTTGGGTTATAATAGGCTTTCGCTAATGCAAAAAGGGATTGCTCGTTTACATACAATTGCTGAAAATATAAAAAATCTTCACCTTTCAAACAATCAGTGGCGTATCCTAAAACTTTATTAAATGCTTCCTCATCGTCCAGCGCAATCATCACGTCATAGCGTCTGTCTATCATATAATCGGCAATAGCAATAATCTCATTTCGAAGATTTTCGTTTTTAGAAATGTGATAATCCTCTAAAGCCTGATTAAGGTAAATTTCTTTTATTTGATTTTTAAACACCTGAAAAGAATAAAAATCATCGGTATAGTCACTGCGATTATAGGAAGTTATTTTATCTATGATTGTCTTGTATTCATTTGGATGTTTTGAGGCAAAATCGGTTATTTCCTGCTCTATTTTAATTTGAAAATTTTTCATCTTATTGCTTTGTATTAAAAATCAATTCTTTTATAGATTCCAAGGTAAACTCATCACTATTGGCAACTACTTTAGATTCCAAATATTGAGCATATTTATAGTTGTCCGATTGCTCTTCTTTTTCTATAAAAAAACCATCTACAGGATTCCCATTTTCTCCCAAATGGAGAGAGACCATTTTAGCATAATCGTTCTCCATTTTTATAAAGTAATAATCATTATCTCCATTTGCCAAAAAACGGGGAGTGAGCTGAATATTTATCGCTGAAAAAATCAGAGAAATATAACTACGATTGGAAATAAAATTTTCAACGTATAATTGTTCATTTATTTCAAAATTATAGTGTTGCGTTAATTTAGTGCTGTTGTCATTGAAAAGAAAGTAACATATAAATCCTTTGCCTTTGTAAGGCTTAATTTTTTGAGACAAACTGGCATTGCTGAATTGGTATTTAATAACTAATTTATCGGCTGTCTCATAAAGAACAGTTCCATTTTCATTGTCTTTAAATTCAACCGTTATGGTTCCAAATCTAAGTTCACGGTTATTGACTTCTTCATTATGAAAGTTTTGTTCATGAATTTTATAACCATTGGGTAACAGCACTATTTTAACTGCTTGAAGCACACTTCCTATAATCATCCATAAATAGGTATATGTAATTTTGCCCTCTTCATAATATTCAGAAGCACAAAAATTCATTCCATTTACACTAATACTCTCCTTATGAATTAATCCTTGTAGAGGCATCTTGTTTTTATAAGTCGTTTTGCTCAATTGAACTTCGGCGGGGTTTTCAGAAGCAATTAAATCTAATAATGAATACGAATAATGAGTCTTTAATTCTCCGTTTTCATAATAATCTATAAGCGGACTTCTGAATTCATGATAGTAAACAAAATACCCATCAAAAGGATTTCCATCTTTGTATTTGCCAATTAAAGGTTTTTTGCCTTCTACAGTAATGAGGTAGTTTGTTGCTTCAACAAGTTTTCCTGCATTGTAAATGTGTTTGTATTCCATGTTTTCGTCAGAGGTAAGTGTCAATTCTCCCTCTCGCTGTCCAGCTTTATTTAGTTTTTCCTGATCATATTGGTATTGAAATTCCATAATTTTGTTTTAGATTTTACTAATTGTAACCACAAAAATTAGAATTAGTATTATTTTGATTTCTATTATTTTAACCCTAAATCTATTTTAACAGACCAAACCATTCCGTTATCGCGATTGTGGCCATGATTTACATTTCCGAAAATTATAATTTCATTCAAATCTTCCAGTTTAAAACTTTGAGGATAGACTCCTTTTATATCTAAATAATATTCTTGAAATGATGGAATATCGCTTATAGAAAGTTGCAGGTCATCTATATTGAAATTCAAATATTGGATGTCTGCAGAAAAAATACCACTCGAAAAATGCACGTGGAGCAAGAATAACCCCGTGCCTTCGCCTATGCGTAATGTTTCTCCAATCAATAAACAATTGCTGTCTGTTCCTGAAACTATGGCGTGAATTTTATAGACTTCTGGAAAATCATATAAAATTTGAGTAAACGAAAGTATAGTTCCGCTAGCAGTAACTCTTCCAAACAAAGGGTCTTCGACAGCTCTGTCTGCATAAGTGTAATCGATACCAGAAAACCAAACACCATCAGTAACCGTTATGCCGTTTTGTGTTTTATAATAAGGAGCTATTTTATTCAATGGCATCAAACCTTCCAGCCCAAAATGACCCAGCCCTTGATTCCAAATACGTTCTCCTTTAACCGAATACTTAGAAATGCCATGACTTTCTAAAACATAAAAATTCCCAAAATTTGAATCTAAAATCGATGCCGAAAAATAGCTTTGTTTTAGTGCTGGGTTTTCTGCATCTAAAAAGTCTTGACCCTCTTTTGTGATTTTAGTTTTCCATCTTTCTGGATAAAAATCATCGTGTCCTCCTGCAGGCACACATTGGTACCAATTGCCATTTATCAAAATAGCATCACCATTGGCACTTTCAATTTTGGTGATTTCGGTGCTGTAGCCTTTGTCAAATGTGCGGGATGTTAACAATTTATCTTCTTTGAATAAGGCTAATTTCGCCCCCCAATTCAAACTCGAATAACCACTGCCTAATAAATAGTTACCGTTCTCTAAACCATAAATACATTTCCATAATGTGCCTTTTTCAAAAATGTCTTTATAAATGGCAACTATTTTAACTCCCTCAAAATAAACAACAACTTGCTCTATTGACTGATAATTTTCGGTTATCCAAATGTTTAATAAAGCAATATAAATGGCATCACAAGATGTAACTGATACGATTTGAACGCCATGCGGATTTTCGAATTCTGTTTTTAAATCAGTTGTATGTAATAGTGTCGATAACATTCGTACTTTTTTTCAAAATTCGGGCTATTCCTTTTAATGGGTCTCACTATTTATGATGATTTTATAATGGATATACAAATAAAAACAGCACATTAAGTTAAGCTACATTTTTGCAATTAATTTGATTTTTAAATTCTTCAATGTTTTTTGTAATTTAAAGCAGGATGTCTTCTTTTTCGGTTGTACCAAATTTCAATATATTTAAAGATCTCCAATTTCATTTGTTCTTTAGAAATCATTTTGTTTCCAAAAAGAAAAACGCTTATAACAGATGTTTGAAATCCTGTTACAAGCGTTTTTTACTGTCTAAAAAATGATGCTAATCAAAATAAGCGGTGTTTTTCAATGACATCCGCTTCTGCACGAGCATGATTATAGAACAAAACTAAAAAGCTAAAAAAGAAATATTTGCAGATTATTCTTTTATAAATGACTTATTTACAGTGTTACCCCCTGTTTGAATGCTTAAAAAATAAACACCTTTAAGCAAATAACCGCAATTGTATGGAATATCGATTTTGCCTGCCTCATAAGTCTTGTCAGTAATAACATCTAATTTATGTCCATTAATATCAAACAATAAAACGGTAACTTTTTCTTGTTGAGTTTGCATAAAGGAAATGGTTAAGTTTCCTTCTGTTGGATTTGGATAGATTTTTAAATCAAAGTCAAAATCAGCATTTACCTTAGAAGCAGCAATCTTTTTGGTTGTATTTGGAACAAATTCAATATAATCCAAAATACACGGTTCAGCTGAATTAACACGCGTCGCATAAATTTCAATGCTGTCACCATTAGCAACAGCTACATTGGAGATACTCTTCATATACCAACCAATACTTGTTGCATTGCAATTCCACGACTGGTCAAGTTTTACAGTTGTACCTGTTTTAATAACAAGTCTAAAAGTTCCGCTGTAAGCAGTTGATTTATCATACCATGGAACATTTATATTGTAATTACCTGTAGTTCCGTTAAATGTTGCAGCGCTTCCACGAACACCGCTTCCACCACTATATTTACCATTTCCTCCTGAAAATTGACTGGATGGAAGGCCACTTATTCCATTTGATAAATTTGAATATCCCGATATAGCAGACAAATTTTCAAACTCTATGCGCGTTGTGGTGCCACCAGTTTGTATCAAGTTAAAATTTGCAGTAATACTTTGGTTTGCTGTCATGCTAACACCTATAGATGAAGTCGTTCCTAAAACAGTCGTTCCCGAAGTCCAATTTACAAACTGATAACCAGTTGCTGCTGTTGCAGTTAAAGTAACACTTGTTCCACTAGCAAAAGTACCCGAAGATGGAGAAACCGATCCTGAACCTGTTGGTGTAACAGTAGTAGAAAGAGAATAAGTGCCAGTGCTATTCGTACATGCAGGCGTTGCAGCAAAAGCCATTTGTGCAGCTGTAAAATTTGTGAATGTTGTATTTATATCGATATTGGAAGAGTCAGCAGCACCTTTACCGTCACAATCTGTTCTACCATTTCTCCAGTAAGGGAACTGCAAATAAACACCTGTGGTGGAACAACTGCCAATTTCGGCGTCGCCACCAACTACAACCGAACCACCATAATTTCCTGCAAATAACATCGCATTTCCTTTAATATTGGCCGTATTTCCAACCGACCCCCCTTCCATCCATGCGTTTCCTTCAACTATTGCACTGCTTGATAAAGTTGCATTGTATACACATGCATTATCTCTAACAACAGCATTACCGCTAATAGTACCTCCATCAACCATTGCATACCCATCTATACGGGCATTCCCCGAAATAGTACCACCTCTAACAACTGCATAAGGACCAACATATACTGTTGAAGCTACAGTAGCATTATTGGATACCCATCCTCCACCGTTAGAATGTAAATGTCCATTTGTTTTAAGGAATGACCTAAAATCGGCAGCTGGCTGATATCCTTCTGGAGCTGCATTGGCAATTTTTAACTCATACGGATATCTTCTTTGTTTGGGATACCCCTCATCCATGTTGTAGTTTACATGTACTTTTGGTGCAGAGGACACTACTAGGAAAATATTAGATTCCGTCGAAGTATCAAGAGTAAATGATGCTTCTCCATCAGAATTATACATGGGGCTGTAACGAGAGATTGTACCATCGGATTTTGTGGTTACAAAACCATACCTCCATCCGGCTTGGGTCGGATTTACCTCTGCGTGTCCTTTAAATTTAATAGTAACTTTCTTTTGAGTACCCGCACATGTTGGATATAACGGAATTACATTCATTCCATAATCTTGTGGAGCCCAGTCATTATTGG
The DNA here is from genome assembly GCF_002797935.1 of Flavobacterium sp. 1. NCBI lineage: Bacteria > Pseudomonadati > Bacteroidota > Flavobacteriia > Flavobacteriales > Flavobacteriaceae > Flavobacterium > Flavobacterium sp. 1. The sequence goes on from NZ_PGER01000001.1 coordinate 2,284,345, forward strand.
TATAATATTGGTCGGTTGTACCAGCTACTTTGGTAAGAAGAGTGTACTGTCTGCTAGTATAACGAGGCATATTATCTTTTATGCTTTTGTAAACTTTTCTGATTGTCATTCCAAAATTACTGGTCGTATTTATTTGAGAATTCCACTGAATAGGATAATCAAATGCTGGCTGGCGTTGCGCATAACTCCAAAGATAATCGTCGAGTTGTTCCTGCGTAAAGCCTTTTAGTCTCTTTATAGTTTCCAGTGGATGTTCTTCATTTTTAGATTCGGCCCACATTCTTCTTGTGAAATCAAAACCCTCTTTTTCCTGAACATAATACATGAGATGAAAATTGGTATAATGATGTCGATTTGATGACCACATAAAATGCCTAGTCTGTATCCATCGGGTTAAAGTACCATCAATCTCTGACCATTGAGGGTAAGCTTGAGCACGCATAAAATTGGCATGGCCTTCAAAGAACGGACCTGCCCAATCATAACCCGTAAATGCAGTTCCATTACCAGGGTTTTCCTGAATATGCATCATCATCTGTAGCGTGTGGGCAAACTCATGAGATAATGCCCCACCATCTCTGGTTGCCTCAGGGTGTACGAACATAGCACCGATGGTGTTACTAAACGAGCTGGCTTGTGCAAAAGCCTCCAACCGAGGATCAGTAGAATTCCAAGTATTCATCATCATAATAATAATTTTGTACTTGCCTAAATTGGTTGTAGGAGCATTGCTGACAAAATGCAAATCGGTTATGTATCGCTTAAAAGTGTATTCAAGTGTATCGGCTACCGATTGAGGATTAAACCGTAAAGAGGCATCAGAATATGTAGATGGATTCGTACCAACTTTATCACCCCAGTAAAGCACAAAATTCGAAGACTCATATTTTCTAGAGTTTGATACTTTATTATAAAATTCATTATTTGGATCGCTCCATTCTGTGGGAGTAAAGAGCGTTTTCTGCGCAATTGCAAAATAACTGCAAAGAAAAAGGACGACTAGCAAAAACAGTTTTTTCATAGTATATCTATTTATTAGTTACGAACATAAAGTTCTTTGTAAATATAAATATTTAATTGTCATTTTTATAAGACAATATTAACCATATTTAATACTATTTTACTTAATTTCATTAGTTATACTGAAAAAACCTGTCAAATTGACCGCCACTTTCCAATTCAAATTGATCACCTAATTTTGGGCTAAATTGATTGTTAAAAACTACTGACTTTTCATGTTGTTGAAACCATACATTCGTTTAAAAAAAACGGATTATAACAAACAAAGTAACAGACATGAGAAAATTAGAAAAGTAATTAAATTCTATTGTGATGAAAAGAGTAAACTATTCATAAGCAGTTATTTATCCCTTTCCAGGAATACGGCAAAGAAGTATATTTCTTTATCTGAAGTTCTCGGATTATTAACAGAAACAGGTAACCTTGTTGTTGGAGAAGAAATTAAACTATATTTTGATATTCAGGCAAATCATTAACACCATTTTTTAAAGAACGTATTAGCACAAGTGCATCTTTAGACGTGGCAAAGCCAAATTTGGAAATTAATCGATGGAAATCTAAACCTTCATTTCTTTTTTAGAATTAAGAAAGTTCCATCGATAAAATCCTCTTCATTATATACAAAATAACGGCAGACTTCTACTTCATTATTATATCCTTCCCTTTAATCATTTCTTTGGACTATAAAATTCAAAGAAATGAAAAAAATAATCATAACAATGCTGATACTTTTCCAAGTAGGTCTCGTTACGGCACAGGAAGAAAAACCAAAAATATGGAGTTTAGAAGATTGCATTTCATACGCAATCAAAAATAACATTACGGTAAAGCAAGCACAGCTTACTGAGAACAGTGCCGAAATTAATTACAAACAATCCAAATATGAACGTTTGCCAAGCATAACTGCAAATGCTTCGCAAAGTATGAATAACGGGAGCAGTATTGACCCCATTACAAGCAGTTATGTTACCCAATTGGTTCATTCAACAAGTGCTGGAGTAAATGCTTCGCTAACTTTGTTCAAAGGCAATTACATCAACAATACGATTAAGCAGAACGAGCTTTTAGTAAAACAAAACGAGTTCTTTGTTTCCGAAGCAAAAAACAATGTCCTTTTGAGCGTGGCACAAGCCTATCTGCAAGCTCTTTATTACAAAGAAGGCATTGAAGTTTCTAAAAACATTATTGCTTCTTCCAAAGAACAGCTTAATCAAATGAATACCAAATACAAAGCGGGTTCCGTTGCTGGAATAGACGCAGCCAATTTGGAAACCCAGCTCAAAAATGACGAAGTAACTCTGATTACGGTACAAAACAACTACCGTCAACAACTTATCGCCTTAAAACAACTATTAGAATTAAACCCTGAAGATTCCTTTGATATTGCAGCAACAAAATTAACTACTGAACAATTTGCAATTCCCGAATTAAAAAAAGTATACAGTTATGCTTCCGAAAATCTTCCTGAAATAAAAAGTGCAGCCATTCAAACTTCAATTAAAGAGCTCGAATTATCCAAAGCAAAATCAGGCTATTTACCCACATTGAGTTTAAACGCCGGATTAAATTCGGGATATACCAACACGCAGCCTTATAATTTCATTAATCAATTTGATGGAAATTTTTACCAAAGCGTGGGACTGTCCTTAAGCATTCCAATTTTTAGCAAATACCAAAACAAAGCGAAAATCGAAAATACCAAAATTGAAATTGAAAACTCCAAACTTTCAGTTCAATCCGCAAATAAACAATTGTATCTAAAAATTGAAAGTGCCTGGCAAAATGCAATTTCGAGCCAAAGCCAGATGGAAGCCGCTATTGCATTGAAAAACTCTTCAAAATTGGCATACGATATGTCCCTAAAAAAATCAGAATTGGGAGCATTAAGTTCAACCGATTTACTGGTGAGTAAAAACACTTATCTCAATGCAGAACAAACTTATTTACAAGCAAAATTATCACTGGCATTATACTATCAGCTGCTTCAATTTTATCAAGGAAACCAAATTCAAATTTAAATCTAACAGTCATGAATAAAAAAACAAAAATAATTCTAGCTTTTGCTTTTATAGCAATAGCCATTGGCACAGCCATCTTTGCTTTTACCAACAAAGAAGCAGTACTTCAAATCGAAACGGTACAAGTTAAAAAAGGAAATATCAGCAATGTGATCACTGCAACAGGAACTATTGAAGCTACAAAACAAGTGGAAGTTGGAACACAAGTTTCCGGCGTGGTTCAAAAAATTTATGTAGATTACAATTCTACCGTAAAAGCAGGTCAGCTTATTGCCGAACTAGACAAAGAAAACCTTCTGGAAATATTACAGCAGGCAAAATCAGCCTATAATGTTGCTTTGCAGGATCAAAATTACAAACAAGTCATTTACGACAGACAGTATTCGCTTTTAAAAGCCAATGTCATCAGTAAAGCCGATTATCAAGAAGCGCTTTTTAACTTAAATACTGCGAAAGGTACAGCTCAACAACAAAATTCGAACTTACGAAAAGCACAGACAAATTTGGGTTATGCCAATATTTATTCGCCAATTGATGGTGTTGTCCTTTCCAAAGCTGTTGACGAAGGACAAACCGTAGCTGCAAGTTACAGCACTCCTACCCTTTTTACCATTGCAAAAGATTTAAAGGAAATGCAGGTCGAAGCCAATGTTGATGAAGCCGACATCGGCAGCGTGAAAGAAGGTCAGAGAGTAACGTTCATGGTAGATGCATATCCTGATGAAGAATTTTCAGGTTCCGTAACTCAAGTGCGTTTGAATTCAACCGTAACTTCAAATGTAGTGACTTACACTGTAATCATAAGAGCCGATAATCCTGAAGAAAAATTAAAACCGGGACTTACAGCTACTGTATCCATTTTCACAATGGAATTAAAAGATGTCCTGACTCTGGAAGCAAAAGCATTTTCTTTTGAACCCGATATGAACTTGGTAACCCAATACATTACGGATAAAAAAGGAACTGCATCAGAACAAAAATTAGCTCTAACACCTTCAAAAGATAAAAATTCCAAAACCATTTGGGTAAAAGACAACAGCGGAATCCATCAGCAAAAAATTACCGTAGGCAGGAACGATGGAATTAATTATGAAATAATCAGCGGTTTGACAAAAGGGAACGAAGTGGTAACTGCTTTGAAAAATGAACAAGCAGTAACTGGAACATCTGAAAACTCTTCCAGCCCATTTATGCCAAAACCACCTGGAAAAAAATAAGTCATGAAAACAAAAATTATAAATATTCAGGATTTAAAACGAGAGTTTAAAATGGGCGACGAGATTGTACGCGCCATTAAAGGAATTTCGTTTTCTATTGAAGAAGGAGAATTCGTGACTATCATGGGTTCTTCAGGTTCTGGGAAATCAACTTTGCTCAATATTTTGGGCTGTCTTGACCAGCCATCTTCAGGACTTTATGAAATTGACGAAACTTCTGTTCGAAACTTAGATAAAAACCAATTGGCAAAAATCAGAAACGAAAAAATTGGTTTTATTTTTCAGTCCTATAATCTTCTGCCAAGAACAACGGCTATAGAAAATGCAGAGCTCCCTTTGCTTTACAACCGAAAAATTCAAGCACAGGAAAGACGCCAAAAAGCAATTGCTTCTTTGGATCTTGTGGGGCTGTCGGAACGTTTACATCATACCCCAAGCCAGCTTTCGGGCGGACAGCAGCAGCGTGTCGCCATTGCAAGGTCGCTGGTAAATGACCCAGTTGTGATTCTGGCCGATGAAGCCACAGGAAATTTAGACACCCGAACTTCGTATGAAATCATGGTGCTTTTCCAGAAACTAAATGCAGAAGGAAAAACGATTGTATTTGTAACTCACGAACCTGATATTGCTTTATTCAGCGGACGGACAATTGTTTTGAAAGACGGACACATTATCAAGGATTACAAAAACGAGAACATTCTAAATGCTGCCGAAGCAATAAAAAACATGGGAAATGACAACGATTAACCGCACTAAAAAACATAAATTATGAATCTTTCCGGTTTATTAAAAATAGCACTCAAAGCACTTCAGATTAACAAAATGAGAGCTTTTCTGACGATGCTCGGAATTATTATCGGTGTTGCTTCGGTCATAGCCATGCTCGCTATTGGTGAAGGTTCCAAAGAGAGCATCAAATCGCAAATTTCCAGTATGGGATCTAATATGCTTACCATTCGCCCTGGAGCGGGAATGCAGGGCGGCGTGAGAATGGACGTGAGTTCTATGCAGACATTGACAATCAAAGATCTAGAATCGATTCAAAAAAACGGAACTTTAGTAGAAAACACCTCTCCAGTAGTAAACGGCAACGGTCATGCCATAAAAGGTTCCAAAAACTGGCCGACATCTATTTATGGTGTGGCTCCAAACTATTTAAAAGTAAGGGTTTTGACCGTTCAAGACGGTACAATGTTTACAGATGAAGACGTAAAAGCTTCCGCAAAAGTAGCCGTTATCGGTAAAACAATTGTTGAAAATTTATTTAGTGCTGGTGAAAACCCAATTGGAGCAACCATCCGTTTCAATAAAATTCCGTTTAAAGTTATAGGTGTCCTTTCGGAAAAAGGAGAAAATACTTTTGGGCAAGACCAGGACGATGTAATTTTAGCACCTTATACAGCTGTTCAAAAAAGAGTGCTCGCCATAACCTATCTGCAATCCATCGCTACTTCATCAAAAAGTGAAGATAAAGCCCCAGAAGCTGTCGAGGAAGTTTCAAAAATTCTGAGAGAAAACCATAAGCTGGTAAACACTGATGATGATTTTAATGTATTTTCGCAACAAGAGCTAATCTCCATGTTCAGCTCTACGAGCGAAATGATGACGTTACTTTTGGTCGCCATTGCAGGGATTTCCCTTTTGATTGGCGGAATCGGAATTATGAATATCATGTATGTTTCAGTTAAGGAAAGAACCCGTGAAATTGGTTTAAGAATGGCCGTGGGAGGCACAGGAAGAGATATTTTGATGCAATTTTTGACCGAAGCCATTATTATCAGTATTACAGGTGGAATAATTGGAGTAACTTTAGGCTTGTTTTCGACTGTTTTTATTGCAAAAGTTTTAAATTGGCCAACAAGCGTCACCTTGTTTTCCATATTACTATCATTTGCGGTTTGTGCCATAACCGGAATATTTTTCGGATGGTATCCTGCAAGAAAAGCAGCAACCCTAGATCCTATAAACGCTTTACGTTATGAATGATTTTATAAAAAACAACCGCCTATTCACAGCCTTTACACACGTTTTGGTTTGGGCGGTTTTATTTAGCCTGCCCTATCTTTTATCCTCAGGACAATCCTTTGATTTACACAAAATAATAGAACATTCCTGGATTCCCTTGGCTTTTTATGCGGTTATTTTTTATCTGAATTATTTCTTTTTAATAGATGGTTTTCTGCTCAAAAGGAAAGTGATTCTTTATTTCATCGTTAATGCGCTGCTAATCGCTTTCTTTATTTGGCTGAAATTCCAGCTTCGTGATTTTTTTATGGAGGAAGATCAAAATGACATGCCAAAAATTGATTTTCCGCCAAAAAGATTCTTTATTTATATTGACACACTTTCTCTTATCATTCCGCTGATTTTTTCAATCACTTTGCGCATTTATGAACGCTGGGTTAAAACCGAAGCCGAAAAAAAAGAATCGAAGAATACCCAATTGGAGTCAGAATTACAGCATTTGAAATACCAGCTGCAACCTCATTTTTTCTTTAATTCGCTGAACAATATTTATTCATTGGTTGATATTTCGCCCAAAAAAGCAAAGGAAACCATCCACAGTTTGAGTATTTTAATGCGGTATCTTCTATACGAATCCAATGTTGAAAAAGTTAGCCTCAAAAAAGAAATCGAGTTTATGAAACAATACATTGAATTGATGGATTTGAGAACATCAGAAAAAACGATTGTCAAAGCCGATTTTCCTGTTATCACCGAAGATTTGCAAGTAGCACCGCTTCTGTTTATTTCATTGATTGAAAACGCTTTCAAACATGGCGTTTCGGCAGTTAAATACTCAAATATTTATTTTTCAATGCAAATAGACGGACAAAAAATAAGGTTTGAAACCAAAAATAATAATTTCAAAAAGAACGATTTGGACAAAAGCGGTTCTGGAATCGGGCTGAAAAATATTAAAAAAAGACTGGAATTATTATATCCTGAAAAACATCTTTTTAAAATTCAGGAATCCGATGAACTTTTTACCGCACAATTGGAAATTAATACGCAGAAATAATGGCTATACAGGAAAACAAAATCAGCTGTATTATTGTAGATGACGAACCATTTGCATTGGAACTTATTCAAAATTACGTTTCCAAAACGCCATTTCTGGAATTAAAAGGAAAATGCAGCAATGCCTTTGATGCTTTAGAATTATTAAATACCGAAAAAATCGATTTGGTTTTCCTAGATATCCAAATGCCCGAATTATCAGGACTGGAACTTTCAAAAACGATTTCAAAAGAAACCAAAATCATTTTCACCACAGCATTCAGTGAATATGCGCTTGATGGTTTCAAGGCCGATGCCTTAGATTATTTGATGAAACCGTTCAATTTTGAAGAGTTTTATAACGCTGCCGCAAAAGCCAAAGAATGGTTTGCATTGAAAAGAAAAGAAACTCCGGAAAATCCCAAAAACGCCGATTTTATTTTTGTGAAATCCGAATACAAACAGTTGAAAATCAATTTTTATGAAGTGCTGTATTTTGAAGGATTGAAAGATTACATCAAAATCTGGCTCGTGAATCAGCCCAAAGCCATACTAACTTTAATGAGTTTAAAATCATTGGAAGAAGAATTACCCAAATCCAAATTCATGAGAATCCACCGTTCTTTCATCGTAGCTTTGGACAAGATTGAAGAAATAGAACGAAACCAAGTTATCATCAACAAACAGCGGATTACTGTCGCCGAACAATACAAAAACAAATTCCAGCAATTCATCAGTAAAAATTCTATTCATTAGATTTCTTTAAAAATTTATCATCTGCAAATGCCAGCGAACAAACTAATCCTGCTGGAAATTGGAGCAGGTTCTATAACCAAATCTGAACCTATGATCGAAATTCAAGCAAAAGTTTAAACAGCAGCTTATTCTAAAAATGAAGCTGCCTGATTGGACTGCTTTATTACTTTATGTAATTCGAATTTATTCTTTATATAGTTAACTCTTGATTTTATAATCCTTAATTTACTTCTTTACAAATAATGTAACCTAATAGGCTGCATGCAGTATGACCAATATTAATTCAACATCGTATTAACTTAAAGCAAACTTAATTCTATCTAAAAATTATAAAATTAATGGGATAATAAAATTTAAATTTAAATTTCCAAAGGCAGATTTATTCTCGAACGCGGCATCCCTACATCATAGTATTAATACGAATACTTGCTTTTATAAGCGCCAATGCAGATATTTTTGAAACATGAATATCTTTAGACTGGTGGTGGGAATTCTGACTTACCAATTTTACAAAGTCCTGCCCCAGCTCTGATTTCTGAACATATTTTACTGTAATATACTCTTCCCAATCATTTAACTTAACGCTCAAAAGATACATTTCTCCAAAAAAGATATTCTCAAATTCGGTTTCTTTATACAGAATTATATCTCCGGACTTTAACAATGGATACATACTATCTCCTGTTACAGAAATGGCTCCGTCACATTTTGGCAGATTCGGAATTTTTATAGTATCCAGTACTCTTTGCGGTTTACCACTGCTAAACAATTCCCGTAATCCCGCCACAGCTTCCAAATCATATAATGGTATCTCCTGATTCACATGAAGTGAGTCAAGCGTTTTTCTGTCGTTATTCATTACTACAATATTAGTATCTTCTTTTATCATTGATCCATTACCAGTTAATAACCACTCTGAGTTTATTTCCGGATATTGGTGTAATATTTTACACGCCTTGTCAGTTCCCATATTACTGCTATTATCTAAAAATTTATTAGAAAAGCCCAAATCATTACAAAACTTATACTTCGTTATTCCCTTATAATCAAGGTATTCTCTCATTCTTTCTGTTGATCCCATAAAAAGATGTATTATTTTACGTTAAAAATTTGTTTTGATGTATTATTTTACATTATATTTGCAAAGTAAAGAAAAATAATAATCAAAAACAAATGCAATTAGAAGCATACTGAAATATTCAAAAGAAATGAAAAAAAATTAAACAACTGATTATCAATGTAAAAAAAACCTTTCAGAATAAAAAAAAATGAATATAATCTAAAAACACAAAGCAGGAATAAAACTACGAATTAGGCGTAGTAAATCAAAATAGAAGTTTTAATATCAAATTCATTAATAACTTTTAATTAATATAAAATGCAAACAATTGAAATCAAGGAAAAAATCCAAGAGTTAGAAAACTGGCTGATTGAAAATCCAAATAGTCTGGAAAGAAATTTAATCGAGTCTGACATCAAAAAATTACGAACCCAATTAAAAAAAAATCATGAGTAAAAAACAAATCGAAGAACGCATTGCTTTGTTATATCTGGCACTTCAATATTGCTCAGAACGTACAAAAACTTTTACTGCCGGAGAAAGAATCTGCATTAATCAGGAACGTTTTCAATGGATGCACATTCTGGACGACGAAACGGCTTCTCCCCGTCCTGTTCCGCAAAATATTGAGAACAAGCTAAAAGAGGTTTCGAGACTTGCCGTACAGCATAATTTCACACCTTATTATGATGATCCTTTTAAAAACGAAACAGAAATTTTATTACAAAACTAAAAACGAAACATTTATGAACAATTCATTATCAAACGCAATCACCCCATCTATGGACTTATCACAATTCTCTGCACAACAATTAAAAGAAGCTTTAAACAGAATAGAGAACAAAAAAAATGAAGAAAGAGACGCTTACAAAAAACTGGTAGCCGAAACGATTCCGAGAGCTCTTTTAAGATTACAAAAAACATCTGAAATGATGAGGAATGTAAAGACAGAAACATTTCAGCTGTTTGAAACTATTCTGGATTTAAAGAATCAGGTGTATGGCTTTAAAGAAAAACAAATGTCACATACTTTCTCTAACGATAAGGAAGAAATCACTATTGGATACCGCATCAACGAAGGCTGGGATGATACAGTAACAATTGGTATTGAGAAAGTGCAAAATTTTATTTCGTCACTTTCTACAAGTAAAGAAACCGCATCGCTGGTAAAAATTGTTTTCAACCTTTTAAAAAAAGATGCAAAGGGAAATTTAAAAGGTTCCAGAGTTTTGGAACTTCAAAAACTGACTAAAGAATTCAATAATGAAGAATTTACCGATGGAGTTGAAATTATAGCTTCCTCCTTTAAGCCTGTGCGTTCCAGCTGGTTTATAGAGGCAGCTACAATTGATGAAAATGGTGTTCGAACCAACATTCCTTTATCTATGTCCTCAGTAGATTTTTTACACGGATACGCCTTTAATTTCTTTAACCAGCAAAACGAACACATCAATGCAGCCTAACAACGATATGTACACATCAGTACTTTTAGCCATTTTACTCATTGCAACCAACTTAAAGCCAATATTACTATACCGGGAATGGTTTTGTTTTAGAGTTAAAACAATCTTTAAGCAATACTGCAATGAGCGTAAAAACAAGATCAATACAGATCATAAAACGGCAAGGTAAAGAACTTGCAATTTTAATAATAGTCTCAGCAACAGGATTTATAAAATAATTATCAAATAAAAAAGTATCATTCATCTAATCAATATGAAAAAACTATGCACTTCTAATCATTCTTTTTACTTCCTGAAAATACCGCATGCTGTACAAAATAAATAATTCTTCATTTTCATTTAAACTCTTCTTCATTTTCCTTCACTCTTAATACTCTATCACCATGCCTATAACTGCAAAAAGAAGCCTCGGAATTCAAAAAAACAAATTACTCCGCTACAAACTTGTCAAAGAATTGTATCAAAAATACAAAACTGAAGATATTCCTACTACGGTAGTATGGCGCAAATATATTTGCCCTGTTTATCCAATATCACGAACAACTTTGTATGAAATTCTTTGTACGCCCATCACTTCAGAATTAAAAAGAATTGAAGAACTACTTCTGAGTACCACCAAAAAATCTTCTTAATCAGCATAAAATAAAACGAATTTTTTAGCCTGTAAAGCCTCATCCTGTTATAATCTAGGATGAGGCTTTACTTTGCTCTGAATTGATTTTCATTCGCTTTCTGTACAACTATGTAAAGCCTTAGAATACAAATGTTCGCACTCCTTGCATTCGTTTTTTTAAGGCTTTTTTTCGGCTGATCTTTGTCGTCTCAAAAGAAAACAACAGCTGAAATCAAAGCGAGAATCAAAACTCAAACTACTATCATTTGCCCTAAATAATATAAATATATTGAATTCTTATAACAAACATTAAATGGAACAATTTCTTTACCCGACTCTTACCGCATTTTTTGCCTCTTTTATTACTTGGTTATTCTCTGTGAGAAAATCATTAGCTCAAGACAGAGCTGCCGAACTTGACAATGCAGTTAATGCCGTAAAATATTACCGTGATTTACTTGATGATATTACTGCCAGATTAACAGCTGCAACAGAAACAATAAAAACTATGGAAATACAACACAGAGAATTAATGGTAGTCAACCAACAGTTAGTAGATGAGTTACAAAAATTCAAACAATTAAACGGAAAACAACAATGACACTTGCTCAAAAAACATTAGAAATTGCCATCGCACAAATTGGCGTAGAAGAAATTCCAAAATATACCAATTCAGGTCCTGAAGTAGAAATTTATTTAAAAAGTGTAGGACTCGGAAAAGGATATTCATGGTGCATGGCCTTTATTTACTGGTGCACTCAAAATGCTTCCAAACAAACAGCTATTAACAATCCCTTAAAAAAAACCGGAGGCGTATTAGATCAATACAATTCGAGACCGCTTTTAGTACAAACCATTCCAAATGCAGGTGATATTTTTATTCTGGATCTAGGAAAAGGCCTAGGACACACTGGTATTGTTGAAAAAGTTGCCGGTGATATTATTCACACTATTGAAGGAAATACTAACGACATAGGGAGTCGAGAGGGCTACAAGGTTTGCAGAAGAAAAAGAGAAATTAAAACTATAAAAGGATTTCTCAGACTACAGCCCTAACAGAATCAATAATCAGGGCATTCGCATTTAAAAAAAGTTAAACACTAATTACACAAATTTACACGAATTACAATCTGTTTTAATTACACGAACTCCTAAAACGGGTAGAATTTGTTCAATTCAATTTTTAAAATTTGTGATAATCTGTGTAATTTGTGGCAGAAAATTTTAAAAGCGATGCCCTGATCAATAATAAAGTAAACCACTTTATCTAAAAATTTTAAAAAAACTTTACGGTTTTTGAAAATCCTAATACTTAAAAACATCCAGCTTAAAATCTGTAGAGAGATGATTTATTGCGGCCGCAAACAGGAGTGGAAATTATATCTTAAACCTCATCCTTGGTACTTACAACAATTCTTTGTACCTAATATGAAATACTTTATATGGAGGTTTATGCAATAGTGTTTCCTATCACTAATTCTACTCCTGTAATCATCTGGCAATAATGAAATTAGACTATGTTATCGAATGCTGTTTTTTCAAACTGAATTTATAAAGAATAAAAAAATAAGGAAATGCTAACCTGAAATTACCGCTGATCCAGCATGTCAGAACATTGGGGTATTTTTCCATTAAAAATGCGGTAGAACTATTATGGTTTATTGTTCCTGTAGGTATTGTAACAGCAGTTGCCTCAGGAACAAAAACCAACATATAGCACCTGAACAGCAAATACGCAGCATTTCTTTTCAACAAATTACACTTATCAAATCCAATTTTGTCTGCAGCCCGCTAAAACAGACATGCTCCAATTCTATAAACTATAAATTCTACCCTAAATCGTATGTCAGTATCAATAAACAGAAGCTTGGGCACGCAAAGAAATAAATTGCTGCGCTACAAACTCATTAAAGAACTTTATTATAAACACAAGACAGAAGATATTCCGACTACGGTAGTCTGGCGAAAATATATTTGCCCTGTTTATCCTATTTCGCGCACTACTCTTTACGAAATTTTGTGTACTCCTGTAACGACCGAACTAAAAAAAGTAGAAGAAGCGATCAACAAGCAGGCAAAACTTTAATTAAAAAGTCTTCCATATTTAATAGCGCAGCCACTAATTATAACCTTCAAAAAAGAGCCGGTGCTTACTTGCTTTACAACGCTGTACAGTTTTAGAACAGATGAGTGCAAACACCGTGCATCTGTTTTTTTAACCCCGGATTTCGGCTAATCTTTGCCATAACAAAAGGATAAAACTCCTAAAATTCCAAACCTAATTATAATTTTTTAAATCCATATACAGAGATGAACAAGAATCTAAACCGAATTGTTTTTTTGTTTTTTTCAGTCTTAGTCCTGGTTTCGTGCAGCAGCCCGAAACCGGTTCTAAGCGAAGAAAAAGCGAAAACCATTACCATCACAGAAACACTGCACGATACCATTTTTAAAATCGAGAAAGACAGCAGTTCCTACAGGGCACTATTAGAATGTCAAAACGGAAAAGTTATCCTAAAAAATGTTACTCAGGCCGAACCAGGGCGCAGCTTAAAAAGCCCAAAGGTTCGACTTGATAACAATAAACTTAGTGTGGACTGCGAATTAAACAAACAGGAACTCTATGCTTTTTGGAAATCCAAGCAGGTAAAAGAGGTGGAATTTAAAACCATTCGAATTACAGAATACACCAACGTGCTGACCTTTTGGCAAAAAGTACAAATCTGGTTAGGCAGAATTTTTCTAATCATTCTAGTCTATTATGCAATCAAGCTTGTATCTAAATTCTACAAGCCCTTTTAAAGATAAGAACACATTTTTTAAAATCATTTCATACAACTATTTATATGTCAGTACAGTCTCATTTTTTCATGGAGTCAGGAGGTTTTCCGGCACAGACCGAAGCACAATCATTTGGATCCGTTTCGCCTGATAAATTTAGGTTGACTTCAAAATTTACTTTAACGAGCGCCAAAAAAGCCTTTTCTATCTGCAAAGGGGTAGCTTTAGTACAACCGCAAACAGGAAGCTCAACCAAAGTAAACCTTATCCTTCGTCCTTACAAACAGCCTTTCCCTGGGTTGAACATCAAATATTTTATTTACAGAGGTTTGCAGAAAAGTGATTTTTTCACGACAGATTCTGATGCTTTGATCATCGATAATGATGGCACGGCAACCTCTGATTTCATCAACAAGATCAATGCCGATTTTCATGCATTTCATGACAATCGCAAAGATGCGCAAAACAATCCTATACCAGTGCCCGTATTTACAGCCAAGTACATAGGTTTTGACACCGCAGTTGTGGGGTCTGTACCACTATCGAACTTATTTTTTAAAGAATCGGAGTTTGTTACCGCAGGAAATACTTTTGACGAAAAAGATAATTTCGAATTGCCGTTAATTGATATCGGCAAATCATTGGGGAGTTTTGCCTCTGGCGAATGTGGTATTGATGTAGTTCTAAATTACGGCGACTACAAACACAATTTTAACAATAGCGAATTTGTTTTCGATCTAGAGTATGCGCGTAAAGCTGAAGCTAATATTATTCTTAGCGGCAGTGATGTCGAGCAAAAATTACAACGCGAACAAAGTACGCAGTTCATTGATATTGCCGCTTTTTATGGCTTATATACCTCAGACGGCAAAGTAACTGTAGATGCTGCAGGGACTAAAACCGATAAAAAAGGTGTAGAAATATACAATGATGTTATCAATAATTTTGCGACAAAAAACAATTGGTATATCTACATACATGGGGACCGTACCCGCAGCTATGATTTTTATGGCGACTATAAAATAATCAAGGGAACAGGAACTGCTAACATCAAAACAGGTTTACTGGCAGATTCAGATACACACCTAGTTGCAATGACCGAAGGGCAATATCGGACTAATGGCTGGCCAGTTATGATTAATACCCAAGAACAAGCCACACATCCTGCAAAAAACAGCCTATACCTGCAGCTGGTAACAGACAATAATAATAACACCGCCTTATACGGACAAATAGCCAATATTGCCAACGCACAGAAAGACAATTTCTTTAATGCTGACGGCTTACGATTGCCAGCAGATGCTGATGGCAACTACGGCCGACTCACCTCGACAGTACAGCTTACGACTCCCGCAGCAACAGATGGCAAAAACATAGCAAATCTTAGCATATTACTCTATCAAGGCGTAGTTTATGAATACAAAGCAGGGACTGCACTTGACACAAATGGAGAAACGGTTATTATAAATGGACAGCCTAACTTTTTTGATGATGTGTTTAGTTTAATAGACGCTGAACCCTTACTAAAATTGAATGACAACAGTGATTTCTCCAAAATGACGGCGGAAAAGCTCAATCTCATAAACCAGTATTACGACAAAAAACAGCAGGGAATCACAGCAGTGCAAACCCTCACGGTAAACGATGTGATTGAGACAGGAATTGGGGCCACACCAACAGTAGCCCGCGTGACCTACCTTACAGAAGCCGGCGATGTCATGAACAATGCCGTCTCTGCAACTGGAAGCACAACGCCCGATACCAAAACCAGTGCCTCAGCCAGTGGTGCGGTGACCAAAAGCAAAACCTACCAGCTGCCAGATCCATACTACTATAGTCTACAGCTATTTACAGACAGTACACAGACTATTACAGGATTAGAGCTCAAAACGCTGGATGGAAGCACACCTAACAAAATTATTTTGGGTTTGACCAAAACTGAAAACGACAGCATAAAAGCGTTGATTACAGATGGTCTAAAAAACCCGCGCCTGTTTTTGATTGATTTATTTGAAGACGGCAATGAACTGCTCTCACCCGAAAATATAAAATACCAGAAATACAAAGTGGGAATTGTGGCTGAAAACACAAGTGGGGAAAAAGAACTCTTTAAACCAGAAACCGATGTTTTTGTGTATTCGCTGGACAGGAAATATCATTTTAGTAAGGGGTACAGTGAATATATGCCAGAGTACTCAAAAAAAGAATTAATGTTAGATTTAGATTTATCGATATAATGGAACAAGCCGCAATTTTAAAAACAGGACAAGTTGTTAAACTAACTGATATAATTAACCCAAAATATAGTATATATGGCTTTTTAAATTCGTTTGAAGTTATCACCAATAAAGTGACGAAAAAATTCAGAGATACAGAAGAAAAAGATTTCAGAGATGCAGATCTATCCGGTCAAATAAACAAAGATGTTGTTCGTGGTTTTTATGAGGAGCAGTTTTTTTTAGAATACCTTGTAGGCAAACACGAACTATACGAATTAAAAAATCATAAATATACCCTCAAACCAGCATCAGCAGGAGATGAAATAATCGTTAAAAAACTAAAAGTTGTCGCGCCTTATACTGATTTCTGTAAAATCGAAACATATAAATGGACTTATCAACTTAATGTCCCTGTTTTTGATTATTATGAAACTTTACAAATAATTGTACCCAGTGGATTATCCCCAATAAAAGAAGAGAATATTCAATTATTCAGTACTGCTATGCTCTTTTATTCAGACAAAATCAGAAGATTTGTAACACCTGCAGATACAGACAATAAACAAGAAAAAGCATTTATAATTGCTAAAATTGCCATTCTTATTAACTCAATAATAAAAGATTTATTCTCTAAATTTTTAACTGAACCTGAATTTCAAACATATCTAAGTCATCAATCTCTTGAGTGGACGGATAATTCAATGTTTGTCAATCCAACTGTAGAAATATTAGAAGACTATTTAGGAAATTTACGTTCTTACTACGAAAGCTTTTATGCAAATCAACTTTTAGTTAAAGATGCTTCAACAAAAGATAAATTTTATTGGTTAGCAACAGTTTTATCGGCCGAGGCATTAGCAACTGTGCCTGCAATTGACAAATTTGAGTTACTTTATAATTTAAGTAAACAAAATGTTACATTGACTGAACGCAATCACGGTGAATCATTAGCACTAAAAATTATTGAGTCATTTACTTTTGAATCTGTTTCTTCAGCTGATAGAAATGACTTATTAAATGATTTAGTAAATTTTCATAATTACATAACATTACAAGGAGGAAATGGTCCCCATTCCGTAGAATCAAAATCCACACTTTTTGAAATATTATATAGAGACATTGATGACGATAGGTATTCCAGATATACATTTGGATTATGGAATTCATACAATAATAGAATGAAATTTATTATACTATTGTACAGAATATGGTTCAACTCAACATACAATCCCATATATCCTGATCCTTCTTACATTAAACAATTGAACGCTTGTGGCGTATATGAAGAATCGCCATATATGAAATTAAAAAATAATCCAGATCCAAATAACAGCATAAAAGTTCCTAAATATTATAATGATACTACTACCCCGTCTTTTATTATTTATGAAAGTGTTACAGGTAGTCGCAATGGGGCAAAAATTGAAACTTCAACTAATTATAGTTATAAAATGGTTGGCAAATCAATTGAAGTATATGAATATAAAATCGAATCAAGAAAAGGATATGATGATCATTATTCAGATTCAGTGCTGTATGGTACTTATGAATTTCTACAACCCATAACTGTTATGGGGCTCAAACCTGATTTAGATTTAGTTGAAACATTGGGAGATTTACAAACAGGCGAAAGTATTGGAAATCAAAAGATCCACACAATTCCAGCTTTCCTATTATTTTATATGGAAGATTACAGCAGTTTAAAAAAAATCGATTTTGGTGTAATGCTTGCTGCTGAAATTGCATTAAATTTAATAGGTGCAGGTGCCTTAGCCGATTTACGATATTTAGGATATCTTTCTAAAATGAGATCTCTGTGGACGACAGAATCAGTTGTAGCATCAGATGTTGTTTTAAGTTGGAAAGCAGTAAGCGGAGTCGTAAATGCTTTTGAATTTTCAGCCATTAATGCAATCGCTTTAAACAATTATGTAATTCATACAACTAACGATTCTTTAACAAAAAAAATTGCTGAAAAAGCTAATACCTATCTTATATGGGCAACTATTGGTTCTATGATAGCAAGACCATATATACAATCAAAGATAATCGAATCTGCTTTTGAATTAAATGGTATCGTAAAACAATTTAACGATGATGGTATTTCTATTTATAGACCAGAAATGACACCCTCCCAAATTTCTGAATTTGATCAAGCTCTGATTGTCGTTAAAGACATAGCGGGTAATAGAGAATTAGTTGTAAACACAATGATTCAGAAACTAGAAGCTTATGGTAGCGACTCATCGGAAATTCTACAGAAATATACGCAAATTACTAATAGTGCTGAGAAATATGCTTTTTATGTTGATTATGGAGTATTAAAAGATCCTAAGATAAGACAACTATTAAACGCAAATAATAGTAAAGCTTTTGATAATTGGAGGCTTCTTTATTCCAAGAATGTAATTGTTGATAGAAAATATGTTGAGATTTTAGCTGATCAGACTTATATAAATGACCTATTTCGATATTATAATGAAGATCCTTTACGAAAAGTTATAGAACCATTAAATTTTAAGAGCAGATTAAATTTTATCCGTAAATTCGGAAAATTAGATCCTATTGTTTTTGAGAAATTAATAGAAACTCCAAATGGAGTTATTTTATTAAATGAATCCCCTTCTTTTTCTAGTATGCCAGATCTTTTGACTTCTGAAGATGTTATAGAATTTTTGAAAACAGGTCCAACTAAAGATATTATTGGAGTTCGAATTGAGACACAAAGATTGAATTGGAGTACTTCTATAAGAATGTATCAAGAAAACATTTCATTTCAAGCAATGTCAATTCAGGAGCTTTCAGATTTTCATAGCATTTTTAAAAATTATTTTAGAACTGACAAAGAGAAACTTAGTAGTTATCTTAAAAGTAATAGAGCAAGAATTAAAATTAACTGTTATAACAATTCCGAATTAATTGAGCCAACAATTGTAGAGTGGTATATTTCGGGAACCCCAGAATCATTTGTAGAATTATTTAATGATGTCCCTGATGAGATCACTGAAATGTTCATTCAAAGTTCAAATGCAGAAGGCTACAATGCTTTTGCTAAAAATGCCTTTGATTTCGATGGAAGAATTAGAGCTAACGATACCGAAGTTAAGTTTTTATATAATTTTTTTCAAAATCATTTCCATAAAGGTAATAAATTTGTGATTGAAATAGAATCAACATTATACACTTGTACATCTTGCCAAAAATATTTACAGGCAGCACAAAAATATGCAAAAGCTGAGGGGAAAATATTAGAAATTAAATTTATTGCCCATCCAAGAGCTAGTAATTCAGTAGAAGTATTCAAATTAGTAAAGTCATTAAAAAAGTAAATCATGGACATAAAATTTTTAGAGCAATTAAAGGATTATCCATCTGCATATCCAAATGATATAGATTATCAAGGAACAATTGAACCCATTTCTTTACAAGAAATAGAAACTTTAGAACAATTATATAATAATGGTAATACTTTTCCAAAGGCATTACGCGAATTACTCTTTTTGGCAGGTAACTATTGTTATGTTTTGGATTATGGCTGGAATGAAACAGAGGAAGAAATACAGAATGAATTGCAAATTTATGCCAGGAAATGGCTACTTAAATATAATAAAAACATATCCAGGCCTTTCTTTGTTATTGATGTTTATAACGGACCTGAACAATTTCTATATGTTTATTTAGATGAAGGGAATAACCCATTTGTTTATCAGGCTTTTCTTCCTGAACAAAATAATATTAAACATTTCGCAAGTTTAAATAAAAGCCTCTCTGAATATATAAACAGTCTTATTGATAGAGTAAAACAAGGTTATAACCCGTTTTAATCTCCTCTCTAGTCCTGAAAAAAATTACATATTTACAACTTCCTTGTAAACCTGTACCGACACAAGACTCTTAAAAAAAAACAGCTCAAAGACTAAAATCCTTGAGCTGTTTTTAAAACTACATTTTCAGTAAAAATACTGACTCAAATGATCCTAAAAACTGTCATTCTTACGACAGAAAATCACGATCTGACAAACCCAAAAAATTACATTCTACACTCAAATGGAAACTTAAAACCATAAGTTTCCCTTATATTTTATTGGCTTTTTTCTACAGCCAAAACTCATACGTTATCCAATTACTTTACAACTCTGTAAAGTAATAGAACATCACTGTTAAACCGCTAAGCACAAATTTTTCAAACCATAATTTTAGGCTAATCTTTGCTCTATCAAAAGGAAAAAACGCTATTAGAATGCCCTTTTAGGAACTATTATATAAGCCTGAATAATGGATTAATTATTTGATTACGCTGATTGGTTATAACAGCTCAAATAATCATTTAAAATACGAACAAAAATTAAAGTCAAAAAAAAATTAGCATATGCCAACTAATCCAATTACAGCGGTTCCCATTCCTACAGCTACAGCAAGATATTACCCTCGATTATCTGAGGTAATCACTGTAGATGATTTACCTGAGTTTTTGTCATTTGTTCAAGATGGGTTAAACTCCATTTTTGACAACATTCATTATAAAAACCTGCAATATTCCAAAGGGTATCGCGGTGACTCGGCCTTTTACAGCCTCGATATTGTAACGAGCAAAAAACTGGCTGTTCCTTTGCCTTTTGACCTGGCTCTTGTGCTTAATCCAGACATCACAGGCAGGGATTCGAGTATATCATCGTTTCCTATCACACTGGAGTATCAGTGGGAGATTTTAGCGTTTTTAAAAACGTTTAGCTCCGCCAGTTTTTCATTTTCTCCCGAAGATTTCTATTCGGTAGGACTACAGGTTTTCCGTATCAGCGAAGAACAGGCAATCGCTCACATGCTTAATATTTTTGTAGAACCCGCTGATGCAATTACAAAATACGAACAGCTTTTAGCTGATATCAATGATTTATATGCGATTACTCAAACACCAGACTATCAGGAATTAGAATTCCCTGTGGGAGTGGAGCAGTCAATTGGAAGTGTTGTTGCGCTGATCCAAAACAATCCTAAAATCACAAAATCAATTCCGCTGCTTTTGTTTGCAGTTTATATTCTGCGATCGGATTTAGACGAAACCAAACAACGCCTACAGGAATTTTACAATATCATCGCTCCCGATGGAATTGAAACTCACATCAAAAGAATCATTACGCCAAAAGCCAAAGCTACTTTAGCCTTGAGCGCTGGTATTGAATTCCCTCAAAATGTATTAAGACCAGTTAATTCAGACGGTTCAGATTATAAAAATCCCACAACCAATCTAGTTGACCCAACAGCCAAATCATTATTTGTTTTTGCAGAAGCACAATTGTATGCCGATACCGAGGCTGGAATTGGCTACCAGCTGGAAATGGGAGGTTCTTTAAGTCCTTCTCCTTACGCCATGATTGGCAAAACAGGATTGATCCTGCAGTTAGATACTTTAAAACTTGATTTAAGCAAAAAAACAAATATTCCTGAAGCCGATGCCGATGGCAGATCTAATGATTTTGTCGGGGCGTATGCACGTGCCGTATCGGTAACCTTACCTTCAAAATGGTTTCATAAACCCACAGGGGAAGATGGAGATACTGAGCCTACCTTAAAAATTGGTGCGTCTGATTTATTGGTGGGAACAGGAGGTCTGTCCGGAAATATTTATCTGGAAACAGTTCCTGTGGCTACTGGCGGTACCTTTAATTATTTTAATGATAAATTCGATTTCATTTATCCAGTCACGATGTTCGAAAAGAACGAAGAAAGCGGTGTTGTTGAAGATAAAGAAATTGCCAATTATGCTGATTTAATAACCTTTTTACTAAAATTAAACACAGCAAAACTGCCGTATGCCTTTAAATATCCATTAGTACTAAAGACTAAAGAAAATTTAATAGCGGCAGCAGTAAGCGCTAATACAATTTATACTTTTAATACTGCTCAAGAGTACCAAGCCTTTTTATCACAGCTAATTGAAAATACCCTTTGGAAAACTATCGGTTCAGCCGAAAAAGGTTTCAAAGTGGGCTTCAATAAATTTGATATTACCTTCAAACAGAACAAGGTTGTCAACTCTAATATCAAAGGGGCATTAGAGATTAAGAAGTTCAAAAATAAAGTCACAGGAGATCCTTTGCAAATAGGTATTGAAGGACATTTATACGATGACGGCGATTTTAACCTTACTGCTTCATTTGCAAAAGAAAGTGAGATTGAAGCCAACTTGCTTGACGTGGTAGATTTTAAATTTAACAGCATTGAATTAGGTAAACAAGACGATGATTTCTATATAGGGACATCTTGCGAAATTTCGTTTACCAACGAAACAATGAAAAATTTACTAAAAGACCAAAAAATCATCCTTGATAAACTTCGTATTTATAGCGACGGAAGTATAGAATTGGAAGGTGGTGATATCCCATTGCCTATTGCTGTTACTTTAGATCTTGGGGTGGTTAAGATGGGGGTGTCTAATATTCATTTTGGTTCTACTCAAATCACCAAAGACGGGAAATTACGCAAATACAATTACTGGGGATTTGATGGTGCCATCAGTATAAACCCGCTAGGATTAGATGCTCGAGGAGAAGGGGTTAAATATTATTATACTGTCGATGATAATAATGAAGTTGATACTCCTGAAGCTGATCGTCGTCCTCATGATTCTTTTTTACATATTCAAACTATCGAAATAGATTTGATTATTCCAGCCCCGCCAAAACCCAAAATCACAACAGGAGGAACGACTGGAGACACGACAAAAAAAGCAACCGAGCAAACATTGGCTATTATTCACGGTATGCTATCGTTACCAAAACCAGGTACATCAAAAGAATTTATTGGTGAGGTTTCATTAAAGCTGCCAAAAGCCAAAATATCCGGTAGTGTTGGAATGAAATTCATGCCAAAATACCCTGCGTTCATCGTAGATGCTAATATAGAATTGCCTACGCCTATCCCGCTTGGCTTTATATCGATTTCAGCTTTTAGAGGATTGTTAGGATTTAGATATGTGGCGACCAAAAAAGCTGCAGGATTGACTGCTGACAACTCTTGGTACGAGTTTTATAAACATCCAAAAAAAGGGATCAATATTGGGAAGTTTAGCGGCCCGCCGGATTCTATGGAATACAACTCTCCATTTTCTATTGGAGCGGGAGCAACATTCGGCACTACCGCAGATGGCGGGCATGTATTGTCACTGCGTGCCATGATGTTATTGTCATTACCAACCTTATTTTATATTGAAGCAGGATTAAATGTTATTGCCGGACGATTAGGACTTATCGAAGACGATCCTAGTAATCCTCCATTCTTTGCGATGGTCGCTTTTGGAGACGATTCATTAGAGTTAGCTGCCGGAGCAGATTTTAGCATTCCTAAAGACAGCGGGCAAATATTCCAACTGCATGCTTTATTAGAATCAGGGTTTTTCTTTAAAAATCAAAAACCATGGTATGTAAATTTAGGATCAAGAAAGGATCCGATTACGGCGAGAGTATTAACGTTATTTACAGCTAAATCATTTATTATGCTTTCTGCGCAAGGAATCGAAGCCGGTGCCAGATTAGATTTTAAACTGGAAAAAAGTTTCGGTCCAGCAAAAGTGCGTTTATGGGCTTATATTGAATTAGGAGGTAAAATCTCGTTCAAGCGTCCTCAAATGGGCGGTTATATGAGTGCTGGCGGGGGCATTCAAATTAAGATTTGGATTGTAAATGTCGAAATTGTTTTAGATACCATATTCTCGGTTGAGTCCTTTAAGCCCTTTTTGATTTATGCTAAATTAGATTTAAGTGTACGCGTAAAAATTGGTTTTGTCAGAGTACGAAAAAATTTCACAATAGAGCTGCAATGGGATATCAACAGAGTCATAGATTATACTCCATACAGCCCGCTGCCTCAAGGAACATTTGGAGACGGAGAAGATGACAGAACATCTGAATCGGTAAAAGGAGTGCACATGCTTACAAATCAAGCTTTCGCTCTTGATTATTTCAAACAGGAGGGAGAAAAAGATTATGATGCAAGTTTATTTTTAGCTGATGGTATGCCTAAAGCCACTGCTATTAAAAACATAATTCCATTGGATACCTATATTGATATTAAAATGGCTAAGGGGTTATTACCAAATCCAGATTTATTTGAAAAAATTGGAGGCTATACTGGCGAAGCAAAAAATTATACCGATATGATGCCTCCCGTGAGTACTGCAGGCGGCAGAAAACTTCGTCAGGTAAAACACCAGTACTCTATTAAATCAATTGACATAAAATCATGGAATGGCAGTTCTTGGGAAGTTTACCATCCTTTTGAAGCAGTTGTAAAAGATATAGAAAGAACCGATGAACTGAAAAAATTGCCGTGGGCGCAATGGCAAAAAACAATTGATCAATATGACAGCATTCGTGTATTAGCAACCAATCCATTTTCATTTTTAAGCGGTGGAGAACCTGGCTGGCATATTCCGGAACAGTATGGAATTACTCCATCTAAATTATTTTGTGTATCATTAAAGACAGAACCGGAACATATCGATTTTCTTAATAAAGATATTGGAAAACGTTTCTATGTTCCAACTCAGTATGAGGCGGATAAAATTAATGGGCTGTTTTTTAAACTTATAGGCGATGCTCCAGTAATTGATAATAATAAGCTTGTAGGTGGAGACTTTATGAGCATTACAGGAGAGAGCAATCCTTTTGGACACAATAGATCTTTATCATTCAAAAACTATAATGAGTTAGAAATTATATTCCCTGAATCGGCTGTTGAACCTGTTTTAAAACTTACAACTCATGCAAAAGAAGTAAAAATAAGTGCGTACAGTGCAGTTACAGAAAAAGATAAAAAGTTTGTAACTTATGAAAAAGTCTTGTTGAAAAAAGCAGTTGATTCCACAGCTTTAGAGGAGTTAACGTATACTAAAACGGAACTGCTAAATGCTATAACCTTACTTGATGCAGAAAGTGATCCAGCTTTAAAAACTAAAATAGATAAAATTGTAATTACTCCCGTAGCGGCAAATGCAGATCGCATCAGTCAAATCAGGAACGAAATAGCGGCACTATTTGATAATACATATACTGCAGAAAATGGAGAATTCTCAATGTCAAGCCCTAGTAATGCATCACAATACAATCTGTTGCTGACGGAATTAGCATTATTAAAAACTGACGCTGGTAATGATAACCCAGCTGGTACGCCAAATGCTCTTAGCTTCACCCGTTTTTATGGTTACAGCGGAAAAACTGTTTATGAATTTGATAAAGTCTTTAAATATGATGATACGTATCTTATTTCATTCCGTCCAAAACCAAATACCACGGTTCTTGTGCAAATTGACGCTAAAGGAAACCTGTTAAGAGAGCGTTTGTTAAACGGTGCAGTGACTTCGATCCAGATAGTAAATGGCAATTTACTGCTTACTCAGGCAATGGATGCCAAACAGTGTAAAGGAATTGGAGAAGCAATTATTGATTATGATTTTATAGTGGGCTGTCAGAGTCCTGTTGCCACAACGGCAATTATTGAACTCGATTCAGAGTTAAACCAAATTTTTGGATTGCAATACCCAAATACGTATTCTTTAGGCTTTAACAAATTGCTGTCATTGGATAATAATGAACTGCTTTGGGTCAATGCATTAACTGACGAAACTCAAATCAATTGGGTTGATGGAAGTGATCGTTCAATCATTAACAGCATCAAAATTGACGAAGCGGCTATCAAAGTGCTTCAGCATAATGAGACTGTATTCAGCCTGATTACAAAAGATAAAAAAATCATCAGTTTTAGTATCAGCACAGAAACTAAAACAATAACTTTTGGAGATACTAAAGTTGTTTCTGATCTATCAATTGTCGAAATTACGGATGCAGTAATTGCGAATAATAAAATTTTGGTTTCGGCTAAAATGGCAGATGGAAAGTTCGGATTAGCTCAAATTAATGTTACCAGCGTGGACATTGTCAAAAGCGTTGACATTGTCAAACATGAGACCATTTTTGATTCGGCTGTTTATTTATCAAATAACACTTTAAATGACAATTCTGTTGTTGCTTATAATGACCATTATTTGTTTGTATTCAATGCTTCATTAGCGCTTACACGATTAATCGAAAGAGGAAGTACGGAAGATAAAACTTCTATTATTCATGTTCAAAATGAGCCATCGGTAAATGAAATTCTAATGCTTTCATCCAAGAAAGATGAAAAGGGTGTTTACTTCTCTTTATTCAATGACCAATTTGATAACTGTTCATTACATCCTGTTGCAACCGTCACAGTAATTCCATCTAGTTCAACTTTAATTAGTTCGGTGGTTAATGTTTCAGAGCCTAGTATTCTTAGTTCTTTAGAGTATAAAAAAACAATTAAGTATTCAAACTTAATCACTGTCAGCGATGTTATTTGCTCTAATGGCGGAAACTCTGACGATGATGAAGAATTAGACTATACAACCTATGTACAAAGGATCGATTGGCTAAGCAAAGAGAATTATATCCACAATTTTAACATACCTGGTATAGATGCTGTAGAAGGAGACAAAGCTGCAATGATCGCAGCTGTTCAAAATACGGTGCAGCCAATTTGGAGGCCAAATACAACTTATTGTTTAGATTTTACTTTAACGGATACTGTAAATGACCAAAAAGAAAGAGAAACAGAGTTCAAATATTATTATGGCTTCAAAACTTTTGGACCTGTAGGCCACTACCCTATTCCTGAACCACCAAAAGAACTTAAAGAGCTGCTCAATCTTCCACAAAATGAACTAGGAGATTTATCGAAATCTCCATTGGCTTCGCTGAGACAATACATCGATTACAGCCGTTCTTACCCTAATGCAGATGGAAGTTTATTACAATCGAAACCTTCATTTTATGGAAATGAACAATGTGAAGTATCATTGTTTTTCACAAATCCATATGTATATCACATGCTTAAGAGCTGGAATGAATATGGAACCAGACCAGAGATTAAAGGGGCTCTGAACCTTATTATTAAAGATCCTTTAAATGATGAACTTATTCCATATCCGCTGCCTGCAACTACAACTAGGTATCCTAAGGCAGAAGAAAGCGCTATGCCATGGTTGGCTGATAATGATCCTCGTGTTCCTCTTGGAGTTCAATTGGTTAACAATTTTATCAAAGCAATACAAGCTGATAGCTCTGTGATAAAATGTGATTATGAAGAACCGAAACTTATAAAACCAAAATCATATGGTTATACTGTAACCTTATCGGATTTGAAACCTTCAAAATTATATACCCTTTTAGTAAATAATTATTTTGATGATAACCAAAATAAAATTGAAGAGAAAAGTGAAAATGTATTAGTGCATCAATTCGGGTTTCAAACCTCTCGTTACAGAAATTTTGCGGAGCAAGTACAGAGTTATGTAATTGAAGAGAAAGATGAATTGGGCGCTGTAATTAATTCAAGAAAAGCATTATTCGATGTTAAACTTAATTTAGTTCCAGATCAAATTCAGGCTTTATCTGATGTCGTTGCCGGATTATCAAACGAATTAAGCGATGCAATTGCTTTGAAATATCAACACTTATTTGATCGTGCTATAGAAGGAATTTTAAAACTATCTCCTCTTGATCCAGCT
Organism: Flavobacterium sp. 1; assembly: GCF_002797935.1. Lineage (NCBI taxonomy): Bacteria > Pseudomonadati > Bacteroidota > Flavobacteriia > Flavobacteriales > Flavobacteriaceae > Flavobacterium > Flavobacterium sp. 1. Next base: position 2,312,076 of record NZ_PGER01000001.1, read on the forward strand.
CAATCTACTGAAGTCAATCGTATTATTAATACTAATACCGGTGATGTTGTAGCGCTTTTAGTTCGTAACCCTGAACCGTTCAATATTCCTAAAATTCCATTAGAAGAAATACAGAATACTGTTTCAGTTGTTGGCGATGCACTAAACTATAAAGTATTGCACTCTAAAGATTATTCTCAAATACTGATTATGAATAAAAGTAAAAAAATTAGTGATAAAAATTTAAATATCAAGTTTGAATACAGAATGTGGAATAATAACGGAACAGTTGATGCTAATTCAACTTCATTAACAGTTCGTGTTGGTCAACCAGTAATATTACCTATAGAAAATATAAATCTTTAAAAAACAATAAATAATGAGTTCTATAAATCTACAAGAAAGCCAATTCTCCGGTTGCGAAACATACATCGCTATGGTCGTCGATGAATCAGGTTCGATTAGCGAAAACGAAGCGCAGCAGATACGAAACGGGCTGACTTCATTTATCAATTCTCAAGTTCAGAGTAATATAACGCTTTCTTTAATAGGAATGTCCAATGGTGATACTGATACAAGAACCGATCATATTATTCAAAAAAGAATTTCAAACAATCAGCAGGAATTTTTAGATTGGATCAATGGATACGGTTCCAGAACGGTCAGCCCGCAATCGGATTTTTGGGCATCAGGCTTAGAAGCGGTAAACAATCTGTCTGTAGTCCCAGATATTGTTGTAATTGTTACCGATGGTTTACAAGTAAACAATACCGCTGTACTTAAGAATTTATACAGTAATCTAAATCAAAAATCACATGTCTTTGTATATGGTGTAACGAGTACTGAAAGTAATGCTGCTGAATTGGTAACACCACTTACTTTTTACTTAGAAAAAGCACCAGTTTTAAAAAGCAGTAGTCTTTCTATTCTAAATACAGATTATATCAGAGTCCCTGATTTTAGCGCATTAGGATCTGAGTTAAACCAACTGAACAGTGATTTATCTGCAGCTCAAATAGGCTGTGTTGCCAATGTCAGTATTATTGAAAATAAATTGGTTTATCCAATTTTCAATAAGGGAAAAGCTGTACAGGAGGATGCTGGAACTTTAGTTCTTAGAAATAAAAGCCGTATAGTGCTGACTTTAACCGCTGGGACAAGAATTCATGATGCCAGTAATTTGGATGGCTTGGTTTTTAAACTTAGAGATACTGTTACTGTACCTGCATCATCTCAGTTAGAAGTTGTGATTAGAATTGATGGAAAACCATTGCATCTTGGAAATTTTGCAGCTCCTGTTGTTTTAAGAAATGTTAGTAATCCTAGTGGAATATCTATCAATTTTAATGTTACCAAAGAATTGCATGTTGTTGAGATTACATCTGATAAAACTGCATTGCAATCGTCTAGTTTGCAAATAACAGCAGCAGGTTCAAAAGGGCTTGACAGTACAAAAGGTATACATCTTCGTTGGTTATTGGCTGGCGAATTAGGAGAGAAGCATCTCCCAAAAGGAGACTCGTTTACGGGGACAAAATTAAATTTCAATAAACCTGATGATTTTATAAAAGTCTACAGGGCACCTTACACACCTTATACGAAAGTTGGTTTTAATTTAGATTTAAATCAGCCTCCTCAATTAGTGGATAATAGTAATGCATTATGGATCTATAAAACAAGTAGCCCGGAAAGATCAATATATGTTTATTTTAAAAACAAAGAAAAGTATTTATCAGTAAGAAACGATATTAATCCTTTGACAAATCCTTCTGATTCTATTCAGGCTTACGGGAACAATCTTATCGAAATTGAAAATAAAAACGAACTATTTTTTGCCGCAGAATTAAACTTTAGTTCAGTAAATAATTCAAGTGTTGTTCGATTAGAAACTTTATCTGTAGCAGAAAACACCATTTTAGCGGCAAAAAGAGTTACCAACCGCAAGACATATTCTTCAACTCAATTAAATAGCATTCGTGTAGTAGCAGAAAATGGCAGAAGTGTTCGATTTAAAGCGAGTAACTGTCTATTAAACGGAATCCATTTTGAATTTTATTCAGATTTTATTCAGTATGCAAATGATAATGGAAATTGGGATCTGAAAGGAAAATACGCTCTTACTGTTGATGATAACAAAGTATTTGAACAATTAGAGCCAAAACTAAATGCTGTTCACGGAAAATGGTTAAAATTTAATGATGGTGAATACGTAAACGTAAACAACTATAAAGATAAATGGAAACGTGCAACCAATGATGATGATAGAAATATTAAACAAGTAGTTGAAAAATATCTTCAATTAAGTAATGATGATCCATTAAATCCTAAAGCTAATGAAACAATTAGTTTTGGAGATAGTGTACCAGGAGAAGACGGGCAAATGTTTGAAAACACAACCGAAGTATCGAATCTGGATCTATTAAACATTGCTGCAAATGACTATCATATAGCTCGTATGCTGGGATTAGGCTGTATTGATATTGATGATGCAGTTTTATCGGGAGAATTTGTTTATCTGACAGAATATATAAATCAAGGGGATTTAAATGATGGTGAAGGAATAAAAGAAATTCAGCATCTTTCTATGAGTATTCCAACCTCTGTAGCAACAGAACGTCTGCCTCTGCCTGTGCAATTAAGTAAAATTGTACCAGGATTAAATATTGATGCTGAAGAAAATGAACCTGCAAAAATTACAGATGCAAACGGATACAGCTTTGACGGGAAGAAAAGATACGTGAGTTTGTTTATGGACGAAATCATGGATTACAGTGCAAATACTACTTTCTTTGATTCATCAATAGAATATGATGGAAGTACTTTGACTTTCCCAATTTATGTGGGGGTAGATTATAAAATAGGGGCAGAATCAAATTGGAGAAAACCAGAATTAGCTTATGATTTTGACTATTTTAATGTTAATAAAAATTTAGAAAAGTCTTCTAATGAACCCACTCCGATTATCATTCCTGAATCAGGAAAATCAATTTTAAATGTCCGTCAGGAAGAAATAGGAATAAATATTTATAAATATCAAGGATATGGTATTAATATATTTTCAAGAGCTGCATCTGGCAGACAAATAAGTATCGAATCGGATATTAAGCCTTTTAATACTCTAATGCCGCCTAGTAGTATTAATGCACATTTGATTACCAAAGAAAATCCTTTGATGTTTACATCGCAAACAGAACAAGACCGCTATAATGCCTTTGCTAATGCTGATAAAACATTTATAAGAATTCTTTTTGACTATTATTCTATTCAGGAAATATTAAAATATGACATTCCAGAAGAAATGACTGTTACAAAAGCTGAAGAAACAAATACTATTTTTCCTGATGATAAAGAAGTATTTGCAGATACTTTTAAACTTTATTTCAGGGACAGCCTCCCTCAAATAGAATATGCAGCAATTAGAGGAGAAATTAATAATAATACTTTAAACGACCTTACCTCGATTATTACAATTGAGAAAAGCTATACAATTGCCAGCACTGGTGAAAAAATTGATTTAAACAGCGATAATTTAAATCGATTTATTGGAGGAATTTTAACTCTCGGAGATCAGAATTATCTTATTCAGGCTATAAATCTGCTTTTTAAGAAGGATGAAAATAATCTGGATGTATATGATTGTGCTGAAATTCATGTTCTTAAAAAAGAAGTAAGTGACAGCGTTCTTTCAGATGGTGATGCAACAATTGATTCTGAACAGATAAAAGCCGTAAAAATGCCTGAAAACCGTTTATGTGTTTTGGTAGAAAACATGTTAACCACAACCAATTGGAATCCGTCAGGGGCTCTCAATTTTCAAGTAGAATATCCTGCCTCTTTAAAAACGGTCCATAGAGAAACTGTTAAACAAATAGACAATCAAGGAATTGAAAAATTACAAGTAGAAAAATCAAGAGGAATCTGGAAAGATGCAATAATCGAAAGAGTTTTGGAAGATACTTTCGAAATGGATGCAGACGGAAATTTTGTTTTAGATGCTAAAGGAAATGTGATTCCATTATCAGTAAAAAAACATTTGGGGCTTTACAAAATAATCTTTTCAAATTATATTTTACAACAGCATCCTCAATTCAAGTCAGGAAATGAAAATTCAGTAGAATGGTCTAATGGTACAATTCGTTTATTTACAAAAAATTCTTTTAAAGCAGGAAGCACAATTCCTGTAAAATCGAGAAAAGAATTTAAAGTTGTTCTAACAGAAAACATTGGAGGAACCGGAAACTTAGTTCTTTATGTCAATGACACAAATTTTAAATTAGGTGATTATATCAATCAAACAATGCATCCTGATTATGATGAAATTAACGGGGCACAAAATGAAGGATCTTATGCACCCGGTGATGTATTACAAAAAGTAAACTATTATCCAAGTTATAAAGTATACCTGTATGCTAATCCAGCATACGGAATTACTTCAGAAAATATTCTGCCAAGAGAAGGAGAAAGTACCCACTATTCCATTTTTGGAATTAGCACTCACTCCAATATGATGGGTTATTTGAATATGCCATTGGGTTATGATTCGAAAATTAGCGTACCAAGTCCGATGTATTCTGTGAAAATTGAAGAGCCAGTAAAACCTAAAGAAGTAAAGGGAAGTTTATATGCGACACGCCCAGATTTCTTTAAACGTTCTACCTATACTTTTACTACTAAATATGACAACAAAGATAATCGTAAGCCCTATGGCGTACTGCATTATAGAGCCAATGATGAAGCTTTGCTAAGTGTTTTGTACAAGAGGGAGACAATAAATATCATCCGTGAAGAGCTAAAAAAACTCGGAGGAAACGATGAAACTTATTTCACTAATAGGTGGAAAGACTTTTTGGATTTTGAAGATAAAATTGTCGATGGAATAATAGTTCCAAAAGAGGTTTACTACGAAAACCCAGTAATAGATAACGATCCTAATTCTAAATATAAGTTTCCTATTCCAGACAATGAGCTGTTGATAGCCTCTATAAATGAATTTATCAATTGGCATAATGCAACGCATCCAGAATTTGAAGATCTATTAGAGATTAGTTCATTAACGGCACTTAATAATGTTATAATTCCTGTTTCTCAGGGAATAGAAAAGGATCTGTTAGCGATTCACTTCATAGAACAAGCTATTCATACAGCATTTGTTCCTCTTACTGAAGTGCCGGTAATTTATGACTATATTAATGATAATGATTACGTTCCAATTAATAAAAAACAGACGATCAAAGATAAAAGCGGCCATATTTTAAAACCAACCGATCCTGATTTTGATATTGCGCCAATGATGAAAATCACCAATGAAGCTGCAAACAAAACCCAGTTTACCGATTTTAATCTTGACGGAGCCTCACAGAACTTTTATTTTTATGGTGTCCGTGAGATGGATATCAAGATGAATTTTAGTGAATTCAGTCCCTTTTTAGGACCTGTAAAATTAGTCCCTTCAAATCCGCCTCAGACTCCTGAAATTAAGCGAATCATGCCGGTTTTAGAAAATAAGGTTTTAGGAATCAAACCTGCTATTCAAATCGAATTAAACGCGTATCAGCCTGAATATAAAATCAGGAAAATAAACATCTATCGCGCTGCTACAATGCTTGATGCACAGTCGATAAGAACCATGAAAGCTGTTAAAGAAGTTTTGATAAGTGAAGATACTTTATCTGCTGATTTTGATAAGGTCTGGACAGTTTATGATGAGTTTGAAGATCTGGAAAATGTTCCGTATGGTGAAGGTCTTTTTTACAGAATTACTGTTTCAAGAGAAATTGAATATGCTGAACCCGGCTCTGATGACTCGATAATCAATATTGATTACACACCGTCTCAGCCATCCAAAATTACTGCTACAGTGATTGTAGATTCCGCTTCGCCAGAATCTCCAGTTTTAGAAGCTTCTGGAGTTCCGACAGGACCAAATGAATCTATTTTAAAACCAATTGTTTTCAATTGGGAAAAAACAGTTCATAATGGTACATATATTCTTTATAAAATGAATAATCAAGGAAACTGGGAGAAAATTCATGAGATAGTTTCTAACGAAAGTACCATAGTGCTGCCTCTTGATGATGTTCCTGCATATACTGACGAATTAATGATTAAAACAGTTGATAATGAAAGAATCTATCATCATTTCAAAGTGGTTTCTGTAAACTCTTCGGGCATGTACAGTAGTGAAGAAAAAATTCTAACCCTCTAAACCTAAATGAATACCAATGAAATTATTCATTGGTATTCAAAACAGGCTGATTAAATAAAATAGTAGAAATAAAATTAAAATAACATGACAACAAACAGAACTGACATTAGCAACAAATTTAATAATGGCATGATTCCCTCAGAAGGAGATTTTGATGAAATTTTTGACAGCTTCGTTCATAAAGATGACAAGGCCGACTTTCAGATGATCGAAGCTGGCACTGATGATCAGCATTATGTAACGCCAGCGCTTTTGCGCACTGGTCTGCAAAATTTGGGAATTATCACAGGAAATTGCTACATGCCTTATAAAGAACATATTGATGGTTTTTCAGGTGCAGTATTACCCTTAATAAAATTTCCAATTGAATATAGTATTAAGATATTTAAAAATGGTCAATTATTGCTTGAAGGAAAAGATTATACTGTAAATTATGATACAGCTATAATTACATTTTCTTCGGAAGTAATCAATAGAAATATAGAAATTGACTATTGGTATAAAAATTTGGGGCCGGTTCCTGGCAGTACTGATATTACTGTACCTAAATTGCAAGGTCTGCAGGATGTAGTTGATACAGATCCTTTTATAGATACGGTTCAGTTAGCAATGAAAGCTGGGGGGTCTTTTTCTGTTATACCTGGAAATGGAGCATGGACTTCAGGACAGCTTGTAATAGGTACAAATCTTGAACCTGTCCCAAATGATGAGTTTGCTGTTATTGGTTTAGTTACGTCAGCTGCAAATAAAGATTTAAAATTAGGTTTTCAATCAGATAGAGCAGAATTTATGGATACTTTAAATAATAGAGGTTTAGAGTATGCTGGCGATTATGAATCTAATTTTATCGCAAGAAGTTTAGTTACCAAACAATATGTTGATTCCATAACAAATTCTCCGTATTTAAACAAAGGGACTATACTTATCGGAGACGTTAATGTTCATCCTGTAAATTATTCTTATTCTACGACAGGTGATATAAATACAGCGATATTAACTACAGATACTGGTGATGGCGAAATCATTACCGTAACATTAGATAATCCGCATACTGATTTGAATTATGAAGTTATAATCAATGTAGAAAGTTTAGGAAATATGGAATATGATAATGATATACGCCCTATTATATGGAAAAAAATATCAGCTGGTTCTTTCTTTCTTTATCTTGAAGAAACTGGAAATGTAACTCAAAACATAAAACTTCATGTAAAAACCAGAGCATTATAATTCAGATTACAAACGGTTATCAGCAAAAAAATAATTTAAAAACATTAAAAAAAACACAAAATGGAAACTGTCGAAATTAAAAAGAAGAAACAAAAAAAATAAGCGCAGAACAATTAAAAAAATTACAGGATTTTAATGCTTTTATGGATAAAGCCAGAATGTCATTAGGAGAGCTGTCTATTCAATACGAATTTAAAAAATCAGATATTCTTACCCAAATTGCAGTTCAACAGCAAAATGTTACTGAATTGGAAAAAGAAATAAAAGAAGAGTTTGGAGATGTGCGAGTTCATATTGAAACAGGAGAAATTGTAAAGCAATAAACGCTTTGAAAATAGTATAGAGCTGTCAGGAACTTCGGATTTAGCAACCGATAAGGTGAGTTAGCCATGGTTCCTTTAAGCTTTTTAAATCAGATACTAAAAGTTAACAAAGTGAATAATTTATGATGTTAACGAGGACAGCCTGCAATAAGTTCGTATTGCTTTTCGTGAATTTAGCTTTACTTCTTGAAAACAATTTGACGCATCCTGTCGAAGATCACATAAAAAAAGCACGGCATTTTAACTCAATGTCTCTGACCCTATTATTTTAAAAAAGATATTAGGGTCAGGCAGGACAAATCATAATCACTTATTACAATAAAAGTATGGACGGAAATACAGAATATAGACCTTTTGCTTTACTAGAGCAATATACCCCAGATGAAGGAGCTACAGAATACTATAATACACTACGAACGCTTACAGCAGTAAAGAATGATTGTTCAGATGGAACTGTTGGAAGTTCGGTTACGCTCACTGCTAATGCAAACCATTTTGTCTCAACCGAAAGTGTTGCTGATGCCAATACACAAGCTGATTCATGGTTGGCGGCCAATGGACAGGCTTATGCCAATAATTTAGGAACATGCAATATTAGAACTACGGCATGGAGAGGAATTAATCCTTCTTGTGTTATTGAACCCACAACAGCATTATCTCCTTTTGACTATATGGTAATTCGATATAAATGGACCCTTGGTGCTGGTGAAGATTTAGATACCTATACCGGGATTGTAAATACAGGAACACCCTTAGATAATAAATGGATGGGTTGGCAACATGGATTTGGAAATGAACTCCCGGAATTAGCTGAAGCAGCAAACTCTTATATCATGTGGGCTGGTGATAATCAAGGGTTAAATGGAATAGAAAGCTGTCTGGTCAATTTTAGCAAAATAACCTCAGATTACCCTGCACTAAATACAGTACAGGTGAGAATGGCTGGAAGCTGGTTTAAACCAGTAGCTACAGGAAATATCGATGTGGAAATAACTACATATCTGGGCGGAACAATGGATAAGTCTGGATTTGATATTTTAAATACAGGAGGAATTCAAGTCCAACAGCTAAGTTTTACTAAAAATGTTCCAATAGAAGGTGAAAATTTAAACAATAATATAGAATTAGTAACAAGCATTGGATATATAACCTATACCAAAAGCGATGCTACAGGACAAATTGTTATAACTTATTAAAATATAAAGTATGGGAAATACAGGATATAAATCTTTTGCCTCACTAGAGCTATACTACACAGACGACAATAGTTATGCTGGGACAACAAAAGAAAATCTAATCACAGATCCAGATTACATTGCACCAATTTTAGATACTGCAGCTTGTGTTCCAAGTGCAAGATTTTATAATACAGTAAGAACAATGGATGCACCAAAGAATGATTGCTCTGGCGGCTATTCTGGAAGTGTTGTTACTCTTACTGCCAATGCAGGCCAGTTTGTATCTTCTTTAAGTGCTGCAAACGCAAATTCACAAGCTGATTCGTGGCTGGCAGCCAATGTACAGGCATACGCAAATGCTTTAGGAACCTGCACACTGGATTCATCAATAACTATTACCAGTTTTATCGACGGAGATCTTTATTTTACAATAGACGGCACTGAATATTCTCCTTCAGCGTTTACTGTAAACACCAGTACCGTGTCTTCTACAGGTCCCTGGTCATCAAGTACGGCTGGAGTAACTTCACCAAGAAATGTAGGAGTTCCTACAGTGACTACTTGGTATAGAATACAGGATGCAATTACTCCATCTATAGTTTCTAATGTATATCAATATGTAGTTTCTGGCGGTGGATCAGGAGGTTGTTTCGTTGAAGGCACATTAATTACATTGCCTGATGGTTCGCAAAAAGCAATCGAAGAATTGCATCTGGATCAATTGCTGCTTTCTGCCGAAATTGAAACCCTGATGGACACCAATAATGTAACTGAATTATGCAAATGGTCTTCTGACTATCTGTCGGAAAGCAGAATAGCCTCTCCGATAACCAAGATATCGCAGAAAACTGCAGATAAGACAATGATTATTAATGATGGCTTATTAGAAGCTACTCCAACCCACCTGCAGCTGATTCAGCGTGATGGTTTTTGGAGATTCATTCCTTTGGGAGATATTATGGCTGGAGACAATTTATATACGATAGACAATACGATTATACCAGTTACATCTGTTACGGTTAATCAAGAAGAAAGAAAGATTTATCCGCTGACATTGAATCCATTCCATACCTATTTTGCAAATGGAATTTTAACTCACAATCTTAAAGAAGAAATGGAATCAAATCCATAAAATAAAATGTGAGTTATTGATTAAAAGTAATTCATCTTTTTTAAATTTTCAAGAGTCTGCCCAAATTTGGCATTAGAACTATTTTATAACGAACATAAAAGCATCTCATTCATCATAATTGAGTCTTCTTTTTTCTCTTATAGTTTGATCTAATGCTGAATTTGGGTTTACTAAATTGGTTTCTAAACTAGAAATAAAAATTAATATTTATTAAAAAAAACAAAATGAGTACAGATCATAATAGAATAAAAGTAGCCGATTTAGAAATAAATGAGCCAAACAAAACCTTGATCACAAATGACAATGGGGAATTGGAGTTTAGTGATATTACTGGAGGCAGTCAGAATTTACAACAAACTCTAGACAATGGTCCAAGTGCTAATTTTGACGGTGATGGAAGCAGTAGTGTAGTTTTAGGAGGAGGAACACCTTTTAATAGATATGCTTTTATGTCTATGCAAAGTGCCGGAGGAGCATCAGATACCAACAGTTCTTCTATTTTTCTGGATAAGCTAAACCTTCGTATGGAGCAAGGAACCAATTCAGCAAAATCAACTTTATATATAGAAAGTGGAATACTAAAACTTACTCAATCTAGTAGCTACAGTAATAGAACAAATTTTATATTTGACACCCCTATAGCTCAAACTACCCTTAAATTACCAGCAAAGTCTACAGGAAATTACACTTTAGCTACTACATCCGATATTAATGCTATTGACTTAGACAAGGTAGTGCAGAATGGATACCTTAGTAGGTACCCTTTCGGAGTAGGAGTACACGGCATCTCACCTTTTAATAATCTTGTAATGAATGATGGACTTCAAGTGACAAGATTTCCGGAGTTTGGAGGAGGTACTGTGATATTGCATCTTTTAGATACTAGGACTACGAGACCAGACAACGGGTTCAGTCATTTTTACCTGCCTGCTAAAGCAGAAGGATTTTACACATTAGCAACTTTAGATGATATTGCTGGAGGCGTAGGAAGTCAGAATTTACAAAGTGTTTTAGATACTGAAAACTCTGCAGAGGGTAGCATAGTGTTGACACATGGAAACAAAACTGTAGAGATGAGTCCAGGTGATTTGTCTATAAACATGTCTAATGGTACTGGTCAGCCTTCTTTCTCGTTAACAACTAGTAGTTCTATGTACTATACTACAGCAGATAAAGCAATTCTCTTAGATTTTAACAGGGCTTCTACAGGTACAGCTAGTTTTGGTTACCCTGATAAACCGACAGGAAGTTACACTTTAGCCACCTTAGATGATATTATAAGTACTACACCAACTTTAGATCAAGTTTTAGAAGCTGGAGATACTGCTACAGATAAAAACTTTGAAATTAAGAGTACAGCAGGTAGCGGCAATGAAGAGGTGTTTATTGACGGGCAACATATTGTAGTAAGCAACTTTGATCTTCAAAAACAACTTGGTATGGGTTATAATTACATATCATCAAATGATAATTCCACAAAGAGTAATACTTTAAATTTTGATAGGTCGACTATAGGTTATTCTTCTTATTATTTTCCAGAAAAACCAACAGGAACTTATACCTTGGCTACTTTAGATGATATACCAACAATTGTACCATCATCTGCTACCGTTTCTGGAATTGTAAACAATACATTGTTACAAGAACTAGGAGGTGTCGATAAAACAATAAATGGTGTTAGGATAGGTAAAGGAAATAGTACAGGAGCAGACAATACTGTATTAGGGTTTAATTCGCAAACAGTCTCAACAACAGCGGCAGAAAATACATCCGCTGGATTTGAGTCATTACGAGATGTTACTACAGGTGGGTGGAATAGTGCATTTGGTGTTGCCTCTTTAAGAGCAAATACAACTGCTACTCAAAATACTGCATTTGGTTATGCAACTTTAAGAGCTAATACGACAGGTTCTATTAATTCAGCTTTTGGAAGTCTAGCTCTAATGTCTAATACAATTGGCACACAGAATTTAGGTATGGGTGCTGCAAGTTTAGGCGCTAACATTGATGGTAATTACAACTTAGCTATGGGAGCATTAGCTGGAAGGTATATTACTAATAGCTCTATGAATACATTGGTAGGAGCTGCAGCGGGTGGTGGTACAGGCTCAAATTTTAATAAAAATACAGCAATAGGTTATCTTTCACAAGGAGGTCCTAATAACACTGGTACAAATAATATTACCATTGGCTATGAAAGCGGTTATAATATAACTACAGGCTCTTATAATATAATACTTGGTACATTTCCTAGCAACCCCTTCAACGTATCAACCGGGAATTATAATACTGTAATTAACCCAGTCTTTGGAACAACCCAAGCAGTTACAACGGGCTCTAACAATGTAGTTATAGGTTCTGCTGCTGTATCTAATAACCTAACAAATTCTGTGGTTATTTCAGATAATAATGGTGCAATAGCGTTATTTAAAGCATCGAATAATACTTTAACTGCCAATACACAAACTAATGCTTTAATTACTAGTGATACAACAGGAAAAGCAATTTTAACCAAGGAATATTTAGCAGCTCGTATAGGAACAGCAGCCCCAACATCATCAGCTGACAGTGGAACTGCTGGCGAGATAAGACTAGCTTCTGGATATGTTTACTGGTATGTAGCAGGTACCGGGTGGTTGAGGTCAGCAGGAGCAACTTTTTAAAAAAAATAAGATATTAGGGAATCATCATGGAAGGTCTGAGTGTTCAACTGTCTTAAATTGTATCATTTCGTTAGTAATGACAAGTAGCATTACTATTGCTGGAGCTTTAGGATTCATTGCCTTTAAAGATGATAATCACTTAGGCATCTAAATAGACGAGTTCCCAAAAAGACAGAGAGCAGTAAATGCTTGTCCAATAATTAAACTTCTTGAGTTATTTAACCCAAATTCCCACATTATAAAAACATAGACTTTCGGAACAATAAAAAATCAGTTATGTTCTAATTATACACTTTTTAGAACTTTAAAAAAGTCTTGATTTTGTCCAGTTTAAGCATGTTCTTGTAATGTGAGAATTTGGGTTTACTATTTTGAGAGTCAAATCGACAGTTGTAAGGCATCAATTTTGAAAATAAAAAAGTTGGGCATGCAAATAAAAAATAATCAATAAAAATGAGTACAGATCACAACAGAATAAAAGTAGCCGATTTAGAAATAAATCAGTCAAACAGAATTTTAACCACCAATACCTTTGGGAAATTGGAGTTTAGTGATATTAACAATATAAAAACCGACAGTTATAATGCACTTGATTACAGTATTGCAGGAAAAGCATTGGATGCCAGACAGGGTAAAATTTTAAAAGATTTAATAGATAATATCAATGCACTACTCGCTTCGGATAATGTGAATTTAGACACAGTTCAGGAACTTGTTGATGCTATTGAAACAGTGCAGACATCACTGAATACTATCTTGGTAAATGACGTTACCACTGGAGGTGTTACCAAGGCATTAACGGCTGAAATGGGAAAAAATTTGAAAGACCAGATTGATGCTTTGACTACTACGGTTGGAGGCAAACAAAACAGCTTAACCGATGTGAATTTCGGTGCATTTGAGAGTGCCTTACCAACTGTAACAGCTATTGCGGATACAGATAAAATATCACTATTGATTGGTGCTGTTGCTAAAATGATGAGTTGGGCGAATTTTAAAACGCTCTTTAAAACAATTAACGGGAATTCGATTTTTGGATCAGGGAATTTGATTACTCCTGATATGGATACGACCACAGCGCAAAATGTATCAGGCATAAAAACATTTTTAGCAGGGATGTTTGGTTTGAGAAATACTGCAAACACATTTACATCTTTTTTTGCATCAGCTGTTACAGCTTCAAGGACTTGGACATGGCCAGATAAGTCTGGTACAGTTGCAATGACTTCTGATATTACAAATGTTATTAACGCCGGCACAACCAACTATATGCCTAAATATGTAGGCTCAACAGTAGTTGGAAATTCAAGGACACAAGATACCGGTACTTGCTTTGGTATAGGAACGGTGAATATGCCAATAAAAGATATAACTCTTGGAAGACAAGCTGATAGAGTTATTGGTATAGAACAATCCGATTCATTGAACAATGGTAGAACACTTATAATTGAAGCGGGTAAAACCATAAATTATTCCGAGACCACCTTGTTCAGCTCTATGGGGCAGTTCCAATTAAATTGGTTATCAAAATTATGTGCATCACATCCAAATGGTTCAATTTATTTGGCGATTGGTGCTAGTTCAATTTATAAAAGCGATGGTACACCAACTGGTGCTTTTTTATCAACTGGTTCACCAGCTAAAAGTAACTGGGTGGGTTTAACTGTTGCATTTAATGGTGATGTTTACGCTTGTCATGACGGTGGTGATATTTATAAACAAACTGGTGGCACCAGCTTTTTTGTTGCATTGAGCCAAACCACAAGAATATGGCAGGGTATGGCGAGTACATCTAATGGTAATATATATGCTGCTACAATGAATGGTGATATTTACATGCAAACTGCGGGTATGGGTAATTTTATGCCATTGGGTCAATCTCCAAGAACTTGGACGGGAATGTGTGTGAACAGATCCAATAATGATGTTTACGCAGTTGTAAATGGTGGTGATATTTATAAACAAACTGGTGGTGTTGGAAATTTCATGCCATTGGGTCAAGCGACTAGAGGATGGCAAGGTATAGATGTTTCACCAAACGGTGATATATGGGCATCTGTATTGAATGGTGATATTTACAAACAAACTGCTGGTGTTGGATCTTTTAATCCTACTGGTCAAATAAGTAGAGCTTGGGGAGGTATTGCTGTAAATCAGACTAATGGTAATGTATTTGTTGGATTAACCGGTACTGGTGCTGGTGATGTCTACTATTTAAATATACAATCATTGGGTACTCCTGATTTAGATGGTGGGACTCTTAAACTAAAAGCAGGGACAGGAAAGAATTTAGGTAAATCTCGTATTCAAATTATTACTGGTCAAAAATCTGCTGTTTCTGGAACTGACATGCAAATTGAAACTGTTCGGGCAGAGTATTATGAAGACGGTAATTATAAAAGAATTGGAACACCAGTTTATGCTGATAATACTGCTGCAATAGCAGGAGGCTTGACCGCTGGAATGGAATATAGGACTAATACTGGAGTGAAAATGGAAGTTTATTAAAAATTATAATCATAATCCAGATAAGATTTCTTGCCTTTTATAGAGATCATGATGATAAATAAGGATTTAATAATGTCAGAGATTCACCTTATAGAAATTACAAAAAAAGAAAGAAATAAACATCTCGTAATAGATTGGAATATTTGCAAAGCAACTCCCTAAATATTAAAATAAACCACTATGGACTTAAAGTTCATAGTGGTTTATTCAAATTCAAAATTTTGAATCAATAAATGAAACCTAAAGGAAAGAGGAAGGATAAAAATTAAAATATAGAACCCTTAAAAAACATAAAATGAATACAGATCACAACAGAATAAAAGTCGCTGATTTAGAAAAAAATCACCCAGACAAAATCTTGACCACCAATACCGATGGTGAATTGGAGTTTAGTGACATTAACAATATCAAAACTGACAGTTATAATGCACTAGATTACAGTATTTCAGGAAAGGCATTGGATGCGAGGCAGGGCAAAATTTTAAAGGATTTAATAGATAATATCAATGCATTGCTTGCTTCGGATAATGTGAATTTAGACACAGTTCAGGAACTTGTTGATGCTATTGAAACAGTGCAGACTTCGCTGAATACTATCTTGGTGAATGACTTGAATGCTGGAGGTATTACCAAAGCTTTGACAGCAGAACAAGGGAAAGTTTTGAAAGTACTGTATGATGCTTTGGTCATTATTGTTAATGGAAAAGAAGATTTGTCTAACAAAAAAACGTTAATAGTTGGAAACGAAACTAGTGATTCTTTTTATGGTTCAATTAAAGCCTGGATTACTTATTTGAAATTTGGATTTATATCATTGCTTCCTGCAAAAGTAACCACTTTAGTTGATGCTGATTTAATTATGCTGGGAGATTGCGAAGATAGTTTTAAGACTAAAACAAGAACATTTTCACAATTAAAGGCTACTTTAAAAACTTATTTGGATGGTTTTTTCCAGCAAAAAGATGAACAGATTGAAGTTTCAACAAACAGTAATGTGCTTAATGCTTGGAATGGCCAAACAATTCTATTTACTGCAAATTGCATAATAACAGTTCCATCAACTTTGAATAGTTCATTAATGTTTCCTTTTAGAACATTACCCGGAGTCACGGTTACTTGGTCAATCACAAGTCCATTTACGTGGGAAACTGCGCCTATTTCTACGCCCGAAAAAAGGGTGGGACATTTTATGAGACGAGGTAGCACTAATACAATATTTTTAGACGTATAATTTATGGGAAGCTTAAAAAAATATGTTTTTGGTAAAATGCAAAAGCCTTTAATAGAACAATTAGTTGCATATTATAAATTCAATTCTAACGCAATTGACAGTACAGGATTATCACCAAATGGGACTGTTACTAATGCTACTTTTGTGACAGGAAAAATGGGTAATGCTATCAATTTTAATAACAACACGGCTAGAGTTGATTTTTCTGATCACGACAATTTTTCATTTACAACGGGTAACGGAAATGATGTCCCATTTTCAATATCGATGTGGGTTTATTTCACAGTTTTTAATAGTGGTAACCCTACGTTTAATGGTAATTGGTTAATAAATAAGAGAGCGGATACGCCTGGAACTGATGAATGGCAACTAGCTTTATATGAAGGTAATTTATATTTTTCAAAATTTGATAGAGTAACTAAAAATAATTATCAATATATAATCGTAGCTAATCCATTTACTTTAAATACATGGTATCATATTGTTGTCACTGATAATGGTACTAAAACAGTTGCTGGACTTCGAATGTATATTAATAGTGCTTTAATTTCAACAACACCTATAGAGGTTGGTACTTATACCGGTATGCCAAATAGTTCTGCACTTATGAGAATAGGTCTTAATGCTTGGAATCTCATTACTCCTTCAATAAGACATCAAGGTAATATTGATGAAGTAGGGATTTGGAAAAACAGATGTTTAACACCCAGAGAAATTTCAGAATTATATAATGGTGGATTGGGTAATACATATCCTTTTATATAAAAAGCAAGTTTTTTCTTAAAAAAATTCAACCAAAATTCCAGATTAGAAAAAAACTCGTCAAAAACCATAAAGACTAATCTTTTTGATCTATTATTTTCTAATGCTCCCCTTAGATATTTATTAAAACAAAATCGTTAAAAAGTAATTTTTTAATTGAATTCAATTAGTTTTTACTTTTTAATTTATTCAAATTCAAAATTTTAAATCCCAAATTAAAAACTAAGCCAAAACTGAAAGATGAAAATTTCAAATAATACAATTTAAAAAAATGAGTACAAATCACAACAGAATAAAAGTTGCTGATTTAGAAATAAATCAGCCAAACAGAATTTTAACCACCAATACCTTTGGGGAATTGGAGTTTAGTGACATTAACAATATCAAAACTGACTGTTATAATGCACTTGATTACAGTATTGCAGGAAAGGCATTGGATGCTAGGCAGGGCAAAATTTTAAAGGATTTAATAGATAATATCAATGCATTACTCGCATCTTATAACGTGAATTTAGACACGGTGCAGGAGCTTGTTGATGCTATCGAAACGGTGCAGATTTCGCTGAATACTATCTTAGTGAATGACTTGATCACTGGTGGAACTGTTAAGGCGCTTACGGCTGAGATGGGGAAAACATTGAAAGCGCTATACGACAGTCTTTCGATAAATAAAGTTGATAAAATCGTTGGTGAGCGTCTGATTAATACTGCTGAAATTACGAAGCTTGCAGGACTAGGAAATTTAACAACAACTGTCAAACCAATTTCATCAACGGTTTTAGCAACACAAAATGTAGCAGGGCTTGTTACTTACATTAATGCCTTGACACCAGTATTAGTGATTAACACAAATGAGACCGTAACATATAAAATAACCAACTCAGGCCGTGTTTTTGAACTGCTTTTGCGTGGCCGAAGCTTTGGAGTTGGACAACCTGCAATTGTCGCTGCAGATGTTATTGAAGTTACCGAATTTTTAAATAAGGATATTACCTTGAGTAATTATCCAAGTACTCGTAATGATGGTCAATTGTCTAGTAATAAAGTGTTGTCAACTGATGCAAATGGTAATATAAAACTATATACTATCGCAACGGCTCAAGCTCCTTTCATTTTCGAATTAATACCTGATTCACATTTACCCAATACAACGGGTAATATCGAACTTATAGGTGATTTCTTCGTTCCTGCCATGTGCTTATCTCCTAATTTGAATAACGGAAATGGTATTCAGATAACTGGGCAAACAATTAACTATGCCTCGTTTATAAATAGTCAAAAAATACTCATAAATGTTACAACTGGAGCATCAGAAGGATATTTCTCTATTACTTGTAATAACGGCTTGAGTACTACAAAAACAAATGCTTTGTTAATTATTGGTGGTACTATTTATAAGCCAATAAATTCAGAATGGGTAAATAAAGCCTTAGTAACTACAGATAATGACGAGGTTAACCTGATAAATTATGGCTCATACAGCAGTAATGCTGAATGGACTCGAATTTTTGATTACACAAAAAACTGGGAATTCAGGATAAGATTGAAACGATCTCCATTAGGTACTTATGTGGGAGGAAATGATTACGGCTCTTCTCCTTTTTATTTAAAAAAAGTTACCGCTAATACAAGTTTTGCCTATGGTCAATTATATATGAATGCAGCTCAAAGTAATGGTTCATTTATTGTAACAACACCAAATCATGTGAAAATTGTAAGTTCTGCGAATGTGAGTGTAAGTGTGAGTGGAATTGCGGGGTTGGAGACATTAGAATTAAAACTAAAATATCAAGGAGGAGTTCTGTATGCATATAATGGCGCCACATTATTATTTACATTTTCGGATGTTTTGACCGAAAATTTGAGATTAGTAGTAAAACCAACGTATTACGACTGGACAGGAATAAAATATATAGAATTACCTTAAAAACTAATATTTATGAGTGAAGAAATAGTCCTAAACCATTATCTGAATAGGTTTAGCACATCAGCAATTACTACAAAAAAAATTAATTATCAGATAAACATGGAATTCTGATTAAGAAAATAATTTATCTGAAACATGTCTAAAGCTGACTACAATTTTAGAATTGATAACACAACTTGGTTTTCAGTTTCCAAGTTGTGTTTATTTATTTAAGCTCATACTGTAATTTTCTTTTACAATTATATCAAGTGGCATAAAATGAGCTGTTTTTAAATTTTCATGCAAAATAATTTTTTTATACAGATAATTTATCCCCATATAGCCTTGTTCTTCTGGTTTTTGATTAATTAAAAAATCAATTATTCCCGAATTTAAATACGCTATATTTTCTTTTAAGAGATCGTAACCGATTATTCTTATTCCTTTGATGTTATGTTCTTCTAAAAATTGTGCTACAATATATGCTCTGGAATTGGGAACGAATATACTGCTGCTGTTTTTAAACATATCCAAAGTGAGCTGGCCTGCATCCGGGTTAATAGTAATTTCTGAAAAACTAAAATTAGTCAGTTCTGGATGGTCTTCAAAAAAAGTATAAAATCCTTTAATGCGCTGTAAATAAGCCGATGTACTGTCTATTTCTCTTGCTATTTTAATAATAAGAACATTGCGTTCATTTTTTACTGCAAAACTAATTAGCCGTCCTGCCAAATAACCGCTTTTAAAAGCATCCTGACCAATATAAAAATGAGGAATTTCATTTTTAATATCCGAGTCAATCATCACTACTGGTGTATTTTTCTTTTTATAATCTTCCAAGAATACAAGAGACTCTTCATGAAAAATAGGAGAGAAAAGCAATCCGTCACATTCAAAATCAAGCACCTCAGCAAACATTTCCTGAAATGAAATACTGTCAAAATCATAAAGAAAGTAATGCAGTTCAATACCAAATTTTCCAAATTCTTCACCTGCTTTCTTAACTCCGTTTAGCTGGCTTTCCCAGTATTCCAGCTTCTCAAACTTTGGTAAAAAAACAGCTATTCTAGATTTTTTATTGGAGGCCAGATTACTTGCAAAAATATTTCGTTTAAAACCATACTTTTCAATAATGGCATTTACCTTATCGATATTTTCTTGCGATACCTGTCCCCTGTTATGAATAATTCTATCCACAGTTCCTGGAGAAACATTTGCTAATTCTGCTATTTTTTTTATTGTTATAATATTCTTCAGCTTTAAGTTAATAATATATTGAAAACGGTAAAATTAATTTTTTTTTATTTCAAAAACTGCTTTTTTTATTTATGATTTTATATATATTTGCAATATACGTGTACGCACACGTTAATCATAACACATGTCTAAAGAAAGCATTGAATTTGGAGAAATATTTCTTCGCATAAATTCTCTTAATAGGTTAAGAATATTCAAATCTAAAATTTTGCAAAAAACCCGTGTACGCACACGAAAACATAAGCTAAAAAAGAGATTATCATATTTAGAGAAACACTCCTTTGTCTTTTGATGAAAAAGTCATTCGATAATTTAAAACAAATAAGAAAATTAAAAATGGTGAATAAGATCGAAAATGTTATCAGCACAATTGTACAAAGCATAAAATAATTAACTAATTAATATAATAAAAATGAATTCAATATTTAATTTAGAAGGAAAAATCGCCCTTATTACAGGAGGCGCAGGAGTTTTAGGCAGCAATATGGCCGAAGTATTAGCCAAGCAAGGCGTTACTACAGGAATTGTCGGTCTTACAATTGAGGAAGCGCAAGCTGCTGTAGACAGAATAGAAAGCAAAGGAGGAAAAGCATTTGCCGTAAAAGGAAATGTTTTAAACCAAGAAAAAATGGAAGCCATCCGCGATATCATTATTGAGAAATATGGGCGTTTGGATATCCTGATTAATGCGGCGGGCGGTAACATGCCAGGTGCAACTATTGGGCCTGATCAGGCTATTTATGATTTAAAGAAAGATCATTTACAGAAAGTGCTTGACCTTAACATCATCGGGACTATTTTGCCTACGCAGGTATTTTCGGAGCTTTTTGCAAAACAAAAAAGCGGTGTAATTATCAATATTTCATCAGCATCTGCAGAGCGTCCTTTGACAAGAGTTGTTGGATATTCTGCTTCAAAAGCGGCTATAGATAACTTTACTAAATGGATGTCCGTCGAATTAGCATCTAAATATGGAGAAGGAATCCGTGTGAATGCTATTGCTCCAGGATTTTTTATCGGTGAACAAAATAGAGCTTTATTGCTTACTCCAGAGGGGGAACTGACTCCAAGAGGAATCAAAATTATTGATCATACTCCAATGGGACGTTTTGGTGTTCCTGAGGATTTGGACGGCGTATTGCTTTTCTTATGCAGTGATATGTCCAAATTTGTTACGGGAACAATTATCAAAGTAGATGGAGGTTTTGGAGCTACAAGTATTTAATTATAATTAAAAATATAGAAATTATGGAACAAACATGGAGATGGTACGGACCAAATGACCCAGTACAATTATCTGATGCAAGACAAGCCGGTGCAACCGGAATTGTGACTGCCTTACACCACATTAAAAATGGACAGGTGTGGGAAGTGGATGAAATCATGAAACGTAAAAATGAAGTTGAGGCTGCAGGGTTAACTTTTTCAGTTGTAGAAAGTATTCCGGTACATGAGGACATCAAAAAACAATCGGGTGATTATTTGAAATACATAGAAAACTACAAGCAAAGCATCAAAAATTTAGCGGCTTGTGGCGTTCATATTGTCTGCTATAATTTCATGCCTGTTTTAGATTGGTCAAGAACAGATTTATCCTATGAAATGCCGGATGGTTCTAAAGCTTTGCGTTTTGACATCAATGAATTCGCCGCTTTTGAATTATTCATTCTAAAACGTCCGGGAGCTGAAAACACCTATACAGAAGCACAAAAAGCGAAAGCTAAAACCACTTTTGAAAAATTGACTGATGCTGACAAAGTAAAATTACAGCAAAACATCATTGCCGGTTTACCAGGTGCAGAAGAATCTTATACTGTTGAAGATTTCCTAAAAGTGCTTCAAGGCTATGATGGTATCGATGCCAATAAACTAAAAGAAAATCTATATTATTTCTTGCGTGAGATTGTACCTGTAGCTGAAAGTGTTGGCGTGAAAATGGCAATTCACCCTGACGATCCTCCTTATCCAATTTTAGGATTGCCAAGAGTTGTGAGTACCGAAGCTGATTTAGTGCAATTGTTAAATGCAATTGATTCTCCTTCAAATGGATTCTGCATGTGTACCGGTTCGTATGGAGTAATTGCCCAAAATGATTTATCAGGAATGATTGATCGTAATGGAGAGAAAATGAATTTTATCCATTTGAGAAGCACACAACGCGATGAGGAAGGTAATTTCTACGAAGCCAATCATTTAGAAGGAAACGTGGACATGTACGAAGTGGTAAAATCTATCGTAAAGATGGAAAATAAAACTAACAGAATCATTCCGATGCGCCCAGATCACGGACACCAAATGCTGGATGATTTGAAGAAAAAAACAAATCCTGGCTATTCCGGAATTGGTCGTTTAAGAGGTTTAGCCGAATTACGCGGATTAGAAATGGGAATCAAAAGAAGTTTATAAATAATAGCATTCCGCCTTGCACAATTTTGTCTTGCAAGGTGGATTGTTTCAATTGCATATCATATTGATACCAAATATGAAATATCCTAAGGTCTTATGTTTTTTTCTGATTTTTAGCTGTTTTGTAATTACTACAAGTTTTGCATAGGATAAAAAGATTGAAGATAAAGGTAGTTATCCAGTAAAGTATCTCTTTTATATAGGCAGTATAATATGAAATTCTGCACCAACATTTTCTTTGGCTTTTGAAAAAACAATCCCGTTATGATTTTCTACAATTCTTTTACCAATAGACAGTCCAATACCTGTACCAGTATATACTTCTTTGCTATGAAGCCTTTGAAAAATAGTAAAAATCTTGTTTTCATATTGTTTGTCAAAACCTATACCATTGTCTTTTACAATTATCTCACAATAATCCAGACTTACATCCAAAGACGGGTATTTCTTAATCTGCATTAAAGAAAGTTTTTTTGAACTTATCTGCACTTTAGGCACAGAACCGTCACTTTTATAAAACTTAAGTGCATTACTTATCAAATTATAAAAGAGCTGGCTCATCTGTAGCGGAATAGCATTGATGACTGGTAGTTTTCCAGTTTTTATTTTAAAATTCCGTTCTTCGATTAACAATTCAAAGTCAATGAGAATGTTTGCTATAATTATATTTAGGTCAGTGCTTATAAATTGCCTGTCAGGATTTTTAAGATAGGAATAAGAAAGTAAATCCTTAATAAGTGTATTCATCCTTAAGGAGGATTTACTGATTTTTTCAATTAAAATATGTGCCTCATCAGAAATATTTTCTTCCATTCCCATGAGCCTGCTGATAAACATTAATATCTTTCGCAAAGGTTCCTGCAAATCGTGGCTTGCTACATAAGCATACTCTTGTAATTGGACATTTGCCACATGCAAATTTTTAATAGAACTTTCCAAATTCATATTAGAGGTCAGTAAATCAGAGGTGCGTTCGAGAACTTTGGCTTCAAATCCATCTGAGAGTACCTGAAGTTTTTTTTCAGCAATCCTTCGTTCAGTGATATCTTCAATGGCCAGCAGAATCAGTTGTTTTTTACTGGCTTCATTGGTCACTTGTCTCGCATTTAGCAATAGAATGCTTTCGCTGTAAGGCAGAAGGTTTACAGTTATTTCGTAATCATCGAGCTGTGTATTTTCCTTGAGTACCTTTTCAAGCATCTCACGCATAGGAATGTTGTCAAAAAGATGATCTTGAATTTCGTAAATAAGTTTATCTGTTGCTTCTTCTTTTACAATATTATATTTTTTGGAGAATGCGCGGTTAATGTTTTTAATTCTTAAATTGATATCCAGCACCACTATAGGTTCCCGAAGAGTGGCTACAATAGCTTCGGTATAATTCTTAGAAATATTAATTTCCAGCTGTTTGTTTATAAGTTCCTGATTAATCTGCAAAAGCTCTTCGTTACTCGACTGCAGTTCTTCTTTGGATGTTTCCAGTTCCTCATTCAGGCTTTGAAGTTCTTCGCTGCCGCTCAATAATTCTTCATTGGCACTCTGCAGTTCTTCATTGGTTGCCTCCTGCTCCTCACTGATTGCATTAACATCCTCATGTATTTTGGCCAGCTCTTTTTCAAGCTTTGCAATTCTTCTTAAATTAACATTTTCAAGTATTTCATCACTACTAAATTTATCTGAAACAACATCTTGTCTGCTGATAGTACTTTTGTAAAACAAAACTAAATAATGCAGCTCCGAAGTATTCTCCAGTGGTATCATTTCAATGGTGATTTCACCAACAGTTCCTTTGTTTTTAATCAGTATGCCTTCTTTTTTTATAGGCGATCCAGCTTCTTTGACTTTATGCCAGACATTACGAAGATCAAAAGCAAGTCCCTCCTTAGCCATTTTTAGCAGATTGAAGGTTGGTTTTCCTGTCGAAAGCTCTATAAATTCTGCAATGGTTCCGTTAATATGAACAATATCCATTTGTTCATTCACAATGACGCTTGCCGGAGTATATTTAGCAAGCAAAAGTGATTCAGCACTCTTTCTGAAATCTTCTTTGTGAGTTTCTTTTCTTTGAATACCAGATTTTAAACTTTTTAATTTCTCATTACCGTCTAACCCCGAGTGCACAAATCTTCCTGAAACCTGCTTGCGGATATAGATTTTATCCGTCTTATCAAATGGCTGAAAAAATTCAGCTGCAGGTGCTGTTGTTTCTGATTTTCCTAAAAGTAAAAAGCCATTTTCTTTTAAGGCATAATGAAAGGTGCCAAGCGCCTTTTTCTGCAAAAATGGATCCATATAAATAAATACATTTCTGCAGGTAATTAAATCCATTTTTGCAAAAGGCGGATCACTCAAAAAATTATGAACTGCGAAAACACATAAATTTCTAATTTGCGGTTTAATAGTATAACCGTTCGATTTTGCTGTAAAATACTTAGTTAGAATATTTTCAGAAACATTACGCAATTGAGATTTCCTATAAAATCCAGCCCGGGCTTTTGTAATAGCCACTTCTGAAATGTCTGAGGCAAAAATCTGAATTTCCTTTCCTTGGAGATTATCTCCTAAAAATTCATGAAGAGCAATGGCTATTGTATAAGCTTCTTCCCCTGTAGAACAGCCTGCAATCCAAACACGTATTGCATTTCCTTCTTTTAACCTGTCTGTTAGTAATGGAAATATTTTCTCTCTCATCATCTGAAAAATTTTAGTATCTCTAAAAAACTCAGTAACAGGTATCAGCAGGTCGTTAAATAAATCTTCTAATGCTAATTTATCTCCCCGCAGAAATTCAAGATAATTCTTAAGATTGTCAATCTTGCTAAATGCCATTCTTCTGGCAATACGGCGGCGAATGGTAGTTTGTTTGTAATAAGCAAAATCAACACCTCTGTGACGGCGCAGCATTTTAATAATTCCTTGAAATACAGCTTCATCATCCAGATAATTCTCTTCGTCAGCCATATTCTTTGACTTGAAAAGCCCCATAAGTTTTTCTACCATTTTAGCTGGCGGCATAACATAATCCACCACTCCTGCTTTAATGGCATTTTGTGGCATTTCATTGTAAGAAGCATCAAGATCCTGTGCCAAAGTAATACCACCATATTTTTTAATTGCCCGCAGTCCGATTGTTCCGTCTGAACCATTTCCAGAAAGCAGTACGCCATAGGCTAAATCAAGATGGACTTCTGCCAATGAAGTAAAAAAAATATCTATGGCCTGATTTTTTGTGTCTTTTATGCGAGGGCTTAATTTTAAGACTCCGTCAAAAGAGGTGAGCATTTTATTTTCAGGAATAACATAAATATTATTGGGTGCTAAATGAATATCATCTGTAATTACATTAATCGGAATTTTGGCAACTTTCGAAAGAAGCTCTGTAAGTATGCTGTCATGTTGCGGGTGCAGGTGCTGCACTACAACATAAGCCATCTCAGAATTATCAGGAATTGTATCAATAAAGTCACTAAATGCTTCTAATCCCCCTGCTGAAGCTCCAATGCCAACAATAGGAAAGTCTTGGCGTGTTGCCTTTGGTAAACTTTTTGTGTAGGTGTGCATGATTTTAATTATTAATTTCTAAGATGAGCTGTAATATAAATCAATGCGAAGTAGGAGTCTTTATAGTTGTTCAAACCTAAACCGTAATGAAGAAAAATGCTGTTTCTAATTGCTTCATTTAATATCCTTATGAATTTGTTTTAAGCTTTTAAGACATACGAGCATATTAAGTCTTAAATATTTGTAACGGAAATCAATCTGACATTTAAGCTGGAGATCCGATTTTAGCTGCATTATTATCAACAGCTACAATACTTATATCCATTTTATTAGCCCATTTATCAGTTATCATTTACTTCAAAGGTACGCTTTAATAAATGCCAAAGCGTGTTCTGTTGCATCTGATTAATAAAATACAGTCACATTAAAAGTTTATTTAAGTTATACTGAAGGTTTACAGAATAAAATTTTAATTTTTATTTGTTTAAATCTGACATTTGTTTTTAAAGGCGCATCAGGTCAAACACATGAATATAAAACAGCTCATGTGTTTGACCTGATGACCTTATTGTATTCCTAAAATGAATAATTTTAAATTCGTAAATTTAAACCTTACCCCAATACTTCAATTTAAAATTACTTACTGCGACACACACGAAAACCCTGATCAGCTCCTTTTCCATTAGCTTGATGATTGCCTCGAAAAGACGATTCACAGCAGAAATCACCTCCAATCCAACCGCCGCCTTTCCAAATCCGTCCTTTAGGATCAGTTTCATTACTCAGCCAATCCCAACACCATTCCCTTACATTTCCAGACATATCATAAAGCCCTAACTCATTAGAACCCTTTCTGCCGAAAGGTTTGGTTTTACAATGATTTTTTTCTATCGTTGACCAAAACCAGATTCCTGTCAGGTTTTTATCTCCCGAATTTACCCAGTACCACGCTACCCTGTCTATATCATTGCTCCCGCTGTAAGTATAGCTCTGACTCTTCTGACCGCCTCCTGCTGTATATTCCCATTCTGCTTCTGTTGGTAAACGATAGCCATTTTTTCCCATATTGACAGTTACGGTCCATTTGACGTCATCGTTTTCATTATCATTATTTGGATCTTCTTTTTTCTTATCAATAGTATAACAAGGACTCAAACCTTCTTTTATGCTTCTTTTATTACAGTATTCAACACAATCGTACCAGCTTACCATTTCTACCGGCAAATTGTCTCCTTTGAATTCTGAGGGATTACTTCCCATTACCTCAATCCACTCTTTTTGAGTTACCTCATATATGCCAATATAAAAACTCGGTATTGTAACACTTTTTCCATAATAGTTTGATTTTGTGTTTACAAATGTCCCGCCTTCGACTAATATAAAGTTTTTAACTTCTTTTTTTGAACAAGCACTGACAGTAATCATTATTGCCGTTAAAACTAATAGTTTCTTCATTGAAATATCTTCGTTAAGCTGATGGTAAAAAAATTGCAGATCAGACTGCCAACAATTAAACTTTTTTTAAACCCAGAATCCGCATTAGACTTCGTAACGAAGCTGAATTATCCAATAAAATCAAGTGCTCACGGACTATTTTTAAATAAGGAATACTTTTGCATTTTGATTTTAAAAATAGAAGTAAGTGCATGATTTTGAAGAAGAATTCAGATGCAATAGATTTCTAATGCAGATTCTGGGTTAAATATAAAAAACCGGCTGTCCTAAAACCAGCCGGCTCTAATAATAGATTTAAAGATCTACCACACTGTTGCGTTTATAGATCCGCTTTTACCGCTGAATGCCTCTAATGCCAATATCTGGTAATTGTAAGTACCAAAACCTTGACCACCCTTGCTTTTCCAATTGTCAATGTGGTTAGCCATAGTGACGGTGTTGTTTTTTCCAGTAGATGCTCCTCCCCAATTATCTATATACTGCCAAAACGTTGCCGTACCTTGAATAGAAGGTTTATTTACCCGCTGAAATTTAGTACAGTTATAAGTATGGCCATCACTGCTCACTGTACCGAAAGATGTTGAACCCGATATACTTCCTTTTTCAGAGACATAATATTCAATAAGCGGACTTGTTGTCCAGCCGTAGATCCCTACAAAATTATAGCTGCCACTAAGAACTCCAATATTGTAGCCAATTGTTCTAGCCGATCCTGGATTCCAGCCTTTACCACCAACCACATCGGTGACATTGCTGTAAGTAATCGTGAAATTTCCAGCTGATCCGTTGGTTAAATCTGCTGTTCCCCCTTCCTGATATAAAGACCAAAAGAAACCATTACTAGTGCCTGTTCCATTTTTTGCAGTTTTGTCTGAAACAAAACCACTTGAATATTTACTATTTGTACTTTGTTTATCAATGGTTTTACTGTCCGAGCTTTCTTCGGTACAGCTTGCTAACAATAGCATAAATACAGCTGAAAGGCTAAATACTTTTTTGATGAGCTCTAAAGAATGAACCCCGTTTTTTCCTTTTAAAAATTCATTTTTTTTCATAATTATTGGTTTTTACTAGTTTAAACTAATAATACATCATTATTAGCGGTTAATAATTACTACAAATGTAATTTTAGATTTAAACAAAAAAGACAACAAATGATGCGGATACTGTAACTAATGAAGCAATATTAATACGCTTAAATCAGAAATAACAAACTGATTTTCTGATTATTCCGCTATAATTAAGCGTTTATACAGCATACTGATAATTATGTAACTAAAATTTATAATTCTATAAAGAAAAACCATTCCATTGCTTCTAATTTTGACAGAGAAATGAAATTAGTTATCTGTATCCAGCTCCCTTCTATCCTATTCAAAAACATAATTTGAAGAATTATGGCATAATTATCCGCGCTTTGGATGAACGCTATTAAAACAATAAAACTCTTTTGTGAAAAATAAAAAAATAACTAATCATGAATTTTTATACTTTTTTACAAATCCTAATCGTTTCAATTGCAGCAACATCAGCTATGACATTGTTCAGCTACGTAATTTCATCGAGGTATAGAAAAATTTATAGAGAGCCTGTGCTGCTGTCCAATTTACTTGTACAGATGAAGGTTGATTTATCAGTCATTTCAAAAAAAATCATAGGATGGCTGGTTCATTTTAGTGTTGGATTCATTTTTGTATTTGTGTATCATTTGCTATGGCTTTACAATATTTTGGATTTATCAGCCGTAAATGCTTTTTATCTTGGTATTGCAAGCGGATTAATTGGTGTGTTCTGCTGGGCTGTTATGCTCAAAATCGCCAAATACACCTATTCTGTACATTTTAAAGGCTATTATTTTCAAATGTTTATTTCCCGTATTATTTTCGCTCTGTATGCAGCAACTGTTTATTACATTTTACTGACAGTATTTTTAACAGCAAATTTAAATTTCTCTGTCCAGCACAGACTCTCAAAAGATATAAATAAAAAAGAAGTAAAACACATTTGAAATTTAGCTACCACTATATAAAAAAAGCATCCCTCTTTTTATTATTTATTAAATTCAAAAAAACCTTCAATTTTTATAAAGACTGAAGGTTTTTAGAAAAAACTTTTATTTAATTTAGTTATAACCAGATTCTAAATATTCTTTTAGATTCAGTATATCATCATTTACATTTTTTTGAAAATAAGAGCTCAACTGCTTAGCAGCACTTGCAGCCATTAGCAATATTTAAACAGTTGATACATTGCTCTTTGCTTTTAAAAACTGTATTGGTAATTATGTTGTTGCCTAAATGAATTTTAAATGTTACTGCTAATTATTTAAGATTTTAGAAACTATTATATCTCTTATTTACTGATCATTTTCTTGATTACTATTGTTTTCATCGGCTCTGTCAATAATGATTCCGTTTTTAACAATGAAATCTTCTTCTATATCAGAATCATTTTTGGCATCATTGTCTTTATTTTGGTGATCCACCGTTAATTCTTTTTCTAATAATTTTTCGGTATAGCCTGTGCTCGAATTGTTTTGGTCATCAGTATAATCAGTATTCTCTTGGGCTTCATCCTCAGCCAATTCATCATCGTACCAATTTTGCTTCAGGCTTTCTTGTGTATCATCAGCATTTGCTAAATAATTTTCACTTGGATCAATATTATTTTTAAAATTCTGATTTTCATCTCTTTCTGTATCCATCTTTTATATTATTATAAGTTATTATTAAAAAAACTAATATATGAAAAATTGTAATATTCTATCACTAAACTCATTACATAACTTTTACCAAATGTTACAGGATTTTAATCTTGAACTGTTAAAAAGAAAACTGCAATGCGCAAAAAGAAAAGTATTCCATCATAATTTGAAAGATTTTTAGTAAATTTGAAAGTATTTTAGACCTTTTATCTAAAATTTTTAACTCTAATCTTATGAATTTAAACGGAGAAATCATCATAATAGATGACGATGAGGATGACAGGTTATTCTTAGAAGATATTTTTGAAAGTCTGCAGGTATTCAATAAAGTTGTTTTTTTTGATGACAGCACAAGAGTTCTTGAATATCTGCTGCAGAAAGAAGTAAACCCTTTTTTGATTTTATCTGATATTAGCATGCCCAAATTGAACGGTTTTGAACTAAGAGCCAAGATTTTAAGAAATGAAGTTTTTAATAAAAAGTGTGTTCCTTATATTTTCCTTTCTACAGCACATAATCCCGAAAATATTAATAAAGCTTTCCAGCTTTTAGCACATGGTTATTTCAAAAAAGAAGAAAACTTTGTCGAATATAAAAAAGTCATTGAAAATATTATTAGTTATTGGAGAAAAAGCTATACATTTTCAAATAACTCTATATCAATATCTTAAAATACTTTTTTTTTACAGCTTCTGTCCGCTAAGTGCCATTAAAAATATAAAAAGCTGTTTGGGTTGTAAAACAGCTTTTTTTCTTCACTGACATAATTAAATTTTATAGCTTACCCAATCATCATTATCTAAATCAGAATTTTCGATATTGGTTACATCGTCATCTTCCTCATCAACATCAATATCAGACTCCTCGAAGTCACTTTCTTCGTTTAAATTTTCATCATCTAGATCATTTTCATCATCTGGATCAGATTTACGGTCTCCATCATTATCCGAATTTGAAATTGTGCCATTATTAGTATCCCCGTTTGACTGATTATTATTAAACTCTTCAAACTGTTCAGCATTTTCCTGATAAGCATGATTTAAATCATTGTTCAATTTTGATTTTTCAAAATCGGCAGTTAATGGTGCATCTTTATAATCACGATCATCCTGATCATAATTACGATTTTTATTGTTTTTCATTTTCATTTTTTCTAACAAATTAATAATTAACTATTTAAAAACTAAGCAGATATATTTATACTATTTTACAGAATTAAACAGTGTGATTAACATAATTACGGCATAATATACGATTAAAATATTGGAGCTAAAAAAGAGATAATCTTGCTGTTAAGATTATTTTCTTTATATATAACTGTAATTTTAAAAACTATTTATAAATGACGCCAAACTTTAATGCCTCAGCTTTAGCCTCTGGAATTAATCTTTTTAAATTAGCAATTCTTGTTCCATCGGCAGGATGCGTACTCAAAAATTCAGGCGGTTTATTACCGCTGCCTGTTGCAGACATTCTTTCCCAAAACGTTATAGCCAGTTCAGGATTATAGCCCGCTATTGCCATAAGTGTCAGTCCTATTTTGTCAGCTTCATTCTCAAAACTTCTGCTGAAAGGAAGCATTACGCCAACTTCAGATCCAATTCCATAATACTGTTGCCACATTTGCTGCTGTTCAGCGCTCTTGCTGCCTGTTGCCACAGCTAGACCTACCGCTCCAAGTTCCTGTAGCTGCGAAGCGCTCATTCTTTGAGCACCGTGATTGGCTAATGCGTGAGACACTTCATGCCCCAATACAGTAGCCAGACCCGCATCATCTCTAGTCACTGGCAAAATCCCTGAATAAACTACAATTTTACCGCCAGGAAGACACCAGGCATTTACTTCTTTATTTTCTACCAGCTTATATTCCCACTGATAGCCATTTAAATATTCCGAATATCCATTAGCTTTCAGCCAGCGCTCAGCAGCCGACTTTATTTTTGTCCCAACGTTTGCAACTCGTTGTGCTTCTTCGGTATCTGAAATGACTTTGTTCTCTTTTAGAAAAGTATTATATTGTTGAAATGAGGACGGAAACAATTGGCTGTTAGACACAAAATTCAAGCTCTTTTGTCCTGTAAACGGGTTTTGGGCGCAGGAAAAAATCAATCCGATTATACAAAATCCGACACTTAATATTGATAAGTATTTTTTCATAGCAATGATTTTAACTTTTTATAAAAATACAACTTAGCCGAAAATTATAATTTACAGAATAAATTTAATAAGTATCAAGATTTTCAGTTAATGAAAGACAAAAAAAAATCTGCATCTGCCAAATAAATTCACTAATTTTAAACTCCAATTATTCAATCAATAAGTTTACTGACAGAATATAAATAATGTTAGGCAACAGGATTAACCAACTATTTCATTTTTAAAGCAGCAGCTAATTTCAATATTTCCATGAGCATTCCTACATTTACTAAAAGCCCATTCAAAACTCTGATTTCATTTCATAAACTGATTAAAAATTTAGAGGACATTGCTTCTGCCGATGTGGATTATCGGTCGAATTATGCCAAAGCATTACTGAAAGAAGTAGCGCCTTACCCAGAATTCAGAGATGGAATTGATGATTTAAACTTTATAAAAAAACACGAAACTTTAATACACAATTTACTTGCCGATCTCTTCCCTACTGCATTAACACATAACGAAATTAAAGCAATTAGTATTCCATTTCAGAATATCACTTTCAATTATTCAGAAAGATTTAAAAAGATTCTTCAGGATGCAGGAGTGACATTTGATATGGAAATACGTGATTTTGAAGAGGATCAGTTTTACATTTTCAACTGCATTTTGATTTTAAATGCTTATTATCATCAGCATTTTGATTTTAATAAGCCTTTATTCTATGATATTCCAAATGCGTCTGGCATTATAAACCATTACCGTATTTTGTACAATGCCGATTTTATAGAAGTTATCCCAAACCAACATATATCACCACTTTCTCAAAGTGAAATTGATCTTTTGATGGATAATTATGATAACATTACGTTGTGGAAAGAAAAATTCCCTGCGGAAAGCTGGATTCTAAAAGGTTTCGGAATAATTACTCTGATCGATGTTACAAGAGAAAATGCCATATCCAACCTAAAAAGCAACCTTTTAAAAACAGAATCATCACAAACTAACTCAACATTGAGTTTTGAATCTATTTTTAGGTCTATTTTTAAAATTTCGGATTTAAGAATTGGACTGATAATATACAATGAAGAACAGGAAAAATTCACAAACCCATCAAAAGAAGAGAAAGAAATTAAAAGTTTTATCTTGAATGAATTCGAAGAAATAGATTGTAATAACAGCATTTACGGCTGTTCGCTGGAAACTATTTTGGAGAAAAAAAAATCAATGATAATCTCTGATGTTGAACAATTTTCAAAAATTTCCGGAAATGAAATTCTTGGACAGCATTTGCTGGAGCAAAATATAAGGAGCTGTATTTTTGCGCCTGTAACAAAAGGCGAAACCATACTGGGAATTATAGAATTAGTTTCTGCAAAACCTAAGGAACTCAATACTGTAAATGCAACAAATTTAGATTTGGTTCTACCTTATCTGATTGATACAATGGAACGCTATAAAATCGATATGCAGCATCAGATTGAAGCCATTATACAAAGAGAATATACTGCCATTCATTCAAGCGTGTATTGGAAATTCAAACGGGAAGCGCTCAAATATTACCAAACGAACAGTCCCAATAAAGATTATATTTTTAAAGAAATTATATTTAAGGAAGTTTATCCGCTATATGGACAAATTGACATTAAAGGCTCATCCGAACATCGGAATCAAACGGTAAAAGAGGATTTAAGAAACCAATTGTACACGCTTATACAGCTTTTTGAAAACCAAAAAACCAATGAAAGCCTCGTTTTATTGGAACAACGGATATTCGAATTGCAGTCTTTTTATGAAGAACTTGATGCACCGTTAAAAGCCGATACGGAACAACAAATTCAGAATTATATTGAGACTGAAATTCATCCAATTCTGAGAAACACCAAAATGGATGCTGAAAGCGAAACGGTAAGGCAAAACTATTTTGAAAGCCTGGACGAAAAAACAGGAATGTTCTATCATTACCGCAAGAAATTTGACAACACAATGTCTATCATCAATAAAAAACTGGCTGTAATTTTGGATAAAAAACAAATCGAAGCCCAACAAATCTATCCTCATTATTACGAACGTTTTAAAACCGATGGAGTCGAACACAACCTGTACATTGGCGCATCAATTACACCGACAAAACCTTTTGACAACCTTTATCTGCAAAATTTAAGATTATGGCAGCTGCAGACTTTGTGCGAAATGGAAATAGAACACCATCAGCTCAAAGCTACTTTGCCGTATGAATTGGACGTAACATCGCTGATTTTAGTTTTCAGTTCTCCTATTTCAATACGTTTCAGAATGGATGAAAAACGATTTGATGTAGACGGCACCTACAATGCCCGTTACGAAGTGGTCAAAAAACGCATCGATAAAGCCAATATAAAAGGAAGCAAAGAGCGAATCACCCAAAAAGAAAAAATCACGATTGTCTATTCTCATAATTCCGAACAAAACGAATACTTAAAATACATCAAATACCTGCAGCACAAAAAAATATTAGAACCAGCCATTGAACAATTTGAAGTCGAAGAACTTCAAGGAGTATCCGGATTAAGAGCAATCCGGGTAAAAGTAATCAATACCAATCTCAGCAATTACTCACAGGACAATACCCATAATGATTTAGTAAACGAACTGAATTAAAATAAAGAGAGAGCAGTAATATTGGATTTAGACATAAAAAAAAGCCTTTGATTTCAATTGAAGCCAAAGGCAATAACTGCAAAACTCTATTGATTAAATGCTTATATTGTTTTGAAAGCGATTACAAAAGCAATTACAGAGAGTACGATTCCTATCATGAAGATATTATAGGCAATTCGCAATAATCGGTATTTTTTCTCCAAAACGACTCCTAAGTAATACAAGTCCTTAATCATAGAATTATAAAGGTATTCCCTGTCTTTCATCATTTCGTTCATAGCCCATTTATAATCCTCCAAAGGCATTTTGTAAAAATTTCCAAAGAAAAGAAGATTCACTTTTTTGTCTTCAATATCTTTTTTGGTAAAAACGCCTTTAGTTACTTTTGGCCGTGTCGAAAGAATGGCAAAAACAATAGTTATCACACTAGACATCAGCATGATAAATGTAGGGACAACCAGATGGACGTTTTTGGGGCTGTCTAATTTTGGAATCAATGTGGAAAGCGCTATCGAAATAATAATTGCATTTACCGAAAGCAGAATATTGGCCTTACTATCAGCAATACCGCTCAAACGGGTATGGTTGCCCAAAGTAACCCGAAACAATGTGTCAATGCCCCGCTCTGGTTTTTCTTCCTTCCCTTTTGTTTTATCTCCTTTTGGTAAGTTCTGATTCATCTTTTTTATTTTTTTTTGAAGCCGTTTTATGTTTTTTTCCTTTAAAGGCTGCCAATGTTCAATTGCATGCGGCGTATAAAACCGATGAATTTTTGACAAAAAGAATTCATTCTCCTTCATCCATTCCATCTCTGTGAATGATTTTCCTTCAACATTCTCCCACTCTTTTCTCAAACCTTCACAGTTATAAACATAATCATTATCTAGAATATGATAGTAATCAGCATCCTTTATTATTTGTTCCAAAAGCGTTTTAGGCACAAAATCCTTAGCTGTTGCCTTGATTAAACCCGAAACTTTTGCAATATACTCTTCGGATTTTTCTTTTTTTTGTAAAAATTGAGATGCAATTTCAACACTGGAATCTTCGTGGTCTGCACAGCCTTTTGTATAACCTGTATCGTGAAACCATGCCGCTATCAACAAAACTTCTCTATCCGAAGGGGATACTTTTTCCTCATCACATAAGCTGTTCACGGAGTTAACAACACCCGCTGTATGGTTTAAATTATGGTACGTATATAAACCCGAAAGTTTGCTTTCCATTAAATTTGCGACAAAGTCCTGAACCTGATTTACAAAAGCCATACATTAATTTTTATGAGACTAAATTATGAAAATGTTTTCTGTAATTCTAAAACAATAGAATAAATAACTCTCCGTATCTTTCCAGCATAATTATTTTACAAAATATTTATTTAAATAATTAAGACAGACTTATAATCTGTTTGCTTTAGTTATATTTATTTAATGCCTTTGGAAAATTATTAAAAAATGAAATTTTGCTAAATTTTCAAAGCAACAAAATCGTTAATTCACTACTATTAAACACTTTAAATCAAAAGAATGATAGTTGTATTTATTTCAAATTAACTCATTTAAAAACATAAAAAATTATGGGATTGTTTTCAAAAAATTGTTTCATAAAAAGGAATGCTTTCAATTTTGCCGTCATTGTTGTAATACTGACGATGCAGTCTTGTGCCACACATCGTGCTCAGTATGGCAAAAATACCGAAAATGATATCGCTCAAAACACATCGGATACCTCACAAATTGCCCATACCTTTTTCTTGGTTGGCGATACCGGAAATGCTGACGAACAAAAAGCACAGGAAACATTGGCATTACTCCAAAAAAGGTTAGAAAATTCAAATAAAAAAAGTACCTTATTATTTCTTGGCGACAATATTTATCCCAAAGGATTTCCAAGCAGTGTTAATCCAAACGAAGCTGCATCTGCCGAAAATAAACTCACTAATCAGCTGCAATTATCCAAAAACTTCAAAGGAAAAACTATTTTCATTCCCGGAAATCACGACTGGTACAACGGAATTGCCGGATTGGAACGCCAGGCAAAATTTATAACCAATTATCTAAATGACAAAAAAGCTTTTTTACCCCAAAAAAACTGTGGCATCGAAGACTTAAAAATTGACAAAAACTGTACTTTGATCACTATCGACAGCCAGTGGTTTCTAGAAGATTGGGACAAATACCCGACCATAAATGACGATTGCACAATCAAGACCCGTGAAGATTTTTTTGATGAACTGGCAAGTCTGCTGAATAAAAATCAGGACAAAACAGTAATCATTGCCCTTCACCATCCGTTAATGAGCAATGGTTCTCACGGCGGGCAATATTCATTGGATAAAGAACTTTTTCCATTGGAACAAAAAATCCCATTGCCTGGTATTGGTTCTGCGGTTAATCTGATTCGAAAAACATCGGGCATTAATCCCCAGGACATACAAAACAAGGTCTATCTCAATTTTACAAAACGGGTGAAAACACTTTTGCAAAACCAGAGAAATGTTATTGTGGTTTCGGGTCATGATCATAATTTGCAGTATCTGGACAGAAATAATATCAGACAAATCATTAGCGGTGCAGGTTCAAAATCAGAATCAGCAAAGGCTGTAAATCCAACCGATTTTTCATACGGAGGCAATGGCTATGCAACATTGACAGTCTACAGAAACGGCGAGACCAAAGTAGCCTTTTATGGCAATGAAAACCATCAGGAAAAATTGCTTTTGGAACAAACCATTATCAAAGTCCGGGATACAACTGTTCCAAAAAATTTATCGAAACAATTTACCGAAACGACCCGAACCTCCATTTATTCTAATGAAATGACCCAAAAAAGCATCTTTCATAAATTCCTTTTTGGACAGCATTACCGAGAATATTACAGCTTGCCCATTGACGCAAAAACAGCTACATTGGACACGCTTTTTGGCGGTGTCAAACCCACAAGAGAGGGTGGCGGACACCAATCAAAATCATTGCGTCTGGCAGATGCCAACGGAAAAGAATATGTGATGCGTGCCCTGAAAAAAAGCACTTCGCGTTTTCTTCAGTCTGTGGTGTTCAAAGATCAGTTTGTTTTAAATCAGTTTGATGATACGTATGCCGAAGGTTTTCTATTTGATTTTTATACCACCTCCCACCCTTACACTCCCTTGGCTGTTGGGAATCTAGCGGACAAAATTGGGGTAGCTCATACCAATCCAGCTTTATATTATATCCCAAAAGAACCTATTTTGGGAAGCTTCAATTATAATTTTGGCGATGAATTATATCTGGTTGAAGAACAGCTGACCGGCAATCAAAAAGATGTAAAAAGTTTTGGAAAACCATTAGACATTATCAGTACAGATGATGTCATGAAAAATATGCATAAAGATGAAAAATACACCATCGATGAACCTGCTTACATCAAAGCCCGATTGTTTGATATGCTCATTGGTGATTGGGACAGACACAGCGATCAATGGCGCTGGGGCGAATACAAAGAGAACGGAAAAATAGTGTACAAGCCCATTCCGAGAGATAGAGATCAAGCCTTTACTAAATATGACGGGGCATTGCTTTCCCTTTTAATGAATATGCCTGCTTTACGCCATCAGCAAAGTTTCAAAGAAGACATCAAAAATGTAAAATGGCTCAACCGTGAACCATATCCACAAGACATTGCTTTCCTGAAAACTGCTGATGAAAAAGAATGGATTGCACAGGCAAAATACATTCAGGAACATCTTTCGGATGCCGATATTGACGGTGCTTTTGTTAATTTACCCAAAGAAGTTCAGGACGGAACGATTGAAGACATTAAACGTAAATTAAAAATTCGGAAAACCAAACTTCAGGACTATGCCAAAGAATATTTCCGGGTTCTGCAGAAAACAGTTTTGATTGTCGGAACAGACAAAAAGGACAAATTTACCATTACCCATACTTCACCAAATCATACTGAAATAGCAGTTTACAGGCTTAAAAACAGTGGTGATGAATTGCTTTACACTAAAAATTTTACTGCCGATAAAACCAAAAATATTTGGATTTATGGTCTGGATGACGACGATGTGTTTGAAGTAAAAGGAGATTATAAATCATCGATAATAATACGATTAATAGGCGGTCAAAATAAAGATTCCTATACAGTTGAAAACGGCCAAAAAATAAAAATATATGATTTTAAATCCAAACCGAACGGTTATACTTTAGATCCTAAAACCAAAACCTTTTTGACAGATGATTACGAGCCTAATTTTTACAATTATGAAAAAATAAAATACAATGCTTTTTCAGGGTTTCCATTTGGAGGCTACAATCCGGACGATGGCATAAAACTAGGTTTCGTTGCCACTTACACTGTCAATAAATTCAATCAGTATCCATACACCCAAAGGCACGTGCTGAAAGCGAATTACTTGTTTGCCACGAGTGGTTATGAGTTCACGTATAATGGTTATTTTCCGAAAACTATCGGTAAATGGGATTTTGATTTAGAGTCTAAATTCACAAGCCCGAACTTCACCATCAATTATTTTGGTTACGGAAATGAAACCGTAAACAATGACAAGGTTAATGGAATGGATTACAACAGAGTCCGCCTGAGAACGCTAAATGCAGCACCCTCAATTAAAAAAATAGGGCGCTATGGAAGTGAAGTTAATTTTGCTGCAACTTTCGAAAAAATAAGAGTCGAAGAAACTACCGACCGCTATATCAATATTCCAGGGACAGTAAACCCAAGTGTTTTTGATAATCAACAATATGCTGGAGTTATGGCCAAATACAGTTTTGAAAATTATGATCTTCCCTCGCTTCCTACTATGGGATTTGGATTTTCGGTGGCGGGAAGCTGGAAAATGAATGTTCAGGAAACGAAAGTTAATTTTCCGGCATTGGATGCAAAAATTAATTTCAATCATAAAATTGATGCAAATGGGCTGCTCGTTTTGGCTACAATTCTAAAATCAAAAGTATTGTTTAATAATAATTTCGAGTTTTATCAAGGGGCGACTTTGGGTGGTGATTATAATTTGAGAGGTTTCAGAAACGAAAGATTCTTAGGGAAATCTTCTTTCTACCAAAGCACTGATCTACGCTGGAATATCGGAAAAATTAAAAAAAGTGTCATACCAATGTCCTACGGAATTTTAGGAGGTTATGATTACGGAAGAGTTTGGCTCGATGGCGAGGACTCCCGCAAATGGCATCAGTCCATTGGTGGCGGAATATGGATAAACGGTCTCAATGTAATTACCGGGCGAATTACCTATTTCAAAGGTACCGATGATCGAGCCAGAGTTGCTTTTGGTTTAGGGTATGGATTTTAGTTTTGAAAGAGTCCCTTCATAAACGTTTCCTCCAATTTTATTGGTCTTTTCATCAGCAATAATGAGGATTTCATTGTTCTTAAAACAAACTGCTTCCTTTTGGGAAAAATGATTTAATTTCAATTGTGACTGGTTTCCTTTTAGAAAATCATCACCTTTAAAATTCTCTAACAAAACGATTTTATCATGGGTTAAAAGAACCACTTTGGAAGCATCCGGACTTATCGCAGCACTAGTAATGGCACAATGGTTATAATTATCGCAGGTTTTTAATTTCCCTATTAAAACCGCTTTGTGAAAACCCGCTTTATTTGGAACTTTATACACTAAAACTGTGCCGTCAAAACCTTTGCTTCGGTTTTTGGTAAAGAGATAAAAGTTGTTTTTATATTCAAAAAAACCTTCTACATCAAAGAATAATTTAGTTTTTTTTGGAGGGAATGCTGTCTGTTCTGGATACGAGAACGAAATTTTATAAGCTGGAATGGCATTTTCTTTCTCTAATGAATTTTTATCTATTTTATAGATGCATAAATCTTTTCGAACATTGTCATTGTTGCCAAAATCACCTATATACAGATTTCCTGCTTTATCTTTTGTGATGTCTTCCCAATCTATATTTGAGGTGTTTTCTATAGTTATCGTTTTATCAACAGCACCATCTAAGACTCTTAATCCATAGATTTTATTAGCATTACCGCTGTCTTCCAAAGTCCAAAATAAATTACCCTTTTCGGAATAAACAATCCCTGAAATTTCTTTTAGTTTTTTAGGCAAACTATAAAGTTTTGTCAGCGTCCCAGAACTATTTTGACAAGCTAATAAAATGAAAACGGCTGTAATCGAAATATAATTTTTCATAGATTTCTTGAATAGACACAAAAATAACTTATAATCTCTTACCATTTTTATATCAGTGATAATTTTAAAAAACAAAACCCATTCCTTTCGGTTTGGGCTTCTGCTTAAATTTTAGTCTTACAGCTCGATTGATTTTTTGTAATGAATTTGTTGTTTTTTCTCTTAA
Organism: Flavobacterium sp. 1; assembly: GCF_002797935.1. Lineage (NCBI taxonomy): Bacteria > Pseudomonadati > Bacteroidota > Flavobacteriia > Flavobacteriales > Flavobacteriaceae > Flavobacterium > Flavobacterium sp. 1. The sequence goes on from NZ_PGER01000001.1 coordinate 2,353,630, forward strand.
TTGACACCAACAACTGCTTTCAATTCCATATACTTTTCAAGGGTTTTAAAGTTATGTCCCTTATCTTTCATGGATTTAATAAAAGCAGGAGAAACTCCCATTGATTTTGCGCCGATAACATTATCTATATTCAAATCATTAAAACCTAAAGCTTTGTATTCATTTATTAAATCTGGAGTTATATTCTGTGATTTCAAGGCAAACAAGTCATCAGGCTTAATATTTTTATAACCTATCTTTTCAAATTCACCTATATATTTTGGAGTAATATTTAAAGATTTCAAAGCCATAAGATCATCAGGTTTGAGATTGGTATAACCTACCTTTTCAAATTCATCGATATATGCTGGAGTAATATTTAAAGATTTAAAAGCCATAAGATCATCAGGTTTGAGATTGTTATAACCTACCTTTTCAAACTCACTGATATATGCTGGAGTAATATTTAAAGATTTAAAAGCCATAAGATCATCGTTCGAAAGATCATTATATCCCATTTTTTTAAACGAATCAATAAATGCCGCATCGATATTCAAAGACTTAAATGCAATGATATTGTCCCCTGTTTCATCATCATGATTGCCATTAGTCGAATTATGAAAATCAGTAATAAATTTGCCATTAATACCTTGAGATTTCAATGCAATAATATTATCCGCGGTAATATTATTGTAGCCCGCTTGGCGTATTTCATCTATAAAAGCTTTATCAATGCCCATTGATTTAAAAGGAATCAAATCGTCCAAATCAAAATTAGGAATACCAGCCTGCTTGATCGAATTAATATACTCCTCATTGGCATCCAAAGAAACCAACGGAATCAATTGATCTTTGTCAATATTTTTGTATCCGTTTTTCTTCAGCATTTTTACATACGAAACTTTCACGTTTACCATAAAGAAAACCATAATATCAGTTTCATCTGCAACGGTAACACCTTCTTGAGCCATTGCTGCGCTGAATTTTTTGTCAGCAGTAAATTTATAAGTTCCCATTCCGTTGTTCCCTTCAAATTTTCCTTCAAAATTCATGGTTCCTGCTTCGCGCGTCAATGTAAACTCACCTTTCACGTCCTTTGTAAGTCCTTTTAATTCACTCAACTGAAAAGTAGTTGACGAATTATTTTCCTCACCGCTTCTAAATTGAATATTTACAGTATTCCCTTTGATAACAGCAAACCAGCTACCTTCTGTTTCCATTCCATTCTGAGTGTTTGACTGCTCTTTAGGCTCTTCATTTAAATTTAAAGTTTGTCCTTGCGCTGCCGGCTGATTAAAAAGACAGACGAACAAAATCAATAAAGGCAACAGGAAAAAATATTTCCAAGTTGTGTGAACGCTTGATTTTTTTGAATTCATCATAATGATTCGTTTTTTGATTAATGATTGATTATAATTAGTTGTAAGACTCAACGGAAAATGGGGCGCTGCTACTTTGAGCAGGCTAAACTGATAACTCTCTTTTTCAACAGTGTCCTGCTGCAGCATTTCATTATCAGTCAAAAATTCAAGATTGCTCTCCAATGCTTTTCTCCATTGCCATGCAAAAGGATTAAACCACTGAAAAATAAGAACAACCTCCGAAAGTAAAAGGTCAATAGTATGCTTTTGCTCAATATGAATTTTTTCATGCTGCAAAATCTGGGTATACGTTTCCCACTCGTATTTCTCTGGGTTAATGAAAATATTATTGGCAAATGAACAAGGAGCTTTATCGCCGGTTATTTCGACAATTCGGAATTTCCCGTCCTGAATCGCCGATAACGAATACGCCCTATAGAATAGCACACAAGCCTGCACCAAAAAATTAAGCGCAAATATCAGTACGCCAAACCAATACAAATAAACCAGCCATTGCAGCAACATCTCTACATCAAATGTCTGTTTTGTCTGTTCAACAATGACTTCCTGCACTGGCGGTGATTTTAGTTCGATCGCCTGACTTTTGTCAACAGCCGCTTTCGCCAAAGGAATGTGATTTTCCACAGCAACTTTCCTTAACGACAATTGCTGAGGAACTGGAAGCAATGGCAGAATAAAAGCCAAAATCATGCAGCCAAGCAAGACAAACCTGTTTAAATGAAAGAAAGTTTCTTTCTGCAAAAGCAGTTTATAAAATGCAAGACAAGCAGAAAGAATAAGCGCTGTGTACAAAATATAAGGTATCATACTTTATCTTTTTTAATGATATTTACAATTTCATCTAGTTCATTTTCGGTAAGCTTTTGCTCTTTTGCAAAAAAAGCAAGCATTCTAGGATACGAATTATCAAAATACTGGCTAACGATATCCTTCAGTGCAAACTGCTGATACTCTTCCCTGCTGATAACCGGAAAAAAGCAATGCATATTCCCTGTCGTTTCATGATTCAGAAACCCTTTTTCCTCAAGTATCTTCACAATTGTCGCCACACTGTTATAATGCGGTTTTGGGTCTGGCAGCAATGGAATTATATCCCTAATAAAGGCTTTGTTCAAATCCCAAAAGACCTGCATAATCTGTTCTTCTCGTTTAGCTAGTTTTATCATAGTCAGAAATATTTCAACAAATATAACTACTAATTAATTAGTAGCAAAACTAATTAATTAATATTTTAACTAATTTTTTAGTGGAGATACTAATTTATTAATAATACAGCCAAATAATTAAGTTTAAAAGTAGGCTGCCAAAACAGGCTATTCACTGCAAGTCCGCAGTCATCGCCCAAAAAAACATAAACCCAGAACGAGCTTCCGCTGGTCGCTGTTTTAAGTTTTGTTTTTTAAGGGCGCTGACTTTGCGGGCTTTCCGTTGCTATCCTTGGCAGAATGCGGGAACAACCATCAGCTTCAGTTTTTCTATTTTGACATTCTTCGAAATCGAAAGCCTTTTTAATAATTTGCAAGATTAACTTACTATATTTGAAAAATAATAAAGCGAAACAATCCTTTGCCAATCATTCCAAAAAAAGATGCATATACGAAAGATTAGTTTCGTGTGTATACAAGTTAATAGGCAAGTGTAAAAAGGAAGCAGCATAATTGATCATTATGTAGACTGACTTGTAATTTTTTTTATAAAATATATGAATGACAGTTTTCAATATAGATTGACAAAAGATAAGAAGAGTGAAATAGCTCAAAATCTAATCGATATTTTGCAAAAAGATGCGAATATAACTGAACAAACTAGGAAATTTATTTACGATTGGATTACTACTGGGGCAGAGGGAAAAACTAAAGCTTTTTTTGATGTATGGGATATTGTTTTAAAAAACTACCTACCAACAACAAGACCGATTTTATTTCGTGCGTGCGAAAGAATCAGTAAAAAGGGTAAAATAGCAAGTTTTACCGGACGATTAGAATGTACAAGAAAAATTAGTAAAGGCAGAGGTTCTATAATAATATGCGATACTAAAGAACAACTCGAATTTGATAAAGAATTTTCTAAGGCTGGTGAGTATAAACATACATTTTATCCCCTTGTTAGTATTTTAATAAAAGCCAGAGATTCTGGAGGATGTGGATTCTCTGAATCTTTTTTGAATGATTACATAGGTGAAGACGAATACATTATGAGAATTAACTTAGGGAATATGTACAGCTTTAGATGGATGAAAAATGAATAATTTAAAATAATACCCCCACTGGTGCTCGTCTGCGACGAGTACCTACTTAAATTAGAATGCAAATCGTAGCGTTTGCAACGAGGCTAACTAAAACGAAAACAACTTAAAATCTATCCCCTAAAAGAAAAATGTCTGAGAAATACAAAGTTATCGATAGTACAGTACCTACTTTTATCACTATAACAATTGTAGATTGGGTAGATTTATTGATACGTCCTGTTTATTGTAACATCTTGGATGAATCCTTAAATTATTGCATAAAAGAAAAAGGACTTAGCGTGCATGCTTATGTGTACATGACAAGTCATATTCATTTAATTGTAACTGCATTTGATGGCGAACTGCAAAATGTTATTCGGGATTTTAAAAAATTCACATCAAAAAAGCTAATAGAAGCTATCAAAGAACATCCAGAGAGCCGGAGAGAATGGCTTTTACGGAAATTTAGTTTTGAAGCTCAAAAATCAGGGAGAGCCAAAAATTACAAATTATGGCAAGATGGTTTTCATCCAGTGATATTAGATACTTTAGAAAAAATAGAACAACGTGTAAACTACATACATTATAACCCCATTGAAGCCGAAATTGTTTTTCATGAAAGAGATTTTGTAAACAGCAGTTATAGAAATTACGAAAAAGATAATATTGTTTTTTGCAATGTAAACGTAGAGCCTTTATGGTAGCCAATTATATGAGCCGCGTTGCAAACGCTTTATTTAGTCTATAAAAGTAAGTAGGGTAAACAAAAAACAGAAAGAATTTACAAAAATATATAACTACATATCGTTATATCTCGATATGTAGTCATATATTTGCAATATGGATATTATAGAAATAAATAAGGTATTATCAAACCAAGTACGGATTGATATGCTAAATTGGCTTAAAAAACCGGAAGAGAACTTTCCAAAACAGGTAAATGTTCCAAATTTTGATGATGGTGTCTGTGTCTGTCATATACAGAATAAAACAGGACTATCACAATCTACCGTATCACATTACTTAACGATGCTGCAAAAAGCCAATTTACTAATTGCCACCAGACACGGGAAATGGACTTATTATAGAAGAAACGAAAATGAAATTTTAAAATACATACAGACATTGTCTAATGAGCTTTAATTTTTTCACTCCAAACATCGCAGCCTGATATTCGATATCCTTTTCAATAGACATAATTTTCAGTCGCTAAACTTGATTTAAAAACACTAAAAAAAATTATTTAATAACCATGGAACAAGATTTACTAAGATTAGGAGCCAGCGCTTTAAGAAAAGCAGCTATAAATGAGCAAGCGAAAGAGTATATTCTTTCAAATGAAATTCTATTCAAAACGATAAAAAAAGCTGCTGATCGATATATAGGCGGTGAAACACTAGAAGAAACAATTAGCAAAGTCAAAGAGCAAAACAAGGAAGGATTTAAAAGTTCTATAGAGTTCATGGGCGAAAACACCCTCACTGAAAAAGAAGCTTTAGAAGCTACGAATGAATTCATCAAAATAGCACAAGAAATTAAAACCCAAAAGCTGAATTCTACTTTTTCTCTTGATCTCTCCCATATTGGATTGTCAATATCAAAAGATTTATGCCTCAATAATTTAAATTCAATATGTCAGGAAGCCGAAAAAGATAACATAGAAGTAACCATTAGCGCGGAAAATGTCGAAATAACTGATGCCATTCTTGACATATACAAAACGGCATCAAAGAAATATCAGAATACTTCAATTACGCTTCAAGCCTACTTGCATAGATCTAAAGATGATTTTGAAGAATTAATTAAAGAAAACGGAAGAATAAGAATAGTAAAAGGCGCATTTGAAACTCCTCCTCATCTTTCCATCCCAAGAAGCCCACTCCTCAACGAAAGATATTTATATTATGTAGATCAATTATTATCAAGAAATCACAGCTGCGCTATTGCTACGCATCATGATCTAATACAAAAAGAAGCTGTTGCGCTAATTCAAAATTATAAAACCAGCAAAGATTTATATGAGTTTGAAAGTTTATATGGGATTCAAAATGAACAATTAAGGATTTTAAAAGAGCAAGGCCATCCAGCAAAATTATACTTTGTATATGGCAAAGAATGGTATCTATACTTATGCAATAGAATCGCAGAGTATCCATTGAATATATTTCAGGCATTAAATGATATAGTCAGCTAACATTTTGTTTTCACAAAGAAGCTTATAGTATAAAAGCATCCCCTTTTATAAATTATCTGCAACGTTTATCAATCTAAATTTCATGAGATAAAACCATCTCTAATACACTATAAATAATTCAATATCAATATTATACAACACTATTTTGCAACAAGCACCAGAGAATTATTTAACTGAAAATACACTCTACGAGTCAAAAATTAATAAAAAATTAGAGCAAGTAACTGCCATTTCAATAGTTAATGTTACACTTTTCATATTTTTGCAAGAATAAAGAAACCGTAAAGTCCCAAAAACAAAATATTTAAAATCAAATTCTCTTAGAATATTAAATAAAAAAAGATGACCAAAATTGCTTTAATAACAGGTGCAACTTCAGGAATAGGAAAAGCTACGGCAGTTAAATTTGCTGAAAATGGGTATAATTTAATTTTGTGCGGACGCCGTGCAGAGAAACTGGAAGAATTGAAAAATGCATTGTCCAAAACTGTAAAAACACACAGTTTAGTGTTTGATGTCCGCAATAGAAAAGAAGTTGAACTTCAGATGAATTCTTTACCTAATGAATGGAAAAACATTGACATTTTGGTAAATAGTGCCGGTAATGCCCACGGACTCTCTACAATCCAAAATGGCGATATTGACGATTGGGATGCAATGATTGACGGAAACGTAAAAGGATTATTATATGTTTCAAGAGCTATAATTCCGCAAATGGTAGAGAGGAAAAAAGGGCATATCATCAATTTAAGTTCGGTTGCCGGAAAACAAACCTATGCAAATGGAGCCGTTTATTGTGCATCAAAAAAAGCAGTAGAGGCAATAAGCGAAGGGATGCGGCTTGACTTAACCGAACACGGAATTAAAATAACCAATATTGCACCAGGTGCCGTTGCAACCGAATTTTCAGAAGTTAGATTTAAAGGAGATAAAGAAAAAGCTCAAAAAGTCTATGAAGGCTACGACCCATTATTAGCGGAAGATATCGCAGATTTCATTTCTTATGCCGTCAGCGCTCCCGACAGAGTCACCATTGCTGATGTAACAATATATTCCAAATCTCAATCTGCACCGACTACAATTTATAAAAAATAATAACCTGTTGTTATAATGATTCACAAGCGATAACTGAGTGTAAAAAACATAATAATTTCTAATAATTATATAACAGTTTATCTCCTAATTTTAATCATTTTCACATAAAAGAAATATTTATGAAAAAATTGATTATAGTGTTCGGAATCATTGCGCTTACGCTGGTATCATGTAAAAATGGAGATGAAAATAATGCTGATAAAAAAACAGCCGTTAGAAAAAAAGTCCCCGTTCGGAAAGAACCTAAAAATGTTTCCTATACTTTAGAAAGCGCTAAAGAATGGCTGAAAAAAAATAAAAGCAAACAGAATCTGAAAATTTCCTTGGCAGTAAACAGAACCGATAAGGAAAATTTTGCCAAAATGGATTCTGTTATTATTCCAACAGATCTTAGCGGTGACATTGTATTTTATCTGCCTTTTCCGCTGCAGGTTGATTTTTTGCAGAATGTTGATAAAATCATTTTATTCTCATACCCTACTCAGGCTTTTGCTGTTTACGAAAATGGAATTTTAATACGCACAGGTCCAACCAATATGGGAAAAGCAAAGGATCCAACGCCAACAGGATTATTTTTCACGAATTGGAAAGCCGAAGAAACAACCAGTACATTTAATGATGAGTGGGAATTAAAATGGAATTTCAACATTGAAAACAAAAAAGGTGTCGGATTTCATCAATACGAACTGCCTGGCTATCCAGCATCGCATTCCTGTATGAGATTACAGGAAAAAGATGCTAAATTTTTATATGAATGGGCAGATCAATGGGTTTTGGCCGACGATGAAAATGTAAAATTCAAAGGAACTCCCGTAGTTGTTTTTGGAAGTTATGATTTTGATGCCCCCAAACCTTGGTTACAGCTTATTAAAAACCCAAAAGCTTTAGCTATTCCTGAAAGCGAAATTAAAGAAATCATTATGCCTTATTTAAGCACTATCTTAAAAGAGCAGGAAAAAAGAAAAAAAACTTAATTCATATTGATTTACAATTCAGAACATGCAGTAACAAAAACTCAGTACAATTTTAACCGCAAAGCCCGCAAGGAATTTCGCAATGTCCGCAAAGCTTTGCAAACTCTTTGCGTTTATAAGTAAAGCATATTTTCTTTGCACACCTTGCAGTTAAACTCAAGTTAACGAACAAAAAAAGAAGCTGTTCAATAAAAAAATTCGAACAGCTTCTTTAATATTTTATGACTATCCGTAACTAATACCAAACAGATAGAATTAGCCACAGATTAAAAAGATTTACACAGATTTTTTCAAAAAGTGTAATGAAATCTATGAGAATCAGTGTAATCAGTGGCAAAAAAAATACATAGTACCCTTTGCGGACAGTCATATAATATTTAATTGATTTCTCTACTATCTTAACTGTGTTGTATCCACTCTTGACGGTGTCTCTTTCCCGCTGATAATAGTCGAAGAACTCAAAGCTATAGATTTAATAATTTCGGTCATGTTATCAATATCTAATGTTTCAAATTCATCATCGGCAGTATGATAATTTGGTTCACTATCCATTTTTGAAGTCGAGATCGTATGTGCCGGAACTCCCAATTTTGCCAAAGTAGCATTATCAGAACGATAAAATAATTCCTGTTCCGGATATGGATCGGAATAAAACTTAAAATTAGTTTTCTCTAAATTTTTCTGCAATATCTGCCCCATATTCGATTTTTCAAATCCAGTTATGTATGCTGAATTTTTTCCCCACTTGGATTCTGTACCAATCATTTCTAAATTGAACATGGCAATTACTTTGTCTGCTGAAAGCTGCTTGGAGAAATATTTAGCTCCAAAACCTCCTAATTCTTCAGCAACAAAAGTGGTAAAAATAATAGTGCGTTCGTTATTATTCAGTTTTTTGAAATAATTAGCCAGCATAATTACTGCCGTACTTCCCGCTGCATCATCATTGGCACCGTTATAAATAGAATCGGATGCAGGGTGTGGCATTCCTTCTTCTGGAGAGCCTACGCCCAAATGATCGTAGTGTCCGGAAAAGATAACATATTCATCTGGTTTGCTTTTCCCTGGCAATACTCCCACTACATTATTGAGCGCTTTTTTGGTAATGGTATTGGATAATTCAATAGAAAAAGAGGCTGCTTCCGAAACGCCAAAAACAAACAGAACAGTATTAGTTCCAGGATCAGAAGTGATTCTGTCAATATGCTGAATATTAGGCAGCACATTATTAAATGAAGCATCAACTAATACCAAATAATTTTTTGAACTCTTATAATACTCATTGAATTTCTTTCCGATATTATCTCCTTTACTGATTTTGACAACAGTAATATCACTTTTCTCAGTCAAAGAAACTTGGGGCTGATAAGAGAAAGTAACCGCTTGATTATTATTGATTACCTTTCCGTCAATAATTATCTTGGACGAAATAGCCTTAGATACAGTCATAGAAAACTCCTGTCTAAAATTAGCCGCTCCCATAAACGGCTGCAACCCCGCTTTTTTGAATTCCGATTCTATAAAGGCAGATGCTTTATCAATTCCTGGAGTAAAAGTTCTTCTCCCCTGCATATCATCTGCAGAAAGCACTTTTTCAATTCGAGACACTTCAGCAGTGCCTATGATTTTATCAATTGATTGCCCGTAAGTACTAAAACACAGACTTAAAACAAATAAACTTACAATACTTTTTTTCATATTTTACTTTTATAGATAACAGCTTAGCCTAACCAAAAGTATGTTATTTATTTGTAAAATAATACTGTAAATATGATTTTTTAAATAGAAATACTATAGAAAAAAACAAATCATTAAGAATACTTTAAAAATTATGCTCCAATAAAAGGTGGTAATAAAGCGACTGTATCGTTGCTTTTTAAAATTTGATTTGAGAATTTATCAATTATTTTTTGATTAACTGCTACGCTAAAAGGAAACTGATTGAGTTCATATTTTCTTTCCAGCTCAGTTAATAATTGGCTTAATCTCAAACCTGAAAAATAGATTTTTTCACCGCGGCGTCTTGTGCGTGCTACAAGAGCGCCAAAATATTTTATCTTAATCATATCACTTCATCTAGATTTTGCAAAATAAATTCCTCCTCCCAAAAAGAATCAAAAACCAATTCTTCTTCCATATACGAAGTCAGTTTTGAAGCATTTTTAACTACTTCACCAATTATGATGATAGCGGGAGAAGCAATTTGGTTCTCTTTTACTAATGCTGTAATTGTGCTGATAGTTCCAATAACTTTCTTTTGAGTTGCTTTAGTTCCGTTTTGTATAATCGCGATAGGCAGATCATCGGTTCTATTGTTTTGATACAAAGCGACAATTTCATCGAGCTTATTCATTCCCATCAGAATGACAACCGTAGCCGAAGATTGTGAAGCCAAAGTTACATCTTTGGACAATTTATGCTCCGAAGTAGTTCCTGTTATTACCCAAAAACTCTCGGCAACTTTTCTTTGCGTTAAGCTAATTCCGTTGGAAGCAGGCACTCCCATTGCTGAGGAGATTCCAGGAACTATAGCTGTTTCTATTCCAAATTGATGGGCAAAATCTATTTCTTCGCTTCCTCTTCCAAAAACGAAAGGATCTCCCCCTTTCAAACGAACCACATGACCATACTTTTTGGCCATTACCACAATAAGATCATTAATTTGATCTTGGGTGTAGGCATGACATCCAAAACGTTTTCCTACAAATATAATTTCAGCTTGCGGAGCATACTGCAATAGCTCTTCATTAACCAATGCATCATACAAAACAACATCTGCACTTTCTAATGCTTTAACCGCTTTCAAAGTAATCAATTCTACATCACCTGGCCCTGCTCCTACTATTGTCAATTTTGGTTTATTTGTTGCTATCATGATTCAAAGTATAAAGGTTCAACTTTTGATTAACTAAGTATAAATACTTATACAAATATAAGTATTTTTTCTAATAACAATCTGTAAAACTCAAAATAATGAAAAAATTAACTCATTTGAAAGAAAACAATTATAGTCAATTGAAAATCAATCGTTTTAGTTAACAAGTACTATAGATTACAATACAAAAGAGTCATAAAGCATAAAACTTTAAGACTCTTTTACGTTAAAAGTGTACATTCTCAAACTTATGATTCTTAGGGAATTTAAATCCTAAACAAGCTTATTTAAAATCATTTAAAGCTTTCTCAATAATAATAAGACATTCCTGAATTTGAGCTTCAGTAATTACTAAAGGTGGAGCAAAACGTATTTTATTGCCGTGAGTTGGTTTTGCCAATAATCCGTAATCTCTGAAACGAAGACAAATATCCCAAGCCAAATCCGAGTCCTCGCCACTGTTGATCACAATTGCATTAAGCAATCCTTTTCCTCGAACTAATTCTATTAATGGATTGCGCTGTGCAATTTCATTAAGCCCTTTTCTTAAAATCAAACCTAATTTTTGTGCATTTTCAGATAAATTTTCTTCACGAACCACTTCAAGAGCTGCAACGGCAACTGCTGCAGCAATAGGATTTCCTCCAAAAGTAGATCCATGCTGTCCTGGCTTGATGACATTCATAATTTCATTATTAGCCAAAACTGCCGATACTGGATAAACGCCGCCTGAAATAGCTTTCCCCAAAATCAAAATATCTGGTTGTACATTTTCATGATGCACCGCTAATAATTTACCGGTTCTGGCAATCCCTGTCTGAACCTCATCAGCAATAAACAATACATTATGCGCTTCGCAAAGTGCTTTGGCTTTCGCCAAATATCCTTCGCTGGGAACATAAACTCCGGCTTCACCCTGAATAGGCTCTACCAAAAAACCAGCGATATTAGCTGATGATTTCAAGACATTTTCTAGAGCCTCAATATCATCATAAGGTATTTTTATAAATCCTTCGGTAAAAGGACCGAAGTTTTTTCGAGCGCTTTCGTCATTCGAAAAAGAAATAATAGTAGTTGTTCTTCCATGAAAATTTCCCTCACATACAATAACCTGAGCTTGATTTTCGGGAATTCCTTTTACTTCATACGACCATTTTCTGCATAACTTCAAAGCTGTCTCAACCGCTTCGGCTCCTGTATTCATCGGAAGGACTTTATCAAAACCAAAATATTTGGTTATATACTCTTCATAAACACCTAATTGGTCATTATAAAACGCACGTGAGGTTAAAGTCAATTTTTGAGCTTGTTCTACCATTGCGCCAACAATTTTTGGATGACAATGACCTTGGTTTACCGCTGAATAAGCAGATAAGAAATCAAAATATTTTTTCCCGTCAACATCCCATACAAAAACACCTTCTCCTTTATCCAAAACAACCGGTAACGGATGATAATTATGAGCGCCGTATTTATTCTCTTTTTCAATTAAAACTTCCGATTTTGAAGAAAGTGATTGTGCTGTATGTTCCATTGTCTATGATTTTATTAAAATACCCATACAAAAGTAGCAAATGTTTTTTATTCACCAAATAAAAAGCTAAATTTGACTTTTATAACTACAATTTTTAAAAAATATAATTTATTTATAACAAAAATAAGTCATGTTGTTATTTTAATACTCCCAAAGACTCACAACAAGAAAAACAAATAAAAAACAATTACTTTTATCCCAAAAAAAAGTGATTTTAACTTTAAAAAAACAGAATATGGACATTTTAGATGAATTTGACATCAATATCATAAAAGAATTGGAAAAAGACGGAAGAATGGCTTTTTCTGCGATAGCTAATAATCTCAAAATTTCAAATACAATGGTGCATCAGCGCATCAACCGATTAATAGAACAAGGAATCATATCAGGAATCAAGCCCGTTTTGAACGAAAAAAAGATAGGCTACGACTGGGGAACTTTTACCGGAATTACTTTAAAGAAAGACCAAGACTCAGCCAAAGTTATCGAAGCCTTAAAACAGATTCCCGAAATAACCGAATGCTATTACATCACTGGTTCTTTTACTCTTTATATAAAAATGATAGCTAAAGACCATGAACACATGAGAAGGCTGCTTTACGAAAAAATCGACTCTATTCCTGGAATTTCCAAAACGGAATCACTAATAGAATTGGGCTGTGCTTTCAAACGGAATATCAGTTTATAGACGCTTAAATAAAAACATAATTATTCCATTTTATTCTCACAATAACCTTGAAAGAAGTATTTTTCAAGGTTTTTTTTATATCAATTATTTATTAGATATTTGCAAAAAACGGAGCCATGAAAAACTTAAAATTTATAGTTACAGCAATTATTTTGACTGCTGTCCAAGTATTTGGACAATTAAAAACGGTACAATACAAAGATGGAAATCAGATTTTAAATGGCTTTAAAATCAATCCTTCAAAGAAAAGCACACAAAAACCCGGCATCTTAATTTTACCTGCTTGGAAAGGAATTGATAAACTATCAAAAGACACTGCAGAGAGTCTTTCAAAATTAGGCTATTATGTATTCATAGCCGATATTTACGGAGAAGGAAATTATCCAAAAGACAATGCCGAAGCAGGAAAAATCGCTGGATTTTACAAAAAAGATTTTGCAGCTTATCAAAAACGGATTTCGATAGCCCTGGAGCAGCTTATTGACGCTGGAGCTAATCCGGACAATATTGTCATTATTGGTTATTGTTTTGGAGGAACCGGAGCGCTTGAAGCAGCTCGAGGTCATCTGAATGCAAAAGGAATTGTTTCTTTTCATGGCGGTTTAGGCAAAGATACTGCAAGACCTACAGAACCTATTACTGCAAAGGTCTTAGTTTGTCATGGCGCAGACGATCCATACGAATCAAAAGAAGAAATTACCACTTTTCAGCAAGAAATGCGTGACGCAAAAGCCGACTGGCAAATGATTTATTATGCCAATGCCGTTCATTCGTTCACCAATCCAGAGTCGGGCACTGATAATTCAAAAGGCGCCGCATATAACGAAAAAGCGGCCAAAAGATCCTTCGAACATTTTAAACTGTTCTTAGATGAAGTATTAAAAAAATAATAAATTAAACATTAAAAAACCTTATATATTAAATGAAAAAAGCCTTAACTCTATTTGTATTTATAACAGCACTGCATTGTTTCTCACAAAAAAAAGCGGTTAACAATGATGTCCTAACAAAATTCATGAATACCATAACAGCCGAAAAATTAAAAACAAAGCTTTACATTATTGCTTCCGATGAAATGGAAGGCCGTGATACTGGATCCAAAGGACAAAAAAAAGCTGGAAAATACCTCATCGACCAATACAAAAAAAGTAAAATATCGTATCCCAAAGGAGTCCGCAGTTATTACCAATCTATTCCTGCAGCCTACTTAAATGCTAAAAACGATGAAAACCTGCCCGATTCAGAGAACATTTGGGCTTATATTGAAGGTTCTGAAAAACCAGACGAAGTATTAGTTATTTCGGCACATTACGACCATGTAGGCGTAAAAAATGGAGATATCTATAACGGTGCCGATGATGATGGCTCTGGAACAGTTGCAGTTCTTCAAATAGCTGAAGCTTTCCAAAAAGCAAAAAAAGAAGGACATGGTCCAAAACGCTCTATATTATTCCTGCATGTAACCGGCGAAGAACACGGCTTGCACGGATCACGTTTTTACTCTGAACATCCATTATTCCCAATCGCAAACACAGTAGCCGATATTAATATTGATATGATAGGCCGCCGTGATTTTGACCATCCCGACACTAATAATTATGTATATGTAATTGGAGCCGACAGATTGTCCAGCGATTTACACAACATTACCGTTGCGCAAAATGACAAATACACTCATTTAGACTTGGATTTTAAATTCAATGATCCAAAAGATCCTAATCACTTTTATGAGCGTTCTGACCACTATAACTTTGCCAAATTTGGTATTCCTGCTGTATTTCTTTTTAATGGTGTACATGCCGATTATCACGAAAAAACGGACGAGGTTGATAAAATTGAATTTGATGCCTTGGCAAAAAGAACACAGCTGGCATTTGTAATTGCATGGGATTTAGCCAACAGGCCTGAAAGAATTACAGTTGATAAACTGACAAAATAATATTTAGCAAAAAGAGAGCTTCGAAGAAATTTGAAGCTCTCTTTTTTACGGCATATTTTCCAAAAAAAATCATCGAATCAAAACAATATCAATATATTTGGCAATTATAAAGCATTGCTTAATATCTGTTTAGACAAGGCCAATAATAAAACAAAATATTGAAAATTCTTACTGGCTATTGTCGTCAAAAGAATTAAACACTAACACCTGCAATACAAAATAATGACGGAACATAACAATTCAATTCCAAATTCAGACAGCAAATACTTATTCGAAAATTTTTTCGAACTATCTGCTGATTTGCTCTGTATAGCTGGATTCGATGGTTTTTTCAAGAGAATCAACCCTGCTGTTTCACAATTATTAGGTTATACAAATGAAGAATTGTTTTCAAAACCCATTAACTATTTTATTCATATTGACGATCGGGAATTCACATCAAAAGTAAGAAATGAATTATACAAAAATAAACCACTTTTAAATTTTGAAAACAGATATGTTACAAAAAGCGGCGAAATTGTCTGGCTCTCTTGGACATCAATACCAGCAACTGACGAAAAATTAGTTTATGCAATCGCAAAAAACATTACACACAACAAAAAACTGGAAGAGGAACGAAATTTATTACTTTCAAAATTTACAAAAACTAATAATGATCTTAAAAAAATAAGCTATACCAGCTCCCACGATTTGCGGTCTCCTGTAAACAATCTGCTTACTATTTTCAGTCTATTGGATCTCACCAAAATTGAAGATTCCGAAACCCTGCAGTTTCTTGAGATGCTGCAGTCGGCCACAGAAACTTTAAAAGAAACTTTAAACAATTATGTAGATGTTTTACTCCTAGAGGATAAGTCAATCGCACAAATTGAAAAAATAGATCTTAGTGCAACTCTTAATACTGTTATTCTTTCTATAAATTCCTTAATTCAAAAGTCCAAAGCTATTATCAATATTGACTTTTCGCAACTTGAAAAAGTTAATTTCAACAAATCCTATTTAGAGAGTATTTTTCTAAATTTACTAACCAATTCAATCAAATATGCCATCCCTGGCACTTTGCCTAATATTTCCATCTATTCCAGAAAAACTGACGGGATTGATCAATTAATTTTTTCTGACAGTGGTATTGGTTTTGATATGACGCTTGTAAAAGACAAAATATTTGGTTTGCACCAAAAATTTAACAACCATATTGACAGTAAAGGAATAGGGCTGTATTTAGTAAACAATCACATCACAAGCTTAGGAGGAAAAATTGACGTTAAAAGCAAAATTAATGAAGGAACAACATTTATTATTTCGTTTAAAAAAGAATCAATCATTTTGTAATTGAAACATACAATACATTCAACAAAAAAAGCCTCGAATTGACTCAAGGCTTTATTGTATCAAAATATCTTTTACAAATCTTCTTTTACATCGGCATCTGGGGCATTTTTCTTGACTGATTCAATTCCATTATCTCTAGCTGCAACTGATTCATACATTTCACTAGTTCCAATAATTTGACCATTAGTCGCTTTTAAATTAAAATAAACCTTTCCGTTTTTCGATTCCAATTTATCAAATCTTTCATCCACTTGAGAATTCTTTCTCACAGATTCGATACCGTTATCACAGCCCGCTTTTGTTGTATAACCCTCGCTAACTAAAATAATTTGTCCGTTTCCTGCTTTCAAGACAAATTGAAATTCATCATTTTTTCTTTTACTGATCAAAAATGTTCCCATAGTTTTTTAAGTATTGTTAATTTATAAATAGTTGAAAATTTAGTGTTTTTCATATTGACTTCTAAAATACATAACTTAAACCTGAATTCAAAAAATACAACAGCCAAAATAGCAATTTTCGCCAGAAAGTTTATTCCACAAAAAAAGCCTCGAATTTCTTCGAAGCTTTTGCCTTTTGGGTGGATGACCGGGTTCGAACCGGCGACCCTCGGCACCACAAACCGATGCTCTAACCAGCTGAGCTACAACCACCATTTGCGCTTAGCGGTTGCAAATATAGAACAAATGTTTACTTCTACAAACAAAAAATCAAAAAAAATTCAACTTTTTTACTTCAAATCTCCTAAGCTATTGACTGCCAAATACCTTTCAACAGTAAAACCTTCGGCATGTTCTACACCTGTTAGCCGTCCTAAGTCTCTTGAACGATAATTCAGGCTTTCCAAGAAATTTTTGCTCGAGATAGGCGACTCCGGTTCTTTCGAATTCGGGTCGTAAAACTGAGAACGGTAAGCCAAAATAGATTCGATCTTCTTATCCGTACATCCTGTAATGTCCACAACAAAATCTGGCTCGATATTTTTCCACTGAATATAATGATAAACTAGTTTAGGTCTCCAAGGCTTCTGGATTTCGCCGTCAAGAACCGTTTCTATTTTCAATAATCCTGATAAAAAACAAGCGTCAGAAACCAATTTACTTCCTTTTCCGTGGTCAATATGCCTGTCGTCTACCGCATTACATAATACGATTTCAGGCTGATACTTTCGAATCATTTTTATGACTTCCAATTGGTGTTTTTCGTCATTGACAAAAAAACCATCCCGCATATTCAAATTCTCCCGAACAGAAACTCCTAATATTTTCGCCGCATCGGCAGCCTCCTGATCCCGAATGGCCGCCGAACCGCGAGTTCCAAGTTCACCACGGGTCAAATCAACAATTCCAACGGTTTTACCTAAAGAAATCTCTTTTAAGATTGTTCCGGAACATCCTAATTCTACATCATCAGGATGTGCTCCAAATGCCAGTATATCTAATTTCATCTATGTGATAGTTTTTATTTTTTTATTGCTATTGAAATTGCCATTGATATTGTTTCAGCTTTCTATTCAAAAACCCTTTTCATGGTCATCGACTTATTAACGCTTTCCATCCATTCATCTTCTGGGATACTGTCTCTGGTAATTCCGCACCCCATATACAAATGTGCCTGCGAATCACAAATCTGCATACACCGCAAATTTACGAATAGACTTGAGCTAACCGAATCGACGGCAAAACTCGTATTCAATTCACCCAAAAATCCAGTATAGAAAGTTCGGTCGTAATTTTCATTTTCCAAAATAAAAGCCTTCGAAACTTCTTTTGGCAGTCCGCAAACAGCGGGCGTTGGATGCAATAAACGAACAACTTGCTTTAAACTGAAACCAGAATTTAAAACACCCCAAATATCGGTTTTCAAGTGCCAAACACTCCCCGCTTTAAGACTATAGGGTTCCGTAACCGAAACCTCCAGCGCCACCTCATGAAGTTGATCTACAATATAATCTGTAACATACTGCTGTTCTTCTCTTTCCTTCTTTTCCCAAACAATTTCCTCCGAGCCATAATCTTTTTGTGTTCCTGCCAAAGCCATTGTTTCAAATACATTGACATTAGCTTTTACCAATTGCTCTGGTGTAGCTCCCATCCAAGTTCCAACTTTTGGATGATAAAAACAATACGCAAAAGTGTTGGGATACAATTGCACCAATTTTTTGAAAGCCGTAAGCAAATCAAAATTCTCCAGCTCGATTATTTCTTTACGGGAAAGAACTACCTTTTTGAATTCTTCATTTTTTATGGCTTGAATTCCCTTAGCAACTATCCTTTCAAAATCAATTTTACCCGAGTCATTCGGAAGCTCCTGCTTTTTCTCCAAAACATCAGCTTCACCTTTTTCTCTAATTATACCAATTATCTCTGATTCATTTTCGGGAATTAAATGGATGTTATTTCCATCAAAAGAAGCAAATACAAATCCTTTTTCAGTAAAATCAACTACATTAAACAACGTATCATTCTGCTGAAACATCCCGATTATTGTATCCGAATTAGGTTTACAATACAAAACAAAAGGCAGATTTTGCTCTTGTTGCTGTATTACTTTATTAAAAAAATCATTCATATTATTTTTTCTCTTTCGTCAAAACCATATTCGTTAATTTGCAAAGCGAAATTAAATTCCCTGCTTCATCAGTAATTTTAATTTCCCAAAGATGGATACTTTTTCCTTTATGAATAATTCGGGCTGTCCCAAAAACAACGCCTTCGCGAATACTTTTTAAATGATTAGCCGAAATCTCGATACCTCTCACTTCCTGCGTTTTACTATCAATAAAAAAATGTGACGCTGCACTCCCGACACTTTCTGCCAATGCCACCGAAGCGCCTCCATGCAGCAATCCCATAGGCTGATGCACCGAAGAATTCACAGGCATTTTAGCAGCCAAAAATCCCTCACCTGCATCTACAAACTCAATTTTAAGGGTTTCCATCAAAGTGTTTTTGGAAAAGGCATTGCAAAATTCGAGTATTTTATCTTTATCTACAGTCATATCTTGATTTTAAAGATTGTAAAAATACGCTAATTTGATAATTCAAAAAAGAAATATACTGAAATGCTCCAGAAAACCAAAATCTAATGCCAGCAGCAAAGCTAAATTCTAATTTATTCCTATTTTTACAAAAAAATAAAACCAAATGCCTCGCATCACCTTATTACTTTTAACTGGAATTCTGCTTTCTTTTTGTTCCTGCCGCAGTGATTTCGATACTGTTGCCAGTACAGGTGATTTAGCTTTTTCAAAAGATACGGTATATTTGGATACGGTTTTCACCAATTTGAGTTCCAGTACATACACTCTAAAAGTTTATAACCGTTCCAAAAACGACATTACTATTCCGGTTATAAAATTCAACAAAGGTCTTAACTCAAAATACAGAATGTCGGTTGACGGCGCTCAGGGAAATCAAGGCAAGATGTTCGAAAACGTTACGCTATTAGCCAAAGACAGTCTGTACATTTTTATAGAAACAACTGTCGAAAGTAGCAACACTACTCCAACAGAATTTCTAAACACAGATCAAATAGAATTCGACAGCGGTGCCAATCTTCAAAAAGTGGAATTGGTAACTTTAGTTCAAGACGCAGTTTTATTGTATCCCAACCGCAATGCTGACGGAACAACCGAAACACTCCCAATTGGCGATGAAAAAATAAGTGGTTTTTATTTAGACAAAAATGACCCGATTCATGGTGATGAACTTCATTTTACAAACAAAAAAGCATACGTAATTTACGGATACGCGGCCGTTCCCGAAGGCGAAACCGTCACTTTTGACCCCGGAGCAAGAGTATATTTTCATGCCAATTCAGGTCTTATTGTATCCAAAAATTCATCATTACATATCAACGGAACAAAATCTACAACTGATAAACTGGAAAGCGAAGTAATTTTCAGTAGTGACCGCCAGCAGCCTGATTTTGCTTATATTCCCGGACAATGGGGAACAGTTTGGCTGCAGAATGGAAGCACCAATAATACTATTCAAAATCTTACTCTGAAAAATGCTACCGTCGGGTTATTAATCGACGGCAATAACGGAACAACAGTATCACTAAAAAATACTCAGATTTACAACTGCACTCATTACGGAATTCAAGGCAAAAATGCCTTTATTGAAGGAGAAAATATTGTTGTCAACTATACAGGACAAGCCAGTCTGGCGTGTACGTATGGAGGAAATTACAAATTTACCCACAGTACTTTCAATAACAATTGGTCAAGCCCGGAACAGCTCGCAGTGTATATCAGTAATTACAGCAATAGTACCACTCCAGAAACCAAAGACCTTACAGGGGCTACATTCAACAATTGCATCATTTATGGATCATATTCCAATGAAATGCTTTTAAGCAAAAAATCAGAAGCTGCTTTTATATACCAATTCAACAATTGCCTGATTAAGTCCAATAAAAACAAAGAAGCTGATTATCTATTCGAAACCGATCCTATACATTACAACGCTATTATTCTCAACAAAGACCCAAAATTCTTTAATCCCAACATCAATAATTTTAACATAAACAATTCTTCTCCCGCTTTCGCAAAAGGAAATTCGGCTTATTTAATTCAGCTTGATATTCTGGGAATCAGCAGAACACTTCCGCCAGATTTAGGAGCTTATCAAAACATGCCTTTTCCAAAAACAAAGTAGTTTGTAACTGACTTCCGACTATAAACTCGTAATAATCTTATTTTAATACATCAGAAAAAACATAATTTTATCACCTTTTCTTAACCTCTTATAATAGAAAAAATTATATTTTTGTTTATATTTAAAATTAAAATTCTGATAATCAATATTTTAATTTAAAAAAACTTAAACAACCTAATTTTTTAAATTATGAAAAAAATTTACTCCTTATTATTTCTATTATCCTTTACAATTGGAATAGCTCAAATTCCAAGTGGCTATTACAGCACAGCTACTGGTTCGGGATATACCTTAAAAACCCAACTTTACAATATCATCAAAGGACATACCGATAACGGTTATGCAGGTTTATACACAACCTATCAAACATCTGATATTGATAATTTTTACGAAAACGACGGAACTGTTTTAGACATGTATTCTGAAAAACCATCTGGGACAGACCCTTATAATTATTCTCCTGGTACAACCCAAAGATGTGGAAACTATGCAGCCGAAGGAGATTGCTACAACAGAGAACACATTATACCGCAATCCGTATTCAATGAAGCATCACCAATGGTTGCAGACGCCCATTTTATAACACCGACTGACGGAAAAGTAAACGGACAGCGATCAAACTATCCACATGGAACCGTTTCGACTGCAACATGGACTTCTTTAAATGGCGGAAAACTAGGTTCAAGCGGTGTTTCAGGCTATACAGGAACTGTTTTCGAACCAATAAATGAATTTAAAGGAGACATTGCAAGAATGTATTTCTATTTTGCAACGCGTTATGAAAATACGGTTTCTACTTACTCCTATGCTATGTTTGATGGTTCAAGCAACAAAGTGTTCACAACAGCATTCCTAAATATGCTATTGGCTTGGAATACACAAGATCCAGTAAGCGCAAGAGAAATCGCTAGAAATAACGCTATTTATGCTCGACAAAACAACAGAAATCCTTTTATTGATCACCCAGAATATATACAAGCCATTTGGGGAGGAACAACTTCAGATACACAAGCACCAACTACACCAACAAATTTATCCGCTGCAACTACAACAGCAACATCAGTTACCTTGAATTGGTCAGCTTCAACCGATAATGTTGGGGTAACAGGTTACAATGTTTACATGAATAACTCTTTAAAAACAACTGTCACCACATTAACAGCGACCATATCTGGACTGACAGCCTCAACCGCTTATTCTTTTTATGTAAATGCAAAAGATGCAGCAGGAAATACATCAGCATCGAGCAATACCGTATCGGCCACAACAAACAGTGGTGGGTCTACAGCAACAGAACTTCTTTTCTCAGAATATATTGAAGGTTCATCTAATAATAAGGCTTTGGAAATTGCAAACATGACAGGAGCGGCAATTAATCTATCAACATACACAATCAAAAAACAAACCAATGGCGCAGGTGCTTGGAGTACTGGTTTAAGTTTATCCGGAACATTGAATAGTGGCAGTAAATTTACCATTGTTAATAGTTTAATTGCTTCAACTTGTTATTCAATAAGCGCAGCCAATATTTCAACAACTGCTACCGAATTAACCTTTAATGGAAATGATGCTGTAGGTTTGTTTAAAAATGGAGTACTTATTGACATTATTGGAACTTTTAATGGTGGAACGGCAAACTTTGCTGCCGACGTAACATTGAGAAGAAAATCTACAATCACTGCTCCGAGCACAACATTCAACCTGTCTGCCCAATGGGATTCTTTTACCACAGATACCTGTAGTAACCTTGGAAGTAAAATAAGCAACAAAGCAACAAAAGAAGAAATAATTTCGGAACCCGATGGCATTGCATTATTTCCAAATCCTTCGAATGGTGAATTCACCATTTCTTATAATAATTCCAACAAAACATATACTGTCAAAATATTTTCTATGTTAGGTCAAACAGTTTATAGTAAAGAAAATATAAAACAATCTACTATACAAATAAGCAATCTGCCAAAAGGAATTTATTACGTCAAAATAATCGATGATTCAAAAACCACTAATAAAAAGATAATAATCAACTAATTAAAAGTTTAATGCCATTAAAAAAAGCGACATAATTGTCGCTTTTTTTTTATTCCTTTTTTAATCTTAATTAACTAAATTTGCACCGTTAAATACAACAAACTACACAACAATGATCCATTTCTTTGAAAACCAAAGCAAAACTGTTTTTGCAGTACAAACGCAAAACGAAATTTCGGCTCAAGACATTTCAAAACTCAACTGGCTTTTTGCAGATGCAAATAAAATAGAAAAATCCGTTTTATCGGATTTTTTTGTTGGACCACGCGCCGCTATGATTACCCCTTGGAGTACCAATGCGGTAGAAATTACTCAGAATATGGGAATTTCAGGAATCATTCGCATTGAAGAGTTCCAGAAAGCAACGGCTGATTTCAATGATTTCGACCCTATGCTTTCGCAAAAATATAGCGAGTTGAATCAAGATATTTTCACGATTCACATTCAGCCAGAAGCTATTTTAGAAATTGATGATATTGCTGCGTATAACAAATCTGAAGGATTATCATTGAGTTCAGAAGAAGTAGAATATTTGGATAATTTGGCAACCAAATTAGGAAGAAAATTAACGGATTCAGAGATTTTTGCCTTCTCTCAAGCCAATTCAGAGCACTGTCGCCACAAGATTTTCAACGGAACTTTTGTTATTGACGGAGTAGAAAAAGAAACTTCTCTTTTCAAATTAATCAAAAAAACATCTCAGGAAAATCCTAACGATATTGTTTCGGCTTACAAAGACAATGTGGCTTTTGTAAAAGGACCAAGAGTACAGCAATTTGCTCCAAAAACCGCCGACAAACCGGATTTTTACGAAATAAAAGAATTTGATTCGGTTATCTCTTTAAAAGCAGAAACACATAATTTCCCAACAACCGTGGAGCCTTTCAACGGAGCTGCAACAGGATCTGGAGGAGAAATTCGTGACCGTTTGGCTGGAGGGCAAGGTTCATTGCCAATGGCAGGAACTGCAGTTTACATGACTTCATATTCTCGTTTGGAAGAAAACAGACCATGGGAAGATGCTGTAACCGAAAGAAAATGGCTGTACCAAACTCCAATGGATATCTTGATAAAAGCTTCAAACGGAGCTTCAGATTTTGGAAATAAATTTGGACAACCGCTTATTACTGGTTCGGTTTTGACTTTCGAACATGAAGAAAACAACCGTAAAATTGGTTACGATAAAGTAATTATGCAGGCTGGTGGAATTGGTTACGGAAAATTAGATCAAGCTATCAAACACAAACCACAAGAGGGAGACAAAATCGTTATCCTTGGCGGAGAAAATTATAGAATTGGAATGGGTGGAGCTGCGGTTTCCTCTGCTGACACAGGAGCTTTTGGTTCAGGAATTGAATTAAATGCGATCCAACGCTCCAACCCAGAAATGCAAAAACGTGCTGCCAACGCCATTCGTGGTTTGGTAGAAAGCGACAATAACCCTATTGTTTCTATTCACGATCACGGAGCAGGTGGCCACTTAAACTGTCTTTCGGAATTGGTGGAAGAAACTGGAGGATTAATCGATTTGGACAAATTGCCTGTTGGCGACCCTACCCTTTCAGCAAAAGAAATCATTGGTAACGAATCACAAGAAAGAATGGGATTGGTTATTGGTAAAAAAGACATCGACATTCTACAAAGAATTGCAGACAGAGAACGCTCTCCAATGTACCAAGTTGGTGATGTAACTGCTGATCATCGTTTTACTTTCGAATCAAAAAGTACAGGTTTAAAACCAATGGATTATGCTTTGGAAGATTTCTTTGGAAGTTCGCCAAAAACGATAATGACAGACAAAACCATCGATTACAACTATGGTGGTTTAGAATATAACGTAAAAAACATCGCAACATACCTAGAGCAAGTGTTGCAATTAGAAGCTGTTGCCTGTAAAGACTGGCTGACCAACAAAGTTGACCGTTGCGTTGGTGGTAAAGTAGCCAAACAACAATGTGCGGGACCATTGCAATTGCCTTTGAATAATGTTGGCGTAATGGCTTTGGATTATCAAGGAAAAGAAGGAGTTGCAACCTCAATTGGACACTCTCCCATCGCCTCTTTAATTGACCCTGTTGCAGGAACAAGAACAGCAATTGCAGAGTCATTGTCCAACATCGTTTGGGCTCCGATTAAAGACGGATTGAAAGGAATTTCTCTTTCGGCCAACTGGATGTGGGCTTGTAAAAACGAAGGTGAAGACGCTCGTTTATACGCTGCTGTCGAAGCTTGTTCAGAATTTGCAATCGAATTGGGAATCAATATTCCAACTGGAAAAGATTCACTTTCGATGAAGCAAAAATATCCAAACGACGAAGTAATCGCACCTGGAACGGTAATTATTTCGGCTGGGGGAAATTGTATCGATATTCGAAAAGTGGTAGAACCTGTTTTACAAAAAGACGGCGGATCAATTTATTATATCAATTTGTCTCAAGACGACTTCAAACTTGGAGGTTCTTCATTGGCACAAACATTGAATGCCATTGGAAACGAAGCGCCAACCATTAAAGATGCTTCTTTCTTTAAAAATGCATTCAATACATTACAGGAATTGATTTTAGACAATCAAATCTTAGCTGGACACGATATCGGAAGCGGTGGTTTGATTACTACTTTATTAGAAATGTGTTTTGCTGATGTAAATTTGGGAGCTAAAATTGATTTCTCTGTTTTTGAAGAAAAAGACATCATCAAATATCTTTTTGCAGAAAACATTGCGGTAATTTTCCAAGCCAATTCAGATGAAGCGGTTGAAGCTAAATTAAATGCAAATGGAGTTGCTTTCTATAAATTAGGAACTGCAACTACAGAAGCGACTTTAGACTTTGGCCCATGTAAATTAGATATTGCGAAATACAGAGACATTTGGTTTAAAACCTCTTTCTTGTTAGACCAAAAACAAGCTAAAAACGGAACAGCCCAAGCACGTTTCGACAATTATAAAGACCAAGTATTAAACTATACTTTCCCAACTCATTTTACAGGGAAAAAACCTGTGATCGACGCTTCAAAACCAAGACCGAAAGCAGCAATTATCCGCGAAAAAGGAAGTAATTCCGAGCGTGAAATGGCGAATGCAATGTACTTAGCAGGATTTGATGTAAAAGATGTTCACATGACCGATTTGATTTCGGGACGTGAAACTTTGGAAGATATTCAGTTTATTGGAGCTGTTGGAGGATTCTCGAATTCAGATGTTTTGGGTTCTGCCAAAGGTTGGGCGGGAGCTTTCAAATACAACGAAAAAGCAAACACAGCATTGAAAAACTTCTTCAAAAGAGAAGACACTTTATCTGTTGGAATCTGTAACGGCTGTCAGTTATTTATGGAATTGGAAGTGATTAATCCCGAGCATGAAGTTCACGGAAAATTACATCATAATGAAAGTCACAAACACGAAAGTATTTTTACTTCTGTAAAAATTCAGGAAAACAAATCGGTGATGCTATCTACTTTGGCAGGAAGCACATTAGGCGTTTGGGTATCGCATGGTGAAGGAAAATTCAATCTGCCATACGCCGAAGATCAATACAATATTGTTGGAAAATACGGTTACGAAGGATATCCTGCTAATCCAAATGGATCTGCTTTCAATACTGCAATGATGTGTGATACAACAGGCCGTCACTTGGTAATGATGCCGCATATTGAACGTTCTACTTTTCAATGGAACTGGGCACATTATCCAAAAGACAGAAACGATGAAGTTTCGCCTTGGCACGAAGCTTTTGTGAATGCGAGATTGTGGATCGAAAAAAATAATTAGAAAATTTTAAATATTTTTAAAAGCGTTGTTCGGTGGACAACGCTTTTTTATTTAAATATCAAACATAGGTTAATATCCTAATATTTAAATACTATTTTTAATTCCGATTCCATACAAGAATATTCCTCATTTGCTTCCTAAGAATTCACGAAAAATTTTCACTATTCTTTTATTATTTTTTTAGTAAATACCAGGCCGTTTTGAGTAACGATTTTTAATAAATAAACAGAAGGGATAAGATTTGAAAGGTCAATTTTTGAACTGTAATAACTTTCAATAATACAGCCCTTGATATCGTAAATCTTTACTGTTTTAATCGTATCATTATTGAATTCCTGAATATTGATGATTGACTTCGTTGGATTTGGATATATATGTAAAGATTCTAAGTGTACATCCTTGCTATTAGAATCCTTTGTATTCAAGATATATTTCTCCAATTCATACTTATGAACAAATGCTCTTGACCATCTATAATCTAAATATGTAGCAAAATGCTGACCTTCACCGCCGACGATAACTAAATTATTGTTGGTATCTAAATCAGAATCTTGCCAAGTGTAATTATTAATCCTGTATGTATTCAATACATTTCCGAATTCATCAATTATTTTCAAGACATAATTATCAAGATTCTCCATATAGTTTACAATCAATTTATTGTCTTTTTTTAAAACAGAAGCAAATCTAAGATCGGCCAAATCATTATTTATTTTCGCATAAAGTGATAAATCATAATTGTAAATGGTAATATTGCCTTTTTGATTGAATGCAAAAATTTTTTTGTTATCGGTAAATGTCATTTTAGTCAACTCATCATTCACATTGATAAAACTATATTCATTATCAAGTGTTATTTTATGCAATTGCTTTGAATAACTAGTACTAAAGAACAAGGTCCCTTCATCATTAATAGCAATATTATAGGGTGTCCCATCTGAGGCGCTGATATTAAGATTTACCACAAAATCGATAAGTTTATTTTTGTATACATATAATTTTGGATGGATGGAATAATCATGATAATCTTCAGAATACATATACGTATAGGATACTCCATCTTTAGATATAAATGAACCCCAATACATAACATTTAAAGGAAACTGTTGTTTATCTAATAATTGTCCATTTTTGGAATCAAAGACATAAATTGAGCTTATTTTATCGGTCGTGTCTGAAATAAGAATAGGTCCCGAAGCCAAAACTAAATTGCCGCTATTATCAAAATAGATTTCTTTTTGTGGATAAGAAGGTATTTGAAAAAGTATTTTTCCTTCTTTTGATATTTTAAGCAATTCGTAATCCCAAGCCGAAACGGGTCCAGAAACGAATAAATCATCTTCAGAATTGCATAATATTTTAAATTCATAATTAGCAAAATTAATTTTTGGAATTTCCAATGTCCATAAAAGCTTTAGTTCTGAATTGTATTTATCTACAAAATATTTCTGTGGCGCATGTGCTCCTCCAAGTGCCCCATTTGTATCTCCATAATCTTCAATTCTAGCCACATAATAATTATTTTTAGAATCAATAATTAACCTTCCATTGTATGCCATTGAAGTGTCCACGCCCGAATAAAAATAGGTGTTTATTAGCCTGTCCGGACTAATTTTATTGATATGAATATTTAACTCAGAATCATAGTCCGAATTTGGGAACATTTTATCATAACTTGTTTCCGCAGTAATAAGTGTTGAATTATCCACTTTACAAAAATCATTAATCGTATTTTCAGACCCAATGAATTCATTGATAAGAACTAAGGATTCGTCAAACAATTTAAATCGTCCATTTTCGGTCAATACCAATATTGTGTGGTCACTGAGTTGCTTTACCTGGTACACATAGGTAGAATTTACCGTAATATTATTGACTATAGTTCCTTCCGCATCATATTCAATCATATTTAGAGTAGCTAAATCCGCTCCTCCAGTTGTTTTTTTATTATTTAAAAAGCAATAATTACCTTTTGCGTTAAAAAAGGTCAATACTTTTTCATGGTCAAATCCCGATGGTGAATTTACAGTAAAAGAAATAGCACCAGATGGATTTGTTTTGATTAATTTAAATTTCTTATCTACACCGTATTGGTTAAATAAGTAAACATCATTGTTATCAGCTATTTGAATTTCTTCTCTATTATTGTAAAAATAATCTTTAGAACCTAAAACACTGGTAAACGGATAAGTAGCTACCGATTTGCTGTTTATTATTTTCAAAAAATATTCATGTCCATTGGTCTTTACGTTTTGTCTACTATATTTTAAATAATAATTACCCTCTTTGTAACTAAAATCAAAACTTAAACCAGTAAAGTTTGCAAATTCATCACCTAAATCATCCCTTGTAAATTTTTCTAAGACTTCACCATTTTTTCCAATCGCGTAAAAATCAAATGTTATGATGGTATGGGTTGCATTCTCCGTCCCATGTATAATATGTAAAATGTTTTTCTCGTCTAAAAAAGAATTTTGATATCTATAGTCATAATTCTTGGGTTGCTTTAAGTCATCAAAATCAAATTCCCATAATAAATTCCCCATGGTATCATATTTAACAGCAAACAAAATACCGTTTTGTTCAGATGCATTTGATGCTATGCTTACACCTACCGTGTAAATATTATTTTGAGTGTCTACAAAAGTCTTTAGCGGGAAGTCAATTGACAATTGAGTAGCTATAGATTTTCTTTTTTGCCAGATTACTTTTAAATTTGGGTCAAGTTTTGTGGTTAACAAATCCGTAAAAGTGGAATCACTTTCTGTGCTAGCACTTATGATTATATTTCCCTCGCTATCAATTTTTGAGGAATGGGATTTGTCTTTACTTGTATGCTTATGAGAGCCTAAAGAAGTAGTTTTAAATGGGACTAATAAATCTTGGGAAAATATATTTGTGAAAGATAACAGAAAAAAAATTAATAAGTGTTTTTTCATAATTTTATGGGAGTAATTATAATGGATTTGGTAGAAACTATAAGCAACAAATATAAATATTTTAGATGACTATTCATACATTTAACTTATTTGAAAATTTCGTATTAAATCACTTTTTTAAGTTACAAATTGCTCTCTACAAAATCATCATTAAATAATTATACCACATATTGAGCGTTCTACTTTCCAGTGGAACTGGGCGAATTATCCAAAACACAGAAATGACGAGGTTACTCCATGGCATGAAGCTTTTGTGAATGCCAAAAAATGGATTGACAATACTAATAAATAAGACTTTAAAACTAAAGTTTTTCAAATAAAACCCGTCTCTGGATATTTTAGAGACGGTTTTTTCATGAAGTTTTGTTTGATCTTGCTTTCTTTTTAATCATAACAAAAAAGCTAAATACCTCTTTTTAGCCCCGGTTGAAGTGGAAATCCTTATAAGCCGGGGTTCGGCTTATAAGATTATAACGAAAAACGGGACTTATGCCTCCAAAAATGCCTAATCTTTCTGCTCCAAAATAATATCGGATTCATTATATTTACAAACTGTATAACCCCAAAATTCCCCAATGAATACCATTAAAAAAAAACTTTTTATTATAAGCCTGCTACTTATGATAAATCCTGTATTTGCTCAGATTTCAGATGAATCCTTAAAAACAAATCCTATGTTGGAGCTGTTTGGTTCTAATGCAAAAACTTTAAGACTAAAAGGAAATGTAAAAGAAATGCAGGAACATAAATTTGCAACAGATGTCCAAGGACATACAACAAACGATTCTGCATCAGTGAGCAATCAGTATAAATTTGACTCGAATGGCATTACCGTAGAAATTGAGGAAACACTAAGGGATTTACAAACGAAAAAGAGTTTTTTTAGTTATACTAACAAAGGGTTTGTCTCTCATATCGATATTGAAACAACTCTTTTATCAAACGAAAAAGATACAGCCGTTGTTGAAACTGAAAATACAGCTGAGAAAGATCCTCTTTTTTCTTCAGTAGATTACAAATACGTTCAAAAGAAAAATATTTTATTCAAAGGAGAAGACTTTATAGAGGGTACGCCCAAAAAAACAACTGCCCGAAAGGAATATTTTTATCATTTTAATGATTATAATCAAATTTTTCAAATAGATTATCAAACATCAGACTTAGTAGTCAAATACAATTACGATGCTAACGGATTAATAAAAGAATCTTTGACTTTGAAGTCGGGATTGCCATTTTCTAAAAACATTTATAAATATGACCGCAACAACAGGCTTATTAACTTTACAACAATTAATTCAGATAATAACACAAAATACCCCAATCAGGAAACGGTTATCTCCTACAAACTTGATTCTAGCGGAAATGCAATTGAGAAAAAAGTAAAAAACTATCTTTATTCGCCAGAAGGAAACAAGAAATTCAATGAAGGCTATTTATATCTTTATAATTACACCTATTTATAGTTTTTCATATAAAACCCAGTTTGTATCTTAGCCTAAAATTCAAGAATAAACACTTAACCAACGGTTAAAAAGTAACGCCCTTTGCTCTTTAATCTTTTTTACAATTAACCTGCATCCATGAAAAATTTCACATTACTGCTTACTGCGCTTGTACTAAGTGCGACTCATTCTTTTGCTCAAATTAAAATCACAAAAATCAAGAGCAATGACAAAAACCATTATATAGCTACGGTTATTGGTTATCCGATCACAGGCATATATACGTATGTAAATCAAATCGCACCTACAACAATTCTTAATGAAGACGGAACTGGAATTATTCAGAACGAAGACTTAACCAAAGAAAATATCATTTGGGGAATTGAATGTTCCGAATCGGGAATTCCTATTTTCAAAGAAGGATTCAACAGCGCAACTTATTCCTTTTGGTATAAAAAAAATACTTCGGCAACTTCTAAATCTGCTGATGAAGAGGAGTGGATATTACTGCAATTTTCCATTCATTATGACAAAAAGAAAATGTTCATTTCCGGAGAGCGTGTAAAAGAATATATCGAATAATATTCCTAATTCTTTAATCGTCTATTATTCTGAAAAACGAAAAATCATCATTTTGAGATAAAGTTTGGATTAATAAAAGCTAATAAATACTAAAAAAAGCGTTCATCTAAAAATGAACGCTTTTTTTAGTATTAACATAATTAATTAACATGCAATGGCCACAAATGAAAGTCGTTTTCTTATGAAGTATTATTACTACATTTACAATACTCTTTATTTTAAATCACTCTTAAAACTTAAAAAGTATGAAAAATAAAACTTTTAGAATCGGAATATGTATGGCGGGTGCAGTCTCAGCGGGTGCTTATACTGCAGGTGTAATGGATTATTTAATGGAAGCTTTGAGCGAATGGGAAGAAAAAAAAGGACAGCTAGATATACCCACTCACAAGGTAGTGATACCAATAATGGGAGGAGCTTCGGCTGGCGGAATGACGTCTTTATTAACTGCCAGTACGATAAACAACGAAATCAAACCAGTTCCTTTGCCTAATAAAACAAATCTTCTTGACGAACATCCCGAAAACAAACTCTATCATAGTTGGGTTGACTTGGTAGACAAAGATATGTTTCTAAAAATACTGGATACATCAGACATTTCATCTGGTAATGTAGTATCGCTGCTCAACTCCAATTTTATAGATGATATTGCAACAAAGATGATACAATCTGATATAAAACAATGGAAAACAACACCTTCCTTTTTTGAAATGCCCGTAAAAATATTTACTACGCTTTCTAATCTAAACGGATTCAATTACAACACTAATTTTAACGGAGGAATTCGAAAAGAAAAATACAATATGGCGGTTCATAATGACTATGCCTGTTTTGAGCTTTATGACGAAAACACACAAACTCCTCAAACACCAGGCTGGATGCCTTTGAATTTCAAAACCGGAGCTTTTATACAAACGGCACAAGATGCTGCAATGGCTACTGGCGCATTTCCCGTAGGTCTAAAATCCAGAATTCTGGAAAGAGAATCTTCTTATGTAAATACTATTCCATGGCTCAAAGATATTTTCCAAAATACTCCTATTAATCAAAATAAGGTAAAAACACTCAATGTTGATGGAGGAATGATTAATAACGAGCCTTTCGAGAAAGTAAGATATTTGCTTGACGAAATTACAATAGAGCAAAGAAGCGCCAAATATAATGCTCTGAATAAAGATGAAAGACAAGAGTTTCTTAATGAGGTTAACTCTCTTCACAAAAACTTTGAAAATACAATCTTAATGATTGATCCATTCCCAAGTCAAGATAAAATAGAAGAATTTAATTACAGCCAAAATATAACAAATATTATTTCTGAAACCTTTTCGGCAATGACAGCTCAGATGCGAGCAAAACCAATAAATTACCGCAGTGTAATGCAACTGGATGATGCCAGTCAATATATAATTTCTCCTTCCCGAAAAAGAGAAGATACAGATGGCGCATACAAAGATTTTTTTGGAGAAAAAGCAATTGCTTGTGGGGCAATGGGCGGATTTGGTGGTTTTTTGAATAAAGAATTTAGAATTCATGACTACTTTTTAGGAAAATACAATTGCGAAATATTTTTGAGAAAGTATTTTACAATTCCGGAAGATGCATTACTGGCAAACCAAATATTTGCAGAAGGTTACAGCGGTATTGATAAAAGTAAATATGCTGTTATAGATGCCGATGGAAAAAAAAGCTACCCAATTATACCCGTTTTTAAGCCCGAAGCAGCACCAGATACTTTTCCCATACCTACTTTTTCCTGTGGTGGTAATTGGCCAAAAATATCCGAAGATTTCATCAACGGATATAAAAATCCAATAAAAAACAGAGCCGAAAAAATCATATTAAATATTGTAAAGCTAAGTTCGACAACTCTTTTCTTTTTAAAAGTTGGTTCTTTTGTAATACTCAATAAAATAATATGGAAAAAAGTGGCTAACTCAATTAAGGATTCTCTTTATAAATCGAATTTAATAAACAATTATTCTCCAAATCGAGAAGAAACATATTAAAGACAGGAAAAAACAGCTTCTTTTGTTAATTTAAAGAAATCGATTTCGTTGATTACCAATATTGTAATTATATTAATCATAATTAATTCTTGGAAAATAAAAAATATTATTAATTTTTATTTAATTTGCGATACAATTTAATAATCACCTAATGATAACGATTACCCGTCTCTTTGATTTTCCATACTACCAGCTTGAAAATTACAACAAACCAGATGCTTTAGTAACAAAGCAAGATGGTCTTTGGGTGAAAACATCAACCCAAGAATATATCGACAAGGCCAATGCTGTTTCTAGGGCATTGCTAAGAATGGGCATTCAAAAAAATGATAAGGTCGCAATCATTTCCAGCAATAATAGAACGGAGTGGCATATCATTGATACTGGTGTTTTACAGACTGGTGCACAAAACGTTCCCATATACCCAACTATCACCGAGGAAGATTATGAGTATATTCTAAATCATTCGGAAGCGATGTACGTATTCGTTTCGGATATCGAAGTATCCAATAAAGTAAACAATATAAGAGCCAATGTACCTTCACTGAAAGAGATTTATTCTTTTAATAAAATAGAAGGATGCAAAAACTGGAATGAAATATTACAGCTAGGCGAAGACACCAGCAACCAAGCTGATGTTGAAAATCGAAAAAACAATGTAAATCCAGAAGATTTAGCGACAATCATTTATACCTCGGGAACAACAGGAAGACCAAAAGGAGTTATGTTATCTCATAAAAATATTGTCTCAAATGTTTTGGACAGTGCCGACAGAATCCCTTTTGATCCAGGTGTAAGCCGTGCTTTGAGCTTCTTGCCTATTTGTCATATTTATGAACGAATGGTAACTTATATTTATCAGTTTTATGGATGTTCCATTTATTTTGGCGAATCCATCGAAAAAATATCCGATAATATTAAAGAAGTAAGACCATCGGTAATGACTGGTGTTCCAAGACTTATTGAGAAAGTTTACGAAAAAATTATTGCCAAAGGCACTGAGCTTACTGGAATCAAAAAGAAGCTTTTCTTTTGGGCTGTTCAAGTAGGTTTAAAATACGAACCTTACGGCGTTAATGGATTTTGGTATGAACTGCAGTTAAAACTAGCCAGAAAACTAATTTTCAGTAAATGGAAAACAGGTTTAGGCGGAAAATTAGATTTAATTGTAAACGGAAGTGCAGCACTGCAGCCAAGATTAGCCAGAATTTTTGCAGCAGCAGAAATATACATTATGGAAGGATACGGATTATCTGAAACTTCACCAGTAATATCTGTAAATGATTTTAGAAACAAAGGCTTTAAAATAGGAACTGCCGGAAAAATCATTAATAATGTTGAAGTAAAAATTGCCGAAGAC
Organism: Flavobacterium sp. 1; assembly: GCF_002797935.1. Taxonomy (NCBI): domain Bacteria; kingdom Pseudomonadati; phylum Bacteroidota; class Flavobacteriia; order Flavobacteriales; family Flavobacteriaceae; genus Flavobacterium; species Flavobacterium sp. 1. The sequence goes on from NZ_PGER01000001.1 coordinate 2,388,642, forward strand.
GGCGAAATTCTCTGCAAAGGTCCCAATGTAATGATGGGATATTACAAAGATCCAGAAAAAACTGCCGAAGCCATAATTGATGGTTACTTTCATACGGGAGATATTGGAAACGTTGATAAAGATGGATTTTTATCGATTACCGACAGAAAGAAAGAAATGTTCAAAACTTCGGGAGGAAAATATATTGCTCCGCAGCTTATCGAAAATACCATGAAGCAATCTCGTTTCATTGAACAGATTATGGTTATTGGCGATGGCGAAAAAATGCCTGGCGCATTCATACAGCCTAGCTTTGAATTTGTAAAAGAATGGGCTAAACTACACGGAATTGATGCTGGAAAAACCAATGAGGAAATCATTTCCAATCCAAAAGTAATTGCCCGTATTCAAGAAGAAATTGATCATTTAAACACTAAATTTGGTAATTGGGAACAAATCAAACGTTTCGAATTAACACCAGACGTTTGGTCAATAAATGGCGGACACCTTACTCCTACTTTAAAATTAAAACGAAAAATCATCAAAGAAATCTATAAAGATCTTTATGCCAAAATATACAGTCATTCTTGATAGCTCTCTTTATAATTAAAACCTTAAAGTCCTGATATTCATTATCGGGACTTTTTGTATTTAAAAACTTCTTATCTTCACTATTAATTAGAAAAGAGCTTCATGCAAAGATTTTAATGAATCAGTCCCTCGCAAAGACGCAAAGTTTAAAACCGTTTTCTTTGCGTCTTTGCGCCTTTGCGAGAAAAAAAACACTGTATGAAAACTAGCCGTTAAAAAAAATCCACTTATGAAACTCAAAATCAACCTTATCCTATTCATCAGCCTGTTTTTAATTGTGGGCTGTAAAGAAAAAACCGAGGATGCCATCAAAGCAAATTATCTGGATTTCTCCAAAAGAGACGATCAGTTTACCGGCGGTATCAAAATGATTCCGATAACCACTCCCAAAGGAACTTTCAAAGTTTGGACAAAAACCATGGGAAACAATCCAACCATTAAAGTGTTATTGCTTCACGGAGGTCCCGGTCTCACGCACGAGCTTTATGAGTCATTTGACGGCTATTTCCCGAACGAAAGCATTGAATACATCTACTATGACCAGTTAGGTTCTTATTACAGCGATCAGCCGAATGACAACAGCCTGTGGACAAACGAACGATTTGTTGAAGAAGTAGAACAGGTTCGAAAAGCATTAGGCTGCGACAATACCAATTTTTACGTTCTAGGACAATCCTGGGGCGGAATTCTCGCTATGGAATACGCCTTGAAATACCAAAAGAATCTCAAAGGACTGATTATTTCCAACATGATGGCCAGTGCGAAAGCTTACAACAAATATGCCGATGAAGTTCTTGGTCCAAAACTTCCAAAAGCTGTTTTTGACCAAATAAAAACATTTGAAAAAAACAAAGATTACACCAATCCAAAATACACCGAACTGCTTTTTAAATACTACTACACCGAACACATTTTGAGAATGCCTCTTGAAAAATGGCCGGAGTCAATAAACAGAGCTTTCAAGCACATCAACGCGAATGTATATGTGTATATGCAGGGGCCGAGTGAATTTGGAATTACAGGAGATGCCACTTTAAAAGATTGGGACGTCACTGCCCGACTCAAAACTATTACTGTTCCAACTTTAGTCATTGGAGCCAAACATGACACCATGGATCCAAAACACATGGAATGGATGTCCCGTGAAGTGCAAAATGGACGATTTTTATTTTGCCCGAACGGAAGCCACCTTTCGCAATATGATGACCAAAAAAACTATTTTAAAGGCGTGATTCAGTTTTTGAGAGATGTGGATAATGGGGAATTTAAGAAGGGTTGAATAATCTGAATGTTGATAGAAATATAAAAATGTCCTGAATTGGGACGCTTTTGATTTGTCAATTCACAAATTAACTCCCAATATTTATATACGATTTTAAATGTTTGCTAATTTATTTTTAATGTTTAGTCCTATGGCATATATGGGTATTATTTTAATTTTATCCAAGCTTCCAAAATTCTCCAAAGAAGTCCTGATACCATAATTTGATTGCTTTTCCTCCAAGAACTTATACATACTTTGCATAGCTCCTTTTGTACCCGATTTTACTTCGATTGGGATAATTTCCGTTTCTTTTTGAATAACATAATCTACTTCGGCTTGGCTATTTTTTGATTCACGCTGCCAATAATACAAATCTGTTTTTATATAACAAGATTCACTTTTAAACAATTCTAATCCTACATGTAGTTCAGCAATATTCCCTCTGTTTATTGCTTTGAATTCGTCTTCTAATAATAAATTTGAAATATTCAAACCTAACATTCTCTGAAAAATTCCAGTGTCAAAAATTAAAATTTTTCTCATTTTTGAGTTTATTTCTGCGCCTAATGGAATTCCGTTACTAGCAGAATGTGTCACAAAATATATCAATCCCGCCAATCTTAAAAGTTCTAAAATTTCTTTTATTTGAACATTGTTAAGTGTTGCATTAGGATAACTATATCTAAACTTGTTTCCTACTTGTTGCACAATTGTACTAAAAACTTCTCTAATTCTATTACTTGAAATTCTGTTTTTGTATTTAGCAAAATCGGCTTCAATAGATAGAATTAAATCATCTAAAACTCTTTGCACCTCCAATAGATCTCCATTTTGTATATACGATTTAACTACCTCCGGCATTCCTCCTATAATTAGAAATTTTTTAAAATACATCTGGAGTTTTCTATGATACAGCTCTGGGAACTCCTTTTCACAACCTGCTTTTTTTAGCACTTCCAATAATTGCATTTCATTATTTGCTATTAAAAATTCAGTAAATGAAAAAGGATAAACAAAAATAGACCGAACACGGCCAACGCCAAATGACGGAATCTCAGACAAAGCAAATTCTATCAATGAGCCAGTTGCTATAACGTGAAGATTTGGCATTTTTTCATAAAAATACCGCAATGATGAAATTGCTGGAATACAACTTTGAATTTCATCAAAAAAAAGCAGCGTTTTATTCTCAATTATTGGTGTTTGTGCAAATACAGATAATTGTTCACAAATAGAAACAGGATTCAAACCGTTTTTGAACACTTCAACTAATTCTGGATTTTCATCAAAATTTATCTCTACAAAATATTCGAACTTTAAACCTAAGTTTCGAACCAAAGATGATTTCCCCACTTGTCTTGCTCCTCTTAAAATCAAAGGTTTTTTTTTAGAATCTTTCATCCAAAGTTCTAATTCAGCATCAATCTCTCTTTTTAAATACATCTTAACTCTTTTTTATTTAGCAAATATATACCATTTAATAAAAATCCAAACCAATAAATAGTATAAAATAACAAAAATCCAAATCAATAATTACTCTAAAACGATAAAAATCCAAATCGAAAATGGATTTTATAATTATTTACTCCCTGAAACAACAGTCAAGAGAATTCAGTTCTTGAGAGATGTGGATAGCGGAGGTTTTATGAAAGGATGAATATAACTAGAGTATGTTTTGGAATCATATTTTATTGATAATAAATGATATAAAAGCAATTTGCAACATTGCTTCGGCTGAAAGTATAGTTTTTTCGACTTCTCGGAACAATCTTCGTCTAAAATTGAGCCATCCAAAGCTTCTCTCTACCTGCCAGCGATTCTTTTCAGGAATAAATCCTGCACTTGATTCTGGTCTTTGTGCTATTTCAACTTCCCATTTATAAGTATCTTCTACATATTGGCAAAAGGTGTTTTTATACCCATTGTCTGCTGCTATTTTTTCAACCTAGAGACTTTACCTTTTAATAAATCAATAGCTAAAATTCCGCTTTGATTATCCGAAATATTTGCCCCTGTAACCTTGATTGCCAAAGGTAATCCTAGCTTGTCTACCAAAATAGTCCGCTTTCTGCCATTAATCTTTTTACCACCATCAATTCCTATTTCTTCGCTCACGAATTGAACAGTTTTAACAGATTGACTATCAATTACTAGCAAACTAGGCGTTGCTTCTCTATCTTGGCGTTTTCTCTCAAAAACTACTAGTGCATCTAGTAATTCTTCCCAAATTCCACGTAGTTTAAATTGCGTAAAATGATAAAATACAGTTTGCCAAGGTGGATATTTACTATCTAAATTACGCCACTGACAACCTGTGGCATTTATCCAAAAAATGGCATTTACAATAACTTGTAAATTATGTTTTCGTTTCCTTTGGTCGTTAATTATTTTAGCTATAAATTGCCATTGAGAATCGGTTAATTCACTAAAGTGGGTTTTCATTTATCTGTGTTTTTTCGCAATTACAAGATAAACCGATTCTTCTTTTTTACAAATTATTTAATATTCCAAAACATACTCTAGACAATTATTAAACAAGAAACCACGAATAGAAAACTACTCGTGGCTTTTCTTAGCATACAAAAAACAGTTTCTATCTAATTCTGTAAACACCAATACAAAATTTTGGCAATATTGTTTGCATCATCAACACCTCTGTGGTGTGTACCTTCTAATGGAATATTCAATAAATGTAAAGCACCATTCATGCCAGTTGGTTTTTGCAGTCCAAATTTTTCTGCAAACAATACTTTCACATTAATATGCTCATTACCCATAGGATAAGGCATTCCAAACGATTTACATTGTTTTTTAAGCATATTCAAATCATACTGACCATAACTTGCCCAAGTATACAAATCTGGCTGGTACTCATCTGCTAGTTGTTGAATTGCTTCCTCAAAACTTATTCCATTTTTATCCAATAAATCCTGAGTAATAGTGGTTAATTCCGTACAAAATGGACTCACACCTGAGCGTTGTGGTTTAATCAATATCCCCTTGTTTTTAGTGATTACTCCTGTTTTCAAATCCAAAACTGCTAACCCAATTTCAATAATCTCATTTTCCTGACCTTCAGGAACTGTACCTTGCCAGCATGTGGCTTCTAAATCGATAATAATAATTTTATCCGTAGTTTTCATTTTTTTTAAATTTAATATTTTTTAGCTACAAGAATAGCTCTATTTAACGAAAATCTCTTTCAACTGACCGATGATGTTTCCGCCTCCAGAAATAGTAATCTCACCAATTTTATCAGCGATTTTCTCAACATATTCCATCTCTTTCAATTTCCATAACATTTCGTTTTCCTCCATCAATTTGGCGGTGTTCAACAAACTTCTTGTCGAAGCCGTTTCTTCACGTCTCATAATGCTGTTGGCTTGGGCTTTTTTCTCGGCAACCAAAACCTGATTCATGATTTCTTTCATATCGCCTGGCAAAATCACATCTCGAATTCCGGCATCAGAAACTGCCAAACCTAAATCACTGATTTTAGCAGTAACCTCATCCAAAATTGCCGAAGCAATCGTATCTTTCTTACTCAACAATTCATCCAAAGTCAAGCTTCCCGCAAAAGCCCTCAAAGCCAATTGCATCAAAACATACAATTGTTTTTCGAAATCTTTGTTGTCAACCAATGCTTTCGAAATATCAATAACTTGGTATCTCACATAAAAATTGATTCTCAATCCTGCTTTGTCTTTGGTTAACAATTCCTGACCTGAGATTTCCAATTGCTGTTGTCTCATATCAGCCGTTTTTACCTCAACTGTGGTGCTGTTGTTCCAAAAATAGTGGGTACCTGCTGTCAATTCTTTTACATAGACACCATTTACAAACAACAACGCTTTATCATTGCTGGACACCATAAACTTTCTTACATAAACTCTTAACTTAGCTGATTCAAACAAAAACATTGGAATTTTTTCTGTGATTTCAACCTTAGAAAAATCAATTTTAGAAAAATAAGTATTCGTCACACCTTTCCAAAAAGCATAAGTTCCAGCGGTTAAAACTTCCTTGAAATTGCCGTTTACAAATTGCAAAACAATTTCATTATCGGCTACTTCAATTACTTCCAACATAGACGCCAATACTTCATTCTGCAACAATACATTAATTTCGTATGGTGGCTGAAATGAAACTGTTTTTTCGTAAACCATAACCTGTTTATTACCAAAAACCCATTTTGTTCCTTCTTTTACTACATCCACCAATTTTCTATTTTCGAATACCAAACCTACTTGGTAGGCATCGATTGTAACTCTTCTTAACATAATCTATATTTTTATTAATTAACTTTTGTTTCTTTTTTAAATAAGAAAACCGTCTGTCTTTCTCCTTTTGAAAAAACGGAAGAATCGGTAGTTTTTTGTTTCACTCCAATTGTTTTGCAGTTGTCTTTTGAGAAAGCGATTCTATAAAGTGCTAAAACAATCAAACCGAAAAGAAAAAGAGTATTTCAAAATACATTCCTATTCGCACTGGTTTTATCGTAAGTGTGAAATTTCGAATTCTAAAATCCTAGTTTCACTGACAAAGACCAAACAGTTTTCTTTGTGGTGCATCTTTTTAAGAGTGATGCGCTCTGGAATACAGATTTACAGTCTGTTGACATACCATTCGTCCAACCGAACCAAAATCGGTGCAGGATTCGAACCTGCAATTTTCTATTGTTCTAACCAACTGAACTATCACATTACTGTGAGTGGGAATCGAACCCACGACCCATAGAGTGTGATGATTTTTTGGAAAACCTTCAAAACCTCCAAATCAAGCTGCATAGAAAAACATAATACGCTTTCGCGAAAAGTTCCCTACAATGGTGCTATACAGAAACACGCAACTGGACTTGTTTGATATTATAAATCAAAGCATCACTTTGATATTTTTCAGTTTATAAAAGAACTTGTTTTATTTCTTGAACAAATATTCAAAATAGAGTACGCAGTTATTCTGCGTAGAAATAAAACAATCAATATTTTGTACAGGAAGAGAGACTCGAACTCTCAAAATACTGATCCTAAGTCAGCCGCGTCTGCCATTTCGCCATTCCTGCATTCCTGCATTTAATTAATCCTCAGGATTTAAACCTGAAATTTGTGGAAATAGTAGGATTCGAACCTACTCAGTCAAAAGACAGCGGTTTTACAGACCGACCTAACTCTCCAGCTTTAGCGTATTTCCAATTTGTCTAAGAAGCAGTCCCGATAGCTATCGGGAGAACCCTGTTCTTCGGATTCACAGTCCGAGGTTTTACCTAATAAACTAAAAACACCATGTGCGGCTCATACGGGAGTCGAACCCGTTTCTCCCGAGAGACAGTCGGGAAGGTTAGCCAGTAACCCCAATGAGCCAGTTCCTTCTAGAGAACACTTGCAATCCTAGAAGGGCTCGAACCTTCAACCTCCAGTTTAGAAAACTGACGCTCTATCCAATTGAGCTATAGAATTTTATTTTTAAGGCATAAAAAAAGCACCTCTTTTGAAGGTGCTTTGTCATATTGCATGAGATAGTACTACCCCATCTGCTTATGCTGATGCACCTGTATTGTATTTCCGAAATCATATCTCGGGCTAACTAGTCTGTTATGTTGATTATATTTGGTAACCATATCGTTTTCTATTTTTAGTGAATGTCTGTATTGTAAATCTACTATTTTCATCTTCTTATTTTTTTGAGTCTAATTATATCGTCTCTGTAATTCTAAATTCTGACTTCCTAATTTCTTCGGCAAAGATAAAGTCGAAAAAATCAATTATCCAAATCATTTTTAATTTTATTTTATTGATAATCAAATAGTTAAGCTTAAAAATAAATCATAAAAATCCCTGTCCGCATACTCCAGCAGATCCTTAATTGTATCAAATGACTGTCTCTCATTGGATTACTTTTCAAGATTATATTTCGCTATTTGGTTTAATCATTCAACATTTGATTCTTTATTTTTTTAATTATTTTCATTTAAAAATTATTTCTAGTCCTGATTGAGCTTCTTATTTGCAAAATGGAACAAAATATAGCTTCATTTTCTATCTGTAAAAAGTACCAAAAACAAAAAAAGCGCCCTGATATCAGGACGCTTTTTGCATTTATGTTGAGTTTGAAACTACAAATTACATTTCAATTCTATAAAAACACATACCACATCCATACCCTTTAGCCGGAAGATATCCCGCTAAACGATCATTATTTTGTCTTAGTAACAGATTGATATGTATGTTTTTCATTTTCATTTCGGTGGCAAATGTAAGTTATTTAATATTCATGATTTGTAAAACTGTTCAGTAATATAAAAAACAGTGTCTATGAGATACAAATTACTTTCAAAAGTCAGTACGTTTTCGTCGTGTAAATCCTCAAGAATGATTCCTAAATCAGGATTAAAATAATCGTTGTTTCTTGTGTTTACAAAGCCATTTTCATCTAGAAATTTTTTGACAATTTCTAATTCTGTATCTTCATCAGATTTTATAAATGTTTGTTCAACTACAGCATACAAAACTTCCTCAGATTCATAAAATCCAACTAATTGATAAGCTGTATCTGGAAAGAAATAGTTATTTAACAGCAAATTATTAAAATAATCCTCCCACGATAAATAATATATGGAATCATTAAGTTTAAAAACGGTAAACTCATTGTGAAGATAAACCTTTTGCTCAGCACCACTGGAAACAAAAGCATTGATATCAATTTCATTGTACCAAAAATTATTTTGGTCGCAAAATTGCCTTATGTTCTTTGCTTCTTCAATTTTGATTTGCTTACTTGGCTCAAGCGTAATGCTTGCGCTCTTGCCTCTTCTAAGGTAACGGGTGATTGCTTGGATAGCATCTCCATGCCTAACTTGGCTCTTTCCTGAAATGATATTTTGTAGTTCATGTTTCATGAAATTTTATGATACAAAGATAAAGATTTTAATGTTAATATAATCTAGTGATTTATTTCGTCTTTACACTATTATTTATCTGCAAAACTACTTATCGATTTACGAGAAATTTACTTCATACTTGAGAAATTGGATTTTGTGAATTTTAAATAGTTACTTGATTATACTCTTATAAAGAATAATATTTTCTCTAATTAAATATGCTTTAGAAGAACCTAGATTAATCATCAAATCTAAAAGCCATAAAAAATCATCTAACAAAATCCTATCCTCTTTAATTTCTTTAATTTTTTGCTTAAAACAATTCATTATTAACTTTTCACCATAATAATATTCAATACGAGTTGAATCAACTTTTAAATGTTTTACTAAAACTTTTAATCCATTCGGCATTAAATAATCAAATCCTACATTAGATAATAATTGCATTAATGCTTTTATATTTATGTAACTTAAATTTTCAATATTAATCAAATATTTTTCAGATTTATCTTTTAATACTTTCCAATTTTTCACATCACTGTTCCAGTAACTTGAATAAAACAAAAATTCTTGAGAAAAATTATTATTCTTTTTGATTTTAAGATATAATTCCTCCCAATAAAACCAAAAATTTGTTTTAATTAATTCATTTTCTGAGTTACTATCTACTTTATAATAGAAAGATTCTATTAAACTTTCTACATACTTTTTAATGTCATAAACTTTTCTGTTTTCATAAACAAGATTTAAATTAACATCTATTATTTGATTGAATAATTGTCTAGAATTTTCAGTGAATTCATTTTCTAATAGGAATTCGTTTACCACATCTTTAATTGTATTTCCAATTTTGTAATAATTAGTAGAGCTGTACTCATCCAAATCTAGTGTGTATGAATCAATTTGAGCTTTAAAAATTATTTGAACAAAATCATTTGAAAAATAAAACAATTCATTAGTTGGGAAAATAAATAACGCTTTTTCTAAATCCCATTGAGAATGACTAGAATATGAAACATTTGAAAAGACAAACTCTTCTTTATTGTTTTGTACAAAATCTAAAATATCTTTTTCTTCTAATTGAATTTCTTCAATTTGTTTTTCTGAATATTGATTTTGTCTCGGATATTTTTGATTAAACTCTGCATAAAGAATTAGACTTATAAAACAATTATGAGCAAATTGATAATCTATTTTCCAAAGAACTTCTTTGAATGATTTATAAAAAAGTTTAAGATGATGTTCTTTTTGAACATTCATATCCCTTAAAAAAGTGTAAATTAATCCTCGTATTGTGTTTTTTTGATTTGTAGTAATTTTTGCTTTAAAGTTTAATAATTTTGGTAAAATAGTAAAGATTGAATTATAATCATAAATGCTAATCGAAAAATCAGGATTTTCAAAGTCATATTCGTTTAACTGTTTTTGGAATATTTTGTTTGATATATCTATAATTGTTTCAATACAAAACTCAAATTCTATTTCATTTAATTCCGAATCAAACGACTCTAATCCTAAAACTGCAAAAGTACCAACTGGAAATACCATAATTGGATCACTATAAGAATTGTTACCATCTGTTAAATAATTGTAACACTCTTTCCAAAATTTATAAGTTTTATTCTCTTCGGATTTTTTTTGATAAATATTGGTAACCCATAAACTATAAGAAGAATCTTTATTACTAATAATACTTTCCTCTTGATTTTTTATTATTACATTTTCCAATTTTTTATCAATAGAATAGTTTGGAGAAATTTGTAACATAACTTTTCCTTCTTCATTTTCTATTTTTTCTATCTTTTGATTTCTTAAATCAATTTCTACTAAAATCTTTTTCCCATATATGTCATCTTCCTTTATTTTACTTTTTAGAATATCAAACATTTGAAATATCTCATCTCTGAAATCGACATACCTAACTTGATACTCAAAAATAAAGCTTTGAAATCCTAAACTATATTTCGTTCTGTGTTGCCAGCCTAGTGCATCTTTTCTTTCTTTATCACATAAATCACCTTCCGCAGAACTATTTGGTAAATTTAATAATGCTCCCGAATTGTATTCATTCATTTGTCGGTGTCGATCCCAAATAAAAAAATATTTGTCTGATAAAAACGGCAAAAGTTTATTTCCAACTTTCTGTGGATAAGCCATTGTAATACTTGATAAAACAGACAATAAGATAACGGAATTACTTTTTTTGTAAATTTTATCATAAAAAGTTTGTAAGATAGTATCAATTTTTTCAGATTCAATACCTCCTATTTCATATAAATATCTTTCTAAAGCTACAACAACGGATTGTAATAAATAGGGTACCGTTGTTTGTCCTCCTCTATTAATTGACCATAAATAATCCGAACCTTTAATTTTGAATATTTGAGAGTCATACAATAACTCTAATTCAATAATTTCATCGCTTTTTCTTCCAAAACCATCATCTTTAAGAAAAGTTGATTCAATATATTGTTCAGAAACATAATTTGTAAAATCAATTATGAATTCTAAAGCTTTCCAAGGATGAAATTTAATTAGTTTGTAAAAAAATGTTTGATACGCACTATGGGGAAAATAACTAAAATCGTGTTTTTTAGTTAATCCAAAATGTTGCTCTATTCCATAAGAACTATCATAAAAATCATTTTCTTTATTTTTAACAACTTTTTTTCTCCAATTTTTATTAGCCAATAAAATCAATTCGTCAGGAAAATTTTTAGGTAAAGAGCCTGAATAAAAGTGAGATAGGGCAAATTTAATCTTTTTCCTTTTTAGCTTTACGCCATCTAAACTATCGTCTAGAATATCGTCTAGAATTATTTTAACTTCTTCTGGAATGTATTCAGATAATTGGTATAATAGTTTTATTCCTTTTTCAGTTAATGAGCTACTTTCTCCAGAATTCATCCAAGAACTATCTTCATCAAAATCATTTAATATTTTGAAAACTATTTTCCCAACATATTTAGGAGTATCTTGGTTTTCAATTATACCGAAATATAGAATATTTTCCCATTCGAAAATTAATTTTAGTATTAAAGAGTAAACATCTTTAAGCAAGTCTATTTTCTCAAATAAAAATTTCATTATTACATTCCAACCATCAGTATTTGCTACTTGTTGAGAATCTTTCCCACTTATTTTTAAAATATGAATGAATTTTTTAAGTAGCGTGAAATTATCATTGAGTATTTTTGTTTCATTTTCTAAAAAGTATTTTTCGCAAAATGGAGATTTAATAATAGCAGTTAGAACTTCATCTTTCCAATAATTTTCAATATTATTGTCTGATATAGTTTCTGTTATAAAATTATATATTGAATTAGACGCCTCTTCTATTTCTTTCCCAATCCATAACCTAAATCCACGTCTAATTGCAGGTTCATTTCCTAGATTTTTATAAAATTCTAATGTATTAGAATTTTCAATCTTGTATTTGTCAAAATATTTAACCAAACCCCAATCCTCAAAAATATCGTGAGAAGGAACATAAAATCCATTTTCACCGAATAACACACCTTCATTACTTAATTGTTGAATTGCTAATTGGTCTATATCATTCGCATTAGTTAAAATAGATAATTCTTTAGCTCTTTTAACTGTCAAAGCTATAAACGCAATTTCTCTTCTTGTATTAATAGAATCAGTAGTTACAGTTTTGTTTTGAATTATATGTTCCCAAAGTTCTTTCTTGAATGTTATCTCACTTATTTTAGACAAATCATTTGTCGATTTTTGAATAAGCCTTTCAGCCAAACTCAAATATTTTGGGACTCTTAAGATTTCTGTCAAATTTTGATTTGACACGATTTGTTGCAATGTTGGTATATTTTCAACAAAATATTTTATTTCATTATCAATAAGTACAGGTACGTTAATGTTTATACATTTATCAACAGAAAATTTAAATTTTAGTGTTTCAATTGCATAATCTCGACACGATACAATAATTTTTATATTTGGATTTTCCTTTAGTTCAGATATTAATTCTTGAAATGCTTCTGCTTGACCTTCTAATAATTTTTCAAAGCTATCAATGTAGATAAGTTTTTTAGGAAATTCAGTAAATTCATTAAAAACATCTCCAATGCTATCATCAATATTTACTTTATTTAATGTAGTTATCAAACTGCTTTCTAAAAACTGGTCAGCAACAAACGAAATTATACAAGTATCATTTAAAGACTCTAAAAGTTGTTTTGCATAAACTGATTTGCCAGAACCTGCAACGCCATTGATAAAAACAAACTGATTGTCATTTAATAAATCCTCAATAGGAATATTTGACAAATCTCGGTTTAAAGTAATTCCAGCAATATTACTTGTAATTTTATCTAATACCTTTTTAGTTCGCTGAATCGCTTTTAGACTTTTTGTAGATTGATAGTCTGAATTTAATAAAACTTTAAAAACAAATTTATTATCACCAATATGTACATTGCCGCTTCCTGTATCAATATTACCAGTGTTTACATTTTTAATTTCCATAATCATCCCCAATTCTGAAATTACCTCCTCCAGTATTTACATTTCCAGTATTTACATTTTTACTATTAGAAATCGTATTTTCAATCTTTGGAAGTTTCTCCATAAGTTCTTTTAAATAATTATTGAATTCAGGATTATCTTCAATAGAATTTTCAATAATTGCTTTAGCAATATTTTGTTTCTCTTTGTTTTCCGGCTCTTTTTGAAGTTCTAATAATGCTTTCTTTGGTTTATCATCTTTAAAAAATAAAGATTTAAACCAATTTATTGCGCTTTCAGAAACACTCTCGAATCCTTTTTCAGTAAATTTTTCTATTCCCTTTTTTCCTAATTCAATTAAAAAAGGTGTTATAATTGCCATCGTAACTGGTTCCATATTTTTTTATAATTTAATAGTTTTCCTCAAATATAATTATAATAATTTTCTTAATATTGCGGAAATCCGTAAAAAGTAAATGAATTCGTTAATGTGTTGTAAATTAAAACCTAACAGGTTTTGGAACCTGTTAGGTTTGTTTAATCTTCTCTACTTCCGTCATCAGCCATTCGTACCATTTTTGGAGTAAACTTCGCCACTACATCAACCAATTCCTGTTGGGCTTCCATAACCTGATTGATATCTTTGTAAGCCATTGGCGCTTCGTCTAAACCTGCACCGATAAGCGTTACGCCGTGATCTTTCAAAATGGTCTGCATTTCATTTTTGGTAATGGTTTTGATCGCCTGAGTTCTGCTCATTTGTCTTCCTGCTCCATGTGAAGCGGAGTTAATAGCATTCTTCTCGCCTTTTCCTCTTACCAAAAATCCTGGTGCCGTCATACTTCCCGGAATAATTCCCATCACGCCTTTTCCTGCCGGAGTTGCTCCTTTTCTATGCACAATAACTTCTTCGCCATTCCAGATTTCTTTCCAGGCAAAGTTGTGGTGGTTTTCGACTTTCGCCAAAACTACAGCACCTAAAGCTTTCTGCATTTTGACATGAATAATTTCATGACAGGCCGACGCATAATCTCCCGCCAAGTTCATCGCCATCCAATATTCCTGACCCAATTGAGAATTCATATCCAAATAGGCTAAATTTTTGGCAACATCTGGAAGTTTACAAACGTCTTTTGCAATTTTGGTATAATGTCCCGCAATAGTTGCTCCCATTCCTCTAGAACCCGAATGCGTCAACAAAGCCACATATTTTCCTTTTGGAATATTCAAAACGGCATCGTCTTTTGCAAATTCCATGATTCCGAATTCCACAAAGTGATTTCCTCCGCCAGATGAACCCAATTGGGACCAGGCTTTGTCTTTTAAGTGCTGAACAAACGGAATCCTATTGAAAACATCATTTTCTAAAACCGCATGCTCTGATTTGTATTGTCCGTGAAAACCGTGTCCCGCACCAAACTTGGTATGAGCAACCAATTCTCTTTTGAATTTAGCTTCGTTTTCATAATAGAATCCTTCGGGAATATCATAAACAGACAATGCCATTCTGCAACCAATATCGACTCCCACTCCATAAGGAATAATGGCATTTTTGGTTGCCAAAACTCCGCCAATCGGCAATCCGTAACCTTGATGTGCATCGGGCATTAAAGCTCCAGCGACAGTTACAGGCAACTGCATGGCGACTTCCATTTGTTTCCTGGCACCTTCTTCGATGTGTTCTGCTCCGTAAGAAGCATATGCATTTGGGTTTGGATTTAAAGCGATGAAATCTTCTGGTTTTTCACTTGCTTTTTCGATCAAAGCTATAGCTAATGGACTGAAAATTTTATCGTCTATATATTGTTCTGGAGTTTCTAGTACATTTTTGAAATGTGTTATCATTTCATCTCTTTTGAAACCATTTCTTTTTCTGTTAATTTTCAATGCAATTCCTATGATTTCGCCCTGAGGAAAACCTAGTTCCATTAATTCAAATCCGTTGATTTGTGTTTCCATTTTTATTTTCTTTTAAAGTGGCAAAGATTCATATTGACAAAGGTCTTATACTGCTGTGCAGTTATTTTAATATAAATCGACCACCGTTTTCTTGTTGCAGTAATAAAATTTCATTAATTCTCTTAATTTCGGCTATTATTGGTTTTATTTCATATTCCACATTGAACATCTTAAAAATATGTTTATCATAAAAATATGCTCTAAAAAATATTCTTGCATCATCTACGTAAGTTATTGGTCCTACGTATTTCTGCATGACTATTCCGTTAATAAATTCTTTTAAAAAATCATCTAGATTTTCATCAAAGTGCTCAATAAGATTTCTCATTTTTCTATCTCTCAAAAGATTAGAATAGTTAATATTATAAACTTCGCGTAACTTTTCCGCTCTATTTTTATAATTCCCAGTATTCTTTGAAGGCCAAAAAAACCGAGAAATTGCTCCTACATTAAGAATGATATTTTGAAGCAAATCTAAAATCACATCATCATTTTGACAATCGTAATATTCTTTTTTCCAAAAATCGTTTAATGATTCAACATCATTCAAAATTGAACGTGTTTTGGTTAATAAAGCTTTACTATAAAAAGCTTCATTAAAAGGATGGATTTCAAATTCTGAATTTTTCATATCTATCAATTTATTTTTTAAAGATTCAAAATACTACTGCGTAGTTATTTTGCGTAGATAAATTTATTCAAAGCTCAATGATAATTTTTTAATCAAATTTTGAATTTAGAAGTTCTTCTATCTTTTTTTGAGTTTGAATAGATGCTTCTTCTTCATCTAAACTGCCACGAGTTTCGAAAAGAATATCATAATTATCAATACCAAGTTTTATAAATGGTTTTCCAACTTGCAATCTAAATTTGGCATGTTTAGAAATCTTATCTAACATATCGTTAGTAATAATTTCAGATGGTTTATAAAATTCTCCATCTTTGTAAGAAGTATAGAGACTATAATTTTTATAATCATTAGAAACAGCAACATCAACTCTATCAAATATAAATTCTTCAATCAATTTTTTCGAATAGGAACTTTTCTCAATTTGCAAAGCAAACATAAAATCGATACCTTGAGAAGTTTCAGTTTTAACGGTATGACTTCTAAAATCTTTAAAAAACTTTTTTGTCTCTTCAATATCTTCTATATTACCATTTAAGACAAATTGAAATATTAAAAATGCTTTTCCTATTTCTTCAATAGAAAATTGAAAAAGTGTATAAGCTCTAGCATTCTTATTATGTTTTGCTAGAATCTCAGCTTCTTCAATTAATTCTTCAGCATTATTAAAAGCTTTTTCAATAGCTTGAAAATATTGTTCTTTAACAAGTTTCATAAATATTCAGGTTTTAATTTAAAAAAATCAGCTCTTCTTCATTAGTGAACACAAAAACCACGGATTCAATCAAGAATCCATGGTTTAAATTTAATCAATTAATAATTGCGTAACTGCCGCAGCGTTCATTGCCCATTGCGCGTTGTACACCTCATCAGCATTTTCATCCTCTGTGATTGTCAAACCTTGAGCTTCCGCTTTAAGTTGTAACAAACTACCAATATTCAATTTGCTGTTTAATTTTGACAACAATGCCTGAACTCCTTTAAAATCCAAACCTTGAACAACCTGACCTCCAAAAGTCATCTCTAACCAAACGATTTCTCTTTTGGCTACATCCAACACTCCGAAAACCAAACCTTTGGCAACATTTTGCGTAATGCGAACCTGATGATCTACACAAGATGGGTCATATGCCACACCAGTAGTTTCTGAAATTCGCATCGGGAACTTACTATTCATCCAACCCACAACAAGATTTGGTGTAATGCTTCCATTGCTGTAAGCATTACAAGTAAAAGTTACAAATTTTGCTTTGGCTTTCGCTAATTCATCGATGTTGATGTTGATATATTCTGCCGTTCCAATTTTATTAGGAATGCTTCGGATATCACCACTGTGCTGACAACCTGTTGTAGTCAATCGGCTGAAAGAACACATATCCAATTTATCTTCATAAGCAATATGGCAACTCAAATCCATATCCAAATGTTGGGCTGGCAAATCTTTACCCCATTGCATAAACAACCGCACTTCATTACCCTCAATTGGGAAACGTGTTCCCATTAAAGCCACTGGTAAATCCTGAACAGTCTCACTTCTGTCTCCAATAGAAACCGGCATATTAAACAATTGCGAATCAATATACATCGTTTTGTTCGTGTTTGTGATTGCTGCAAATCTTTTTTTCATCGCCAAAAGACACAAGGCTTCGATTTGATTTTTCATCGCTTCTAATTGTGCTTCGTCGTATAAGTTCAATAAACCATTTGGCGCAATTCTTTTGTTGGTTCCACCCAAAGGCTTCACACTTCTTTGTATGTTTTTATCAAAATAATTTTGTGCATACATGTTTAATGTAAAAACCAATCTTGCCGGAACTTTATCGATAATCTCCGTAAAATGCGCAATTGTTTCATCTGCACCAAACCAAAGCATATTCGAAAACAACGAACGTGCAAACAAACCTGGACGTTGTTTCAATAAAGCAAATGTTTTATCAGCATCAAATTTGATTCTGTTCGTATTCACTTTACTTTGCCAAACATCATAAACCTGATTGTAAAATACATCCATTAAAAAGGCTAATTTTTCAAAACCTTTTCTTTTACTGTATTCTGCCAAACGCAATGCTCTGATAAAACGAACCCACATGCCTCTTTTTGGATGCATGATTTCGCAGATCGCTTCTACTTCCATATCCAAATTATTCAGCCAATTGGCAACCATCAAACATTCTTTTCTTGAATATTTAAGTTTCAAATCTTTTTTAGAAGCTAGTATAGCCTGTGCACTTGTATCCAAAGCATTGTGAAAATGTTGTGCGTTTTTTGATGTTCTCTGAATAATAGTTTTTGGCTCGATAATCTGTAGCATTCCCGTATTCTTGAACCACAAATATCTTAAGATATCTGTAGGCGTTTTGAAATATTGAGATGTACTTTCTGCTTTACCTTCTGCAATTAAAACATCAATAACTAACATCAACGTTTCCTTCATCGTAATATCTATTTTTGGCAATGGTAAATATTTCATTGCCATTTTCAAACTCTCTATCTGCGTAGCGTCTAAAGCAGTTTTAGATTGTAATAACGATTTGTAAAAGTCTTCCAACTCCTTTTCGTTCCATAAACCCAATACTTTTAATTTGCTTCCCTGACCAAAATTTTCGATTTTACCGAATTCAAGTGGAGTTCCGCAGAATGGACAACCATTGTATCTTTCTAATGGAAATGTATTGTAAGGAATTGTGTGGCCACATTGCAAAGCCATACCGTTATTCGTTTTAAAAACGTTTCCGAAAAAAGTCACGATATGATCTAAAACAGTTTCTCCTGTTGGAATATCCCATTCCTTAACCAAAGGTGTCCAGTTTTTATCTGTTCCTAAAACTTCTTTTAGAGCTTCTAAAACTTCCACTTTATAATTTGGGTTCACATTATTTAAAGCATGTAATAATGATTCGGAAAATGTAAATCCAAGTTTGGAAACATTGGCTACTAAAACCGAGGTTGTTCCTGATAATTTTTTGATATCATTCGCAATCATTTCTGTTGGAATGAAAATTGCGTTTTGACGCAAACTGATTTTTAATAATGCTGCTGTTTTCATTTTTTTTAATTTTTAAAATTTAGATAATTGTGTTCCTGATTTCTACCTAAAAGATTTTGAAGTAAGAAACACTTGACCTTAAAATTTGAGTGTAATGGACTAACTGATTCAAAGTGACAGTTTGGTGGGTTTCCCCCGAAGTAAGTTAATCTTGACCCTCATTTTATTAATGATGATTTTAAAACTGTGTTCGGATTCGAACCGAAAGTAGCCGTTGTCTGAAGTAAGTTTTAATTGACCATTAATTGTGGAGCAGGTGGGATTCGAACCCACGACCGATGGCGTGACAAGCGGAAGTAAGTTTTAATTGACCTTTTAGGATAATTTTAAAACTAACATTGCTCTACCGCTGAGCTACTGCCCCAAATACAAATTTGAGTAAAAAGGTAATGGCGTAAGTGTGTACGTGGAAAGTGTTTCGAAGTAACTTATACTTGACCTGATTGACTCAAATTTTTATTTCAATGAACTTGTTTTTATTTCTGAAGCAAAGATGTCAGTACTACTACGCAGTTATTTTGCGCAGTTAAAAATATTTTTTATATTTGTTTAAATCTATGATATGAATTTACAAGAAAGGCATTCCGAATTATTGATTACAATTGACATCAATCCGAATGAAATCAATAATTTATGGCATGATTTAGAAAAAGCATATACTGCTAAATCTCGACACTATCATAATTTGAATCATTTACAGGAAATGATTGAATTATTTGATATTTATCAAAGCAATCTCAAAAATCCGAACGAAGTCTTATACAGTATTTTCTACCACGACTATGTTTATAAAGCCACCCGAAAAGACAATGAATTGAGAAGCGCAGAACTGGCTTTAGCTATTTTTCCTGATGATGTTTTACTCGATAAACAATTCGTTTTTGACGCTATTTGTGCCACACAACTGCATCAGCATAATAAAACTGAAGACATCAACTGGCTGATTGATTTTGATTTAAAAATACTTTCGAAAGACTGGGAAGCTTATCAAACGTATTGCAATCAGATTAGGAAAGAATATAAAATTTACCCTAATATTTTGTACAAACCCGGAAGAAAAAAAGCTTTGGAACATTTTCTGGAGCAGGAGTTCATTTATAAAACAGAAGTCTTCCAAAAGCTGTTTGATGAAAAGGCGAGGAATAATATTAAAAAAGAAATTACTTTATTAACGTGAATTGCGTGAGGGATTACTTCACTTAATTCTTTTTATCATCGGAGTTCAGTGAACTTCGTTTGAAGTGGAGCTCTTTTTTCTATATCAATTGCCTCGGGTTTAAACCCGAGGCAATTGATATAGAAAAAAAGCGGGAACGTAAAGCCCGACCCGTAGTCTCGTCCCAAAAGACGAGACTACGGGTCACGCCCCAATAAAAACCAAAATATGTCACAAAACAAGAATGCCTTAATTCGTTATAAAACCATTGACAAATGCCTGCAGAACCAATACCGTCAATGGACTCTTGAAGACTTAATTGAAGCCTGTTCCGAGGCACTTTTTGAATATGAAGGCCGGGAAAATTCGGTAAGCAAACGCACGATTCAGATGGATATTCAGCTGATGCGGTCGGAGAAATTGGGGTATAATGCACCCATTGTGGTGTATGACAAGAAGTTTTACAAATACGAAGATGAAGATTTTTCGATTACTGATATTCCGCTGACGGAAACCGACATGAACGTTTTGACTGAAACGGTTTCGATGCTGAAACAGTTTAAGGATTTCTCTTTGTTTAATGATGTTTCGGATATCTTACAGCGGTTGGAAGATAAAATCTATGCCGAAAAGTCCCATACGCATCCGGTGATTCATTTGGATAAAAATGAGAATTTGAAAGGACTGCATTTCTTGGAAGAAATCTATCAGGCGATTATCAAAAAAATCGTTTTGGTGATTACCTACAAATCATTCACATCACGAGAAGAAAAGGTCTTCAACTTTCATCCTTTTATTCTGAAAGAATTTAATAATCGGTGGTTCTTGGTGGGACGAAGAAAAGAAAGCCAGCCGATTACGAATCTCGCGCTCGACCGAATCATTTCGATTGACTACAACCTGAATTTACCTTATCTGGAACAAAACTTCAATCCCGAAACTTATTACAAAAATGTGGTGGGTGTTACTGTAAACACTGGTCTGCAACCGAGGCGTATTGAACTTTGGATTGATGCTAAGAATGCACCTTATGTGATAACCAAACCTTTGCATAATTCACAAAGGGTGATTACTCAAAATGAAGACGGCAGTATTATTGTGCATCTTTTTATCATTCCTAATTATGAGTTGGAACGCATTTTATTGGGTTTTGGAGACAGCCTGGAAGTACTTCGCCCCGAAAATTTACGCGGACGCATGAAATCAATTCTGCAGAAAGGATTGCTGCGTTATGAAAGTGAAGCAAATAAATAATAGTATTTTAAGTACTCTAAATCACAATTTCATCCCTTTTTATTTAAAACTCAAAAAGTACCATTTTGAGTAAAATTAAGAATATACAACGCATGCATAATATTTCCTAAACTCCTTATTTCAAAGGAGTTTTTTATCTATATTTATAAAAAATTAAAAAAAAACGAATTTTATTATGCATGCATAGTATTTTTTTTATTACTTTTGAAATCGATATAGTAGCTTATGAAAAACAAAACACTTGATTATATCCTAAGAGCAACCTGGCAAGCAGTCTCCAGAATGTACAACGAAGAAGCCAATAAATATGACGCGACAATGGCAACCGGATTTGCTCTATTAAGCATTGACAGAGAGGAAGGCACACCTTCGACAGCATTAGGTCCAAGAATGGGAATGGAAGCCACAAGCCTTACCAGAACCTTAAAATCGATGGAGGAAAAAGGCTTAATCATCCGAAAGAAAAATCCAGAAGACGGCAGAGGCGTTTTGATTTACCTGACCGATTTTGGAAAAGAAAAAAGAGAGCTTTCTAAGAATACTGTTTTGAAATTTAATGAATCTGTAAGGCAGCATGTCTCAGAAGAAAAGATAAACAATTTTATAGAGGTAGCTGAAATTATCAACGAACTAATTCAGAATAAAAATATATTTAATCAACAGGAAAATAATGAAACGAACCATTAAAAAAGTTGCAGTAATTGGATCCGGAATTATGGGTTCGGGAATTGCTTGTCATTTTGCCAACATTGGAGTCGAAGTCTTGCTTTTGGATATTGTTCCAAAAGAATTGACTGATGCCGAAGCCAAAAAAGGACTTACGCTTGAAAGTAAAATTGTTCGCAACCGTGTGGTAAACGAACATTTGGCCAACTCATTAAAATCAAAGCCCTCTCCTATTTACAGCCAAAAATTCGCCAGCCGAATCACCACTGGAAACACTACAGATGATATGGCCAAGATTGCCAATGTAGATTGGATTATCGAAGTGGTTGTGGAGCGTTTGGACATCAAAAAAATGGTTTTTGAACAAATTGAAAAATTCAGAAAACCGGGAACTTTGGTAACATCAAACACTTCCGGTATTCCAATTCACTTTATGAGCGAAGGACGCAGCGAGGATTTCCAAAAACATTTCTGTGGTACTCACTTTTTTAATCCGGCGCGTTACTTAAAATTATTCGAAATCATTCCTGGTCCGCAAACTTCAGCTGAGGTTTTGGATTTTCTAACCATATACGGAGAAAAATTCTTGGGTAAAACTTCGGTTGTTGCCAAAGATACTCCAGCATTTATTGGAAACCGTATTGGTATTTACGGAATCCAAAGTTTATTCCACTTGGTAAAAGAATTGGGATTGACTGTTGAAGAAGTAGATAAATTGACAGGACCGGTTATTGGACGTCCAAAATCGGCTACTTTCAGAACTGTGGATGTTGTTGGATTAGACACTTTGGTGCATGTTGCCAACGGAATCTACGAAAACTGCCCAACAGACGAACAGCACGAATTGTTCAAACTTCCAGATTTTGTCAACAAAATGATCGAAAACAAATGGTACGGAAGCAAAACTGGCCAAGGTTTCTACAAAAAAGTAGACAAAGACATTCTTTCTTTAGATTTGGACACTCTTGAATACCGTCCTGCCAAAAGAGCTTCTTTCGCTACTTTGGAATTGACAAAAACAATCGACAAACCAATCAACAGATTTAAGGTTTTAGTTAAAGGAAAAGACAAAGCAGGCGAATTCTACAGAAAAAGTTTCTCTGGAATGTTTGCTTATGTTTCCAACCGTATCCCTGAAATCTCTGATGAGTTATACAAAATAGACGATGCCATGAAAGCTGGTTTTGGATGGGAAAATGGTCCATTCGAAATTTGGGATGCCATTGGCGTTCAAAACGGAATCGAAATCATAAAAGCCGAAGATCTTGAACCTGCAGCTTGGGTTACCGAAATGATTGCTTCTGGAAGCACTAGTTTTTATACTGTAAAAGAAGGAGCTACTTATTTCTACAATATTCCAACAAAATCGCAGACTAAAGTTCCGGGACAAGATGCCTTTATCATCCTGAACAACATTCGCGAAAGCAAAAAAGTTTGGAGCAACAGCGGAGCTATCATCCAAGACTTGGGTGACGGAATTTTGAATCTAGAATTCCAATCTAAAATGAATACGATTGGCGGCGATGTTTTAACTGCGATCAATAAAGCGATAGATTTATCCGAAAAAGAATATCAAGGTTTGGTTATTGGAAACCAAGCGACGAATTTCTCTGTTGGTGCCAACATCGGAATGATATTCATGATGGCAGTTGAGCAAGAATATGATGAACTGAATATGGCCATCAAAATGTTCCAAGATACAATGATGCGTGTGCGTTATTCAGGAATCCCAGTTGTTGTTGCTCCTCACGGAATGACTTTTGGCGGTGGATGCGAAATGAGCTTACACGCTGACAAAGTAGTTGCTGCTGCAGAAACCTATATGGGATTAGTTGAATTTGGTGTTGGGGTGATTCCCGGCGGTGGCGGTTCGAAAGAAATGGCCATGCGTGCATCTGATTTATTCCGTAAAAATGATGTGGAATTGAATGTGCTTCAAGAGTATTTCTTAACAATTGCTATGGCAAAAGTATCGACTTCAGGTTACGAAGCTTTTGATACTGGTCTTCTACAGCACGGTAAAGATGTAATCGTAGTAAACAAAGACCGTCAAATTGCCGAAGCTAAAAAACATGCGTTATTAATGGCCGAAGCTGGTTATACACAGCCTATCCACAGAACTGATGTAAAAGTTTTGGGTAAACAGGCTTTAGGAATGTTCTTGGTAGGAACCAACCAAATGGTTGCCGGTAAATACATCTCAGAGCACGATTTGAAAATTGCAAACAAACTGGCTTATGTTATGGCTGGCGGTGATTTATCTGAACACACTTTGGTATCTGAACAATATTTATTGGATTTGGAACGTGAAGCTTTCTTGTCGCTTTGTACTGAGAGAAAAACATTGGAAAGAATTCAATTTATGTTAACCAAAGGGAAACCTTTGAGAAATTAGTATTGAGTATTTAGAATTAAGTATTAAGACCTATGCATCAATTTGAAAAATTAAAGATTTGGCAGAAAGCAATGGATATTGCTGTAGATGTTTATAAAGTTACTTCAGAATTACCATCTGATGAAAAATTTAACTTAACACATCAAATTAAAAAATGTGCCGTCTCTATACCTTCAAATATTGCAGAAGGATCAGGAAGAAATTCAAATAATGAATTTGTTCATTTTCTTGGTATTGCAAATGGTTCAACTTATGAATTAATAACTCAGTTAATGATTTCAAAACGTTTAGAGTTAGTTGAAGAAGAAAAAGTTATTCCAATCATCAATAATTTGGTAGAAGTAAGTAACATGAATTTTGCTCTTCAAAAATCTCTAAAAACTAATAACAAATAACGATTGGAAAATCTTAATACTTAATTCTCCAATCTTAATACTTTTTAACAATGAAAACAGCCTATATAGTTAAAGCATACCGAACTGCAGTTGGAAAAGCCCCAAAAGGAGTTTTTAGATTTAAAAGACCTGACGAGCTGGCTGCAGAAACCATTCAATACATGATGAATGAGTTGCCTGATTTTGACAAAACGCGCATTGACGATGTTATGGTGGGTAACGCCATGCCAGAAGCTGAACAAGGTCTGAACGTGGGACGTTTAATCTCTTTGATGGGATTAAAAGTAGATGACGTGCCTGGAGTTACAGTAAACAGATATTGCGCTTCAGGACTGGAAACCATCGGAATGGCAACTGCCAAAATCCAATCAGGAATGGCACATTGCATCATTGCCGGAGGAGCCGAAAGTATGAGTTATATTCCAATGGGAGGTTACAAACCTACTCCGGATTATGCTGTCGCAAAAGCGGGACATGAGGATTACTACTGGGGAATGGGATTGACATCGGAAGCGGTGGCGAAACAATTCAACATTTCGAGAGCAGATCAAGATGAATTTGCTTTTCAATCACACAACAAAGCTTTGAAAGCTCAAGCTGAAGGTAAATTTGACAAACAAATTGCGCCTATTACAGTTGAGCAGACTTTCATCAATGAAAATGGCAAGAAAGAAACCAAATCATACGTGGTAAACAAAGACGAAGGTCCAAGAGCCGGAACATCTTTGGAAGCATTGGCTAACCTAAGACCTGTGTTTGCTGCAGATGGAAGCGTAACAGCAGGTAACTCTTCCCAAATGAGCGATGGTGCCGCTTTTGTACTGGTTATGAGCGAAGAAATGGTGAAAGAATTAAATCTTCAGCCAATCGCTCGTTTGGTAAACTTCGCCTCTGCAGGTGTTGAACCAAGAATCATGGGAATCGGCCCTGTAAAAGCAATTCCGAAAGCATTGAAACAAGCAGGATTGACTTTAAATGACATCGATCTAATTGAATTGAACGAGGCTTTTGCTTCTCAAGCATTAGCAGTTACCCGCGAGCTAAACCTGAATCCAGATATTATCAATGTGAATGGCGGGGCAATTGCTTTGGGCCACCCTCTAGGCTGTACCGGAGCTAAACTTTCCGTTCAATTATTTGACGAGATGAAACGCAGAGGAAGCAAATACGGAATTGTTTCTATGTGTGTGGGAACTGGACAAGGAAGTGCGGGGATTTATGAAGTACTTTAATTTTATTATAAATTTTGAATTATAAATTTTAAATGAACATACATGAAGGAAAATATTATTGCAACAAAGACATTTGATTTTGCACTATCGATAGTAAACCTTTTTGTTCAGCTTAAAAAAGAGAATGAATTCATAATTTCTAAACAAATCTTAAGATCAGCAACAAGTATTGGAGCAAATGTTGAAGAAGCAATCGCTGCACAATCAAGAAAAGATTTTATTCATAAAATGTCCATTGCATCAAAAGAAGCGAGAGAAACTAAATATTGGTTGCGATTATTAGATAAATCTGATTTAACAACAATTGAAATTAATCATTATTTAATTGAAGTTGAACACATTATTAACATAATAACCAAAATCATCAAAACATCACAAGAGTCAAAATAATTTAAAATTTACAATTCAAAATTTAAAATAATAAAAAAATGAGCGACAAAACAAGAGGTGGTCAATTCATCGTAAAAGAAACAAAATGTGAAGATATATTCACACCGGAAGATTTCAACGAAGAGCAGTTAATGATGCGCGACTCTGTAAGAGAGTTTGTGGACAAAGAAATTTGGCCTAACAAAAACCGTTTCGAAAATAAAGATTATGCTTTTACCGAAGAATCCATGCGAAAAGCCGGAGATCTTGGTTTCTTAAGCGTAGCCGTTCCTGAAGCTTATGGCGGAATGGGAATGGGATTTGTAAATACTGTTTTGGTATGTGATTATATTTCGGGAGCAACGGGTTCATTCTCTACTGCTTTTGGAGCTCACACCGGAATTGGAACAATGCCAATCACACTTTACGGAACTGAGGAACAAAAACAAAAATATGTACCAAAATTAGCTACAGGCGAATGGTTTGGAGCCTATTGTTTGACTGAGCCGGGGGCTGGATCTGATGCCAATTCTGGAAAAACTAAAGCCGTTTTATCAGAAGATGGAAAAACATATTCGATCACTGGACAAAAAATGTGGATTTCAAATGCAGGATTCTGTTCAGTATTTATTGTATTTGCAAGGATTGGTGAGGACAAAAATATCACTGGATTCATTTTGGAAAACACAAAAGATAACGGAATTTCTTTTGGAGAAGAAGAGCATAAATTAGGTATTCGCGCCTCTTCTACTCGTCAGGTTTTCTTCAATGAAACTAAAGTTCCTGTTGAAAACATGCTGTCTGAAAGAGGAAATGGTTTCAAAATTGCCATGAATGCCTTAAACATTGGCCGTATCAAATTGGCAGCTGCCTGTTTGGACGCACAACGCAGAGTAATCACTGGGGCGGTTCATTATTCTAATGAAAGAATCCAGTTCAATACTGCTATTTCTCAATTTGGAGCTATCCGTTCTAAATTGGCCCAAATGGCAACTTCATGTTACGCTGGAGAAAGTGCTACGTACCGCGCTGCAAAAGATATTGAAGACAGAATCACCGCTCGTGAATCAGAAGGTGTTTCACATCAAGAATCAGAATTGAAAGGTGTGGAAGAATATGCTATTGAGTGTTCTATCTTAAAAGTAGCTGTTTCGGAAGACGTTCAAAACTGTGCCGATGAAGGAATTCAAATCTTTGGAGGAATGGGATTCTCAGAAGACACGCCTATGGAAAGTGCCTGGAGAGATGCCCGTATTGCCCGTATCTATGAAGGAACTAACGAAATCAACAGAATGCTTTCGGTTGGAATGCTGATCAAAAAAGCGATGAAAGGTCATGTTGATTTACTAGGACCTGCTTCTAAAGTACAGGAGGAATTAATGGGAATTCCGTCTTTTGACACTCCTGATTATTCTGAATTGTTTGCTGAAGAAAAAGAAATGATCGGTAAATTGAAAAAAGCATTCCTAATGGTTGCCGGTGGAGCTGTTCAAAAATACGGTCCTGACTTAGACGCACACCAACAATTACTGATGGCTGCTTCGGATATTTTAATCGAAATCTACATGGCCGAAAGTACTATCTTGAGAACCGAAAAATTAGCCAAAACAAACGGTGCGGACACAATAAAAGAACAAATCGCAATGGCTCAATTATACCTGTACCAAGCAGTTGACATCGTAACACAAAAAGGAAAAGAAAGCATTATTTCTTTTGCCGAAGGCGATGAACAGCGCATGATGTTAATGGGATTACGCCGTTACACTAAATACGTCAACATGCCAAATGTTGTTGGTTTGAGGGAAACAATCACCTCAAAATTAGTTGCTGAGAATGCTTACTGTTTCTAAATATTTACACCTTTTTAGTTTTTATTTGTAAAAAACCGCTGTTGTCCCTGAATGACAAAGCGGTTTTTTTATGTGCTAATAGTTTGGCTTGTTGAACAATGCTTACTGAAATTATTACTACCCTTAACTCATTATTAATTTTTGAAACAGAAAAATTTACTTCAATCGGGGCTCAAAGAAAACATTTTGCTTTTTTGCCATCATTCAAAAAAATAATCTAAGGTTTAACTATAGTCAACGGTTTCAACCGTTGGAGAGAATAATAATCGAGCTCAGGTTATAATTATAATGATTCGTCAATTTTCCGTTTTCGACATCAAGGTTCTTACCATTAATTTTTGAATACCAATCAATTTTAACTCCTCCGCCTATATAAAAATTCTATTGTTCTTTAACAGAATATTATTTTTGGCATTGACCAATAATAACAGATATTTATTTTTCAGCCAATCCCACAAATCAGTTTTACTTGAAACAAAAGACAATAGAAAATCTGAAAAAATTATTTTTTTTTCAATTTCTCAATGTCTCCACTATAGTTAATCGGAGCCCGATTGTTAGAATTAATATTTAAAGAAGCTCCGCCATCAAAAAAGACTGTTAAAAAAACAGAATAAGAATCAGATGAATCTCGAACATCGGCTTTTATTATATACTTTTTTTTGCCTTTTTCAACTGAATAGTTTTTTATGGGACCTTTAAAATATAAACCGCCTCCACCGCCATAAGCCACTCCACTGTATGCTCTCCCAAAAAAAGGCATTTCACTGTGAATGGAATCATTTTTCAATCTAAAATAGTTTGAATTTGTAGTCAGATCAATACTTCTCCCGCTTTGCGGATAAGCTCTATCTCCCACAAATTCAAATTCCTTGGAATCAATAAGAGCTTCTACTTCTTTTTGTTTTGCTAGTTTTTGCTCTTCTTTTATCTGCTGTTTTGTTTTTTCCTGTCCAAAGCCTATCAGCATTGAAAGAGAAAGAAAAAAAGATAATACCAATGTTTTCATAATCCTTTGATTTTTATAATTCTATAAACGAATAATTTAAAAAAATCACTTCAGGCGAGCAAACCGCATCATCACAATATTACCTAACAAAAAGTTTAAGGTTTTACCATTGTCAGTTATCGTGTACGATTCAATTTTATTTAAGGTTTCCATATAAAACGAATCCCCATTTCCTTCACAAGCCATCATAGTCATGCTTATTTTGGCGTCTTTAAAATTAATTTTAGCGCCATCTATAAGTAAAGCACCAAAATACTCATTACAGCTATTGTTGCCTGTAATTTTGTTTTCTGCCAAATTAAAAGCAATTGTTGGCTTTTTGTTAGGAAACAAACCATCAAAAGCAATTTTGGGTCCAGTCATATATTTCAATTCCCAAGTGCCTTCGATTGAAGCTTTTTTCCCTGCTGTTTTTGATGTACCGCATGAAACAAAACTCATGCAAACAAAAACCACAAATACCATTATTACCCTCATGATCAATAATTTAAAAATCATATAACGTAAAAATAAGAAAAATTAATAAGAAAAAGACATTCCGATTTCAAATTTGCTTTTTAAAAAAGGTATGATTATTTTCGTAAAAAAGAAAAAACAAATATGACATTATTAGAAATAGGTTCTCGAATTGAACACCCGCAATATGGAAAAGGAGTGATAACCAATGTCTCGTCGAGAGAGTATTGGGTAACGTTTATAGAAAATGGACTGGAAACAATCCCTTTGAATGATGACTTTAAAGTTATAGAAGCAACTGTTGACGAAGTAGATACAGTAAGTTTTTCGGAAGTGGAACAAAGCCTCAGAGATCTTTTGAAAAAATGGTCGGATGTTTCCGAAATCGTGCCCATTGGAGATAAATGGAAAGGCGGCAAACTGATTTTGGAACCGGGCCAAGCGGGATTAGCTTCCAAAGAAATTCCTATCGACGCCTTTTTTCATAAAATAATAATGGTTCGTGACCGCTTGCGCGTTATGGAACAAAAAATAAACAGCAGTAAAATAGAAGAAATAGAAAAGATTGAATTACAGCAATACATTACCCGTATTTATGGAAGTTTAACTTCATTCAATATATTATTTAAATCACCAACGAACCATTTTGTAGGCGAAAAATCAAAATAGATTTAACCCTGCATTAATTTTAATACGCTTTTTTATACGTAATTTTATCATTCACTTCAATTTTTAAAATCATGAAAAAAATAATCTTATTAATCGCAGTCATTATTATTGCAATAATTGGCTGTAAAACCAAAAGCAGCTCAGCTGACTCAAAAAGCCTAAATCTGGTATTTGAATCCAAAAGCAACAGCAAAGTAAGCGGAACAGCTACATTTACAGAAAAAAACGGCAAAGTAACTTTTATCGCAAAAATTACTGGACTGCAGCCAGGAATTCACGCTATTCATATCCACGAAAAATCAGATTGCTCCGCAGCAGATGGGAGTTCAGCAGGAGGGCATTGGAATCCTACTTTTAAAAAACATGGAAAATGGGGAGACGCAGAACATCATAAAGGTGATATAGGTAATTTTACTGCAGATGTAAAAGGAAATGGCACCATCACTTTTACAACAGACGAGTGGTCTATTGGCGGCGATGACCCAACAAAAGATATTTTAGGAAAAGGGCTTATTGTTCACCAAGGAGCCGATGACTATGTAAGCCAGCCTGCAGGAAATGCTGGAGCAAGAGTTGCTTGTTCGGCAATAATCAAATAAAAAACTAATCTCGTTTGAAAGAGAAAGAACAGCATTATTTTAAAAACGCATCAGCATGGCGGAAATGGTTACACGATAATCATGATTTGTCAGCTGGTGTGTATTTAATTTTCTATAAAGTAAACAGCCCTTTCGAAAGCATGCGTTGGGAAGAAGCAGTTCAAGTAGCAATTTGCTATGGCTGGATTGATTCTACCGTCAAAAAAATTGATGAACACAGCAGAAGACAACTCTTTACTCCCAGAAAAAATAAAAGCATTTGGAGCAAACTCAATAAAACTTATATCGAAAAACTCATTGTTGACAATTTGATGCATCAAAGCGGATTGTCTAAAATTGAGATTGCCAAGCAGAATGGCTCTTGGACATCCTCAGATGCAGTCGAAGATTTAATAATTCCAGAGGATTTAAAATTAGCTTTTGAACAAAACCAAATGGCATACGAAAACTATCAAAAGTTCAGTCCTTCTTATCGAAAAAACTATCTCCATTGGCTCAATCAGGCTAAAAGAGAAGAAACCAGAAACAATAGAATTACAACAATAATTGAGCTTTGTACTCAAAATAAGAAATCGAGAAATTAATTTATTCTAGCGTTCACCAAAAAAGCAATATCTCTACCTTTGGAACCCTGATCGTCGAATTGCTCTCGCAATTGCCTTTTACTCTTTCCTTTAAAAAATAAAAGATAAAACGCAGAGCAGGAACCATATAACCAAAAACGCCTGATTTTTATGCTTCTGAAAAAATAATTGAATTAAAATTTTAAATCAAAAAAGGCTTTGAAAAATTGAATTCACATTGTATACTAGCTCAAATGTACAATTTCACAAAAAATGCCCGATAAACAATTTTATAACTATTGAAATTAGGCATTGATTCATAAAAAAACATAGTTTTGCATAATCAAAACAAAGCAATGATTAACCCTTCGGCATCAGGTTGGATAGATAAATTCTTTACAAAACAAAAGTTATCAGAACACCATGTCTCTGAAACCGAAGCCAGCTTTTATCAAAAATTAAGAAGTACCGGTTTTATCTACGGCCATATCATTTCGATTGACGCACCTTTTGAAATACAGACTAAAGACTGGTTCAAGGAAGAAATTTCAAAACTAGCTTTACTGAATGCTTTATATGGTATTTTTTTATTAACAAATAAGGAAAAAGAGCCGTCGGATTTTATTGAGCAGGCCAATCTTTTTTACAAGGAAATGCATCCGGAAGGATTTAGCTTATTCAAAAAAATTGTCCCAAAAAATTCGCCATCATTTACTTTAGAAAAAATAATTGATGAGCGAGTACAGACGAATGACAATATAATAAACAAAAATTTTTCGCATTTAGTTACCAATGCACTGTTGTTTATAGATGTTTTGGCTTTTCGCCAATATTTGATACAGGGACAAATTCCAGAGAAATACCTTAAAAAAATTGAAGAAACGATTGTAAACATCGTTATTCTGGCTTTGAAAATAAAAAATAACAAATCACAATACGATGATTTATTGATTAAATTATTTGAAGCCTCAATTCGATACAGCAAATTTTCTAAAAAAGAGAATATCACCTTAGAAACGCTGGAATTAGCTTATTTTACTGCCGAGCTGGAAAAAAAATACTTAATTGATATCGCAGGAATGGCTTTATGGAGCGATGGTGTTATAGAAAATAATGAATCTTACTTTTTACACACATTGGCAAATTCATTATTTATTGAAGACGATGGTTTTGTAGCACAGAGCATCAGCAATACAGACAGTTTCATAAGCAAGCATAGAAAAGAAATTCCTTATTTTAATTATTCGAATCCAGTAAAGCATTTTTATGATCAAACGACAAAGAGTGTCATTACACTGATCTCACGCAATAAATTGAGATTAATTAAGGAAATAGTTCAAAGTAAAGAATTGATGTTGCTTTTGGCTCATTCGACCCACAGGGATTTAGATGAAAAAGAAAAGAAAAAAGTAAAAAAACAATTATTGGATGTTTGCAAAACGATACCTTCACTAACCATCTTTTTACTCCCAGGAGGAAGCTTATTATTACCTCTCCTGATTAAGTTTATCCCAAAACTTTTACCTTCGGCATTTAATGAAAATTTAGATAATGATGAATAATAACACAAAAGGCTGTCTAAAATAATTGACAGCCTTTTGCATTTTATAAAACTTATTCAGTTCTTGCTGAACAGCTAATCCTTTTTGAAATTAAGCTGATACACTTCGTCCAAATCTTGATCTGAACTGAAGTTTACTCCCAAATCGGTTACAAAACCTGAATTTAATCCATAAACCCATCCGTGAATAGTAACTTCTTGTCCGTTTTTCCAAGCAGACTGCAAAATGGATGTCTTGGCTAAATCAAATACTTGCTCTTTAACATTGATTTCTACAAAAGCATTAAAACGCTCATTATCATCTTGTATAGCATTTAAATATTTATCATGCAGACGATAAACATCTTTGATATGGCGGATCCAGTTATCAATAATTCCTATTGAAGCATTACCCATGGCGGCTTTAACGCCTCCGCATCCATAATGACCACAAACAATAACATGTTTCACTTTTAAAACATTTACTGCATAATCCAGTACGCTTAACATGTTCATATCCGAGTGAATAACCATATTAGCAATGTTTCTGTGAACAAAAACTTCCCCTGGCTTAGCTCCGATTATTTCATTTGCAGGAACACGGCTATCAGAACATCCGATCCACAACAATGGCGGTTTTTGCCCCATGGCTAAATCTTTAAAATATTCTGGATCTAAATTCAATTGTTCTTCAACCCATTTTTTATTATTGTCTAATATTTTTTTATAAAAATCACTCATTTTAGTTTTTTTTAAAAGTTTTATTTGGTTTAAATTGTCTATTCTATATTATTGTAAAATTACAAATTATTGCAAAAAATCTTCGTTTACGACCTTTTTTTCGACCATTTCTCTTTTTACAAAATCATAATGATGCTCGATCGATACATGATTTTGAGATTCATTACTATTCTCTAAATCATACTCCTTTTTAAATCCAATTAATTTTACATTAATGTTATCATCTATCGCTCTTATTGTCTTAAATTCATGAATCAGATCCAAAATATCGTGAGCAATGTATACAGTATCCTTAGCATCAATAACTACTGTGCTGTTCTTTGGTATTTTGGCCAAAGTCATTTTAATAGCCGCTTTATTCAAGAAAGATACTTCTTGAGCTAAATCGATATGAATAATATCACCGTCGACGTATTCATTCTTTCTAAAACTGTATGCTCTTTTAAGATTCCCTCTCAATATAAAGATAATACAGATTACGATTCCTAAAACTACGCCTTTTAACAAATCTGTAAATACAACTCCTAAAAAGGTAGCAATAAAAGGCAAAAATTGGTATTTCCCATAACTCCAAAAATGCTTGAATGTTGCTGGTTTTGCTAATTTATATCCAACTAAAATCAAAACCGCAGCAAGAGTAGCCAGAGGGATTTTATTCAGAATAAAAGGAATGGACAGCGCACATACTAATAATAAAACACCATGAATTATTGCTGATAATTTTGATTTGGCACCTGCTTCATTATTTGCAGATGTACGAACCACAACTGATGTCAATGGCAATCCGCCTATCAATGAACATACAATATTTCCAATTCCTTGTG
Source organism: Flavobacterium sp. 1 (assembly GCF_002797935.1). NCBI lineage: Bacteria > Pseudomonadati > Bacteroidota > Flavobacteriia > Flavobacteriales > Flavobacteriaceae > Flavobacterium > Flavobacterium sp. 1. The sequence goes on from NZ_PGER01000001.1 coordinate 2,423,171, forward strand.
CTCTTAATTCTACATTCGTATTAGTATATCGTTTGTGTACATCCATTCTGTCGGCTGCTTCAATACACAAAAGAGTTTCTATAGAAGCAACAACCGCAATTGTTACACCTACTACCCAAACTTGCGGATTTAAAAAACCAGAAAAATTTGGCGTTACAATGATTGCTTTAAATTCATCAAATGAAGTTGGTACAGGCAATGAAACTAAATGTTCCTTCTCAATAGCCAATGAACTTCCTGACGAAGTAAAAAATTCATTCAATACTATTCCAACAATTACAGCAACCAATGCACCAGGCACTAATTTCAATTTCTTTAAAGCCGGAACTTTATCCCATGCAATCAAAATGGCTATGGAAACTAATGTTATCAATATCGCTCCCAACTGCAGGTGATTCAAAACATTAAAGAAAGCAGAAAAAGTATTATCCCCGGTAGTTTGAACAAAGGATTGATCTCCCTCAAAATCGGCATCATAACCAAAAGCATGCGGTAATTGTTTCATAATGATTATAACTCCAATACCAGCTAACATTCCCTCAATAACATTAGTTGGAAAATAATTTGAAATACTTCCTGCTTTTAGCAAACCTAAAGTCAATTGAATGATTCCTGCAATAAAAACAGCGGTTAAAAAGACATCAAACCCTCCCAAAGTGGTTATCGCCGTAAGTATTATAGCAGTTAAACCCGCTGCCGGTCCTGAAACACTTATTTGGGACTGACTTAAAAATCCAACAACAATACCGCCAATTATTCCTGTAATAATTCCAGAAAATAATGGAGCACCTGAGGCCATTGCAATTCCCAAACAGAGTGGTAAGGCTACCAAAAAAACTACTAAACCAGAAGCAAAGTCTGATTTAAAATGAGCAAAAATATTTGTATTCTTTGACATATATAAAGTTATTACGAGATTGATTATTTAGGTTTTCACTACAATATAAATATTGCGATGGAAGACACTTATTCTGTAAAAAGAAGGTGTCTAAAAATGAGTCATCATTTTTATTTGCATTAACACGGCAGTAATAAAAGTCAATTAATCAGATCTGCAAATCCAGAATGGCATGCACTAATAACATTTGCACGCAAATGTTAGTTCCTATCAAAAAAATGGAAAACAATTACATAACCCTATAACCTGCAACTTATTTACAATTTGCAATACAATAGCAATCGGCTATAAATGATGATAAAAATGGAAAACTACAACCTGTTTGGAGGCGGAATAAATATGGAGGCATAGTTTAAATCATGCTTCGATAAATTTTCAAAAATGATAAGACCTGAACCTTTTTTTAAGATTAAAAAAGGAATTTCCAAAAAAGTATTGAATGTATAATACTTTATGTCATGTTTTAATTCTTCAAAAGAAGAGTTATTAGAATTTCCGCAAAGACTAGTATCCTCCTTGTCATTTTCCAGACACACCACAATTGTGGGAGCCACCAGAAAAAAAACAAAAAACAATAATACTATGCTTGCAAAAATCTTCATGTGGGCAAAAATAGGAGATAGAAGCTGAATTAAAAAATTAGTTTCATAAAATTAATTTATTTTTAACATGAAAAAAAGCCTGAAAAAATCACAAAAATTAATTAGGCTTTCTATTTCAAAAATATAAACTGGCTTTTATAAACTCTCTTCCAGCCAAGCGTTCATCATCCAGATGGTTTTTTCCTGTTCTACAATAAAATCACTCATCATAGAATTAGTTCCTTCATCATTTATTTCTGAAGCTTTATTTAGAATTTCCCTTTCGATTTTTAATAACATAGAAAGCGAAGTTACAATCAGCTCAATACCAACCACATCATTTGAAATATTTTTTCCAATTGGCAGCTGATTGAATTTTATATAATCTTCAAAAGTATGCAATGGTCTTCCTCCAAGAGTTAAAACTCTTTCAGCTATCAAATCAATTTTCAATTGTGAATCATTATATAATTCTTCAAATTTAAGATGCAGATCAAAGAAACGTCTTCCTCTAATATTCCAATGCAAACCTCTCAAACTTTGATAATAAATTTGATAATTAGCCAACAGCACATTCAATTCTACAATTATAACTTCTGACTCTTCTACTGGTAATCCTATAGTATTTAGTTTCATGTTCTTTATTTTAAATTCTGTTTTTATTTTGATAGTACCTTAAAATTCCGGAAACAAATCGTTTCTTTTATTTCTACCAAAATTATCTATTAAAACAAAAAAATAGCTATAAATTAAATTGATTGTTTTTATATTTGCATAAAAATATACTATTTTATGACTATCACACAACTTAAATATGTACTGGCTGTAGCCGAACACAAAAATTTTACACTTGCCGCCGAAAAATGTTTTGTAACGCAGCCCACATTGAGTATGCAGATTCAAAAAATTGAAGAAGAGTTAAATATTCAAATTTTCGACCGAACCAAAAAACCAATTCAGCTTACAGACATTGGCCAAAAAATTGTAAACCAAGCCAAAAACATTGTTAATGAAGCAGATAGAATACAAGATATCGTAGAACAGCAAAAAGGATTTATTGGAGGTGAATTCAGACTTGGAATTATCCCAACCATTATGCCTACTTTATTGCCTATGTTTTTGAATAATTTCATCAAAAAATATCCAAAAGTGAAATTAATTATTGAGGAGCTCAATACTGAGGAAATAATCACAAAACTGAAGAACGGCAATCTCGACGCAGCTATTGCGGCAACACCATTGGAAGACGAAAAAATAAAAGAAATCGTTCTTTACTTTGAACCATTTGTAGCTTACATACCTGAAAATAATGCAGTATTTCAAAAAGAAGAAATTGAAATAGACGATCTCAATATCAATGAAATTTTATTGCTGCAGGACGGACATTGTTTTAGAGACGGGATTTTAAATTTATGTAAAAACAGAAACGAAACAGGACTTAAGTCTTTCCAAATAGAAAGCGGCAGTTTTGAAACACTAATAAAACTGGCGGATGAAGGATTGGGAACTACATTACTTCCTTATCTCCACACATTGGATCTGAAAGAATCTGATAAATCAAAGCTTAGACAGTTTAAAGAACCGAAACCTGCTCGTGAGGTAAGTTTAATATACCCTAAAAGTGAATTAAAAATACAAATTATTGATGCCTTAAGAAGCACAATTGCCGGGGTTGTAAAAGGAGCAATTGTTTTTCAAAATGTCCAAATTGTGAGTCCACTCTTAAAAAAATAATATAAAAACAAAAAAAGGAACCAAATTGGTTCCTTTTTTATTACTCTACCTTAAAATGCGTCAAAACATATAAGGCAATAAGTGCTTTATTGCTTTTTTCAACTATTTTCAAAATGTATAGGATTAAAGCTCACTCTTTCGAGAACCTTTTGCATAATTATAATTAATTATAGATATAACAAAAAGGCTTAAATAAATTGAATTAGTAAACAGTTGCAAAATTATTGAAAAAATTCTTTAACTCAAATAAAAACAATCCGTAAAAAACAAAATAAACCGACGAATAGCATATTTTATAATTTTATTGTAAGTTATTTATTCTTTTAACTAAGAATTATCTAATAAAAAACAAATTCACAAAAAAAGAGAAACCATTTATCGGTTTCTCTTTTCTTTATGGATTTACAATTAGCAGACATTGTTTCAATTCTGGTTTCTCGATGGTGAAATCAAACAACCACTCTCTTAGTTGATCCAATTCAAAAGGCAACAGTGTTCGAATCGCTTTTTCTAATTCTTTACAGAAAAGTACTGGGTCAAAACTCACTCTTTCTAACACAGATTTTGTGTAATCAAACATTATTTTAGACATAATAAATTAAGATTTTGGGGTTATATCTTGATTTTAACGTGATGTAAAAATACATTTTTTTTCAAATACAATTACCTTTTTTAACACATAAATATGCAAATTATAACGATTTCGCCACAAACCCCAATAACCATAAGGCTTTAAGAAAAATCATTTTCTAGCCCTGAACATTTCTCTTTTCCCAGGAGGCCCAGCTAGCTTTTCGACAGTAAACCCAACTTCAATCATATTTCTTTTAATGATACCTCTTGCTGCATAAGTCACTAATACAGAGTTATTTTTTAGTGACTTAAACATTCTTTCAAATACTGATACGCTCCATAATTCAGGCTGAACACGATAACCGAAAGCATCAAAATAAATTAAATCAAACTTTTCAATATCATCAATATCCTCAAAAAACTGCTTTCTTTTGGTCAAAGAAAAATTTTCGGACAAATCATTTTTCTCTTCCCAATTTAGAGCATGCATTTTATCAAAAACCATTTTATGCTCTAATGCATCCAGTTCTTTTGGATAATTCATAGATTGCAGCTCTTCCTCTGAAATTGGATATGCCTCCACTCCTACATAATCAATTGTCTGCCCTAATTCTTCAGCTTCCAAATAAGTAATGAAAGCATTTAAGCCTGTTCCAAAACCAATTTCCAAAACAGAAACTTTTTGATTAGGAAATAAAGCCAGCCCATTTTTAATAAATACATGTTTCGCTTCCTGTATCGCTCCGTGCTTAGAATGGTAACATTCATCCCATTCTTTTATATGAATCGTTGTAGAACCATCGGATGTGTGGATAATTTCTCTTTCCAAAGTATTGTTTTTGAGTTATTATAGCATTTCAGCTTACTATATTGTTTTCAAAATTAAATAAAAGAATTTCTTATCGTTATCTAAAAACCATATTTTTTATATATTCCATAGAATTTAACACCAATTTTTAAATAAAATTATACAATAAATAAATCACAGATAAAGACCATAATTAATGATTTTTTGACAACTATTTATCTGATTTTTATTTAATTTTGCAATCAACAATAAAGGTTGCAGAAATTTTCTTTACTGTAGTCATTTTATTAAATAAACATTTTTTTTTTAATAATATAAGCAATAATTATGAGTACCACTCAAACCAACAAAATTGAAACAATAAAAGCTGCTACTACAAAAATAAATGATGTTGATTTTGATCATTTAAGTTTTGGAGCTGTATTTACAGATCATTTATTAGAATGCGATTACGTCAATGGAGAATGGCAGCAACCTGTCATTAAGCCCTATGCACCGCTTTTACTTGATCCGTCTGCAAAAGTGTTTCATTATGGTCAAGCCATTTTTGAAGGTATGAAAGCTTACAAAGATAACAACAATGACATTTGGCTTTTTAGACCAGATGAAAATTACAAACGTTTTAATTCATCAGCAGTACGCATGGCTATGCCAGAAGTTCCTGAATTTGTTTTTATTGAAGGCTTAAAACAATTATTAAAATTAGACGAAGCTTGGGTAAAAAATGGAAATGGAAGCACTATGTACATTAGACCTTTCATGATTGCTACTGGAGCTGGAGTTGTTGCTAATCCATCCGAAGATTATAAATTCATGATATTATTATCTCCTGCAAAAGCATATTATTCTGGAGAAGTAAAAGTATTAATAGCTGAGCATTACAGCAGAGCCGCAAATGGAGGTATTGGTGCTGCAAAAGCCGCCGGTAACTATGCTGCGCAATTCTATCCAACTACTTTGGCTAACAAAGAAGGTTTTCAACAAGTAATTTGGACTGATGATGCCACACACACCAAACTAGAAGAAGCTGGTACGATGAATGTGTTTTTTAGAATAAATGACACTTTATTGACTGCGCCTGTGAGCGAAAGAATTCTAGATGGTATCACTAGAAAAAGTCTTATCGATATGGCCAAAAAAGAAGGAATTAATGTAGAAGTTCGTCCTGTATTGGTTTCTGAATTGGTAGAAGCCTCTCAAAATGGAACTTTGAAAGAAATTTTTGGAGCTGGAACTGCTGCTGTAGTAAATCCTATTGCTGGCTATTCATACAAAGAGATTTATTATGAATTGCCAAAAATCGAAAACTCTTATGCTTCTTTGTTGAAAGAGAAACTAACAAGCCTTCAAAACAAACTAACCGAAGATACATTTGGTTGGACTGTTAAGGTATAAATTGCAGTTTGCAGGAATAAAAAAAGCGATTTTCATAAGAAATCGCTTTTTTTATTTACAGTCAATACTGTGACTGAAAACAGAAAACTAAATCAATTTTGAGAAATCTGGTTTAAAATAATTTGGTCCTTTCATTACTTTTCCATCTTCACGGTAAATAGGATTTCCGTCTTCGCCTAACTTACTCATATTGGAGCGTTGTATTTCGTCAAAAACAGCTTCAATTTTATCCTGCAGTCCATGTTCAATAATAGTGCCGCAAAGAATATACATCATATCGCCCAAAGCATCGGCAATTTCAACTAAGTCATTATTCTTGACAGCCTCAAGATATTCTTCGTTCTCTTCTTTCATTAAGTTATAGCGAAGTTCTTTTTTACTGTCACCCAAGTCTGCTATTGGAGTTTCGCTATGTCCTATTCTAAATGCTGTATGAAATTCCTTAACAGCGTTGATTTGTTTTTGCATCCTTTATAATTATTGATTTGAAATGGAAAATTAGCAACTATTTCTAAACTATTGTCTAAATTTGCATAAAATTTTTCAACATGTTCAGTCAAGGTCAACTACTATTTGCACTCTGTTTTTTTATCGCTTTTGTCATAACAATGATATTTGCTTATCGAAAAGATGCCAACTTACATAAAGTATTTTACAAAGGAAATTATAAAATCTTAATTGGTTTCTTGATGTTTATTGGACTTTTATTCGTCATCAAGATTTATTTTAAGCATTAATTTTGAAAAGATGCTAAGATTTCTTAGACACTAAGTTTCTAAGTTTTTAAAATGAAGTTTTATGCTTCGCGAAAAAAAACGCCCGACATCACTGTGGGCGTTTCTGGTTTTATAAAATCAATCTTTTTAATTTTCTAAAGGCAGAAAACCATATTTTTTAGAATACTGAAGCATTTGTTCTACAAATGTTTTTGGCTGTTCTATCGCTATCGAAATGATTTCTCCTTTAGCATTTAACTTAGGAACCAAAACAGGATTCACAAAACCGCTGTATGGAGCGTCTGGAAACTGTTTGTTACGTTCTAAAATTTCGGCATGCAGTTTTTGATCCACTTTTACACCATAGTTTTCTACCAATGCTTTTCCGGCTTCAAAATCACCTTCTGATTTAATTCGCTGCACTTCTTTCAATAATTGACCAAACAAATCATGCAGTTTATCATAATCGGTAATATTAAAATAAGTTTTTCCGTCGCGGGTAATCTTTTCGATAACATTATCTTGTTTGCCTTTTTCAAAAACCCAGGCACTTACCCATTGACGGTTTCTCATGTGAGCTTCCTCTATATTGGCACCTAATTCTAAACGAATTAATTGTGTCATTAATCCATTTCGAATGTAACTGTCATAGCTTTGCATTCCTAATTCTTTCCAATTGTCCACCAAACCAATTTCTTGAATTTTTGGGCTGTATAAATAGTACAATCCTACTAAGTCTGCTCTTCCTTCTTCCAATGTTGAAGCATAGTTTTTTAAAGTTTCTTTTGGAGTCCCAACACCTGGATTGATTTGTCCCGATGCGTGACCAACTACTTCATGCAAAGAAGTGTGCAGTTTACTTCCCAGTTCACCATACTTTTCTGCCAGTCTAATTTCCTCAGCATCATTAGCAAATTCCTGCAGTCTCCCTTTTCCGCCAGCTTTTGAGTAAGCATCAATAATATTTCCAAGAGAAACTGATTTAGAACCATGCTCTGCGCGAATCCAATCTGCATTTGGCAAATTCACACCAATTGGCGTACTCGGTGATGAATCACCTGATTCACCGGCAACAACAACCGTTTTATATGAAACACCAACTACTTTTTTCTTTTTATGTTCTGGCGCCAATGGAGAATTGTCCTCAAACCATTGTGCATTATTAGAAACTACTTCCATTTTTTTGGACATATCAAAATCCTTAATTTGAACGATACCTTCATAAGAACCTCTGTATCCTAATGGATCATTATACACTTCAATAAAACTGTTGATATAATCTATATTTCCTTCGGTAGCCTGCAACCAAGCAATGTTATAATCGTCCCAAGTTTTTAGATCTCCCGTTTTATAATATTTAATCAAAAGACCAATTGCATCACCTTGCTTCTTATTTTCGGCTACTTCTTGAGCTTTTTCTAACCAAAAAATAATTTTATCTATAGCTATTCCATACATACCGCCACTTTTCCAAACTTTTTCTTCCAATTGACCATTTGCATTCCGAACCAATTTAGAATTCAAGCCAAAGGAATACGGTTTTTTAGGGTCTGGACTCTTTTTATTGGCATAAAATACTTCAACTTCTTTTTGAGTGATTCCCTTATCATAAAAATTAATTGCTGAACCTTCGAGCAAACCTTTTGTGGCATCAAGATTTACTTTTTTAGAATCGGCATCATTAAATAAAAGGGCAACAATATCAGAAGACAATGCAGTTTTGGTATCTGCTAACAAAGTATTTAAATATGTCATCGAAAAATCGGGCTTAATTTTATCATTTGAATAATGATGATGAATGCCATTAGAGAACCAAACTCTTTTTAAATAAATTTCAAAGTTCTTCCAATCGGCATTATTTTTATCGCCTTTATAATTTTGATATATATTTTCTAATGCTTTTCTGATTTTTAAATTATATTTATAATGCTGATCCCACATTATATCTCGCCCTGAATTCCCTGCTTGAGTCAGATAATAGACCAGCTCCTGCTCTTTCAAACTAAGATTTTCCCAACCTGGAATTTGATACCGCAAAACTTTAATATCCGAGAACTGTTCTACGAAAAAATCGAAAGGAACATTTTCATCCAGTTTTGCTGTCGTTTTTTTATCATTTTGCGCATTACTAACAGCTGAAACCGCAAAAGCCATGAAAAGAACTATAATTTTAACTAATTTCATTTTTATTTTTTTTAGATGTTAAACAAATAAATACATAACAAATATACATATTCTTTAAACAAACGATAAAAACAAAGCCTGTAATAATTATTAATTTACACATTTCTCAACTTCCAACAACATAATTCTGAAATGCAGTCACAATATTGCAAACCCATTTGAGGTTTTAAATTATTACAATGGCATTTTTCCATACACTAAGCAACAATTCCACTGAATCACTTTAACATTTTATGAATTGATGTTGTAGTATAATTAATTTAATTTCTAACTTTACAGCAGTAAAAACATTGAATCCATTATGAGAATTATTAAATATCTTTTTCTTTTATTTCTATTAAGCCTTGTTGCGCTTACAATATATATTGCAACACAAAAAGGGAATTTTACAGTAGAAAGCAGTAAAGTAATTAATTCTCCAAAGGCTGCCGTTTTTAACTATGTCAATGATTATAAAAACTGGCCAAAATTTAGCTCTTGGATTTCCGAAGATGCATCTGTAAAACCCTCATTTTCTCCTTCAACTATAGGCCGGGGAAGTTCACTTACTTGGGAAGGAAGCAAAGATATCGGTACCATACAAACTTTATATACTAAGGGAAATGACAGCATTGTGCAGAAAATGGAATTCAACGAAACTTTCTCGAATGTATATTGGAGTTTCAAAGACACTGTAGGCGGAACAAAAGTAATCTGGAAATCAGTTGGCAAAATGAATTTTATGCTGAAAGTGAGTTCCTTTTTTAACGTAGGCACAAAAAATACTTTATCTAAAATCTATGATAAGTCTTTAGCTAATCTTGATAAAACTCTTGATTTTGAAAACTCTGCTTTTAGCGTAAAAATAAATGGAATCGTAAAAAAACTGGAAACCTACTACTTAAGACAATCATTCACTAGTAAAATATCTGATATTACTAAAAATGCAAATGCTGTTTTTCCAAAAATTATTACTTTTTGCAAACAAAATAATATTAGCCAAAATGGAAAGCCTTTTATCATTTACCATACTTACGATACTATCAACGATTTGACCAGAGTTTCTTTTTGTATCCCTATAAAAGAACAAATTTTCACTAGTGAAGGAAGCGAAATATTATCAGGAAAACTGGTTGCTTTTGAAGCATTAAAAACAAGCTTAACTGGAAATTATACTTATAAAAATAAAGCACTCGCCGAAACTGCAGCATATACAACGGCTAAAAACATACTGACTGGCAGTACATTTTCACATTTAGAAATTTTTACCAAAGGCAAAAATGAAAATCTTAGCCCTTCAAAATGGCTGACAGAAATATATTTCCCAATAACACCAAAAGTTATAGCACCGCCCAAGGTATATCAAAAAGAAGTAAAAGACAGTCTTACTCCTCAGCATAACACAAAAAAACAGGATAACGAATTTGATTTTTAATTAAATTCAGATTAAACCTTTTCTGTTTATTCGCATCAAAGTTTAAAAATAAAGCAAATTGCAGGACGAAAAGGAATTTATTTTTAGTCTATTGAATCTTCAAACGCAGAATCAAGCGTTTCAAAGACTCATGCAGGATTATCAAAAACCGTTATATAATCATGTTCGAAATATTGTTTTAAGTCATGATGATGCCGATGATGTTCTGCAAAACACTTTTGTAAAAGTATTTCAAAATTTAAAAAACTTTAAAGGTGAAAGCAAATTATTTACTTGGATGTATCGCATTGCAACTAATGAAGCTTTGACTTTTTTAAATCAAAAAGCTAAAAAAAGCGGTATATCATCTGTAGAATTACAAAATAAAGCAATTGATAATCTGAAAGCTGATGTTTATTTTGACGGAAATGAAATCCAAATCAAATTACAAAAAGCAATTGCCAAATTACCCGAAAAACAGCAGTTAGTTTTTAAAATGAAATATTTTGAAGATTTAAAATACGAAGAAATATCTGAAATATTAGGAACATCGGTAGGCGCATTAAAAGCATCATATCATCATGCCGTAAAAAAAATAGAAGCTTTTGTAACAACTAATTAAACCTTTGTTAAAATAACAAGTCAAATACACATTATGAAATGACAACAACAAATATTTGATAGCATCAAAAAAACAAAAACTGTTATCAATTATCAATTTCATTAAAAAAAATATTGCCACATGACACCATTTAAATTAGATAACACACCAAAAATAGAATCAGGATTTAAAACTCCTGACAGCTACTTTGAAAATTTCCAAGCAGTGCTAATTGAAAAATTGGCGAACGAACCAATAGTTAAGGAAACAAAAGTTATATCTATTTTTAGAAAAAGAAAAACAGTTCTTTTAGCTATAGCCGCGGTTTTTACAATTGCCTTAATGATTCCTATATTATATCAATCATACTCAAAGAGCAAAGATCTTGACGAAGCAACTATCGAAAATTATTTAACTGAAGAAGGACATATAAATCAGGACGAAATAATAAGTGAAATTGAACCTGAAAGCAATATTATTATTCTGGACACAAAAGAAATAGAAACTCAAACATTAGAAGACATGCTGGCTTCAAACCCTAACATTGAAAATCTTGTAATTGAAAATTAAACACAAAATTCTGTACAAATAAATATACTCAAAACATAAAAATCATGGACTTAAAAAAAATATTCCCTATACTTTTTCTGTTTTTATCCTTTAATTTTTATGCCCAAAGCGAAAATTTTAAAGATAAAAAAGAACAAATCAGAGCAATGAAAGTTGCCTTTTTTACTACTGAACTTGATCTAACTCCAAGCGAAGCTGAAAAATTCTGGCCTCTCTACAATACTTTTGATGACAAACAATTTGAGTTAAGACATCAAAAAATGAAAAATTATTTTAAAAGAATGCAAGGTGACAATCTTGCTAAATTATCAGAGAAAGATGCTAGTGCACTTTTAGATCAAATTCAAGATAATGAGGAAGATTTATACAACTTACGAAAAAAATTCATGACAAATCTGAAAGATGTACTTCCTTCTATTAAAATTTTAAAATTAAAAAAAGCAGAAGAAGATTTCAACAGAAAACTTTTGCAACAATATAAAGACAAAGGTCCTAACAAATAATTTAGTTATTAATTCAGACATTCCCGTTTTATAAATCTATTATAAAGCGGGAATTTTTATTTAAAATGAATACGGATCATTTTGTTTCGACCGGCAGCAATAGCAGTAGTATCATTCACAAACCTGATTGTATACAAACTTGGGTCTTTACTAAACTGTATCCAATTCAAACCACTATCCGAAGAATAATATAATCCAGATGCTCCAACAGCAACGATCCCCATACCTTTACTTTTAGGAACATACTGAACACAAGAAGCATAACCAAATCCTTTATTATTAGCTATAAGTTCCCAAGTCTTCCCTCCGTTATCTGTTACTGCCTTATTATCAAAATTCTGATTCGGGATTTCATAATTACCTCCCGCTACAAAACCATTTTTTTCATCATAAAAATCAGCTGTAAAGATTCCAGTCATTTGTTTACCTTGCACAATAGGAGTTTCATGACTGCTCCAGGAATTTCCTTTATCGGGGGAATAAAAAACTCTGGCTTTTTTCCCTCCCGAAACAATCCAAGTCTCTTTCCCTTTAATAACAATATTTGTATTACTAGCGGCAAAATGGGCTTCACCGTCAAAAGCTTCAGGAAGTTTGCTTTCTGAAATTTTATTCCAAGTAAAACCTCCGTTAATTGTTTTAAGAATACAAAGATGATTAGTAATTGGGTCACCAACTGCAATTCCTTCATTATTATTCCAAAACTGCATACTGTCATAAAAAACTTTTTCATTTCGTTCCTGATAAACTAATTTAATGCTTTTTCCATCTTTACCTACTTGATATAACAAAGCAGGATTAGCTATACTAAGTAAGTACACATATTTATCAGTTTTGGCAATACTTCTAAATTCTATTTTTAGAGTATCCTCGGTTACAGTATTTTCAAATTTTTCATTGATTTTTAAATCATAAAAACCAAACCGATTTTTGTCACCTGCATACCAAACTTTACCGTTATCCACTACAATTGCTCTAATACTGATTTTATCTTGGAAAAGAGTATCTATTTGAACCGCATGAAAATCTGTTGCATCAATTTTATTTTTATTTAAATCCTGAGCAGAAATAAAATACAATCCACTAATAAACAAGAAACTAACAAATATTTTAATCCTCATAACTTACTGTTTTTAATAAAATATATAAATTTATTTAAAATCCACTGTCAATGAAACATATTTCTGGCACAGTTGTTGTTTACATAATTACACAAATCAATTAATTTAAAAAGCCATGAAAACCAAAATACAATTAGCCGCAATTATTGCTACTTTTTTTACCTTTCAAATGAACGCACAAAATAGAACTACAATAAACGCCATGAACTCAGATATTAGTGACAATCTTGATTTAACAGCGGTATCTTCTATTTTTGGAGAATCTCAAAACTTAAATGACTTTGAGAGACGCTTAAATGATCCTAAACTTCAAATTTCAAATTTAGATTTAAATAACGATAATCAAGTAGACTATTTAAGAGTAATAGAATCTGTAGAGAACAATACTCATATAATCATAATCCAGTCAATACTTGGGCGTGATTTATACCAAGATGTTGCTACAATAGAAGTTGAAAGAGACCGAAGCAATAAAATTTCAATTCAAATTGTAGGAAACTCATTCATTTATGGACAAAACTATATTTACGAGCCTCAATATTGCTTAACTCCACAAATTTACGCATCATTTTGGACAAGTTATTACCGTCCATATTATTCATCTTGGACATGGAATTTTTACCCAAATTTCTATGTTGCGTGGAATCCGTATTCAGTTTTCAGATACAGAAAAAATGTTTATGGCTGTGTAAATTATCGTAACACTTATAATTATGTAAATTACAGAAGATGCTACCGTGCTCCGGCAATTTATACATCATATAGCTGTAACAGTTATGAAAGAAGACATCCTGATTATGCCTTTTCAAAAAGAAACAATAACTATTCAAACCATTATGAATTAAATCAAAGAAGATACAGCAATGGCAACAGAAATGAAGTTGCTTATTCAAGAAATAATCCTGGTTACAATAACTCTCAAAGAGAATATTCTCAAAACAGAGCAAGCTATTCAAGAGCTACAAATAAACCAATGATTGAATATCAAAAGGATTACTCACAAAACAGAACTAATTCTCCAGGAGCTGCAGGCATTCAAAGAACTGAACCTCAAAGAAATTATAGCCAAAACAGAGAGAATACTTCTAGAGAAAATTATAATCAAAAAGATTATTCTCAAAATACGGCCAGTTCAACAATAGAAAACAATACACAAATAACACAGCCCCAAAGAGACTATTCTTCTCAAAACAGAAACAATATTTCAAGAGAAAACAATTCTCAAAACACGAATAACTCTTCAAGAGAAAACAATACGCAAAGAGTACAGCCTCAAAGAGACTATTCCCAAAACAGAAACAGTACTCCTAGAGAAAATAACACCCAAAGATCTGAACCACAAAGAAGTAACGAAAACACTTCCAGAGGTGGCGGTAGAAGAATCTAAAATAAACAGAAAAACTGCAAAAGAGGCTTAATATTAACATATTAGGCCTCTTTTATTATTTTAATAGATAAGTCCTTTTTTTCTATTGAAAAATAGTAAATTTGACCAGTTTTTATAAAAATATTAGATGAGCGCAACGCACAAAGACCTCCATAGTAAATTAACTCTGGGAGGTTTATTAATTTCTTTAGGAATTATTTATGGAGATATTGGTACTTCTCCATTATATGTAATGAAAGCCATCCTTGGCGAATATATTATTAATGCCGATGTAGTTTTAGGAGGTGTATCCTGTGTGTTTTGGACACTAACACTGCAAACAACAATCAAGTACGTACTCATTACATTAAGTGCTGATAATCATGGAGAAGGCGGAATCTTTGCCTTATATGCTTTGGTTAAAAAAACAAAAATTAAATGGCTCATTGTCCCAGCAATTATAGGAGGAAGTGCCTTGCTTGCAGACGGAATCATTACCCCTCCCATCTCGGTTTCTTCAGCTGTAGAGGGTATGAGGAGTTATTTTCCACATATTAATACTGTACCAATAGTTATTGGAATTTTAGTCGTATTATTTACTATCCAACAATTTGGAACCAAATTAGTTGGAAAGTTTTTCGCTCCAATGATGCTAATTTGGTTTGGAATGCTTGCAATACTAGGCATCAGTCAAATCACATTGCACCCAGAGGTTTTTAAAGCTATAAATCCATACTATGCCTACCATTTATTATCAATTCACCCGGAAGGCTTTTTTGTATTAGGATTTGTTTTCCTATGTACCACTGGAGCCGAAGCGTTATATTCTGATATGGGGCATTGTGGGAGAAAAAATATTAGAATAAGCTGGATTTTTGTAAAATCGGCATTGGTTTTAAATTATTTTGGGCAAGCAGCATATCTGATACACCATGAAGGCGTAACTCTGCAGGCATTAGGCGGTGATTTTGCCAATCCATTTTATTTAATAATGCCATCGTGGTTCAAGCCTGTTGGAATCGTGATTGCAACTGTTGCCACTGTCATTGCTTCTCAAGCACTTATTTCTGGTTCTTTTACTTTAATCAATGAAGCAATGCGATTGAGTTTTTGGCCAAAAGTTAAAATCAAATATCCTACAGAATTGAAAGGTCAATTATATATTCCTTCTATAAACTGGCTGCTTCTTATTGGCTGTATTGGAATTGTACTCCATTTTGAAGAGTCCAGCAATATGGAACATGCTTATGGCTTAGCTATTATTTTATGCATGATAATGACTACCATATTATTGAACTATTATTTAATAATGAAACGAGTAAAATGGTACTTTTTTGTTCCATTAATTACCATTTACATGAGTATTGAGCTGAGTTTCCTTGCTGCAAATATTACAAAATTTGCAGAAGGCGGTTACGTAACTCTTTTTATAGCCACGATGCTCATTGGGGTAATGACAATTTGGTACAGAGCCAAACAAATTAATAAAAGCTATACTAAATTTGTAAAATTTGATGATTATAAAAAAGTGCTAAGCGAACTAAGTGCCGATTTATCAATCCCAAAATATGCTACTCATTTGGTTTATATGACTAATGCCAACCGCAGTGATGAAATAGAAGAAAAAGTAATGTATTCTATTCTGCAAAAAAGACCAAAAAGAGCAGATATATATTGGTTTGTTCACGTAAATATTTTATCTGAACCATATAAAACAGAATACAAAGTAAGAGAAATTCTTAAAGACGATTTATACAGAGTAGATTTTAACCTAGGATTTAGAGAGCCTACCAAAATAAACCTAATGTTTAGAGAAGTTATCAAAGACATGGTTAAAAATGGTGAAGTAGATATTACCAGCAGATATGAATCCCTAAACAAAAACAACATTATTGGAGATTTTAAATTCGTATTATCTGAGAAATTCTTATCCAACGACAGTGATTTATTGTGGCATGAAAAACTGATAATGAACTCCTATTTCTTCATCAAAAAATTAAGCTTATCAGAAGAAAGTGCTTTTGGTCTGGACAGCAGTTCAGTAAAAATAGAAAAATTCCCAATGGTGCTTCATCCGCCAGAAAAAATCGAACTAACGAGAATTTTCGTTAAAAACTAAAAACATTCTAAAAAACACTGTCTCAAAACAGTGTTTTTTTTTGATTACAATATAAAATATAGTTTTTGACCAATAAATAGTACCTTTGCGTTTCAATTATTTAAAATGAGATTACACAGAAATTTAGTTTACACCACTATTGACGCCCTTAATGCCATTTTTAACGAAGGGGAATATGCCGATAAAGTAGTAGCAAGATCCTTAAAAAAAGACAAACGCTGGGGAAGTTCCGACAGAAAATTTGTTGCCGAAACCATCTATGAAATAGTACGCTGGAAAAGATTATATGCTGAAATTGCCGAGGTAAAAGAGCCTTATGACAGAGACAATCTTTGGAGAATGTTTTCTGTTTGGGCAGTGTTGAGAGGTTATCCAATTCCAGATTGGAGACAATTAGAAGGAACCCCGGAAAGAAAGATAAAAGGACGTTTTGACGAACTGTCCAAAGTAAGAGCGCTTAAAGAATCCATCCCGGACTGGATGGATGAATTAGGAGTAAAAGAATTAGGCGAAAAAGTTTGGGCTACTGAAATTGCAGCTCAAAACCAGCCAGCTAAAGTAATTTTGAGAGTAAACACCCTTAAAACTACTAAAGAAAAATTAAGAGCCATTCTGATGGATCTTAACATCGAAACCGAATTCTTAAAAGATCAGCCTGATGCATTAGTCCTAAAAGAAAGAGCCAATGTTTTCTTAACAGACGCTTTCAAACAAGGATTCTTTGAAGTTCAGGATGCCAATTCACAGTTAGTCGCTCACTTTTTGGATGTAAAACCAGGTATGCGAGTAGTTGACACTTGTGCTGGTGCAGGAGGAAAAACATTGCATATCGCTTCTTTGATGGAAAACAAAGGACAATTAATTGCAATGGATTTATACGAAAGTAAATTAAAACAGCTGAAGCTTAGAGCAAAACGTGACGGTGCTTTCAACATTGAATACCGCATTATTGATTCAACTAAAGTAATCAAGAAGCTTCACGAAAGAGCTGACAGAGTATTAATTGATGCTCCCTGCAGCGGATTGGGCGTTCTTAAAAGAAATCCTGACTCTAAATGGAAATTAAAACCCGAATTCATCGATAACATCCGAAAAGTACAATCGGAAGTACTGGAAAGCTATTCAAAAATTGTAAAGCCAGGCGGAAAATTAGTATATGCCACCTGCTCCATTCTGCCTTCTGAAAATCAGGAACAGATCCAAAAATTTCTAGCAACTGATATTGGAAAACAATTTAATTTCATAAAAGACCAAAAAATATTAGCCTCAGAATCAGGTTTTGACGGTTTTTATATGGCATTAATGGAACGTAAGGAAAATTAGATCGCAGTTTTCAGGTTTGCAGATTACACAAAAAAGTCCTCGAAAATTAAATTCGAGGACTTTTTTTTATGTATGCTCTTTCTTCTCTTTAATCTCCTAATCATTCATCGATATTAAAAACTCATCGTTAGTTCTTGTTTGTTTGAAACGGTCATTTATCAAAGTCATCGCTTCAACAGGATTCATATCCGAAAGCATTTTTCGCATAATCCACATTCTTTGCAATGTTTTTGGATCTAATAATAAATCATCACGTCTAGTGCTTGAAGATGTTAAATCAATCGCAGGGAATATACGTTTATTGGCAATTTTTCTATCTAACTGAAGTTCCATATTACCGGTTCCTTTAAATTCTTCAAAAATAACCTCATCCATTTTAGAACCTGTTTCTGTCAAAGCTGTTGCAATAATACTCAACGATCCGCCATTTTCAACATTACGCGCGGCACCAAAGAAACGCTTTGGTTTTTGCAGAGCATTAGCATCAACCCCACCGCTCAACACTTTACCAGAAGCTGGCTGAACAGTATTATAAGCTCTGGCTAAACGAGTAATAGAATCCAATAGTATAACAACATCATGGCCGCATTCTACCAAACGTTTTGCTTTTTCAAGGACGATATTAGCGATTTTAACATGCTCTTGCGGTTCTCTGTCAAACGTAGATGCAATTACTTCTCCACGAACGCTTCTTTGCATATCCGTAACCTCTTCCGGGCGTTCGTCAATTAATAAAACTATTAAATAAATCTCAGGATGATTCGCTGCAATTGCATTGGCAATTTCTTTCAACAGCATTGTTTTACCAGTTTTTGGCTGTGCCACAATCATACCGCGCTGTCCTTTTCCTATTGGAGAAAACAAATCAATAATTCTGGTTGAAATAGTGCTTTGCTTTTCGGCCAACTTAAATTTTTCAGAAGGAAAAACCGGAGTCAAATGTTCAAAGGAAACCCTATCACGAACCACTTGCGGGTCATGACCATTAATTTTTAAAACACGTACAAGAGGAAAAAATTTCTCTCCTTCTTTTGGAGGACGGACTACGCCTTTTACGGTATCTCCAGTTTTCAAACCAAACAAACGAACTTGTGAAGTTGATAAATAAATATCATCTGGTGAGGCTAAATAATTATAATCCGAAGAACGTAAAAAGCCATAACCATCAGGCATCATTTCCAGAACGCCTTCACTCTCTATAATTCCGTCAAATTCAAAATCAGCATCTTTGAAATTGCTTTTTTTGTTTTTAAAATTAGGATTTTGGTTTTGATTGGAATTCTGATTTTGGTTTCCATTTGGATTGGAATTGCCGTTCTGATTTGGGTTAATCTTATTAGTTGGATTTAGCCCTTTTTTATTTAACTGATTCGGATTTACTTTTTTTTCCGAAACAGTATCATTATTTTCAGTTTTTTCGGCTACAGCTTCTGGATTAGAATCTGATGCTGTTTCTTCTACAGTAGCATTTTCTTCTACAGGAGCCAATTCTTTTAAAGCTTCTTTTTCTCTTTGCAAAGCCATCTTTTTCTCATAAGCTGACTTACTGAATTTTACAACTTTAACTTCTTTTACATTATTATCCGAAACTACTGTATCAGCAATAGCTACATCTTTTGCAATAGTTTTCCCTTTTTTCTCTGGTGCATCAACTATTTCAGGATTTTCCTTTACTTCTTCACTTTCAAATAAAACTGGAGCATCATTTTTTTCTATTGCTCCTTTTTTTTCAGCAACAATACGGACTCTTTTGGGCTTCTGTTCATCCGCTGATTTCTCTTGGGAAGATTCAGCAACAGCCTGATGTTCTAAGATAA
Source organism: Flavobacterium sp. 1 (assembly GCF_002797935.1). Taxonomy (NCBI): domain Bacteria; kingdom Pseudomonadati; phylum Bacteroidota; class Flavobacteriia; order Flavobacteriales; family Flavobacteriaceae; genus Flavobacterium; species Flavobacterium sp. 1. Next base: position 2,442,873 of record NZ_PGER01000001.1, read on the forward strand.
GACTAATTAAAGTGTCTTTTTTTACACCGTTGAATTTTATGGTTTTAGCCGTTTTAGCTATCTCTTGAAGCTCTGCAAGCTTCAATTCTTTTAATACAGAAATATCAAACATGAATGTTCTATTTGTTTAATTAATTTGGAAAATAACACAAAAGATTTTTTAGGGTAGTATCTTGTTTTAATGAACCGCAGTATGAAGTGCTTACGGTAATGTTATGCAATAATACAAATAAAATTTATCATACAATAGTATTTATTAAAAAGAAAATATATTTTTGTACAACAATACAGAGACATGATACAACGAATTCAAACCGTATATTTAATAATCACCTTTTTGCTGATTGGTGTTTTGCCATTCCTATTTCCTCTTTGGAAATTAAGTGATGGTAAAGATTATTTTTTTATGCAAAATCAAATTTATGCCATATTACTTGGCTTAAGCACAGCAATAACTATTTACAGCATTATATCATTTAAAAAAAGACAAACTCAATTTGTTGCCAACAGATTGAATATCGTATTAAATTTGATTTTATTAGGATTGTTTGTATATCATTCACTAAATTTATCTGGAGAAACAGTTGCTGTTTCTGAGAAAGGTATTGGGATGTTTCTGCCTGTCTTGGCTGTCATTTTTTTAGTTTTAGCTAATAAAGCCATCAAGAAGGACGAAGATCTTGTAAAATCTGTGGATCGGTTGAGATAAACCTATAAAATTTAATTTATTAATGTGCGAAGAAATCCCGAATGTAACAGTTCGGGTTTTTTTATAAAAAAAACTGATTAAATTATAGCAATAAAGCATGATTGAGAGTGTTTTTTTTATAAATTTGGATACATCTATAATACGTATGACAAAGAATATTAGAATTCATCTTGCAGATGATCATCAAATAATTATTCACGGAATTCAGACCCTGCTCAATACAGTCCCAAATTTTGAGGTGGTTGGATTTTCACTGAACGGAACTACGGTTTTTGAAGATGTTACCAACAATCATGCGGATGTTCTTGTCCTTGACATCAGCATGCCTGAAAAAGACGGTATTGAAGTTGTTAAAGAATTTAAACTAAAAGGATTTCCATGCAAAGTAATAATCCTTTCCAGCTATGATGATTTAAAATTAATAAAAGAAATCATGGATATGGGAGTGACTGGCTACCTTACTAAACAATGTGCCGGTGACAGTATTATCGAAGCTGTGCAGGCTGTTGCCAATGGTGAAGAATATTTTTGTGAAACTATCAGAGAAAAAATATTTAGCCATGCTACCAAAAACAATCCAAAACTCAGTACCTACAAGCCAAATGTAAATCCATTATTAACAGAGCGTGAAATTGAAATCGTCATTTTGATTGCTCTTGAATATAGCGGTAAAGAAATAAGCGAACAGCTTTTTATCAGCACAAACACTGTAGAAACCCACCGCAAGAATATCATGAAAAAACTAAAAGCCAAAAATACTATTGGTATAGTAAAATACGCCATGAATAATCATTTGGTTATATCTTAATTCAGCCATTTAAGCATTATAAGCCTTAATTATTTATCGATACTGCAAAATATGTTTCAAGTTAGATTCCGGCTATTAATTCCAATTTTATTTCTAATCAATTTTAGTCTAACCTCACTTGCTCAAAACAAAACACTTTCCTGCACAGAAATAACTTCTCTATTAAAAGACGCCAAACTCAATAGAATAAATGGCTATTACGAAGAATCATTATTAAAGTCAAGAGTAGCATTAGAACAGTCAATCAAAATCAAAAAAAATGATTTAATTGCCAACTCTTATCTAATAATAGCCTCCAACTTTGATGAACTGACAGAACCCTTTAAAGCTTTGCATTATTACAATCTAGGGCTTCACTATGTTAACAAAACCAAAAATTACACCCTAAAGAATCAGTTTTACAATAATCTGGGAAACATTTATTGTTTTGACAAAAAACAATATGATAAAGGGATTTATTACTATCAAAAATCACTGCAACAAAGTCAAAAAATTTTAGATAAAAAACAAATTTTCTTTACAAAACTGAATATCACTTGGGCATATTTTGATATTGGAAAATTTAAGGAAGGGCTTCCCTATTTAAAATACATCAATAAATACCAATCTATTTTTAGCAGCGAATCCACCATCGTTGCTTTAAACATGCTCAATGGCATGTATTACAATTTTACAGACGAAAATGAAAAAGCGAATTCATATTTCCAAAAAGCTATAGAATTAGGCACAAAAGGAAATGAAAAATCAGATCTGTCTTTCTCACATTTAGAATATTCAAAATTTTTAAATAAGATTCATCAACCCCAAAAAGCCTATGAAAACCTTTGTTTATTTAATAAAATCACTGAAGAGCTTCATATCGAAGAAAAATTAAACAAAGCCAATATTGTAGGCATTAATCTCGAAATCGATCACTACAAAAGAGAAATTGATAAGATTGAAGCCTCTTATAAAAGCAAGCAGGACATTCTAATTGAAGAGCAGTCCAAAAATAAAAAAATCGTAATTATTGTTCTTCTTATTTTAATCTGCACTATCATATCTTTCTATTATTTTTTCCAAAATACCCATTTAAAACAAAAAAACAAGCTCATAGATATTCAGAGCAAAATACAGGGAAGGATAATCAACGCCTCAATTGACGGTCAGGAATTGGAACGAAAAAAGATTTCGACATTTTTACACGACAATATCAGTGCATTGCTTTCGTCAGCAGGTCTGCATCTGAATGTTTTTACTTCACAGCAAAAATCACAAGCCGAAGAAATTAACAAAACCAAAGAAATTCTTGAAGAAGCCCACAAACAAATCCGAAACTTATCCCACGAATTAATGCCTGCCCTATTAGTCCGGTTTGGGCTTTTATATGCATTGGAAGATTTATGTGAAAAAACATCCAATTCAAGAATTAAGATAGCCTTTAATTCATTGATTAAAATTAAAAAAAGATATAATGAAGATTTCGAAATGAAATTATATTTTATCATTGCCGAATTAATCAACAATATCATAAAACACAGTAACGCCACTCACGCCTCGATTAATGCTGAAGAAACTGCCTCTTCCTTAATCATTCATATCACCGATGACGGAACCGGCTTTAAAACAAATCAATTTGAAACTCTCGAAGGATTTGGAATTAACCAAATTCGGGCACGGGTAAACAATATGAAAGGTGAATTTGTCATTAATTCAGCACCCAATAAAGGCACGGCGATTTATCTAAAAGTTCCCCTTGACAGTTAAGAATATCATGCTTTCTTACCTATTTCTACAATTTCCAAATCTTTAATAGCATCACCGTCAATCACAAAACGAAGCATCGTTCGTACCTGATGGAATCCGCTCTTTCCAGCAGCTCCCGGATTCATGTGCAGCAGATTATTCTTCTTGTCAAAAATCACTTTTAGAATGTGCGAATGCCCGCAGATAAACAATTTTGGTGGATTCGATGTTATTTCTGCCTTCAGCGCTGGATTGTATTTCCCAGGATAACCGCCAATATGCGTTATCCAAACATCGACCCCCTCGCAAAAAAAACGGTTGTGCAGCGGAAATTCCAAACGCGCCTGAGCATCATCAATATTACCGTAAACACAGCGCAAAGGTTTCAGCTTTTTTATAGTATCTGTAACCGTCAAATCTCCAATATCACCCGCATGCCAAACCTCATCGGCCTGAACTACATATTTTAAAATAACATCGTCAATGTGGCTGTGCGTATCCGAAAGAAGGAGAATTTTTTTCATATTTATGGAAGCTGTTTCCCGCTATTCGTTGCAATCTTTTCTATTTTTAAAGGAAAAATAGAAAAGGATTTTCACTGCTATCGGGGCTAAGGCATTTCTGCAAAAGTAGGCATTCTAGTTTTAACTGAAATAAATTTTCAATCCAAAAACTTTGCTTCAAAGCCTATTCAACACAAAAAAATTAATAAGTATCTTTGCCTCTATAAATATTTAATTTCAATCCAATAGAATCTAAAATCTAACCTTGAGGTATTTTATAAAACTAGCTTACAACGGAACGAATTATCACGGTTGGCAATTCCAGCCGAACGCTTCCTCTGTACAGGAAACAATGAACAAAGCTTTTTCGGTTATTCTCAACTCGGAAATCAATCTTATGGGAGCAGGAAGAACCGATACTGGTGTACATGCCAAAGAAATGTATGCCCACTTTGATTTGGAAAAACCTTTTGACATTTCAAACACAATACATAAACTGAATTCTTTTTTACCAAAAGATATTGTCATATATGATATTTTTCCTGTTGACAATGAGGCGCACACCCGTTTTGATGCCACCAAAAGAACTTACGAATACCATATAAATACTTTTAAAGATGTGTTTCTTCAGGAGCAAAGCTGGTACTTTCATCAAAAACTGGATTTAGATTTAATGAATCAAGCATCAAAATTATTATTTAGCCATACCGATTTTCAATGTTTTTCTAAGGTAAATACCGATGTAAATACCTTTGACTGCACTATATTTGAGGCGTATTGGAAACAGGAAGGCGGAAAATTAATTTTTACCATTTCAGCCAATCGTTTTTTACGGAACATGGTTCGTTCCATAGTGGGTACTTTAATTAATATTGGCCTGCACAAAATCACTTTGAAGGATTTTGAATCGATTATAGAAAGTAAAAGAAGAGACAAAGCTGGTTTTTCGGTTCCGGCGCATGGATTATATTTAACAAAAATAGAATACGATTCTGAGAAAATAGAGAAGAGAAAATAGATTTTAGATTAATTCCAAATTGCATAACAACTAACGCACAACTTCAATTTTGAAAGCAAAAGCATTTGATACCCGATTATTCAAGAGAATATTAAAATACACCAAACCCTATCAATGGCGTTTTAACGGTGTGATTATTTTTGCCGTTTCACTATCAGTTTTTGCGGCGCTTCGACCGTATCTGCTGAAACAAACAGTTGACAGTTATATCCAGCCTAAAGATCAAACCGGTTTATTGATTTACATCTCCTTAATGGGCATTGTGCTTTTGTTTGAGGTTTTGGCGCAATTTTTCTTTGTTTACTGGGCGAACTGGCTTGGGCAGGACATTGTAAAAGATATTCGGGTAAAATTATTCAAACACATTTTGAGTTTTAGAATGAAATATTTTGATTTAGTACCTGTGGGTCAGCTCGTAACCCGTTCCGTATCTGACATCGAGGCGATTGCCCGTATTTTTAGTCAAGGCTTATTCATGATTATCAGTGACATGATGAAAATGCTGGTGGTTCTTATTTTTATGTTTTACATGAATTGGAAACTGACGTGGATTGTGATTGTTGCGATGCCTATTTTGGTTTTTATCACTAGAATTTTTCAAAAAAAAATGCAGGTTGCTTTTGAAGAAGTGCGAACACAAATTGCCAACATGAATTCTTTTGTCCAAGAAAGAGTTACAGGTATGAAAATTGTTCAGCTGTTTCACCGCGAAGATATTGAAGCCGAAAAATTCAGGGTTATCAATGACAAACACAACAGAGCTTGGATAAAAACGATTTTGTACAACTCGATTTTCTTCCCTATTGCCGATATTATTTCTTCATTAACACTTGGTTTTATTGTATTATATGGAGGTTTTCATATTTTAGATGGAGACAGTTCGACCACATTTGGGGATTTATTTTCGTACACTATGTTTATTGGGATGCTGTTTAATCCTTTGCGTCAAATTGCTGATAAATTCAATGAGATGCAATTGGGAATGATAGCCGCCAACCGTGTTTTTGACATATTGGACACCCAAGATCAAATTCAAGATACTGGAACAATTGAAGCTCCTTTATTTGACGGAGACATTCGTTTTGAAGAAGTCCGTTTTGGGTATATTCCAAACGAAGAAGTGATAAAAGGAATCAATCTGGAGGTAAAAGCAAGCCAGACTATTGCCATCGTGGGATCTACTGGAGCAGGAAAATCAACTATTATTAATTTGCTGAACCGTTTTTATGAAATCAACAGCGGTTCGATATTTATAGACAATCACAATATTGAAAACTACAGTTTAAATTCTTTGCGTAAACAAATTGCGGTAGTTTTACAGGACGTTTTTCTTTTTGCCGATACCATCTACAACAACATAACGCTCAATAATCCTGAAATCACTCGAGAGCAGGTTTTGGGTGCGGCCAAAAAAATCGGGGTTCACGATTTCATAATGAGCTTGCCGGACAATTATGATTTTGATGTAAAAGAACGTGGCGTAATGCTATCCTCCGGTCAACGTCAATTGATTGCATTTTTGCGTGCGTATGTCAGTAATCCGAGTATTCTCATTCTGGATGAAGCAACTTCGTCTATCGATACGTATTCTGAAGAATTAATACAGCGCGCTACCGAAACCATTACCAAAGGCAGAACATCGATTGTTATTGCGCACCGTTTGGCAACCATTATCAATGCCGATAAAATTATGGTTATGGATAAAGGCCTTATCGTAGAACAGGGAACGCATCAAGAATTAATAAACCAAGAAAAAGGGTATTACAAAAACTTATATGATTCTCAGTTTAGCACTTCGAATTTCGACAGCACTTTGTAAATATATAATTTAAAAAGCTGATTTTATTAAATATAGACCTAACAGGTTTTAAAAACCTGTTAGGTCTTACTTCAATTTTTCATTGGAAATAATTCCAAAAATGACCAATTTCTCCCGCTAGCCCTGATCGAAGTGGAAATCCTTGTTGCCAGGGGTTCGGGCAACAAGATTGTAATGTAGATCAGGAATCCTATTTCCGAAAATGCCTCATCTCTCTGCTCCAAAAAATCAATAATTAAACTTTAAGATTATAACAAAATAGCCCAAAACTTTGTAGCTTCTAAATTTCCCAATAATCAAATAAATCATTAAATTCGCAATCTCAATTAATTATTACACTAAACTTTAAAATGAAATGGGTTTTTACGAATTCATTTTTACATTAATTTAAATAAAAACTTTGAAATGACACGAGCGATAGCGACTGCATTTCACCATTAAAAAACAAATAAAAAAATTTGAAATGAAATACGATATTATAGTTTTAGGAAGTGGACCTGGAGGATATGTAACAGCAATTAGAGCCTCGCAATTAGGATTTAAAGTAGCTGTAGTAGAAAAAGAAAACCTTGGTGGTATATGTTTAAATTGGGGTTGTATTCCAACTAAAGCGTTACTAAAATCAGCACAGGTTTTTGATTATTTGAAACACGCTTCAGATTACGGACTGACTGTAAATGAATTCGATAAAGATTTTTCGGCTGTTGTACAACGCAGCCGCAGTGTTGCTGAAGGGATGAGCAAAGGAGTTCAGTTCCTGATGAAAAAAAATAAAATTGACGTTATTGATGGTTTTGGAAAGCTAAAAGCTGGTAAAAAATTAGACGTTACTGATAAAGACGGAAAAGTTACTGAATACAGTGCAGACCATATTATTATTGCTACTGGAGCTCGTTCTCGCGAGTTACCAAACTTACCACAAGATGGCGTAAAAGTAATTGGATACCGTCAGGCAATGACCTTGCCAACGCAGCCAAAATCTATGATTGTCGTGGGTTCTGGAGCAATTGGAGTTGAATTCGCACATTTTTACAACTCAATGGGAACTGATGTAACTATTGTTGAATTTATGCCAAACGTAGTTCCTGTAGAAGATGAAGATATCTCAAAACAATTTGAGCGTTCTTTGAAAAAAGCGGGTATCAAAATTATGACTAACTCTTCTGTAGAGCGCATTGATACTACTGGAGCCGGAGTTAAAGCATTTGTTAAAACTTCAAAAGGAGAAGAAGTTCTTGAAGCCGACATTTTATTGTCTGCTGTTGGAATTAAAACTAACATCGAAAATATCGGACTGGAAGAAGTTGGAATCGCTGTTGACAGAGACAAAATCTTGGTAAACGCTTACAACCAAACTAACATCCCAGGATACTACGCAATTGGAGACGTTACTCCAGGGCAAGCATTAGCTCACGTTGCTTCTGCTGAAGGAATTAACTGTGTGGAGAAAATTGCAGGTTTACACGTTGAACCAATCGATTACGGAAACGTTCCTGGATGTACGTATGCTACTCCAGAAATTGCATCTGTAGGTTTGACCGAAAAGCAAGCTAAAGAAAAAGGATACGAATTGAAAATTGGCAAATTCCCATTCTCTGCTTCAGGAAAAGCTAAAGCTGCCGGAACTCCTGATGGTTTTGTAAAAGTAATTTTTGATGCCAAATACGGCGAATGGTTAGGATGCCACATGATTGGTGCTGGTGTTACTGATATGATTGCTGAAGCAGTTGTAGCCCGTAAACTAGAAACTACTGGACATGAAATCCTTAAATCAATCCACCCTCACCCAACAATGAGCGAAGCGGTTATGGAAGCTGTTGCTGATGCGTATGGTGAAGTGATTCACTTGTAAAAAGTAGCCATTGTAGAGATGTACTGCAGTGCATCTCAACGATATAAATATCATTACAATCTATAAAACAAACCCCGATTTGAACATTTCAAATCGGGGTTTTTATATAAATCATACCTCTATAATTTTCATAGAATTAATAAATATATAATTTTGAAAATAGCATTTTCTATCTTATATTTACTCGAATAAAATCTACAACTACCATGATACACAATAACATATTAGAAACTATTGGCAATACGCCACACGTAAAAATCAATAAACTATTTGGCGCAGATGCCAATGTTTGGGTAAAACTTGAAAAAACAAACCCAGGCGCCAGCATCAAAGACAGAATTGCTTTGTCAATGATTGAAGATGCAGAGCAAAAAGGAATATTACAAAAAGGAAGCACCATAATCGAAGCAACTTCTGGAAACACAGGTATTGGACTTGCCATGGTTGCTGCCGTAAAAGGATATAAATTAATTTTAGTAATGCCGGATTCCATGTCTATTGAAAGACGCCGATTAATGAGTATCTATGGCGCAGAATTTGTTCTTACTCCTCGCGAAAAAGGAATGAAAGGTTCATTAGAAAAAGCTCAAGAATTGGTCGCAGAAATCCCAAACTCTTGGTCACCACTACAGTTTGAAAACCAATCTAATATTGACATTCACAAAACCACCACTGCGCAGGAAATCATCAAAGCTTTCCCAAATGGATTAGATTATCTAATTACTGGAGTTGGAACTGGAGGTCACATTACAGGCTGTGCTGAAGTATTGAAACAAAGTTTTCCAAACCTGAAAGTATTTGCTGTAGAACCTGAAGCCTCACCGGTTATTAGTGGCGGAGCACCTTCGCCCCACCCTATTCAAGGTATTGGAGCAGGATTTATTCCAACCAATTTGCATACCGAAATCCTTGATGGAACTATACAAATAAGTAAAGACGAAGCTTATGAATATACGCAGAGAGCAGCCAAAGAAGAAGGTATTCTTCTTGGAGTTTCATCAGGAGCTTCATTAGCAGCTGTTGCCAAAAAACTCAAAGAAATCCCAGCAGGCTCTAAAGTGCTTACTTTTTGCTATGACACAGGAGAACGCTATTTAAGCATCGAAGGCTTATTTGAATAAAAAATAAGCTTTAAAACATAACTAACCGATTTGTGAAAACAGATCGGTTTTTTTTGACCTACATTATTTAGCATTTGACGAAATAATACCAAACAAAAATATAATAAATACCAATTTTGATAATTGTTTTTTTTAGATTACATTTGGACTATATTATAACAGTGATCATGGCACATCCAAAAATTTTGGTAATTAAGGAAACTGAAAAAGAGATTAAAAATCTACTTAAGCAATCTATTCCATTTATTGGACAACGCTTGAGAGTACTTTTAATTTTGAAGCAAAATGAAGAAACAGGGATTTCTAGACGTGAAGTTGCTAAATTAGCAGGGGTTGCCCCAAACAGTGTTCAGAAATGGCGGACATTATACCTCAATTCTGGAATTGATGGTTTGATTAAACATGGAAAAACAGGCTTCAAGCCATCTGTTTTTAATGCTGCTGAACACACGATGTTGGAAACAAAACTCAATAACCCTCAAAATGGGCTTCAAGGTTATGTAGAATTAAAAGATTGGATTGAAAAAGAAACTGGAAAAAGCTTTAATTACAACACCTTGCTTTATTACTGCATCAGAAATTTTAAATCAAGTGTAAAAGTTGCCCGCAAAAGTCATGTCAAAAAAGATGAAGACCTAGGAAGCTCTTTTAAAAAGACTTCGGAAGAATCTGTCAAGAAACAGCACTAAATGCTGTAGGCGATTTTAGCTCTGTAAATTTATATTTTCAAGATGAGTCACGTTTTGGCTTATTTACTCGAAATGGAAAATCAGTTACTGCAATTAGGGTTAAACCAATTTGCACTTTCCAACAAGTTTTTAAATCAACATGGCTTTCTGGGGCTTTTTCGCCCATAACAGGGGATCATTTTCAATTAATACTTCCACATTGCAACACTGATAATTTTCAAATTTTTCTAAATAATTTTTCAAAAGAAAACCCCAAAGAACTCAAAATAATGGTATTGGATAATGGGCGATTCCATAAGGATAAAAGATTGATCGTTCCAGAAAATATTGTTTTGGTTTTCCTGCCACCATATAGCCCGGAACTTAATCCAGCCGAAAAAATGTGGGCAAAATACAAAAGAGAATTTTCTAATAAATTTTATAATTCAATCGAAGATGTAGAAGATTTCATTATTACTGCAGTTAAAAACACAAGTAAAAAAGAGGTAATGAGTATCTGTGGTTATGCCTACGTCTTTTTAGATCAAATTTGGTCTAAAAATTAAATGCGTTTGGTATAAAAACACCTCAACCAATTACAAAACAACATCTTAACCAATAAAAAACAGAGTAGTTTCTAAATCATGCAAGATATTTTTTGTAAATTAGCATACCCAAAAAAGAGATAAATTACTTCTCAAAAATACAATCCAATGAATTGCTGGCTAAAAGTATTTGTTGTTTTTAAATATGGACTAAGCATGTTTAAAAGACCTCGAACAAAAACGAACTGCTGGAACTGGTCCTAACCTAACTAGACTGTTCTTGTCAATGTCGACAGATAAAATATAAAAACCATCGTCTGCTCAAAAAACAATAAGAGTAGGCAAATTAGAATCAAAAAAATTCAACTTAAATTTTAATGAGATGAAAACAATTAAAATATTTTTAATGAATATCCTCTTCTTCGGGCTATTCCTGATCCAAAGTACAAGTTTGTATGCACAAGACCCCATGAAGGCGGCCCCAAATGTGTATAAAAAAATATTACTTAACAATGATAAAGTGAGAATTATGGAAGTTGTATTTGCTCCAGGTGCAACAGCCGCTTGGCACAGTCATCCTAACCATTCGGTCTATGCGCTGACCAGTGGCAAAATACAGATTACCGACAAAGGAAAACCTGCTGCAACTATAGATATAAAAATGGGTACTGCCATGTATATGCCTGCCGTGACCCACATGGCAAAAAACGTTGGAACCACAACTATAAAATTAATAGTAACGGAAATGAAGCCGGCAAAAAAATAAAAACAATTATTTTCAATCCAAACAATTTATTATTTTCTTTTTAAGAAGCAATTTAAACATCCTAAAATCTGATTCATTTTCTCGAATCAGATTTTTTTTATGGTGTGTCCTTGTTGCCAAATATTTTCTGCCAATGGGATAATTTGTATAGCAACAAGGTCAGGCTATCCACTGTATTCCCGATTAACAAAAACTACGGCAAAAAAGCCTTGTTTTTATAAATCGGGAGATGCCGTTCCTATCCTTCACACAAAAAACACAATATCCTTGAATCATCATTTTTACAAATTATAGGCAAAATCATTTTTAATTTCTTCCATTACAAAAGAACTCTGCACATTAGAAATCCCCTTAATAACCGACAATTTTTCAATAATAAACTTTTGATATTCATTCATATCATTAACAGCCACTTTCAACAAAAAATCATAATTCCCCGATACGTGAAAACAGCCTGTAACTTCTGGCAACACAAGAATATGCTGTTTAAAATCATCAATCAATTCTCTGGAATGCACCGCCAAAGTCACTTGACAATAGACACTGATTGATTTGCCTATTTTGGAAGCATCCAGCAAAGCCACATAATTTTTTATATATTTTTTTTGTTCCAGTTTTTTAATCCGTTCAAAAGTGGGAGAAACAGAAAGCCCAACTTTTTCAGCAATTTCTTTAGTATTTTGTTTTGCATCCTGCTGCAAAAGCATCAATATTTTTTTGTCTATAGCATCCATTTCAGAATAATTATATGGTTTTTAAAAAATCTAATATTAAAATCAATATTTAAAAACTGAATTTAATTTCAAAATTAGAATTATATTCTGAATACTATCACATATAAAGAATATTAAATCATTAAAAGTACATTTACAGTAAAACAAAACGCCATGGTAATCATCTCAAAATCATTATCCGAACAAGACAATCAAAGATTATTGGAATTGGAACAATACTTAGAAAATGCCAGAGATAATTTTTTGGGATATCCAGTATCCAAAGATTTTGACTATTCTGAAATCAATCATTTTTTAAAATATCCAATCAATAACCTCGGCGATCCTTTTGAGGACTGTACCTACAAAGTACAGACTCATGAACTCGAAAGAGAAGTAGTTGGCTTTTTTGCCAAATTATTCCGTGCAAATCCAAAAGACCATTGGGGCTATGTAACCAACGGCGGTTCCGAAAGCAATTTATATGGATTGTATCTAGCCCGTGAATTATATCCAAAAGCAATGGTCTATTACTCTGAATCGACTCATTACAGCGTACGCAAAAACATTCATTTGCTTAATATTCCAAGCATTGTTATCCGTTCACAGGAAAATGGCGAGATCGATTATGCCGATTTTGAAAATACAGTAAAAATGAACCGTCACAAACCTGCTATTGTACTGACCACTTTTGGTACAACCATGAAAGAAGCCAAAGACGATGTTTCAAAAATCAGGAATATTCTAAGAGGATTGGCTATACAAGACAGCTATATTCACTGCGATGCCGCTTTGTCAGGCAGCTACGGTGCTTTTATGGAACCAAGATTGCCATTCGATTTTAAAGATGGTGCAGATAGTATTTCAATCAGCGGACATAAATTTATTGGCTCACCTATTCCTTCGGGAGTCATTATTACCAAGCGCTCCAATAGAGATCGAATTTCAAAAGGCATTTCCTATATTGGGTCTTTAGACACTACAATTACAGGTTCCAGAAACGGTCATTGTCCTTTATTTTTATGGTATGCTATAAAAAAACTGGGCGTTGAAGGTTTAAAAAAACGCTATTTACACAGCTTGGAAGTAGCCGCATATTGTGAACAAAAACTAAAAAACATAGGAATAGCTGCTTGGAGAAATCCAAATTCCATTACAGTAGTTTTCCCAAAAACAGCTGAAGAAGTAAAATCCAAGTGGCAATTGGCCACAGAAGGTGACATCTCGCATATTATTTGCATGCCCAATGTAACGAAAGATCAGATTGATGCATTCATCAGCGATATAGAAAATTGTAATGAAAATCCAGAAGAAATAGCAGAATTTGGTTTCTAATTAAAAAATTTAAGCTGCCATAAATTAAATCCTTGAAATCATTTTAATCTGTGGCATTCTTTTTTAAAAACTGCAAAAACCAGCAACATAACTGCAAATAAGTTTTATTTTTGAAAAGACAAATCAAAAACACTATCTTTTTTTTGCACTAATTATGAATGGAAAAAACAAAGTTCCCGATTGGGCTTATCTAAATAAATACAAAGACGAAAACAAACAGATTTTAGCCCCAGCCATAGGAGAAAAGTGGATTGTGTTTTTTGGAGATTCCATTATAGCGGGTTGGAAAACTATTCACCCTGATTTTTTTATTGGCAAAACATACATCAATCGGGGAATTAACGGACAAACGACTTCACAAATGCTCATCCGTTTTAGACCCGATGTTATTGAACTGAAACCCAAAATTGTGATTATATTGGCTGGAACCAATGATATTGCAGGAAATACAGGCTCAATTGCACTCGAAACCATTCTGGGAAATCTTATATCGATGTGCGAATTGGCCAAAGCAAATAACATCGAAGTCATTTTATGTTCGATACTTCCTGCTTATGATTACCCATGGAGACGCGGAATACTGCCCGCTGAAAAGATTGAAGCATTGAACGTAATGATTCATAAATATGCTGCAGCAAATGATATTCCGTATGCAGATTACCATACGGCTATGAAAGACAACCAAAAAGGATTGAAATCAATTTATTCCGAAGATGGTGTTCATCCTAATAAAAAAGGGTATCACGTTATGGAGCCAATCCTTGTAACAATCCTTGAAAACCTACAATTTATGTGATATAATTTCAAAAAAAAAGTGATTATGTTATATCTTTTTGAAGCAATAACTTTCAACAGCAATTAACCTAATTCTTTGACCAAACCTTGTTATTTTCTCTAAAAAACGCCTTACTTTTACCTCTTCAAAAATAACATTCAATTTCATAATCATGACCAAGAATCTGATTGTTCAAAATATTAGTGCTTCAAAAAGTCATTTTTCTATAAATTATAGTATAAAAACCAAGACAGAAGCCTTTACCGAAAAACTGTTTTACACTTTATTTGATTCTAATGCCCCGCTCGACGAAAGTATTGATGAGCTGGAAAAACAATTTAAGGAAATAGCTTCTATTGCCTGTAAAAAGGGACATGCTTCCTGTGAGTCTGCTTGGGATAATTTTTTAGAAAAACTCCCTACAGTACTCGAAAACTTAAACAAAGATGCTTCATACATCTTAGAAAATGACCCTGCATCCAATGGAATCGAAGAAATTTATCTTGCTTATCCGGGATTTTACGCCATTGCTATTTACAGATTGAGCCACGAACTTTATTCATTAGATTTGATGCTTTTTTCAAGATTAATGAGCGAATATGCCCACCGCATTACAGGCACCGACATTCATGCAGGCGCTACTATCGCTTCGCCGTTCTTCATTGATCACGCTACCGGAATCGTAATTGGGGAAACTACTGTTATTGAAAAAAATGTAAAAATATACCAAGGTGTAACTTTGGGAGCCTTAAGCGTGAGCAAAGACATGAAAAACTCAAAAAGGCATCCTACAGTAGAAAAAAATGTATGTATTTATGCCAATGCAACCATTTTGGGAGGCAATACAATTATAGGCAAAAATAGTATCGTTGGAGGAAATTCATGGGTCACCAAATCGATTCCAGCCGATTCAATTGTATTAAACACCACCACAACCGAAGTCAAAGTAAAAGAAAAGAAATAAAATGAAGACCTATAAATTAGTAGAATTAATTGGGAACACTCCATTAGTAGAAACTACCCGTTTAGTTACAAACAAAAATGTAAAACTTTTATTAAAACTTGAAGGAGATAATCCAGGAGGAAGTGTAAAAGACCGTGCCGCTTATAACATGATTGCATCCGCCATTGAAAGAGGCGACATCAAAAAAGGAGATAAATTAATTGAAGCAACCAGTGGTAACACCGGAATTGCATTGGCTATGATTGCTCAATTATTCAATATAGAAATCGAATTAGTACTCCCCGAAGATTCCACTATTGAGCGTACCCAAACCATGCAGGCTTATGGAGCAACAGTTATTCAGACTCCTGCAAGTGAAGGAATAATTGGATCAAGAGATTATGCAGATAAAAAAGTAGCCGAAGGCGGTTATGTGATGCTCAACCAGTTTGCCAATGATGACAACTGGAAAGCACACTACAAAACAACAGGTCCCGAAATCTGGAATGATACTGACGGAACCGTAACACATTTTGTATCGGCTATGGGGACAACCGGAACTATTGTAGGAACATCAGCTTACCTGAAAGAGAAAAATCCAAATATCCAAATCATTGGAGCGCAGCCTAGCGAAGGGTCACAAATTCCAGGGATTAGAAAATGGCCTCAAGAATATCTTCCTAAAATTTTTGATGCCTCAAAAGTTGATGTAACCATTGATATTAGCGAGAAAGAAGCACGAGAAATGACTAAAAGATTAGCCAAAGAAGAAGGTATATTTGCCGGAATGAGCAGTGGAGGATCTGTGGCTGTGGCAGTAAAAATTGCTAACGAACTCGAATCGGGTGTCGTGGTTGCAATTATCTGCGATCGTGGTGACCGTTATTTGTCTTCGGATTTATTTGATTAATAAAAGATGTTAAAATTCTGAGATACTAAGTTTCTAAGATTTTGAAAACTTTAAAAAACTTTGCATCTTAGAGTCTTAGAAACTCAGAAACTTAAAAAATAAAAAAAATGAACTATCGTAAACTCGGAAAAACCAATTTTAATATTTCAGAAATAGCACTTGGGACTTGGCAAGTGGGCGGAAAATGGGGATCTCCCTTTAATGACAAAACCGCAGACGAATTAATCAATACTGCCATTGATAATGGCGTAAATTTTATTGACACTGCTGATGTCTACGAAAATGGATTGAGCGAAACTGCCGTGGGAAGAGTAGTTCGCTCCCGCAGCGAACGCATTTATGTAGCTACAAAATGTGGCAGACACATCAATCCGCATGTAAATGAAGGCTATCAGCCAAAGGTTTTACAGCAATATGTAGAAGACAGTTTAAAAAGAATGAAATTGGAAACAATCGATCTTATTCAGTTGCATTGTCCTCCAAACCAAGTATTTTACCGTCCGGAAATTTTTGAAATGTTTGACCGATTGAAAGACCAAGGGAAGATTTTGAACTTAGGTGTAAGTGTTGAAAAAGTTGAAGAAGCCTTAAAAGCTATTGAATATTCTAATGTAACTACAATCCAAATTATATTCAATCTTTTCCGTCAGCGTCCATCAGAATTATTCTTCCAAGAAGCGCAAAAAAAAGACATCGGAATTATTGCAAGAGTACCACTGGCCAGTGGGTTATTAACAGGTAAATTTGATGCTAATACTACTTTTGACACACAAGATCATAGAAACTTCAATCGTGATGGAGCTGCTTTTGACAAAGGAGAAACATTCTCTGGTATTAATTATGAATTGGGACTAAAAGCTGTTGAAGCCTTAAAAGCGCTTTTCCCAGAAGCTACAAATCTGGCTCCTATCGCTTTGCAATGGATTTTGAGTTTTAACGAAATTAGCTGTATTATTCCTGGAGCTTCAAAAGAAAGCCACGTTTTATCCAACCTGTCATTGTATGATTCACCAAAACTTTCTCCAGAAAAAATCACAGCCATGAACGCCATTTACGAGCAATACATTAAACCGCAAGTACATCAGCTTTGGTAAAATAAAAACATTAATGTTCAATAAAGCGAATTTAAAAGAGTGGTTTGACCGTTATAAATATTCGGAATTAGCAGCTACAAGCGCCGCTTTACTAGCTTCGCAATTCAGCAGAATTTTTAGCGGATTGACCACGGCTTATTTGATTACGATTGCCGAATATTTTGCTTTTTATAGTGTCATGTTTTTGAGGTCTTATAAAGCATTGTCAGCTGAGGAAAAACAGAAGAACCAAGCCATTACTTTTGGAATAATTGCAGTCTTAATTCGGAATTTAGTTATCGAATTTGGTTATCCCACAGTTTTGGATTTCTTTTTTATCCGTCCGTTTTGCATGTATTGGATGCCAATAGTAACAGGGAATTACTTCGTTGGGATTATTTTAGGAAAAATTACTGCCGATTGCTTTTTTTATTTTTTCTCTATTGTTAATTACGAATGGATTAAAAAGAAAGAATAATTTTTACTAAAATAAATTGAAAAAAATACAAAAGGTTCGGTGAATATTAAACCGAACCTTTTTGTATTTTTTCTCTGCATTATTAGGTCAGAGTAGCTGTTGTTGTGATCTCGGTATTGAATAATTTTGAAATCGGACAGTTTTTTTCGGCTTTAGTAACTAATTCCTGAAAAACCTCATTTGTAATTCCTTCAATTTTAGCATTGACCGTTAAATGAGAACTATTAATTGTGCCTTCTAATAAACTGATATCACATTTTGTTTCTATACTTTCAATTACAGCACTTGTTTCGCTAATAAAAGCCGTAAGCTGCATGGTAAAACATCCAGCATGCGCTGCAGCGGCAAGTTCTTCAGGATTGGTACCTACACCCTCATCAAATCGGGATTTGAATGAATATTGCGTATTTTCTAATGTCTTGCTTTGTGTTGTTAATTTTCCAGCTCCTTCTTTCAGGGAACCATTCCAAACTGCAGTTGCATTTCTTTTCATAGTAATAGTATTTATTGATTTTAATCAAATTTAAGTTTTTTAGTAAAAAAAAATGTAAGAAACCAATTTATTTAACTAAAATATAATACATCTTTAAAACATTTTAAGAATATTTTAAAAATAAATTGTACATTGTAACACAGTCGTTTACAAAATAAAAGCGATTTTATTTTTATAATAAAATAATATGATCGTTAAAAAAAGCTGATTATTACAATCTCTAATTCAAACTGTAACAATTATTCAACAATTTCTGCTCCAAAAATTTTGCGCACCAGTTTCATTCACATTTTTGTACTTTGAAAGAAAACTATTATTAGATAAATTTAAAAATAAGCAACTAAAATTTAAAAAATAAAGCGGTCTTTTATCAAAAAATCCTCTAATTAATAAAACTACGTATGAGAAAAAAATATCTGCTTACGATGATCTTTGGCATCATTTTGATGAGCTGCAGTTCTAATGATGATGAACCAAATCCAGAAACTGCTGAACCTTTTTCTAGAGCAAATCAATTGCAATTTTATTTTAGCAATCCAACAAATGCCGATTTACTAGACTTAAACAATAATATAGTTTTACCTATTGCTTATGAAGAAATATATACTCCTACAACTCTTCCTCCTAAAAATGATAATGATCCAAAGAAATACTTTTATAATGGAGGGAGTATAGAATATGATTCGGCTCTACAAAAATACTACTGGAATACTGTCATAACTGGCAAAAAGGGAATTAAACAAAATAAAATTTTTGTGAGAATTTCAGAGACTGATACAGATACTCTAGACGTAAAATTTAAATTTACAAAAGATGCTATTGGAACATCTGATGGTTTTTATGCTTATATGGAGAAGCTCTATTATAATGGCACCTTAATACATGAAGAAAATTCAAATAAAAAGTCATTAATAGATTCTGTCAAGAGAGTTTTCATTCAAAAGAACGGTAAAAAAACGGTAATATCTTTTATGAATTAACTGAATCGGATTACTTTATATTAACAAATCCCTGCCCCCGATTACTTCAATCGGAGTTCAGTGAACTTCGTTTAAAGCGAAAAACCCGGAGTTATGGAAGCAAATGAAACTTGCCAGTAAAGAGCGACCAGCGGAAGCTCCTTTACAGGTTTTGTGGAATTGTTTCCATAACGAGGATTTGCAGCGGAAAGCGGGATTTGGCCCTAACTACACTATTGCTTTTATACTTTAATTCTAAATATTTCGTTTCAATAAAAAACCCATCAGATTATGAAAAAAGCAATTATAATAATTTGTATCCTAGTATTATACAGCTGTAAAACTAAAAACATAAATGGTAAATTAATTGGACGAAGTGTTGCTGTTACAGAAATGAATGCTGAAGAAGCAAGTCAGAAAAACAAAGCTTACGAACTGGGAAAAAGAATTTTGATGACCTGTAATACCTCTGAATTCAAACCTTTTACGAAAAGTGAAGCTACAGACAAAGTTATTGCCAACTCCAGTGTAAAAAAAGTCAAAGAAATTGGAGCAAAATATAGTCTGAAGTATGGTGCATTCAAAGATCTTGAATTTGTGGAAATGGTTCCAAACAAGACAGACAATACTACCGTTTTCAGATTCAAAGCGCTTTTTAATTATGCCAAAGCCAATAAAGAACTTCGGGTGACGATGAACTCAGAAAATAAAGCTTCGGCGATTACCACCAAAGACTGGAAAGATGAATTTGAGTGATTTTTCAGTTTATAGGCTTTAAAATGAGTAAAAAAATTCACAAGCGCAGTTTGAAATATAAATTTATTTCCGAAAACTGAAAACTGCGACTGAAAACTTGACTTTATTTTTAAAAAAATTAAAATTAAAAACTATAAATAAATCCAAAGCCTTATTTTTGCGCTATGGCAAAGAAAAATACAGACAAAGTTGTCTTTCATCAAATAAAAGTCCTTGATGCAGGTGCAAAAGGCGTTTCGGTGGCAAAAGCTCCCGATGGAAAAGTGGTTTTTATCCCCAATGTAGTTCCCGGAGATGTAGTGGATGTACAGACTTTCAAGAAGCGTAAAGCTTACTATGAAGGTAAAGCAGTTCATTTTCATGAATTATCTGAGCATCGCGTAGAGCCAATCTGTGAGCACTTTGGTGTTTGCGGTGGATGCAAATGGCAAAATATGAATTATGGCCAACAGCTCTTCTTTAAACAAAATGAGGTGAAAAATCATTTGCAGCGCATTGGCAAAATTGAACTTCCTGAATTTGAATCAATTTTGGGTTCTGAAAAACAGTTTTTTTATAGAAATAAAATGGAATTTTCGTTTTCGAACAGCCGTTGGTTAACTGAAACTGAAATAGGAAGCGAAGAAGATTTAGGAAACAGAAATGCACTTGGTTTCCATATTCCAAAAATGTGGGACAAAATCCTAGACATCAACAAGTGCCATTTACAGGAAGATCCTTCGAATGCCATCCGTAATGAAGTCCGCGCTTTTGCCAATGAACATGGTTTGACATTCTTTAATCCAAGAGCACACGAAGGTTTGCTAAGAACTTTGATGCTGAGAACGTCTTCAACTGGTGAAATTATGGTTTTGATTCAGTTTTTTGAAAACGATAAAAAAAATCGAGAATTGATTCTGGATCACCTTTACGAGAAATTTCTTCAAATTACTTCTTTGCAATATGTCGTTAACAATAAAGCAAACGACACTTTATATGATACTGACATAAGATTATATAAAGGGAGAGACTATATTCTTGAAGAAATGGAAGGCTTAAAATTTAGCATTAACGCTAAATCTTTTTACCAGACCAATTCGGATCAGGCTTATGAATTATACAAAATAACCAGAGACTTTGCTGGACTTACCGGTAATGAAATCGTTTATGATTTATACACAGGAACAGGAACAATTGCTCAATTTGTGTCTAAAAAAGCGAAAAAAGTAATTGGTGTAGAAAGTGTTCCAGATGCTATAAAAGATGCAAAAGCTAATGCGGAACGCAATAACATTGATAACTGCGAATTTTTTGTTGGAGATATGAAAGTGGTTTTTAATGATGCTTTTATTGCACAGCACGGACACCCAGACGTCATTATCACTGACCCTCCCCGTGACGGAATGCACAAAGATGTTGTAGAGCAAATCATGAAAATAGGACCTCAAAAAGTGGTTTATGTGAGCTGTAACTCGGCTACACAAGCTAGAGATTTAGCTTTAATGGACGAAAAATACAAGGTAACCAGAGTACGTCCGGTGGATATGTTTCCGCAAACGCATCATGTTGAAAATGTTGTACTTTTAGAAAGACGATAAGCCCTTACTACATGAAAAAAATACTTGCTTTTTTGATGATTCTTGGTTTCGCATCTTCCAGTTGTGAACCAGATGATATTTGCGATCCAACTACTCCCACTACACCACGAATGTTAATTCAGTTTTTTGATTTTAACAATGCTAATGTAGCGAAAAGTGTCACTAGTTTAAAAGTAATTGGTGATGGCATGAATGAGGGCGTTGTATTGTCTCCATCAGCAACAGGCAATTTAAAATACGTAACAAACGAAAACAGTATACTACTTCCGTTGAATACCGAAGCTGATCTTGTGAAATACACATTTATCATCAATTACGACAACAAAAATCCGTTGCTTGTAAATAAAGATAATTTGGAGTTTAAATATACTCGACAAAATATATATGTTTCAAGAGCTTGTGGGTTTAAAACCATTTTCGATTTGGACGAACAAAATCCTTTCACATTAACAGATGCAGCGCCTGCAGATCAAATGTGGATTAAATATGTGATAGTAAAGAAAAAAAACATACAATTCGAAAATGAAACAATCATTCAAATATATTTTTAGTTTTTTCTTTTTGCTGTCATTGTTATTTGTTCAGGCACAAGAAAAAAAAACTGCCATAACAGATCGTGCTCCAAAAGTAATTGTTAAGGGAGCAAATGGAACAACAACAGAAAAGGCTCCAGAAAAAAAACTACAGGCGCAAACCGATACTATAAAACCAAAAACAGACCGATATGGTTTGATTCTTGGTGTCGATATATTTAAAGTGGCTAGATCTTTTTATGATTCCAATTATAAAGGGATAGCTTTTGTTGGCAACTACCGATTAACAAAAAAATATTACGCATATGGCGAGGTAGGCACTGAAGACGTTACTGTGGACGATCCCTTGTTGAACACTACAACGACTGGAGCTTATCTCAAGGTGGGATTCAATTACAATACTTATACTAATTGGCTGGATATGGAAAACCTAATCACTATAGGTGTCCGATACGGATTTAGTACTTTTAATGAAAAATTAAATACCTACTCTATCTATAATCCGCATCCTTATTATGGACAGACATCTGGAATTGAATCAGGAAAATCGTATGATGGCTTAACTGCCAGCTGGCTGGAAGTTTCACCAGGCATCAATGTTAAAGTTTTTAATAATGTATACATTGGATTTTCTTTCCAATTGAAAGTTTTGGTTACCAATACTGAGCCAAAAGGCTTTGAAAGTCTTTATATTCCAGGATTTAACAGAACATATGACGGTAATTTTGGAGCCGGTTTTAATTATACCGTTTCATATTTCATTCCAATTTACAAGAAAAAAGTAATCCCTGTAAAACCAGCACCTAAGAAATAGCCCTAAGAGTATGTTTTGGAATATTAAATAATTTGTAAAAAAGAAGAATCGGTTTATCTTGTAATTGCGAAAAAACACAGATAAATGAAAACCCACTTTAGTGAATTAACCGATTCTCAATGGCAATTTATAGCTAAAATAATTAACGACCAAAGGAAACGAAAACATAATTTACAAGTTATTGTAAATGCCTTTTTTTGGATAAATACCACAGGTTGTCAGTGGCGTAATTTAGATAGTAAATATCCACCTTGGCAAACTGTATTTTATCATTTTACGCAATTTAAACTACGTGGAATTTGGGAAGAATTACTAGATGCACTAGTAGTTTTTGAGAGAAAACGCCAAGATAGAGAAGCAACGCCTAGTTTGCTAGCAATTGATAGTCAATCTGTTAAAACTGTTCAATTCGTGAGCGAAGAAATAGGAATTGATGGTGGTAAAAAGATTAATGGCAGAAAGCGGACTATTTTGGTAGACAAGCTAGGATTACCTTTGGCAATCAAGGTTACAGGGGCAAATATTTCGGATAATCAAAGCGGAATTTTAGCTATTGATTTATTAAAAGGTAAAGTATCTAGGTTGAAAAAAATAGCAGCAGACAATGGGTATAAAAACACCTTTTGCCAATATGCAGAAGATACTTATAAATGGGAAGTTGAAATAGCACAAAGACCAGAATCAAGTGCAGGATTTATTCCTGAAAAGAATCGCTGGCAGGTAGAAAGAAGCTTTGGATGGCTCAATTTTAGACGAAGATTGTTCCGAGAAGTCGAAAAAACTATACTTTCAGCCGAAGCAATGTTGCAAATTGCTTTTATATCATTTATTATCAATAAAATATGATTCCAAAACATACTCTAAAATGAAATCCATAAAAAAGAGCAAAATTGAATATATAAATTCAATTTTGCTCTTTTTGTTTTTTAAACTAAATCAATTATCCTATCTCCTTAATCCCTTTTACAAATAACCAAGACATGAATAGTTTTTCACCGTCTTTGGTTTTGGCTGCTTGAAATTTTGGAGCTAAAAAAGTTCCTGCAATAAAGGCTGTCATTGGTATCCAAAAACCAGACAAATTGGTGTATTGTGCTACCAAATAACGAAATGCAATAAACAATATAGCAAAACAGCCTAGATTGTATAAAAATGCTCTTACTTGTAATTTTGACATTTTATTGTATTTTAATATGAATTCCACAAAATTAATTGAAAATCCACAAAATTATCAAAAAAAACTACTTTATATTTTTAATTATAGTTTTATCGCAAAAAATACGCTCAGTACTTAAATATTTAACAAAAATTAACTTAAGTCTTTTTCTTGTTATTTTTTGAGTTAAATTTATACTCCCAAAACGACAAAACACACAAATAACTAATTTACAATATAATACAAATTAGTTTTCCAGATTTACAATTACATTTAAATTCCCTCCTGCAGTAGATTAAAATTAGTAAAAAAACATAATAATAATTTTAAAACACAATATTATGACAATTGATTTTTCTATTACAAGTACTGTAACTCCAAATGGAAGGACAGTTTTTAATGCGCAACGCATTAATTCAGCTGAAGCAAAATTTAATATTGGCGGTAAAACCAGATATGAAGGGAATGTTGGATTATTCAACACCTCTGTCACAGATGGAATAACATACAAACCAGAAGATTATGCTGCAGAATATGGCTTTTGGGCTTATTTTATTTATCCTACAGCTTTGGCAGAAAGTTCAGGTTCTTTCAAATGTTTAAATACTTATGACAGAGCACAATTTACTTTTAGTTTTATGCAATATGCAGCACATGTCCCAAATGGTGATTTTGTGAATTTTTTCAAAAAACTTTTAAAATTGCCCAATGCATCCGAATATTTTCCAAAACTAGTTTTGTCCAATAACAGGATTTTATATAAAACTGCTAATGGATCTCTTTCCCCTTTAGAGGATGACTCAAGTTCACAAGCTTTGATGGATTATCTTAACCCTACACTAAATGATGTAGAAAATCAAGAATTAATATGCGCTTCACGATTTGTTCACTGGGCTACAAATGATGCCAGTCACAGAAAAACTCAAGTGGCAACAGCAATAGATATGTACAAAGAAAACATGAAATCTTATCATAAACGATATGGATTAAATAATGTCCCAGCAAATGTTTGCCAAATGATTTGTGATATTCGACACCAAGGAAGAGCCAAAAGTGATCGTATTGCTCTAGCAATTAACACCAATGGCAATTACGACAAAGCCTTTTCTAACTTGTGTACAATAGGCAATACCAATTATCAAACCAGAATAAATACGGTGCGAAGTACAATAAAAAAACTAACCGATCTAGGGAAGTTCTCTATGAAGTATGATGCTGATAGTGGTGAATTTGTAAAAATTTAAAATTAATAAACCCTCGGTAAGCCGAAAAGAGGATATAGAGTAGGCAACAAAAAATAAAAAAATGAAAATAAAAACAAAAAAGAAACCATCAACAGTTATGTGACAGACCAAGAAAAAGATATTTATCTAACTATTACAATTGGCAATGCGCAAATTGGTGGAAATGTAATTAAGTGGAAAGGTAGTACGGATATTATAGGGAAGGGTGAAATTTCGAACCTAAATTTAGGGAAAGGGATAACCATTAAAGAGAAAATTTTAGAAATAACCACTAATATCCTTGATGTCAATCAATCAAACAATGGGGTCGTTGCAACATACTACTTTCACAATGCTACAGCTCCATCAGTTACATTTGATGAAGCAGTTAATAGTCATGGAGACGTTTTTTCATTAGAACTAGATGTAAATTTTAAATAATAAAAAAGATGAAAAAATTCACTATACTATTAGTGCTGTCTTTAGTTGGTTACACTGCAACATGTCAGACTCAACCACCAAAATTAGATGAACTAAATATTCCGAGTTCTCCAGCTTTTGTTATGCTTGATGAATCTCCAGCAAATATTGAAAAACCAACAAACCCGAAAGCATTTGCTATAAGCTTACTTAATGTTGGAAAAAATGGAGGAGCCATTGAAACTACTCCATATTGGTTAATTAATCATGCTAATTACACTTTTGTTAATGATGTCGAAAATCATTTTCCAATTCTACAAACTTTTGCAATTTCATTAGCATCAGTAAAAAATGCTGATACTACAATAGTATCATTAGGTTTTAGAGTTCAATTATTTCGACAATATTTTAACGAAAAAGCAATTCTTATTTCCAAAAACAAAATAGTAGATCTTTTGTCAGTAAATCCGAAGGATATCGATACTACCGCACTTCAAGTAGAAAAAAACAAATTAGATGCTGATCGTGGACGCACAAAATATAATTTGGAACTCGCTGGTGCTTATTCTGGTCAAGGTACAAATTATGAAAATTTATCAGGAACTAAATTAGGTATTTGGGCAAACTTCAGATATACTCCAATGGTAAATTCATTCCTTGATATAGTTGCCTTAGCTAGATATAGTAAAGTAATTGGTGGTTTAGAAAACCAAATACCTGATTCTTCTTTTTTAGATTTTGGGGGAGGTCTTTCTAGACAAGGTTCAAACTATGATATTCAACTCGAATATATTTACAGGAGAGACACAACAATTGATATCAATTATGATAGATTAGCTTTCATTGTCAATTATCAAATAATTCCAGGCATGGTAGCAGTCGCTTCATTTGGGAAAAATTTCGACGATGAAAATAACATTTTTACAGCATTTGGCATAAAATTCGGAATATCCAACAGAAAAAATAATGAATAAATCTAAATAATATATTTCCAGAAAAAAATCAACTAACAAAAAGGAATCAGCCGAAATCCTGTTAAGGCTAGGTGAAATTAAAACTTCCAAAACCATTACAAGTATACATTTATAACTACAACTATTATGGCAGCTAAAATAGGAATATACATTACAGGACTCGGACAATCTATAGTTAATGAATCAGTAGAAAAATATACCGAAAGACTTAAAAACGAATTAAGTTTTAAGACAACTGGTTTTGAATATTTTACCAAGACAAAAAAAATATTATATCAGCCGGAAAAAGAAAGTACTGTAGTTAGTATCATTAAAAAAGATAAAAAGACAAACACAGAGGAAACCATTTATAAAATATTTGATTTTCAGTATCATAAAATACTAACAGATAAATTTAATCAATATAATATTCTTTTTAAAACTCTAATTCTTTCTGTATTGGTAATAAAAAAAATACCGCAGATTATACTAAGAATGGTTAATAGTAATGGATTTGACAGGCCTTATCAAACTTTTTATGCATTCTTTATTATTTTAACAATCTCGCTTTGTATTCTTTTTCTAATTCCTACATGTATTTCGCTAATGACAAGTGAAGAGATCATAAAGGCTATTAACCATTCACTTAAAAAAATTCCATTTATGCCCATACAGTATGAATTGGATAATGTTATAATAGAGAAGATACGAGAAAATGGAAAATTTCTACTTTCATTTACAGCATTAATATTACTTCTTCTACCTCAATCCAAAACTATAATTACTTCTTTATCAACTGAATTTGCTTGCGTTGATGGTTATATTAATAATGGGGAACAAAGTCAAATTTTATTAGGAAATCTCGATCTTTTAATAGAACATATTGCTGAAAACGAGCCTAATCCGGAAATTCATTTTCACACTTATAGTTTTGGAAGTATTCTGGCAATAGATGCTCTATTTCCGATAGCTGAAATACCTCCTTCTGATAATATCCAAAACTTAACTAAACTACTCATAACTACAGGAAATCCTTTTGAATTTATTAATGCTTATTATCCATCTTTTTATAATAGAAGATGTGAAATAATGAAAGACTCTCTAAAATGGATAAATATATATTCCGTATCCGATGTTTTTGCAACAAACTATAGATGTGATGATAACCGAGGTGAAGCAGAATTTGGTATCAAAAATGTTTATCTCTTGCCTGAAAACATCAATTATGAAATTACATCCGACAAAGCAATGAATCCCATTACTTTTTTATCGTTAAGTATCGTAAAAATGCACAAATGTTATTGGGATCCAACTACAATAGGACAAAGTTGTATGAAAGTATTACTACCTCCAATGATAAAAAACAAATATATATCTGTGTAATTATCCTTTTTAAGTTTAAAACAATAGCATTATCTTTTTTCAAAAAAATAACCATCCTATGAAACCAATAATTTTTATTCCCGGAATTCAAGCAACCAGTCTTGTCAATAGCAATACCTTTGATTTTAATTATATATGGAACGCCTATGATACTTTAGGCTCATCAATCAGTTCTTCCGTTTTTGGGACATACATTAATGAAAACCTACAGATCAATCCATTATATGATCAAGGAATTGAAACGATAATAGAGCGTAATCATATTGCTAGATTACCTTATGAAAGTGCAATATTAAAATTAAAAACCAAACTTAATTGTACAAAAGCTTATAAAGACACTCCTATTTATTTATTTGGTTACGACTGGCGTATGTCAAATATGGAAAGCGCAAAGCGTTTAAAAGCATATATTGAATATCTCAAACACAAACTGCAAGATAAAAATATTGAAGGATTTAGATTTATCACTCACAGTATGGGTGGTTTAGTACTAACTTGTTATTTAAATCTATTAAAAGACGACTTTTCAAGAATAGATAAAATCGTAATGACTGCACCTCCCTTTTTAGGATCCCCCTATTCTTTAATCCATATGGTCAAAGGTGATGGTGGTTTACGAAGTATCTTAAACTGGGCTATTGGAAGAAATGAGGATATGCGAAAAGTTATTCGAACTTATCCAGGAGTTTATGAATTATTACCTGTATATCCTGACGCATTAAAATATATCGACACTGATGAACCCTTAGATTTGTTAAAGAAAATCTATTGGCAAAAAAACATTTATGATGATATTAAAGATCTTTTTGATTCCAGATTAGCACTTTTAAACGAATTTCGCTCTCCATCTGGATTAAAGAACTTATCAGATTTACCTAAAGCGATAAAAAACAAAATCGTTATTGTAATTGGAGAAGGAGACGAAACATTTACAAAAATAAAAGTTAAGAAAAAAGGAGATACAAATAATATTACCAATCTTATTGATTTAAATTCACTTAACGATGGAAAAGAATCGGGTGACGGAACCGTTCCATTTAAAAGTTCATCAATATATGCTAATGAAATCAAAACATTGGCAGTTAAAAAACAGAATATATTTGATGAAATAAGCAATAATCTAGATTTTCATGGACTGTTTTTAAATGATAGTAGAGTTCGAAATATTATTGAGCGTTATCTAACGGTAGAAGAAACAAACCCTGTAATCAAAAAACTTGAAAATTGGTGGGATACACCAGATGGTAGCGTTAGGAAAGTATAATTTATAAAAAAATCCGATAATTTCTCTTTAATTGAGAAATCATCGGAATATATTTTTATCATTTAAACTACTTATTCACCATCAGGCACTGTCTGAAACTTCGTTCTCTTGCTTCCTTCATACATTTCGTATTTCACCAATCTAGCTTCAATACTCGCATTAAAAAGTTTAATTTTTCTGGAAGGTTTCAAACCTACAAATTTCAAGGCTTCGAGATTTCCTGTAATAAACCAAGCATTGGTACCTGGGTAATTTTTCTTCAAGGTATCTCCAATATTTTTATAGAATTCTTCCATGTGGATATCCAAACGCTCATCATAAGGCGGGTTGAAAACGATATGTAATTTCCCTTCCGATGTTTTCTCAGTATCGAAGAAATTCTTTTCTTCAATCTTAATATATTCATCCAGATTGGCATTCTTCACGTTATCTTTGGCTTTTTGAACCGCAGATGGCGCTTTATCATATCCTTTTATCGTGTAATGAAATTCACGAACACGCTTCAATAAACTATCCTGAATATTATCAAACAAATCATTATCCCAATCATTCCATTTTTCAAAAGCAAACTCTTTACGGTTAATATTCGCAGGAATATTACAGGCGATCATAGCCGCTTCTGCCAAGAAAGTTCCTGAACCGCACATTGGATCCAAGAAATCTGTTTGACCATCCCAACCTGAAAGCAACAAAATTCCCGCTGCCAAAACCTCATTTATAGGAGCAATATTCGTTGCCGTTCTGTATCCACGTTGGTGTAAAGAATTCCCCGAAGTATCTAATGCTACCGAAACTTGATCTTTGTCAATGTGAATATTAATTCTCAAATCCGGAAAAACTTTATCAATACTTGGGCGTTGTCCCGTTCTTTCACGAAATTGATCCACAATAGCATCTTTACATTTTTGAGATACAAACTCAGAGTGGTTAAAGTATTCCGAATGCACCGTTGCATCAATCACAAAAGTCTGATTGGCATTGATATATTTCGACCAATTTGTTCCGCGAATTCCTTTATATAAAGATTGTTCGTCTCTTGCTTTAAAAAAATAAATCGGCTTTAAAATTTTCAAAGCTGTACGCAAAGCCAAATTCGCTTTGTACATAAATCCTTTATCTCCCTTAAAACTCACCATTCTCACCCCCTGCTCCACATCCTGAGCTCCCAGCATTGTTAACTCTTTCGCCAATATTTCTTCAAAACCAAAAAAGGTTTTAGCAATCATCTTAAAATTCTCCATCTTCTATATAAATTCCATCATTTAAATTCCAAATTCCAAACGGTTTGAAATAGTATATTTTCTGCAAAAATACACTAAATTTGCGGGACTTAAATTAATTGAAAAAGAATAAATGTCCGATTCCACAAATAACAAAACACAAATTAACGATTCCAATCCCGAAAATTGGTTCGCTTCTTGGTTTGACAGTCCATATTATCATATCCTTTACAAAGAAAGAAATTATAGAGAAGCCCAATTGTTTATGGATAATCTAACCCATTACCTCAATCTTCCAGAAAAGGCCAAAGTGCTGGATTTGGCTTGTGGAAAGGGACGCCATTCTATTTATTTAAATCAATTAGGCTTTGATGTTATTGGTGCCGATTTATCAGAAAACAGCATAAAAGAAGCTCAAAGAAACAGCAACAAAACTTTGCATTTTCAGGTACATGACATGCGCGAAGTATTTGAAGACAAGTTTGATGCTATTTTCAATTTGTTTACGAGCTTTGGTTATTTCGAAAACGATGAGGATAACCTAACGACTTTAAAAGCCATTAAAGAAAGCTTAACTGAATATGGTTTTGCTGTAATAGATTTCATGAACGTAACCAATGTTCTCAATACTTTGGTCCCGGAAGAAGTAAAAACCGTAGATGCAATTGACTTTCACATAAAACGTTATTTAAAAGACGGACATATTTATAAAGAAATTGATTTTGATGACCAAGGCCAGCATTATCATTTCACCGAAAAAGTAAAAGCACTTACACTTAAGGATTTCGAACAAATGATGGAAGAATCCGGCATCTTTCTATTAGATATTTTTGGAGATTATAAATTAAAAAAATTCCACAAAACCGAAAGCGAAAGATTAATTATGATTTTTAAGTAAGTTTTTGGGTCGTTTAAAAAAAGTTTAAAATTGTTTAAGCGTTTAATACAGTTTTATTTTGGATAACCAATTGTTCAAATCAAGAATAGCTTTTTAAACATATTTAAATTTTTAAACAATTTTAAACCTTTAAACTTTTTCAAACAGTTAAACGATTAAACAAAAAACATGAATTACCTTTTACCCTTACTTTCTGTACTTCTTGGTTATTTCATAGCTTTATTTTTAAAGCCTAAAAGCAAAACCAATCTAAAACTATTGCTTGCTTTTAGCGGTTCATTCCTGCTATCCCTTACTGTGATGCATTTATTACCGGAAGTGTACGAAAGCCACAATCATAATATTGGAGTTTTTATAATGTTGGGTATTTTGTTCCAAATAATATTAGAATTTTTTTCCAAAGGAGCAGAACATGGTCATGTGCATGGTCACGATAAAATGTACCAAATCCCGTGGTTGCTATTCATCAGCCTTTGTATTCATGCCTTCTTAGAAGGATTTCCAGTAAGCCATCATCACGATTTAGCCATAGGAATAGCCATTCATCACTTTCCTATTGCTATTATTTTGACAACCTTTTTCATCAATGCAGCTCTCAACAGAAATGCAATCTTTTTCTTCATGATTACTTTTGCTGTCATGACACCGCTAGGCACTGTTGTCTCAGATTTCATACCTCAATTGAATGATTATTATACTGAGATAACAGCTGTAGTTATTGGTATTTTATTCCATATTTCATCTACCATCATTTTTGAAAGCAGTGAAGGACACAAATTCAATATCGCCAAAGTATCTATGATTGTAATCGGGATTGTTTTAGCTTGTTTTTTATAGTTATTTTACTGAATTACAAATAAATAGTTATTAATTTAGCTATCATTATTTGGGCGTGTCCCTCCGTAAAAACTACGGGTCGGGCTTTCCGTTCCCGCTTTTTTTCTTTTTCTTGCCTCGGGTTTAAACCCGAGGCAAGAAAAAGAAAAAGAGCTCCACTACAATCCCTCACGCAGAATAGTGCTTAAAAACAACTTTATATAACATCAAAAAATGGGATTTAAACATTTATTTAAAGCGAAATTGAATTGGAATTCTATCCCAAAAGAAGATATTTCTTCTTCAAAACAATACCATAAAACTCATCAAATTGCTATTGAAGGAAAAGAAATTTTAAATGTTTCGGCTGCCAAAGCATTCAAAGGTGATCCTAGTTTATACAATCCAGAAGATTTATTGTTGAGCAGTGTGGCTTCCTGCCACATGATGTCCTATTTGTATGTTTGTTCCCTAAAAGGAATTGATGTAATCTCCTATCAGGATGATGCAGAAGCGACTCTAGAAGTTTTGGAAAATGGCTCTGGACGTTTTATCGAAATACGATTATATCCAAAAATTGTAATCAAGCAACAAGAAAAAATAGCAGAAGCCTTAAGTCTGCACGCCAAAGCAAACGAACTTTGTTTTATCGCTAATTCCTGTAATTTCAAAATCGTTCATTTTCCTAGTTGCGAAAGTCACTAAAAACCACTAAATAAATTTTAAAAAAAAGCCTTACTATCTTTTCATAGCAAGGCTATTCTGCAAAATATATTTTATCTAAAACTTCTCTGGTTTTCCAGCCAGTTTTCCGTATGAAATTCACCCTGATTCATTAAAAACTCGTTAAGATATTCATTGAATTCTTTAGGCTGTTCCAGATTAGAAACGTGACCTGCATTATCAATAACTTTAAGAATTGAACCTTCTATATGGCTTTTCATATATTCAGATTGTGTCAATGGCGTTACAGCATCTTCTCTGCCGCAAATAATCAATGTTGGGATTTTTATTTTACTCAAAGTAGAACAAGTCTCTGTACGTACAGCTAACGCTAATAATCCTTGAGAAATAACATGTTTAGAATTAGCAAAGACGATGTCTTGTAAATTTTCTACCAATTCCTTTTTGTTCACAAAAGAATCTTCATGAAAAACTTTTTTTATAAATCTTTCATTAAAATTAGTCACCCCATCGTTATCAATCTCTACAATATCCCTAAGTCGTTGTTCTTTTACTTCAGCAGTATCAGCAATACATTGAGTGTCACATAAAATTAAGCCTTCAAAGCGTTCTGGAAATCTTTTAACAGCATTTAACGCTATAAAACCTCCCATAGATAATCCACAAATTATAGTTTTATCAATAGCTAATTTATCCATAAACAGAATCAAATCATCAGCAAACAAACTCATACTCAAAGGTGTTGTTTCATCGGTTGATTTTCCAAAACCCCTTATGTCACAAGCGATCAAGCGATAACTGTTTTTTAAGAATTCGCATTGTTCCTTCCACATTGATTTATCAAAAGGAAATCCATGCAAAAAAATAATAGGATAACGTCCTTCCCCAAGATCGTCATACGATAAATTAAAATCATTTACTTCCATTGTTAAATCATAACCCTTAGTTTTATTTTCTGTTTCCATAATAATATATTTTTTGTTTATAGCTATCCATTTGAGCGAACACAAAGATATTTTTTGAATTACCGAAAACGTTATAGAATTTGTGTTGAGAATTATAGAATTTACTGATTTGGATGTCGATATCATATTTCAAATTACAGCATAGGCTAGCCATTTAAACTTTTCAATTGAATGTCTGTTTTTTTAAATCAGAAGATTTCATTAGTATTTTATCAAAGAAAAAGATTAGATTCATTTCTTAAATTTTATACTTTACCAACTTTGCTACTATTAATTTTTTTAAGTTTGCAATAACAAATAAACCGTGTCTATTTTACACGTTTGAACCATAAAGAGCAATGACTTTCACCAAAACCACCGAACAATCTTCTAAATACGAACATCTCGAAAAAATGTCAGTTAAAGAACTGATAACTAATATAAATCAAGAAGATCAAACCGTGCCTCTTGCTGTAGAAAAAGCTTTACCACAAATAGAAATAGTAGTAACCGAGATTGTCTCCAAAATGAAATTGGGCGGACGATTATTCTACATTGGAGCTGGAACATCGGGACGTTTGGGAATCCTGGATGCTTCTGAATGTCCTCCTACTTTTGGAGTACCATTTGATTTGGTTGTTGGTATCATTGCCGGCGGGGACACTGCTATCCGCAAAGCTGTAGAAAATGCCGAAGATAATGCAACACAAGCTTGGCTAGATTTACAGGCTTTTAATGTAAACGAAAATGATGTTGTGGTGGGTATTGCAGCTTCGGGAACAACGCCTTATGTCATTGGAGGTTTACAAACCTGCAACGAAAATAATATTAGCACCGGAAGTATTTCCTGCAACGCTGGAAGTCCGCTTTCGCAGACAGCAAAATTCCCAATCGAAGTCATTGTAGGGCCAGAATTTGTAACTGGAAGCTCAAGAATGAAAGCCGGAACTGCCCAGAAATTAGTTCTAAATATGATTACCACTGCCACGATGATTCAGCTTGGAAAAGTGAAAGGAAACAAAATGGTGGATATGCAGTTAAGCAACAGCAAACTAGTCGACCGCGGTGTAAAAATGATCATGGGAGAAATTCCTGTAACTTATAAAGAAGGTGCTGAACTGCTGGCAAAATATGGCAGTGTTCGAAAAGCTGTTGATTATTATAATGCTCAGTAAGCAGAATACAGTTTTCAGATGGCAGACTGCAAAATTACTATTACACACATAATGATAAACTAGCAAAAAATGGCTAACAAAGAACACTTAGCAAAAGGAATTAAATATTTAACGGGTGCTTTACCGCTCATGTTTATTGGCCCAACCGTTATTTATAATGCTTTTATGAACCAGCATACCAATTGGCATTATTTGGTTTTAGCCATAGGAATCATTGCTTGTTTAGCTTCTATGTATTTAATGTTTGTGGGATTAAAAATAATAATGAAAGGCATATTTAACGACTAATGGAAGACCTAATACACATTCAAAAGACATTTGAAAAAATCACCTATATAGGAAAGAAGATTAACAATCGTGAATTTGAAGATTGCGTTTTTAAGAACTGTGATTTTTCGAATAGTGATTTTTCGAATAATAGTTTTATGGATTGTGAATTCATAGAATGTAATCTATCGATGACCCAATTGGGAGGCTCTAGCTTGAAGACTGTAAACTTCAAGAACTGTAAACTAATGGGGATTCAATTTCAATCGTGTCTGGATTTTTTGTTTAATGTACAATTTCAAGATTGCATGTTGGACTATAGTTCTTTTGCGAATAAAAAAATGCCCAAAACCAAATTTAATTCCTGTTCCTTGAAAGAAGTCACTTTTATCGGGACCAATTTAACCCAATCGATTTTTGGGAATTGTAATTTGGACAATGCCATTTTTAACGATACTATTTTGGCTGGCGCTGATTTTACCACAGCATATAATTATAAAATAGACCCCGAATTCAACCCAATGAAAAAAGCTAAATTTTCCAGTCAGGGAATTGCTGGTCTTTTGGATAAATACGATATAAAAATTGAGTAAAAACCAAGCGAGGAGCTTACATAGAAATCCAATAGATTTGCAGAAAACATGCGACCCCGCTGGGGTCGAGAACAAAAAATATAATTCGTTTTCTATAAACATATAACCGCTCTGCGGTTAAAAAAATTGACATAATTAAAATAAATTTTTAATCCACGAAAGTTTTTCAAACCGCAGAGCGGTTATATGTCTATAGAAATAACAAATCACGTTACAACAACTCCGGAGGGGTTGAATGTTTATCTATCAACAAAAAACATAAATTTGATTAATTCTAAGAATAAACAAATATGGCAAATACCTATTCCCAAATTTATATTCAAATTGTTTTTGCAGTTCAAAATCGAAAATCTCTTATTGGTCATTCATGGGAAGAAGAATTATATAAATACATAACGGGAATAATAACAAATAAAGACCAAAAATTATTAACAATAAATGGAATGCCTGATCATATTCATATCTTTATTGGAATGAGGCCAACGTGCTGTTTGTCGGATTTGGTTAGAGAAATCAAAAAAGCATCAAATAGTTTTATAAAAGACAATAATTTTTGTCCATTAGGTTTTAATTGGCAGGATGGTTTTGGAGCATTTTCATACAGTCATAGTCAATTGAGCAATGTTATCGAATATATCCAAAACCAGAAAACACATCATCAGAAGAAAACTTTCAAAGAAGAATATTTAGATTTTTTAGAAAAATTCAATATAGAATTTAAAAATGAATATTTATTCGAATGGTTTGAAAATTAAACAATAACAAACATAATAATCAGACATTATGAATGCAACAACTTCCTATCTTGAAAGCGTAAAAAAGCAATTTCTCTACTATAAAATGTTGGGAGAAAAAGCAATGGAGCAACTGGAACCAGAACAGCTTTTTGTATCTGTAAATGAAGATACAAATAGCATTGCCGTGATTATAAAACACCTTTCAGGAAATATGCTGTCGCGCTGGACAGATTTCTTGACCACCGATGGAGAAAAAGAAACGAGAAATCGGGATGGTGAATTTGAAAATGATTTGCAGACAAAAGGCCAAGTATTAACTACTTGGAATGCCGGCTGGGACTGCTTTTTAGGAACTTTGGAGAGTTTACAGCCAGAACAGCTTTCGGAAATTATTTATATTAGGAATGAGGGACATACTGTTATTGAAGCCATCAACAGACAATTGGCGCATTATCCGTATCATATTGGACAAATTGTTTTTTATGCCAAACAACTTAAAAATAGCGAATGGGAAAGTTTATCGATTCCTAAGAATAAATCGAACAGTTATAATGCTGATAAATTTGCACAAGAGAAATCAATTAAAAATTTTACAGAAGAAGAATTTAGAAGATTGAAATAAAAGCAAAATTCAATGGCATTTGCAATGACAAAAAGCAATGTCAATGTCAATGACTAATACTTGCCCCAGATGGAAGTGAAAACCCCGCAGAGCTATACCCTATTTTTTCCTGTTCCAAAAGAGCGACCAACGGAAGCTCCTTTTGGGACATTGGAAAAAAAGGGTATAGACCGAAGAGTTGTAACGGACAGCTGGATTAGGCTCTAATAAAAATATAAAACCCAAGAAATGAAAAAAATAATACTGCTCCTCCCATTACTGCTACTAATGTCCTGCTATGATATGGAGCGTAATTGTGCCGACTTTAAAACCGGAAAATTTAAATTTGAATATGAAATTAATGGTGTAAAAAAGACGACTGTATTTGAGCGCAATGATAGTATTGAAATTGAGACTTTTGAAGGCAAAACAGATACTTCAACAGTACGTTGGGTAAATGACTGCGAATACGTTTTACAGAAAAAACACCCGAAAAATAAGGCTGAAGAGAAAGCAATTGATATGAAAATCTTGACAACTACCAAAAATTCTTATACCTTTGAATTTGGAATGGTAGGTGTTGACCAAAAACAAAAAGGAACGGTTATCAAGATTGCAGATTAAAAAATTCAGATTGCAGAAACTCATAATTTTAAAACCATAAGTATATTAAATGGAAGTATTTTTGAACCCCGATGCTTGGATTGCCTTGCTGACATTGACTTTTCTCGAAATTGTTTTAGGTATTGACAACATCATTTTTATCTCAATTGCAACTGGAAAATTAGCCATAGAAGACCGCAAAAAAGCAACCAAAGTAGGTATGTTTTTGGCTATGTTTATGCGGATTGCGCTTTTGTTTGGAATTAATTTTTTAACCCAAATGAAAAAACCTTGGTTTAGCATTGACTGGAGCTGGCTGCATGCCGGAGTTACGGGTCAAAGTCTTATTTTATTATTTGGCGGTTTGTTCCTGATATATAAAAGCACTAATGAGATTCGTGAAAAAGTAGACGAAAAAGGTCATGAAGAAAAAGAACTGGGTAAAGCGGCCGCAAAATCTTTCCAGAGTGTGATTCTGCAGATTATAATGATTGACTTGGTTTTTTCTTTTGACAGTATTTTGACTGCTGTAGGAATGACTAACGGTGTTGAAGGCGCTTTGGTTATCATGATTACAGCTGTTGTTATTTCGGTTATGATTATGATGCAATTTGCGGTTCCTGTTGGGAATTTTGTAAATAAGCATCCATCGATACAAATATTAGGTTTATCCTTTTTGATTTTAATTGGGTTCATGTTATTGACCGAAAGTGCTCATTTATCTAATGCTCTTATTTTTGGGAGTCATGTAACTCCAGTGCCAAAAGGGTATTTGTATTTTGCCATTTCGTTCTCTTTATTTGTAGAAATAATAAATATGAGAGTGACTAAAAAGAAATAATATGCTTTCTAAAAACATAAAAAATGCTTTGATTATTGCCGTTGTAGTGGGTACTATATTGAACACGATTAACAGTTATGATGTGATTTGGCAAAGCAATTTCACGTTTAAAAATGTTTTAAGAATTGTATTAACATACATAACTCCTTTTTGTGTTTCCTTATATTCTTCTACATTAGCATCAAAATCATTCGAAAAAACAAATACTAAAAACACAGTTGCCGAAAAGTAGCTGTGTTTTTTTTTACAATTTATCTTAATCTTAAAAACATTATTCAAATTCCATGAAAAATACTATTTCGCAGAGAGTTGCCGATTTCCTAAAGAACTTCCCTCCTTTTACTTTTTTAAATCAAAATGATATTGAAGTTCTTTCGGAACAGATTTCAATTATTTATAAAGAAAAAGACAGCGTTATTTTTGCCGAAAACGACGAAACCCACGATTCCTTTTATGTTGTCCATAAAGGCGCAGTGGCACTTAGAAAAGGACTGACAAACGACACCATTGATATGTGTGATGAAGGAGATATCTTTGGACTAAGACCTCTCATTGCAAATGAAAACTACCAAATGGAAGCGAGAGCTTATGAAGAAACCATTCTTTATGCTATTCCAATAGACATTTTCAGACCCTATGCTTTAGTAAATAAAAATGTTGGGGATTTTTTAATTCAAAGTTTTGCTTCTAATACACATAACCCCTATTCTGAAAGCTACAGAGGAAAACTGTATGGCGAAACCTTAGCAGGAGATCTTTTGGATACTAATCACAAAATACTGGATATTCAGCCCGTAAAATATTCAAAAAGAATAGTAACCTGTTCGTCAATAACCACTGCCAAAGAGATTGCTCAAATAATGACCAAAAAAAATGTAGGCGCTATACTTGTCGTTGAAGATAAGCTTCCTATTGGCATTATTACAGATAAAGATTTAAGAAATAAAATTGTTACCGGCGAGTATCCCATTACATCGGCTGCCTCAATAATAATGACTAGTCCCGTTATTACATATCCTAAAAAACTGACCACTACACAAGCGCAAATGGCCATGATGAAAAGTAACATCAGCCATATATGCCTAACTAAAGATGGTACGCCAAATACTAAAGCCATTGGTATTCTTTCCAAACACGACGTGATGGTATCATTAGGAAATAATCCAGCTGTATTAATAAAAGCTGTGAAAAGAGCCAAAAAATACAAGGAAATAAAACCCATACGAGCTAGTATCATGCAATTGCTGCAAGGCTATTTAGATCAAAACATACCAATAACATTGACATCAAAAATCATCACCGAATTAAATGATGTTTGTATTCAGCAGGTTATTACTATAGCTTTAAAAAAAATGAGTACACCGCCGCCAGTAAAATTTGGATGGCTGGCCATGGGAAGCCAAGGGCGAAGTGAACAATTATTGCAAACCGATCAGGATAATGCCTTGGTCTATGAAGATGTTGCCGAAGAATTAAAAGAGAAAACTAAAAAATACTTTTTAGAATTGGCATCTCATGTCAACAAAGGATTATTTGAAATTGGATACGAATATTGTCCTGCCGAAATGATGGCATCTAACCCAAAATGGTGTTTAAGTCTAGAAGAATGGAAAAAACTAGTACACCATTGGATCACAAATACTGGAAAAGATGAAGTTCTCCTGTCCTTTATATTTTTTGATTACAGCCTCTCTTATGGTGATAGCGAACTTGTGAACAAACTCTCCGACTATATTTTAGAAGACATCAAAGCAAACCCCGTATTTTATCTTCATTTAGTAAGCGGCGCTTTGCAAAGTCCATCTCCTACTGGATTTTTTAGACAGTTTCTATTAGAACAAGATGGAGCTAACAAAGATTTCTTCGATATAAAAAGAAGAGCATTAATGCCGTTGAGTGATGCTGCGAGAGTATTGATTTTATCCCATGCGGTAAAGTCAATCAGCAATACTCCGGAACGTTTTGAGAAATTGGCAGAATTGGAACCACAAAACAGAGAATTATACTTATCCTGCGCCTATTCGTATAAAGCGCTTTTAAAATTCAGAACCAAACAAGGGCTTCTTCACAACGATTCCGGGCAATATATTGCCTTAGAACATCTTACCAAATTAGAAAAAATCAAACTGAAAAGCACCTTTAAAACCATTAAAGAACTGCAGGAAATTATCTCCATTCGTTTTAATCCATCAAATATATTGTAATGAAAAACATTTTTGAAGAATGGAAAACAGACCTGCTTGATTTTTTAAAAATATCAAAAAAACCAATTGATGAAGCACTCTTACACAGCGTTGAAAGTACACGCTTTGTAGTCTTAGACACTGAAACCACTGGTTTTGATTATGATAATGACCGAATGCTCTGCATAGGTGCGATTACTTTGCACAATGGAGTCATTGCTATTTCTGAAAGTTTTGAAAAGTACATACACCAAGATCATTATGATAAAAAGAGTGTTCAAATACATGGTATTTTGAAGGATCTTGTCATGGATAAACCCAGCGAATTAGAAGTATTGCAAGAGTTTTTGATTTTCTTGGGAGATTCAATTATTATTGCCCATCATACCATATTTGACATAACGATGATCAATCGTGCATTGGAACGAAATGGTATGCCGCTGCTAACGAACAAAACTTTGGATACGGCATTTCTCTACAAAAAAACACTTATCAAGTCAAATCTATTAGAATATAAAGACCATTACGCTCTTGATGACCTCGCTGATAAATTTGATATTTCCAAAAAAGACCGCCATACCGCAATGGGCGATGCTTATATTACTGCTATTGCCTTCTTGAAAATTGTAAAAAAATTAAAAGAAAAAAAAGGAAAAGGCGAATTTCTTCTTAATGATTTGTTCAAATACTAACAAAACAATACATATCAAATTCCAAATTTAAACCACACATATTAGACTTTAGACAACAAATTTTGATTAATGAATTGTTAAAAAACACAGAAACCCCTTAAAGCGAATATTATTTTAAAATAAAAAGTGTGAAAAACACAATTATCAGCTGTTTTTACGCAATTAACTTATTGTTAATATCATCAAAAATGGGCAATCATTACTTATTAAGTAATAATTTATAGCTAAAATTCCAGTAGTCAAAAAAAAAATAGTCAAAAAATAGGAATTTAAAAAAAATATATTATTTTTGTGTAATCGATTACATTGCTTATTTCAAGTTTGAAAGATATGTTCATCTTTCATTTATCTAAAAAAATAGTCAACATAAACATTTAAATACAAAATTATGAACAACCAAACCATTGGTAAATACAGGTGGACCATTTGTGCCTTACTTTTTTTTGCAACTACAATCAATTATATGGATCGTCAAGTAATTGGATATCTGAAACCCCTATTTTCAGAGCCAATAGAAAAAGGCGGACTAAATTGGAGTAATACAGATTATGCACTTGTACTTTCACTATTTACTGGATTTTATGCTTTGATGACATTTTTTGCAGGATTCGTTATTGATAAAATTGGCACAAAAAAAGGTCTTTCTTATTCATTAATTATTTGGTCCGTTTTTGGGATTTTAAATGCATTTGTGGGAAGTTTGGCAATAGTCCATGCAATTGTGCGATCATTATTTGGAATTGGCGAAGCGGGAAACTTCCCTGCTTCAAATAAAACTATTGCCGAATGGTTTCCTAAAAAAGAACGAGCATTAGCAATTGGTATTTTCAACTCAGGTTCCAATGTTGGCGCCATGATTGCATCCTTGGCCGTACCAGCTATTGCCTATGCAGTTTGGTTTGACGGAGCTATACAAGGTTGGCAAATGGCTTACATCATAACTGGAGCCGTTGGACTTATATGGTTGTTTTTTTG
This sequence comes from Flavobacterium sp. 1, assembly GCF_002797935.1. Classification (NCBI taxonomy): domain Bacteria; kingdom Pseudomonadati; phylum Bacteroidota; class Flavobacteriia; order Flavobacteriales; family Flavobacteriaceae; genus Flavobacterium; species Flavobacterium sp. 1. Next base: position 2,485,394 of record NZ_PGER01000001.1, read on the forward strand.
GTATATGCTTTACGATACTCCCTCAAGACAAGAACGTCTCTCAAAAGCCGAATATGATTACATCCACAGTGACGATGAAGTTGTTGCAATAACCGAAGATGATGAAATTCCCACTAAAGCCCCATGGCATCGTTTATTTGCTTACAAACAAACATGGGCTTTTGTATTAGGTAAATTTTTAACCGACGGTATCTGGTGGTTTTTATTATTCTGGCTACCTGACTTTATGAAACAACAATTTAATATGGAAGGCCACGAAATCATGGTTCCTCTGTTTGTAGTTTATGCTGTTGCTATTATAGGCAGTGTTTCAGGAGGTAGTTTACCAATGTTCTTAATGAATAAAGGTATGGAAGCATACAAAGCGCGTATGACTGCAATGCTAATAATTGCAGTTCTTCCTTTGGCGTTGATTCTTACTCCCTACTTTGGAAATGTGGCGCATTTTGAAGGTAGAGCCTATATCTACGCATTAATTGTAATTTGTATTGGTGCTGCCGCACACCAAGCATGGTCGGCAAACTTGTTTACAACAGTTTCTGATATGTTCCCTAAGAAAACGGTTGGGGCTGTAACTGGTATTGGAGGACTAGCTGGTGGCATTGGAGGTGTTTTAGTTCAACAATTTGCTGGACGTTTAACAGATCATTATAAAGCTATTGGCGAAACAGCAGCAACTGCACAAAACCTTGTTGGTGATGCCGCAGAGGCCTTGGTTCAGAGTCACGTTCAAACAGCTTATGCAATAATGTTTGCATTATGCGCTAGCGCTTATTTGATTGCATGGGTAGTAATGAAAATATTAGTGCCTAAACACAGTCCAATTACAGATTTATAATAATATTTTAAGTAATCAATAAAAAATGAAATCAACAACATAGATAACTATCACATTACAAGGTTTTTAGTTTTAAAATTCAAAAATGGAATTATCTTTTTTTATTGATTACTATTAATTATTTTAAACTCTATTAAATCATTTTAAATCAAATTTGGTTGCTCATTGAAATCGTAAGATTGTCTAGTTTTGAAAAAAATATCATATAATTATTGATATTTAAATTATAAAAATTACTTTTGTGCAATCGATTACATTAAACTTTATACCATGACAAAATATAGTTCAAGATACGCTTCTAGCCCTGATGCGGTAAAACAATATGATACAAAACAGTTAAGAGACGAATTCCTGATTGATGATTTAATGAAGGAAGATGAGATTACATTAACTTATTCTCATTATGACCGTTATATTGCGGGTTCGGCAGTACCAGTTAAAGATTTAACATTGGAAACAATAGATCCATTGAAAGCTGGTTACTTCTTAGAGCGCAGAGAAATGGGAATTATAAATGTTGGCGGGAATGGCTCTGTTGTTGTTGAAGGAACAACTTATGAATTAGGTTTTAAAGATGCCTTATATATTGGAAGCGGTAACAAAGAAGTAATTTTCAAAAGTGCCGATTCAAAAAATCCTGCTAAATTTTATATCAACTCTGCTCCTGCCCATACTAATTATCCAACTAAAAAAGTAAGCTTAGCTGAAGCTAAAAAACTGGAACTGGGCACAATGGAAACAGCCAATCACCGTACAGTAAATCAAATGATTATTGGTGGTGTAGTTACTACTTGTCAATTGCAGATGGGTATGACTGAATTAAGACCTGGAAGTGTTTGGAACACTATGCCTGCTCACGTTCATGATCGCAGAATGGAAGTTTATTTCTATTTGGACATTCCAGAAAACCAGGCAGTTTGCCACTTTATGGGACAACCGCAGGAAACAAGACATATTTGGATGAACAATCATCAGGCTGTTATTTCTCCGCCATGGTCAATTCACTCTGGTTCAGGCACAAGCAACTATACGTTTATTTGGGGAATGGCTGGCGAAAACTTAGACTATGGAGATATGGATGTCTGCAAAATAACAGAATTAAGATAAATTAGTAACTATTAAATAAAAAATTTATGTCAATCAACCTTTTTGATTTAACTGGAAAAACAGCACTCGTAACTGGGGCAGTTCATGGACTTGGAATGGCAATGGCAAAAGGACTTGGTCATGCTGGTGCAAAAATTGTAATAAATGACCGTTCTTCACAAGAAATAGTTGATAATGCTGTTGCTGAATACAAATCAGTAGGAATTGATGCTTACGGATATATATTTGATGTAACGGATGAAGTTGCCGTAATCGAAAATATAAAAAAAATAGAAGCTGAAGTTGGTCCAATCGATATTTTAATCAATAACGCAGGAATCATCAAAAGAACTCCAATTATTGAAATGGAAGTTAAAGATTTTTCAGAGGTAATCAATGTAGATTTAATTAGTCCTTTTATCATGTCAAAAGCAGTTGCTAAAGGAATGATTGCTCGTGGAACCGGAGGAAAAATCATCAACATCTGTTCAATGATGAGCGAATTAGGTAGAGATACTGTAAGTGCTTATGCTTCTGCAAAAGGCGGTTTAAAAATGCTGACTAAAAGTATGGCAACTGAGTGGGCTAAATTTAACATTCAAACTAATGGAATTGGACCTGGATACTTTGCAACTACCCAGACAGCACCAATTAGAGTAGACGGACACCCATTTAACGATTTCATTATTAGCAGAACACCAGCTAACCGTTGGGGAGATCCAGAAGATTTACAAGGTGCTGCTGTATTCTTGTCTTCAAAAGCAAGTGATTTTGTAAACGGTCATATCCTTTATGTTGATGGTGGAATACTAGCAACTATTGGAAAACCATCAAACGAGTAATAATATTTCAATAAAATTATAATGAGTACAACATTTATACACGATAATTTTTTACTAGAAAATAAATACGCTGAAGAATTATACCACAACTATTCTAAAAATCAGCCTATTATTGATTATCACAATCACTTAAGTCCACAGTTTATTGCCGAAGATAAAATTTTTGACAATATTACTAATGTATGGATAAACGGAGATCACTACAAGTGGCGCGCTATGCGCACTTTGGGAATCAATGAACAATTCATAACTGGAAATGGTTCTGACAAAGATAAATTTATCAATTGGGCAAAAACAGTTCCATATACAATGCGTAATCCTTTGTATCACTGGACGCATTTAGAATTAGCCCGCTATTTTGATATTACAGAATTATTAAATGAGAAATCAGCGGAATCAATTTACGAACAAGCTTCTGCAAAAATAAATTCTCCGGAATACAGCACACGTAACTTGCTTAAAAAAGTAAATGCAGAATTTGTATGTACTACTGAAGATCCAATTGACAACTTAGAATACCATCAACAATTGACAAAAAGCGACTTTACTACAAAAGTAAGCACTGCTTTTAGACCTGATAAAGCGATCTTAATTTCAAATGACGGCTACAACGATTATATTGACACATTAGGTCAAGTGGCTGGCGTTACTATAAATACTTATTCAGATTTATGTACGGCTTTAAGAAATAGAATTGACTATTTTGACAAAAACGGATGCAAATTATGTGACCATGGTTTAGATCAAGTTTACTTTGAAAACTATACTGAAAGCGAAGTAAATGCCATCTTCAAAAAGAAAAGAGAAAATGCAGCATTGAGTAACGAAGAAGCATTGAAATTTCAAAGCGCCATATTGTTCTTTTTATTTGAAACGTACCACGAATTTGGATGGGTACAGCAACTTCACTTAGGTGCATTGAGAAACAACAATGCCCGTATGCACCGTATCCTTGGACCTGATACGGGATGGGATTCTATCGGAGATTATCCGCAGGCTCAAAAACTATCTGGTTTCTTGAATGCTTTGGACAGTAAAGATAAATTGGCAAAAACAATCATTTACAACTTAAATCCTGCCGACAACGAAGTGATGGCTACCATGATTGGGAATTTTAATGATGGAAGCGTTAGAGGAAAAGTACAATTTGGTTCCGGCTGGTGGTTTTTAGACCAAAAAGATGGAATGACCAAACAATTGAATGCTCTTTCGAATATGGGACTTATCAGTTGTTTTATTGGAATGCTGACGGATTCCAGAAGCTTTTTATCATTTCCAAGACATGAATATTTTAGACGTATCCTTTGTAATCTTTTAGGTGATGAAATTAAAAGAGGAGAACTTCCAAATGACATTGAGTGGATAGGTAAAATGGTTTCAGACATTAGTTATAATAATGCCAAAGAATATTTCAAATTTTAATACCATGAATAAAGTAGTTTCATTCGGAGAAATCATGTTACGCCTTTCAACAGAAGGAAATTTACGTTTTGGCCAAGCCACAGCATTTGGGGCAACTTATGGCGGAGGCGAATTTAATGTTGCTGTTTCTTTGGCAAATTATGGTGTAAATACTGAGTTTGTAACACGATTACCTGAAAATGAGATTGGAACATGCGCATTAAGAGAAATGCGAAAAATGAACGTAGAATCCAAAAACATCATTTTTGGAGGAGAACGTTTAGGAATTTATTTTCTTGAAACAGGAGCTGGAACACGAGGAAGCAATGTAGTTTATGACCGTGCTCATAGCTCTATGGCAACTATTGAAAAAGGAAATATCGATTGGGAAAATGTACTAAAAGATGCTAACTGGTTTCACTGGAGCGGCATTACGGCCGCTATATCTGAGAGTTCAGCCGAGGCTTGTTTAGAAGCTATCAAAGTAGCTCATAAATTAGGATTAACCATATCATGTGATTTAAATTACAGATCAAAACTATGGCAATATGGAAAAACTCCAAGCGAAGTTATGCCAGAATTACTGCAATACTGCAACGTAATTTTAGGAGATATTGATACTGCATATTTTATGTTAGGAAAAGCTAAAGTAAATCCAAACTATCAAGACGAAAAATCACTTCCTGTTTTATATACAGCCTTATTTGATTTACTGCCTAATTTAAAAACAGTTGCCACGACATTACGTTATTCCGTAAGTGCTTCGCATCAAAGAATAGGCGGTGTACTATTTGACGGAAAAGCAATATATCAAGGAGCTGTAAAAGAAGTTACACCTGTTATTGATCGAGTTGGAAGCGGTGATGCCTTTATGGGAGGATTAATTTACGGTTTATTAGAATATCCAAATAATAGTCAAAAAGCATTAAACTTTGCAGTTGCAGCTTGCTGTTTAAAACATACCATTGCAGGAGATTACAACTTGGCAACCTTAAAAGAAGTACAAAACATGGCAGATGGTGATTCTGCCGGATTAGTATCTAGATAAAACATAAAATAGTTATGGCAAAATATACAAGAATTGAAGTTGCAGCAGTAATGAAAGAAACAGGATTAGTTCCTTTATTTTATCATACTGATGTATCATTAGCAAAAAAAGTGCTTAAAGCATGTTATGATGGCGGCGCCCGATTAATGGAATTTACCAGCAGAGGAGATTTTGCTTTTGAAATTTTTGGTGAACTTAATAAATATGCGATAGCAGAATTACCTGGAATGATTCTAGGAGTAGGATCTATTACAGATGCTGCCGCAGCTTCTCTTTATATGCAGTTAGGAGCAAATTTTATTGTTACTCCAGTTTTCAGAGAAGATATAGCTATTGCCTGCAACCGCAGAAAAGTATTGTGGTCACCCGGTTGTGCATCACTTACCGAAATTGCAAGAGCAGAAGAATTAGGTTGTGAGATTGTGAAACTTTTTCCTGGTGAAATTTATGGCCCTCAATTCATAAAAGGCGTAAAAGGACCTTGCCCTTGGACAAGCATCATGCCTACGGGAGGAGTTACAACTGCCAAAGATAATCTAACAAGTTGGTTTGATGCAGGTGCGGTATGTGTAGGTATGGGTTCACAACTAATTACTAACGAAATATTGAAAAACCAAGATGTGGTCTTATTGGAAGATATTGTTAGAAAAACGTTAGCTACAATTAAAGAAATTAGACAAAAATAAGGATTACTTATACACCTTTCATAAGGTTTAAAAAGCTAAATAAGCGATTGAATACTAGAGGAAAAGAATTTAATCCCCAATCCTCATTAAAGGATTAAAAACTGACATTTAGAGCATTAGTCGCTTATTATTATAAATAAATATAAGGCTTAAACAAGCCGATAAATAAATAGTAAAGGAAAAAATGAAAAATTTAAATAGAAAAAATTTAGGATTAGAAAAATTACAGCCTATTAAAGTAATTCAATTCGGAGAGGGGAATTTCCTAAGAGCATTCGTTGATTACGCTTTTCAAAGGCTTAATAAGGAAGTTGATTTAAATGCTGGAATTGCAATAGTTCAGCCATTGAAAGAGGGTATGATTAACATGATTAACAATCAAGATGGTCTTTACACTTTGTTTATGAATGGAATTAAAAAAGGTGAAAAGATTCAGGACATTGAGTTAATTTCAAATATTGTAAAATCTATAAATCCATATACTGATTTTGCAGATTATTTAGCGTTAGCAAGAGAAGAAGAACTTCAATTTATTGTTTCAAATACTACAGAAGCTGGAATTGAATTCATTGAAAGTGATACTCCAGACATGCAGCCACCAGTTTCATTTCCTGCAAAATTGACTGTTTTGCTATATGAAAGATTCAAACATTTCAATGGAAATGCTTCCAAAGGATTGACTATTATCCCTTGTGAATTGATTGATTATAACTCTGAGACTTTAAAAAAATATATTTTGCAATATTGTGATTTATGGAAGTTAGAGGACTCATTTAAAACTTGGGTATCAGAAGCTTGTACATATCACAGTACATTGGTTGACAGAATCGTCCCTGGATATCCAAGAGCTGAGATTGAAGAATACAATAGCAAATTAGATTATCAGGATAATTTAATTGTTGCCGCAGAACCATTCTTCCTTTGGGCTATTGAAGGCGGCGATGATTTGAAACAAAAATTACCTTTCCACAAAACGGATTTGAATGTGAAGATTGTTGACGATATACGTCCTTACAAAATGATTAAAGTTCGTATTTTGAATGGTGCACATACAGCAATGGTTCCTATTTCACTTTTGTACGGAAACAAATTAGTAATGGAAACCGTTAACGGAGATTTCACTGGAAAATTTGTAAACGGCGTTATTAATGAAATTAGCGGTACGCTTGATATGGACAAAAATGAAATCCTTGCCTATACTGAAGAAGTAATGGATCGATTTAAAAATCCATTTATCAAACATGCACTTGCTGATATTGCTTTAAATTCTATATCAAAATTCAAAGTAAGAGTTTTACCAAGTTTGTTAGGACATTATAATGCTAATAAAACGGTTCCTACTAATTTAACTTTCTCATTAGCCTGTTTAATCCAATTCTACAAAGGAACTTGGAATAATGAAGCATTACCTGTAAAAGATACTCCAGAATTAGTTGAAGCATTTAAAAATGCTTGGCAATTAGGATCTTTAGATTTAATTGTAAATACAATCTTAGCGAACACAGAGTTTTGGGGTGAAGATTTAACAAAAATTAACGGTTTATCAGAAGCTATAATAGTAGCTTTGAATGAAATAGAAGCCAACGGAATTGAAAAAGGATTCAATAATTTCAGTTCACAATTCTAATTTAGAATTTTCTAAAAAATCAGTATCATGCAAAAGAAATTAATAAAAGTAAATCCATCTGATAATGTTGCTGTAGCATTAGTTAATCTAGTTGCTGGAGAAGTTATCAATTTTGAAGGTGAAGACATCACCATCGAAACTGATGTGAAAATGAAACATAAAATTGCGATGTATCCTTTTGAAACAGGAGAACGCATTATTATGTATGGTGTTTTGGTAGGTAAAGCGAGTGCTCCAATTGCAAAAGGCGGACTGCTTTCTACTGAAAATGTAAAACACGAAAGTGCAAAGGTAACTGCTAAAACCGAATCTATAGGTTGGACAGTTCCTAATGTTGATAAATGGAAAGACAGAACCTTCAATGGATACCAAAGAACAGACGGGCAAGTAGGAACAGAAAATGTTTGGTTGTTTTTTCCATTGGTTTTTTGTGAAAACAGAAACATAGAAATCTTAAAAGGTATTTTTGAAAAAGAATTATCTAAACCTAAAGAAAACGATTACCAATTGTTGCTTCGTTCTTTGGTAAATACTGAAAAAGGTGCTGAAGATGTTGTTGCAAAATCAAACGAAGTAGATTTGTTTGAAAATATTGAAGTAAAATTCATCCAACATCAAGGTGGTTGTGGCGGCATTCGTCAGGATTCACACTCTTTGGCTAAGCTTTTGGCTGGATACGTAAACAATCCAAACGTGGCTGGTGCTACTGTTTTGAGTTTAGGCTGTCAAAACTTGCAAATATCTATTTTCCAAGACGCTATGAAGGCGATTAATCCAAACAGTGATAAACCTGTTTTGATTTACGACCAACAACAAATTGGAACTATCGAAGAAATGTTGAGTACCGTAGTAAAAGATTCTTTCGCCGCTATCAAAGAAGCCAATAAAATTAAAAGAACTCCTACTCCATTATCAAAATTAAGAATTGGTTTAGAGTGTGGTGGTTCTGATGGATTTTCAGGTATTTCTGCTAACCCAACATTAGGTGTTTTGTCTGATAAATTGGTTGCTTTAGGAGGAACTACAATTCTTTCTGAATTCCCAGAATTATGTGGTGTAGAACAGGAGTTGGTAAACCGTTGTGTGGATGATAAAGACGGTAAACGTTTCTTAGAATTAATGCAATGGTACGAAAAAACAGTTGTGGATGCAGGTTCTGGATTTGACATGAATCCATCTCCAGGTAACATTAAAGACGGTTTGATTACTGATGCCATGAAATCGGCAGGTGCTGCCAAAAAAGGAGGAACTTCACCAATCGTAGGCGTTTACGATTATGGAGAATATATCAATGAACCAGGTTTTACATTGTTATGTACTCCTGGAAATGACGTAGAATGCACAACAGCAATGGTAGGTTCTGGAGCGAATATGGTATTATTTACAACAGGTTTAGGAACTCCAACAGGAAATCCAATTGCTCCGGTTGTAAAAATATCTTCAAACACTCAATTGGCTACAAAAATGTCTGATATTATAGATATTGACACTGGTGGAATTATCACAGGTGAAAAATCAATCAATGAAATGGCGGACGAAATGCTGGAATTTATTATCAATGTAGCTAGTGGTGATATCAAAACTAAAGCGGCTATTTTAAATCAAAATGATTTTATTCCTTGGAAAAGAGGAGTATCATTATAATATCGAAGAAAGTTTTTTAGATTATTTTGTTCAAAAAAAAGCTGTTAGAATTCATTTTCTAACAGCTTTTTGATTTTTAAACGACCTTACTCAGGTTAAACAATGTCTTACTAATTATTTTATTCTAGTAGATGATTTTCGGATATGCAGTGTAGGAGTAAGCACCACTTTCTTTTCAATTTTTATATTATCCGTATTTTGTATTTGTTCCAAAAAAACTTTTGCAGCCATTTTTCCCATCTCCAGCGGTGATTGGTCAACGGATGAAATAGATAATTCCATAAAACGTGTAAAAGGCTCATTACCAAAACCAAAAACACAAAAATCTTCAGGGATCTTCACTCCTCTTTCTTTCAGTTCCTGAATAGCTCCTAACGCTGCAAAATCACTTGAAGAGAAAATTCCGTCTGGTGGAGGATTTAAGCTCAACAATCTTTCAACAGCCTGTCTTCCTGCATCAACATTACTTTTAGTCTGAAAAACATAGTTTTCATTACATGCTAAACCGCTGTCAAGTAATGCCTTTTTATATCCTTTATTTCTGTTTTCAAAAATTTCCAGTGATTGATCTCCTGTCAAATGAGCAATACGCTGACAACCTTGCTCAATAAGATTCTTTGTCGCCAGATAACCGCCTTCAAAGTCATTAATAGTTACAGAGCTAACGCCTTGCATTTCTTTCTTTCTGTCGAAAAAGATTAAAGGCACATTTTTATTCACTACATTTTTTATTACATAGTCATTTTCTTCTGAAACATTTGATATAGACATCAAAATTCCATCAACTTGTGCATTCAATAACGTAGTAATATTTTCAGACTGTCTTGTTTCGTCTTCATTAGTCTGACAAATAATAACATGGTAGCCTTCTGGGTTCAATTCCTCTTCAATCCCTCTAATTACAGAAGCAAAAAAATTACTGTCAATACGCGGCACAATAACACCTACATTATTGCTTTTGCCTGAGCGAAGAGATTGTGCCAGCCTGTTTTGTTTATAATTCATTTTAGCAGCAGTTTCTAATACCAGTTTTCTGGTAACTTCACTGATTTTCGGATTGTTATTCAAAGCCCTTGAAACAGTCGCAGCCGTTATGTCAAGAGCTTTTGCAATATCGTAGATTGTTGTTTTTTGATCCATTCTGGAATTAAGATATACAATTATTTCGGTAAAAATAAATAAAAAATTCAACAAAAAGCGATTAATGTTATCGATTGCATAAAAATTAATTTATTCCATAATTTTTGTTTTCAAAGCAGGGTACTAATCTTAAAAAAAACACAAAAGCATATATAAAACTAACAATATATTAAAAATATCACGATTTAATTTTATTTATACTTTTTTTTTAGACTTTTTTTTGTTTATATAAAAATTATATGTAGGTTTGTGTAATCGATTGCATAATTGCATTTACACATTCAAAATAAAGCACAATGAAGCTATTCTATACGTACACCATTTTGAAAAAAAACACAAGTAAAATGACTGCTATTAATTTTGCCTGTGCCTTATTAGTGGGGTTTTCCGTTTTTTCGCAAGGCAACAATCAATCAAAAGAGCAATGGAAAAAAATGCAGTCTATTATTAAGTCAGTTAAATACCCAAGCTTTCCAAATAAAACTTATAATATACTTCACTATGGCGCACAATCAAATATTACAGTTGATAACACTGAAGCAATAACAAAAGCGATTCAAGAATGCAGCAAAAATGGAGGTGGCATAGTATTGGTTCCAAAAGGAAAATACCTCTCTCATGCAATTCATTTAGAAAACAATGTAAATTTTCATTTAGATAAAGATGCCGAAATTCTTTTCAGTACAAATCCAAAAGATTATTATCCATTAGTTCATACTTCTTTTGAAGGAACCGAATTTATGAACTACTCCCCTTTAGTTTATGCCTATCAAAAAAATAATGTAGCCATAACTGGAGAAGGAACTTTAAACGGCCAGGCAAACAATGAAAACTGGTGGCCATGGTGTAACAGCGAACAATATGGATGGAAAAAGGGAACTCCTTCTCAAACAGATCCTCTCAATCGATTGCGTTTAGTAGAAATGGCTGAAAACAATATCCCTGTTTCTGAAAGAATATTTGGAGAAGGCCATTATTTGAGACCCAATTTTGTAGAATTTTTTGAATGCAAAAATATCCTTATACAGAATATCAATATCATTAACGCCCCTTTTTGGGTTATACATCCTATCAAATCAGAGAACTTAATCGTAGATGGCGTCAATATCAATAGCCATGGGCCAAACAATGACGGCTGCGACCCTGAGTATTCTAAAAATGTAATTATCAAAAACTGCACATTCAATACGGGAGACGATTGTATTGCGATAAAATCAGGACGTGATGCTGACGGAAGAAGAGTCGCTATGAAAAGTGAAAATATAATTGTCCAAAACTGCAACATGTTCGATGGTCATGGCGGCGTAACAATTGGAAGCGAAATTTCTGGTGGCGTAAGCAATGTATATGTAGAAAACTGCAAGATGGACAGTCCAAATTTAGATATCGCCATTCGTTTAAAAACTAATTCAAAAAGAGGAGGGTTAATAGAAAACTTTTATGTTAGAAACATAGAGGTGGGACAAGTTAAAGAAGCCGTATTAAAAATAGATATGTTTTATAATGTGCATGGCAATCAAAACGGAACCTTTATCCCTAGAATAGAAAACATCTATCTGGAAAATGTAAAAGTAAAAAACGGCGGAAAGTATAGCATATTGGCAAAAGGGTATAAAGAATCCCCTATCAAAAACATCACTTTTAAAGATGTAATTATCGAAAATGTAAAACAGCCTTACTCAGTCGAAAACGTAATTAATTTCAAATTTATTAACACTTATATCAATGGAAAATTAATGAAAGACTAAAAAACCAAAAAAATTAAAGCCAAAAAACCAATCAATTAATCATTAAAAAAAAATTTATGACCAATAAACGTTCAATTAAAAAAAGAGCAAAAAGCTATTTTGTTTTTACTCTTTTTCTGGTGTTTCTGATGAGCAATAAAACAATTGCACAGAATCTAACACTAGAAGGCACTGTCAAAGATGCTTCGGGCTTAACCTTGCCAGGTGTAAATATTATAGAAAAAGGCACAAAAAACAGTACTAGTACAGATTTTGATGGAAAATACACCATAAAACTCACAAAACAAGGAGCTGTTTTAAGTTTTTCGTTTGTAGGATTTAAAACTAAAGAAATTCCAACAGCAGGAAAAACTAGACTAGATGTTTCATTAGCTGACGATTCAAACACACTAAACGAAGTTGTAGTTGTTGGATATGGAACAGTAAAAAAATCTGATTTGACAGGTGCTGTTTCTACTCTTTCGGGTGCTGAACTTAGAAAAAATCCAGTTGCAAATATTGGAGAAGCTTTAACCGGGCGTATCGCAGGAGTTTCTGTAACCTCTTCAGAAGGTTCTCCGGATTCAGAAATTAAAATCAGAATCCGTGGAGGAGGCTCTTTGACTCAAGATGCATCACCATTAATAATTGTTGATGGATTTCCTGTAAACAGCATCAATGATATTTCTCCTTCTGATATTGAGTCTCAGACCGTTTTGAAAGACGCATCATCTACGGCAATCTATGGTTCGAGAGGAGCAAATGGAGTTGTTATTTATACTACCAAAAAAGGTAAAAACGGTAAAATGTCTGTTAATTTCAACATGTATTATGGGATGAAAAAAATGGCAAATGAGATTGATGTTCTCTCAACAGAAGATTTCGTTAAGTGGCAGTATGAGTATGCTTTATTAAAAAAAGATGTCAGCACTTATGAAAAATATTTCGGAGCATGGCAAGATCATGATTTATACAATGGTGTAAAAGGAGATAATTGGCAAAAACAAATTTACGGTCAGACTGGAGAAGTTCAAAGCCGTGATTTAGGTATCCGCGGAGGATCTGACAAAATCAATTACAATTTTAACTATGCACATTATGATGAGAAAGCAATTATGGTTGGTTCTGATTTTAACAGAAATAACATATCGTTAGCATTAAATAGTAAGGTTAGTGATAAAATTGATCTTTCATTTACTACACGCTATTCTGATACAGAAATAAATGGTGGTGGAACTAATGAAGTAAAAGAGGTATCATCAGCCGATGCCCGTTTGCGTCATGCTGTTGGTTATGCACCAATTCCACTACCAGGTTTAACTACAGACAATACAGATGAAGCTATTTCAAGTTATCTTGTGAATCCTTTTGTAGCTACTGCAGATAACGATCGTCAGCAATTAAGAAAAAACTTCAATATGCTTGGCAGTTTTTCTTGGAAATTAATTGATAATCTTGTATTTAAATCAGAATTTGGATTAGACAACCGCAATAATCAAGATTATCGTTTTTATGGCCGTTCTACCTATTATGTAGCTAACATTCCTGCTGCTGCAAATCAAGGTATGCCAGCCATGGTAATCACAGATCAAAAAAACACTACCTTCAGAAATGCGAACACATTGAATTATGATTTTAAAAAATTATTAGGTTCTGATCATCATTTAAGACTTCTTGCGGGACAAGAAATGATAAACACTACTTCAAACACAATGACATCTACCATTCATGCTTATCCTAAGGATTTTGGTTTTGATCAAGCTCAAAAACTTACTTCACAAGGTATAGCACAATCTATAGATAACTTTTATAGTCCGGATGATAAATTACTTTCATTTTTTGGACAAGCCAATTATGACTATAAAAACAAATATCTAGTTACTGCTACTTACCGCGGAGATGGCTCTAGTAAATTTACGACAGGCAACAAATGGGGATATTTCCCAGCTGGAGCAATTGCATGGAAAATTTCTGAAGAAAACTTTCTTAAAAATGTAGATTGGATAAGCTCACTTAAAATAAGAGCAAGTTATGGAGAGGCAGGAAATAATAATATTCCAACTGGACAAACTACTCAAAGTTTTCTCTCTGGAAATTCTACTTGGATAAATAATAGCACTAGCCAATGGGCACCATCTAAAACGTTAGCAAATCCAGACTTAAAATGGGAAACTACCATAACACAAAACTTAGGTTTAGATTTTGATTTTTTCAAAAGCCGTATCAACGGTTCTCTAGAAATGTATAAAAATAAAACGCAAGACCTGTTAATATTATTTCCAATTGCAGGAGTTGGTTACAACAATCAATACCGAAATATGGGAGAAACGCAAAACACAGGTTACGAAGCTACTTTGAACGTAGCCGCAATACAACGAGAAAAGTATGGCTTGAATTTTTCATTCAATATTGGAGTAAACAAGAACAACATCAATTCTCTTGGAGTTATGAGTGATTTTTATACTTCAACAAATTGGGCATCTTCTCAAATTACTAATGATTATGCAGTAAAAGTTGGTTCACCAATAGGCATAATGTATGGATATCAAAATGCTGGACGTTACGAAGTATCGGACTTTACTTATGATGGAACAAAATACACATTAAAAACTGGCGTTGCTGATGCTACAGGAATTGTAGGAGCTGTACAGCCTGGATACATGAAATTAAAAGATCTTGATGGGAATGGTATTATAGATTCAAAAGATCAAACTGTTATTGGAGATTCTAATCCAAAAAACACCGGAGGTATGGTGATTAACGCTAATGCTTATGGATTTGATCTTTCGGCTGCATTCAACTGGAGCTATGGCAATGATATTTATAACGCTAATAAAGTTGAATTTACTACCTCTAATCCAAATGGACAATATAGAAACTTAACTACTGAAATGGCAGATGGGCAAAGATGGACAAATCTTGATCCTGTATCAGGCCAATTAGTAACAGACCCAACTGCATTAACAGCATTAAATGCTAACACTACTATGTGGTCACCATATATGAAACAGTTTGTTTTTAATGACTGGGCTGTTGAAGATGGCTCATTTTTAAGGCTAAACACACTAACATTGGGTTACACCGCTCCAGAGTTCTTTAATTCTAAAATAGGAATTAGTAAATTGAGATTTTACGGTACTGTATCTAACGTTTTTGTTTGGACAAATTATTCAGGTCCAGATCCTGAGGTTAATACAAGAAGGGCTACACCTCTTACGCCTGGTGTTGATTATTCAGCATATCCGCGCAGCAGACAATTTGTTTTTGGTTTAAACCTTAATTTTTAATTAAACACTTCAAGAGATGAAACATACAATAATAATAGCGACAATACTTTTTGCTAGTCTTTTTACATCTTGTCAAGAGGATTACTTAGATGCTCCAGCGCAATCATCACTAGACGAATCAGTTATTTTTTCTTCTGCGACACTAGCCAAAGGTGCTGTAGATGGAATTAAAATACCATTTGGCGAAACCAATTCTTACAGAGGCCGATTCCTTCCTTATTATGGTCTAAATACAGATATTGAATGGAATAATAGCTCAACATCTGTAGGTGATGGGACTGATTTACAAAATTATGGCGTTACTAAAGAAAATACGGTTATGAATACAGCCGACAATGCTTGGTCACAGATGTATTCTGGAATTGAGCGTGCCAATCTTTGTGTACGCGGACTTCGCTTATATGGTAATCCAAAACCTGGAACTGACCTAGGATATCTTCTAGGGGAGGCTCTAACACTACGTGCCATTTATTATGCAGATTTAGTAAAAGCTTGGGGTGATGTACCTTTTCGTTTTGAACCAATCACTAATGCAACTTTATATATAGCGAAATCAAGTCGTGATGAAGTTTATAAACAACTGCTTAAAGATTTAGCAGAAGCAGCTACATTGGTGCCATGGCCTAATGAAACTGCCGCTACAAATAGTGTCGAAAGAATTAACAAGGCATTTGTAAAAGGTTTCCGTGCTCGTTTAGCAATGGCTGCAAGCGGATTTCAGCAATATCCTGACGGAATCCGTAGAAGTACTGATCCTGCACTTTCAGTTGCAAATATGTATCGTTTAGCATTAGACGAATGCCGTGCTGTAATTGCTAGTGGAAAAGCTCATTTAGAGCCATCATTTGAGACATTCTGGAAAAAATACAATCAGGAATATGTTGTAGCGGGAGGAGAATCTCTTTGGGAACTTCCTTTTGGTGATGGTAGAGGAAGAATGCTGTTCTCTTTTGCTGTTCGTCATACAAGCGTTGATCAATTTCAAGCTAATGGGGCGAATAGGGGTGGAATTGCAGGACCGCTTCCATTTGTATTTTATGATTATGACCAAAAAGATACTCGTAGAGATGTTACCTGCGTTCCTTATAAATGGGGTACAGCTGTAAGCACTATAGCTAAACAAGAATTAGGAGCATTAAATACATGGTACTTTGGTAAATACCGTTACGAATGGATGACTCGTCGCGTTACTTCAACCAATGACGATGGAGTTAATAAAATTTATATGCGTTACGCTGAAGTTCTTTTAATCGCTGCTGAAGCAGCTAATGAATTAGAAGGCGTTGGCGCTGCAAAACCTTACTTAAAAGAAATACGCGATAGAGCATTTGCTGCAGCTGACCGACCTATAAATGTAGATACTTATCTTTCCAAAATAATTTCTAAAGATGATATGTTTAAAGCAATTGTCGACGAAAACAAGTTTGAATTTACAGGAGAAATGGAACGTAAACAAGCACTTATCCGTTGGAATTTGCTTAAAACAAATTTAGACCTTGCTAAGGTTAAAATGAAGAATTTACAAACACGCACAGGAGAATATGCTGATGTACCAAGTACTCTATATTACAAATATAAAACAACAGACAACACAGTTCTTGATATTTACGGATTAAACCGTGGAGAAACTGTAAATCCAGGAGCAGGCTACTCTGCTATGACATGGATTGTTCTTGATGATGCCAAAATCAATTCTCTTTACAAAACTGGTATAGACCCAAATACCAGACAATTTTGGCCAATATGGAAAGTGTTTATTGACTCAAGTAATGGCCTATTGACAAATGACTATGGTTATTAGAAATCTTGAAAAAAAAATTAATTATAAATTATAAGTTATTATGTTTATGAAAATAAAATATATATTAAAAGGATTAATAGCCACATTGTTTTTGACTTTAGCTATGACAAGCTGTGAGAATTACAATGAGCCGCTATTAGATGGAATAGGAAATACCAGAGAGTTTTCTCCTACCAGCCTTACAGCAAAACTAAGAAACCAGACAACAGTTGAATTAAATTGGACTGTAAAAGAAGGAGAAAACAATTATGTTGTAGAATTCAGTGCAGATGATCCAACATTTAGTGCTATTTTCAAAACTGTTCAGGTTACAGCTTCGCAATTGCCAATACAGATTAAATTAGAAGGCGAAACTGTTTATTCAATCAGAGTAAAAGCAGTAACTCCTGGTTTAGATGATTCGAAATGGTCTATTACTACAGCAACAACATTGTCTGAACAACTTTTCTTACCGATAATTCCTGGCGATATAACTGGAAAGCAAGCGACTCTTAGATGGGTTGCGAATAGTAATGTTACCCAAATTGTTCTTACTCCAGGTAATATCACACATACAATTACAGCCGCTGAAAAAACAGCTGGTATTGCAACAATAACAGGGTTAGCAGGTGAAACAACTTACAATGCTATTTTACAAAATGGCTCCAAAAACAGAGGACAAACAAGCTTCACAACAGAAGTTGATCCTACAAATGCTATTGTAATATCAGCTACAGATGATTTAATGAGTGCAATTGCTACTGCAGCTTCTTCAGGTAAAGTTCTACTTTTACAACCTGGTGACTATACTTCGCAAAGTGGGCTTGTGACTTTAAGTCAAACATTAACTTTGAGAGCTCTTACAAGTTGGAATAAACCAAAATTAAAAATAAATATCTTACTTAATAACGGAGTTGGTAATCTTAATTTAATCGATTTAGATTTAACCGGAGTAGGTATGACAAATGCTAGTGTAATAACAATTTCCTCAGCTGGAACTTTTAATGATATTTTAATCAGAGGTTGTTATGTACACGACTATACTCGTTCATTATTTGCTAATACTGCTGGTGCAGCTAAAATAAATTCATTAACAGTAGACAACAGTATCGTTAAAAATGTCAATACTAATATTGGCGCTGAATTTATTGATGTCAGAACTGCTTACATCAAGAGTATTGTTCTTCAAAACAGTACATTTGATACTTGTTCAGACTCACGCGAATTTATTCGTCTAGATCAATCTGCTGGTTTAAACAATACAGGTTTAACATCTGATGTATTAATTAATAGCTGTACTTTATACAAAGTATGTACTACTGTAGCATCAAAAAGAATTTTGTATATTCGTTTTACATCAAATACATCTACTGTAAAAAACACGTTAATTACAGATACAGCTACGGCAATATATTCAAATCAGAATGGTACTGCAACGCCTACTACACCTCCTACATTTTCAAATAATAATTACTTCAATGCAAGTCTATTATATACAGTTGGTGCTGCTGCAATAACAGTTGATAAATCGACAACGTATGGCACATTAGATCCACAATTTACAAGCGCTGCAACAGGAGATTTTACAATTAAAAATCAAGCTTTGCTAGATAAAAAAATTGGAGATCCTCGTTGGATAAAATAAATTTTCAAAAAAGAGGTTTGCAATATAGCAAACCTCTTTAAATATAGATTAATAAGTTAATAAAAAATTAGGAGTTTGAGATATCATCAAACTCCTAATTTTAAATTTAAAAAAGCATTGCAACTGTAAAATAAAAGATTTACATATTGAGACTTTTAAACAAGAAATGACTTCAAATGAATTCACTAATTTTACAATAGAACAATGATTATCACAAAAACAGGATATCCAGCTAATCTTTTGATATTAAAAAAGGTATTCCATTTATCAAAACAAATGCTATTCAGTACAATGTAAAAACTACTAAAACTGCCAACTTGGGCTGCTCATCATGTGGACAAATGGCAGTTTTAATAGTATCTGCAAAAAACAATAGCCTTTTTTGAAAATGAATACATAAAACAGCATCAAATTATTCGGAAGCATCGATAAAATGACTAAAAATGAAACTGTTTAAAAAAGATGCTTTTCTTTTAACAACGATCAAATTAGATAAATAAAAATTAGTAAACATTAAAAAAAAATCATGGTAAACGGAAAAACAAATGCTTTTAAAGCAGTAACTCTTTGTATTTCATTAGCATTTCTTAGCTGTAAAACCACAGCTCAAGAACCTGCAAAAAATACCGCTGTACAGAGTCAAATAACAATTTCAAAAGACTTAAAATGGTCGGACAAAATGGCTTTGACACTAATGATGCGTCACCCTGAAAGTTACATGATTGACGATTCAAAAGCTCCAAAGTGGGACTATGTGCATGGATTAGTTTTGTATTCATTTCAAGAATTATATAAAAAAAATCCTGATCCTAGATATACAGTTTATATAAAAAGCTATGTCGATAATTTTGTCCAAAATGACGGTACAATCAAAACGTATGAATTAGAGAAATACAACATTGATATGATTGTTGCAGGACGACTGCTTTTTAATGTATATGCTACTACAAAGGAAGACAAATATTTAAAAGCAATGCAGTTGCTTCGCAAACAGCTTGAAGAACATCCAAGAACTCAAAGCGGCGGTTTTTGGCATAAAAAAATATATCCAAACCAAATGTGGCTAGACGGTTTGTACATGGGAGAACCTTTCTATGCTCAATATACTGCTACTTTCGAAAATGGAAAAAACCTGGATGATGTAGCTAAACAATTTGAGCAAATCCAAATGCACGCCACAGAACCAAAAACAGGATTATTGTATCACGCTTGGGACGAAAGCAAACAAATGCCTTGGGCTAATAAAGAAACAGGAAACTCTCCAAATTACTGGTCAAGAGCATTAGGATGGTACGTAATGGCACTTGTAGATGCATTGGATTATTTCCCTAAAGATCATTCTAAACAAAAAGAATTAGTGGGCTATTTGAATAGTGTTGCTGCCAGTTTAGCTAAATATCAAGATGAGAAATCTGGTTTATGGTATCAAGTTACAGACAAAGGCGGTGAAAAAGGAAACTATTTAGAAGCTTCAGGATCTTCAATGTTTGCTTATGCTTTTGCAAAAGGAGCAAACAAAGGATACCTGCCTGCAAAATATAAAAAACTTGCTAATAAAGCATTTGATGGTTTGATCAAACAATTAATAAAAACAGATGCTGATGGCGGAATTACTTTGACTCAAGCCTGCCAAGTGGCTGGTTTAGGAGGTACTCCTTACAGAGACGGTTCTTATGAATATTATATCAATGAAAGAAAAAAAGATAATGATCCTAAAGCTACTGGTCCATTCATTTTAGCCGCTTTAGAATTAAATAGATAAAAAATTATATCCCACAATTGAAATGAAGTTTACAAAAATCACAGCTGTTTTTTTATGTTGGATTGCTATTCAAACAGCAATAGGACAAGAAAAGAATGAAAAGCAATATTCGCAAGTTTGGGTAGCTGATAATGGAGATGGCACATATAAAAATCCAATTCTGTATGCCGATTATTCGGACCCGGATGCAATACGCGTTGGAGATGATTATTATATGACTGCTTCCTCTTTTAATTGTATTCCTGGTCTGCCTATACTTCATTCAAAAGATTTGGTAAACTGGAAATTAATTGGGTATGCTCTTTCAAAACAAAAACCATTAGAAGTATTTAATAAAGCCCAGCACGGAAATGGCGTTTGGGCTCCTTGTATTCGCTATCATAACAATGAATTTTATATTTATTACCCAGATCCTGATTATGGCATCTATCAAATAAAAGCAAAAAAAGCCGAAGGCCCTTGGAGTGAACCTGTGATGGTAAAAGAAGGCAAAGGACTTATTGATCCAACGCCGTTATGGGATGAGGATGGAAAAGTATATTTGGCTTATGCATTTGCAGGAAGCCGTGCGGGCATCAAAAGCCAACTGGCTGTCTGCACGATGAATTCCGAAGGAACATTCGCAAATAATGATGACGTTATGATTATTGACGGACATGCTGATGAGTCTACAATTGAAGGCCCTAAATTCTATAAACGCAATGGCTATTACTATATTTTTGCCCCTGCTGGCGGAGTGGCAACGGGCTGGCAAACTGCTTTAAGATCCAAAAGCGTTTTCGGTCCTTATGAAAAAAAGAAAGTGATGGATCAAGGAAAATCTAGTATAAACGGTCCGCATCAAGGTGCTTGGGTTCAAACCCAAACAGGAGAAGATTGGTTTATTCATTTTCAAGATCAATTTGCTTATGGCAGAGTGGTCCATTTACAGCCTATGAAATGGGAAAATGATTGGCCGGTAATTGGAATTGATGAAGACAAAAACGGTACTGGAGAACCTGTCATGAGTTATAAAAAACCAAATGTTGGAAAAAAATCTTTTCCAATTGAAACACCTCCAGAAAGTGACGAATTCAATCTTCCTAAACTAGGATTACAATGGCAATGGCATGCCAATCCTCAGATAACTTGGGGGCTTCCTACAGCTATGGGCTATTACAGCCTGAATTGCATTCCTGTACCAAAAGAAGCAGCAACTCTTTATGATATCCCAAATTTATTATTGCAAAAATTCCCGTCGAATGAATTTACTGCTACCGCAAAAATTAAATTCAATCCGCGTTTTGATGGCGAAAGTATGGGATTAGTCATTATGGGATTGGATTATAGCTATATCTGTTTCAAACAGGAAGCTGGCAAATTATACCTCTCTCAAAAAACGGCAAAAAACATTGATAAAAAAGGAATCGAAACCGAAAGCACTCCAATTCCTATCAGTAATCAGAATCTTTATTTACAAGTTAAAGTGAAATCAGGAGGAATCTGTACTTTCTATTACAGTGAAAATGGACAAAATTTCACTCCTATAGGCGAATCATTCACAGCTAGAGAAGGCCGATGGATTGGAGCCAAAATTGGTTTTACAGCACTAAGACAAGGAATTATAAATGATGCTGGAAATGTAGCAATCGACTGGTTCAGAATAACAAAATAATATATTTTTAAAATGAAAAGTATAAAAACAAGCATCATGGTTGCATTATTGTTATTATTCAATATCAACGTTCATGCGCAGAAAGAACAGAAATGGTCATCTATAATACGTGATAATGAAAGCAGCTGGTTTGCCACCAATGAAGCCAAAGCAATCGCAGAAAATGTATTATTGTACCAGCGCAATATTGGGGGTTGGCCAAAAAACATTCAAATGCAAAAACCGCTGACCGAAGCCGAAAAGAAAAATCTAATTATCCTTAAAACCGATACCCACGAAGTAACAACAGATAATGGAGCAACTTGTCAAGAGATGCTTTTTCTTTCTAAAATATATGCTCAAATTCCAGATGAAAGATATAAAAATGCATTTCTTTCCGGTTTAAATTATTTGCTGGAAGCACAATATGAAAATGGCGGATGGCCTCAATTTTTTCCATTAAAAAAAGGGTATTACACGCATATTACCTACAATGATGATTCGATGGTTAACATTCTAAACATCTTGAAGCAAATTATAGACAAAACAAATTATTACAGCATCACTCCTCCTGACGCTACAATCAAAAAAGCACAAATAGCTTTTAACAAAGGAATCAACTGCATCCTAAAAACACAGTACAAACAAAATGGTGTACTTACTTCTTGGTGTGCACAGCATGATGAAATCACACTGCTCCCAGCAAATGCAAGAGCATTTGAATTAGCCTCCTTAAGCGGTCAGGAATCAGCAAAAATTGTTTTGCTTTTAATGTCACTGAAAAATCCATCTCCAGAAGTCATTACAGCGGTTAACAGTGCTGTGGCTTGGTTCGAAAAAACTAAAATCACTGGCATCAAAATAAAAACTGAAACCGATGAAAACGGCAAACCAAACAGAGTGGTTGTACAAGACGAAAATGCAGAACCTTTGTGGGCACGCTTCATGGAGTTAGAAAACAATACTCCTTTCTTTTGTGACCGAGACGGAATAAAAAAAACAACATTAGCCGAGATTGGTTATGAAAGAAGAAATGGCTATTCTTGGTATACCAATGAGCCTGCAGCAATTTTAAAAAAATACGAAAACTGGAAAAAAAAAATTGAACCCGAACTCGTAGCTCCTGCAAAAAAGAGTGAAATAACCTTAAAGGACGAATTCAATATTGTGGTGGACCAAAAGGGAAATGGCGATTTTAAAACAATCCAAGAAGCTGTAAATGCTGCAAGATCATATCCTAGCAAAAGAATTACCATCTTTATAAAAGACGGAACTTACTATGAAAAAGTAAAAGTTCATGCCTGGAATACCACTATTTCATTTATTGGTGAAAGCCAAGAAAAAACAATCATAACCTATGATGATTATTTCAATAAAATAGGTCTTGGGCGAAACAGCACTTTTTATACCTACACCGTTTTGGTTGAAGGAAATGATTTCTTTTGCAAAAACATGACCATTAAAAACACTTCTGGACCAGTTGGTCAAGCGGTTGCATTGAATGTAAATGCTGATAGAGTAATGTTTACCAATTGTACTTTTTTAGGAAATCAGGATACACTTTATACTTCGGGAGAAGGAACCAAAAACTATTTTAAAGACTGCTACATCGAAGGTACAACTGATTTTATTTTTGGAGACGCTACAGTGCTATTCGAAAACTGCATTATTAACAGCAAAAGTGACTCTTATATTACAGCAGCATCAACGCCAAAAGACACTATGTATGGGTATGTTTTTAAAAACTGTAAACTTACTGCCGACAAAAATGCAAGCAAAGTATATTTGGGACGTCCTTGGAGACCTTATGCCAAAACCGTTTATATCAATTGTGAAATGGGCAAACATATTCTTCCAGAGGGCTGGCACAATTGGTCAAAACCAGAGGCTGAAATTTCCTCATTTTATGCCGAATACAATTGCACAGGAGAAGGTTTCCAACCCAAAACCAGAGTTGCTTGGTCACATCAATTAAAAAGTTCAGAAGCCAAAAAATACACTATTGAAAACATATTAGATTCGGGTTCTACTCCATCAACAAAACAATGGTATTTGAAAAACAATTAAAATAAAAAGCCATGAACTATAAATTTCTCATTGTATTCTTTTTATCATTATCCTGTTTTGCTCAAGAAAATGATTTCCCATCAGATAAAGTGGATGAGATTGTCAAACGCATTCAATTGCCAGTTATTCCATCCTTTAAAATTGAAGTAACAAAATTAGGTGCAAAAGGAGATTCCATCAGTAATGATAAACCTTCTTTTGATAAGGCAATGGCGCTTTGCAAAAAGAATAATGGAGGTACAATTATTGTTCCCAAAGGAGTTTACACTCTAAACGGTCCTATTCATTTTGTTAGCAATGTAAAATTACATCTTGAAGATGGCGCTAAAATTAGATTTGGCTCTAATCCAAAAGATTATCCGCTTGTTTTAACCAGTTGGGAAGGAACAATGCTCTACAATTATAGCCCGCTGATTTATGGAAATAACGTAGAAAACGTTGCCATTACCGGAAACGGAATTATAGATGGCGAGGCTAAAAACACTTGGATAAAATGGAAACCTCTTGAAAAGAATGACCAACTGTTAACAAGAGAAATGAATCATAAAAATACTCCCGTTAAGGAGCGTATTTTTGGAGAAGGCCATTATCTTAGACCTCAATTGATTCAGTTTATCGATTCTAAAAATATTCTTATCGAAAATGTTCAAATTGAAGATTCACCATTTTGGTGTGTGCATCTGCTAAAAAGCAAAAGCATAACAGTGCGCGGCGTAAAATACAATGCACACAATAACAATAATGACGGCATTGACCCTGAATATTCGAGTGATATTCTAATTGAAAACATTCTTTTTGACAATGCCGACGATAACGTTGCCATCAAAGCAGGTAGAGATGATGAAGGGCGCAGCAATTCCAATACTCCTTCTGAAAATATTGTCATTAGAAATTGTGAATTCAAAGGTCTCCACGCTATTGTAATTGGAAGCGAAATGTCAGCAGGAGTCCGAAATGTATATGTCGAAAACAGCAAATTTCGAGGCTATTTAAAAAGGGGCATTTTTATAAAAACAAATTCAGACCGCGGTGGCTACATCAAAGATATTTATTTCAATAATCTGGCGTTTGGAAAAGTAGAAGACTGTCTTTATATCACCGCCAATTATCACGGAGAAGGCAGCGGATTAAACCCTTCTAAAGTTTCCGACATTTCTTTTTCCAATATTAGCTGTGTTGAAGCTGCCAATACAGGAATTGTTATCGAAGGATTCCCTGATAAAAAAGTATCAAACATCAAATTAGACAACATCAATATACAATCCGCAAAAAACGGAATGACAGCTACAAACTCAGAAAATGTAACTATAAATGAAGTTGTAATCGGACTAAAAGCAACAACACCCACAGCTGTTAAATAAATTATTAAAACTAGAAATTATGAAATGGATTTCCTTATTTTTTATGCTAATATCCCTAAACTGTTTAGCACAAAAACCAACTATCTACGGCATTGGCGATTCTACTATGGCCAATAAAGTAAAACCCGAAGAAAACCCGGAACGAGGTTGGGGACAACTATTCCCTATGTTTCTTACTGACAATATAAAATTCGATAATAGAGCCGTAAATGGACGAAGCACACGAAGTTTCATCAATGAAAAACTTTGGGATGCCGTTTATAAAGAGTTAAAAAAAGGCGATTATGTTTTTATACAATTTGGGCATAATGATGAGAAAGAAAAGGATTCTTTGCGTTACACCAACCCACATACTGCGTATCGTCATAATTTGATTCGATTTGTAACCGAAACCAGAGAAAAAGGAGCTACACCAATTTTATTTTCTTCAATGACCAGAAGAAATTTTAATGAAAAAGGAGTCTTAATCAGTACACACGGAGACTATACTTTGGAAGCCCGTTTAGTAGCTCAGGAATACAATGTTCCGTTTATAGATATGGAATATTTTTCTGAATTAGTGGAGCAGTCCTATGGTCCGGAAAAATCAAAACAACTGCATCTGCATTTCAAAGCTGGAGAAATTCCATATTATAAAGAAGACAAAGCAGATGATACACACTTTTCTGTAAAAGGCGCTACTGAGATGGCCAAAATTGTAGCAGAAGAATTAAAAAAAACAAAACTGGATATCATAAAATATATCAAATAATAAATCTTAAATATAGTTTTCTGTCAATACTATAATAAGAAAACTGAAATCAGTAAAATTGGATTATATATTTTAAACACTGATTAATAAGTTTTTAGAATTATAATATTATAAAATTTGAGAATTTGAGAATTCTTGAGATAAATACATCAATATTTAAGACATAATACACTAAATTTCATAGCTTTAATACATTATTTAGATAATAAAACTACTACATCAAACCAAGGCAACATGCAGGAAAAAAATAAGACATTAGGAGAATTTATTATTGAGAACCAAAAAGATTTTCCCTATTCATCAGGTGAATTATCTCGAATTTTTAATTCTATAAAATTGGCGTCAAAAGTAGTTAGCTATAAAGTAAATAAAGCCGGATTGGTTGATATCATTGGAGGCGTAGGCGAAAAAAACATACAGGGAGAAGACCAGCAAAAACTGGATGTTTATGCTAATGAAGTTTTTATACAAACCTTGATAAACAGAGAAATTGTATGCGGTATTGCCTCCGAAGAGAATGATGATTTCCTTACCATACAAGGAAGCGACAATGGAAACAATAACAAATACGTCCTTCTAATGGATCCTTTGGATGGTTCATCCAATATAGATGTAAATGTATCTGTAGGAACTATTTTTTCGGTTTACCGTAGAATAACTCCCGTGGGAACTCCAGTTAAATTAGAAGACTTTTTACAGCCCGGAACAGCCCAAGTTGCCGCTGGTTATGTAATTTACGGAACCTCAACCATGCTGGTTTATACCACTGGTCAAGGCGTGAATGGCTTCACGCTGAATCCTGCAATTGGTACCTATTACTTATCCCATCCAAAAATGAAATGTTCTGTTGACGGCAGTATTTATTCTGTAAACGAAGGAAACTACATTCATTTTCCGCAGGGAGTAAAAGACTATATCAAATATTGCCAGCAAGAAGAAGATGACCGCCCCTACTCCTCTCGATATATTGGCAGTTTAGCTTCCGATATTCACAGAAATATGATTAAAGGCGGCGTCTACTTATACCCAACAAGCTCCAAAGCCATAAAAGGAAAACTAAGGCTTCTATACGAATGTAATCCAATGGCATTTATCGTTGAGCAAGCAGGAGGAAAAGCCTCCGACGGCGTAAACCGAGTAATGGAAATAGAACCAACCGAATTGCATGAACGGACCGCTTTCTTTTGCGGAAGCTACAACATGGTCGAAAAAATAGAAGAATGCATCCAAAAAGCTTCATTGAGTAAATACTAATTTTTTGAAGCAGAAATATAGAGCATTTTTGGAAATATGGATTCCCGCTTTCTGTTACAATCTTATAAGCCGAACCCCGGCTTATAAGGATTTTCACTGCAATCGGGGCTATAGGGAGAGATAGTGCTTCCTTGTTATGATTTACAATCGCAATCAATAATAAAAAAAACAGTTTAGAAATTTCTAAACTGTTTTTTTATACTAAAACAAAGCAACCTGTCCGTCGTCATCGAGCTGGATATCACCATCATCAGCAGTGATTTCTCCTTGTACTTCTATTTCTTCAGGAACAACTTCCTCTGGAACTTCATAAGGCAAAGACTCTAATAAATTAACCTGTTTCAGTTTATCAGTCGTCAATTGATTACCCAGCGCTTTAAAACCTTTTACAGCAATAAAAGACTCGATATCCACGGTCATATTATCTTTTTGAACTCCTTTTATCTTCGTGAAAACTAATTCGGCTACAGGACGATAATCCGTCGCTACAATTTCCAATCTCGAATTCGAGTGTTCTGTGATAAAACTATCTTCTTTATTTTCGGTTTCCACCAAGAAACGCTTGATATAATAACGCTCTTTTTCGCCATCATAATAAATCGCCGAAATTGGTTTCTTTGGAATCCATTTTTCCAAAACAATCATGTCTTCATCAAAATGCGTAGTCAATTCAGGTGTTATAACTTTCAGCTTCCCAGATTGCTGAATAATTAAGATTTTATCGCTCGGCCTAAATTCTCCCAGCAGTTCACCTCTCGCATCCACATTCAATCGCTGAACGGTATCGTCAAACCATATTTTTCTTGGAAGTAAGGTTGAAATACCTTTTTCCTTTAATTCAATTTTCTTGATCGGATACTTGGTTACCAAATTCCCTTTAGAAGCTCGACCTTTAATAGCTAAAGAAGCAAAATCAATATCGAATTTCAATTTCTTCACACTTCCAACCTGACGCAATAAAATAGTAATTACCTCTGCTTCACCATTTGGATTGCATGAAAAATATAAAGTTTGTGAACCTTTATTTTCATTGGTTAAATCATATAATTTATCGCGTGTAACCCCCGAAACATTAAAACGCTTTATATACGATGGCCCCGATTTTCCATCACGGTATATCATGTTATAGATCGTGCGCTTATCGCTCTTATCAAAAATGGCCACATGAATAATATCTTTACCAACAAAGGTTTTAGCATCAACTTTGGTAATCATCATTTTTCCATCGCGCATAAACAAAATTACATCATCAATATCTGAACAATCAGCAACATATTCGTCTTTTTTCAAACTGGTTCCAACAAAACCTTCCTCCCTGTTTACATATAATTTAGTATTTCTAAGAACTACTTTCGTTGCTTCAATATCATCAAAAATACGTAACTCTGTCTGGCGCTCCCTGCCTTTTCCGTATTTCTCTTTTAATTTGGTAAAATAAGCAATGGCAAAATCGGTAAGGTGTTCCAAATGATGCTCTACTTCTTTCATTTCGTCTTCCAGCTTAGCGATAAAATCATCAGCTTTATCAGAATCAAAGCGGGTAATACGAATCATTGGAATCTGAGTTAATCTATGCAGATCATCATCATGAATTTCTCTGACAAATGATTTCTTGAAAGGCTCAAAACGATCATATAAATAAACATAAAGCGATTCTCTGTCTCCATACAATTTGAAATCAATGTACATTTCTTCACGTATGAAAATCTTTTCCAAAGTAGAAAAATGCCATTTGTTTTTTAATTCTTCTAACTGAATTTCCAGCTCCTGTCGCAACAAATCAACCGTTCTTTCAGTCGAAATTTTCAACATTTGGGAAACCCCAATAAATAACGGTTTGTTGTCCTCAATCACACAACCCAATGGCGCTACCGAAGTTTCACAAGCCGTAAAAGCAAACAAAGCGTCAATTGTTTTATCTGGAGAAACCCCTGGAAAAAGATGAATTAATATTTCAACTTCAGCAGCGGTATTGTCTTCAATTTTCTTGATCTTGATTTTGCCCTTATCATTGGCTTTCAAAATACTGTCAATCAAAGTCGTTGTATTAGTCGAAAACGGAATCTGGGTAATAACCAATGTGTTTTTGTCAAGCTGGCCAATTTTGGCTCGCACCCGAACACGTCCGCCACGCAATCCATCATTATAATTCGACACATCGGCAATACCTTGTGTCAAGAAATCCGGATATAGCGTAAATGGTTTTCCTTTCAGTATTTTAATCGACGCATCAATAAGCTCATTAAAGTTATGAGGCAGTACTTTTGTCGAAAGACCAACCGCAATACCTTCAGCTCCTTGAGCCAAAAGCAGTGGAAACTTTACCGGAAGATTGTTAGGTTCAGCACGACGACCATCATAGGAAACGCCCCAATCGGTAATTTTTGGAGAATACAAAACCTCCAAAGCAAATTTTGACAAACGCGCCTCAATATAACGGGAAGCAGCGGCTCCGTCACCAGTTAATATATTTCCCCAGTTTCCCTGGCAGTCTATCAATAATTCTTTCTGGCCAATCTGCACCATCGCATCACCAATACTCTGATCACCGTGCGGATGATACTGCATCGTGTGCCCTACAACATTGGCAACTTTATTGTAACGGCCATCATCCAACTCTTTCAGGGAATGCATGATTCTACGCTGTACTGGTTTGAAACCATCCTCAATAGCAGGAACGGCACGCTCTAAAATTACGTACGATGCATAATCCAAAAACCAGTCTTTGTACATGCCTGTTACTTTCGTAATCACGCCCTCTCCTTCTTCCTCCTGATTTTCGTAAAAATGCTGTCCTTCAAAATGTTTAGCCTCTACGTCAATAATTTCATCGTCATTTCCATCCTGATTGTCATCAAGCTGATTTTCATCAGAATTATTCTCGTCGTCGTTTGGGATTATATTATCGTCTTCTTCGTCTTTCATTTGTATGCTGAATTTATTTCAGTATTTTTTTTTCTTGATTTTTTTCAAACATTCAATTACACTTTTAGCTCAATAAACTAAAAATCAATTGGAACATTATAAAAAATATCTAATTTTTCTACAAACTTTTTTTCTGCATCAACAATTACTTCCCTTCTTAGTCTGAGAATTAAATCATCTGAATTCAAATCATTATTATATTCATCAACCATTTTAGAAGTAATAAATAAGTTTTCATATTCTTTATTTAATAAAGATGAATAATTTTTCGGCCTTTTAAGTCTAGTCAATAATATAAACTGTCGTTTTCCATTTTCGATCTCTAAATTTTCGACCACTGGAATAAAATTCTCTGAAGGATTATCTTTTTGAGGCTTAGAAAATAAAGATCCACTTTCAAAATTCCCTACATTTTCAGCATTAATCTTCTGTAATGAAATTTCTTTTATTCCTTGTGAATAGTTAATCATAAATAAAGCTAACGATTTGGCCCTAACACTTCCCATACCAATTTTGTTTGGAAAATCTAATGTCATAAAAAAATTATTCTCATTATCATAAAAAACTGGATTAACATTTTCATCAATAATGAATTGATTAAATTTTTCAAATGCTTTTCTTTGATTACTTAATGAATATATTGTAAAATAATTTGAATATGATGTAATCCAGAACCATTTTTTTAATGAAATAATTTGATTATAAGATAATTCTTTATGATGCATTGAATTAAAAAAAACAGTCAAAAAAATTAACTGAGAATTATAAGGTATTAACTTACTATTTAAAACCAATAAATTCTCATATAAAAATTCAACAGCTTTTTTAACGCTCTTTAAAGTTTTCACTGTAACATCTTCAAAATCATCTCTTACAACTAACTCCTCTATTTTATAATCAAAATAAATTTTACCAAATGAACTTTGAATACATTGAAAAATAATATCTCTTTTAATATTTTCATAATTATATAATTTTAATTCATCAAGTAAATTATCAATCTCAGTTCCTAATCTGAAATTTCCTTTATTTGTTAATGCAGACACAATCCAATCTTTCGCTATAGGCAATCCCTTCTCATTAACTCTTTTAAAAATCTCTACTGCTTCATCTATTGAAGCATATTCGATATCAACAGAAGCTATTTGATAATTATTGAATATTTGTCCAATTTCATCAGCTCTATCATAATATTGTTCAATTTTATTTTCATCATCTATTTTTTCAAATTCTTTTCTTGCATATTGTCTAAAATCAATGGAGTTCATAAAAATATATACTGGAACTTGAAATGGCAAATTTCTAGATTTCTGTCTCAAGTAAATAAATTTTTGTTCTTCTAAATCATAATACAAATTAAATTTTCCTTCCCAAATTGAATTAATCAAATTAAGATTAGTCTTCTTTGGATTTATTAAACAACCAAATAACGAGGTTAGCCTTTGAAGACCGTCCAATATAAAAACTGGATCTTTTTTTTCTTTTAAAATATACTTGTATGGTCCAATTTTAGGATCATTATCATCAATAAAACTTTTTGCATTTTCTAACGGTTTCCAAAACAAAATAGACCCAATAGGGTAATTACTTTTTATACTATCAAAAAGTTGTTTAATATCATCTTGAGACCACAAAAAATCTCTCTGAAAAGATGGAATTTGAAATACTCCCTGCTCAAATTCTTCCAAATAGTTTTTTAATGATCTTACTCTAGTATCAATTTTTAATTTTGAGCTCATAATAATTTACTTATCTTTTTAAGAATTTCTTCCAACTCTTCTGAATTAGCTCTTTTTTTTAAGCTTACTCGATTTACTTTGTCTGAATTAAAATATTTTGGAAAATTCGATTTAAAAGATATTTTTTTATTTAATTTATCCTTTAGTATTAATTTGTCTTTTCTTAAAAAGTTTAAGGCAGGATTTTCCAAATTTTCATACAATAATTTTAATTCTTCTGGCTCGAACTGCGCAATATTTTTATCAGGCAAACCATTTTCTACATCAATATAATCTTTTTGAGTCGCATTAAGACTCAAATAACTTTTTATATATGAATCATTATCTTTTATATCTTCAAATACTTCATCAGGCATATAATTTTCCATCTCTCTCTTTTTCATTACATGATAAGAATCGACTAAAGCTTCTTTAATATCATTTAGCAATTTCATCTTATCTATTGCAACTTCTTCATTTGAAGGATATTTTTTATCACTATCTATAATTACAAAAGATCGCAAATAATTACAATTGTGTTTTGGAAAAGAAGCATTATTAAGTCTTTTTTGCATTTCATTAAGTACATTTGAAATGTTATTTCCATTTCCATTGATTGGCACCAACCAACCTTTTTCAATATGCATTTTTATTTTTTTACTTTCTTCTTTAAAATTTTTGATTAAAGAGTCAAAGAAAAAGTTATCGTATTCAATATTTTCTAATATTAAAGAAAAAGTTTTGCATAATATCTCATTTGCTTCAATTAGTGAGTAATGATTATTATCATTTGACATTATTACTTGGATATCACTTTTTTTAATATACGCACTTGATATTAAGCTTTCATCAATATAAGTTTGCCCACTTTTTCGTAATCCTTTGTACCAATTAGAATCTTTAATCGTTTCATAAAGTCTATTATCTCCAATATACAAATTATGCCTCTCTTTGGAATTTATCCAAATTTTATCTAGACTATCGATATCACTATCTGAAATATTAGATAATATATCTTCATTAAAAGAATATATCATTATGATTAACTATTTTGAGCTTGTCTAATACCTATTACCTCTTTTAAACTTTCATTAAAAACATCTTCTGGCCACCATTCAACTTCACCTTCATCATCAATTTTAATATTTTTTAAAATACTTTCATTATTTTCTTCATCAAAATCTATATAGTAAAGATTAATATCATCTTTTGTTAGTGAATGATTACTATCTACAATTAGTCTTCTTAAACGTAGAATAAAACTTTCAGAATGAGTTTCTATTAAATATTTTTTGTTTCTATCTTCTTTGATTGAGTCCGCAAATAATTGTGCTAATTGTGCATGAGCATAAGGATGTAAATGACTTTCAGGCTCCTCAATGATAATTAAAGTTTCTTCATTGCAAGGCTTATTTGCTCTAATAATTAATGGTAAAGATTGACCTATTCCCATACCTGTTTCGGTAATATTTACATATAATTTTTCTCTCCTTAATTCAATATGGTATGGTTCGCTATCAACATCAATATATAATTCCCATCCTTCAAATTTTTCTTTAATCCATTCAGAAATTTTTGCAAAATATTTTTTATCAGTTGTAAGATAATCTCTAATTAAAAAATCATATAAATATTTTCCATCAGGATGAGATTTGACGTTGATTGGATTTAACCTATAATCTTGTTTTGATTTTTCTCTTATAGAACCTATAAAATCAGTCCTTAAAAAAAAGGGTGTCTTATAAATAGTTCCTGAAGTTTCTACTTTTTCATTATTAAAATAATTTGCTAAATAAATCCCTAAAAATTCACATAAATATTCGGTATCATCTATCTCATTAAAATAAGTGGTCTTATTTATTCTTTGAAAGTCTAATAATTTAGTTTCAATTTTATCCTTAACCTCTTTTAATGACCATTCTTCTAAAATTGGCAAATCTGCATCAATATCAACAGATACACCAACATTTAAAACATTAACCTTATCATTAATATAATCCTCCTGAAACAGTTCTAATTCAATAGCTCTTCCAAACTTTCCATAAATTAAATCTTTATATTTGTCACCAGAAGAAACATCATCGTTTTTTAATTCAAAAACATTACTACTTTTAGCATTTAAGCTTCCTTCAATTAGCGTCATCAACTTTAAAACAGCACTTTTCCCAGTATTATTTTTTCCAATTAAAATTGTAATTGGCTTTAGTTCTATAGTTTGCTTTTCTTTAAAAAGCTTATAATTTTTAAACGATATTTTGTTTATCATTTTATTTTTATTGAATTAATCAATCACAAATTTAACTTATTTTAAATGCTATCTAAAAAATCGTCATCAATGATGACGATTTTGACTTTTCAGAATTACGAGACACTGTCTCGTAATTCATAATACAAGAAATTAACAATAATGTCTCAAATTTTGAAAGTTGAATATCGCAGACAATGTCAACGAAATTCAATATACTCTTAAATTATTTCACCTCTTCCAAAACATCCAACTCCACCTTCAAATTCTTAATGATAAACTCTTGTCGATCCGGAGTATTTTTACCCATATAGAAAGACAATAACTGTTCTATAGAAGTATTTTTGTCCATCATAATAGGATCAAGACGAATCGTTTCTCCGATGAAATTCTTGAACTCATCCGGTGAAATCTCTCCCAATCCCTTAAATCGGGTGATCTCTGGTTTTGGTTTTAACTTTTCAATAGCATCTTTACGTTCTTCTTCCGAATAGCAATAAATCGTTTCTTTTTTATTTCGAACCCTGAAAAGCGGTGTCTGCAAAATATACAAATGCCCTTCCTTGATTAATTCTGGAAAAAACTGAAGGAAAAAAGTAATCAACAGCAAACGGATGTGCATTCCATCGACATCGGCATCGGTTGCGATTACAATGTTGTTGTAACGCAATTTTTCCAATCCGTCTTCGATATCCAAAGCGGCTTGCAATAAATTGAATTCTTCATTTTCATACACAATTTTCTTGCTCATTCCGTATGAATTCAAAGGCTTACCGCGCAAACTGAAAACGGCTTGTGTATTTACATCACGCGATTTTGTAATCGACCCGGAAGCCGAATCTCCCTCAGTAATAAAAAGCGTGCTTTCTAAACTTCTTGGATTTTTGGTGTCTGGAAGATGCGCACGGCAATCTCTTAGTTTTTTATTATGCAGATTGGCTTTCTTGGCGCGGTCCGTAGCCAGTTTTCTAATTCCTGATAATTCTTTTCTTTCACGTTCTGCTTGAAGAATTTTACGAAGTAAAGCTTCAGCTGTCGGCGGATTTTTATGAAGGTAATTATCTAATTTGGTTTTAATAAAATCATTTATAAAAGTACGTACAGAAACTGGCGGTGTTCCGTCATCCGAACCCATATCCATAGAACCTAATTTGGTTTTCGTCTGCGATTCAAAAACAGGTTCCATTACTTTGATGCTAATGGCACTCACTATCGATTTACGAACATCAGATGCTTCGAAACTTTTGTTATAAAATTCACGAATGGTCTTTACGATTGCCTCTCTGTAAGCCGCTAAATGCGTTCCTCCCTGCGTGGTATTCTGACCGTTAACAAACGAGTGATATTCCTCGCTATACTGAGTTTTACTGTGTGTTAAAGCAATTTCAATATCATGATCTTTCAAATGAATAATCGGATATTCTAAATCTTCTTCGCTGATTGTTTCTTCTAATAAATCCCTAAGACCGTTCTCCGAAATGTATTTTTCACCGTTGAATATAATCGTCAGACCATTGTTCAGATAACAATAATTTTTGACCATTTTGATAACATATTCCAAACGGAATTTGTAGTTTTTAAAAATGGTTTCGTCAGGCGTAAAAGTAACTTTAGTACCTTTTCGTTTGGTTGTATCAATTATATCCTCTTCCAAAACTAAATTTCCTCCTGAGAATTCTGCCGCTTTTTGCTTCTCTTCACGAACAGATTCTACACGAAAAGCACTTGAAAGTGCATTTACTGCTTTTGTACCCACACCGTTCAAACCAACAGATTTCTGGAAAGCTTTGGAATCGTACTTTCCTCCCGTGTTCATTTTCGAAACCACATCAACCACTTTCCCTAAAGGAATCCCTCTCCCATAATCACGAACCGAAACCGTTTTATCTTTTATGGTCACTTCAATAGTTTTCCCAGAGCCCATCACGAACTCATCGATACAGTTGTCTAGAACCTCTTTTAATAAAATATAAATACCATCATCCGGCGAAGAACCATCACCAAGTTTTCCAATGTACATCCCAGGACGCATACGGATATGTTCTTTCCAGTCGAGAGAACGGATATTATCTTCGGTGTATTGATTTTGATCTGACATTTTGAATTTTGTGGATTTTAGGCTAAAGTAGTGTAATTTGATAAAATTAAAAAATGTGCAATATCAAACTTATCAAGAATGATATTGACAGCTTATTACAATAACAAAAATTGATTAATTAGGGGATTATTAAAAAACTTAGAAAAGGAAAAGCTTTAATTCTGTAATCAAATTAAATACTATCTTTTTAGTACAACCTTAAAAGCTGCAATTACAGAACCAGAGACATATATTTTTATAAATCTTCCGTCTCTTTTTGTATAATCGACCTCAAATTGTTCTAAATCATCATCTATTTTATTAGGATTAACACTTATTGTATCCTCTTTTGCTGCATATCCAATTTCTTGATTTTTTGAACGGTTTTTAATTTTAAAATTAATTTTTTGATTTCCTCTAACTTCTATTATTCCGTTTATTGGTTCAACAATTTCAACCTCTTTATTGAAATATTCATCAAAAAAAAGAGGGCCTTTCAAAAAAAAGCCTTCATCAAGACTTTTATTATCCCACACCTTTGAAACAGGCATATGCTTCGCAAAGAAAATTTTTGGATTTGAATCAAAATAAATTGGATTAAATTTTTTAACCCACAAATCATTTTCATTAATAATTGCGCCTGCTCCCCAAGTAACATCAACCAATCGCCAAGTTCCATCTATCATTACTGCATTCCAAGCATGATTGATTGCAGTTTTTTTTCTACCAACATCATCAAATTTAGTTTTCGAACCTCCTTCGATAATTTGCCCCTGCAGTCCAACCAATGTTGCTAAATGATAATACAATAAAGAATATCCGCTGCAGACAGCTTTTTGTTTTCTAAAAACAGTATTGATTTCCTTATTTCTAATTTCATGCCATTTAAAATCCCTCTCAAATTCATTATCATAAGAAATTGATTTTGCCGGTTTTGGATTCAAATAAGCGTCAATATCATAATTTATATGTAAAGCCATCCATGTAAAAACAGCTCTTGCTTTGTCACCTTCAGAGGTGAAATCTTGTTTGATTTTATTTGCTAATTCCAAAGGACTATTGAATGATGCTGGGTAATGCTCCACAACCTTATCAACCCGCTGATAGTCTTGAGAATATATTAAATTAAAAAAAAGAGAAACAAACAACAGTTGAAATATATTTCTTTTCATCTAAAAATTGGTTACAATTTCCTTAAGCTGATTGTCTAATTCGGCATTCGAAATAACATTTGCATCAACATTAAAATTATCATTAAAACTTGGCAACGAGAAAACCGCTTTAATATCGGCAGTAAAACGCGGAAAATTGTTTTTAGCAATTTCCAATACGCTTGCTCCGCCTCTTGCTCCTGGCGAGGTAGCCATCAATAACATTGGTTTATCCTGAAATATTTTTCCGTTTATTCTGGAACACCAATCTACTGTGTTTTTGAAAGCTGCACTGTAATTTCCATTATTTTCGGCAAGAGAAACCACCAAAACATCAGCAGAAGCAATTTTTTCCAAAAACGCTTTCGCTAAAGAATGCTGCCCAATCACAGCTTCTTTATCAACACTGAATAACGGCATTTCATAATCGTTTAAATCCAAAACCTCCACTTCGGCATTTTCGAATAAACTCGAGGCATAAGCAGCTAATTTTTTGTTGATGGATTTTTTACTGGGACTTCCTGCAAAGGCAATGATTTTCATAGTGGATTATTTTTTATTTAAAATAGTTGGTCAGATTTTTTATTTCTAAATGCGAATTTGGGTTAAAAGTAATTAAAATAGAAACATTAAAAAACTAAAAAAACCTACAAAATATTACTCTTGCAGGTTTCCTATCTATTTTCTTTGTTCTTTTCTCTATTTTCTAAAGACTATACATTGAATCTAAAGTGCATTACGTCACCGTCTTTCACAATATATTCTTTTCCTTCAACTTTGAATTTCCCTGCTTCTTTAGCTTTTGCTTCTGAACCATATTGAACATAATCTTCGTATGATATTACTTCGGCACGGATGAATCCTTTCTCGAAATCGGTATGGATAACTCCTGCAGCTTGTGGTGCAGTTGATCCAATATTGATAGTCCATGCACGAACTTCTTTGACACCTGCAGTGAAATACGTTTGCTGTTTCAATAATTTGTAAGCGGCACGAATTAAAACTGATGCTCCAGGCTCGGTCAATCCCATATCCTCTAGGAAAACCTGGCGTTCTTCGTAGCTTTCTAATTCGGTGATATCAGCTTCTGCTCCTACCGAAAGGATAATTACTTCGGCTTCTTCATCTTTAACTAATTCACGAACCTGATCTACATATTTATTCCCGTTTACAGCTGAATTTTCATCAACATTACAAACATACAATACCGGTTTTGCAGTAATCAATTGAAAACTTTCCATCAAAACTTCTTCGTCATTACTTTGAGGAATAATTGTTCTTGCCGATTTTGCCTGCAATAAATTTTCTCTGATGCGGTCCAAAAGTGCTTTTTCGGTCTGCGCTTCTTTATTTCCAGTTTTTGCAGCACGGTTTACTTTTTCTAAACGTTTTTCTACCGTTTCTAAATCTTTTAACTGCAATTCAATATCGATAGTTTCTTTGTCACGGATTGGGTTTACATTTCCGTCAACATGAACAATATTGTCATTGTCAAAACAGCGCAATACATGAATAATAGCATTACATTCTCTAATGTTTCCAAGAAATTGATTTCCTAAACCTTCACCTTTACTGGCTCCTTTTACTAAACCTGCAATATCAACGATATCTACAGTAGCCATTTGAACGCGCTCTGGCTTTACTAGTTCTTCCAATTTATTGATTCTTGGATCTGGAACGTTTACAACTCCAATATTAGGTTCGATAGTACAAAACGGAAAATTAGCACTTTGCGCTTTTGCGTTCGATAAACAATTGAATAATGTTGATTTTCCAACATTTGGTAACCCTACAATTCCTGCTTTCATGTTATGTTTGTTTACAAATAACAGAGAACTGTTATTTATTTTATGATATTCATTTTTAAAGTCTGCAAATATAAGATTTAAAAAATGCTTGGTAAACAATTTTTTAAGATTAATATTTTTTATCCACTTTCGAGTATTTTTTTTAACTTTTATCATCATTTATGTTAAAAATGGCTATATTTAAACCATAAACAACCAATAATTAAAACAATCCAACCAATTATGAAAAAAATTATTCAATTATTCTTTTTGCTAAACATCACGTTTATGCTCGCGCAAAAAGAAGTATCGGGAGTCGTAAAAGACAAAACAGGCAATCCGCTTACAGGAGTTAACGTTCTTGAAAAAGGGACTAAGAATGGCGTTCCTACAGACATTAATGGCGCATATAAACTAAATGTAAATGAAAGTGCAACTTTGACTTTTAGTTATATTGGTTATAAAACTGTTTCTAAGACAGCCAATACAGCAATAATCGATGTGATTTTATCGGAAGAAGGGGAACAAGAACTTCAAGAGGTCCAAATTGTAGGTTCGAGAAATGCCAAAAGAACCGTAGTCAATTCGGCAG
Source organism: Flavobacterium sp. 1 (assembly GCF_002797935.1). Classification (NCBI taxonomy): domain Bacteria; kingdom Pseudomonadati; phylum Bacteroidota; class Flavobacteriia; order Flavobacteriales; family Flavobacteriaceae; genus Flavobacterium; species Flavobacterium sp. 1. Next base: position 2,525,468 of record NZ_PGER01000001.1, read on the forward strand.
TTCCTATTGATGTTATCAGTATGAAAGACGTTACGACACAAAGCGGAAAAATTGAAATCAATGAACTGCTGCAATATGTCGCTCCTTCCTTTAATGCCAACAAACAGTCAGGTTCGGATGGTGCAGATCACGTAGACCCTGCTTCATTAAGAGGTATGGGACCAGATCAAACCCTTGTCTTGATTAATGGAAAAAGAAGACATCAATCCTCTCTAATCAACCTTTTTGGAACTCGAGGCCGTGGAAATACTGGTACCGATTTGAATGCGATTCCAGCTTCATCCATCAAAAGAATTGAAATATTAAGAGATGGCGCAGCTGCTCAATATGGTTCTGATGCTATTGCGGGAGTAATCAATATTGTTACAAATGATAATGTTAATGAATTTACGGGTGCTGTAACTTATGGTGCTTTTAATACGGATGCAAAAGGTGATTTCCCTGTCGGAACTGCCAATACAAAAGACTACAGATTAGATCAAAATGGAAACGGAAATACTTTCGGAAAAAATAAGGCTTTCGATGGCGGATCTGTAAAAATAGGTGCTAATTATGGCACAACTATTGGAACTAAAGGAGGTTTTGTAAATGTTACGGGAGAATTTTTAAATAAAAACAAAACTTTACGACCTGGTTTCGATTTTAGAAAAGGTTTTGGAGAAGCTGAAATTCAAGGTGTTAATTTATTCGTGAATCTTGCTATTCCAATCTCGGAAAAAACACAGTTTTATGCTTTTGGAGGAAGTAATTTCAGAGATACTGATGCTTATGCTTTTACAAGAAACGATGGCGAACGTGTAGTTGAATCCATCTACCCAGGCGGATATACACCAAGAATTACATCAAAAATCAATGATAATTCGATTGCTGCTGGTATTAGAACTGAAACTACTGGCGGATGGAAATGGGACCTTAGTAATACTTTAGGAAAAAACAAATTTCATTATGATATAAAAGGAACTATCAATGCTTCACTTGAAGAGAATTCGCCAAGAGAATTTGATGCCGGCGGACATAGTTTACTTCAAAATACGACAAATTTAGATGTTTCAAAAAATTATGGCGATATTCTTAGCGGACTAAATGTAGCCTTTGGTACTGAATTTAGAGTTGAACAATTCGAAATTTTCGCAGGAGAAGAAGGCTCCTATGCTACTTATGACACTAACGGGAAACCAATTACAGACCCAACAACTCAAAGCGCTCCAATTGACCCTATTTCTGGAGAAGCTAGACCTGGAGGCTCGCAAGGTTTTCCTGGATACAGCCCACTAAATGAAGTAAATAAAAACCGCACCAATTTCTCTTTATATTCAGACGCCGAGCTAGATGTTACTGAAGCTTTTATGGTAAGCGGAGCAGTTCGTTTTGAAAACTACAGTGATTTTGGAAGCACTTTAAATGGCAAATTAGCTTCGAGACTTAAAATTAATAGTCATATTAATCTAAGAGGTTCAGTAAGTACAGGTTTCCGTGCACCGTCATTAGCCCAGATATATTACAATTTGCGTTTTACAAACTTTAGTTCAGCTGGGGCGACCGAAGTGTTATTAGCGCCAAATGACAGCGAGATAACGAAAGCTTTTGGAATTCAAAAATTAAATGAAGAAAAAGCTGTAAATGCATCTTTGGGTTTTACAGCTAATTATGGCGATTTTACAGCAACTGTAGACGGTTATTTAATTAATGTTAAAGATAGAATCGTATTGACTGGTTATTTTGATGCTTCACAATTAGGTATGAATGTAGATAAAGCTCAATTTTTCGTTAATGGCGTAGATACAAAAACAACAGGACTTGATGTCGTTTTATCTTGGAAAAAAATTATTAATAAAAATAGATTTAGCGCAGCTCTTGTTGGAAATATCAACGATATGAAAATTGACAAAGTAAAAAATGGAGATTTAGATGAAAAAACATTTTTTGGAGAACGTGATAAAGCCTTTTTACTAGCTTCTGCTCCACCTAGCAAATTTGGTCTAAACCTTAATTATGGAAGAAAATGGTTTGATGCAGGTTTAGCTTTTACAAGATTTAGCGAAGTAAAACTTTTAGATTATCAAATGGACGAAGACCCGGAAGATTACAGAACTTCTCCAAATGAAACTGAAGCACAAATATTCGCAAATCAAAAAACAGCTGCCACAGATACTTACGGCGCTAAAATTGTAACCGATTTGACTTTAGGATTTAAGCTGTCAAAATCTCTTAAGTTAAGCGTTGGTGCCAATAACTTGCTAAACATTTATCCTGATCAGCAAGATGACTGGGTTGAAGCTGGAGGATATTGGGATGCAGTACAAATGGGTTTCAATGGAGCCTATTATTATACTCGACTAGGTTTTACATTCTAAAAAACAACTCAAAAAATAAAGGACAATCGAAAGAGAGTCCTTTATTTTTTTTCATTAAATTTATTCTATACAAACTACTATTATGGCAAATTTATTTAATGGAAAAATGGCGGCTATTTTTGATGCCATGTACCAGAGCTTTATCGATTATGATGAAGAATATGAATTTTACAATAGATTAATCCAAGAAAAAAACTGCAGTTCAATACTAGAAATTGGAAGCGGCACTGGAAATCTGGCCAAACGTTTTCAAGCAAATAATCAGAATTACATTGGGCTTGATTACAGCCAAAGCATGATTGAAATTGCCCAAAATAGAAACAAAGACTGTACTTTTATACATGGAGACATGCGGAATTTTGAACTGGAAAAACCTGTAGATGTCATTATTATAACTGGTCGTTCAACAAGCTATTTAATCAACAATGAAGATATTATAGATACTTTTGAATGTGTTTACAAAAATTTAAATCCAAGCGGTGTTTTTATTTTTGATATTATTGATGCCAATCGTTTTATTCCTTTTATTAAAGAAAATGAGACCATTGTTCATGAAGCTTCTTATGAAGGAATTAATTATGTGCGGGAAAGCCACTGGGAAACCACTCCATTAGAAAATTTCATGCTGGACTGGAATGCTACATACTATCAAATTACAGACGATAAAAAAGAGGTTCTGTCTGAGGATTTCTCTACAGTTCGGGTTTTCACCTTAAATGAAATCGAACTTTTCCTATATCTTAATAATTTTGAAATACTGAAAGTCATTGACCGAAAAACATATGCTTATGACACTTATGTAATTATGAGCCAAAAAAGAAGACTCTAATCTAATTTTTGATTTTATTGATAATCTCCAATTCTTTAGCCGTAGGAGTTAAGCCGGAAATATTCCAATAATCCGTCAAGATAGAATTTTTTGCATTGAAGAGCGTCTTGTCTTTAAAAACTTGACTTTCCTTATAAGTAAAATTTTGAATATTAAAATTAGTGGTAATCAAATTATTTAATATTTCAATGTTTTTTATTTCATTCCCAACATTAACATTATAATTGATTTCCTCATTAGAACTGACTAAATAATAGTTTCCAAAATCAGCTCTATAGTTCGTTTTAAACATTGACCTAATTATATTTTTAGTGCCTTTTGCTGTATTCTCTTCAACATTAGCCAAAGATTCAGGAGAAACCATTGCAGTTATCTCTATTATTAGTTTTCTTTTAACATCATAAACAATTTTAAAATCATCTAAAAGTTCTGTTGTTTTTTCGACAGGAATTGGTGTGGCTAATATATTATTATAGTCTTGATTTAAAGGATTTACCTTTACAATAAAATTATACTTTTTCCTTATTTTGTCATCTGTTAATGGCCTCAAAACTGAGAAAACATAATATTTCTCCATCATAGAATTCAAATTATACCCTAATAGATCCGAAAAATTCAAATCATCAACTAAACCAAAAGAACGGTTCTGCTCTAATAATAAAATTGATTTTACCTTTTTTTGTTCTTTATATAATTGAAAATTAATGAGTCCGTCATTAAAATATGTATAATCCCCATTTAATTTAAAAAATTCTCTGGAATATACTTTCAATCTGGCTGGAACATTGAGGGTCTTAATAGAATTATCAACTAAATCCTTAATTATTTCATGAGGATTTCTGCTGGTTATTACAATATCGTCTAGTGTGTTGAGTTTACTTTTCAGATAGAAAATATTTTCCATTTGATTTAATGAAGCCCACTTTATTGTAATTGGCAAATAAGACGAATGCGTCACTTTTAAATTTGAACCTCCTTTGAGTTCAAACTCAACAGTACCCTCAGCATTAGTCATTAAAACCTGTTTTGTTTTTAAAACTAAAACAACCGCCGCTTCGATTGGCTGATTGGTATCAAAATCCAACAGTATTATCCTTTTTTCATTAGTTTGTGAAAAAAGAGTAAAACATAAAATAAACTGAAATAAAACAAAAATTCTTTTCATATTTAGAATATTGATAACTTATTCTCAAAAACATTGTTTAAAAATATAAAAAACAATTGAATTAACATTTTTTTAAAAGAAAAATAAGATAATAAGTGCAATAATACATTTTTTGCATAAAAAAACCTGCGAAAAAATGCAGGTTTAGATTTATATAGCTAGAAAACTATTATTCATTATGCAGGAAAGACTGTCTGTTTAACAAAGTCTCTTCAGTTTCAACATGGTTGTCATCTGGAATACAGCAGTCAACAGGACATACCGCAGCACATTGAGGCTCATCATGAAATCCTTTACATTCAGTACATTTTCCTGGAACGATATAATAGATTTCATCAGAGATTGGCGTTTGTGCCTCATCTGAATCTACTTCGGTACCATCAGGCAAAATTACTTTTCCTTTCAGTTTTGTACCATCTTTATACCTCCAGTCATCTGCTCCTTCATATATTGCTGTATTTGGACACTCTGGTTCACAAGCCCCGCAGTTGATGCATTCGTCAGTTATTATAATTGCCATTTTCTGTTTAGTTTTTAAGATTGTAAATTGAAAGCCAAAAGTAGATAATACGAAATACGAATACTCAACACAACTTTTGCCTAGAGCTTATAAAAAGCTTATTTTTGTGCAAAATTACAATCAAAACTTTTCATAAACAAACATTATGACATTAGATACAAAAAAAAGTGCATTTGTTAAACTAGGGGAATTCTTAAATCAATTTAAAGATGAAAATTGCATCAAGGATGAAACTGTATCGGGTAATGATCTGTTTTTTGAAAAATTTATCGATTTAATTCAGCTTTCCCAATCTCATAATGGCTGGTATACACCAGAACAAGTTCATTTTGCAATTGCCTCTTGGGCAGAAGCATTAACAGAAGATAATTTAACGAAATGGCTTTCCGAATATGATTTTAGTGCCGTAAAACCTAAAAACGCAGCACTAATATTAGCGGGAAATATTCCTCTGGTTGGCTTTCATGATTTCTTGTCTGTTTTGCTGACTGGACATAATGTCTTGATTAAAACATCATCAAACGACCAGCACTTATTGCCTTTCTTGGTCAATTATCTAATTGCTGCTGAACCCGATTTAAAGAACAAAATTACATTTGTTGAAGGAAAACTAGAAAATTTTGATGCCGTAATAGCTACTGGAAGCAACAACACCGCTCGTTATTTTGAATATTATTTCAAAGACAAGCCATCGATCATACGAAAAAACAGAAATTCTATTGCAGTATTAAATGGAGAAGAAACCAAAGAACAGCTAGTTGCATTAGGAGAAGATATTTTTAGATACTTTGGATTGGGATGCCGCAATGTTTCGAAACTGTTTGTTCCAAAAGACTATTCTTTTGAGCCTTTTTTTGAAGCTATTTTTGAATACCAAGATGTCATTCATTACGAGAAATATGCTAATAATTACGACTACAACAAAGCCGTTTTCCTGATGAGTAATTTCAAGTTATTAGACAATGGCTTTTTGACTCTTAAGGAAGATTCGAGCTACAGTTCCCCTATCTCAAGCGTGTTTTATGAACGTTATGAAAACCTGGAGGATTTACAAAAGCGTTTGGAAGACGAAAGCCAGCAGATTCAATGCATCGTAAGCAATAATCTTGTAAAGAACAGTATCCCGTTTGGAGTTGCTCAAAAACCAAATTTATGGGATTATGCAGATAACGTTGATACCGTATTGTTTTTATTAACGGTATAATTCAATCTTTTTATATTATTATGAATAATTTAATGGTTATTCGTGCCGTATTCCCGAAATTTGCATTTTAAAAAATTTAACCTTTAGCTATAACTTGAAATTGTCCTGTTTCAAAAGCCCAAAAGAGGGATAAAAATTGGTAATTTCTTTTGATAGTTAATTGAAACAAATAAAAACAAACAGTAACTACACTATGAAAAAACACAACTACAGCGCAGGACCATGTATTTTACCACAAGAAGTTTTTGAAAAATCAGCTCAAGCTATTTTAAATTTTAATGGCTCTGGTTTATCACTATTAGAAATTTCGCATCGTAGTAAAGATTTTGTTGCCGTAATGGAAGAAGCGAGAGCTTTAGTTTTAGAACTTTTGGATCTAAAAGGAAAAGGATATCAAGCCATATTTCTTGGAGGAGGTGCCAGTTTAGAATTCCTGATGGTTCCTTACAACATCCTGAAAGAAAATGGAAAAGCAGCATATTTGGATACTGGAACTTGGGCTTCGGCAGCAATAAAAGAAGCACAATACTTTGGCAATACAACCGTTGTTGCATCTTCAAAAGAACAAAATTACAATCATATTCCAAAAGGATACACCATACCTGCCGATGCAGATTATTTCCACTGCACCAGCAACAACACTATTTTTGGAACTCAAATGAAGGAATTTCCAGAAACAGACATACCGCTTGTCTGTGATATGAGTTCTGATATTTTTTCTAGAAAAATTGATTTTTCAAAATTTGATGTTATTTATGCTGGCGCACAAAAAAATATGGGCCCTGCTGGAACCACTTTGGTTGTTATCAAAGAAGAAATTCTTGGCAAAACCGGACGCACGATTCCAAGTATGCTGGATTATGCTAAACATATCAAAGCAGACAGTATGTACAATACACCACCAGTTTTTCCAGTTTATGCATCTTTGTTAACCTTGCAATGGTTGAAGAAAATTGGGGGAATTGAGGCCATCGAAAAAATAAACGATGCTAAAGCTGCTTTACTTTATGCTGAAATAGACAGAAACCCATTATTTAGAGGAACTGCTGCAGTTGAAGACCGTTCTAATATGAATGCAACGTTTTTATTGAACGACGAATCTCATGCCGCTAAATTTGACGAAATGTGCAAAGCGGCTGGAATTAATGGACTGCCGGGACACCGTTCTGTTGGCGGTTACAGAGCTTCTATGTACAATGCGCTTCCGCTGGAAAGCGTTCAGGTTCTTGTTGATGTAATGAAAGCTTTAGAAACAAAAATTTAATAATTTAAAGATTAAACGATTTAAACATTTTTAAATCATTTAATCTTTTATTAAACAACATAATTGAATCTTTCAATTTTCAAATGATTCAATCTTTAAATAAAAAAATTTAAATGAAGATATTAGCAAACGACGGAATTTCCAAAAGTGGTATTGATGCTTTGGAAAAATCTGGTTTTGAAGTTATTACTACAAAAGTAGCACAGGAACAAGTTGCTAATTTTATAAACAAAAATGACATAGGAGTTCTATTAGTCCGCAGCGCTACAAAGGTTCGCAGAGATATTATTGATGCTTGCCCAAGTCTTAAAATTATTGGCCGTGGTGGTGTTGGAATGGATAATATTGATGTTGAATATGCCAAAAACAAAGGAATTCATGTTATAAATACTCCGGCGTCTTCATCAGAATCTGTGGCCGAATTGGTTTTTGCGCATTTGTTTACAGGTGTAAGATTCCTTCATGATTCGAACAGAAACATGCCTCTTGAAGGCGATACCAACTTTGAAAATTTGAAAAAAGCGTATGCCAATGGTATTGAACTTAGAGGTAAAACACTTGGGATCATAGGCATGGGACGCATTGGCAAGGCTGTTGCTAGAATGGCTGTTGGACTAGGAATGAAAGTGATTTACAGCGACATGCACATACCGCATAAAGACCTTAAAATTCATTTTTTTGACGGACAAACAATTAGTATATCGCTTACTTCTCAGTCTTTGGAATCGCTGTTTAAAGAATCAGATTTTATTACTTTGCACGTTCCTGCTCAAGACGATTACGTGATTGGTGAGAAAGATTTTGAACTGATGAAAGACGGTGTTGGAATTATAAACTGCGCCCGTGGCGGTGCTATTGATGAAGTAGCATTAATAGAAGCACTGGACAGCGGAAAAGTGTTATTTGCAGGATTAGATGTTTATGAGAATGAGCCTAATCCCGAAATTACAATTTTAATGAACCCAAAAATTTCATTAACACCACATATTGGAGCTGCTACCGAAGAAGCCCAAGACCGAATTGGCATTGAACTGGCACATCAAATCATTCAACTGCTAAATTAACTAATTGATTTAAAGATTTATAGTTAGAAATTATTAACACCTTAATAATTTCTAACTTTTTTTTGATTATATTTTATATAAGACATTAACCTTTAATCAAAAAAATATGTTTGAACAATTAACCCAATTAGTACAGCAGTTTGGTCAAGATGATGTTGTAAAAAACAATGCAATTCCGAATGAACAAAATGAAGCTGTGATAGAAGAAGCTGGAAGTTCTATTTTTTCGAGTTTACAAAAAATGGCTTCCAAAGGAGGTGTCGAGAAACTTGCTGGATTACTCCAAGGAAATAATGCACAAGATTCTTCGAATCCAGCTGTGCAGCAGATTACCCAACAGCAGTCAGGAAGCTTGGGAGAAAAAAATTTGGCTTAGACAGCACTACAGTTGCAGGAGTTGCAGGAAGCATGATTCCAAAAATTCTTGGCGGGCTGGTAAACAAAGCAAATGATCCTAATGACATTTTTCAAATTACAGATTTAATTGGAGCAATTTTAGGAGGAAGCGGACAAACTTCAGGGATTATGGATGCCATTTCAAAATACGGAACTCAGTTTGGTTTAGACCAAAATGCCGATGGAAAACTAGATATGAATGAACGCTATTGCAGTAACAAAAAACAGTGACGGTATTGGCGGATTTCTAGGAAACCTTTTTGGAAAATAGGCTTTTTTCAGACTCTAAAGTTTTTGAAAAAGGCATTTACAAAACTGTAAATATCTTTTTGTATTAATAAAACTGACTGATAATCAATATAAAATTCGTAAATTTATATGATTAATTATCAATCATTGATTATTGTCCCAATACGTTTTATAATACACCTGAAAAATTATTATTATGAAAAATTCTATCTGCATATTACTTTTTCTCTGTGTAATTATTGCGTGCAGTACTTCCAAATCTAATATTTCTAATCCAGAAAAACCAAAAGCCACGAGTAATGATACCATAAAAATTGTAAATGAAGAATTACAGTATGAAGTCATTATTATAGAGCCGGGTTTTGATTTTTGGCTGCAGTCCACCGCTTATCCGAGAGGCTATTATTCACAGTCCTATTTAGAAAACAAAAATAATTTTTATGTTCTGGAATGGAACAGCCGCGTTCGCCAACCTCAACTTTATCCACCTAATTTATACGAAATGACCATCGATTATCAACCATCGATTAATTATGGTTATGAAGTAAACTATCTTATTTATAACTACATGATTTATTTTCAGAACAAATACAATCAAAGATTATATGGCCGTGTTCCTCCTAGATAGTAAGCTGCAGTGATTCTATTTAATTCAAGCAAAAAGATAATTTTATGACTAAAAATCTTCTTGTTTTTCATCTTTCATTAATGATTTAAATACCAAAACCTGTTATATTTGCAAAAAGGAAGTAAATTAATAATGAAAGGATTAAAACAGCGTTGGGGGCTAACATCCAATTGGCAATTGGCAATAATATTTGTAGTTTTTGCTATTACGGGATCAGCGTCTGCATGGTTGTCTAAACCATTTTGTGTTTGGTTAGGAATTGCAAAAGAAGGTTTAGGCCACTGGTACACTCCTATTCGCCTGTTGCTAATTTTCCCAATTTATCAAGTTTTATTAGTTGCGATAGGTTTCCTTTTTGGGCAATTTAAATTCTTTTGGGCTTTTGAAAAGAAAATGCTCAGAAGTATGGGGCTAGGGTTTATTTTTAAAAAATAATTAAGAATTCTTTCTTATTATTTGAGTTTTTTATCTCTGTTTCCTTGAATCCAATACATATATATCCAAGTCAACGTAAAAGATGGAATTACATCTGTAAACGGAAATATTTCTTCCACAAAAGTTAAAATACCAGCTACCTTACCTACCCGGCCTTTGTACATTTTGGTCATCAAAAAACCAGCCAATGGCGCCCAAACCACATCGGAAAACTCTCCAATTCCCGGAATTACAAATGATACCATTCCTATTGCATCAAAAAATAAACCTAATAAAAGTTTGATTATTTTTTGCTTATAAAAAACATCGTCTGCTTCTATATTATTCATTTGGATAAAAATTAATTCAAATATAAATCTACAAAATCCAAACCGCATTCCAATTAACAATATAAGTTAAAAATTACCGAAGCCATTATAATATCGGCAGAAACTTTTGTTTCTTTGTGAAAACAGTTTCAAAACGATGATACACGCAAAAAACTTACATAAATTTTATGATCAGCTTGAAGTATTAAAAGGAGTAGATTTACATATCAAAAAAGGCGAAATTGTTTCTATTGTTGGTGCTTCTGGTGCTGGAAAAACAACGCTGTTACAAATATTAGGCACATTGGATAAACCCAGCACAAAAAAGGAAAATGAAAATCAAAGTATCGAAAACCAAAGTTCATTAGTGATAAACAATGAGGATATTTTGAAGATGAACGACAAATCCTTATCCAAATTCAGAAATTTAAATTTGGGGTTTATTTTTCAGTTTCACCAATTGTTACCCGAATTTACGGCATTAGAAAATGTTTGTATTCCTGCTTATATTGCTGGGAAAAAAGTTTCTGAAACCGAAAAAGAGGCTAAAAAATTATTAGACTATTTAGGGCTGTCACACAGAATAAATCACAAACCAAACGAACTTTCGGGCGGTGAACAGCAGCGTGTTGCGGTTGCAAGAGCATTAATCAACAAACCTGATGTTATTTTTGCAGATGAGCCATCTGGGAATCTAGACACGCATTCGGCCGAAAATTTACATCAATTATTTTTTCAGCTTCGAGATGAATTCGGACAAACTTTTGTGATTGTAACCCATAATGAAGAATTGGCTAATATGGCTGATAGAAAATTAATAATGGTAGATGGCCAAATTAGCAATGAGTAACTAAAATGAATCAAACTGAGCTCAAAGATTTTCTTGACGAAAAAGTGCTTCAATACAATACCCTAGATTTTATTGAAAGTGACCCTGTCCAAATTCCGCATTTGTTTTCGAGAAAAGAAGATATAGAAATTGCTGGCTTTTTGAGTGCAACCATCGCTTGGGGCAACCGTAAAATGATTATCAAAAACTCTCATAAGATGATGAATTTGATGGGCAATGCACCTTATGATTTTGTACTTTCCCATAGCGAAGATAATTTAGAGCAATTAGAATACTTTGTCCACAGAACCTTTAATGGACAGGATTTTATCAGTTTTATAAAAGGACTGCAGCATATTTATAAAAATCACGGCGGACTTGAAACTGTTTTTACAAAACATCAGGAAACCGATTCGATGCAAAAAAGCATTTCTGAATTCAAAAAAACATTCTTCGAAATCCAGCATCAAAACAGAGCCCAAAAACACATCTCAGACCCAATGAATGGTTCGGCAGCAAAACGCATCAACATGTACCTAAGATGGATGTGCCGTCAGGACAATAAAGGTGTTGATTTAGGAATTTGGAAAAACATCTCACCTTCACTCCTGTCTTGTCCTCTTGATGTCCATTCTGGAAATGTTGCCAGAAAACTAGGCTTGCTCACAAGAAAACAAAACGATGGAAAAGCCTTGACAGAGCTAGACACAAAACTCCGTGAACTCGATCCCAATGACCCAGTAAAATATGATTTTGCTTTATTTGGATTGGGAGTATTTGAGGGGTTTTAAAATATATTTTTCGTTCAAATACTTTACTTCGTCCTTAATACTCACAAAAAAAATCTATCCTAAATTCATTCTAATTTAGAATATGCTGTTTTTAATTTATACCTTTAAAATATTGATTATCTTTATGTAAATCTTAACTAAAGAAGAATAGAATTTTTGTTACATTTTTAAGTTAACAGCCGAAAACGAAATTTTTATTAATGGAAGTATCTGTCTATTACTTTATCCGAATCTTATTGCCCATACTAATTTTCGGGTGCATTATATTAATAGCAGTTTTAATTGGTAATAGATATAATTACGACCTATTCAAACCAAAATTTGAAGCGACAAAAAATGAAATTGAGAACTTCTTAACCAATATAATTTTTTCGTCTTTTGATGAAATACAAATTCAAACTGAAATAAAACAGTTTAAAAAAACAATTCCTTTTGATAAAAATTGGTGCAAAAAATTATTGCTTAATCAGATTATTTTTTTAAAACTAAATTTGAAAGGAAATATCACTAATAAATTTCATTTTATATACGAACAATTTGATCTGTTTAGGTATACCAAAAGACTTTTAAAAAGCCGTCGCTATTATTTAAAATGTCTCGGATTATTTCAATTGGAATCTTTGAATTATAAAAAAGGAAAAGACTACATTGCCCCTCTATTAAATCATAAAAACAGAAATATAAAATCTAGGGCTTTTTTGTCAATAATCTCATTAAGACCTAATAAACTAGAATCATTAATTGATTTCTCACATCAGATTACCACTGCAGAAGAAATCAATATTATGGACATTTTACACCATAAAAAAACAAAAATGCCAGCCAATCTGCATGAATGGATTGTTTCAGAAAATGATTCTATAGTTAAATTAGGAATTAAACTAATGATGTTTTACAACTATACCAATGAGAATGAAACTATTGTTAAATTATTAAAGCATAACAATAAATCTATTCGTTATGAAGCAATTACTGCTGTATCTTTTTTATTCATTCATGAAGCTGAAGATGAACTGATTGAACAATTTAGTAATGAAGACACCCAAAATAAATTAGAAATTTTCAGCACTCTTTCTAAAATTGGAACAACAGAATCCGAGAATTTTATCGCCCAATTATTAGAAAATAAAACAGATGAAAACATCAAACTAGATGCAGTTTATTGTCTCAACAAAATAAATTCCAGCTATTTTGATAATCACTTTTTGAATAATGAAGATGTAAAAAAAATGGTTAAACATGTTAAAACAATTAACAGATGATACATGATATCTTATCCGTATATGCTAATTTTATAGGTGTGTTTTCAATCACTTACATTATCTTTTATTCTATATTAGCCGGATTATCCTATTATGCAATAAAGAAAAACCTTAATACAAAATATTTTATTCCTAATAATGTCATTATAAAATCCAATTATATACCTGGTGTTTCTGTTGTGGCACCAGCATTCAACGAAGGGGCTACTGTTGTCAATAATGTTAAATCATTGCTTTCATTAACCTATCCCAAATTTGAAGTTGTGTTAGTAAACGATGGCAGTTCAGACGATACACTACAAAAATTAATTGACGAATTCGAACTCATCAAAGTTGATTTTTATTATCAGGAAAAAATTAAAACCGCTGCAATTAGAGGTCATTATAAATCTACTAATCCCCTTTATTATAAATTATTAGTCGTTGATAAAGAAAATGCAAAAAGTAAAGCTGATGCAGCCAATGCCGGAATTAATTCGACCAAATATCCTTTGTTTATCTGCACTGACGTGGATTGTATCTTAAAAAATGATACCATTATCAAATTAGCAAAACCATTTATAGAAGCCCAAAAAAGAGTTATTGCAACTGGCGCGGGTATAAGGATATCCAATTCCTGCGAAGTAAAAAATGGTTTTTTGGTAAAAATCCATTTCCCAAAAGGCTGGTATCCAAGGTTTCAGGAATTGGAATATGTCCGTGCTTTTCTTTTTGGCAGAATGGCTTGGAGTCAGATTAACGGATTACTGTTAGTTTCGGGCGGTTTAGGCATGTTTGACAAAGAAATTGCGGTTGCCGCTGGTGGTTATTGGCATAAATCATTAGGGGAAGATATGGAACTTGTAACCCGAATGAGAAAATATATGTATGATAATAAATTGCCTTTTTCCATACAATACATACCAGAATCACTTTGCTGGACAGAAGTTCCATCGACAAAAGAGGTTCTGATTCGGCAGCGTGTACGCTGGTCTCGAGGATTAATACAAACATTATACTTGCATAAAAATGTTTTTTTCAATCCAAAATACCAAAGAACAGGATTCCTAATATTTCCTTATTTCTTTTTCTTTGAGTTTCTAATTCCAATTTTAGAAGTTATTGGAGTCATTGTCTTAATTATTGGTTTTTTTATTTACCATGTGGATTACGCTAATTTCCTCTACCTAACGCTGACAATCTATTTATTTTATATCATTATAACTTTTATATCTATCCTATTAGATGATATTATTTATAAAAATTATGCCAATGCCAAGGAAATTGTCACTCTGGTAATGATGGCAATAATAGAGCCTTTTTGCTATCACCCTGTGAATGTATATGCCTCAATAAAAGGATATTACCATTTTTTTAGACAAAAGGAACAAGTTTGGGGAAATATGCAGCGGCAAGGTTTTAGTAACCCAACCGAAAAGAAAAAATAAGCATGAAAAAACGCCGCTACACTAAAACATTTTTTATTCTATTGCTACTTTTAGGAGTGGCAGAGAACAATTCAGTTTGGTCACAAAAAACAGACGTTGACAGTCTTTTGAATGCAGCAATTAATGAAGTCAATAAGGATAAAAATTATGATTCGGCTTTAAAGAAAACCCATAAAGGAATAAAATTAGCCCCTGATTATTTAGATTTTCATTTGCTGGCAGGAAGAATTCACCAATTAAACAATACAAAAGACAGTGCCAGATACTATTACAATTATGTCATCGACAGGAATCCTGTTTATGAAGATGCTTTTTCCTATCTCATCAATATGGATATTGAAGATAAAAATTACAGTGATGCCGAAATCACTGTGAATAAAGCCATTGAAGCACATTCTGGCAAAAAAGATTTTAGATACAAAAAACTCGCTATCTATGAACTTCAGGGCGAAAAGAAAAAAAGCGAAGATTACTTAAAAGAAATGCAGGCTCAATACCCAAAAGACACTGGTTTTAAACTGCATTACTTTATTGCGGACACTCGACAAAAATCGGATCGCATTGGTGTAAATTACAATTTCACAACGTTTGACAGATCTGGGTATGGTCCTTGGCATTATGGAAGTGCACAATACATCAGACAACGAGATTGGGGTTCTGCCATTGCCAGAATAAATTATTCAAACCGATATGCTGATGGTCAAACCGTTGCCGAAGGATTACAATACGAGGCCGAATCTTACTTATTTACTGGCAAAAACAGTTATTCTTATATTGGCGGCAGTTATAGCAATGATCCGGTATTTCCAAAATTCAGGCTTGGATATTCTTTTTTTCATAATTTCGAAAAAGGCTGGGAAGGCGATCTGGGAATTAGATATATTGATACCAAAGATTCTGGAATTACTACTGCAGTTGCTGGAGTTGGTAAGTATTTAGGTTCATATTGGCTTAATTTAAGATCCTTTTTTCAATTTAATGAAAGTGATATGTATCCTGCCTTTACATTAACAGCCCGCTATTATTTCAACACTCGATTTGATTACATAACATTGATAGCTGGATATGGAACTTCCCCAGACGAACGAACAACAATTGGCCAAATACAACCGCGCCTTTCATTAGATTCTTACAGACTTGGAGCTGGCTATTATAAAATCATTGGAGGTCATTATATAACAGGGCTTCAATTGAATTATAACAATCAAGAATATACTCCTGACAAAAAGCAAAACGAAACCGAAATTGCATTGATGTTCCAATATCAATTCTAAAAAAATGCAGACGAAACAATTTATTATCTCCATTATTGTTTTTTCCTGTTTTTTTCAAATTGCAAAATTATGGCTGAAAACTTCTTAAAATTAACAAATTCAAAAAGAAGCGAAGTCATTATCTATTCATCTGGGATGATACTAAAGAATCTGCTGCATTATTAAATAAAACATAATTTAGTATAGAAAAATCATTACAGTGAAGGTATTTGTTTCAAAAAAAATGTGAAAAAATTTGCATAAAAAAATTAAAAAACGTAATTTTAACGGTGTTTCAATACATTTTAAAGATTAAATAGAAAATTCCTAAGGAATGTAATTACAAAACTCTAATTTTTATTTATAGGCATTGACTTAAGAAATCATTCATTTTCCGCAGTTTTATTTCAAATAAAAATTAGTTACCCCCACTTTGTAAAAACTCTATTTAATCAAACTAATTCATACATATTGTCTATTTAGTTTACAGCCCAATGATTAAATCATTGAACTGCATAATTAAAAATCCATGCTTTTATAAATATTAGCAGCATTTTATTTTACTATTTAAAACCAAGTGAAAAAACATTCTCAGATACAATTTTTGAGAAAATATTTTGTTTTATGATTATTTCTGCCAAAAAAGAAAACACTAACGCCATTAATAGAAATTTCAACAACATAATTAATAAACAACGATTTAAACTTAAACAAAACATAAAAATCATTTTGGCACAGTTGCTAAAAACAACCGAAACTATAGTTTTCAAAAAATGTTCTTTTCCATTTTTTAAAACATGCTAATCCAGAAAAGAGGGATTAAAAACATTAAAAGAAAAAAACATGAACAATTCAGACATCAAAATATTAATTGCTGAAGATGACATATTAATGATTAAAATTCTTGAATTCATCCTTAAAAAAGAAGGTTATCAAGTGGTCTCCTGTAAAGATGGTTTGAGTGCTATCGAAAAAATACCTGTGCTCATACCCGACTTAGTTATTACTGATATTATGCTGCCATTTCGCTCTGGATTAGAAATAATAAGCTATTCAAAAGAACATTTTGGAAGCATCCCAGTTATCGTAGTTTCATCATTAGGAGAAGAAGAAAGCACTGTTGTTGAAGCATTTAATCTTGGTGCAGATGATTTTGTTTCTAAACCATTTAATCCGAATGAATTGTTGCTGAGAGTAAAGCGATTATTCGCCAAAACAAAGCATAGCATAAAACCAAATGAAATTTCTACTATAAATATTAGTGCCTAAAAAAAACTAATTTCATAAAAATCATCAGCCTCTATACGCTATCTCAAAATAGTAGCATAGAGGTTTTTTTTATCTCAATTTCGAAATAAAGTCAAAGTTTGCATGACTTTCTAACCTTAGTTTCAAAAAACCTATCTTTGCACAAAATTTACATACAATGAGCACTTTCGAACAATTCAATCTCCCTAAATCAGTACAAAAAGCAATTGATGATTTAGGCTTTACGACCCCGACTCCTATTCAGGAAAAGACTTTTTCTGTGATAATGTCTGGTCGTGATATGATGGGAATTGCACAAACGGGTACGGGTAAAACATTTGCCTATTTACTGCCTTTATTAAAATTATACAAATTCACTCCTGGTCATACTCCAAAAATTGTAATCCTTGTGCCGACACGCGAGCTGGTTGTCCAGGTTGTGGAAGAGGTTGAAAAACTGACTAAATATATGTCGGTCCGAACCATAGGGATTTTTGGCGGTGTCAACATCAATACACAAAAAACGACTGTTTATCAGGGTTGCGATATCTTGGTGGGAACTCCTGGAAGAATTATGGATTTAACGCTGGATAATGTAATCCGCTTTGAAGAAATGCAAAAACTGGTTATTGACGAGTTTGACGAAATGCTGAATTTAGGTTTTCGCACGCAGTTAACTTCAATCTTGGCTATGATGCCAAAAAAGCGCCAAAACATATTGTTCTCGGCAACAATGACCGATGAAGTTGATGCGATTTTGAATGATTATTTTGATTATCCGGAAGAAATTACGCTTTCAGCATCTGGAACTCCTCTTGAAAACATTACCCAAATTACCTATCAGATTCCTAATTTCAATACCAAAATCAATCTTTTAAAACATTTATTGGAAACCAATGAAGACATGAGCCGCGTATTGGTTTTTGTGAACAACAAAAAGATTTCCGACATGGTTCACCAACGCATTGAGGAAGATTTTGAAGGTCAGTTTGGTGTTATCCACTCCAATAAATCACAGAATTACCGTTTGAGTACGATGGCTGAATTTCAGGAAGGAAATCTCCGCGGATTAATTACCACCGACATTATGGCGAGAGGTTTGGATATTTCGAATATCACGCACGTCGTCAACTTTGAAATGCCGGAATTACCAGAATTATATATGCACCGTATTGGTAGAACAGGCCGTGCAGATGCAACCGGTACAGCCATAAGTCTAATTACTCCTCGTGAAGAAGAATCAAAAATTGCCATTGAAATTTTGATGGATACCGAATTACCTATTGAATCTTTCCCTGAAGAAGTTGAAGTTTCGGCTAAATTAATCGAACCTGAGAAAGACAGACAGCCCATTAAGTTTTTGATGAAAAAACAAAAACTGGAAGGTGATGGGGCTTTTCACGAAAAAAGCAAAAAGAATAAAAAAGTCAATTTAGGTGGTCCTGGTGTTACCAAGAAAAAAACACATGGCTCAGTAAATAGAAATATGCTGAAAAACCAAGCTAAAAAGAGGAAAGATAAGAAATAGAATTTCTGTTTTTCTTTAAAAAAATAACCCGTGATCGATCGAATCACGGGTTATTTTTTTAAAGAAAATGTATTATCCTTTTATTTCCTTTTTTTAACGTCAGTCACAGTCTCACCAAAAATCAAACAGACAGGAGAACACAAATCAAAACTTTTTCCTGAATCTGTTAATGTTCCTTTGCTTTCGTTAATCTTAAAAATTACAATATTGTTAGTATATTGATGTCCAACCAAAAGAAATTTTCCTGTAGGGTCAATTACAAAACTCCTTGGCCCTTTGCCTAATGTACCGGTTTGCCCTTTCAATTGCAATTTTCCTTTCTTTAAAATCTTAAAAACTGAAATATTGTTTGCTTCTCCTCTATTGGATGCATATAAAAACTTTCCATTTGGAGAAATTTCAATAGCTGCAGAGCTAAATGCACCCTTAAAATCTTTTGCCAAAACTGTCGTTTCAAAAACTTTTGCAAGCTTTCCGTCCTTATAGCTGAAAGAAGTTATTGAACCATCTAATTCTTGCAATAGATATACATATTTTCCGTTTTTACTAAACTTTAGATGCCTAGGACCACTTCCAGAAGTTACAGAAACACTATCTTTTAGCGTTAAAACATCGGTAGGAGCAGTGGCATTATAGTTATACACGTAAACTTTGTCAGTACCTAAATCATTGCTCAAGACATATTTTTTATCTGGCGAAAAATAAACCATGTGTACATGTGCTTTTTCTTGCCGATCAGGATTTACTCCTTTCCCATAATGCTGCACTACTTGCTTAGCTTCGGTTAAGCTGCCATCTGCATTTTTTCCAAAAACAGCAATATTTCCTCCTGAATAATTAGCTACAATCACATTATTATCATCATTGATAAGATAACAGGGATCTGCACCTTTAGAGTCAACTTTATTTATAGAGCTTGGTTTTCCGCTTGCCGGATCAAAACTAAAAGAACTTACCGTACTATCATTTCCGTTTTCATTAACTGCGTATAAAAACTTACCATCTTTAGAAAGCGATACATAACTAGGGCTGGAAATACTATCTGAACTTTTTTTCAATCGGATTTGAGCGTTTTTAGTATTAAACTCATATACATAAATTCCCCTGCTGCTGCATGAATTAGTATAAGTCCCAACAATAAGATTTAGGATGTTTTTTTGAGCCTGCATTGAGACAACCGAAGAAATTAATAGAATAAATAAATAGATTTGTTTCATTTGCTGTTGAAATTGTTATTGAAATTGATTTTTTATTGATTGTCCAAAAGTTTTTTAGCAGAAATATCCGTTATAACTTTTTTTCCTGTTTTAGCTTCCAATTCTTTCAAAGCAACTTTAGCTACATTTCCACCTTGTTGTGCAACTTTCTGACTTTCTTGAAATGATTTTGGATTAACCGCTTGTGAAATATCTTTGGTAGAAGCTTCGGCAAGCATATTTAAAATTAATTCGGTATTTGTCATATTGTCCCGAAGATTTTCCTTTTTCAATCCTTTCAAAATTTTATATTCTTTAGTCGTTTTATCGGACCACGCTTTGGTTATAATATCGGTTAATATAGCAAATTGGCTTCCTTCTTTTAACCCTCGGCTTTTCCATTCATCAGTAAGTTCTTTTCGAATTTCAATACTTTTTAAGCGCTGATTAATCCAACTTTCTGAATAGCCTAATTGCAGATAATGCTGTAATGCTCTGTCTATGCCTATTTCTGGATCCTGCATTTCATCAAGTCGTTCGCTCCCCACTTGAGCCAACCAAAGTTTGAAAGGTTCTGCTTTTGGAGAAGGGACAGATTGAATTAATCTAAATAATTGTTCAGTATCAGCAACATCTGTTTTATAATATTTACCATCAGATGAAACCATTTTCAGTTGGTTACAATTTGTAACCAACTGACTTCCTTCTTTTTTTAGACGGTTTTTCAAAACTTTCCAATAATTATTCGGATTTGGGCTTTCGGATAATATCCCAATAACATCAACAATAGAAAAATACCATTTCTCCACCTCTTCGTTCCATAAAGAACGAACTTGCTTTTGTTCAAATAATTGCAATGCGGTTTCTTTTGTCATAATTACGTAATATTAATATTTTTAGTATTAAAAACATGACTTTTTAAAGAATATTATTTATTACTCACTCTTTTTCCCTTCCACAAACAAAGATGATGCATAAGCCGTAAAGGTTCCGAAAAGTCCTACTCCTGCTGTCATTAATATAACTGCAATAATTCTTCCTTCCGTTGTTACCGGGAATTTATCTCCATAACCAACAGTCGTTATCGTAACATACGCCCACCACAAAGCATCTTCAGCCGTTTTTATATTTCCATCATTTGTATTTTCAACCTGTAAAATTGCTATTGATGAAAATATTATCAACATTATAGCAAAAATTGAAACAGTTGTAAGTGCCCCTTTTGCCCTATTTTTAAAAATATGATTTAAAAGTAATCTTGAAGAACGGAAAGCTCTAACAATTCTGAACAACCTAATTAATCTTAATAATCTTCCTGTTCTAAAAAAATTTATCATAGGAATACTCGAAATTAAATCAATCCAACCCCAACGCATAAATCTTAATTTATTATCTGCCTTAAAAAATCGAACTGTAAAATCAATAAAGAAGATTAAACAAATAGCATTATCGATAAACTTTAAAAGTTTGGAAGTTTCTGATGGCAGAACAAAAATTGTTTCTAATAATAAAGCACTTAAAACATAAATTGTAAGAACCATTATTACAATATTAAAGTATCCTAATTTATCACTATTTTCAGTTGTATTCATTAATTATTAAATTTATTCTTCAAATATAACCTAAATCCGAACAAAATCTGAAATCCGAATTCTGAAATCTTAATTCAAAATACTATCTTTGACAAACTCATTTTCAGAATGCATTTTAAACAACCCGAAATTCTATACTTTCTTTTCCTGTTGATTGTTCCAATTTTGGTGCATTTATTCCAATTAAGACGTTTCAAAAAAGAATATTTTACCAATGTCCGATTTCTAAAAGCCCTTTCGATCCAAACCCGAAAAAGTTCTAAAATCAAAAAATGGTTACTTTTGGCATGCCGTCTTCTTTTATTGACATGTATAATTCTGGCTTTTACACAGCCTTTTTTCGAATCCAAAGACAGTAAAAACGTTAACAATGAAATGTATATTATTCTGGACAATTCCTTTAGTATGCAGGCCAAAGGAAAAAAAGGGGAATTATTAAAACGGGCAATTCAAGAACTATTAGAAGAAACTCCTGAAAACGCTAACTTTTCATTACTTACCAATACCGACAGTTACTGGGATACTGATATCAGAACTATTCGGAATGAGCTGCAAAACCTGAAATACAGTGCAGTCCCCTTTCAATTAGACAATATTTTAGCTAAAGTAAAAGCACATAAATCGGCATTCAAAAAAGATATTGTGGTAATTACTGATGCTGTGGGGCTAACTCCAAATCAATTAAAGAATATTGAAACAGATGATATTCCGTATTTCATTATTCCAAAGGCAGAACAAAAAAACAATGTAGCAATAGACAGTGTTTTTATCCGTCAAACTCTTGATGATTTTTACGAATTAAGCATCAATACAACCAATTACAGTGAGGATTTCAAACCTGTTTCAATGGCTTTATACAATCAAAACAAACTGATTGCAAAAACCATCATTAATTTTAAAAATAAAAAAGAAACCATCAATTTCACTATTCCAAAACAAGCTTTTCACGGATATGTCTCCATTGAAGACAATGATTTAGGATATGATAATAAATTATTTTTTAGTATTTCAAAAATCAAAAAGAATAACATCATCAGTATTGGAACACCCGAAAAAAATAATTTCCTGAGCCGAATTTACACCAATGATGAATTCAATTATAGTTCATTTACGTTAAATACTTTGGATTACAACAGTATCGAAAAGCAAGATGCTATTATTTTAAATGAATTGGACGAAATTCCTCAAGCACTGCAAACCACTTTGAAAGCATTTGTCAAAAAAGGAGGAAACCTAATTGTAATTCCATCAGAAACAGCGTCAGTTTCTAGTTTAAATGCGTTATTAAATCAATTTGGCAGCACTCAATTCAAATCATTGGAATCGAATGAAAAGCTGATTACAAAAATTAATTTCAGTCATCCGTTATTTGCTGGTGTTTTCGAAAATAAAACCAATAACTTTCAATATCCAAAAATCAAAAAAGATTTTACTGTTTCCACCACGAATCCGGCCATTTTAATTTTTGATGATAAATCTCCGTTTTTAATAGGATTACAGAATACTGCTTCATCAGTTTATGTGTTTTCAGCTCCTTTAAACACGTTGAATTCAAATTTTCAGCAATCTCCATTGATTGTTCCTGTTTTTTATAAAATGGCTTTAAGCAAGCTAAATAACGGAATTAATTCAAACATCATTGGAAATAACACCTCCTATCTCGTTTCTGTCAATTTGGCAAAAGATGAAATCCTGACGGTAAAAAATCAAGATGAACAATTTATTCCAGTGCAGCAATTATTGAATAATAAAGTGCAGCTATTCTTTAATGATTATCCTGAAAAGGCAGGCAATTATACAATATATGATTCCAAAAAACCAATAGAAAATATCAGTTTTAATTATCCAAGAACCGAAAGTAATCTGGATCAAGTAAACGAAACTCTATTATCCGATTATAAAACAAGTGATTCCATTTCAACCATTTTTGACACGCTGCAAAGCAACCGAAACGATAATCAAATTTGGAAATGGTTTATTATCTTTGCACTGCTTTTTCTGGCATTGGAAATGGCAATTATCAAATTTGTGAAATAATTTTTTTCACCATTAAGACATTAAGAATATTAAGTTTTTCTTTATTAACTTATTCTTAATGGTTCAAGAAAATTAAGTTTTAATTTTCTAAACATAAATTTTATTGTTTCAACTAAAGTAAATTATCTAACATGAAAATAATCATCCGAGACGCCAAAATTATCGATTCGAAAAGTCCCTTTAACAACCAGACTCTAGATCTTTTAATTGCAGATGGTTTTATAAAAAAGATAGGAACGGCACTTCCAAATACCGATAATACCGAAGAACTAAGGCTTGATAATCTTCATATTTCACAAGGATGGTTTGACAGCAGCGTTTCCCTTGGAGAACCTGGTTTTGAAGACAGGGAAACAATTTCAAACGGACTGGATGTTGCTGCAAAAAGCGGTTTTACAGCCATCGTACTGCAACCCAACTCCTTTCCTGTTATAGACAATCAAGCACAAATCAATTTTGTGAAAAATAAAGCCAACGGTTTTGCAGCACAGCTTTTTCCAATTGGAGCTTTAACCAAAGAAAGCGAAGGTAAAGACATGGCCGAATTGTATGATATGAAAAATGCTGGAGCAGTTGCCTTTGGAGATTATACAAAAAGCTTGGACAATGCCAATTTGCTAAAAATAGCTTTGCAATACGTACAGGATTTTGACGGATTAGTTGTCGCTTTTGCGCAAGATGACAAAATAAAAGGAAACGGCGTAGCTAATGAAGGCGTTGTTTCCACCCGATTGGGGCTAAAAGGTATTCCAGACTTAGCCGAAGAATTACAAATTGCCAGAAACTTATTTTTATTGGAATACACCGGAGGTAAAATGCATATTCCAACCATTTCTTCAGCAAAATCTGTACAGTTAATTAAAGAAGCTAAAGCAAAAGGGCTAAACGTTACCTGCAGTGTAACCGTTCATCATTTGGTATTAACCGATGAAAAACTGGAAGAATTTGACACGCGTTTTAAAGTAACTCCGCCACTAAAAACTGAAAGCGACAGACTAGCATTGATTAATGGAGTTTTGGATGGAACTATCGATTTAATCACTTCCGATCACAATCCAATTGACATTGAACACAAAAAAATGGAATTTGATTTGGCAAAAAACGGAACCATAGGTCTAGAAAGCGCTTTTGGAGCTTTAATGACAGTGCTTCCATTAGAAACTATAATTGAAAAATTTACCGCAGGAAAAGTGATTTTTAGCATCCCAACCAACAGCATCAGCGAAGGCGAAATCGCCAATATCACTTTATTCAACCCAGAAGGCTCTAGTATTTTCACAAAAGAAAACATACTTTCAAAATCCAAAAATTCAGCATTTTTAGGCACCTCTCTAAAAGGAAAGGCTTATGGAATTCTGAACCAAGGAAAATTAATTTTAGGATAACAAATCAGTATGAACAACAATATCGAAGCTGGAAAAACAGCAGCTATTACCAGTTATATTTTAGGCATTGGCGTATTTATAGCCATGTCAATGAATAGCGAAGACAAAAATGAATTTGCATCGTTTCATATTCGACAAGGACTAGGACTTACACTTACTTTTATTTCTTTGGGCTTAATCATTAATAACTTTGACAGCCTAATGATCTCTGCACCTATGTGGATTTTCATTTCTGTTTTGTGGACTTATGGCATATTCAGCGCTATTAAAGGCGAAACAAAACCGGTACCATTACTTGGAGAATACTTTCAGAAATGGCTTAAAAGCATCTCATAAAGTTCACATCTTAAAACTGAATACTAAATAAACTGAATACTGAACACTAATTTATGAATCTATCTTTAGAATATAAAATAAGAGAACCTAAAGTGATTCTCGATAAAAATCCTGTATTGCTTTTACTTCACGGCTACGGCAGTAACGAAGCCGATTTATTTTCGTTTGCGACAGAATTGCCAAACGAGTATTATATCATTTCAGCTCGTGCTCCTTATGACCTTCAATACGGTAGTTATGCTTGGTATGCCATAAATTTCGATGCTGACCAAAATAAATTTTCAGATAACGACCAAGCACGGATTTCAAGAGATGTAATTGCCGGTTTCATTGATGAATTAGTCGCTAACTACCCTATTGATATCCAAAATGTCAATCTGATTGGTTTTAGCCAAGGTTCAATTTTAAGTTATGCCGTTGCACTTTCGTATCCTGAAAAAGTGAACAAAGTAGTAGCAATGAGCGGTTATCTAAATTTAGAAATTGTTACCGAAGATTACTTAAAAAATAATTTAAGCAAACTCAAAATATTTGCCTCTCACGGAACAGTAGATCAGGTAATCCCTGTTGATTGGGCAAGAAAAACACCTGGGATTTTAGAAAAACTGGGCGTTGCAATAACCTATAAAGAATATCCTGTAGGTCATGGAGTAGCTCCGCAAAACTTTTTTGATTTCAAAAATTGGCTTTCTGGGAAATAAGTTCTCAGTCTCAGTTTTCAGTCACTGCCAATACTGAAAACTGAGACTGAAAACTTAATTATTTCTGATAAATAACAGACTGATTCACTTCAAAAGAAACACTTTCATCATCATTGATAAAGTACTTCAGCAATACTTCTCCCCAATATTCTCCGTCACTATAGTCAGCTATTATCCAACGATGATTTAACACTTTTACTTTATTAATAATAAACTTATTTGCTCCCAATTGGTCTTGTCCCGTATAAGGATTTCCTTTTGGATTAGCATTCAAATCCAATAATTGAGCGGTAACATAAGGAACTAAAGTCGTATAATTTCTGATTTTATCAGATTTAGCCGAGTCGAAATAATTTTGGGCATTTTCATTTCTTTCCAATGAAAAATAATCAGCATCGGAGAGTTTATTGGTAACCAACTGTAAAGTATCTTTTAGCTTGGCTGTGTTTTTTTTATATTTTTCCTGTTCAAAAGTCACTTCTTTGCTTAAATACATATACGTATAAACATTAAAGACCAAAGACAGAATTAAAGCGTAAAGGAGTAATGATTTTTTCATTTGTAGATTAAATTGTAATTTCTAAATTATCGTAGGCCAAGAAAACGTTTTCCGGCAGTTTCTTTTGAACTTCTTCATGAAAACCAAGCATGTGGCTAATATGTGTCAGATAGGCTTTTTCGGGTTTTAGCAAAGCTATAAAATCAAGTGCTTCCTGCAAATTAAAATGCGTATCATGAGGCTGTTCCCGCAATGCATTAACAACCAAAACCTTGAGACCTTTTAACTTAGCTATTTCTGCTTCATCAATAGTTTTCACATCTGTTAAATAAGCAAAATTATCAATTCTAAATCCAAAAACCTGCAAATCTCCATGCCACACATTTATTGGAACAGCTGTTTTATTACCAATTGAAAAAGGCTGGTTATTTCCGATTTCGAAAGTTTTTACAGAAGGTGCGCCAGGATATCTATTGACAGTTTCGAATATGTAATCAAAACGCTTTTCAATATTGGCAAGCACCCTTTTATGAGCATAAATTGGAATCGCTCCCTGCCTGAAATTAAAAGGCCGAATATCATCCAAACCAGCCGTATGATCAGCATGTTCATGAGTAAATAAGATACCGTCCAATTTTCTGCAGTTAGACGACAACATCTGCTGTCTGAAATCAGGTCCGCAATCGATTACGTATGAATGGTCTTCCCATGTAATCCAAACCGAAACCCGGAGCCTTTTATCCTTAAAATCAGTGCTTTTGCAAACTTCATGATCAATTCCTATAATTGGAATCCCTTGGGATGTGCCAGTACCTAAAAAATATACCTTCAATTTGTTTCTTTTTTTTACAAAAATAGAATTAATTCTCTTTTATGAGAAGCCTAATTAGTTAACTTTGTGACATAATTGCCGAATTTAAACAAAAAAAATGGAAGCCAAAAAGATAAAACTAAAAGGAGACAAAGTTATCGAGCAAATCCCTTCCTTAAAGGACAAAGCACTTCGTATTAATTTAAACGAAAATATATACGGAACTTTTGCTGAAATTGGAGCTGGTCAAGAAACAGTCAGGCATTTTTTTAGATCTGGTGGATCATCTGGGACAATCGCAAAAGCTATGTCTGCCTATGACAAAGATTTTAGTGATGCCGTTTATGGAACTGAAGAAGACGGTCGTTATGTAACTGAAAGCCGACTGAAAAAAATGTTGACTTTTGAAGGCGAATTGATTGAAGAACGATTAAGCCGGACAAAACATCCTAACAAAATGTTTTTCAGTTACGCCAACACCGTTGCCACCATAGATTTTGCAAAACAGTTTAAAGGCCATGGCTGGGTTGGAATTCGATACCAACTGGATCCAACTGAAGACTATAACGAAATTATCATCCACATTCGTTTCAAAGAAACGGATTCTAGATTACAACAAGAAACCTTAGGTGTTTTAGGAGTTAACCTTATTTATGGTGCTTTCTACAAATACAATGACCCAAAAAAATTACTGCGTTATTTATACGACCATCTTGACAAAGATCAATTAGAAATTGACACCATTAATTTCTCAGGTCCTCGTTTTGCTGATGTTGATAATCGTTTAATGAGTCTGCAACTGGTAAAAAACGGCATGACCGATGCCGTAATGTTCAACCCAAAAGGCAAAAATGTTCTCCCAGCTGCTATTCTGTACAAAAAAAATATACTTGCTTTTAGAGGAAGTTTCCGTCCAGTTACCAAAGTAAACATGGATATGTATGCCAATTCCTTAAAAATGTTTTTGGCCGAAAATAAGGTAGAGAAGGAAAACACTTTGGTAATTTTCGAAATAACACTATCTAATCTTAGATCTGATGGCGAAATTGACGAAAGAGATTTTATGGATCGTGCCGAATTGCTATGTTCATTGGGACAAACCGTAATGATATCCAATTTCCAAGAATACTACAAAGTAGTTGAATATTTCTCTAATTATACCAAAGCCAGAATGGGACTTGCTATGGGAGTAAACAACTTAGTAGATATATTTGACGAGAAATACTACCGCCATTTGAGCGGCGGAATTTTAGAAGCCTTTGGAAAATTATTTTACCGCGATATGAAAGTCTTTTTATATCCAATGCTGGGTGAAGAGGGAGAAATCATTACTTCCAAAAACTTAAAAGTACATCCTAGAATGAAAGAATTATACAAATTCTTTAAATTCAATGGAAAAGTAGTCGATATCGAAGATTACAACCCCGAAATATTAGAAGTATTCTCTCGCGAAGTCTTAAAAATGATTAGTGCTGGAAAACCTGGCTGGGAACCAATGCTTCCTCCAGGAGTAGCCGAAATTATTAAAGAAAAACATCTTTTTGGATATCAGCCCAATACGCTTTTGGAAGCGAGTAAATAATTTGAGCTAAAAAAAATCTATCCATAATTAATAAAATCCAAGGAAGACTAATTGTTTTTCTTGGTTTTTTTTTTAAATATCAAGAAAAACTTAAATACCAAAAAGTTATATATATTTGATAAAAAGTATTAAAACCAAAATAATTTAAGCATAAATAACAAAAATGAAATTGCCAATTGTAATTCACCAAAAGCCAACTATACTAGAAATATTTTTAATTATAATCATACTATCAATTACTTTTATTCCTTTCGTTTACGGGATAAATACCAAACACCCCATATTTTGTCTTAGCATCATTTTTGGTATCATCTGCTTTATGCAATTTAATAGAATTACAAAAGGTAAATTCACTCCTTTGAAAATGATTCAAAAAACAATAGTAGTTGGTTTTTCTGAAAACAACATTGAAATTAACGAAAATCAAAATACTATGATTCACAAATGGAGAGATTTACAGGAAATAGAAATCAATATATTCGCTTATAAAGGTCGGTTTTATGGTGGTGACAATATGACATATAATGGAATTGAGAATTCAATAAAATTCATCGAAAACGGACAAAAATTTAAATATCAATTTTACATCGAAAATGTTAATCAATTTAAATCATTAAAAGAACAATTTACCACAACAATTCTACCTCAATTAAAACAATTCCAGAATCTAAAAAAATTAAGCTGTTTACAATCTCAATTAAAGTTTTCTAGAGACAACAACAACCTTAATAATGACATTGATTATCTGGACGTTACAGATTACCTATAAAATCATCACAAAAGGAATTCTCTTGTGGTGATTTTGATTTATTTTAAAATTTGCCCAGCGTGTTCTTTAGTTTTTACAGCAGAGATAACATCGCTAATGATTCCGTTTTCATCAATTACAAAAGTGGTTCTGTGAATACCGTCATATTCCCTTCCCATAAACTTTTTTGGTCCCCAAACTCCGAAAGCATTTATTACTGACTTATCTTCATCAGCCAATAGCGGAAAAGGAAAATCATGTTTATCTCTAAACTTTGCTTGTGCTTTGGCACTATCAGCACTTACTCCAAGAAGTACATAATTATTAGCCTGAAAACGCTCGAAATTATCCCTTAAATCACAAACCTCTGCCGTGCATCCAGGTGTTGAAGCTTTTGGATAAAAGAAAACCACCAGTTTTTTTCCTTTATAATCTGCTAATTGATGTGATTTCCCATCTTGATCTATCCCTGAAAATTGTGGTGCTTGATCTCCTATTTTTAATGTAGTCATGTTATTTAGATTCTAAGTTACTAAGAAGCTAAGGTACTAAGTTTTGTAAAAAATGACATTCAAATTCAATTCAAAAACTAAATAATATTATTTTTACATCCAAAAACAGTCTTAAAAACTCAGATTCTTAGCAACTCAAAAAAATGACCAAACAGGAACGCGTAACATTTGTTATCAATACACTAAATGAATTATATCCTACTATTCCAATTCCGTTAGACCATAAAGATCCATATACTTTACTGATTGCCGTTTTACTTTCGGCACAATGCACAGATGTTCGGGTTAATCAAATTACTCCCATACTTTTTGCTAAAGCCGACAATCCGTATGATATGGTTAAAATGTCGATAGAAGAAATCAAGGCAATCATTCGCCCTTGCGGTTTATCTCCAATGAAATCGAAAGGTATTCATGGCTTGTCACAAATTTTGATTCAAAAACACAATGGGCTTGTACCTCAGAGTTTTGAGTATTTAGAAGAATTGCCAGCAGTTGGGCATAAAACAGCCAGCGTTGTAATGTCACAAGCTTTTGGAGTTCCTGCTTTTCCAGTTGATACCCACATTCACCGGTTAATGTACCGCTGGAACTTGACAAATGGCAAAAATGTAGTTCAAACTGAAAAGGATGCCAAACGTATTTTCCCTGAAGAATTATGGAATGATCTTCACCTGCAGATTATTTGGTATGGACGTGAATATTCGCCTGCGAGGGGATGGAATTTGGAGAAAGACATTATTACCAGAACAATTGGGCGAAAATCGGTTTTGAGTGAATTTGATAAAAAATAATCACAGCTATAAATAACAAATTTCACTAATTTTATAAAAAAATTAGTGAAATTTGCGGGAATCTGGTATAGATTAAAATACTTTTAACTTATAAAATTAATTTACTACAATTTCAAAAACCTTTTCCTCTATTTTAAACATTTTCAATGCTTTAGAGTAATTCAATAAAAAAGAAACAACTTCTTTATCCGGTTTCATTTTTTTGACAATTTTTAATTCTTTAGAGTAATTCTTTTCCATATCAATATAAATTTTATATTATAACGGATTAATAACCCTTTTATTATCAATTAGTCAAAACAATTTGATGCTTATCTATAATTTTCCTCAAATTCATTATTGCATAACGCATTCTGCCTAATGCCGTATTGATGCTGACCCCTGTAATTTCTGAGATTTCTTTAAAACTCATATCCTGATACATACGCATGATTAAAACTTCTTTTTGATCCAAAGGAAGCTCTTCAACTAGTCTGCGTACATCAACCTCAACCTGTTCTGCAATAATTTGATTTTCGACAGTAAGTGAATCATCAGACATTATAGAAAAAATAGAAAATTCCTCTGTCTCTCTGTACATCGGCATTTTTTTTAACTTTCTAAAATGATCAATAATTAAGTTATGGGCAATACGCATAACCCAAGGCAAAAATTTTCCTTCTTCGTTATATGAATTTAATTTTAAGGTTTTGATTACTTTGATAAAAGTATCTTGAAAAATGTCGTTGGAAACGTCTTTATCTGAAACTTTAGAATAAATAAATCCAAACACTTTGGACTCATGCCTTCTTATTAATATAGCCAATGCGTTTTCATCGCCAGCCATATAATCCTTTACTAATAAAGCATCTGTTTTTTGAATATTTGCCATAGCTATTCCTTTTTAGATTGTTAGTTCTTGGGGGTAGTCTTTCTAAAAGGTAGTTCTGTGCTATAGGCTTACAAGGTTTTGTTTAAGTTAAACATTTGTCAAATTTAACAATTTTTTATTAAAAGAAGCAAGAAAAAAGATAATAAATGTCATTTTTAAAAATTAAAGCTACATTTTTCAACAAATTATTCTGCCCTCACAAAAGGCAAAACATTGTTACACATTGAAATTAAGCTAAATAGAATAAAGCAATATAAATCTTTTACGCATTATAAAATAACAGGAGAGCGATTTTTTATTTCAAAATGACATGTAATATTTATATTATGATTAATAAATAAAGAACAAACCATCTATACCGTTTAAAACAACAATTTGGCGCTAACTCAATTATTATTAGAAAATACAGATTGCAGAACAAAAACAGGTTTAAAAAGTAAGTTCTGATTATAATTCTTTAGAGGCATTCATATTAAAATTGAGTACTTTTGTGAAAATTCATTTTTAGTATGCCAGTTGACATTTCCAAACTCGATCCAAAGAAAAATATCATAATAAAAGGAGCTCAAGTACATAATTTAAAAAATGTAGATGTAGCAATTCCTAGGAACAAACTCGTAGTCATTACAGGGCTTTCCGGTTCTGGAAAATCCAGTTTAGCATTTGACACCTTATATGCCGAAGGACAACGCCGTTATGTAGAAAGTCTGTCTTCATACGCCAGACAATTCTTAGGTCGTTTGGATAAACCAAAAGTAGAATACATTAAAGGAATTGCCCCTGCTATCGCTATTGAACAAAAAGTAAATACGACAAATGCGCGTTCAACCGTAGGAACTTCAACCGAAATATACGATTACATTAAACTATTATTTGCCCGAATTGGAAGAACCTATTCTCCTATATCAGGACAAGAAGTTAAAAAAAATACGGTTACCGATGTAGTCAGTGAAGTTAAAAAATTTGAGCAGGACAGTAAATGGCTTCTCCTCGCTCCTATTCATCTTGAAGAAGGAAGACAATTGGAAGACAAACTAAAAGTCTTATTACAGCAAGGTTTCGCTAGGATTTTGGTTAATAATGAGATGGTTCGTTTGGATGATTTTTCTTTAAAAGAACAACATTCATTAGATCATAAAGACATCTTGCTCATTATTGACAGAATTATTGTCAAAGACGAAGAAGAATTCTATAACCGATTATCCGATGCTGTGCAGACTGCTTTTTTTGAAGGAAAAGGAATTTGCTATTTACAAGAATTAAACACTGATAAAAAGCTTTCGTTTTCTAATAATTTTGAATTGGACGGAATTACTTTTCTGGAACCAAACGTACATTTATTCAGTTTCAATAATCCGTATGGCGCATGCCCTGTTTGTGAAGGTTACGGAAACATTATAGGAATCGATAGCGAATTAGTCATTCCAAACACTTCACTTTCGATTTTTGAAAATGCCATTTTTCCTTGGCGTGGCGAAAGCATGGGATGGTTTCGGGATGAATTAGTAAATCATGCCTACAAATTTGATTTCCCGATACACAAACCTTTCTTCCAGCTTACAGAAGAACAAAAGGACTTAATTTGGACAGGAAATGAATATTTTCAGGGACTGAATGATTTTTTTAAAGAACTCGAAGAGAAAAATTATAAAATTCAAAACCGGGTAATGCTTTCCCGTTATCGAGGTAAAACCAGATGCCATGTCTGTAAAGGTAAACGTTTGAGAATTGAAGCTTCTTATGTAAAAATAAATGGAAAGACGGTATCCGATTTAGTCGATTTACCAATCAAACACTTAGTTGAATTTTTCAAGAACATTGATTTGGATGAGTATGAAAAACAAATTGCCAAACGATTATTAATCGAAATCAATAATAGATTGTCTTTTTTAACCGAAGTAGGTTTGAATTATTTGACTTTAAACCGAAATTCATCCACGCTTTCGGGAGGGGAATCACAGCGGATTAATTTGGCAACTTCTCTAGGCAGCAGTCTTGTCGGATCTATGTATATTTTGGATGAACCAAGTATTGGTTTACATCCAAAAGACACCGAACGCTTAATTAAAGTCTTATTGTCATTGCGAGACATAGGCAACACGGTGATTGTAGTAGAACACGATGAAGATATTATGAAAGCCGCCGACATGATTATCGATATTGGCCCTGAAGCAGGAACACAAGGCGGAAATCTTGTCGCGCAAGGCACTTATGACGAAATCTTAAAATCAAGCTCGCTAACCGCCAAATATTTGAATGGTGAACTAGAAATTAGTGTCCCAAAGAAAAGACGAACATCAAAAAGTTTCATTGAAATAAAAGGCGCGAGAGAAAACAATTTACAAAATATAGATGTTACCATTCCTCTTGAAGTTTTAACAGTCATTACAGGAGTTTCAGGCAGTGGAAAAAGTACACTTGTCAAGA
The DNA here is from genome assembly GCF_002797935.1 of Flavobacterium sp. 1. Classification (NCBI taxonomy): domain Bacteria; kingdom Pseudomonadati; phylum Bacteroidota; class Flavobacteriia; order Flavobacteriales; family Flavobacteriaceae; genus Flavobacterium; species Flavobacterium sp. 1. The sequence continues at coordinate 2,559,713 of NZ_PGER01000001.1, forward strand.
AAATTCTTTTTCCCGCCATGCAGAAAAAACTAGACAATGCAGGTGAAAAGGCAGGACAGTTCAGTGAACTTTCTGGTTCTTTTTCTCAAATAAAGCACATAGAATACGTAGATCAAAATCCAATTGGAAGAAGTTCCAGATCTAATCCTGTAACCTATATCAAAGCTTATGATGATATTCGAGAATTATACGCCAAAGAAAAACTATCTAAGGTAAGAGGCTATCAAGCCAAGCATTTCTCTTTTAATGTTGATGGCGGTAGATGTGAAACCTGTAAAGGTGAAGGCTCGATAAACGTTGAAATGGTTTTCATGGCCGATGTCCAGCTCCCATGCGAAACCTGTAACGGAAAACGTTTCAAAAAAGAAGTATTAGAAGTAGCCTTTGACGGCAAAAATATTCATGATATTCTAACGATGACTATTGATGATTCCATTATTTTCTTTGAAAAAAATAAGCAGACAAAAATCATACAAAAACTGCAGCCTTTGCAGGATGTTGGTTTGGGATACGTACAATTGGGACAATCATCATCGACGCTTTCCGGAGGTGAAGCACAACGCATCAAACTTGCTTCTTTTTTGGTTAAAGGAACCATCAAAGAGAAAGCTCTTTTTGTTTTTGATGAGCCAACAACTGGATTGCATTTTCATGACATCAAAAAACTAATGGCTTCGTTTGACGCTTTGATAGAGAAAGGACATTCAATACTGGTAATAGAACATAATCTCGACTTAATAAAATGTGCTGACTGGGTCATAGATTTAGGCCCTGAAGGAGGTGAGAATGGAGGTCAGTTACTCGCTGTAGGAACTCCTGAAGAAATAACAAAAAACAAAAAGTCAATTACTGCAAAATATTTAAAAGAAAAATTATAAAAGATTTCAATTAGTTTTTTTTTCCAAACTAAAAAAACTAAAAAGCCATGAAGTTTTATATTGCTTCATGGCTTTTTCTATTAATATATTTAACTCATATATTGTTTTTTAATAAATAATTTACAAATACTACAGAGATCCACTAATTTTCTCTAATACAATCTTTGTAAGACTTTAAAAAATCAGCCTAAATAACAGTTTTCCTCAAAAACACCCCCTTCCTCATCTATTGCAATCAAAACTTTTTTATCTTTAGCAGTAACCTGTGTCATATATAACCAAGGCAATGACCACATACCAAGAGTTGCGCAACAAATCAAAAAATTTAAACTATGGTTAACTTTTTTACCCTCTTTATAGAGTACGGTAAAAGGTGTTTTTTCATTTTGCTCTACAACTACAAAACCATTTTGAATTTTATTCGCAATAACTTTTGTAAAGAGATGTAATTTTTCTTGTTTAATAAACTGATTTTTCATCTTTTGACATTTAAGTTAATAAACATTCCTATTATATTTTTTGTTAACCTTACAAATGTACCCTGCCTTTAATAATTCTACAATACCCACTTTTAGGGATATTTAAAAATACATTTTATAAGTTATTGATTTTCAACAACTTATAAAACAACAAATTTAAAAAGAGTAAAAAAAATCGTCAGAATAAAGTTAAAGGCAAAATAAACAATATTTAACTTACAGAAAAAACAAACCAAAATAAAAAATTAACAAGTCAATAATTATTAATTTACATTTATTTGAAAAAATTAAATTAAATAACTCATTTTTTTTTCAAATAATACCATTTAGAAATATAAACAACAGTTTTACTCCCATTTCACAGATAACTGTCATGGTCCGCATAATTTTAAATTTTACACAGCAGAAACTATCAAAATTCCGATGAGGTTCAAGATAGATTAACACAGCAGATTTGAATGTCTTGGTATATACATTAATCATAAACCAAATTAATCCAAACTGGTTAGCAAAACAAAAGGAGTTTGAAGACTGTTATAACAATTCAGTTCATCATAGCTGTTTCACTAAGTGCAGCATGGGGAAATACCAACCGGAAAACGGCATAAATTTACTCTCAATAAATTTTATTTGTTTCTTCTGATTTTTAAAATAACCTTATCCAAAGCCTGATTTATTTCTGGCGAAACAACAAATTTATAATTGATGAATACATACACAAAAGTCACCAAAACAGATTTTAAAACTATTGCTATAATTGGGCTCATTGGAAACTTCCAAAAATAAAACAATAGAAAAACAGCAAATGTAATCCAGATGGAATACAGCGTTTGTTTTGTAAATGGATACAGATGCATTCGTTTTACAACAAAAAGCAATTTGGCAACACTATAACAGGTAATAGATAATAAAGTAGCAAATGCAGAGCCTATAATCCCATATAAAGGAATAAAAATCATGTTTAATATCACTGTTAACACTACCAAACCTACTCCCAAAAACAATACGGCTCTATAATATTTTGAATTGAAAATAATGGCATTATTATTTCCTAAAATCAGATCAAAATATTTTGAAAGCCCAATCATAAATACAACTGCTATACCGCCGGAGTAATCTTTTGGAACAATCTCATACAGCTGATTGATATTAACAAAAATACAAAGCATTACAAACCCTCCAACAATTTGAAGATTTATAGAAGTCTTTTTATACAAATCGTTCAGTTCATCATGCTTGTTCTGATGCATTAATTTCGCAGTAATAGGATAAACAATCTGATGCATGGCACGGCTTGGAACAGAAATCACCAAAGCAATATAAGTTGCAACCGAATAATATGCAATATTTTCAATCTTCATATATTGATTCAGCATTATTTTATCACCGTCCAAAAGCAAATTTGCTACACTGCCTGACAAAATAATGTAAAAAGTATAAACCAAGATATCCTTAACATTTAAAGGAATAACAAATTGAAAAACAGGTTTTTTTATGTAAAAAGCATAACCCATAGTAACTATTAAAGCTAATAAATAAATTCCAGCTGTTACATACACAAACTGCACAACTGTAATCCAATTATAATATACTCCTATCAAAGTAATTAACGAAAACAAACGCAAACCTACTTCCTTAATGAAATTCCCAAAAACCGAATGCATATGAACTCTTGCCCAAGCATAAAATATTTCAAAATAGGCCATACACAAACCAGTGAACGGAATTAGCAAAATAAAGGTTTTAACAACTGGATTTTTCTTTGAAACAAAAGCTAAAATATCATCAAAGAAAAAAACACCAATTATAGCTAATGGAATACACATCAGCAGCGGAAATAATACCGTAAACGACAAAAACTGTGAACGTTCTTTCTCTGTCTGATATTGGGCGTAAAATTTAACTAACGTATTTTGCATCCCAATGGCAAATAGCGGCATAATCACATTAGCTGCCGAAAGAATATAATTTGTTAATGCATAATAAGTCGCCCCAAGAAAAATAGGATACAAATACAAAGTATTAATAGCTCCAATTCCAAAACCGATATAAGTTATTATGGTGTTTTTTAATGACTGATTTAATACTATGCCCATTAATAGGAGGTTAAAGTTTAAGATTAAAAAGTTTAAAGTTGGAACACTTTAAACTTTTGGATGAATCAATTGTGCCAATTCTTTGGTTAAATTCTTTCTGGAATATTTTTGCAAACCTACACCATACGATTGTAATTTCCCATCTAAAAACTGATTATAATAACTTATAATGGTGTTTTTCAGTTTATCTTTTTGAGTATAGTCAAAAAACACGCCCGTATTTGTATCGGTAATGATTTCGGCAAAATCAGATCGTTTTGGTCCAATAGCTATAATAGGCCTATTCGAAACCATATATTCAAATAATTTACCAGGGATAATACTTTTAGTTTCTTCAGAATTTATTTCGATAAGCAGCAAAACCTGAGAATTTCTTTGATGTGCCACTGCTTTCGAATGGGAAACATATCCTAAATTATTCAGATACAGATTCAAATTAAATTGAGAAATAGTATCCAATACTTCCTGACTGACAGCTCCAATTAATTTTAATTCTAAATGCGACTTAAAATCCGGTATTTCATGAATTAATTCTGTCAAAGATTCCCATAAAATAACGGGGTTTCGTTCTGAAAGAAAAGAACCAATATGTGCTAAGCTAAACTTAGAATCAAGAGTTACTTCTGTTGCTGGCTCATTATCATAACCATTGGTAATAATGCTTATAGGCTTATTAGTTATTCCCTCAAACTCAGTTTTTGTAGTTTTACTCGTTACAATAACCCTATCAGCAGTATTAAGCACTCTATATTCTTGTGCTCTATGCTTTCTCTCTGCTTTAACAGATAACCGCAATGCTTTGTGATACCCTATTGTAGTCCAAGGATCACGAAAATCGGCAAACCAGGTTAAATTGATTTTTTGTTTTAAATCCAATCCAATCAAATGCAGACTATGCGGCGGTCCCGAAGTAATAATAGTATCAATATTATTTTCGATGATGTACTTTTTTAAATAAGCAACAGATGGTTTTACCCAAAAAACACGTGCATCTGGAATAAAGAGATTTCCGCGTATCCATAATAAAGCCTTTTCCAAAAAAGTTTGCTTCTTCTTATTGGGAATAATACCAGAGCTAATTTTTTTAGTTTTATTTTTAGAAAAAAAAGAAGCTAGCTGATAGGGTTCAAAAATTTTATTTTTTAAAATAATCGTTTTCTCCGAAACTTCTTTTTCTAAATTAGCATCAACAATTGGATATGTCGGATTCTCCGGAATATATACAATCGGCTGAATATCAAAATCAGGTAAATATTTCACAAACTTAAGCCAACGCTGTACTCCTGGACCTCCAGCAGGTGGCCAATAATATGTTATAATAAGGATTTTTTTTGAGTTCAAAACAGTAATTTATGAATTATGATTGTCTAATAAGATTACATGCAAAAGCAGAATGCACTTGAAGATTTCAGTATTTAAATTTCAAGAAAATCAACAATCTTATATTCATTTTTATAATTATATGTCTTCATCATTCAGTTTTTCAAGTTCTTCGATATCCAAAATATCCTTTGGTCTGTTTGTAGCTTTCTTTGCAATTATCAAATTGTTGTAATCAATAAATTTCACAGGAATGTCTTCAATCATTACAATTTTGGCTGCATCAAATAATTCCTGAAAGGACTTATCCTCCAAGCCTTTTACACTTGACATAATATCCAATCTCAAACCATAATCCAATGTAAAATCTGTCCGGCCAGGAATAAATTGCATTGTTTCAATAGATTCAAAATCTCCTAAGCCAATTTTAATAAAAGCGTCCCTAAGATTAATCCTGTTCTCAATACTATCATCAATATAAATGTCTATATCACCAGTGTTTCTGTTATATCCGTATATATTTACTGCAAAACCGCCAATAGTTATATACTTTACATTGTATTGAAAAAAATATTTCCAAATATCAATTATCTGCTGGTTCATTTTTTATCTTTTTGAATTTTAGCAGCATTTCTCATCATATAGGAAACTTCAATAATTGTAAACAACCGTTCTAACCGCTCTACATAAGAAAGTGATTTGATTTCGGCAATTCGTTTGGCTTCTAAAACTTCAGGAGAACCGTGATTTAAAATACTTTTTCCCATCATTTCCCATTAGATAAATTAAACCTACCATCAAAGTTACAAAATAATACCGCTGAAATCTATTGTTAAGCAATCCCCTGTTTCTTTCTCTCAACATACAAACCGCCTGCTAAAAGAAACAACATTCCAATACAGCTGACTAATGTAATTGTACCTCCTGTTTTTACAACTTGAGGATCAAATCTAAACTCAATACTATGCTTTCCTGCTGGAACTACGATAGCTCGTAATGTATAATCAGCTCTCATAATGGGAGTTTCTTTACCATCTATAAGTGCTGTCCAGCCTTTTTCATAATACATTTCAGAAAAAACAGCTAGACCTTCTTTTGAATTAACAGAAGTATATTTCAAATCATTCGGTTGGTATGAATCCAAAGTTATAGTAGCCGAACTGTCTTTAACGAAAGTCTTACCTTTAATAGCAGTAAACTCATTTTCATTAATCACAGCCACTTCTTTAGAATTAAACTTATCTAAAGCCTTCATTTCTCCATCAGCATTTTTCACAAATTGCACTTTATTTACAAACCAAGCATTCCCATTAGCGTCTGGATTTATAATTGGAGATTCTTTTCCTTCCTTATCTGTTTGTATCACGTATTTTACATTCAGCATGTTAAGAATTTCCATATTGTTTTTGGCAATTTGATAATCAAACAGCTGCTGAATACGTTTAGGACGTACTGCACTATATCCTCCAATAGCTTTATGAAAATAAGAGGTTCTGGCCTGCATCAGTCCTTGTACATCAAACACACGGTAATTAGTAGGATCTTCCAGAATCTTCGCATCGGTTGGAGTTTCTTGGAATGGAACTTCAACATCTCTGGCATTTATAAAATCTTTATTGGATACATAATTTTTATCTACAAAAAATAAATCTGCGACCATAAATAAACCTACCAAAATGATAGCTGTATTTTGGGCTATTTTATTTTTAATAAATAACCATAAAGTTCCTGACGCTATCAGAATAAAAAAACCAGAGCGTAACAAATCTGCACTATATAATGATTTTCTATCGGCAACTAAAGCATCAACAAAACTAGGTCCGTAATTTTGAAGAAAATAACTATCATTAGCAGCCGAGAAACTAAATAAGCTTTTAGATAAAAATAAAACTAAAACCAATCCTACACCTACAGCTCCTGAATACAATAATGGCTTTAATTGTTTTTCTTTTTCTAATTTAAAGAAAGACTGCAAACCCATAATAGCCAATACAGGAAAACACAATTCCAGAATCACTTGAATCGAAGAAACAGCTCTAAACTTATTATACATTGGAATATGATCGATGCAAAAATCCGTCAACGCAGGGAAGTTTTTCCCCCAAGAAAGAATTAATGACACGAATGCTCCACCTAAGAAAGCATATTTAATTTTTCTTTCATCTGTAAATAAAGCCAAAATCCCTAAAAAGAAAACTACTGCACCAATATACGCCGGAGCAGACACAATAGGCTGATCTCCCCAATACGTTGGCATAGCCGAAACAAAATCTGTAGCTTGAGCTTCCGGCACACCTTGTGAAATCATAAACTCAAACATACTGCTGTCTGTCCCAACCTTTTCATTATTGGAACCGCCAAATAATCTCGGAGCAATAAGATTAAAACTTTCGGCAATTCCATAGCTGTACTCCGTTATGTAATCTCTGGTCATAGCTCCATCTGAAGTACTTTTGGAACCGTCGGGATTAAACGTTAAATCACTCTTTCCTCTAATACTAAAATTTGCATATTCAACTGTTGCCAATAAATTACCCGCATTAGAACCAATCGCTATTATTCCTGCACCAAAAAGCGTTCCTACAGAAATTAAAAGCGGTTTATATTCTTTTGATTTGATTCCTTCATAAATAAAATATCCCGAAAGAATCAACAGCAATATCAATAGATAAAAGGTCATTTGAAAGTGGTTGGCATTGACTTCCAATGCTACCGCAAACATAGTGAGCAAACCTCCCAAAATATATTTCCTTTGAAAAACCATTATAAAACCAGCAACTACCATTGGCATATAAGCGATGGCATGTGCCTTGGCATTATGCCCAACTCCTAGTATAATAATTAAATAGGTAGAGAAACCAAAAGCGACTGCTCCGAAAAAAGCCTTTAGCGGATCGGCTTTTAAACCCAGCATTAAAATATAGAAACTCAAAAAGTACAAAAACAAATAATCAGCCGGACGCGGTAAAAAACGCAATACATCATCAATAGCACCTACATAATCATGAGGATATTTCGCTCCCAATTGGTATGTCGGCATTCCTCCAAAAGCTGAGTTTGTCCAATACGGCTCTTCATGATGGGTTGCTCTAAAATCATTTTGTTCCTTGGCCATACCCGTATATTGAGCTATGTCCGATTGAAAAATTTGTTTCCCCTGTAAAACAGGAAAGAAATATAGTGTAGAAACGAGAACAAAACCAAGAATGGCAAGTGCGTGCGGAAAGAACTTTTGAAGTTGCTTCATTATATATTATTAAGGTTTTGGATTTTTAAGATTTTTTTCAATCTCAAATATACTAGATTGGTTTTGATTTTTAGCGTTAGCACATTATTTTACATTATAAACCCCAAATGAAATTTGAGATTTATATTTTTTTAAGTAAAAAATAGCTAATCTATTTCTTCATAATCAACATAATCCCCAACTTTTTTGGTTTCGCGAGGATTTTTACTATTGGCTGTATCGATTATAATTTCATCATTATTAGACGTTTTACGCCAAGAAGACTGTTGTTGATATTGTTGCTGTTGCTGCTGAAAATTTTGTCCCGCTTTTTCCACTACCTTTTTTACTACTAAAGGCAAAAACAATCGAGCCAAAAATTTAAAAATATAATAGAACGCTATCATATAAAATAACATTTCTATAAAACCCGAAAAAGAGGCTGTTTGCATAATCAAATAATTTTTAAGCAAAATTAATAAATCAATATGGAAACTACAGAGCAAATTAAAAATATCATTCTTAAAGAAATGATAAAAAACAGTCATATACATACAAAATAAGAATAAAATGCAGATTCTTGACAGTTCCAAAAACTTTTTTGAAGAATAGAAAAAAACGGATGTGCCTCATAAACAGTTTTATATTCTTTTTTTTAACAAAAACACTAAATTCAAGACATAATTTCACATCAAAAATTAATTTAAAAATTTAAAAAGCGAAATTAAAATCATAACAAATTGATTTTCAAAACATAATAAAAACCTAATTCTTAAAATTGCATTAGTTTTTATCGATTATAAACAGTAATTTTGCACCCTATTTTAAAAATATATATGAATAAATTTGAACAATTAGGATTGAGTGAATCGTTACTGAAGGCGATTTTAGATCTAGGATTTGAGAATCCGACCGAAGTACAGGAGAAAGCGATTCCCCTATTATTGGAAAAAGACACAGATTTAGTTGCGTTGGCTCAGACAGGGACAGGGAAAACGGCAGCATTTGGATTTCCAGTCATTCAGAAAATTGATGCCAACAACAGAAATACGCAAGCATTGATTTTATCTCCAACACGTGAATTGTGTTTGCAGATTACCAACGAACTTAAAAACTACTCTAAATACGAAAAAGGTATTAATGTGGTAGCAGTTTACGGTGGGGCTAGCATTACAGAACAAGCGAGAGACATTAAAAGAGGCGCACAGATTATAGTAGCGACTCCAGGCAGAATGCAGGATATGATTAACAGAGGATTGGTAAACATCTCTCAAATTAACTATTGCATCCTTGACGAAGCAGACGAAATGTTGAACATGGGTTTCTACGAAGATATCGTAAACATCCTTTCTACTACGCCTGACGAAAAAAGCACATGGTTGTTTTCTGCAACTATGCCTGCTGAAGTAGCACGAATTGGAAAACAATTCATGACCGATCCTGTTGAAATTACAGTTGGTACCAAAAACTCTGGTTCAGCTACCGTATCACACGAATTTTACTTAGTAAACGCTCGTGACCGCTACGAAGCTTTGAAAAGATTAGCAGATGCTAACCCAGACATTTTCTCGGTAGTTTTCTGCAGAACAAAACGTGATACACAAGCTGTTGCCGAAAAATTAATCGAAGACGGATACAGCGCTGCTGCATTGCACGGAGATTTATCCCAAGCGCAGCGTGATGGTGTTATGAAATCTTTTAGAGGAAGACAAATCCAAATGCTTGTTGCGACTGACGTTGCAGCTCGTGGAATTGACGTTGATAATATAACCCACGTAGTAAACTATCAATTACCGGACGAAATCGAAACTTACAATCACCGTTCCGGACGTACTGGACGTGCTGGTAAATTAGGTACTTCTATCGTAATTGTAACTAAAAGTGAATTGCGCAAGATTTCTTCTATCGAAAGAATCATCAAACAAAAATTTGAAGAAAAAACAATCCCTTCTGGAATTGAAATCTGCGAAATCCAATTATTACACTTAGCAACTAAAATTAAAGATACTGAAGTTGATCACGAAATTGACAACTACTTACCTGCTATAAACAATGTTCTTGAAGGATTATCAAAAGAAGAGTTAATTAAGAAAATGGTATCCGTAGAATTTAACCGTTTTATTGCTTACTACAAAAAGAACAGAGACATCTCTAATCAGTCTTCAGGTTCTGAAAGACGTGATCGTGATGACAGAGATGGAGCTCCAAGAGAAAACAACAATGGCGGTGCTACAAGATATTTTGTAAACATCGGTTCAAGAGACAATTTCGATTGGATGACATTAAAAGACTACTTGAAAGAAACATTAGACTTAGGACGTGATGACGTTTTCAAAGTAGATGTAAAAGAAGGTTTCTCTTTCTTTAACACTGATCCGGAACATACTGATAAGGTAATGGAAATATTGAACAACGTACAATTAGAAGGACGCCGTATCAATGTTGAAATCTCTAAAAATGACGGTGGCGGAAGACGTGATCATAACGGAAGAAGCTCAGGTGGCGGATTTGGTGGCGGAAGAAGTTCTGCACCAAGAAGAGAAGGAAGTTTTGCTCCAAGAAGAGAAGGTTCTGGCGGATTTAGAAGCGACAGAAGTTCTGCTCCTAGAGAAGGCGGTTTCAGATCAGAAAGAAGTTCATCTGCTCCAAGAAGAGAAGGCGGTTTTTCATCTGACAGAGCTTCAAGAGACGGTTCTTCAGAAAGAGCGCCAAGACGTTCTGAAAATTTTGGTGATTCATCAAGACCAAGAAGACCAAGAAAAGACTAATACAATTAGCAATTTCAATATAAATCTCCCGAACAATTCGGGAGATTTTTTTTTATTATTACGGCAATATTATCAAAAATACCAAATTGAAAAAACATCTATTTATTTGATAAAAAACCTTTAAATAAAAGCATCGTTTTTTTAACAAGCCATTAAACTATTTAGAATATATCAAGTCTAAACCTAAAATGGTATAAAAATTACAGATTGTTAATTTTCTTATAATTATAATCGAACAAGAAAATATTTAATGTCGTTTTACTACTTTTAAAGCTTTAAATCAGTTTATGAAATATTTTATACTTTTTTTATTCTTTGTTGCCTCTCTAAATTCAGTTGCTCAAACTGTTGAAATTCCCCAAAAAATATCTGGTACTATTATCAGTGACAATACAGGCACTCCTTTGGCTGATGTGAATATTATCAATATCAATCAGGTAACTGGAACCACAACTGACAATAAAGGTCACTTTGAACTCTCAGTCACACAAAGCGATACTTTACACATAACTCTTCTAGGCTTCGAATCATTGCGTGTTCGTGTTACCAATGACTGGATAAAAAACAAAACGACTACAATCCAGCTTACCCAAAAAGCAATTCCATTAAACGAAGTTGTTATCAGTCCATATTACCTAACAGGCTATCTTGAAATTGACGCCAAATTAATCCCGATAAAAGAGGATTACCGCTATAGTATCTCTGGCTTAGGTCAAGGTTATGAAGCTGGACAATACGCTCCCGAAGCTTTTGGAAAAGTATTGGGATCAATTTTCAATCCAGCTGATATGCTCTATAATTTCTTCGGAAAAAGACCCCAGCAGCTCAAAAAACTTCGTGAGATGCGAAAGGATGATACCGTAAGAAAACTATTGGAAACAAAATACGATCGAGAAACCATCTCGTTGCTTCTAGGAGTTTCACAAGATGAAATTGCCGAAATCTTAAACCGTTGCAGTTATTCCGAAGCATTCATAAAATCCGCCAATGACCTTCAAATCATGGATGCCATAAGCGGTTGTTATGAACAATACAAAATCTTGAAAAAGAAATAATTCGCAGTTTCCAAAAATAATTTACTTCGTCAGTTCGCAAAAGCTCGTGTGGGCGTGCCACCATAAAGAAAAGGGACCAACTCATCGCAACGGTGAGTTGGCTCCTTTCCTTTATGGTGTCGGGCTATCTAGGCTACTTTGGTAGCTTCCGTCTATCCCTCACGCAAGCATTTCCGCTATCAAAGAAATTTAACATAAAATCAGAAAAACATTTCATCTGAAATAACTGCCTCATATCATTCTCTTGCCAAAATAATCATATGCCTAAATCAAACCTATTCAATTTCGATTTCATTATAAACAATCCATCGTTTCAAATTACCAACAAATCTTTTTAAATGGTCTTCATTTAAAAAAATGTTTGTCCAATTATCATACCTGTCACATTGCATACTTATAAAGTATGTCATAATTCCGAGACAGACAAAAGGCAAAATACGTTTTTCTTCTTTACTGATTTCAGATATAGCTTCATATCCTTTTAGAAAACTTTCTGCTTTTACCTGATAATCATTCTCATCTAAATTTGTGCTGAATAACTGAAACAAAAAATACGAAATATCCAAACACAGCCATCCGTTGCCGCAGAAATCAAAATCAAAAAGGGTTACTTTATTGTCATCATTAAAATGCATATTATCAAACCACACATCAAGGTGAACTGCCCCATATCGAATTTGTTCTTTATCAATTTTATTAAATTTATTATGAAGAAAATTGGCAGTTCTCTCTAAAAATTTTATTTCATCCGTTTCTTTTTTAAAGAATTTACGTGTTCGTTCGAGGGAATCTACAAGCAAAACTTTATCATCATATACTATTCTTTTTAATACAAAATTCTCTGTAGCCTTATGAACTTTTGCTAAGGCCTGCCCAATAAAAAAACTTGTTTCAGCAGTAAATCTTGCCGATTTTGCACCTTCTGCAAACGAAAACAACACACCAAATCTTTTTCCTTCCGGAGCATTAAATTCTTGAATATACTCATTTAAATTATCAGCTATTGGGAATGAAACTGGAGTTTTGTTTTTATTTAAGTGAATTAACAATCTTAATTCCTCGGCAATTTCAGTTTTTGTTCTCCAATCAAAAGTATAGACACGAAAAACATATTTCTCATTGATATCCGTAACCATATAAACATGATTCATTCCAGCTCTAAAAAGTTTACATTCGGTACTTTCACTTAAATTATACTTCCGCTGAATAAATTCACCAAGTTTTTTTTGCAGAAAGTGTCGAGTTTGTTACCGGGAATTCTGTTGTCATTTATTTTATTTTTTTCTGTTATCAGCAGTCTGATTACTTCTCACTATTATAATACCTTGCTTCAATCCGCTTAATATCCTTAATCGACTTCTTCGCCCAATCTAGTCTTTTTTCCAGAATCTCTTCTTCAGTCAATTGCCAATCAATATCTGAATTGCGCAATCGATTCGTCAGATTCTGAATAATAATCGCCGCCGAAACCGAAATATTTAAACTCTCTGTAAAACCCACCATCGGAATTTTAAGAAAACCATCCGCTCTGCGAAGAATTTCTTCAGACAATCCATCTCTTTCAGTTCCAAAAAACAGCGCACTGGGTTTCGAAATATCAAAATCTTCAAGCAGGCAATCATTCTCATGCGGTGTAGTCGCAATGATTTGATATCCTTTATCTTTCAACGTATCTATACAATTTGTAACACTGTCATAAGTTGAGATATCAACCCATTTTTGCGCTCCCATCGCAATTTCCTTGTCGATTCGTTTACCATAACGTTCCTCAATAACATGCAGTTCTTGGATTCCAAAAACCTCGCAACTGCGCATCACCGCACTTGCGTTATGCATCTGAAAAACATCTTCAACAGCAATCGTAAAATGCTTGGTTCTGTCTTTCAAAACCTTCAAAAATTTTTCTTTTCGGTTATCTGTTATAATATTTTCCAAAAAATCAAGATAATCAGTATCAATCATTGCACATTATTTTTTTGGCAAAAATACTAAAAAAGAGTAGTTTTATAATCTAATGTTTTTACAGATGAAAAAGAAATTAGTAGTTCTTACCGGTGCAGGAATCAGCGCCGAAAGCGGTATCAAAACCTTTCGCGACAGCGATGGATTATGGGAAGGACATAATGTAATGGACGTAGCTACTCCCGAAGGCTGGCACAAAAACCCGGCATTGGTACTTGATTTTTACAACCAAAGACGCCAACAATTAAAAAAGGTGCAACCCAATTTAGGGCATCAAATTTTGGCTGAATTAGAAAATGATTTTGACGTTTACATCATCACGCAAAATGTGGATGATTTGCACGAACGCGCTGGTAGTACAAAAATTACTCATTTGCATGGGCAATTATTAAAAGTGCGTAGTTCCAAAAATGAAAACTACATCTTGGATTGGCATGAGGATTTAAATTTTGGAGATACTGACCAGCATGGAAATCAGCTTCGCCCCCATATTGTTTGGTTCGGAGAACAGGTTCCTGCCTTGGAAGAAGCCATTACAATAACAGAACAAGCCGATTATTTTGCTGTTATCGGCACTTCGCTTCAGGTTTATCCAGCAGCTGGATTAATTGATTTTACACCAAAAAATACACCAATTTATTATATCGATCCAAAACCCATAAAAATCCCTAACATTAGAAATTCCCTTGAAGTAATTCCGAGTATCGCTTCAGAAGGTGTACCTATTTTAAAAGAAAAACTGCAAACTAATCTATAACAGCTTTATCAAAAACATTTAATAAGCCCAAATCCAAAACAGTACTTCGATGATTTTCGCTTTGGGAATACATCGGCTTGAATTTTGCACCATAAACTACTTCTTCAAAAACATAAGAAGTCCGGGTTGCAACTGTGGTGCTGAACATATCATCAAATGTTTTGATAATCACAATAATTTCACCCGAAATGGAATCATAATCCGAAGCACCCAATCCATATAAAGGACTTTCATTTGTTATAGGATGAACTAATGTCCAACTCAGTGCCAACGAATTTATTTTTTGATATTCCAAATCCAAAGTATAAAATTTATTCGTCATAACTCCATTTTCCTCAATTCGCATTCCAAGAGTTACATTAACTTCTGCATCAATATAATTGGCATTTTTATAAGGAGCAAGCCTAAACATCAATGCTTTTCCATCATTAAAAGGTGCAATGATAGCGTGGTGAGAAAATTTCAAAAAAATGGAAGGCTTACTAAATCTTCCAAAAAACAAACCTGTGGCAATAGCAAAACTCAACAACCCCATTAAAGCTTCGGCAGAAGACAAGGCACTCGTATAAAAACCTGTTGGGCTGATATGTCCATACCCCACTGTGGTAAATGTTTGTGCGCTAAAAAAATAAGCTTGTCCAAATTGCTCCAATACATTATCTGTCGTTTGAATACCGTTGAGATGTTCAATCCCTATCCCAAAATACAGCAGCGCAAAAACAAAATTAATATTTATATAAAACAGCAAAAGAATCGAAAAAAATTTCCAAGAAGACATATCCAGCATGGTATGATACCAACTAATCCTGTCCAGAAACCCAATACCTTTTTTAACCGCATTTACCGAACCGTCCTTATTAATGAAACGACCGCCATAACTGGATGCGCTGGTACCAAAACCTGTGTTAACGAGGGATTTTGCTCTTAAATTTAATTTAGTAAATAATGCCATAAACTAGTTCCTAATAATCTGCAAATTAATTAATAAATTCTATTCCACAACAATTAAAAACCCACATTGAATTAACCTCAAAAACTAAAAAGAAACGAGTATAATTTAATTGCAAAAACTAAAAAAAATAGTTACACATTAGAATCAAATTACAAGAAAAATAAATTATGTTTGTAATCTAAACCCTAACCTATATGTCATTTTTTCTTACCAACTGGTGGATATTCTTAATTGTTTTATCTATTCTTTTTTACAAATTTGTTTTACGCGTATTCTTTGGAATGGTCATAGTTCCAGAAAACAAAATCGGATTAGTCACCAAAAAATTCGTTCTTTTTGGTGCCGATAAATCATTGCCGGACGGCAGAATAATCGCTACCAAAGGAGAAGCAGGTTATCAGGCCAAAACACTTGCTCCTGGATTGTATTGGGCTATGTGGCCTTGGCAATTTGCCATAGATATGGCTTCGTTCACTATTATCCCAGAAGGAAATATCGGTTTGCTATTGAGTAAAGACGGGGCTGAAATTCCAACAGGACGTATTCTTGCCCAAAAAGTAAATTCAGACAATTTTCAAGATGCAACGATGTTTCTTGACAATGGCGGACAAAAAGGAAGACAATCAGCCTTTGTAACTACAGGATCTTATCGTATCAACACTCATTTATTCGAAGTAGTTATTTCTCCTCAAGTAGTTATTTCGGAAAACATGGTCGGAATTGTAACCGCCATGGACGGAGAACCAATCCCAATCGGACAAATAGCTGGTAAATTTGTAGATGGACACAATAACTTTCAGGATTTTGATCAATTCTTAAAAAATGGAGGAAATAGAGGTTTGCAACCACAGGTGATGCTTGCCGGTTCCTATTACATAAACTCATGGGCGGTTCAAATTGAACAAACCCCAATGACCGATGTTCCGATTGGATATGTTGGCGTGGTGATTTCTTATATCGGAGAAGACGGACAAGATGTGACCGGCGACACTTTCAAACATGGAAATATCGTTTCAAAAGGACAGCGCGGTGTTTGGATGGAGCCTTTTGGACCAGGAAAATATGCTCTTAACAAATACACTACCAAATTAGAACCAGTACCAACTACAAACTTAGTATTAAACTGGGCTGATGCAAGAAGTGAATCTCATAACTTGGATAAAAACCTTTCAACGATTACTGTACGTTCAAAAGATGGTTTCCCATTTAATCTTGATGTATCACAAATCATTCACGTTCCTGCGAACGAAGCACCAAAAGTTATTGCGCGTTTTGGAAGCATGAATAACTTGGTTTCTCAAGTATTGGAACCTACCATTGGTAATTATTTTAGAAACTCTGCACAGGAAAGCGATGTGATTTCATTCCTTTCCACCAGAAAAGAAAGACAGGAATCGGCTAAAAACCACATCAAAGTAGTTTTGGACGAATACAATGTTAATGCTGTTGACACCTTAATTGGAGACATTGTTCCTCCAGAATCATTGATGAAAACTTTGACCGATAGAAAAATTGCCGAGGAAGAGCAAAAAACCTATCAAACCCAAAAAATGGCGCAAGAACAACGCCAAGGAATGGAAAAAGAAACGGCAATTGCCGATATGCAAAAAGAAATTGTAAAAGCTTCACAAAGTGTTGAGATTGCACAACGAACTGCCGATGCCACTGTTAAAAAAGCCGAAGGAGATGCTACGAGTTTAAAACTTAATGTAAATGCTGAAGCAGAAGCTACAAAAATGAGAGCCAATGCAGAAGCAGAAGCTACAAAAGCAAGAGCTGGCGCACAAGCCGAAGCCACCAAACTTACCGCCAGTGCCGAAGCCGAAAGAATCTCCAAAACGGGCCTTGCCGAAGCCGAAAAAATCATGGCAATAGGTAAATCAACAGCCGAGGCTTATCAGCTTCAAGTTTCTGCAATGGGTGGTGATAACTTTACAAAATATAAAATCACGGAAGAAATAGGAAAAGGAAAAATCAAAGTAATCCCAGACGTTCTTATCTCTGGAAGCAATGGAACCGATGGATCCATGAGCGGTTTATTAGGACTAAAACTTATGGAAATGATGGATACCGATAAAAGTAAAGGAAACATCAAAAAAGGAGAATAAATTTTAATCCAATGTATTTAAAAATCTGCTGTAACAGGCAGATTTTTTTATGCAGCCTTATCAAACTTTTTACTTAATACACACATTCAGCAATATTCTGCAACTAAAAAAAACAGAAAATTCAACATACAAAATGTAAGACTTATAAATTAAATTTTCGAATAAAAGAAATTAAAACCCAACTTTAACAAAAATTTAAAATATTTCATTTGAAAAAAATTTTAAAATTTAAAAAAAAAGTTATATTTGTTTATCCTAAATCAACTAAATACCGCTAACCTATGAATCTAAAATTACTTTTTAGTATTGTCCTTCTCGTGTTTTCACAAACTTTCTTCGCACAAGAAACTAAAACTGAAACCGCAGGCACCGAGACCTCTCCCACAACAACTGCACCTAATGTAACCGCAGCAAAAACTCCTGATTTTAAAAAACAAATGCAGGATTTAAAGAATCAGGAAAAAGCGTATTTAGCCCAACTGGAAGCTGATAAAAAAGCTGCCAAAATCAAAGCTGACTTTGATAAAAAAGCAGCTGAAGAAGCGCAAAAAGCTGCCGAAAAAGCAAATAGCCAAGCAAAAGAAGCCGAGGCGAAAGCTGCTGCAGAAGCAAAAGAAGCTACCGAAAAAGCAGCTAAAGAAAAAGCTATTGCAGACAAAGCTCAAGCCGAAGCAGACAAAAAAGCTGCAGAAGCTGCCAAAGATGTTGCAAACAAAACCGCAAAAGAAGCTGCTATTGCCGCGAAAGTCCAAGCTGAAGCTGATAAAAAAGCTTCTGAAGAATCTGAGAAAATTTCCAAAGAAAAAATAGCGACTTATAAAAAAGAAGTTGACGCTGCAAAAGATGCTCAAGACAAATTTTCAAAAGATGTTGCAAAACTAAAAAAGGAAAAAGAAGAAGCTGATAAAAAATTAGCAGAGTCAGCAAAATTAGCATTGGAAAAATCAACAATGTTAGAAGAGCAAATTGCTAAAGCTACTGCAGAAGCAGAGAAAGCAGCAGCCGCTGAAGCTAAAATAGCTGCTGAAAAAGCAGCAAAAACCAATTAATTCCCCTAACCCAAAATAAAAAAAACCTAACCTATTTTTAACTAACCGCCCTTAAACTAAAATCCGTTGAAAAACGGATTTTTTATTTAAATTATACAACAAAATCCCTTTACCAGCTCTTTTTTAAAAATGCCTATCTTTACCAAAAAATAAATACCATGCAACATATAATCGACCGCTTTGTAAGTTATGTCACTATAGACACCGAATCGGATGCCAGCTCAAATTCAACGCCCAGTACAGCAAAACAATGGGATTTAGCCAATAAATTAGTTGAAGAACTAAAAAACATTGGACTGGAAGATGTTACTATCGATGACAAAGCTTATATCATGGCAACTCTGCCCAGTAATGTCGATCATGAAGTACCTACAATTGGATTTATATCACACTTTGACACAACTCCCGACTTTACAGGCGCCAATGTAAAGCCTCAAATTATTCCAAATTATGACGGTAAAGACATTATTTTAAACGCAGAACAAAATATCATTTTATCCCCATCCTATTTTAAGGATTTATTGCAATACAAAGGACAAACATTAATCACTACAGACGGGACAACCCTATTAGGAGCTGATGACAAGGCAGGCATTACAGAGATTGTAACAGCTATGGAATTTCTGGTTAAAAATCCAGAAATTAAACACGGAAAAATCAGAATTGGATTCACTCCAGATGAAGAAATTGGCCGAGGTGCACATCATTTTAACGTGGAAAAATTTGGGGCAGAATGGGCTTATACTATGGACGGAAGTCAAGTAGGCGAATTAGAATATGAAAATTTCAACGCAGCAGGAGCTAAAATTACTTTCAAAGGAAAAAGTGTTCATCCTGGTTATGCCAAAGGAAAAATGATCAATTCCATGCTTATTGCCAATGACTTTATTAATGAATTACCCAAAGGCGAAACTCCACAGGAAACCAGAGGATATCAAGGTTTTTTTCACATACATCACTTATCCGGAAGTATTGAAGAGACAGTTTTGGAACTGATTATTCGTGATCATAACAAATTAAAATTTGAAAAACGAAAAGAATTAATTCAAAAAATAGCTAAAAAAATAAACAAAAAATTTGCTAAGCAATTTGGGTCAGCTATTGTTATTGCCGAAGTAAACGATCAATATTACAATATGAAAGAAAAGGTCGTTCCTGTAAAATATATTGTAAATATTGCTGAAACTGCAATGAGAGAACTTGGCATTAAACCTATTATCAAGCCAATTAGAGGCGGAACAGACGGATGTCAGTTATCTTATAAAGGATTGCCGTGCCCGAATATATTTGCCGGCGGTCATAATTTTCACGGAAAATACGAGTATGTTCCTGTAGAAAGCATGCAAAAAGCCGTAGATGTAATTATACGAATTGCTGAACTTACCGCTAAAGGTGATTATTTAAAAAAGTAGGACACAAAGCACTGCAGTATGGACATGATCAATCATTGGGAAACTGAATTGGATATTTTGAAAACAATTATATCCAAAACAGCATTGGTTGAAACTAATAAATGGGGAGGCTGTGTTTATGTATTTGATAACAAAAATATTGTGGGCATTGGCGGATTTAAAAATTTTTTTTCGCTTTGGTTTTTTAATGGTGCATATCTAAAAGATGACAAAAAACACTTGATTAATGCTAATGAAGGAGTCACCAAATCATTGCGCCAATGGCGATTTACGTCAAAAGAAGAAATCATTAAAGAGGAGATTCTAGCCTATATCCAAGAAGCTATCGAAAACGAAAAAGAGGGCAAAATTATCAAACCTAAAAAGACAAAAGAAACCATTGCAGTACCTGATATTTTACAAAAAGAACTTGATAACGACCTCCTGTTAAACAATGCTTTTTCGAATTTCGCTCCCTATAAACAAAAGGAATTCATTGAATATATTGAAACTGCCAAACGGGAAGAAACCAAACTTTCGAGGATTGAAAAAATAAAACCCTTGATTTTAGACAATATTGGTCTAAATGATAAATACAGGTAAAAGGAATTTTAAACTCCAATTACAAAATCCCAAATTCCAAAAATACCGGAATTTGGGATTTTTTTATTCAAAAAGATGCAATTTCACACTTTACACAATTTATTAGTCCTTCAAAAATCAGTAAAACCTTAACATTGCAACATTAAATTATTCCTTATATTTGTTAACATCTGCTAAACATTTTATTAACATTGAAATAATTTACAGAAAAATCTCCTATTTCGACATCAACATAAAATTATATAATTCCTAAAAATCATTAATTATGATAGAAAAAAAGAAGAAGAAAAGGCTGTTACTGAAAAAGCAACACCTCCTGAGTTGCCAAAAAATGAAAATCCAGAAATCCCAAAGACAGCTGTGCCCAAACCAGCACCAAGAAATAGGACAGCTAGAACAGTTGCAGCTAAACCAGCCACAACTAAATCAGTGACGGCAAAACCGGTAGCTGCAAAATCTGCTCCTGCAAAACCAGCCGTTTCAAGAGCAACATCTGTCAAAACATCAAGCCCAAGCAGTACTAAAACTGCGACACCGCCAGCTGGAGTTGTTAAGAACACTACAATTGAAGAAATAAAAACAGAAACTGCAGTTTCTCAAGAAGAAAAAAAGATAAAAAGAAGAAAAAAAACAAATCAAAAATGAAAGAAAAAGAGAAAGAGAAAGAAAAAAAGCTAAAGCCAAGGCTAAAGAAAAAGCCAAGAAGAAAGCAAAGAAAGCTAAAAAGGCCAAAAAAGAAAAAGCTAAAAAAGCAAAGCTAAAGACTAAAATCAAAGAGAAAAAAGCAAAGGCTAAAGCAAAAAAAAGCAAAAAGAGCAAGAAAAAATAATATTCGTTTCCAAATAAAAAAAATCCCAAATTCCAATTACTAAATCGGAATTTGGGATTTTAGGTTTTATGATTTTTGGATTACTCCTTTTTATTCAAAGTAGCGCTTAACTCCAAAGAAATAGAAGAACGCTCCATTTTTAATTTTCCAGCCATAGTTTCAATAACTACAGTAGAATCAGCAAGTTCTGATATCTTTCCGTGAATACCGCTTTTAGTGATTATTTTATCACCAACTTTTAAGCTGCTTTCAAATTCTTTTTCGTTTTTTGCACGTTTTTGCTGCGGTCTGATCATAAAGAAATAAATGACTACAAACATCAATAAGAACGGTAAAAACTGTTGTATCTGTCCCATAATTTTAAATTTAGTTTTTGTTAATTAATTTTATTTTTAATGTGAAATTGGCGTCTAATTATTACATCAAACCTCTTCCGATTTTCACAATTCTTTTCTTTGCTTCCAGCTCTTTTACCAAATTATCCAATATTCCGTTAATAAAAATGCTGCTCTTTGGAGTTGAATATTCTTTGGCCAATTCTAAATACTCATTCAAAGTTACTTTCACTGGTATAGAAGGGAATTTTAAGAACTCGCAAATTGCCATTTTAAGGATAATCGTATCAATTTCGGCAATACGTTCGCTGTCCCAGTTTGGTGTTTTATCAACGTATTCTTTGGCTAATTCAGGTTCGTTCAAAACAGTTTTTCTGAATAAATCTTTTACATAAGCCTTATCTTCATTGTCTTTATATAATTTTGGAACTCTAAAATTATCGTCTTCTCCTTGTTTTATCCCTTTCAGCTGTTTAATGATATGCGTGTTTACCAATGGGATATCATCAATCCAAGTCAGCTTATCATCTTCAAGATATTCGTATAATTTTTCATTTGGAACAATAATATCCGAAAAAATATCAACAATAAAAGCTTTATCTTCCTCAAAAGAATTCACCGTATTACTCATGTATTTTACATACAGTTCGCTCTCTTTAATAGCATTAAGCAGCAAAATAATGTAATCATCATTTAGAGTCCAATTGTTGATTGAACGATTTTCCAAAGCAATACTAAGAGAATTATTTTCGGCAAGAATTTGAAAAATACTGTTTTTAATAAATTTTTCGTTAGGATTGCGTTCTTCTTTTGTCGCCAAATGTTTCTGGCTTGAAAGATGCAAAAAGACAGTTTCTTTTTTACAGATTTCAATCAATGAAGAAAGCATGATAAGGTATAAATCTTGAATGGCGTCAATACTATGCATAAGGAATTTTTCCTCTTTTTCTAAATTATCAGAACCATTTTGATGCATTGCATAAATGGATTGCATGACTTTAACGCGTATGTGTCTTCTGTTTACCACCTTGTAAGAACTTTTAAAATTAAGTCTGCAAAATTAGTACTTTCATCTCTTAAATGAAAATTTATAGTGGCTTTATTTGATATAGTTTTCAGCTGCAGTCGCAGTTTGCAGAAAAAAAACAATGATAAAGTCACTGTTTTAATAGTTTACAAACAATCAAAAAATAAGAATCTCAGTTTACAGCCCCAAACTGAGACTGCAAACTGAGACTATAAACTGCAAACTATTTTATTTTCTGCTGTTTTCTATTTTTCTTAAATCGATACGATTTTGGGCAATAGTTAAAGCTGCTTGATGAGTCGTTATTCCATTTGCAACAGCGTAATCAAAAATTTCTAAAGTTGTGTTATAGATATTTTCCGTTTTACGCATAATTTCTGCTTTATCATAATGAGCCAGCTCAGCATAAACATTGATAATTCCACCCGCATTAATCAGGAAATCCGGAGCATAAAGAATACCTCTTTCCTGCAAGATTAAACCATGTGTATTCTCATTTGCCAATTGATTATTAGCTGCACCAGCAATTACTTTTGCTTTTATTTTATTTACGGTAGCATCATTGATTGTTGCTCCCATCGCACAAGGCGCATAAATATCAACATCAGCACTATACAAATCATCTCCTGTAAATACCTGAGCACTATATTTAGAAGCTACCTGATACAATTTTTCTTCATTGATATCAGCGATAAAAACTATCGCTCCTTCTTTTGTCAAATACTCAACTAAAGTTTCTCCTACGTGTCCAATTCCTTGAACCAATATTTTTTTACCTTCTAATTTATCTGAACCAAACTGCTGTTTTGCCGCTGCTTTCATCCCCATATACACCCCGAAAGCTGTAACAGGCGATGGATTTCCAGATCCGCCTCTTTCTTCAGAAATCCCAGTAACATAAGGAGTTACATCTCTTACTAAATCCATGTCAGATGTTTCCATTCCAACATCTTCAGCCGTAATATATCTTCCGCTTAGCGAGTGTACAAACTCACCAAATTTACGCATCAATTCAGGTGTCTTTTGAATTTTGGCATCACCGATAATCACTGCTTTTCCTCCGCCAATGTTCAATCCTGTAATCGCGGCTTTATATGTCATCCCTCTGGAAAGACGCAAAACATCATTCAAAGCTTCCCACTCATTAGCATAATTAAACATACGGGTTCCCCCTAAAGCTGGCCCCATAACCGAATTATGAATACCAATAATTGCTTTTAATCCTGTATCTTTGTCATTGCAAAAAACAATTTGCTCATGATCATTAAAAGACAATTGTCCGAAAACAGGATCCATTTTTTGAAGTTCTTTCCCAGTTGTAACAGTAGCATTCATAATACTATTTTTATTAGTTAAAAAATACGAATTTATCAAAAAGACACTTCAAACATACATAAAAAATAAATATATAGCAATGAAATTATTTAAAAATAAATATTTATTAATAATACTTGAAAATATTTATTTTAATACAATTGTTAAAATTTAAACATTAAATAAAAGAACACAAACAATTCAATACCGAATCCTCATAATATGAAAGAATTAAGCTATTTAAATAAATATTTCATCAAATACAAATTCAGCTTTTCACTAGGTATATTTATCACTATAATCGCACAAATATTTTCATTGTTTACTCCAAAACTCATTAGTAAATCATTTAATGAAATCGAAGCCTTTTCTAAAAGCGGCTCCGCCGACTCCAGTATTATAAGCCACCAATTGATTTCCAATATTTTATTAATAATTGCCACCACAATAGTTGCAGGTTTTTTGACTTTCCTGATGAGACAGACTCTAATTGTAATGTCCCGCCATATTGAATTTGATTTAAAAAATGAAGTCTTTCATCAATACGAAAAGCTATCTCAAAACTTTTACAAACAGAACAGAACAGGGGATTTAATGAACCGTATCAGCGAAGATGTCTCCAAAGTAAGAATGTACGTGGGGCCAGCGGTAATGTACTCCATAAACACCTTTATCCGCTTTGCAATCGTGATTGGATATATGTACAATGTTTCGCCAAGATTAACTTTATACACAATACTCCCCTTGCCTATTTTGTCATACTGCATTTTTAAACTGAGTTCTGAAATCAATAAAAGATCCACTACTTTTCAGCAGTATTTATCAAAAATATCCAGTTATACTCAAGAAGTTTTCTCTGGAATCAGAGTTATAAAAGCCTATTCATTAGAGAATCAGCATCAAGAAAACATTGCCGACTTAGCCAATGAAAGCAAAAGCAAAAGTTTAAGCCTCGCTAAAGTACAGGCACTTTTTGGCCCATTAATGATTGCTTTGATTGGAGTAAGCAACTTGGTTGTCATTTATTTTGGAGGTTTAATGTATATAAACGGCACCATCAAAAGCATAGGAACTATTGCAGAATTTATCTTGTATGTCAACATGCTGACTTGGCCTGTTGCCTCATTGGGCTGGGTTTCATCAATGGTTCAGGAAGCAGAAGCTTCGCAAAAAAGACTCAATGAATTTCTAAAAATTGCACCCGAAATACAAAATAAGAACCCCAATCATTCCAAAATAGAAGGAAGTATTACATTCAGCAATGTTAGTTTTACTTATGAAGACACTAATATAAAAGCACTTCAAAACGTCACTTTTACAGTAAACAAAGGAGAAACATTGGCAATTTTAGGAAAAACCGGTTCTGGTAAATCGACAATTTTAGCACTGCTATCGAGACTTTACGATGTTACAAACGGTCAAATTCTGATTGATAATAATGAAATCAGCCAGATTAACTTATTTGATTTAAGAAATAGCATTGGTGCTGTACCGCAAGATGCTTTTTTATTTTCAGACACCATCAAAAACAATATTAAGTTCGGAAAAGAGAATGCTGCCGATCACGAAATAGAAGACGCAGCAAAAAGTGCTGTTGTTCATGATAATATTATCGGCTTTAAGAATGGATATGAAACGATATTAGGCGAAAGAGGAATTACGCTGTCAGGCGGTCAGAAACAGCGTGTATCTATCGCAAGAGCCATTATAAAAAATCCGCCAATTTTACTTTTTGACGATTGCTTATCGGCGGTTGATACCGAGACCGAAGAAGCGATTCTGAACAATCTGCACGAGATATGCAGGAACAAAACGACCATTATTGTGAGCCATAGAGTATCCTCGGCCAAGAATGCCGATAAAATCATGATTCTTGAAGAAGGCAGGATCATCGAACAAGGCTCTCATAATCAATTAATAAACCAAAACGGGTATTATGCGGCACTGTATTTAAAACAACTTTCAGAAAAAGAATTGCTTTAATTGTTGGATAATACATATATTTTTATGATTTTTGATTGCTATTAAATAAAAAATGACGAAAAGATTATGAGAGAAAATGATATGTTAGAAAAAGAAGAAATATTCTCAAAAGTTTTAAGAGCTGGAAGAAGAACCTATTTCTTTGATGTTAGAGCTACCAAAGCTGATGATTATTATATTACAATTACCGAAAGTAAAAAATTCACAGAAGAAGACGGTTCTTTTCATTTTAAAAAGCATAAAATCTATTTATACAAAGAAGATTTTACTGCATTTTCAGAAATTTTAGAGGACATGACTTCTTACGTTTTAAACCACAAAGGTGAAGAAGTAATCTCCGAAAGACACCAAAAAGATTTCAAAAAAGAATATGCTTCAGACAAAACAGACGAAGACAGTGTACCAAACACTTCCAGTTTTACCGATATCGAATTTGATGATATTTAATTAGAGAAAACTTATTAAAAAAGTCCAAGAATCACATGATTTTTGGACTTTTTTTATGCTTTAAAACAAGCAAAAAAACAAATTATATCTATAAGAATTAAAAGCTCCATTTTGGCTTTTCAAATTAAAAAACAAGAAAATACTCTAATTAAAACTTGAACAAAAAATATTGATTATCAGTTATTTACATATATTTTTAATGTAATTATTTTGTACCTTTAGAAGTATTAACTTTAAATCCAGTCACAATGAAAATGTTAATTAATGTTATCTTTCCTATTGAGCCTTTCAACTCAATGGTTAGAAATGGTACAGCTGGCGAAATCATTGGTCGCGTTATTGATGATATCAAACCAGAAAGCATTTATTTTTCTGAACAAGAAGGAAACAGAGGTGCTGTTATGATTGTTAATATTCCAGATTCCTCAGCAATTCCCGCTATTTGCGAACCTTGGTTTTTAAATTTTGAAGCACATTGCGAAATCAGAATTGCAATGACACCTGATGATTTGATGAAAGCTAACCTCAACAAACTAGCTGAAAAATGGAGTGATGTACATGTCAACTAAAAAAAGGTGTGGCATATTAAACTTAAAAACCTCTTCATATAAATTGAATGAAGAGGTTTCTTTTTTTTAAACGAATGCTTTACAGTGATTTCCTAAACGTTTTTCTGCGGCAATGAACCACTGGATTAAAATTTTTCCAAATCAGCTGAATAGCAATATTATCAGCTAACTCAGGTGTTCTAAAGCAATTTTCAACATCATTCTCAGTAAAAGTTTTGTGATATTCATTAAAAATAACAGCCGTTACTCCCTTATTCTGATAATCTGGATGCACTCCGATAAGATAAAACAAAACATCTTTACTGCTGCGTTTCGCTTTTAATAAATGTAAAAAACCAAAAGGAAATAATTTTCCATTAGCTTTCTGAAGTGCTTTAGAAAAACTGGGCATTACAATCGCAAAAGCTACAAGTTTACCATCTTTATCCTCAACATACTTTATATATTCGGGATTGATAAAACTGATGTATTTTTTCTTGAAATATTCTTTTTGAACATCAGATATAGCAACAAATGAAGACAATTTAGCATACGATTCATTAAACAAATCAAACATTTTATCAACATAAGGCATTACATCCTTAGCAGATTTAAAGTTAATCGGTTTAAGCTGGTATCTTTTTTTAACCAGTTCATTTACTTTCTCAAAAAATTCGGGTTTAGCATTCGCAAATGGGAATTTATTTTCAACATACTCCTTCTCCGTTACATATCCTAATTCTTCAAAATGTGCAGCGTAATAAGAATGATTATACCAGGTAATCATGGTTCCTAATTCATCAAAACCTTCCGTTAAAACACCCACTTTGTCCAGATTCGAAAATCCCATTGGCCCTTCAGCATATTCCAGATTATTTTTTCGGCCGATTTCATATACTTTTTCAAGCAGCGCTTTAGTTACCTCAATATCATCGATAACATCAAACCATCCAAAACGGACTTTCTTTTTTCCTGCTGATTTACCTCATCCCAATTAATAATTACTGCAATTCTGCCGACGACAGCATTGTTCCTGTACGCCAGATAAAAATTAGCTTCAGCACTGTTAAATGCAGGATTTTTGGTTTTATCAAACGTAGCCAGCTCATCCGAAATTAATGGCGGAACCCAGTATGGATTGCCTTTGTATAAGGAAAAAGGAAATTTTATGAATTCGGTTAACTCATTTTTGGTTTTGGCTTCTTGTATGGTGATCATTGATGTTTTTATGAAATATTATTTTATTTCTTCGCTTTTTTAGCTCCTTGCTGCGTATTCGTTTTTTTAGCTATTTTATCAGCAGTCTCTTCTTCTTTGGTCAAAAGATACACATCTTTATAACGCCCATCATATCGCCATGACACCCCTACACCTCCGTAAAGCACAGAAGGAGTATCCTTAAAATTACCGCTTATTGAGGCATCTACCTGAAGGTTTCTGTTAATTAAATAAGCTGCACCGCCACGAACGATAGCATCACTGTAAAAATCACTTTTTATCCCTTGATTTTCAACAAAAGCAGACCAGTTTTTATTAATCCCTTTAGTTAACGTCAAAATATAACTCAAGCTGGGATAATCTGTTCCTATATAATTACCTATAATATTAGTCACAAAAACCCATGAACCATCACCTAAATGGTTTTGCAAAATCAAAGCAACTTTTGGAGAGATTTCAGACTTAGGAGAAAAATAAAAAGGGTTGTGATTTCCTGTAAAATTGGCTCCTGCAAAAACAGCTACAGCAGGAATAACCTGATGCCAATTGAATTTATGATTGGCTTTCCAACTATGTATATTCACTTCTCTTTTATAGCCTTTATTGGGATCATACAGTAAATATTTGGCTCCTAAAACCGATTGTTTAAAATCAGATTTATCCACAATATTCATAGGATAATCAAAAGTTTCGATTACATATTGAGCATCAGCAATAAATTCTAAATTTTCAAGAAATGCTCCATACCTAAATTCCAAATCCATTCCGAAACCATAGGCATCATATCTTGACAGGCTGTGATTTTCTTTAATACCAAACACGCCAGTTTCTACCTGCATGACTGTTTTTCCGACAGCAAAAGCCGACATAGATTCTCCAGGCCTGTTAGAATTTATCTCGTCGGTATGCTGACCATACTGAACTATTGGAAATAAAAAAAGAGAGACTAAAAATACTTTTTTAATATTGAGCATACTGAATTATTTGAGTGAGAAGGTATAACGTGTTTCAAATGTACTATATTTTATTGTAACTATCATTTGGTTAAAAATTACTTAAGATATAGTTAAGCTTAACTTGAACTTTTATTCAAAAAAGCAATTAGCTCCTGCGTTGCTTTGCCACGATGACTTATAGCATTTTTGGTTTCTAACGAAAGCTGTGCAAAAGTTTCTTGAAAACCTTCAGGCTTAAAAATAGGATCATAGCCAAAACCCTGATCTCCAATTTTTTCCAAAATGATTACACCGCGGGCAATACCGGTAAAAAGATGCTGTTCACCATTTAAATTTAAAGTAATAACAGTTTTAAATTGAGCATTTCTATTAGCTTCATTTTCTAAATTCAGAAGCAGTTTATCCATATTATCTTCAGCCGATTTTTGCTCACCAGCATATCGTGCCGAGAAAACGCCAGGCTCTCCATTTAAAGCTTCTACTTCAAGTCCAGTATCATCGGCGAAACAGTCATAACCATATTTTTGGGTTACATAATTGGCTTTCATTACAGCATTCCCTTCGATAGTATCGGCAGTTTCGGGAATATCTTCATGACAGCCGATACTTTCTAAACTGATAATCTCAATACTTAGAGGGAGCATGCTTTGTATTTCTTTGATTTTATTTTTGTTATTGGTAGCAAAAACGATTTTCATATCGGCAATATTAAAATGAGAAGTCAAAAATACGGTTTGTAATTTACTAATGAAAGAAAACCTATTTGTATAAGTCTGAATTCTGCATTATTTTTACATTCAATTAATTCAATCCAACAGAAATTATGATTATAGATTTTATAGAAAATTCAGCCCAATACGAAGCGGTGCATCCGTCATTTAAAACGGCTTTTGATTATTTAAAGCAAAGTGACAAAGAAGCTTTAGACGGCTTAATCAATGAAGAAGCAGGTGTGAAAATGTTTGCCTACAAAGGAGAAGGAAAAAGCAAAGCGAAAAGTCTGGAAACATTTGAATGTCATGACAAAAATATTGACATCCAGTTTTGCATCAGCGGGCGTGAGGGCTTTTTGTGGAAACCAAGAGCGAAATGCATCTCTCCAAACGGAGATTACAATACTGAAAAAGACGTCCGTTTTTTTAACGACGAACCTGATACTTATTTTGAACTACTGACCAATCAGTTTGTTATCTTTTTCCCGGAAGATGTTCATGCTCCTATGATCAGCGAAAACGATCTGGATAAAATAGTAGTAAAAGTATTGATTTAAAAAATATTTTAATATTATTCTTATGACTAATAAAGTCAGAAAAACTCCGACACGTTAAAATATAGTTAAAACACTTATTTTCAATATTTTAAAATAAATAAGTTGTAAATTTGGATGTGGTTTTGATTAATTACTTGAGATATAATATCACAAATATTTAAGTATTAGAAAAAGTATCTCAATAGTCAGCTATACCGAATTATAGTAACGTATAAGTTAGATAATGATAAATCAGAACTACAAAATTGGAGAGCCCTGAAAAGCTCTCCTTTTTTGTTTAATAACTGCTTACATTCGTTAAATTATCTGGGAAATAGCCATCTGATAAGTTTGTGAACTCATCCCCTCTCATAAAGATATTAATGTCAACTTCACTAAAACTATTCTTTCCAGCTGCAGCCAAAAGTTCGTTCGCAGCGTGCAGCGTATTTTTATGAAAATGATACACTCTTTCGGATTTATCAGTTACAACCAATCCTTTCATCAGCATTTTGTTTTGTGTGGCAACTCCTGTCGGGCATTCGTTATTATTGCATCTCAAAGCCTGAATACAGCCCAGAGAAAACATAAATCCACGAGCCGAATTACACATATCAGCACCCAAAGCTATAGCCCGCAGAATAGAATATCCCGAAATGATTTTACCGCTACAAATCACTCTTATCTTGTCTCTAATTCCTAAACGGACTAATGTTTTGTTTACAAAAATAAGTGCTGGCTCAAAAGGCATCCCTACTCCATCGGCAAATTCAAGCGGTGCAGCTCCTGTTCCTCCTTCGGCTCCGTCGACTGTGATGAAATCGGGATAGCAATTTTGATGAATCATTTCACTGCAAAGATTTTCAAAGTCGGAAGTGTCACCGATACAGAGTTTAAATCCGATAGGTTTCCCATTGGACAACTCACGCAAGAGGGCAATAAATTCAATTAATTCTTTAAAATTTGAAAAAGCATTATGACTTGGAGGTGATAAAATAGTTGTATGTGGCTGAACACCTCTTATTTTCGCAATTTGTTCTGTATTTTTTTGAGCCGGAAGAACACCGCCATGACCTGGTTTTGCACCTTGCGACAGTTTTATTTCAATCATTTTTACCTCAGGGAGATTGGCTTTTTCTGCAAATTTTCCGCCGTCAAAACCGCCGCGGTCATCACGGCATCCAAAATATCCTGTTCCTATCTGCCAGGTAATATCACCGCCGTTTTGATGATATTCAGTCAAACCGCCTTCTCCTGTGTTGTGATAAAATTTACCTTTCTCTGCTCCTTTATTGAGTGCAACTATCGCATTCTCACTTAAAGATCCAAAACTCATTGCCGAAATATTTAGCAAAGAAGCTGAGTACGGCTGTTTACAATCTGGACCGCCAACGAGAACACGAGGCAATTCATGATTGACAGATGCTGGAAACATAGAATGTTTGATCCCTTCGTAACTCGATTGGTTTAAAACCAGCTGAGTTCCGAATGGCGAAGTTGCATCAATATTTTTGGCTCTTTGATAGACTAAGGAACGCTGATTTCTTGAAAACGGTTTTCCATCGGTGGTGCGCTCTATGAAATATTGCTGAATTTCGGGAGCAATCATTTCAAACAAATAACGAAAATATCCTAGAATTGGAAAGTTTCTTAAAATAGCGTGTTTTTGCTGAATGGTATTATAAAAGCCAACAATTATAAGGATTATCATTATTGCCGAAAAGACAAATCCCGTTTTTAGGAAGTAATTAAAACAGAAGGAAATTAGTAATAATGTAATACTGATAATGAATAACTGCTTTCTCATTAATGAAATGATTTAAAAGTTAATTAAGATTTAATTTATTGGTCTCAGGTATAGTTAAAACTATGTCCTTTAGTGAATTTTGATTTAGCTTCTGCAATTATTTTAACCACAAATTACACAAATTAATTAGTGATAGATCGTGTAATTTGTCGCTAACAAAAGTGTCGTAACCTTGCAGATTTTCAGTCCAAAATGGTTTAATTTTTATACTAAATAACTACGTATAACGCAATCTGACAAAAACATGTTTGATTCCTTTTTTATCTGAATCTCTTTCGTCTATTTCAAGGATATCGGTTAGCGATTTGAGCATGGGAGTTAGCTTGGCAAAGCCATAATTTCTAGGATCAAATTCGGGTTTTTTCTTTACAATGAGGTTACCTACATCACCAAGGAAAGCCCAGCCGTCATCATCGCCAATAGCATCGAGAGTATCTTCAATGAGTTCGATGGTTTCGCCGTCAATTTTATTAGGAGCTTCTTTTTCGACCGCTTTTTTAATTTCAGTAATGGTAGTGGTGGTAGTTTGTTTTGGTGATTTAGTTTGAGCATTAGTAGTTTTACGAGTCTTTTTGATAGCACCGTCTAAAACTTCAATAAAAATAAACCGGTCGCATGCACTAATAAAAGGTTTTGGCGTTTTTTGTTCACCTATTCCTATCACTTTCATACCGGATTCTCTTAATCGAATTGCTAATCTGGTAAAATCGCTGTCACTGGAAACGATGCAAAACCCGTCTAATTTACCAGAATACAATAAATCCATAGCATCAATAATCAAAGCTGAATCGGAGGAATTTTTTCCAACAGTGTAACTGTATTGCTGTATGGGCGTAATGGCATGCTCTAGTAAAACATTTTTCCAACCGTTAGCATTTGGCTTAGTCCAATCGGCATAAATACGTTTGGTTGTTGGAGTTCCGAACTTGGCAATTTCTTCCATCATGCCTTTTACATTGCTGTAGGGAACATTGTCGGCATCAATAAGTACGGCGAGTTTTAATTCTTTTATGGTTTGTGACATGAATTTTTAAAATGACAGGTTTTATATTCAAAGATACAAAGTTTATTATGAAAACAACAGCCCTAGCCCTGATGGAAATGGAAAGCCTCGATGGAATAAACCTATTTTTTCCTGAGCTGGCAGAGCGACCTCCTCAGCCCCCGCCCCTCTCCAAAAGAAAGGGTAGCCAAATACCCCTTGCCAGAACAATGGAAAAAAAGGTTTATGACGGAGAGCTTGTAATGGACTGCAGGAAATAACTCCCGCATCTGACATCTCTAAAAATGACTTCATTAGTAATGATGGTTGCTTAGATTTGGAAAAATAAATTTACTTTCAAGATGCTAATACATTATAAATAATTATTTTTGCAACTTCTTAAAATTAATAGCAGTAGATATTATATATTATGGTAAAAGATTTATTCGAAAGAATTCAAAACAATAAAGGACCATTAGGAAAATGGGCTTCACAAGCAGAAGGTTATTTTGTATTTCCAAAATTAGAAGGAGACTTAGGGCCGAGAATGAAATTTCAAGGAAAAGAGGTTTTGAACTGGAGTTTGAATGACTATTTGGGTCTTGCAAACCACCCGGAAGTTCGTAAAGCCGATGCGGATGCAGCGTTAGAATTTGGTGCTGCTGCCCCAATGGGTGCGCGTATGATGAGCGGTCACACTAAATATCACGAACAGTTAGAGAATGAATTGGCTGCTTTTGTAATGAAAGAATCAGCTTATTTATTGAATTTTGGTTACCAAGGAATGGTATCTACCATTGATGCTTTGGTTACCAGAAATGACGTAATTGTATACGATGTGGATGCCCATGCTTGTATTATTGACGGTGTTCGCCTGCATAGCGGAAAACGTTTTACGTACAAGCACAACGACATCGAAAGCATGGAGAAAAACCTTGCTCGTGCTACAAAATTGGCAAAAACAACTGGCGGCGGTATCTTGTTTATTACTGAAGGTGTTTTTGGAATGCGCGGACAGCAAGGAAAACTGAAAGAGATTGTAGCGATGAAAGAAAAATACAATTTCCGTTTGCTTGTAGATGATGCGCACGGTTTTGGAACACTTGGAAAAACAGGTGCCGGAGCTGGTGAAGAGCAAAACTGTCAAGACGGAATTGATGTTTATTTCTCTACGTTTGCCAAATCAATGGCTAATATTGGAGCTTTTATAGCAGCAGATAAAGACATTATCGATTACTTAAAATACAACTTGCGTTCTCAAATGTTTGCCAAAGCATTACCGATGATCCAAACTATCGGTTCTTTGAAACGTTTACAATTGTTACGTGATAACCCAGGATTGAAAGGCAAATTATGGGAAAATGTAAATACTTTGCAAAACGGTT
This sequence comes from Flavobacterium sp. 1, assembly GCF_002797935.1. NCBI lineage: Bacteria > Pseudomonadati > Bacteroidota > Flavobacteriia > Flavobacteriales > Flavobacteriaceae > Flavobacterium > Flavobacterium sp. 1. Next base: position 2,594,437 of record NZ_PGER01000001.1, read on the forward strand.
TGAGAAGCAAAGGATTTAATATTGGCGACACCAATACTTGTGTTACGCCGGTTTATCTTGAAGGAAGCGTGCCGGAAGCGATGGTGATGGTGAATGACTTAAGAGAAAATTACGGTATTTTCCTTTCGATAGTAATTTATCCGGTTATACCAAAAGGAATGATTTTATTGCGCGTTATACCTACTGCTTCACATACATTGGAAGATATTGCTCTAACACTTACTGCTTTCGAAGCGATTCGTGAAAAATTAGTAAACGGTACTTACAAAGAAATTGCCAGCAGAACTAAAGTAGATTTGGATGCATAATTTTTAGCAATCCTTTTAAATATAGAAAATCCATCAGCCTTTCGACCGATGGATTTTTTTTTGGAGCAAAACTATGCTGCATTTCATCAAGTTCAGTCCCGCTGTCCATTATATCTTTTTATAAAGTAAAGAAAAATTACTTTATAAAAAGGATGCCATTTCCATCGGGGCTATGCTACAACTTTAATTTTCATGAGAACCATTACTAAAAACGTATAAAAAATTCTGTATTTTTATACCATCAAAATAACGTAGAAATGACCCCGCACTTATTAATTATACCAGGACTTGGAGATTCCGGCGAAAAACACTGGCAAAACTTTTGGTTGCAAAAATTCACCAATTCTACCAAAGTCATACAAGACAATTGGGATGCACCACAGCTTCATGAATGGCTTACCCGACTTGATGAAAACATCCAGCAAATTAATGAACCAACAATTTTAGTCGCTCATAGCCTTGCCGTTTCGCTGGTCATGCATTGGGTTTCCAAAAATAATAATCCAAATATCATCGGTGCCTTGCTGGTTGCCCCTGCTGATGTAAATTCGCCAGAACACACTCCTGATTTTTTAAGACATTTTTCACCAATTCCAACACAGCCTGTCCCGTTTCCAACAATTGTAGTAGGAACAGAAAACGACACTTACATTTCGCTGGAAAGAGCCAAAGAATTGGCCAACTCTTGGGGAAGTGATTTTGTAAATATTGGTCAACAAGGACACATCAACTCCGATTCAAATTTGGGGTATTGGGAAGAAGGGCAGACATTTTTACAACAATTAATTACAAAAATAAACCGCTAAAAATGGCAAATCCTATAGTTTCCGCAGCTTGGTTACAAGAACATTTAAATGATTCAAATCTAATTATCCTCGAAGCGCGATTAGAACAAAATCAATCTAATTTAGAAAATCAAAATCCCAATTTGCAAATAAAAGGCGCTCGTATATTTGACATCAAAAATAATTTTAGCGACACCAGCAATCCATTGCCAAACACTTTTCCTTCTGCAGCACAATTTACTGCCGAAAGCCAAAAATTAGGAATCAGTAAAAACAGTACAATTGTAGTTTATGATACTTTGGGAATCTATTCCAGTCCGAGAGCTTGGTGGATGTTCAAAGCGATGGGACATTCTAATGTTTTCGTGTTGGATGGTGGACTTCCGGAATGGATTAAAGAAGGATTTTCAACGGAAAAACAGCAACCTGCAACTTTTCTAAAAGGAGATTTTGAGGCCAAATATCAGCCCGAATTAATAAAAAACAAAGAACAGATTTTAGAAAACATTTCAACCAAAGAAGCAGTTCTTATGGATGCCAGATCCGCTGACCGATTTTACGCAGCTAACGAAGAACCTAGAGCAGGATTGAGAAGCGGACATATTCCCGGTTCTATTAATGTTCCTTACACCGAACTGCAGCAAGACGGCAAATTCAAACCGGCAGAAGAATTAAAAGAAATCCTTAAACTGAACGACCAGCCTTTATTGTTTACCTGCGGCTCCGGAATTACCGCCTGCATTGTTTTATTGGCCAGTGAATTAATTTCGGACAATCCAAAAGCCGTTTATGACGGTTCTTGGACAGAATGGGGTTCGAGTGATTTACCGATTGAGAAGTAAAATAACTAAACTATGTTGCGCGATAAAAGGGTAGTCCTATTTTATATACAGCTACCCAATCCGTAGCCCATTTACAATTTTGAAATCGGGAGCTAATAGAATCACATCACCTTCATCCCCTACTGCTCCAAGCACTAAGCATTCACTCATGAACTTTCCAATTTGCTTTTTTGGAAAATTAACAACAGCGACGATTTGTCTTCCTGTCAAAACCTCTTTGGTATATCTTTTAGTGATTTGTGCCGATGTTTTTCGGATTCCGATAGCAGTTCCAAAATCAATTGTGAGCTGAAAAGCAGGTTTTCTAGCTTCGGGAAAATCATTGACTTCGAGTATTGTTCCTACCCGCATTTCTACCCTTTCAAATTCTGACCAAGTTAAATCCATTTATTTTTTAAGTTACTAAGGTTCTAAATGTCTAAGATACTAAGTTAAAAACAAAAAAAATCCCAAAACGTTTTACCGTTTTGGGATTTCCTAATTTATTTCAATAATCACTGATCACTGTTTACTATTTAACGTCCATCAATTCAACGTCGAAAATCAAGATAGCATTTGGAGGAATAACTCCGCCTGCGCCTGCTGGTCCGTATCCTAAATCAGATGGGATTACAAAACGAGCTTTATCTCCAACTTGAAGTAAAGCAATACCTTCGTCCCAGCCTTCAATTACCTGACCTTGACCTAATCTAAATTCAATTGGTTTTTTTCTTGGGTAAGAAGAATCAAAAACTTTACCGCTCTCTAATGAACCTTCATAATGAACAGCAACAGTTTTTCCGCTTTCCGCTTTTTTACCAGAACCTCTTTGGATGAATTGGTAACGCAAACCGCTTTCTGTTTTTTCAAAACCAGCAGCTAATGTTTCCATTTTTGCTTCAGATTCTGCTTTCAAAGCTGCTTCTTTTTTCAAACGAGCTCCTTTTAAACCAATGAAAGCTTCAATAGCATTCCATTTTTGAGCTTCTTCTCCTACTCTGATAATTTCTAATGTATCTAATGAATCCCCTTGAGCAACAGCATCAACCACATCTTGCCCTTCGATTACGTGACCAAAAACAGTGTGTTTGTTATCCAGCCAGCTTGTTGGAACGTGTGTAATGTAAAATTGAGAACCATTAGAACCTGGTCCTGAATTAGCCATAGCCAAAACTCCCGGTTTGTCGTGTTTCAAAGATGGATGAAACTCATCATCAAATTTATAACCTGGATCTCCTGTACCAGTTCCTTTTGGACAGCCTCCTTGAATCATAAAATCAGGAATTACTCTGTGAAAATTCAAACCATCATAGAATTTTTGTCCTTGAGGTTTTATTTTGTTTTCCATATTTCCTTCTGCAAGGGCTACAAAGTTACCTACAGTTCCTGGAGTTAAATCGTGTGTTAATTTTACTAAAATCGATCCTTTTGCGGTATTGAATTTAGCGTATATTCCGTTTTCCATGTTGTTTATTTTTTATTGAGGTGCAAATTTACAAAAATAATTAGAGCTGACGATTTGCAGCTGCTGCCATTTTCAGAATTCTCTGTTAATATGCCTTTTTCTGCATAAAATCTTCCCGGATAGGGCTAAAAACATCAACCAGCAAACCATCTTCGAGACAAAGCACGCCGTGAATCACATGAGGTGGAATGTAAAAACAATCACCTGCTGCCATCACTTTTGTTACATTATTGATTGTAACTTCAAATACACCTTTGGCAACATTAGTAACCTGCGAATGGTAATGTTCATGCAATGTTCCAACAGCTCCTTTTTCAAAAAGAACATTCACCATCATAATGGTATCATCATACCCCATTATTTTGCGTTTTATGCCTTCGCCAACCACTTCCCACTCGAATTCATCGTCTTTTATAAATTCTTTGCTTGCTCCAAAACTCTGCATCGTATTTTTATTTTTTCGTTTAAAATATATTTTAATAACCCTGCCTGTTACTATGCTTTCTATGCAAAAATAACTCATAGGCTGCAATTAAATGATTTTAATATTGTTTAGAATTGCAGTCTATGAGTTATTCTGTAAAAATTAAAACTGTTAAGCCAAAACCGTAATCCTTTAAAACTACAGACTTAACTGCTCATCAATCAGATGCATTAAATCTTGCTCTGAAGACCCAAATGCGATTACACTACCCTTTTTGTCAATTACAATTTTAGTTGGAATTCCCTCAATTTTATATTTTGAAGTAATTGCATCATCATAATCAAAAACCACATTAAAACTGTATTTCTTATCAGTGATAAACTTGGAAACTTTTTCTGTAGTCTCATTTTCTTTGCCTCTTTCCCACGTGTTAACAAATAGAAATTCTACATTCTTATCTTTGTATTTAGTCACTAATTCCTGCATGGCCGGAAATGAGGCTTTACAAGGACCACACCAAGTAGCCCAAAAATCAAGAACCACTACTTTACCTTTTAAGTCTGATAGATTAACTACCTTTCCTTCTAAGTTTTTTAAACTAAAATTAATAGCATCAGTGCTTCCGTATTTCTTCACTATATCAGCTTTTGCGTTTGCATTAGCCGCTTCAATAGATTTTGCTTTAATAGCTTTAAAGGAATCCAAAGGCAAATTCAGTTTTCCATAGATTGCCTCTAATTGAGTAAGCAATACTCTGGAATCTGTTCCTTTTGAGAGCTCTTCTTCAATAAACTTTTTGGCAGGTTCTAACCCTTTTACTTTTTCTGTGTAAGCAGCATAACGCTCTTTTCCACCGGTATCTAAACCTCCCTGCTGATAAACCCTGTACTGATATTTAAAAGCCTCTTCAAATCGATTCAGCTTGTAAAGTATCAACGCATAAGTATCTCCATACATGTTGTAATATCCATTAAAATCATCTGGAAAAGCAGCTTGTTTTTGCAAATCAGCTAATATATCCAATGACCTTTTTGAAATTTTTTCGATAAAATCAATATCCTTTGCAGGCGTAACTAAGTCTTGCCCAGATAAATTCCAAGCATAATCATTATAAAAAGAAGCTGCATTGTTTCTGTTGGATAATAATTTTTCATATTTATCCAATTTTTGAAAATCTTTATTATCTGCATATATTTTCAATAAACTAGTATAGAAATAATCTTTAAACGATACAGGGATATTACTGAATGTAGCTGTATAAAGATTTAAGCGTTCCAAAATATAGGCTTCTGTTTTATCGGGGTGGTTTGCAAAATCAAAAAAGAAATTACTTGATTCAAAATTTCCTGTTGGATATTTTACTTTTATTTGGTCTTCCAGCTGCTTCTTTTCATCAGTCATTTTAAGACGACCGTAAAGTCTAGCTGCAATTATCTGGTAGTCTTCTGAATTCTTTTTTTCGCATTTTTTGGCAAAAGCCAGCATTTCTGTTTTCGCTAATTCTTTATTAGAAGATTCCTTTAAATATAAATAATTTTCATAGCTTTTATCCTCTTTCATTTTGGGATATTTTGTGAACATTTTATTGTACTCTGATAATATGCCAGCTGGACTGGAATCTAGTTTTAAATTCAGTTTTGAAGACAACGAATTGTTTGCATAGTTTAAAAGTTCAATTCTCCCTGCCAAGCATTTCCCCATATCGGCTGGTTTTGAATTGTTTAAAAATACATCATATCCTGTATTCTTATTGTTATCAATTACTTTATTTCCATCTACGATAGCTGCAATAAAATATTTAATCGAATCAGGAACTTGAAGAGCAAACTCATAACTATTTGTTTTTTTTATCAATAAAGCACCACCGCCGCTAAAATCAAAATTATTATTATACACAACTCTAACTTTGGCATCTTTTGGAATTTCAACACCTTTTGGCGGTTCATAAACATAAGTATTTTCTTTTCCGATTATAATTTTTGAACCTTTCAAATACAGTTTCCCGATTTGCGAAAAAGCGACATTACAACATACCAAAAAAAGCAACATTACTGATTTTTTCATCTTATAAATTTTTAATATTATTGTCAATCGACCGAAATTGCTAACTGACTGATTACTTTAAAACTCGAAAGTAAATATAACTGATTTTTACTACAGGAAAAACGTGTGTTGTAAAAATAACTTTAATTTATGATTTTAAAAAACAGCCTCGTTCAAATGGGATAATTGTAAACTTCAGAGGGATTTTTCAAGACTTCGTACTAATCCCACAATGATTGGATTTATTCAAAAAGAGACTTGACTTTTGGAGATTCTTCTCCTTTTTCTGTTAAATATAAAGCAGCACCGTCAGCGTTTAAAAAGTTTAAAATTACTGTCAAAACTGTTCCGTCTTTTTTATCATACATAATTGTAAAAAGACCCATCTCTGATTTGTCAACTGAATTCTGAGCATTCTTTTTAAAATCAGTTTTATATTCTACAAAATAAAAATTGTTGTTTTCATCATAGAATTCTTTTTTAAACTCTATGTAATATTTGTTTTCTACATTATCCTCATTGTTTTTTTTATTCAGAGTACCTTTTTCTAAATCAAAAACAAAGTCATTTTTTTCTAATGAAAACTCTTGGGGCGGAATACTTTTATACAATGTCTGTACAGAAATTTTCTGTGAATACAATTGATTAAAAAGCAGTAATGTAAGTATGTAGAATAGGTGTTTCATGGTTTTTTATTGGAATTTAGCAATGTATTTAGGGATTTAAAAGCCTTACAACTTGGCTATATGCAGATTAAGGAAGCTTAATTTTTCGACAAATTACTACTATTTCAAATACAAAACCAACTTTCCATTAAGCCAATTGTCCAAATCCGTTGCAGTACCTGTTAGCTGAAGTGCATTTATAGATTGTACGCAAATTTAATTATCTTCATAGCTTCTCTTTTTGTGGCGCTATCATTTTTAAATTCTCTTTCGTAAAAATAAAAGAAACCTTTATTATAAGTTGGAACTTCTAAATAAATAAATTCACCGGAAGTGTGAAAATAGTGAAACGTTTTAATTTTTGTTTTACCAACGATTAAACATTTATGTTTTTGACTTTTATCCTTTACAGATATTCTCTTTAATGAAGATCTGGCTTTTGAAGTTACCTTTCTTATTGAAGCGTTGCGCATAAAGGCTATCGATATATCTGCCAAAGCAGCTAAATACCCAGCTTTTTTGTGTGCTTTAAATTTTGTAGAAATATCCCAAACTTGAAATTTAAAATCTATTATTTCAAGCCAGCGTATTATGAGTTCCCATTCTTCTGGACTATAGTAGCGTCTCTTTAAATCGACTTCTCTTAGTATTTTTTGGACTTCTCTTTCTACGGAATTAAATAAATCCGAATTGCATTTTCCGCATAAAGGAATTGTAGCTTTAATATATGGTTGATCAAGTTCATTGACATCTGATTTAAACGAATGTTTTGAATTACTTTCGAATACCCATTTTGGTAAAATATGCTCTTTTGTAATATTAGATTCTGCTCCGCAAAATGTACAGGATAGAATAACTTTTTTTGAGATTGGTCCAGCCAGATAATCATCAAAAAGTTTATTCATAACATATTTACCGTGTTTTCGGGAAATGCGTCGCAATTCTAAAAGTTTTTTATCAATCATGATTTTTGACGATATTTTGCCTGCATTTCAGCTAACTAATCGCTTTGCGCTATTATTCCAAAATTCCTAGTTTGTAAATATATTAAAATTCACCTTACAGCTCTTTTAAAAACTAAAATCGTATTTAGAATCCATAATTCCACTAATGCCTAGCCCTGATAGTAGTGTAAATCCTTTTTTGAGGCTTTTTTTGCCGAAAAAAAGATTGCAACGGATAGCAGGAAACAGCTCCAAAAAAAATGACATCCTTTCGAATGCCATTTTATATGTTTAATTTTATTAATTACTCTGCTGATAGTCCCGCATTTTTTAAATATGGTTCGGTTTTCATATCATGACCGATAAAATCTTTGAACGCCTTATTTAAATCCACACTGTTACCGACAGATAAAATGTATTTTTTGAAACGCTCACAGTTGGCTCTTGTCATACCGCCATTGGCCTGCATCCAGTCAAATGCATTATAGTCTAAAGTTTTAGACCAAGTGTACGCATAATAACCCGCAGAATAACCGCCTCCCCAAATGTGCGCAAAATAAGGGCTATGATAGCGTGTAGGCACTTCGTTTACCAATAAACCATATTTCTCTAAAGCTTCTTTCTCGAAAACCAACGTTGGTTTAAAATCAGATTCTTTTTCGACGCTGTGCCAAGCCATGTCAAGGGTTGATGCTGCCAAAATTTCGGTCACATCATAGCCTTTATTGAAGGTTTCAGCTTTCTTAATTTTATCGATTAACTCTTGTGGAATAGGCTGTTTGGTTTGGTAATGAATAGCATAGTTTTTTAGAACTGCTGGATCTAACGCTGCATGCTCATTAATTTGAGATGGAAACTCTACATAATCTCTCGGCACCGAAGTTCCGGACAACGATACATATTCTTGGTCAGCAAACAATCCGTGCAATGTATGCCCAAATTCATGGAACATAGTAGTTACATCATCAAAACTAATTAAAGAGGGGTTACCGCCAACTGGTTTTGAAAAATTGTAAACGTTTACAATTACAGGTTTTTGCTTTAAATAATGTGACTGGCTCACTAAATTACTCATCCAGGCCCCTCCATTTTTATTGTCACGGGTATAAAAATCTAAATAATAAATAGCGATTGATGTTCCTTTATCATCAAAAACTTCATACACTTTTACATCAGTATTGTACACAGGCAAATCTTTTCGTTCCTTGAAACTGATGCCATACATTTGTTTTGCGGCATAAAACACTCCATTTTCCAGTACACTGGTCAATTCAAAATAAGGTTTAATCTGACTTTCATCCAAATCATATTTAGCTTTACGAACTTGCTCTGCATAGAAGTTCCAGTCCCAAGCTTCCAATTTGAAACCGCCATTTTGAGCATCTATTAAATCCTGTATTTCTTTAGCTTCCACTTTGGCTTTGGCAACTGCTGGAGCTGCAATTTTAGCTAACAATTCCATCGCTGGTGCCGGTGTTTGTGCCATTTGATCTTGTAGTTTCCATTCTGCAAAACTTTTCTTGCCCATCAAATTGGCTTTTTGCAAACGCAGTCTAGCGGTTTTCTCCAGTACCTCACGCGTATCGCCTTCATCATTTTTTTCAGCACGATACCAAGATGCTTTGTATATTTTTTCTCTTGCAGCCCGGTTTTTTAAACTAACCAGCAAAGGCTGTTGGGTAGTATTCAATAATCCGATCAAATATTTATCATCATGTCCTGCTTCTTTAGCTTTTTGCTTGGCTGCTTCAATTTCGGCCACACTCAATCCGTCTAAATCGGTAACATTGTCAAATAAAACGGCTCCATTTTTTCGAGCCAGCAATAATTTATTTCCATAAAGAGTACTCAAACTCGCTAACTCTTCATTGATTTTTTTCAATTTTTCTTTATTTACGTCAGATAAATTAGCTCCATTCAATTCAAATTGCTGCAAATAGTATTGTGTCAATTTTTTGTCCTCCCCTTTCAATTTATTCAAATCGATTGCTTTGAAACGATTGTACAATTTACTGTTCAAATAAATTTTGTCTGTGTGACCTGAAAAAACTGGAGCATATTCTGCCTCAATAGCTTGTAATGTTGGATTAGTATTAGAACCTGTCAGATTATAAAAAATACCAATTGCTCTGTTCAAAACTTCTCCACTTATTTCTAATGCCAAAACGGTATTTTGAAAAGTTGGTTTTGCAGGATTGTTGGCAATAGCTTCAATCTCTTGGACATTAATTTTCAAACCGTAATCAAAAGCAGGTTTAAAATCTTCGTCTTTAATAGCACTAAAATCAGGTGCTTGATACTGTAAAACACTTTTTTGCAATAGTGGGTTTTTCATTTTTATATCATTATTTTGAGCCTGCAGTGAAAAAACAAAACACAACGAACTGATAAAGAGTAATCTAGCTGAAATCTGCATAGTTAATATTTTTTTAACATTAAATTGTAAATATAACAAAAAAACTGTTCTCTGTTTTATTATCACAAATAGTACTAAAAATTTTAAATATTTAATACTATTCATACAAAAAAAATATATATTTGTCCTAATTAGTTTAAACTTAAAACATGAGTTCTATATTCGACAAAATTGACAATCAATCTATTATAGATAGAATCAGTATTCTTGAACCAGATAGTAAGCCATTGTGGGGAAAGATGTCAGTGGATCAAATGCTTAAACACGCCAATGAAACTATTATTGTTGCATTTGGCGAAAAGGATATAAAAGTAAATTTTATTTCTAGACTTTTGGGCAAAATGTCAAAAAAGAATATCTTTAATTTTGGATTTAAAAAAAACAGTCCAACTGCCAAAGAGTTTATTTTTACAGCAAAGTATGATTTTGATCAAGTAAAAACCGAATTGATAAAAAACTTTGGTCGTTTTACTGAAAAACCTGTACCCATTACAGTAATGGATCATCCTTTTTGGGGAAGAATGACCTATAAAGATTGGAACAAATTGATGTGGAAACACATTGATCATCACTTGAAACAATTTGGCGTTTAATCCCCAACCCCATAAAAGAACACTCATTTATGAGTATCATCAGGCATAAGCATTTCTTTCTATCCTATTCTGAAGAACACGAACAAGCTGAATGGACGGCTTATTATTTAACAGCGCAATCCCGGTATCAGCATCATTACGAGCACCCTTATTTTAAACAAGACCCACTTGTAGATACCGAATTGGCTCATTGGAAAACTACAAAGACACAGGGTACGACAAAGGACACCTCTTTCCAGTAGCAGATATGAAATTTTCGGAAGAAGCTTATTCAGAAACCTTTTATACTTAGAATGTTGCACCTCAAAACAGAGCTTTTAATGCTGGAATATGGAATCGGCTGGAACAAAAAGTCAGATATTGGACCGATAAATACACGGCTCTCTTTATAGTGACCGGAAGTATTTTGCATGACAAATTATTGAAGATTGGCGATGAGGAAGTTTCGGTACCTCATTATTTTTTCAAAATCGTGGTTCGGGTTGAAAATGACGGTTTGAATATGATTTCGTTTTTGGTTCCTAATGAAAAATCAGATTTGCCGCTCTATACATTTGCCACGACTATTGATGAGATTGAACAAATTACAGGAATTGATTTCAACCAGAAATTATCTGAAAAAATAGAAGAAAAAATAGAAAAAGAGTTAAGCTATAAGGAATGGAGTTTTAGTTGAAAAAAACGCAAAGTCCGCAAAGAATTACGCAAAGTCCGCTAAGCTTTGCGTCCATAGCGTAATTCTTTGCGGACTTTGCGGTTAAAAAATTTGTACCTTTGCCGTTCTTAAAAAAGCAACATGAGAATCGACATCATAACCGTATTACCTGAATTATTGAGAAGTCCATTTGAAGCTTCAATTATGAAACGCGCCATAGACAAAGGAATCGTAGAAGTTCATTTTCATAATTTAAGAGATTATACGACCAACAAGCAAAAAAGCGTTGACGATTATCCTTTTGGCGGCGGTGCCGGAATGGTTATGACTGTTCAGCCAATAGATGCCTGCATTACTCATTTGAAAAGCGAAAGATCATACGACGAAATTATTTATATGTCTCCTGATGGTGAAACACTAAACCAAAAAATGGCAAACACCATGTCAATGTACAAGAATATTATTATTTTGTGCGGCCATTATAAAGGAGTTGACCAGCGTGTTCGCGACCATTTTATAACCAAAGAAATCTCAATAGGTGATTACGTTTTATCAGGAGGCGAATTGGGTGCCCTTGTATTATCTGATGCTTTAATCCGACTAATTCCTGGAGTATTAAGTGATGAAACCTCGGCCTTGACTGACAGTTTTCAAGACGGCTTGCTTTCAGGTCCTATCTACACCCGACCAGCCGATTATAAAGGCTGGAAAGTTCCCGATGTGCTCTTGAGCGGTCATTTTGCCAAAATTGACAAATGGAGAGAAGACACCGCCTATGAACACACAAAGAACAGAAGACCTGACTTGTTAAACGATTAATTTTCATATATTTATACTTTCAAATAAGAATTAGTTCACTTCTTATATAACTTTTAAAAGTATAAAATCATGAAAGAATTAATCTTCAAAGTAACTTTAACAGCTGCTTTTTTCATTTCAGCCATTTCTTTTGCTCAAGGAATAAATAAAAAATCCTTATTGAATGAACTCAACAAAACTTACGGTATTGCACTAAGTGCAGATGAAAAAACCTCCTTCGAAAATGCCAACAGTGCATTAGTATTAGAATTGTTTGGTTTGGACGAAAAAAATTTATCAAAAGAAAATCGCGATAAAGAAATTAACAAACTATTTGATAAAAGAGACAAAACACTGACTTCGTCATTAGGCATAAACAAATACAGTGATATTAAATCAAAAACAGACGAAAAAATCGCAGAAACCATGCAAAAGGTAAAACAAGCAAAAATGATTCCTTAATTATTATAGCATTACAAATCAAAAAAATAGCCCTTAATAATAACGGCTTTTTTCAAATAAACCAGCAATTAAATAATTTAAAATTTATAATTCACAATTCATAATTATTTTTTACATTTGCACCCTCATTAGACCAACCTCTGGCGAAAACCGTGAATGTTGCTCTTTTAAAACCATAAAATAAAAATAAAATGGCAGATTTATTGAAATTCGTTCAAGACGAATTCGTAACAAGAAAAGATTTCCCTGTATTTGGAGCTGGAGACACAATCACAGTTTACTACGAAATTAAAGAGGGTGAAAAAACAAGAACACAGTTTTTTAAAGGTGTTGTTATTCAAAGAAGAGGATCTGGAAACACTGAAACTTTTACAATCCGTAAAATGTCAGGAGCAATTGGAGTTGAGCGTATCTTCCCAGTTAACTTGCCAGCTTTGCAAAAAATTGAAATCAACAAGAAAGGTGCTGTACGTAGAGCTAGAATTTTCTACTTCAGAGAACTTACTGGTAAAAAAGCTAAAATTAGAGATAAAAGAAGATAGTTTACTCTATTTCTTTAATGATAAAAAAGTCCCAACCGATGAAAATCGAGATTGGGACTTTTTTTTGATAATTTTTAAGGGTTAAAAATCACAATTCAGAAATCAAAAGGTACTAAAAATAGCAAATTAGGAATATCACAGAATACCCTTTTAATATTATTTTTTTATATTAAATTTAAAACACTATTACAACTTCATTTCATATCTTTGCCCGCCTTATCTCAATCGTTATAATTGTCCATAAGGTCTGTTTATAAACTTTATGATTTAGATCAAAAAAATAAAAAAATGACATCAAAAGCTAAGATTTTTTACACACTGACAGATGAGGCTCCTTTATTGGCAACCTACTCTTTTTTACCAATCGTTCAAGCATTTACTGCTACTTCTGATATTGAAATAGAAACAAGAGACATTTCTCTTGCAGGAAGAATTTTATCAAACTTTCCTGAATTTTTAAAAGAAGATCAAAAAACAATTGATGCATTATCTGAACTTGGAAAATTAGCAACTGCACCTGAAGCCAACATTATAAAATTACCAAATGTTTCTGCATCGGTACCACAATTAAAAACGGCTATTGCTGAATTGCAGTCTCACGGTTATGCAGTGCCGAATTTCCCTGAAGATCCTCAAAACGATGCTGAAAAAGAAATTAAAGCAAAATATTCTAAAATTTTAGGATCAGCTGTAAATCCAGTTTTACGTGAAGGAAATTCTGACCGTAGAGCGCCAAGAGCTGTCAAGAATTTTGCAAAAGCCAATCCTCACTCTATGGGAGCTTGGTCATCTGATTCAAAAACCAAAGTAGCTTCGATGGAAAGCGGTGATTTTTACGGAAGTGAAAAATCAGTTACTGTTGCTGAGGCAAATGATGTAAAAATAGAATTTGTTGCTAAAGACGGTTCAACTACTGTTTTAAAAGCAAGCACTCCGTTAAAAGCTGGTGAAATCATTGACAGTTCAGTATTGAACGTGAATGCTTTGAAAAGTTTTGTTTCTAAAACAATCAAAGAAGCGAAAGAACAAAACATATTGCTTTCAGTTCACTTGAAAGCTACGATGATGAAAGTTTCAGATCCAATTATTTTTGGCGCAATTGTAGAAGTTTATTTCGCTGCAGTTTTTGAAAAATATGCTGCTTTATTTGCTGAAATTGGTGTCGACACCAGAAATGGTTTAGGTGATGTATATGCAAAAATTGCAGGAAGACCAGAACAAGCTGAAGTAGAAGCAGCAATCAGCCAAGCTATAGAAAATGGACCAGCATTGGCAATGGTAAATTCTGAAAAAGGAATTACTAACCTGCACGTGCCATCAGATGTAATTGTAGATGCTTCTATGCCGGCTATGATTCGTACCTCTGGACAAATGTGGAATAAAGAAGGAAAAGCACAAGATACTTTAGCAGTTATCCCAGACCGTTGTTATGCTGGAATTTATACTGCTACTATCGATTTTTGTAAAAAACACGGAGCTTTTGATCCAACTACAATGGGAAGCGTGCCAAACGTAGGTTTGATGGCTCAAAAAGCAGAAGAATACGGATCTCATGACAAAACTTTCCAAATAAAAGCTGACGGAGCTGTTCGTGTAGTTGACCAAAACGGAAACATTTTAATGGAACAAACTGCTGAAGCTAATGACATTTTCAGAATGTGTCAGGCCAAAGATGCTCCAATTCAGGACTGGGTTAAACTGGCAGTAAACAGAGCCCGCTTATCTAACACTCCAGCTGTATTTTGGTTAGACGAAAACAGAGCTCACGACAGAGAATTAATCGTTAAGGTTCAAAAATATTTAAAAGATTACGATACATCAGCTTTAGACATTCGTATTCTTAATCCAATTGCTGCGACTGAATTTACTTTAGAAAGAATCATCAAAGGTTTAGATACTATTTCTGTAACAGGAAACGTACTGCGTGATTATTTAACTGACTTGTTTCCGATTCTTGAAGTTGGAACATCAGCAAAAATGCTTTCTATCGTTCCGTTAATGAATGGTGGCGGTTTATTCGAAACAGGTGCAGGAGGATCTGCTCCAAAACACGTTGAACAATTTATTGAAGAAGGATACTTACGTTGGGATTCACTTGGTGAGTTTTTAGCTTTAGGAGCTTCTTTAGAGCATTTAGGACAAACATTAAACAATTCAAAAGCAATTGTTTTATCTGAGACACTAGACGAAGCTAATGATAAATTCTTGGCTACTGACAAATCTCCAGCTCGTAAAGTTGGACAAATTGACAATAGAGGTTCTCACTTTTATTTAGCTTTTTATTGGGCTCAGGCTTTGGCTGCTCAAACAAAAGATGCTGAATTGAAAGCAATCTTCACTCCTATTGCAGCTGAATTTGAAGCTAATGAAGCAAAAATCAACAGTGAATTAATTGGAGCGCAGGGAAAAGCGCAAAACATTGGCGGTTATTATCAGCCAAATCCAGAATTAGTGAGCAGTGCCATGCGTCCAAGTGAAACATTCAACACCATTTTAAATAAAATTACAGCATTAAGAACTGCTTAATTTATTTTATTAGTTTATATATATTTCAAAGACAGCTTGAAAGGGCTGTCTTTTTTTATACACTTATTTTATCATCTCGTAATCTGAACTCGATCATTAATTTTGGAGCAGAAAGATTTGCTTCGCCTGTTCAATCGCTCGGGTGGCATTTTCAGTAAATATCGTCCCGCTTTTCGCTTCTTACGAGCGATAGCGAACTGACAAAGAATCTTATATCCCTCTCATCATGAACCCTTAAGTTGCATTATTTAAAACTTGGTAAAGACTTTAGTCAAAAAACTGTCTATATATTGAATTGTTGGATCAAACCAAGGATTAAAAAGACAAAAAGAATGTGGCGAATTCTCAAATTCATGAACTTCTGAATAAATACCATTTTCATTCAAAACCTTTCTGTAATCATCACGCCCAGCATGCATTCTAGCAACCGAACTGTTAATAAACAATGTTGGCGGTGTAGCAGCACTTACATAACTCAACGGAGAAGCCGTTTCCCAAAGTTTAGGATTTTCTTTTTTCGAATATCCAAACCAATAGGTACCAGCCGATATTTTCTTGCTGTCATCACCTTCACTTGATTCTGAATGAACAAAAGACAAAGTTCCGTCGATATCGACAACAGCATTTACTTGTGATAACGAATCAGAATTGGTTACAGCACCTTCAAAAAGAGGCATATTTCCGGTTGTAGCCATAAAAGCAGCCAATTCGCCTCCTGCCGAAAATCCAAGAGCAACTATTTTGTTTGGATCAATATTGTACTGATTGGCATTTTCCCGAACCCAGCGAATAGCTGCTTTTAAATCATAAATGGCTGCTGGAAAAAGTGCTTCAGTCGAAAGACGGTATTCGGGAGTAAAACACACATAGCCTAAACTTGCAAGCTTTTGAGCCATCGGATGGTGCTGCTGTCTGTTTCCGGAACGCCAGCCTCCACCGTGGATAATAATAACTGCAGTTTGTTTTTTCTTTGCATTCACATCAAAAAAAACATCCAATTTCATTTTTCGCTTTCCATAACTGCAATAAACAACATCATTTTTTTGTTTTACAAAATCAAAATGCATTTTTGAAACTATCGTAGTATTGGGAAAATCTTTCACTGTTTTTTTGAAAGCACTAACTGTGGCATAGGAAGTATCTCTTACATTAGTTATTCCTTTTAAATTTTGAGCATTTAAACTTTGAAAAGAAACTGCAAAAAACAAAGACAGCATTATCTTCAGAGTGATATTTTTATAAAAACTTTGTACTAATCCCATTTATCTTTTTTTTAATTTATTTACAATTCTAAAGATTAAATTTAAGAAAACCATCCTTTCAGAATCAATCAAACTCAAATTTAAGGCAAAAAAAATTATTCATAAATAAGCGAACATTCATTTATATTTAATATTTTTGTTTCGTAAAAAACAAAACCTATGCGAACAAGAGATACAAACAAAGAAGAAATAGTCAAACAGAAAGCCATAGAAATGCTGGTAAAACTAGGTATTGAAGGCTTTGGAATGAATCGGTTGGCAAAAGAAAGCGGTGTTTCGGTAGCGACTCTTTACATCTATTATACCGATAAAGACGACTTGATAAAAAAAATCGGTATTGATATTGGCCAAAGTTTTTTTAACGAAATGGTTAAAGACTTTTCGTCAACTATGCCTTTTAAAGAAGGTTTACGCAAGCAATGGGAAAACAGAGGACGATTTGCATTAAAACATCCTTTGAATGTTGCCTGTTGGGAACTCTTGAGCCATTCCAGTTATAGAGACTATATTATGGAAGAAAGCTTATCTGATTTCAAAATCATAATGGGTGACTTTTTTAAAAATGCTATTGCCAAAAAAGAATTACTTCCCATATCGGTAGAAGTATTTTGGAGCGTTGCCTACGGACCTCTCTACTCTTTATTACGTTTTGAAAACGAAGGCAAAAATTTTGGAGGAGGTCCTTTTAAACTCACTGAAAAAATAGCAGACGAAGCATTCGAATTGGTCATAAAAGCATTGACACCTTAAAATAATGAACTATGGAAAACCATTTAGAAAACGTATTGGTTTTTGCAACCAATATAAAAACCGAAAACGATAAACAAAAAATAATCAGCACATTAAACGAACATTCCGAAATACATGAATGGAATGTAGATCAAGAAGATATTGATTGTGTCTTACGGATTGTAACGAACACTTTGTCCGAAGAACATATAATTCATCTTATTAATCAGTATGATTTTGAATGTGCTCCATTAGAATAAACAAAAAAAATGAAAGATAAAAACACTCAGGCTATACCGTTTACATCCTATCAAAAATTAGCCGTTTTTTTACTGGCTATTACTCAATTTACCGTCATTCTCGATTTTATGGTAATGTCTCCAATGGGTGATATATTGATGAAATCCCTTGATCTAAAACCAGCAAGTTTTGGTTTAGTCGTTTCTGCTTATGCATTTAGTGCAGGAATTTCAGGACTGCTTACAGCTGGATTTGCTGATAAATTTGACCGAAAAAAATTATTGCTATTCTTTTACATTGGTTTTATTGCAGGAACTATTTTATGCGGAATAGTTACTTCATACTATTGGCTGGTAGCAGCTAGAATCATAACTGGTTTGTTTGGAGGTGTTATTGGTTCGATTTCTATGGCTATTATTGCCGATTTGTTTACACTTCAACAACGTGGACGAGTAATGGGATTTGTCCAAATGGGATTTGGGGCTAGTCAAATTCTAGGCATTCCTATCGGATTATACCTTGCCAATGCATGGGGCTGGCATGCTCCTTTTTTATGGGTTGCAGGGATGGCGGGAATTATTGCTCTGATTATAGCAACAAAACTAAAACCAATTACAAAACATTTAGAAATACAATCAGATAAATCAGCTTTCAGACACTTAATGCATACTATTGCCAAAAAAGATTACCGAGTTGGATTTACAGCCACAGCATTACTTTCCATCGGAGGTTTTATGATGATGCCATTTGGCAGTGCTTTTGCCATAAACAATTTGCACATCACCGAAAATCAATTGCCTATGGTATTCATGATTGCAGGCATAGCGACATTGGTCGTAATGCCGTTAATCGGAAAACTAAGCGACCGCATAGACAAATACAAAATATTCGTATTTGGCTCATTATGGACCATTGTAATGATAACAATTTACACCAATCTTGGGGTTACTCCTTTTGCATTAGTTGCTTTTTTAAATGTTTTAATGATGATGGGAATTATGGGACGCATGGTACCATCCACTGCTCTAGTAACAGCAATTCCAGATATGCAGGACAGAGGAGCTTTTATGAGTATTAATTCATCCTTACAGCAAATAGCTGGCGGTATTGCGGCCGCTTTTGCAGGAACTATTGTTGTACAAAAAGATAAGTTGAGTCCATTGGAACATTATAACACCTTAGGAATTATAATTGTCTGTATTTCGATTATATCCATAATACTAATGTACAGAGTGGATAAACTTGGAAAAAAAAGAGCAAAAGAAAAGACAGAGGATCTTCCTTTTGCAATTCAGGAGATATAAAACACAAACTTTAACTTTTTTTTACACATATTAAACCTTTCATTAATAAGATTATCCAATGAGCATCTAACCCCAAAAAAGCACATCTTATGAAAGTTATTTTACAACTTCTTTTAACAGCACTTTTTATAACTTCTTGTTCCAAAAATGATCCCGACCCTACAACTACTTATGTGGATGATGATTTAGCAGGTCCAATTTCACGTCCAAAAAGTGGATATGGTGCAGATGGAGAATATACAGTTGCCAAAGTATCGTTTCCCAGTCCCTTGTATAGCGGCAAAAATGTAACGATATTTTATCCAAAAGAGATCAGTACTGCAAGACCAACCATCTTTTATTCACATCCTTATGGCGGAGAAGAAAGCAGTTACAATATTGGCTTATATGAGTTTATAGCCAAAAAAGGATATGTGGTTGTTTTTGCTCCTTATCCAACAACGGGAGTCACAGTAGATGAAAGATACAGCACCTTATGGGAAAGTTTCAAGAAAGCTGTGACCGATTATCCAAATATCATTGACACATCAAAAGTGGGTTTTATGGGGCATTCGTTTGGAGGCGGTGCATCGTTTGCATTGGCTCACAGAGGTTTTATAGATGAAGGCTGGGGTAAAAACGGCCGTTTTATTTTTGCAATGGCACAATGGTATGCACACCAGATCACAGCCGAGGATTTACAAAGTTTTCCGTCAAACACAAAATTAATTACCCAAGTTTATGATGATGATGTAACCAATGACCATCGGTTAGCAATTGATATTTTCAACAATATCAATATTCCAAATTCGGAAAAAGATTTTATTTTAATCAAAAAAAGCGTTCTTCCAACCTATACTTATACCGCCGAACATACATTACCAAATACCCAAACATCTTATGATGCCTACGATTATTATGGAATCTACCGTCTTTTGGATGCGCTGATAGATTATAGTTTTAATGGTAATGCCACAGGGAAAAATGTTGCCCTAGGAAATGGTTCGGCCGCACAGACTAGTATGCCCAGTTATAACGGACAAGCATTAGCTCCGCTGGAAGTTACGGACAATCCTACTCCTGCTTACGCTCAAAGCAAATACCAATTTCAATGCAGTTCTATCAACAATCCCCGTCTGGGAAATTGCAAATAGCAACAGAATGATTTACAAAAAAAAGTACTCTGTTTATAATCCATTCTGTCAAAAAAACATTTGGCAGAATGGATTTTTAATTACTCAAAGTAAATTTTCACTACTCTATATTAACGATAGATTAACACATATAAAGTACGAATTAAACTGCAATATATTGATATTTGCAATTCAAAAACAAAAAAATGATTTTAAAGAAAATTACTTACATTTCCTTACTTCTGTTCATTTCTTTTACTGTTTTTTCGCAAGAGAAGAACAATGCCGATGCTGACAAACAAAAGTTCACAATTAGCGGAACCATTTCGGATGCTAACAGCAATGAAACCCTGATTGGTGTCAACGTAGCAATCCCTGAATTAAAAATAGGAACTACGACCAATGAATACGGATTTTATTCAATCACCTTACCCAAAGGCGATTATGAAATCAGCATTAGCTATGTTGGTTTTGAAAGTTTATCAGAAAAAATTTCATTAGCCAAAAACACTAAAAAAATTATTCACTCGGTGAATCAGGACAACAGCTAGAAGAAGTAGTAATTACCTCCGAAAAAAATACTGCCAACATTAGAAAACCCGAAATGAGTGTTAACAAACTATCCATTTCGGCAATCAAAAAAATGCCGGTTGTAATGGGCGAAGTAGATGTTATCAAGTCTATTTTATTTCTGCCCGGCGTTACCAATGCTGGCGAAGGACAATCTGGATTTAATGTCCGTGGCGGCGGTGCCGACCAAAATTTAATTCTTTTAGACGAAGCAACCATTTTTAATTCCTCGCACGTTTTTGGGTTTTTCTCCGTTTTTAACCCGGATGCCATCAAAGATTTAAAATTATACAAAGGCGGAATTCCTTCCAAATTTGGAGGAAGAGCATCATCTGTTTTAGACATTTATCAAAAAGACGGAAACAGCAATGATTTTCACATGAATGGAGGAATTGGATTAATTACCAGCCGAATTCTTGCTGAAGGTCCTATTGTAAAAGACAAAGGTTCTTTCTTAGTGGGCGGCCGTGCTTCTTATGCGCATCTTTTTCTAAAATTAGCCAACAATGACAACTCTGCCTATTTTTATGATTTAAATACAAAGCTTAACTACAAATTTAATCCCAATAACAGCTTGTACCTTTCGGGATATTTTGGCCGTGATGTATTTTCTCTAAACGAAACTTTTGCCAATACGTATGGTAATGCAACATTAAATCTGAGATGGAATCATCTTTTTAACGACAAATTATTCTCTAATCTGTCTTTCATTTACAGTGATTACTATTACGGATTAACACTTGATTTCCTTGGATTCGACTGGAATTCGGGCATTAGAAATTACAATTTAAAATACGATTTCAAGCATTATTTATCCAACAATATAAAACTGAACTACGGTTTCAACTCTACGTATTACGATTTCAACCCTGGTACAATTGACCCAAGCGGAAATAATTCCAGCGTTAATTTTAAACAATTAGAAAAAAAATATGCTTTAGAAAATGGAATCTATCTGGAAGCAGAACAAGTTCTAACCAATAAATTGGCTGTTAACTATGGTTTTCGCTATAGTATTTTTAACCGATTGGGAAGCTCAACTATTAATCAATATGAAAACGGCCAGCCTGTAGCTTACGATTCTGATCTAAAAATTTACGAAAAGGCAAAACCGATAGGAACGGTCTTTTACAAAAAAAACAAAACCATTGCCAACTATGACAATTTTGAGCCTCGTGTATCTGTAGCTTACGAGTTAAACAATAATCAATCTGTCAAAGCCAGTTATAACCGCATGGTACAATACCTGCAGTTGGTTTCCAATACCGCCTCTCCTACTCCGCTGGATGTTTGGACGCCAAGCGACGAGTATATTAAGCCTCAAATTGCCGATCAGGTTGCTTTCGGATATTTTAATAACTTTAAACAAAACGAATATACCTTAGAACTGGAAACTTTTTATAAAAAAATAAAAAACCGAATGGATTACATTGATGGTGCTGATTTAGTTGCCAATGAAGCAATCGAGCAGGTAATACTTAACGGCGAAATGCGTTCGTATGGTTTAGAAATATTACTGCGCAAAAACACAGGGAAATTTAACGGCTGGATTGCTTATACCTTATCAAAATCACAGCAGAGAACTCCTGGCAGAACTCCTGATGAAATAGGAATTAACAACGGAGAATGGTACCGCTCTCCTTACGATAAATTACATAACTTGGCTTTTACAGGAAATTATACCTTAAGCGAAAAATGGAATTTCGGAGCAAATTTCA
Organism: Flavobacterium sp. 1; assembly: GCF_002797935.1. NCBI lineage: Bacteria > Pseudomonadati > Bacteroidota > Flavobacteriia > Flavobacteriales > Flavobacteriaceae > Flavobacterium > Flavobacterium sp. 1. The sequence continues at coordinate 2,616,819 of NZ_PGER01000001.1, forward strand.
CCTTCCAATCTGGACAGCCCGTGACATACCCGAATGGGCAATATGTTTATCAAGGCATTACCGTACCAAGTTATGGAGAACGAAATGGAAGCAGTCTTCCCTTTTACCATCATTTAGATGTGTCGGCCACATATATTCCAAAACCTTTCAAAAAGAAAGGATGGCAAAGTGAATGGGTTTTTAGTATTTATAATCTATACAACCGCCGAAACGCTGCCTCAATGAGTTTTAGAGAAAACGCAGATACGGGTGCAAACGAAGCCGTAAAACTTTCTATTTTTGGAGCAATTCCATCCGTCTCTTATAATTTTAAATTTTAATAAAATGAAAAACATGAAACAATATATAGTATTACTAATTGCCTCGCTCTCTCTTGTAAGCTGCGAAGATGTAGTCAATGTTGATTTAGACACCGCACCTCCAAAATTAGTAATAGACGCATCTATTAAATGGGAAAAAGGAACTACTGGAGCGGTTCAAAAAATTAATTTGACCACCACAACCGATTTTTATTCCAATACCATTCCTGTGGCAACAGGAGCCACTGTTGTTGTTACCAACACAACACCTAATACTCCTGTCGCTTATCAATTTATTGAAAACGGACAAACAGGAGAATATGTCTGCAATAATTTCAGCCCAGTCATCAATAACGAATATGCGCTTGCCATAACCTACAAAGGTCAGACTTATACTTCCAAATCTAAATTTATGCCCACTCCAATAATAGCGTCGACGGAGCAAAGCACAAAACCTGGTATCGATGGTAAAGATTCTTATGAAATTAAATTCTATTGGCAGGACAATGAAGCCCAAGATAACTTTTATCTGGTAGGTGCTAAAAACGCTAATATTGCTTATCCTGAATATGGTGTTCTTTCCGACGAATTTTTTCAAGGTAATTCAATGTTTGCTCTGTATCGAGACGATAAACTCAAAAAAGGAGATGTAATACAATACAGCTTACAGGGAATCACAGAACAATACAGTAATTATATGAACAAATTACTTAACATTGCCGGAAGCGATGGAGGAAACCCTTTTGCAACACCTCCAGCAACCTTAAGAGGAAACATTTTCAATCAAACCAATCCCAATGATTATCCATTAGGCTTTTTCCATCTTGCCGAAATAGATTCAGACAGTTATACTATTCAGTAGCTAATCCAGCTATCCATTACAGGTCCTCGTTCAAAAAACTATTTTTCTAAGCCCTAAAAGGAGCTTCCGCTGGTCGCTCTTTTAGGACAAGAAAAATTAATTTTTTGCACTCCGGGCTTTCCATTGCTATCTGGGCTAAAAAATACGAATTACCGATTATGAATTACGAATCAAGAAATACTATCTTTGGAGAACATTTCATAATTCACAACTCATAATTAATTTATGTCTTCACACCACATCGTTCGCGACGACCAAGAACCAGCTTTAATCATTGCAAACGGTGCTTCCTGCAATCCCGAATTACTGGGACAACTACTCGAATGGTCACCGCTGGTAATTGTACTTGATTCGGCTATCGAAAGGGTGTTGGAATTAGGCATTAAAGTCGATGTGCTGTTAGGCGATTTCGACCGCGGATTTAACCCCGAAGTGTACAAAACAAAGCAGTATCCAATAGAAATTGTACACACGCCCGACCAAGACAAAACTGATTTAGAAAAAGCATTCGATTACCTCATCCAAAGACAGATTCCTGCCGTAAATGTAGTGTGGGCAACCGGAAAACGTGCCGATCATACCATTACGAATCTCACGAATATTGTCCGCTACCGAAATTCAATCAAGATCGTTATCCTCGACGACCATTCCAAAATATTTTTATTGCCCAATAAATTTGAAAAATGGTACACTGCAGGAACTCCAATTTCACTAATCCCCATTGGAATTGTAAACGGAATCCATTCTAAAAATTTAGTATATCCGTTAGAAAACGACACACTCACTATAGGATACCGAACAGGAAGCAGTAATGCCGTTGCCCAAGACGGACTCGTTACTTTGACCCATACAGACGGCGATTTATTACTTATGGAATGTATGGATTAAATTCTCATTTACACAAAAAGTGTATCACTCCAAATTAAAATCCTTTTTACGATTTATCAAGAATTGTATATATCTTAGCACAAGATAAAGTCTGGCATTTATCAGGCCTATATACTAGTTGTGTGTCATTTTGACTAAACGAAACGAAAATATAAAAAATGAAATTAAGATATTTAGCTTTGATCTTTATAAATGCATTGATATTGTTGGTATTTCTTAATATTTCAGTGGACAAACTTGAAACTGTTCTTGATGGTTCTATTATTGAAATAGAAATATTTAAAATTATCGGTTTTACTATTTTATCTTTAATAGGAATAAGAATTCTTATCTCATATTTTAGGTGGAAAAAAATAAATTCTAAATCTACAAAACAAAAAATATCTGCTTTATTAATATTTACAATCTGCTTTATTTTATATTTTAACTATTCTCAAAAATTTATTGAAAACAGAATTGTAAATATAACTTTAAGGAGACAACTATCACAAAAGATAAAATTTATAAATGGCAGTGAAAGTGAAACCAAAGCAGAAAATTTAACATTTGAAGAATATCAATTAATTATTAAAACAAAATGGTTTCCAAAAATATCAAAAGAAGCAAAAAACATATCTTATTACTATTGGTATGATGGTTTTCTACCTGATCATAGTTTTACGTTAAAGTATAATGTTCCAAAAAACATAAAAATAAAACCTTTTGACATTACTGATGGCGATTTTACTCAAAGCCAAAAAGTAGAAATGTTAAAGACTTCAAAGAACGTTGAATATTCAGAAAATGAACAATAATTAAAAGAGAAAAACGAAAACTTAAATGGTAATCGAAAAAGAACTAATTACTAAGCTTAAAAAAATTGATGGAAATGGATTTTTTAAGAAAAACCCATTTCAATTATTTGGTTCCAAAGAACATAAATATGAACTAAATAATTGTTTAAAAGAAGAAGAAATTCTAGACTTTGAAAAAACGAATCAAATTGAACTGCCCTCGGAATATAGAAATTTCATAAAAAATATCGGAAATGGAGGAGTTGGTCCAGCGTACGGAGTTTTCAAGTTGGAAGATTGGAATATTGAACTTGACATTGAGAACAGTAATTTTTTAAATAAAAATTTTCCATATATAGAAAAATGGAATTTAGCATATTCAGAAAACAAAAATGATGAAGATTTTACAGAAAGTGACGAATTTAAAAATTGGGAATTAGAGTGTTTTAGTGAAACACATATTTATGGAAGTATTAGAATTTGTCATTATGGATGTGCAATTTATTATTTTTTGGTAGTTTCGGGAATAGAAAAAGGAAATATATGGATTGATGCAAGAGCAAATGATGAAGGAATATATCCATTGAAAACTGAAACTAAATCGAGATATAATTTTGCAGAATGGTATAATGAATGGATAAATGAAAGCTTGAAAAAACTGAATAAATAAAAAAACGACGCACAACAGCTACAACAATGGATTTAGGCAATACGCTTAATGGAAAGTTGGTTTTGTATTTGGATGATTTGGCAAATCCGAAAATAGGTCTTAATTCAGTCTCAAACCCGCTGATTACTATGGTATTACCAAATAAAAATTCGTAAAAAAGCCATCTATTTTTTGCGAATAATTAATAACTTTGATTTAGGAAAAACAAAAAAGTCTTGCGAAGGGGAAGAGCATTTTTTTCTCTTTCCTTTCAAAAGAAATTTTATTTAATGTTTTTTTTACGCTACTTGTCTTTTTTCAAACATTTTGTTTTCTCTTATGCATGCACATACTCTATGTACAAGTTTGTTCCTAACATTGTTTATGATAAGCATCTTGTTTTTACCTTCTTCCACCTTTCGATTAAAATAATTTTTTAATTCAGGATCACTGGTAATTGCTGACAAGGCACACATATGAAGCTGTTTTTTTAATTTTTTGTTAGCCACATAATGGACTTTTGGTTTTGAGCGAATACTTTTCCCCGAGGTATGTTCAAAAGGTACAACACCTGCATAACAAGCCAGTTGGCGAGGAGTTGTATACATTGTAAATTCGTTTGTAAAACAAATCAAAAACAAAGCCGTTACTTTTCCGATGCCAATAACAGATGTGACAAGAGTGAAAATTCTAGAAATATTTTCATCGTCATTTATTGTTTTGTCCAATTGTTTTTCAATGTTTTTTAGATCCAAATCAATTCCCTTGATGGTGCTTTTCTGTAGTTTTTCAGAAAGTCTGGCTACTTCCAAATCAAAGGCTTTGAGTTCTTTTACATTTCGCAACAAAGAAGCTTTTGTTGCAACTAATTTTTCCCGCAGGGACAAAAGATTTCTCATTTTGTTGATTTCCATTCTGGGAGCATTAAAAATAACTGCTTCCTCCACATTTTTCATGGCATAAAAAGCAATTCTTTGGGCATCAACTTTGTCGTTTTTGCCTCTTTGAACCCCAATGCTGCGAATAATTTTCAGTGACATTTCGACCCAAAGTGAGAACTTTTCAATCATTAGACATTTGATTATTAACTTGCCGTACATTCCTGTGTGTTCTAAACAAACAAGCGTGTTTTCAAACGTGGAACCTTGTTCCTTGAGCCATTTGCAAAGGGACTTGATTCCTTTGTAATCATTTACAAACTGGCTGTGAATTGATTTTTCTTTATTTCTATCCAAAATTACTACGGCATCAAAATATTCTTTTGACACATCGATACCTAAAAAATGTTTAAATTTACTCATAAGAAAAGATTTTAAGCATTAGCAACCAAATTATTGAACACACTCGTAACCTTGATAATAGGCCTTAAAACCTGAATTACTATTTGATGCTTGTTCAATATAAACTGACAAAGTCCTAATCAGCGGATAAGTCTAAAAACTTTGTAGTACCAATGGTGTACTTTGTCAGTTTGGTTGTTAATTTAAATTTACGAATAATTTATTATGCAAATCTAAAGGTAGTACCAGAACGTCAGGCTGTGAAAAAACCTCTTTTTTTCATTCCAACCTCTTTATTTTGCCCTCACAAAATTCAAATAAGGGCTTTTAACGAAGCCTCTTTTTTAGGAGGCTAATTTAGTTTCAAAGAAAAAGAAGTCTAATTTCGGTTTTAAATAACTCATTTTTAACAAAAACAAGACTTTTGCCTTGTAGGGTGAGTTCCATTTCTTGAGTTTGGCAATGAGCTCGGGAACTCCGAGTATATTGATGCTGCGTTTGATGTTATAGACCAGCATAATCAGGCTGTGTTCTCCATTTACTTTTTCCAATCCTGTTAAATTGGTGTGATTGTAGCCCCATTGCCGTTTGATAGTGCCAAAAATGTGTTCGTTGATTTCCTGCCGCTTGCGGTAGAGCTGTGCATTTGCGTGGTAGCGTTTGTTGTTTTCTTCTACGGCATCGGCATATTGGCTGCGGTCTATATCTCGACCGGCCATCCTACTGGTGCATAAATGTTTTACAGGACATTCTCTGCATTTGGGTGTTCGGTATCTCTTGAACTCATAACTGTCTCTGTCCGTGGTTTTCTTGTGCCAGTGGCCTGTAGTTTTAAGCGTTTCGCCCTGTGGGCAAGTGTAGGTGTCGGTGGTTTTATTGTATTGGAACTTAGAAACAAAATAATCCTTGGTTGTTCCGTTTTCCTTATTTTTTCCTTGTTCGGGTTGCGCTACAATTGTAGTGATATTGGCTTGCCTACAGGCTTCTATTTCTCGCCCGTTATGATAGCCTTTGTCCACCAAAGCCGTGTAGGTTTCTATTTCTAAATTCTCTTTGGCTTCTATGGCAATAGCCGATAAGGCGTTGCGGTCATTACGATTGATGGTGTGCGTGGCTACTACAAGATTGTGTTTGGCATCGACGGCTGCCTGCATATTAAATGAGATTTCAACCACCTGTCCCTGAACCAATAATGCTCTGGCATCGCTGTCGGTGGTGCTTATTTGGGGTTCTCCGCTTGCTTTTAGTTTTTCTTCCAGCAATTCGTAGCGGATTTTGTTTTGTTTGAGACACTCTATTTTTTGTTGGACATTTTTGATTTTTGGAGAGTTTTCTTTTGCATCATTTGCTTCCAGAGCATCAAGATATTCTTGGGTTTTGGTCTCAATGTATTCCAGGTGCTTGTCAATTTTCTTTTGGTTAAAATTGGCTTTTTTGCTGTTGTGAGCCCGGCTTTTGGTGCCGTCAATGGCAATGGTTTCACCGCCTATCAAGTCCGCATCTTTCAAGAATGAGACAAAAAGCTTGAAGAGTTTCTTCAAGGCAGCGGGATTGTTTTTTCTGAAATCTGAGATGCTGTGGTAATTGGGACGAATATCTTCCAATAGCCATTGCATTTCAATGTTTCTAAAACATTCCTTCTCTAATTTTCGCGAGCTTCTTATTCCGCCCAGATAACCGTATAAATAGATTTTAAGAAACACTTTGGTATCGTAGCTCGGGCGGCCTTCGGTTTTGATGGTTTGCACTGCAAAACCCAGCTTAGCAAGGTCTGTAAACGTCACAAATGCATCTATAAATCGCACTTGATTATCGGGAGCTATGGCGTCTTCTAAACTGGAAATACGCATCTGGTGGCGGGAAATTCCTATGATATGCTGCATCCCTAAAAATACGAAAATTCCTGTTTTAACACAAGTTTTTTGTTATATTTGTTCCTAAGCAAACGGAAGTTTTTTCACAGACTGACGTCAGGCTGTAAAAAAACCTCCTAAAATTCAGAAAGTATTCGGAGGGCTACCAAAGAAAAAACTCAAATATGAGATTCTCAAGAGGCTGATTTTAGTTTTTTCACAGACTGACGTTATGGGCAATGCAGCGACCACCTGACCAATATTCGATAGACAGACAAGAAAATGAATAAAGACGACATCATAAATTCTCAAATTGAACCGCTGCTGGACTACTTTCAAAAAGTAATTCGGTTAAACAATGACGAAAAACAACTGGTAACAGAATTATTCAAACCAAGACTTTACCGCAAAAGACAATATGTTTTGCAGGAAGGCGACATTTGCAATCAATTCAACTTTATTGTTCGTGGTTGTTTGCGTATGTACAAAGTGGACGACAAGGGCAACACACATATATTACAATTCGCTGCTGAAAATTGGTGGTTGGGCAATATTGGAAGTTTTCATGAACGAAAGCCTTCAGAATTGAATATTGACGCTATAGAAGATACAATGGTATTACAAATTAGTCACGATAATTTAACATTGCTTTACACAAATGCCCCCAAGTTCGACCGCATTTTTAGGGTGTTAATTGAAAATAGTTTTGTATCCCTACAAAAACGATTATTACAAAATATCAGTTCTACTGCCGAAGAAAGATACCATTCGTTTTTGGATAGCTATTCGCACCTCTCAAACCGACTTCCACAAACCCAAATAGCTTCATTTTTGGGAATTACACCAGAATTTTTAAGCCGTTTAAGAAACAGGCAATCTAAAAAATCTTAATCTACATCAATACTATTTCTTGATGCAGTTCATTGGACAGAGCCTTCTTTCCGATGCATCTTTGCATTATCAAAATCATTAAAAATTTTAAAAGAAATAGTATGATAACAACATCAAAAGTAGCCGTAATTGGCTTAGGAAGCATTGGTAAAATAGTTGCCCAAAATTTTGTAAAAGGCAATCGTCCTGTAATAATTGCAAGCCGTAAACTGGAAGATGCAACAGCATTGGCACAAGAATTAGGAAGTCTTGCAACAGCATCAGAAACTGGCGAAGCCATTAAGAATGCAGACATCATTGTGCTTTCTGTTTGGTTCAACACCATTCAAGAATTGTTTGAACAATATGGTGCAGAACTGAATGGCAAAATCATCATTGACCCATCTAACCCAATTGCACCAGACGAAAATGGCGGCTTCAAAAAAATTATTGGCGAAAAAGAATCAGCAGGACAATTGAACGCAACTATTTTACCTCTAGGTGCAACTTTGGTAAAAGCTTTTGGAACATTAGGAGCATCATCATTAGCCAACGTAGATTTTCAAACACCTGAAAAATCAGTTTTATTTTATGCTAGTGACAACACAACTGTTGATGCAGAAGTGGAGCAATTAATTCAGGACAATGGTTTTGATGCCATAAAAGTGGGCTGTTTAGACCAATCAATCCGTATTGAAGTATTTGGCGACTTACACGAATTTGGCAAGTTAGGCAAAACCGTAACGCTTGAAGAAGTCAAAAACTTAATAACTAACATCTAATTAAAACCGAAATGAAAAATTTATTCATCTATGCAACTTTGGTTTTAGCTTTAGCGGCTTGCCAAAACGAAACAAAAAATTCAAAACAAAACGATATGGAACAGACAACAGAAAAATCAGCAATTGAAAAGTTACTTTTCTCTTACCGTGACGCCTTAAACACATCAGACGTAAATAAAGTGATGCCCCTTTATACAAACGATGGAGTATTTATGCCTTCCAATGCACCTTCTGCAATCGGACAAGAACAAATAAAAGATTCTTATGAGTTTGTGTTTAAAACCATTCAATTAAGCAACATAGAATTTTTTATAGACGAAATTGTGGTAAATGGCGACTATGCTTTTCTAAGAACAACTTCTAAATTCACTACTTTAATTCACGCCAACGGACAAACCGTGGCAGAAGAAGGCAGAGAACTTTTTGTTCTTCAAAAAACAAGTGGACAATGGAAAATAAGCCGCTATATGTTTAACAAAATGAAATAAACAGGAAAGCACTGCCCATAACAGCGGCTACACGCAATTGCTGGTTTTTAGTAAATTGAACGTCTTATTTTCATAACTTCGTTCACGGTAGCGGAAAATTCTCTGCTCCAATCGTCGCAACTGACGTATAGCCGCGACACGTTATGGGTTATTAAACCAAAAACATCAACAAAGAATATGCACAGATTTGAAGACTATCGAAGCGCTTCAAACAAGTGGATCAACAATTCTTGTGAAAAATCTGCAAATGATTCAACTCCGCTACGCAAAGTCTCCAGACTTTGTGCGTTTCTTTAAAAGTTCTTGAAAACGCGAAGTTTAATAAAAGTCTCCCGACTTTTTTACGTAAATATTTTAGAAAATAAGTACGTTTGCATATAAATCGAAGTACACTCATTTTAAATAGAAATAAAAAACTACAAAATAACAACTGTGTTACTTTGTAGTTTTTATAACTCTTGAAACGCATACAGTCCCAAAAACATTCACGGAGAAAGTCGGGAAACTTTTTACATGTTTAAAGATTTCAAGAACTTTTAAAGAAACGCACAAAGTCATGAGGCTTTTGCGTACGTAGCGTCCTCACTTTTTTAAGAACTCTTCGCAGAATTATTCATTATATTGATTTTAACACACATTAAAAAAACATAAAACATCTTAATTTTTATTTTTAAACATGAAAAAACTGTTGCTGTTATTAATGATTTTATGTTTTTGCACCAATTGCAAAAATGAGCATATTGACAAAAAAATAAAAATCATTACAAAGCCATCCTTAGAAAGCCATCCTTAGAAAGCCATCCTTAGAAAGCCTTCAAAAAGATAAAAATTCTAAAGATAAAATGTTGGACTATTTAATCCAAAAATATTCTGCTGTGTATCAATTTAAAGAGTTTGAAGGTGATGATATGGAGGAATCAACTCAACTTTTGGGAATTACATATTTAGAAAATAATTGTATTGATTTTTATCTTTACACTGAAACATCGCCATGTGATACAGAATATTTGGGCAAAGCATTCCAAAGTAAAAATGATACCATAAACTCAGAAGAAAAAAATGATCTGAACAAAAAATCAATCACATTTATCAAAGAAGAAAAAGAATATAAGCTGTCAATAATTTTAAATAAAGAAAAAAATCAGGCAACAATAAATTACATTCAAAAAGATTCGCTCGGTACAGATTGTCTTCCGATACCCCAAGTTATCATGAACTTAGTAAAATAGCAAGTATAAAACTATGGCTAAAATAAACTCTGTTCTTATTTTCGCAAAACCAGAAATTTATATAGAACTTTTTAATCCCAGCGTTTATAAAAACAGCGAACAAGAATAACATTAAAAAGAAAGCATGAACAATTCCGACACCCACAATCAGCGTATCGCAAAAATGACTTTTTCCTCCGTCTATCCTTTATATCTGGCAAAAATAGAAAAGAAAGGCAGATCAAAAGAAGAATTGCATCAAGTTATAGGGTGGCTAACAGGCTTTGACGACAAGAAACTGCAAGAACTAATAGCCGAAAAAGCAACTTTTGAAACATTCTTCGAACAGGCTTCTTTAAATCCAAATGTACACCTCATCACAGGAGTAATATGCGGCTATCGCATTGAGGAAATCGAAAATGCTTTGACAAAGCAAGTTCGGTATTTGGATAAATTGGTCGATGAGTTAGCAAAAGGCAGGACGATGGAGAAAATTTTGCGTGACTCGTAGATTGTTAGGAAAATTAATACTACTTAGACGTTCCTTCAATGTCAAAAAAACCTAAACAGCACCATTCTTTTACGTGATTTACATTACAAAACAACTGTAAACGACTGTTATACCGATAACAAAAATGGTTTGACTATCTTTGCAGCGAAATTTAGGAAATGAAATCAATAAAAAATACCGAAAAGACAACTTTACATCCAAGAAATCTTCATCGATTTGGATATAACTTTGAACTATTAACACAAAACAATCCCGAATTAGGAAAATTTGTTTTTGTTAATAAACATGACATTGAAACAATCGATTTTAGTGATCCCCAAGCTGTAAAAACACTCAACCAAACCTTATTGCAAACGGATTACGGTATTCAAAATTGGGATATCCCAAAAGATTATCTTTGCCCGCCAATTCCCGGACGTGCTGATTATATTCATTATATCGCAGATTTGCTGGCTTTATCCAATAAAGGAAAAATTCCGGAAGGAGAAAATGTATTAGGACTTGACATTGGCGTAGGTTCAAATTGTATTTATCCTATTATTGGCAATGCAGTTTACGGCTGGAATTTTGTAGGCACCGATATTGACACAAAAGCTATCGAAAACTGCAGTAAAATTATTGAGACCAATCCAAAACTAATAGACGCTATCAGCTTACAGCAGCAAACGGAATCCCGTTTTATTTTTAAAAACATTATCACGTCCGAAGATCGGTTTACTTTTATAATCTGCAATCCCCCTTTTCATAATTCAGCCGAAGAAGCTCAAAAAAGCGCCACTCGAAAAGTAAATAACTTAAATCCTAAGGCACAAAAAACAGACAAACCTGTTTTAAACTTCGGTGGTCAAAATGCCGAATTATGGTGCGATGGTGGTGAACTAGGATTTATCAAACAAATGATTTATGAAAGTGCCAAATATCCTATGCAATGTTTATGGTTTACCACTTTAGTTTCTAAAAGCGATAATCTAAAAAGCATTTATAAAACATTAGCCAAAGTTCACCCCGCAGCTATAAAAACGATTGACATGGCTCAAGGCCAAAAAACAAGCCGTTTTGTTGCTTGGTCTTTTTTAAGCGAAGAACAACAAGAAAACTGGAAGTTTTAATATTTACAATGCTCTTTTGATTAAATTTGTATAAATTCTTTTATTATGAGCACTATTGAAAGTTACAATCTAGATTTACAAAAATCTGAAAATAACATTACTAATGGAAATGTGTTAGCTCATAATCAGGTTTTAGAAAACATAATAATTCTTTCTGAACAATGTAAAAAAGAAATCCTAAATTCTAAAAAGCAATATTTGCAGGGAAATTATTTTGATAATGATTCCGTAAATGAAGAAATGGAAAAATGGCTAAGAGAGGAATAATTTGACTTATAAACTTTTAAAATTTCAAAAACTCATTTTTCTTAAATTCCTTTGTAACTTTGCTATTCTGAACAATAGCAAATGAATTTCCAAGTTATATCCGAATACAAGCCAAAAGGAGATCAACCGCAAGCCATTGAAAAATTAACTCAAGGTGTGCTGGATGGCGAACAATTCCAAACGCTGCTTGGAGTTACTGGCTCCGGAAAAACTTTTACAGTGGCCAATGTCATTCAAGAGATACAGCGTCCTACTTTAATTTTGGCTCACAACAAAACTTTGGCTGCGCAATTGTACTCAGAGTTTAAGCAGTTTTTTCCCAATAATGCCGTAGAGTATTTCGTATCCTATTACGATTATTACCAGCCCGAAGCTTTTATGCCGGTCACAGGCGTTTTCATTGAGAAGGATTTATCCATCAATGAAGAGTTGGAAAAAATGCGTTTAAGCACTACCTCTTCCCTGCTTTCTGGCCGGAGAGACATAATAGTTGTGGCTTCTGTTTCCTGCATTTATGGTATTGGTAATCCCGTAGAATTTCAAAAGAACGTAATTGCCGTAGAGAGAAACCAAATGATTTCCCGAACCAAATTATTAAAAAGTTTGGTTCAAAGTTTATATTCCAGAACCGAAGCCGATTTTACTCCTGGAAATTTTCGCATAAAAGGAGATACTGTTGAAGTATATCCAAGTTATGCTGATGACGGCTTCCGAATTCACTTTTTTGGAGATGAAATCGAAGAAATAGAAAGTTTTGATGTAAAAACGTCCAAAGTTATTGAGAGATATGAAAAGCTGACAATTTACCCAGCCAATATGTTTGTAACTTCTCCAGATGTATTGCAAAGTGCCATTTGGGAAATTCAGCAGGATTTGGTTAAGCAAGTTGATTATTTTAAAGAAATTGGCAAACATCTTGAGGCCAAACGCTTGGAAGAACGAACAAATTTCGACTTAGAAATGATTCGGGAATTAGGTTATTGCTCCGGAATTGAGAATTACTCCCGCTACCTCGATGGTAGAGAAGCTGGAACCCGCCCCTTTTGTTTATTGGATTATTTCCCAAAAGATTATTTAATGGTTGTTGACGAAAGCCACGTAACGGTTTCGCAGGTGCACGCCATGTATGGAGGTGACCGCAGCCGTAAGGAAAACTTGGTGGAATACGGTTTTCGCTTACCGGCCGCTATGGACAATCGCCCTTTGAAATTTGAAGAGTTCGAAGCCATGCAAAACCAAGTTATTTATGTTTCGGCAACTCCTGCTGATTATGAATTACAAAAATGTGATGGCGTATATGTAGAACAAGTAATACGCCCAACGGGTTTATTGGATCCAATTATAGAAATCCGTCCGAGCCTGAATCAAATTGATGATTTGATTGAGGAAATTCAGCAGCGATGTGAACTAGACGAACGGGTTTTGGTGACAACTTTGACCAAAAGAATGGCTGAAGAGCTAGCCAAATATTTAACTAAAGTAAGCATTCGCTGCCGTTACATCCACTCCGATGTTGATACTTTAGAGCGAATAGAAATCATGCAGGATTTACGAAAAGGAATATTTGATGTGCTGATTGGGGTGAACTTATTGCGTGAAGGATTGGATTTACCAGAAGTTTCATTGGTTGCCATACTTGATGCAGATAAAGAAGGATTCTTGAGAAGCCACCGTTCATTGACTCAAACCATTGGACGTGCAGCGAGAAACCTGAATGGGAAAGCAATTATGTATGCAGACAAAATTACTGCCAGCATGCAAAAAACAATTGACGAAACCAATTACAGAAGAACAAAGCAAATCAATTTCAATACAGAAAATAATATAGTTCCTCAAGCTTTAAACAAAAAGATTGAGAGTGCCTTTACCAATAACAAATTGGTAGAATACGAATTGGGACACATTATGAATGCTGCAGCCGAGCCTGAAACTTCCTATATGTCAAAACCTGATTTGGAAAAACTCATTCGCGAAAAACGAAAATCCATGGAAAAAGAGGCAAAAGATCTGGACTTCATGCAAGCTGCAAAACTAAGGGATGAGATTAAAGCTTTGCAAGGAAAACTTTAAAGACAAAAAGCCACTTCGTTATATCAAGTCTTCGTTAGAACATTCTCAATCATTAGGCTCATCATCATGAGGTTTTAAGATACTATTCTATTCCTTATGTAATTAATCGGATATTTAGCGAAGTAGCTAAGAAGTATATCACTCATTAATAAATAACTTTGTCTAATAAGTCCTTTTGTAAAATGTGAGCTGATGTGATTTATCCAACGTCAGTTCTCTTCTTGAAACATTTGTAACATATTGAACATTAGAACCACTAGCTAGTGATAGCTTCCCGCTTGTGACGCGATCGGATATAAAAAAAGAAGGCCATCACTGACCTTCTTTTCTTCTATCATAACTTTTTAATTAATTCTCACCCCAACCGTATCTTACGCGGAATATACCGGAACTATTAACTGTGTTAATGGAAATGTTAGTCCCGCTGCCACCTCTGTTAAATAAACTATAGGAATCACCATCTCTTAAACCTGGCCAATAGACACTGGCAATATTATCTGTTCTGCATACATCGCTGGTTGCAACTATATAGGCAATTTCATTATCAGACTGATTTCCATTTTGATAATCTTTACCTGAGTTCATCGTGGCACCAAATTCAGTAATCACAGTGCGGCTGCCATAACTCCCTATCCTGCTGCGCCAATCCGCTCTCCATTGAGTAACAGATCTGGTGGCCCAAAAAGCATAATTATGCAATCCAAGTAAACAGCTATTAAAACGGCTATCGGCTCCGACTCCTGTAACATTATCAGAATATCCTGTTCCATCCAAGATTATTCTTCCTCTTGGAACATTTGGATAATTAGAAAGAAATTGAGCATAAATACCTGTTAGTTGGGATAAAGTGTATCCATGGGGCTCGTTGAATGGTTCAAAATATACATTCCCATTACTTTGATATTTAGTTACTACTGTATTCCACATACTCCAAAAAGCTGTTGTGTTATCAATGATACCATCCTTTGAGGATGAAGACTCCCAACAGGCAATAATTACTTTCCAGCCTTTACTGGTCGCTTTATCAATTACCCCTTGATAACTAGCCCACCAGCTATCTGCTACTGAAGGTGGATTAATTGGAATGCGTATCGTATTGACCCCGCTTATTTTACTTGTAAAACCATTTAAAACGGCATCTGTTTTCGCTGCAACTGTAGCATAAGAGTCTCCTGAGGCCAATCCTGAGATAATAACCCAGCCATCTACAAAATTATCCCGTCCATCTGCCCAATTTACCCCTGCAATCGATGCCGCTCCAACCTTGGCAGTTAAAGAATGACTGCTTACCGCCGTATTTTCAATCTCAAGGGTATTCTCTGCTGCATTAGTCTGATTAACTTCCGCAACTTCATCTTTTGAGCAAGCACATAAAATGATGCCTAACATAAGTACATACTTTTTTTTCATTAACATAAAATAGTTTAAATTGTTAAATTAATATTCCGCAACCTGTTCTAACTCTTATACTAATACCGTAAAAATCAATTTTTAATGGTATTTGCATTTGAGCTTAAATAATGCATTAAAACATCCAGACTCTTTTTTTTGAAATTTCTTTTTCAAAAAGTAACTAAAAGACTCCACTATAGTACAATGCATTTCTACAATTAATCATAAGGTCTATTCATAGGCTTTGCTTGTTTAATTAAAAATTATCGATAGGATTATGATCATAACCAAATACTAAAAATCTGTTGGCACTCCAGCATCAGTGAAAAAACACTTGCTAATATGGCTTTAACCTATAGAGAGTTACAGATATACAGTTCCCAATTTTCGGTAAAAAAGCAATTTAGCCTACCCTATAATAGCAATACTGCATTCGTTCTAATTACTAATACAAAGTAATGTTTAACTGACATGATTCAGGAGGGGTAAATTGGAAAAAAAAGAAGGTCATATTAGAAATTTTACATTTTTTTATTAATAAAAAACACACTAAATAAAAAATAATGCTTTTTAATAATAAATACATAATATTTATATTAATTTACAATACACCATATATCTCTAAAGCATCACAAAAGAAGATGTACTCGTTCGAAATTTGGGATCAACACCAGATGGCGCATTTCATGACTACTACTATTTATTTTAAACTACTTAAATAGTTTTCAGGCAGTATAAAAGATAAATAACTATCACTATTACACTGTATATAACAATCCATTTCTGACGCTCTCTCCTTTGGAGGGATTGGTATGAAATTAGAGGATTAGTTAAGGTATGATTTTTAGGTTTATACCTTAAAAGCAAAAAGAGCAATTTAAAGGCAGTGGAGTTAGTAGATTATTTTCCAAAAGAACGATTGGAGCTTAATGACAAAACAATTGATGCCATTTTATCTGACATGAATAAGAATCTGTCTAAATGGACTGAACTTATGGAAATCTCTTTTTTATCAGATACTATGAAAGAAAAGTATCTGAAGTTGATGAATAATAGGATTAAAAGGTTTTAGTTTGTTTACCTCATAGTAATTTAGCACAATCCAACCTCTTGCGTACTGCCATAATACGACCATACCAGTCCAAAAAGCAGACTGAATAATAGTATTACTATTACAGAATCAATTATTTAAAAAAAACTATATCTACCTCATTAAATTTAAAATGTTAGTAGCTGTTTGGAGGATGAAAATTTGGTTGTTTTCTTAATTTAGCCACTCCAAAACCATAAAATAAAGGAATTTTATGGTTTGATTAGATTCCAGAGGTAATGAGTTATTACTAAAAAGTTTCTCCGAAAATTATATTTTAATCATTTCTGACAAAGAATCTTGGCGAAATGATTTTTAAAAGCCAAAAAAGCACAAAGGCATTATCTTAATGAGATGTCAGCCACGTAATTTCAAACAAAAAATAGTTGTTCTAACAAATAAAAGCGTTAGGATTATTAATATTTGAAGTTTTAGTTGACAAAAATCACAATCAAAAATCAGTTAATTATGCTGTTCCTGAAAATGTCCCAATAAAACTTGCGGCGGAATCATGGCATTGGGAGATTCTTTCATCAGCCTTAATATACGATTCGTAGCACTTGGATTCAATCCCATGTTAATAGCAATTTGGCGAATAGCTTCTTCCTCTTTTGGATGTAAAATACCATCAACATGCATCAATAATGCCAAACGGTAAAATTGCTGAACTCTCTCAAATTCAGACTTAATAATTCCTGTTGGCAATTCTTGATGAAATAAATCGTTAAACTCGTTTTTACTGATGCCTAATTCTTGGGCAACAATCCAAACAAATTGATATTCACGTTCATGCAGTCTTCCGTCAACAACTGAAAATGCAATCATTTCAGATAACAAATTGATTTTATCTTCGTGTTTTCCCATGATATTTGTATTTTTAGCTAAAATATTCTTTTTTTATAAATCAAAAAAATTAATCCCTTTGAAATTATTTTTTCTTATCCCATTATTTTTATTTCTTAGTAAAACAAATGCTCAAGAAAGGACTGCTTCCAAACAGGTTTCCGCTTTTACCATCGAAGCGCCACAATTGAAAACAAGCCGAAAAATTTGGCTGTACTTGCCCAAAAATTATGAAACTTCAACCAAAAAATACCCTGTCATTTACATGCATGATGCTCAAAATTTATTTGATGCTAAGACTTCTTTTGCGGGAGAATGGAATGTCGATGAAAAACTCGACAGCTTGAACGCTCAAGTAATAGTGGTGGGTATTGAAAATGGCGGAGAAAAGCGCATAGACGAATTAACTCCCTATAAAAATGCAAAATATGGCGGTGGAGAAACTGATAAATATCTTGAATTTATTATAAACACTTTAAAACCAGAAATCGATAAAAAATACAGAACAAAGCCTAATGCCAAAAATACCACTATTATGGGAAGTTCTTTGGGTGGTTTGACTTCATTTTATGCTGTTATAAAATATCCTGAAGTTTTTGGAAAAGCGGGCGTTTTTTCTCCTGCTTTCTGGATTAATCGAAAAGAAATAAATGATCTAACCTCGAATAGCAAAAAACTAAAAGCTAAAATTTATTTTCTCTGCGGAGATTCAGAAGGAGATGACGACAGTATGGTTAAAGACCTTAACAACATCGAACTTTTACTAAATACCAACCGCTGTTATTGTTTGCACCTCAACAAAAAAGTAATCGTAAAAGGAGGGCATCACAACGAAAAACTATGGAGGGACGGTTTTACAAATGCTGTTCTTTGGTTGGGTTATTGAGATTTTTGATTAACGATTTTTGATTTTATTACATCAAAAATCGTTAATCTAAAATCATGATTCTTAATCTTTAATTTTTAGAATATTCTTTTCCCATTTGGGTAATAATGCTTTTTATCGTTTCAGAACCAATTCCTTTGGCTTTGATGGCTTTATTTTTGTCGAGTATATAAATCACAGGCGTTGTCACAACATCGTATTTATCCTTGAGATTATTGATATGGACGCCGTCATAAACATTAATCCAATCCAGTTTATTATCAATGATGTATTTTTTATATTTATCGAAATCATTTTGGGTGTAAACTCCGAAAACTTTTACATCTTTCTTTTCTTTCAACATATCATGGTACAGTTCCAAGATTTTTGGCACTTCTTTTTGGCAGTGCCCGCAGTCCACATCCCAAAAAAGCAGTATTAAATAATCGGCTTTGATACTTGATAAAGTCACATAAGATTTTTCGATTTCCAGCTGATAGGCATAATAGATTTTGGTGATTTCTTCGCTTGTTTTTGCGGTATCAAAACCCATTTTTGCAATTTTATCATGTCCAGCAATATCAATCATATAAAGTTCGGGAGCCGTTTTTCCAAGCTGCAGAGGCGTCAAAACGTTCCCCCTGTTTATGATTAGTTTGATTACACTGTCATCATATACACCTTTGGCTTTTCCTGTTTTGAAATAATTATCGACCATATAGACAAACACTTTGTCCATGCCCATAATTTTTGGTATTTCGTATGTCGAAGTAAAATAGGCCAATAAAAGCATATTCATTTTAGTGTCTTGCTTTGTTTTTAACATCATCCTATCAATCTCCACACAAATTGAATCAGGATGCTGAGCAACAACTGTATTGAAATATTGTTTTATTTTATTGGCAAAAAAGGGATTATATAACATGGCATCGTCCTCAAAATTGACTCCATCCCAAAAATGTTTTTTATAGTACTTATAAGAATAAATACTGTCGGGTCTGCCGTTTGAAGCTTTCGGAATATCCTTAGCAACTTTCTCCATCTTCAAATTGAGCATTTCAGAAAGATACGTTCCTTTATTTTGAGCAATATAATTCAAATCATTTTGCTGAATAACCTCATTCAAGAGTTTGAATTCCTTGGTCAAAAGCGCTGTCGAATCTGATTTTTTTTGTTCTTTTATTGATTTTTTAAAACTGTCAAATTCTTTATTTTTGGCAGAAACCAAACGAATATAGTTAAAGAAATTTTCGTTTTGCTTAGAATTAACAGCCTTCAAATTCTCGACTAAATTGGATTTATCCGAATTGATTTGTTGCTTTTGAGATTTCTCATCTATTATGAAATCAAAATAATTGCCCTTTTCCTGGCTGAGCAAAAAATAAACCCCTTTTTCCAAATTCTTCTTTCCTTTGAAAACAATATTTCCGTTGACCACTTTTTTGCAGGTATCAGCAACATACAGTTTGTCAAATTGATAAAAGGCAAGATATGCGACAGTATCTTTACAATTCTTTAAATTTATTTTGATTTCATGCCCCGATTGAGCCTGAGCTGATATTAAACAAAAAAAGAGAACGAAACTTAGTGTAATTTTCTTCATATCTAATCTTTAAGACTCTTTATAAAATAACAGTTAAACATTTTTCAGATAATAATCCCATTTTATTAAGCCCAAAAATAATTGAAATTAAATCTAATTTCAAATAATTGACAAAGTGTTTTTGGTTACAAAAAAACAATACAGAGAAATTCATTTTGTAAATGCTTATCTTTGCGCTTTAAATACACAAAAATGACAAATAACGATATATTCAAAAAACTTCGAGTGGCATTGATGTTGCGCGATGACCAAATAGTAGAGATTTTAGAATTGGTAGATTTTAGAATTTCAAAATCAGAATTGGGTGCTTTTTTTCGTGATGAAAAACACGAAAACTACATGGAATGCGGCGATCAAGTGTTGCGCAATTTTCTAAACGGATTGGTAATTCACTTGAGAGGAACCAAAGAAAACCCTAAAAACCCTACTGATGTTTTGGCTAAGCACAAAGCAGAAATTCCGAAGAAAGAAACTTCAAAAGACAGACCTGAATTTAAGGCTAAACCAAAAGACGCAGAAAAATCCAGAGGAGATCAAAGTCCTTCAAAATCGGCTTCGGGCACTAAAAAACCTAGTAAAAAAGAATTCCCAAAAGGAAACGGAAAAACATCGGTAGTCGAAAAAGTAAAATACAATTTTGGCAAAAACAAAAAATCCTAAGACAACTTAGGATTTTTTGTTTTATTCCGTACAAACCTAATTAAGAACTGCAGCTTAGCATAGAACAGCCAACCTTATCCCTAGCCCAATCAGGTCTTTTGGCAAACCATTTCTGACTATCAGGCTGTTCATCATAAGGCTTTTTAAGCAATTCAAACAGTTCGTTCAATAACGAATAATTTCCTTTATCGGCATCATCAATACACAATTGTGCCATATAATTGCGCAGTACATATTTAGGATTTACAGTATTCATCTGTTTCTTTCTTTCTGCATCAGTAAATACTTCTTCATCGATCCTGTTTTTATAATGTTCTAACCAAGTGTACCAATTATTTAAAACTGATTCTATTATATCCTTTTCGTTATAAAAAGCTTCTTTAATTTTTTCAAATGCTGCTTCTGCTGAATCCAATTTCTGAACACTGCTCAAGTTTCTAAAAAAAATAGTCATATCCGTTTCTGCCAGTTGAAGCAGTTCGGTCAGACTTTCAATTAAAATAATATCTTCCTCCTGAATCAGACTGAAACCAAGCTTATTCCGCATCATATTTAAATAATCTTTTTGATAATCGCTGCTAAAAGCATTCAAGATCGTTTCAAGCGGTTTGGTGTCATTAATTAAAGGAAACAAAGCATTAGCTAATTGGTATAAATTCCACAAAGCAATATTAGGCTGATTGCCAAATCGGTATCTTTTATACTGCCTGTCTGTTGTATTTGGAGTCCAATTTGGGTCGTAATCTTCCAGCCATCCATAAGGTCCATAATCTATTGTAATTCCGTGTATCGACATATTATCGGTATTCATGACGCCATGAACAAAACCAACACGCTGCCAATGAACAATCATATCTAAAGTAGTTCTAGAAACCTCTTGAAAAAAAGCAAGATACTTCTCCTTTCCTTCACTTTTAATCTCAGGAAAATGATGTTTTATAGTATAATCTGCCAGTAATTGAAGCGTAGCAAGATCATTTCTGGAAGCAAACAATTCAAAATTACCGAAACGAATAAACGATGGCGCTGTTCTGCAAACGATGGCTCCTTTCTCATAAGCAGGATTTCCATTATAGAGAATATCGCGCAGCACCTGATCCCCTGAAAGCATTAATGAAAGCGAACGAGTCGTTGGGACACCCAAATAATGCATGGCTTCGGCACACAAATGTTCCCGTATCGAAGAACGCAAAACTGCAAAACCATCAGCTGTGCGGGAATAAGGCGTAGGTCCTGCTCCTTTCAGCTGCAGTGTATAAGACGTATCATTATGCGTAACTTCGGTTAGGTTAATGGCACGACCGTCTCCCAATTGCCCAGCCCAATTCCCAAACTGATGTCCTGCATAAGGCATAGCATACGGGCGAGTTCCCGGATAAACAGTATTTCCCGAAAAAATATTTAAAAAATCATCCGACACTGTATCTTCTTGAGAGAGTCCTAACAAATTAGCAACTTCAGCCGACGCATGAATCAAAGAAGCGTTTGAAGGTTTCTTCGGTTCAACATACGAAAAACATGCTTTCTCCACCTGTCTCGGAATATTGATTTCACTTGGATCGGCAGGCAATTCGGCAGTAAAATTATTTTGAATATGCAGTTTCATTTCTTACTAAATTAATATTACGTAAAGATATTCCATACCTAACACATAATTGAATCCTTGCGATAACTTTATTTTATATCTAAAATCATTATACTTATAAACTGGAAAAAAAGTTAATGGCTGCATTAAAACAGAAAAAAATTATAAAATGCAATCGACAGATAATTTTGAAGATTTCAAAATATTAATTTAGTTTTGCTAAAAAACACATGAAATCATTTGATGTAGCTATTATTGGCAGTGGTCCTGCAGGTGCTTCAGCAGCTTTTGAATTATCCAAATCAGGAATCTCTACAGTTATAATTGAAAAAGAAACTCTGCCAAGATATAAAACATGTGGCGGCGGTCTCGTTTTTAGAGGCTTAAAAATGATGCCATTTGATATTTCAGCTGTAGTTGAAAAAAAGTTTTATTCCATGGATATTTACTTTTCCAAAAAATATCCGCATATAACCACTAAAAGAGAAGAACCGATCGTGAGCATGGTGATGCGAGATACTTTTGACAATTTAATAGTAGAAAAAGCCAAAGATAATGGGGTTACATTATTACAGAATCATAAAGTATTAGACATCACTTTTGGAGAAATTCAAACGATTCATACAACTGAAGGTGATGTTACCGCCAAATTCATTATAGCTGCGGACGGCGCATTAAGTCCTACAGCAAAAATAGCTGGTTGGAAAGAAACGAGAACAATAATTCCGGCATTGGAATATGAAGTAGAAGTTCCAGCGGCTGATTTTGAACGATTGTCTCAAGATGTCCGTTTTGATATTGATGCTATACCTTATGGATATGGATGGTGTTTTCCTAAAAAAAATCATCTTTCAATTGGGGTTGGGGTTATTGTAAAGACCAATAGAAAAATCAATCTTAAACAATATTACGCTGACTACTTAAAAAAACTGGGGATTACCGAAATACTTAATGAAACTGGGCATGGCTTTGTCGTTCCGGTAGCCCCAAGAACGGATTCTTTTGTGCAAAAAAATGTTTTTTTAACAGGAGACGCCGCTGGTTTAGCGGATCCGTTAGTAGCAGAAGGTATATCGAATGCCATTTTGAGCGGTGTACAAGCAGCCCAAGCCATCATAGAAAGTAATTTGAATTCTGAAAAAGCAACAGCATTGTACATTGAAAAACTGCAAACAACAATTTTACCAGAAATTGAAAAAGGCAGAATACTGGCACATCATTTCTATCATAAAAAAAGCTTTAGAAATATTATTTTAAAAAAATACGGTCAGTATGCCGCCGAAGCTATGACTGATTTATTTATGGGAGAAAGAACATATCCTAAAGATTATATAGCAAGCATCAGTAAAAAAATCAAAGAGGCAATTTTTAAAAAATAATCTTGAAATAACTTTTGTTAAATTAAAACAAAAAAATCCTGAGCTTTCACTCAGGATTTTTTATAATTAAATTTTGTAGAGATGCCTAGCAATGCATCTCAATGTATTTTATATTAAGAAAGCGCAGCCTGTACTTGATCAGCAGCTTCTTGGAATTGTACTGCAGATAAAATTGGCATTCCAGAATTATCAATTAATTCTTTTGCAATTTCAGCATTAGTACCCTGCAAACGAACAATGATAGGCACTTTAATAGCATCTCCCATATTCTTGTAAGCATCAACAACACCTTGGGCAACACGGTCACAACGAACGATTCCTCCAAAAATGTTAATCAAAATAGCTTTTACGTTTGGATCTTTTAGGATAATACGGAAAGCAGTTTCAACACGTTTTGCATCAGCAGTTCCACCTACGTCAAGGAAATTTGCAGGCTCAAAACCAGCATACTTAATTAAATCCATAGTTGCCATTGCAAGACCAGCTCCGTTTACCATACAGCCTACTGTTCCGTCAAGATCTACATAGTTCAATCCTACTTCTTTAGCTTCAACTTCAATTGGGTTTTCCTCACGAATGTCACGCATATCGGCATACTTCTTTTGTCTGTATAAAGCATTATCATCGATATTTACTTTAGCATCCACAGCCAAAATTTTATCATCCGAAGTTTTTAAAACCGGGTTGATTTCAAACATAGAAGCATCTGAACCAATATAAGCATTGTATAATGAATCGATGAATTTTACCATTTCTTTGAAAGCATTTCCAGAAAGACCTAAATTGAAAGCAATTCTTCTTGCTTGGAAACCCTGCAATCCAACAGCTGGATCAATTTCTTCAGTAAAAATTAAGTGTGGTGTGTGTTCTGCCACTTCTTCAATATCCATTCCGCCTTCAGTAGAATACATAATCATGTTGCGTCCTGTAGCTCTATTCAAAAGAACAGAAACATAAAACTCTGAAGTTTCACTTTCACCTGGATAGTAAACATCTTCAGCAATTAAAACTTTGTGCACTTTTTTTCCTTCAGCAGAAGTTTGAGGTGTGATTAATTGCATTCCGATTATTTCTTCTGCAATTCCTTCCACCTTGTCAATTCCTTTGGCAAGCTTAACTCCACCGCCTTTTCCACGTCCACCTGCGTGAATTTGGGCTTTTACTACATACCAACTTGTACCCGTTTCGGCAGTTAATTGTTTGGCAGCTGCTACAGCTTCTACTGGGCTATTAGCTACAATTCCTCGTTGAATGCGGACTCCATAGCTAGCTAAAATCTCTTTTCCTTGATATTCGTGTATGTTCATAATATAGAATTTGTCTGGATTCTGAATCTATTTCAGAATAAAAGTGGCACAAAAATAGCAAAATTTAATTTAATTGAAATTTTTTTTAATTATATATCCAACATAAAGCAGAAAAAAAATTAAAGACAGCAATCCATTTGAAACATAATGGAAAATTTAAAAATAATCAGTTATTTTGTTAAAATAATCAGTCAAAAAAGTATAATCCTATATTTATTACAAAAAGAGACTATTTTAAAAAATTAGAAAAATATTTTTTGCTGATATGTCAATTCAAAAGTAAAAAATCAACATTATTATTAATTATACATTACTTTTTTAATTTTATAGCAAAAATAGAACCTTTAGCGCTA
Organism: Flavobacterium sp. 1; assembly: GCF_002797935.1. NCBI lineage: Bacteria > Pseudomonadati > Bacteroidota > Flavobacteriia > Flavobacteriales > Flavobacteriaceae > Flavobacterium > Flavobacterium sp. 1. The sequence goes on from NZ_PGER01000001.1 coordinate 2,641,805, forward strand.
GATTCATTCTTTATATGTTATGAAATCTTTAATTTTGTAAAAAAAAATATCAAGCATGAGAGTTAAAGAACAAGGTCTTTATTTACCCGAATTTGAGCACGACAACTGTGGCGCAGGATTTATATGTAATTTGAACGGAATTAAGTCTAATGACATTATTCATAAGGCTCTAGACATCCTAATCAAGCTGGAACATCGTGGAGCGGTAAGCTCAGATGGAAGAACTGGTGATGGTGCTGGAATCTTATTTGATATCCCGCATGATTTCTTCAAAAAAGTTTGTGATTTTGAAATTCCGGAAGTTAGAGAATATGCAGTAGGAATGGTTTTTGTGCCAAAAAGCCCTAACCAAGCTGATTTTTGCAAAAAAACATTTGAATCAGCTATAAAGGATCAAAATCTATCTATATTAGGATGGAGAGACGTTCCTGTTGATGTTTCTAATTTAGGACAAATAGCAGCAGAGAAAGAACCAACCGTTAAACAAGTATTTGTTGGTAAAAACGGTTTAGATATTACTGAACAGCAATTCAATGCCAAATTATTCATGGCTAGAAAAATTGCTGAGCACACTATCCGTAATTCAAGAACTTCTGAAAGTCACATGTTTTACTTTTCAAGCTGTTCTACTACTACCATAATATATAAAGGACTATTGATGCCGGAAGACATCAGCAGATACTATACTGATTTATTAGACAGCGATTTGGTAACCCGTTTAGCTTTGGTTCACCAGCGTTTCTCTACAAACACTTTCCCATCTTGGGATCTGGCACAACCTTTTAGATATATGTGTCATAATGGTGAAATCAACACATTAAGAGGAAACGTGAGCAGAATGCGTGCTCGTGAAGAATTAATGAAAAGTGATGTTTTTGGAGAAGATTTGAAAAAATTATTCCCAATCATCTTGGAAGGAAAATCAGATTCAGCTTCTATGGATATGGTTGTTGAGTTATTATTGATGACTGGACGTTCGTTGCCGGAAGTTATGATGATGGTTGTTCCAGAAGCATGGGAAAAACACAAAACCATGTCGGATGAAAAGAAAGCATTCTACGAATATAATGCCTGCATCATGGAGCCATGGGATGGTCCAGCCTCTATTCCATTTACAGACGGAAACGTAATTGGTGCATTATTGGATAGAAATGGACTGCGTCCTTCTCGTTATACATTAACCAAAAGCGGATTTGTTATTATGTCATCAGAAATTGGTGTACTTGACATAAAACCGGAAGATGTAGTACAACACGGAAGATTGGAACCAGGTAAAATGTTCTTGGTAGACATGAATGAAGGCCGTATTATTGAAGATGAAGAAATCAAACATTCTGTTGTAACCAAACGTCCTTATAGAGAATGGATAGACAACAATATGCTGCAGTTAGCTAAAATTCCTTATACGAATAATCCAATTCCAACGGAAGAAACTGATTTTGAAACAAGACAGCGTTTATTTGGTTACACGATTGAGGATTTAAAAACTATCATTAATCCGATGGGTGCTCAAGGTAATGAAGCATTAAGTTCTATGGGTAATGATACTCCTCTTGCTGTTTTATCTGATCAGCCACAATTGCTGTATAACTATTTCAAACAATTATTTGCTCAGGTTACCAACCCGCCATTAGATGGTATCCGTGAAGAAATAATCACAGATACAAGTTTATCAGTTGGAGGAGATTACAACATCTTTGATATTACTGACATTCACTGTAAAAAAATAAAAATCCAAAATCCTGTAATATCCAATGAGGATTTGGATAAAATAAGAAGCATCGAACATGATGATTTCAAATCGGTTACTATTTCCACTTTATACAAAATAGAAAAAGGAGTTAATGGTTTGGAACGTGCTTTAGAAAAATGCATACAAGCTACATTCAAAGCGGTTTCTGAAGGATGCAACATCGTAATTCTTTCAGACAGAGGCGTAAGTGAAAAAATGGCTCCAATACCAATGTTACTGGCTACTTCTTACATCCACCACTCTTTGAATATTCTAAAAGTTCGTTCTAAGTTTGGTATTATAATCGAATCAGCTGAACCGCGTGAGCCGCATCATTTTGCTTTATTATTTGGATATGGTGCAAGCGCCATCAATCCTTACATGGTAAATGAGATTCTTCATGACCAAGTAAACCAAGGTTTTATTACGGGTGTAAAAGCAGATTATGCAATTACCAACTATAATAAAGCGATTGCAAAAGGTATTGTTAAGATCATGAATAAAATTGGTATTTCTACCTTACATTCATATAAAGCAGCACAAATTTTTGAGATTTTAGGTTTGAACAAAACGTTTACTTCAAAATATTTCCCTTACACTCCTTCAAGAATAGAAGGTATTGGTTTAATGGAAATTGAAAGAGAGGTTAAGAAAAGACACCAAAATGCTTTTCCAAAATCGAATATTGCAAATCTGTTGCCATTAGAAATCGGAGGTATTTACAGATGGAGAAGAAACGGTGAAAAACACATGTTCAATCCAACAACAATTTCAAAATTACAGCAGGCTGTTCGATTGAACAGCCCAGAAAGCTATAAAGAATACTCTAAGATGGTTAACGAGCAAAGTGAAAACTTGATGACCATCAGAGGTTTATTTGAATTCAACAATCTTGACCCTATTTCTATTGACGAAGTAGAACCATGGACTGAAATTGTGAAAAAATTCAAAACCGGTGCGATGTCTTACGGATCTATCAGTCAGGAAGCTCATGAGAATCTTGCGATTGCCATGAACAGAATTGGAGGTAAATCTAACTCTGGAGAAGGTGGAGAAAATCCAAAACGTTTCCAAAAAGAATTGAATGGAGATTCTAAAAACAGTGCCATCAAACAAGTAGCATCTGGAAGATTTGGAGTTTCTATTAACTACCTGACAAATGCTCAAGAGATTCAAATAAAAATGGCTCAAGGTGCAAAACCTGGAGAAGGTGGTCAATTACCTGGCGAAAAAGTGGTGCCTTGGATTGCAGAAACAAGAAATTCTACTCCTTATGTAGGTCTTATTTCCCCTCCTCCTCACCACGATATTTATTCTATTGAAGATTTATCTCAATTGATATTTGACTTAAAAAATGCCAACCGTGAAGCCAGAGTTAACGTTAAATTAGTTGCTGAAGTTGGAGTTGGGACAATCGCTGCAGGTGTTGCCAAAGCAAAAGCAGACGTTATCTTAATTTCTGGTTACGACGGAGGAACTGGTGCTGCTCCTTTAACTTCATTACAGCATACAGGTATTCCATGGGAACTTGGACTTGCCGAAGCACAACAAACTTTAATCTTAAACGATTTGAGGAGCCGTGTAGTTCTTGAATGTGACGGTCAATTGAAAACAGGACGTGACGTTGCTATCGCAGCATTGCTAGGAGCAGAAGAATTTGGTTTTGCAACTGCACCGCTAGTAGCTTCAGGTTGTATTATGATGAGAGCTTGTCACTTGAATACTTGCCCGGTAGGTATTGCAACACAAGATCCTGAATTGAGAAAGAATTTCAAAGGAACTCCGGAACATATTATTAACTTCATGTACTTTATCGCAGAAGAGCTTAGAGAAATTATGGCTCAACTTGGTTTTAGAACATTGAAAGAAATGGTTGGACAGTCTCAAAAACTGAATGTTAATAAAGCAATCAAACATTATAAAGCTAATGGATTGGATTTATCTACTATTCTTTATAAACCAGAAAAAGCAAAAACAGTTCCAAACCATAATACTACTACTCAAGATCACGCATTAGAAAATGTACTTGATTTTGCTATTATAAAAGCAGCTATTCCATCTATTTATAGAAAAGAAAGAACAAGAGTTACATTTGATATCAAAAATACAGACCGTTCTGTAGGTGCGATTTTGAGTAATGAGATTTCAAAAATATATGGTTCTCAAGGATTGCCTGAAGATACTATTCTTGTTGACTTTACTGGTTCTGCAGGACAAAGTTTTGGAGCATTTGCTACTAATGGACTGTCATTCAAAATACACGGAAACTGTAATGACTATTTAGGAAAAGGACTTTCTGGAGGAAAATTAATTATCAAAGTACCGCCTACAGCTACTTTCGCCCCTGAAGACAATATCATAATTGGTAACGTGGCTTTATATGGTGCAATCACTGGAGAAGCCTATATCAATGGTATCGCAGGAGAGCGTTTTGCTGTAAGAAACTCAGGAGCTACAGCTGTTGTTGAAGGAATTGGAGATCACGGATGTGAATACATGACTGGAGGAACAGTAGTTATTCTTGGCAAAACAGGACGAAACTTCGCAGCGGGTATGAGCGGTGGTGTTGCTTACGTATATGACGCCAAAAAGAAATTTGAAAATGGATTGTGCAATATGGAAATGGTTGCCTTAGAAACATTGGAAGAAGAAGATTTAGCTAAATTAAAACGCTTAATCAAAAATCATTCGATGTACACCAATAGCCCTTTAGCGAAACGCGTTTTAGGAGATTGGGAAAACGAAAGCAGACATTTCATAAAAGTTATGCCAACAGATTACAAAAAAGCATTACAAAGATTGGCAGAAGAAAAGCAAATTCAAGAATTAATAGCACAATAGTCATGGGTAAAATAGGAGGATTTAAAGAATATAATAGAGCCGACGAAAGTAACGTTGCTGTTCAAGAAAGAGTTACAAATTATAATGAATTTACAATTCCGTTAACAAAAGAAAAAATTAAAGAGCAAGGTTCCAGATGCATGGATTGCGGAATTCCTTTTTGCCACAGTTCCTGTCCATTAGGAAATTTAATTCCTGATTTTAACGACATGGTGCACCAAGAAGAATGGGAAAGTGCATTGCAGATTTTACAATCAACGAATAACTTTCCAGAATTTACAGGCCGTTTATGCCCTGCTCCATGTGAAAAATCATGTGTATTAGGTATAATCAAAGAACCTGTAGCTATCGAAAATATTGAAAAAAATATCATCGAAAGAGGTTTTGCTGAAGGATGGATCAAACCGCAAACTCCAGAAGTAAGAACTGGAAAAACTGTTGCTGTAATTGGATCTGGTCCAGCTGGATTGGCAGCTGCACAACAATTGAACCGCGCTGGTCATACTGTTACCGTTTTCGAAAGAGACAACGCAATTGGTGGTTTATTACGTTACGGAATACCAAATTTCAAATTAGAAAAAGGAATTATAGACAGACGTGTAAAAGTTTTAGAAGCTGAAGGAATTGTTTTCAAAACTAATGTAAACGTTGGTGTTAACTTTAGTGTTGAAGAATTAAACGCTTTTGATTCTATTGTATTATGCGGTGGAGCAACTGAAAAAAGAGGATTACCTACTAAAGGTGCAGATAGCAAAGGCGTTGTTCAAGCTATGGATTTCTTGACACAGCAAACCAAAGTTTTGTATGGAGAAAAAATCGAAGACCAAGTATTGGCAACTGGAAAAGATGTAATCGTTATTGGTGGTGGAGATACAGGATCTGACTGTGTTGGAACTTCAAACAGACACGGAGCAAAATCGGTGACTAATTTTGAAATCATGCCTAAACCTCCAGTAGGAAGAAGCGAAACCACCCCATGGCCATTTTGGCCGTTGCAGTTAAAAACATCTTCGTCTCACGAAGAAGGATGTGACAGAAACTGGTTAATTAATACTAAAGAATTCCTTGCTAATGAAAAAGGAGAACTAGTTGGATTAAAAACTGTTGAAGTTCAATGGAAATTAACTCCAGGACAAAGACCTGAATTAATCGAAAAAGAAGGTTCAGAGAAAATATGGCCTTGTGATTTGGCTTTATTAGCTTTAGGTTTTACTGGTCCAGAAAAAACATTAGCAGAGCAATTAGGTTTAGAAATTGATTTTAGAACCAATTATAAAGCTACCAATTACCAAACTAATGTTCCTCATATTTTCACCGCTGGTGATATGAGAAGAGGGCAATCCTTAATTGTATGGGCAATCTCAGAAGGACGTGAAGCAGCAAGAGAAGTTGATTTATATTTGATGGGTTATAGCAATTTACCAACAAAAGGTAATGGTGATTTACCAGCTTTATAATATTTGAAACAATAAATTAAAAAATCCCTTGATATCAACTTTTATCAAGGGATTTATTTTTTAGGCCAGATCAAAATTTCAATTCGTTAAAACTTTAATTATTTGACAAAAAAAATGTTAACGATTTATTCATTAAGCCTTTTAGAATCACCGTTCTTTAGGCATCTGATACAAATTTTGACAAAACCAAAAAAGTTAAAAAAATTCACAAACAAGAACTATTTGTTTAATATAAAACAATTTGTTATATTTTGTTAAATAGTATCAATTTGTTTGGTCGTAATATTAAAGAATAATAAATTTGTAAAAAATTAATAAAACAAAGATGCAAGCAAACGATTTACTACAATTAGCTGAACAATTTGGAAGTCCACTTTATGTGTATGATGCAGAGAAAATACAATCCCAGTACAATCGGTTAACAAAGGCTTTTTCTAAAATACCTAATTTACGCATCAATTATGCGATGAAAGCATTATCCAATGTTGCCATACTTCAGTTATTAAGAGATATGGGGTCAGGATTGGATACAGTTTCTATACAAGAAGTATTATTAGGATTACACGCTGGTTATGCGCCAGAAAAAATATTTTATACGCCAAACGGTGTTTCCTTAGAAGAAATTGAAGAAGTACACGCATTGGGTGTACAGATAAACATTGATAACTTATCGATATTAGAGCAATTCGGAGCAAAACACCCGCACGTACCAGTTTGCATCCGTATTAACCCTCACGTAATGGCAGGCGGAAACGCTAACATTTCCGTAGGACATATCGACAGTAAATTTGGTATTTCGGTACATCAGCTGCCACATTTAGTACGCATAGTTGAGAATACAAATATGAACATCGTGGGTATTCACATGCACACAGGTTCTGACATATTAGATATTGAAGTATTTTTATATGCAGCAGAAATTTTATTTGATGCAGCCAAAAACTTTAAAAACTTAGAATTTTTAGATTTTGGAAGCGGATTTAAAGTTCCTTACAAAAAAGACGATATTGCGACTGACATTGACGAATTAGGCAAAAAACTTTCAAAAAGATTCAATGCTTTCTGTGCGGAGTACGGAAAAGATTTAACTTTAATATTTGAGCCTGGAAAATTCTTGGTAAGTGAAGCTGGCTTCTTTTTAGCCAAAGTAAATGTCGTAAAACAAACTACTTCTACTGTATTTGCAGGTATCGACAGCGGTTTCAACCATTTAATCAGACCAATGCTTTATGGCTCACAGCACTTTATTGAAAACATATCGAATCCTAAAGGAAAAGAGCGTTTTTACTCGATAGTAGGATATATTTGCGAAACTGATACTTTTGCAACCAACAGAAGAATTTCAGAAATAAAAGAAGGAGATATTCTTTCTTTCCGCAATGCTGGAGCTTATTGCTTCTCAATGTCTTCTAATTACAATTCAAGATACAAACCAGCAGAGGTTTTATGGATGAATGGGCAAGGACATTTAATCAGAGCTCATGAAAAATTTGAAGACTTACTTCAAAATCAAATTCCGCTGCCTATAGAAGTGGCAGCAACTGTTTAATAAAACCAAAAAATCCCGTCTCGTTTTTTAAACCAGACGGGATTTTTTTAAAATCTTGAAATTGGATTACTACTGTAAAAAACAGTCTATTTTTTAACAAACAACTCTTCTAATACTTCAGATTCTGAACCGTTTGGAGTAGTAATTCTTAGCATTTTAGAAAGAGTCGGAGCTATTTCTGTAATATATTCTTTTTTATTTGATTCCCCATTTGGAACGTGCCAACCGTAAAAAAGCAACGGCACATTCGTATCATAACTGTTAGGCGTTCCGTGAGTAGTTCCTGTTTCTATGCTTTCCAAATATCCCGCTCCTTGAACAATAACCAAATCTCCGTTTTGCTTAGGGTCATAACCTTTAAAAATAAAATTTAAATAATAATCCTGGCCAGTCGCCCCCAAAATTTCTTCTTGCGTATATACTCTTTTTACATGATCTTGAGACATCAAAAAGTCTTTGAAGCTTTGCTTTACTTTTGCCAGTTCCAATCCTTTTTCCTTTACAAGATCTTTGTTTAAATAAACATTAAAATTAGAATAATTCAGCACTAAATTAACTCCAAAAGTGTCTGTCGAGAATTTACTCAAAGCATTATAAGTATCTTTTGAAGGCACGTTGGTAACATTATATTTATGATCTTTCAAATAAATTGGATTTTCGGCAACAGCATGATCAGCTGTCAGGAAAAGCAAATAATTATCTTTACCTACAGTTTTATCTAAATAGTCCAAAAACGCAGCAATAGTTAGATCTAAGCGCAAATAAGTATCTTGGATTTCCATAGATCTTGGTCCAAAAGTATGACCTACATAATCTGTTGATGAGAAGCTTACGGCTAGAAAATCAGTAATATTATCTTTTCCAAGTTCTTCTTTATCAATGGCTCTCATGGCTAATTCAGCCAAAAAATCATTTCCAAACGGAGTGGTTTTCAAAACTTCCATTCCAGATTCTTTGTAAATTTTATTCAAGTCATAAGGAAAAACAGGAGGCAAAGATTTATCCAGTCTCCCCTCATACGGATTATTATCAGGCAGACTTTCGTTATAGACATCAGCCGGCTTCAACAAACTCCATCCTTTATTGATGTATTTCATGTAATTTTTTTCAGCATTGAATTGAGTTACCCAATCCGGTATTTTATTACCATAAAAATCACTTGAAATAAACGCTCCCGATTTAGTGCACCAAAATGCCCAATTAGCAAAATGCCCTGCCGGTAAAATAGCCCCGCGATCCTTAATACTCAAACCAATAACTTTACCGCTGAAGTTTGTTGCCATTCTTAACTCATCAGTAATTGTGGTGCTCAAAAGATTTTTTGGAGACATTGCTCCTTCTTTTTCAGTACCCTCAACCAAAGTTTTAGCATTCGCATCATCGGTGCAATACATGCTTTTTCCAGCCGAACGAACATACCAGTCATTCCCAATAATTCCGTGAACAGCAGGCGTTGTCCCTGTATAGATAGAAGCATGCCCTGGCGCAGTATAGGTAGGCACGTAATTATAATTCATATTGTAAAAAGTAAAACCTTTACCCATCAGTCTTTTAAAGCCATTCTCTGAAAAATCATCAGAAAACCGATACAGATATTCCATTTTCATTTGATCGACAACAATGCCAACAACCAATTTAGGACGTTGCTGTGCCTGACTCTGGATAGAAAAAACACATACTAAAAATAAAACAAATTTTCTCATAGATACAATTTATATTAAAAACAAAAATACACTTTATCTTGTACAAATAGCTCAAAACAAAAAATACAAAGCAATAAAATAATCAATTCTTAACCATAAATTATTAAATTCTCAAAAATAATCCGGGCGTGACCGCATTAGAAAAAGAGGCCAGCATGTTTTGCAGTCATTCGGCCTCTTTCCCTAATGCGGTCGGGCTATTCGGGCTACTTTGGTAGCTTCCTGCTATCCCTCAAGCTTACGTAAATAAAGAAATTTCGTAAAACTAAACAAACACATTCAGCACTAAACTCGATATTGAAATTAAAGGAAAAACAAACTAACCAAGTAATACAGCAGCTCGATTTCAAAATCAAACCATCAGATTCAAACCGGAAAAGTTCTTTTTATTCGAAATTAACAATATTATAAGCCAGCACTCTATCAGCATATTTTACATACAGCTGTTGTCTGTTGTGCTGATTTTTTCGGGTAATGAACGAAAGCGTACAATCCTCACCACTATTGTCTTTACAGACAAAACCATAAACTAAATCCGTTTTATTTTCTTCAACAGGAGAATATTCAACAATTTCAAACAACTGAATTACCTCAGAGTAAATAGCGATCCTGTTTTTTTTGGTATCTAAATTGATTACTATATCCACTGGTTTCAATTCGCTCCAATCGCCAAATTTACCGTTAGCTCCTTTTACGGAAACACTTAAACCTGTAGTTTTGAATTTATACGCCTGACTAAATCCTTGGTTCAAACCAAAAAAAACAAACAGCAATACTAAAATATTTTTTAACTTAATCATTATCTAAAAATTTATAGAAAAACAAATATAAGACTTTTTAAAAATCAAACCGAACTACTTCCTGTTTTGCCTGTTCAAATTCGGCAATCATAGTATCTATTATTTCTTTTGCTGGCAATATGTCTTTAATCAGTCCGGCAATCTGGCCAATTTCCAGTTCTCCTTCTTCCAAATCACCTTCAAACATACCGCGCTTGGCTCTTGCTCTTCCTAATAAAGCCATTAATTCTTCTTTGCTAGGGCATTTATCATACAATTGCTGCACGTCTTTGTAAAATTTATTTTTGATTAAACGAACAGGCGCCAATTCTTTCAGCGTCAATTGTGTTCCTCCTTCTTGAAGCTCAATAATAGTCTGCTTAAATTTTTCATGTGAAGATGACTCTAATGAAGCAGCAAAACGGCTTCCAACCTGCACGCCATCTGCGCCAAGCGTCATTGCAGCAAGCATTCCTCTCCCTGTCGCAATCCCGCCAGCCGCTATCAGCGGAATCGAAATTTTATCTTTCACCATCGGAATTAAAGCCAAAGTTGTAGTTTCCTCTCTCCCGTTGTGTCCACCAGCTTCAAAGCCTTCGGCTACAACAGCATCTACGCCTGCATCCTGAGCTTTTAAAGCAAAAACAGAACTGCTGACTACATGAACAACAGTTATCCCTTTTTCTTTCAAAAATGAAGTCCAGGTTTTAGGATTTCCTGCCGATGTAAAAACAATTTTAACCTCTTCATCGACAATAATCTTCATTATCTCTTCGATATTAGGATACAACAACGGCACATTTACCCCAAAAGGCTTAGTTGTTGCTATTTTACATTTCTGAATATGTTCTCTCAATACTTCAGGATACATCGAACCAGCGCCAATAAGCCCTAATCCTCCTGCATTACTAACAGCACTGGCTAATTTGTAACCGCTGTTCCAAATCATTCCGCCTTGAATAATTGGATATTTAATATTGAAAAGACTTGTAATTTTGTTCATATATAAAATAAAAATTATTGCTTGATTAGTTTACCAGAAAACACATTACCTTCCCAATTTATAGTATAAATATACATCCCTATGTTTAATGTTTTTAATGAAATAGTAGGAAGTGATTTGGTAATTGTCTGTTCGAGCATTTTTTGACCCAGTACAGAATAAAGCCGAAAGACACCAGTATCAAAATTATCAGGTAAAGAAACGGTGCTTAAATTGCTGGTTGGATTGGGATATAGAAAAACATTTTTTTGAGAAAAATCTTTCAAAGCTAAACTGTTAGACAAAGCTAAACTGAAATCAGGAATTCCATATCCATATTGAGCATTTGGCACGGTATATTGATCTGCCGATTTTACAATCATTTCTTTAATTTCGGCATTTGTTTTATTGGGAAATGCCTGCCATAAACAAGCCACCATTCCAGCCATTATAGGACTCGAAAAAGAAGTTCCGTTTGCCGTCCCAATATTCCCCGCCGAATCGGATAAAACAACCGATTGACCTTGTGCCATAACATCTGGTTTTATTCTGCCATCAAATGAGGGACCGATTGAACTAAAACTAGTCACTGTCTTCGCAGAAGTTACCGCTCCCACCGTGAGTACGGAAATTCCATCTGCAGGAGCACCAATATGAGGATTTACAGTATCCCCTTCATTCCCAGCAGAAACTGTAACTATCATTCCGCGGGAAAAAGCAATTTCAGCACCGCGGGTAATATAAGCCGTTTTGCCATCCATCTCAGCATAGGTATGATTATAGGAAGCATTATCAAACTCAAAGTATCCTAAAGAGGTATTTATAACATCAACTCCCAAGCTATCCGCTTTCTCAGCCGCTTCAACCCAATAGGACTCTTCAACAGGGTTTTCAGAAGAATCATCTTCTGTTCTGAATAAATAATAAGAAGCGTCTGGCGCAGTTCCAATAAGCTCATTTTCTTTATATCCTCCCATGCAGGAAAGAACCATCGTGCCATGGGAATCTCCTGTATAAAAATCAGTATTCCTGCTTACAAAATCATAACCACCCAATATTTGATTATTGTCGCGGAGTCTTTGAAATGGCTGAGCCGTATTAACGCCTGGAAATCCAGCATCTAGAATTGCAATTATTTTTCCAGAACCCGTATAATTTTGTTGGTGCAGTACATTGCCATGAAGCATTTGGATTTGGTTTGCCGAACTGCCGTAAGCAAAACTAACTTGAGTTTCCAAAACCTTACTAACAGATTTTATTTTAGCAGTAGCGGCTATCCTTGCTGTTGAATTGAGCGTTTTATCAGCAAAATCAACTTTCTCAACAAAAGCAAATGATTTTAAGGAATTAATCACCGTTTGCGTACCTCTAACATGCAAAGCATTCAGCCATTTGGACTTCGCCATAACAGTAATGCCAGAAACAGATTTTATTTGACTGATGAAACTTTTATCGATAGGAATATCTTTAGAATCCAAAGCTATACCTTGTTTGGTATGTCTATCTAATGCTCTTTGAGAAAGCATCAGCAACGGATTATCAAAATAAGATTGTGAATTATTTTTGGTGTTAAAATATACCCAAGCATCTTCCTGAGAAAACCCAGAAAAACATGAAAAAAACAAAATAAAAAGTACTATTTTCTTCATGCTTTGCTGCAATTTTAAACTAAAATTAAGAAATAACCCCAGAACCAATTAATTCATCATTGTGATACCACGCAGCAAATTGCCCTTCGGTAATCGCAGACTGCGGTTCTTCAAATGAAATATACATGCCGTTTTCAAATTGATGCAAAATGGCTTTTTGCAAAGGCTGTCTGTAGCGAATGCGTGCCATTACATCCATCGTTTCTCCATTGGCCAAAGCCAAATCTTCACGAATCCAATGCACTTCTGATTTTTCAATAAACAAAGCTTTTTTGAATAATCCCGGATGCATACTTGATAAGCCAGTATAAATTGTATTGGTTTCAACATCGGTAGCAATAACAAAAAGCGGATCGGTTGTTCCTCCTACATTCAAGCCTTTTCTTTGTCCAACCGTAAAATAATGCGCTCCTTGATGTTTCCCCATAATTTTGCCCATTTTTGGGGTATAAGGTCTTTTCTTAGATGCAAAAAGTAATTGTTCCTCTAATGACAATCCATCCTGCACTTCATCTGAATATACTAAGTCATTTTTATCGATTTGAATAATAATTCCTTCCTTCGGTTGCAGTTTTTGCTGTAAAAATTCAGGCAAACGTACTTTTCCAATAAAGCATAAACCTTGAGAATCTTTCTTTTCGGCGGTAACAAGCTCCATTTCTGCCGCAATTTCACGCACTTCCGGCTTGGTCAATTCCCCAATAGGAAACAGCGCTTTAGCCAATTGTTCCTGTGATAATTGGCATAAAAAATAAGATTGGTCTTTATTATTATCAACTCCAGCAAGAAGTTGGTATACTTTTTCTCCATTCACTTCGATTTCCCCTTTTCGGCAATAATGTCCCGTAGCCACATAATCGGCACCAAGGCTTAAAGCGATTTTCATGAAAACATCAAATTTTATTTCGCGATTACAAAGTACGTCAGGATTTGGAGTTCTTCCTTTTTCGTATTCGCTGAACATATAGTCAACGATTTTTTCCTGATACTGTTCGCTTAAATCAACAGTTTGGAAAGGAATGCCTAATTTTTCAGCAACCAATAAAGCATCATTACTGTCTTCCAGCCAAGGACATTCATTAGAAATGGTTACCGAATCATCGTGCCAATTCTTCATGAAAAGTCCTATTACTTCATATCCCTGCTGCTGCAATAAATAAGCTGCAACACTCGAATCCACACCCCCAGAAAGACCAACAACTACACGTTTCATATACTGAATTATATTATTTCAAAAAAAAATGGAACTAAACCACATCATCTAATTGGCAAAACAGCCAGCTAAAAATTATGATTCTTCATTTTATAAAAATTAAATACTTTAATTTTTTTCAAAAGTACAAATAATATGCCTAGAATAATTACATCAGGATTAATGAAAACAATACCGCTATAAGTCAAACCAATATCAAATCAATCCAGCAGCAATTCACAAAATTAATCTGTTTTCACTTTGTCCCTTTTTAGCTGCGGTTTTTTAGGCTTATCCATATTTTCTTCACTATCCAATTTTCCATTTATAAAAAACTGCCACTTACCTATCTTTTTGCCATTTTTGAACTTCCCTTTTGCAATAACAAAATCATTTGGGTCTTTATAAACTGCCCCGCCTTCGTATTCGTCGTTTTTAAAAAAGCTGTTTTCCAAAACAATTCCCTTCTCAGAATATTTTTTATAAACACCTTCTTTTAATCCGTTTTTATAAATAGTTTCATCAACAATTTTACCGCTAGGATAATACACTGTTCGCGTACCATCCAGTTTTCCGTTTTTATAATTTTCCAAAGTCATAATTGTTTTTGAAGCCTTATGATAGTATTTCCATTGGCCTTCACGCAATTTATTTACTTCTTTTCCCTCACTCACAATATTTTTATTCTGATCATAAAAAACAGTATAGCAGGAATTATCCTTTGCATTGAAAGTTCTTGTCGCTATAATTGACTTTGCTTTTGTATCATCAAAAAAATTAAAGACACCCTTTTCTTTACCGTGTTCAAAAGTTCCTTCGTAGCGCTGTCTCCCCGATTCCTCATAAAATCCTTTCCAAACGCCGTGTTTCTTTCCATTTTCATCTACCGGATTGGAATCAGTTTGTGAAAACACAGCTTGGCAGCATAAAAAAAAGACTAAAATTCTAAAAATAGCTAACATATATTTCTAATTAAATTATCTAAAAAACAATACTATAACTTTAAAAAACCACTAATAGTATGGTCTTCTGTTTATTTCATAAAAGTACAAAACCAGGCATTATAAAATTATACTCTTCATAAAAAACAAAAAGCTCCTATTTTACTAGGAGCTTCTTCAATATTTTTCAAAATTATTTCTTTTTTGCTTTCTGAGCTTCTGCCTGTTCCATAGCTTCCTGCAGACGCTGCTGGAATTTACCTGGCTTTTTCGGCTCTTTTGCTTTATTTTCCTGTATTTGAGCATGGATTTTATCTGAATCTACAATATAATTCTTGATTACAAACATGATTCCAATAGTAATCAAGTTCGAAATAAAGTTATACAAACTCAAACCTGCACCATAACTGTTAAAGAAAATCAACATCATAATTGGCGAAATATAAATCATGTATTTCATCATTTTGGCCATATCCGGCATTCCCTCTTGTTGAGGAGCAGCCATTTGCTGGTCACCAGAAGTCATTTTCATATAAAAGAAAATTGCAATTGCCGCCAAAATTGGGAACAAACTGATATGGTCGCCATATAAAGGAACATGGAAAGGCAATTTATAAACCGAGTCAAATGAAGACAAATCATCTGCCCAAAGGAAACTTTTTTGTCTCAATTCAAAAGCCGACGGGAAAAACTGAAACGAGGCATACATAAACGGAATCTGAATCAGAGCCGGAATACATCCCGCCATAGGATTTACGCCTGCTTTAGAATACAATTTCATTGTTTCCTGCTGTTTTTTCATTGGGTCTTTTTTGTATTTCTCTCCCAATTCTGTAATGTCCGGACGCAATACTTTCATCTTCGCCTGAGACAGGAACGACTTATATGTAATAGGCGACATCGCAATTTTGATAAGAATCGTAAAAATGATAATCGCTATACCATAAGAAATACCTCCAGTTAAAAATCCGAATAACGGAATAAAAATAAACTTATTAATCCAGCCAAAAATACCCCAGCCTAGCGGAATAATTTTCTCCAAATGTTTATCATATGATTTCAGCGTTTGATAATCTGAAGGTCCAAAATACCAATTCATTTTATAATCCACCTCTCCATTAGTAAAGGCTAATGGCATGTTGGCATTAAATTGTTTTACAAAAATAGTATCCACTTTTTCGTCAACTACCAATTTATTTGACTTTAAATCTGCCTTTGCAAAGGGAGTGTTAGTCAATAAGATCGAAGAGAAAAAATGCTGTTTAAAAGCTACATAACTTACTTTCTCTAGTGACTCTTCTTTATTGTTTCCATCATTAACATTACTGAATTTTTCATCACCATGCTCATAATTCAAAAGAGTATAGCGATTTTCGTATGAGATACTTTTCTCTGTTCTAAACGTTTTCATGTTCCACTGCAAATCCATTGGTTTTGCTGTATTCAAAACTTTATTCAAACCTTGGGAACGAACATCAAAACCAACCATATAATCGTTTGGTTTCAAAATGTATTTGTATTCCAAAAACTCATTAGCTCCAGCTTTCAATTTCATCGAAAGAATCTGATCAGCGCCAACTTTAGTCAGCGTAGGTTCAAAATACAGATCTTTTGTATTTAAGACTCTATTGTCATTTGTCTGCAGCTGAATGTTCAAATCGGCATTATTGTCTTTAATCAAAGAAACCAACTGCCCGGATTTTTTTTTGAATTTTTCAAAATTCTTCAAAGTAGCTTCAACTATGTAACCGCCTTTGTTTGCAATTTTTAATAATACATAATCATTTTCGATTGTTGTAATATCATTTTTTGCAGAAGGCAGAGTCGCTGAATAAGCAAAACCTCCCAGTGTTTTTTGCAATTGTGCCAATTGTGTAGAATCTCCAGCAACAACAGCTGCTGTAGGGGCAACAATTTGTTTAGCCGAAACAGCCTTCGCTTGAGCTTCTTTTGCAACCAATTCTTTTTTAGCCTTTTCTGCAGCAAGTTGCGCCTCCGAAGGTTTGTTTTGGTACATCATCCAAAAGAATATACCAACGATTAATAACATACCTATAATCGAGTTAAGGTCTAATTTTTTTTCTTCCATTTTTATTTATTGTTGTTTTTTGTCTTCCTAAATTTGATGAATTAGAAACTGATTCCGTTAGTCATCAAAACATCTTTAATGTTACATTTTGACAAAAATCATTCTTAACTCTTATTTCTTTTTTCCCTTAACAGCAGCAGCTACAAAACTCACAAAAACAGGATGTGGGTTTGCAACCGTACTTTTATATTCCGGATGGTACTGCACGCCGATAAAGAAAGGATGATCCGCTAATTCAACAATCTCTACAAGACCTGTATCTGGATTTACACCCGAAGAAATCAATCCCGCCTTTTGCAGCTGATCCACATATTGACTGTTGTATTCGTAACGGTGACGGTGACGCTCTGAAATAGACGTTTTACCGTAGATTTTGTATGCTAATGAATCTGGTGCGATATCACATTTCCAAGCTCCAAGACGCATTGTTCCTCCTTTGTCTGTAACGTTTTTTTGATCTTCCATCAAATTCACTACAGGGTTTTTGGTCTTATCGTTCATTTCGGTAGAATTCGCATCAGCCAATCCTAATATATTTCTGGAATATTCGATAATAGCCATCTGCATACCCAAACAGATTCCAAAAAACGGAACTTTATTTTCTCTTGCATAACGGATAGTTTCGATTTTTCCTTCGATTCCTCTTTCTCCAAAACCTGGAGCAACAAGGATTGCATCTAAACCTCCTAATTTCTCAGTAATGTTCTCTGAATCTATAAATTCTGAATGAATCGAAATAACATTTACTTTGGTTTCATTCGCAGCACCTGCATGAATGAAAGCCTCCAGAATTGATTTGTAACAATCCTGCATTTCGACATACTTTCCAATCAAACCAATATTTACGGTATGTTTTGGAAATTTCAGTCTGCGTAAAAAAGTATTCCAGTTTTTTAAATCCGGAGCTGCTTTTTTAGGCAGATCCAATTTTTTCAAAGCAACAACATCCAGTCCTTCTTCCAGCATTAAATTTGGCACTTCATAAATTGTAGAAGCATCAATAGACTGAATAACTGCTTCTCTTTTTACATTACAGAATAATGCTAATTTGTTGCGGATTTCATCCGAAATTTCATGTTCCGTTCTGCAAACTAAAATATCTGCTTTGATACCGCTTTCCATCAAAGTTTTAACAGAATGCTGTGTTGGCTTCGTTTTTAATTCTCCGGCTGCGGCCAAATAAGGAACCAAAGTTAAATGAATAACGATTGCATTATTTTCGCCTAAATCCCAAACCAACTGACGAACCGATTCGATGTAAGGCAAAGATTCTATATCCCCGACAGTCCCGCCGATTTCGGTAATAACAATATCAAAATCGCCTGATTTGCCAAGCAGCTGCATTCTTTCCTTAATCTCGTTAGTGATATGAGGCACAACCTGAACCGTTTTACCTAAGAATTCTCCTCGGCGTTCTTTTTCAATTACCGAAAGATAAATTCTTCCTGTAGTTACATTATTCGCTTGAGAAGTAGGCACATTCAGGAAACGCTCGTAATGACCTAAATCTAAATCTGTTTCTGCACCATCATCCGTTACATAGCATTCTCCGTGTTCATAAGGATTTAAGGTTCCCGGATCTACATTGATATATGGATCAAATTTTTGGATTGTTGTCCTATATCCTCTTGCCTGTAACAATTTTGCCAAAGATGCCGCTATAATTCCTTTTCCTAAAGAAGAAGTCACACCACCTGTAACAAAAATATATTTCGTTTGATTCATCTGTTGTTGTTTGTATTGTAGTTGTGTAAAAAACGTGGCAAAAGTACAAATTTAATTGGAATACTAGAGCGTTCCAATATTAGATTTTTAGACTTGCATGATTATTGGCTAATTAGCAAACAACTTTAATTTAACTATCAAAATTCCAATAAATTAACATTCTAATTAAGGTTTTGGGTACTTCTTTTTTATGTTCCGAATTAATTCTTCGAGTCCGTTGAGTTTTAACTCATAAATTAATTTAAGCTGTTCGCCCAGTTCTCCTTTTGGAAAACCTTTATTGCTGTACCAAACAATGTAATACTCCGGAATATCGATAAGAAACCAGCCTTCGTATTTGCCAAAGGGCATTTTTGTGTGGGCTAATTTTATGAGTTGTTTTTGGTTTTGATCCATATTAAAAGTAAAAGAAGCCCAAATAAAGAGCTCCTTTCAGTGAAATTATTAATTACTTCTAAGTTTTTTACTTCCAATTAAAACTAATCCTTTTCTCAATATCCTCATTCAAACTCAGAAAAACAGGACAAGTCATAGCAGCTCTTTCCAGAATCGTTTTATTCTTTTGTTCGGTAACACCGACCATTTCAAATACAATTTCGATAGCACCGATTCGCCTTGGTTCGGCATTCATGATTTTGGTAACTGCTGCAGTTGAACCTTTAAAATCAACATTCATATCTCTTGCTTTGATTCCCATAATCGTCATCATGCAGGTAGCCAAAGCATTGGCAACAGAATCGGTTGGAGAGAAAGCCTCACCTTTTCCGTTATTATCAACAGGAGCGTCGGACAAGATTTCACTGCCCGATTGTATGTGTATGGAAGAAGTTCTTAAATCTCCTAAATAAGTTACTTTTGAAGTCATTTTTTTAAATTATGAGTTATGAATTATAAGTTATGAGCTTTGGAATATCAGTAATTTTCTAAAATCAGAATCTGCTTTCTAATTTCTGCCTTCTGTTTTACTTCGCTTCTTTAACAGTCAAATCGGTGTCGTAATACAAGATGTAAACCCCTTTGTTGACATAACCTCCTTCTTCTTTTTTGTGATACTCAAACTTGCTTTCCACTTGTTCTGTTATCATTGTTTCGGCAGTTTCCTGATAGGTTTTGTCCTGTGACAAACGCATCATAGTATCAAAAGTGATGTCAAAACCACGAATAGCAAAGGTGCTTGGATTAACTTTATTCTTTTTTCTATAGCTCTGCATGAACATTTGAGCTTCGGGAGAATTGTTTTCGCGGGTTGCAGAAGGATACATCAAATGCAGCTTGGTTAAATCTTCGAAACTGATTTCATCGGTATCCAAAGTTTCATTTGGCTCCAGAATAACCAGCTGCACCTGATAAGAAGCCATAACACTGACCATAGCATTTATCGTATATTTTATCATGCCTGTATTACCAGTCTCTAGAATAACATAATTCATTCTGTCTTTGACCAGCTGGCTTTTAAAACCTTCAACATTTAAACCGCCAGTTTCCGACAACGGAGCTATTTTGACTTTTTTTTGATTTTCTAAAATGTATTTTCTGATAGTTTCTCTTTTCTTGTCAATCACAGCAATTATGTTTCCTTGCTTAGCATTCATAAAATCAAACATAACCGATTTCAAAACAGGAACAGGAACAATTGACTGGTATAAATTTGGAGTCGGATTACCCGCATCTTTTGACAATGGAGAAATAACCGGAACATTGCTTTGCTCGAGCAGATTAGCCATTTTTTCTACATTACTCTGATAAAATGGACCAACAACAGCATCGGCACTTGCAAGGTCATTAGCACTAAAAATAGCCGCTGCGTTTGAAGTTGTTTTTGCTTCATTCGAATCAAAAATCTTAACATCCATAGAAACACCAACTTGTTTAGCTGAATCAATCGCCATCAATGCACCTGAATAAAAATCCAAAGTCATATTCAGAAATTTATCATTGTTTAATCTGCTGACATTCGAACTGATTGTATCTCCACCGTTTTTGGCAATATTAAAAGGCAATAGCAATACTAAAGTCTTTTTGTCATTACTGTTTTTCTTAGTCAGAACAACATTCTGTTTCGCAGAATTGGATGCAATCTGGTTTGATTTTGACGGCACTTTTAAAACCATTCCTTCTTGAACACCGCTTGATAAAGCAGGATTCAATTCAATTAATTGCTGTTGTGTCAACCCATACTGTTTAGACAAACTATAGAAAGTTTCTTTGGCTTTTACAGTATAATCAATATAACTGACAGGCTCTGATTTGACAACTGGAATTGGTTTTACAGGCACTGCTTTGGTTTCAGCAACAGCGGTTTTTGAAACTATTTTTGGTCTAGTTCCTTTTATCAGCAGCTCATAGCCTACTGTTAAATTAGTTACAATCTCAGGATTTTTTTGTTCCAATTCTGCAACAGTTATATCATACTTCTTAGCTATTGAAAATTTGGTTTCTTTTGGCAATACGGTATGATAAATCACAGTACTCTTAACCGCCACATTTGTTTTAGGACTGTTTTTGGAAGGAATATTCAAGATTTGACCTACCTGCAAGCCTAATTTTTCAAGATCCGGATTTGCTTTTTTCAAATCTGCATCTGTTACATCGTATTTTTTTTCAATACCAAATAACGTTTCCTTTGCTAATACCTCATGAGTTTTTGGCTGTTGTTTAGCAGCAGATTTTACCGGCTGCTCAGCAATTTTTCCTTTACTTTTTGGAATCAGCAAAACACTATTGGGCTTCAATCCTTTTTGTGCATCGGGATTGAGCTTATAAATATCGTAAGGAGTAATATTAAATTTTTGAGCAATCTGATTTACTGTTTCCCCTTTACCGACGATGTACTTATCAATCTTTTCCTGAGCTGCAATTGAAGTCAGTGAAAAAAATACCGTGCAAATTGTTACAAAAAAATAGTTCATAATAGATAGGGCCATTTATTAATTTTAGTAAAAATACTGTCTTTATAACAGATACTTCCTCTAAAGATTGTTAATTTATTCTTTAATTGAATTACTCAGAAACTACATTTGCAATAAACATTTTTTCAAAAAGAGGTTTCCCTGCCTTTTGAATGCATTCGTATTGAGCCTCTTCTTTAGTAGCTGCTATTTTTGAATACACATAATAGGAAAGCAGATTTATATTATAAAAGAAATTACTTTCTAAAGAACCTGAATCTGACAGTTTCTTGATAAAAGCATCTCTTTGCTTCGCATCCTGAAAGTTTCCTAATACAACATAATAACCAGCTTTCAAATCCTTCACACCTTCTACTTTCTCTATTTTGACTGCCTTAACTTTAGCCGGCTGTTTAGCCAATTCCTTTTTCACCTGTTCCAATGTAAGCGTTTTTGAAACTGCTGCTGTTTTAGTTTTTGCTTGAGTTTCGGATGCTTTATTTTGATAGCTCTTATTTTTTAATTTGGCTAAATTATCATCAAAAGTTCTGGCTTGCTTACTGTAAAAATCAGCTTTACTGATATGCAGTCTCAATTCGGCTTTGCTTTCATTATTCAAAGAATCCAATTTTGTAATCAGCTTTATGTTGTTTAAATCACGAACACGCTGCTGCATTTCCATGGTTCTTAATTCGGCGGGAGTCAATTTCACAGCTTTTGCATTAGCTGGCTGTGTCTTACTGTTTTCCCTAATGCTTTTTTTGTACTCTTGGTTTTCTTCTACAGCAATGCGCTCCGCTTTGTCCATTAAACCTGAATATACTTTTCTGTTTTCAGCCAATTGTTTTTTTAGCTGCAGTGATAATTCATTTGTTTTTTGAATATTTTCGTTAGAAATCTTTTGCAGGCGAATAGATTCATCAAGATCAACTAATTCTGTTTTCTTCAAATCAGTTAAATCTTTACTCATCGTATTTACCAATGAATCTAATTTTACCAAAAGAATTTCCTGTATGTTTTTATTTGCTTCTAAAACCAATTTAAGTTTTTCGGCAGAACCTTCTTTGGTATTATCAATTTCTTTCAGATTAATCAAAAGCCCATTTACCTTGATTACCTTCTGATTGATTTCTTCCTGCAGCACAAGCTTCTGCTTCAAGCTGTTAATCTCTTTTGTATTTGCTTTTGATTTTTCAACTACCACTTGTTTTTCCGCCAAAGCAAGCATCAGCTCTTCATTTTCATTGGTTGGCTTTACTTCCTTTACATTGATAGCTAATTTATTTCCTTCGGTCAATCCGTTTACAATTTCTGGATTTTGGGATTCCAATTGTTCAACAGTAATTCCAAATTGTTTGGCTATAGAATACTTAGTTTCTTTTGGTTTTACCACATAAAAAACAGTTTCTGCATTGATAACTCTTACTCTTCCGTCAAGCGTTTTCTTTTTATTTGGAATCGTAATTTCCTGTCCGATCTGCAGTCCGTTTTTTAGAAGAACTGCATTGGCTTTATCCAAATCTTCAACAGATACATTATAAAGTCTGGCAATACTAAATAATGATTCTTTGGGCTGTACTAAATGAGTATTTTTCGATGATGCGGTTTCAGTTTTAGAATCCTGCGGAATAATCAATTGCTGACCAACCTGCAGTCCATTAACCAATAAATCCGGATTAGCATTTTGAATAACTTCTGCTTTAACATTATATTTTGCAGCCAATCCAAACAGTGTTTCTTTTGGAGCAACAGTATGCGTAATCGAATTTGGAGTTTGGGGGAGTAATTCAGGAACATTCAGTACTTGATTTTCTGAAATTCCGTTTTGTGCTTCTGGATTTAATCTATAAATTTCAGAAGGTGTAGTTTTGTAGTTTTGAGCGATTTGGGGGATTGTTTCGCCTTTCAAAACTGCATGCTTAGCTGTTGATTGCTGTCCAAAAGAGACATTTGATACAAAAGCAACAACCAATAAAAATCTTGAAAATTCTTTCATAAATAAGTAGGTTTAAACAATTAAGTCGTTACAAATGTAACGACTTAATGTTAAAAAAATTACTATTCCCACTCAATTGTTGCAGGTGGTTTTGAACTAATATCGTAAACGACACGATTCACGCCTTTAACTTTATTGATAATATCATTGGATACTTTCATTAAGAATTCATAAGGCAAATGTACCCAGTCAGCAGTCATTCCATCAGTAGATTCTACTGCGCGAAGTGCTACCACTTTTTCATAAGTACGTTCATCGCCCATTACTCCAACGCTGTTTACAGGAAGTAAAATAGCTCCTGCCTGCCAAACTTTATCATACAGTCCCCAAGATTTTAATCCGTCGATAAAAACTTTATCCACATCCTGCAAAATTTGTATTTTCTCTAAAGTAATATCACCTAAAATACGAATAGATAATCCAGGTCCTGGAAAAGGGTGTCTTCCTAATAATTCTGGATCGATTCCTAAAGTTGCTCCTACTCTGCGCACTTCGTCTTTGAAAAGCATACGCAAAGGTTCAACAATCTTCAATTTCATATAATCTGGCAAACCACCTACATTATGGTGTGATTTGATAGTTGCAGATGGTCCTTTTACCGAAACTGATTCAATAACATCAGGATATATAGTTCCTTGAGCTAGCCAAGTAACGTCTTCTATGCGATGTGATTCAACATCAAAGACTTCGATAAATGCGTTACCAATGGCTTTTCTTTTTAATTCTGGATCACTAACTCCGGCTAAGGCATCATAAAAACGCTGAGAAGCATCTACTCCTTTTACGTTCAGTCCCATTCCTTCGTATTGATCTAAAACGCTTTGGAATTCATTTTTGCGAAGCAATCCGTTATTTACGAAAATACAATACAAGTTTTTTCCAATCGCTTTATGCAATAAAACAGCAGCTACTGTTGAATCTACACCTCCTGAGAGACCCAAAACAACTTTGTCGTTTCCGATTTTTTCTTTCATTTCAGCCACGATTTCTTCAACGAAAGCATTTGGCGTGAAATTTTGAGGAACCTCAGCAATTTTTACTAAAAAGTTCTCCAACATTTTTGAACCATCAGTAGAGTGAAAAACTTCTGGATGGTATTGAATAGCATAAGTAGTTTCTCCTTCTATTTTGTAAGCAGCATATTCCACATCATGTGTGCTTGCCAATTTTACTCCGTTAGCAGGCAATGCTTTAATACTATCGCTATGGCTCATCCAAACCTGGCTGTTTTCAGAAACACCCTCAAAGAACGTTTCGTCTTCCTTAATATAGGACAAATTCGCTCTACCATATTCTCTGGTGTTTGAAGCCGCAACTTCACCACCACTAAAATGGGCTAGGTATTGCGCTCCGTAACAAACGGCAAGCATTGGTAGTTTACCTCTAATTTGTGATAAATCCGGATGTGGTGCATCATCTCCTCTAACAGAAAATGGGCTTCCTCCAAGAATTACGGCTTTATAACTTGATAAATCACTCGGAAAATGATTGTAAGGAAAAATTTCGCAGAATATATTTAATTCGCGAACTCTACGCGCAATAAGCTGTGTATATTGCGATCCGAAATCTAAAATAAGTACGTTGTGTTGCATGCGCAAAAATACTTTATATATTCGGAATTGAAAAATGGTATTTTGAAAAATTTCTATTTTATTTTTATCCAATAACTTTCATTCATTTTAGCCCAATGAATTAAATAAATTCAAAAAAATCAGTCAAAAAAACAATAATTATCAAGGTTAAAAGGGTCTTGAAACAAACAGATAATATTCTGTCTTATAATTCTAAAATAAATCGCCGTTTACATTCAGTCGCTTTTTATTTAATACTAATTCTAACATTAGCCCGTTAAAGTAAGTAACAGAACCTCTATGGATGCTGTTAAAAAAGCTCAAATCTTAATTTTTTAAAAATGAAAACAAAAAAAATCACAATTTTAACAATGGCAATTTTATGCCTATTTGCTGTTTCATGCAGTGAAGTGGATAAATTACTGACTTTCACAATTTCTAATGAAACCACATTCAAAATTAATAACGGACTATCAATAAACACACCGTTCGATGTAGCAACTCCAGATGTTACGACCAATTCGTCAGCCGAATTCAAGAATAATAATACTGATGCAGATTTGGTTAAAGATGTAACACTGAAAGAAATAAAACTGAGCATTACAAGCCCTGCAGATAAAACATTCAGTTTTCTAAAATCAGTTCACATGTATATTTCTACAACTGCAGATGACGAAATTGAATTAGCGTTTCTCGATAATATCAATTCATCCGCAAATACAATCAGCCTAACCTGCACATCTCAAAAACTAGATAAATACATTAAAGCTTCCAGTTATAAAATACGAACCAAAGTAATAACAAAAGAAACTGTTACCCAAGATATAGAGGTAAAAGCAAATATGAAATTCAAAGTAACAGCAGATCCTTTTTAAGTAAAAACAGCCAGTTATTCTTTAACAATAATAATAGTAGCTTTAAATCCGGTTCCTAAATTCCATTCACTAGCCGAAATTAAATTCTTTTTATCATCATAAACTTTGAATTCGGCTGTGTTGGGACCTGAATCCCCCTGATTTAATGCTTCAAAATCAATCTTGTTAAATCCTTTTTTCAGCGTGATTTCAAAACCTTTAAAATTACTGTCCAAATACACTTGAGATTGTATAATTACTCCGTTTAGATACACCCGAATCAAATCACCGTCGACATATTGGGCATCCCTGTACATAACTGTGGCTGCATTGGCAGTGGATTTAAAAGTTCCTAAATTTTGATTACGGCGATAAGCCAATCCTTCTTGCCGGTCAGTTCTTTTATTCAGTCTGTCTTTCACTTCATCTCCAGGATTGATAAACTCATTCTTGGGAATCATTGACATTTCACTTTTGGTTTTTACCTTATAATCGTCAACTGGATTCGGAGGCGATTGAATTATATTTGGGCTTTTATAAACATTTGGAGGAATAATTACAGGAACATTTGGATTCGTTGGCGGTATGTCCATCTTTTCTGGTTTGGGTTTGATATTTGCAGGGGGAATCCCTTTAAACTTACCCCCAAACTCTACTTGAGCCTGCGAACAAGTTATAAAACCTATTAGAAAAATAAATAAATATATCTGCCTCATAATATTAAAAAAGTAGGTTTTTTGCCTTAAAACATATTCCAAAAATAAAAAAACAATACTTATAGAATCACAAAACTAACATAATTTATTTTTGCAGAGCTGTTAAGAAATTCTAAATCCTTAAGTTCTGTCATTATTTTTTGAAGCAGAAACACTAGCCATTTTTGGTTATATGGTTCCTGCTCTTCGCTAAATCTTTTTATTTTTAAAGGAAAAATAAAAAGGATATCGCTTCGATCAGGGCTAAAGGGAAACATGATGCTTTTTTGCAATTAATTATACAATTTGATTTTTTTTTACCACTAAGGCATTAAGATTCATTAAGCATTATGTCTAAACAAACTTCATACAAGCTTAGGTTTTTATGTAAGTAATCCGAATAAATTAAAAATATCTCTACGATTTTGTGATAAAAAGCCCAATTCAATCACAATAATACAACTGTCCCAAAAGTGACTCTTTTTTTAATTCTAATTTTTATAAATTCGCGCTTTAATCGAAATTCATCTATAATTTAGAATAACGCATTAAACAGCAATTAACAAACTTAAAAAAACTAAATAATGAAAAGAGAAAACATCTTAACCGGATCGCCTTGGGAAGACAAAATGGGATATTGTCGCGCAGTACGCATCGGAAATATCATCGAAGTATCCGGAACTGTTGCCATAGTAGATGGTGAAAAAGTAAAAGCAGATGATGCTCACGCACAAACTTTAAACATTCTTGAAAGAGTCGAAAAAGTATTGGAAGATCTTAATGTGGGAATGAAAGATGTAATCCGCACTCGAATTTTTACAACAGATGTATCAACATTTGAAGCGGTTGCAACTGCACATGCTACTTTCTTTAAAGACATCAAGCCAACAACAGGATTTTACGGCATTAACCAATTGGTTGCTCCAGAATATTTAGTTGAAATTGAATTTACTGCAATTGCATCGGAATAATTCTAAAAAATACTATAAATTGCAACACTTATTAGCTTAAAAAGTATTGCAGTTAATGGATTTTCAAAAAATAAAACAAATAATGCTTATCACACTCAAATGGTTTTTCATTTGCTGTCTGATAGGCATTTTTTCTGGATCAGCATCAGCCTTGTTTTTAGTCTCATTAGAATTTGTAACCCAAATCAGAATTCAAAATACTTGGATTATTTGGCTCCTGCCCTTTGGAGGATTACTTATTGGATATCTTTACTTTATATCAGATTCCAAAATTACAAAAGGGAACAATCTCCTTTTAGAAGAATACAACAAACCCGAAAAAAGGATTCCTTTTATGATGGCTCCGTTGGTTCTTTTGGGTACATTAATCACTCATCTGTTTGGAGGATCGGCAGGAAGAGAAGGAACAGCAGTACAGATGGGAGGTGCAATCGCTGATGTCTGCTCCTCAATTTTCAAACTCAATCATTCAGAAAAGAGAATCCTAATCATTCTGGGAATCAGTGCTGGTTTTGCATCCGTTTTTGGAACTCCATTAGCTGGAGCAATTTTTGCCTTGGAAATTGTCTTTTTCAGCAGAATTAATTTCAAAAGTGCTGTATTGTCTTTTGCTGTAGCCTACATCGCATATTTTACGGTTGAATTCTGGAAAATAAAGCACACTCATTACAATATTCCTGCAGTTCCCGACATGAATTTTACTGCTTTCTTTTGGATAATTATCGTGAGCATTTTATTTGGATTTACTGCGTTGCTTTTTTCCCGAAGCACCCATTTTTGGGGAAAATTATTTTCGAAAAACATAAAATACCCTCCATTAAGACCTTTCATTGGTGGAACCATTTTGGCAGTTGCTATTTATTTTATTGGCACCACAAAATATATAGGACTGGGAGTTCCCATGATTGTTGAAGCTTTTACTGTTCCTAATGCACCGTTTGATTTTCTTTTAAAAATACTTTTTACAGGTTTTACACTTGGAGCCGGATTTAAAGGTGGTGAAGTTACCCCGCTTTTTTTTGTGGGCGCAACCTTGGGAAGTGCTCTATCCGTTTGTGTTCCTCTGCCAATAGCTTTATTGGCCGGAATGGGATTTGTGGCTGTTTTTTCGGGGGCAACCCACACTCCTATTGCCTGCACTATTATGGGGATGGAGCTTTTTGGAATTAATTGTGGCGTTTATATTGGAATTGCCTGCATCATCGCTTACTTTTTTTCGGGAAATGTCGGGATTTACAAATCGCAAATTGTGAAAGGTCCTAAATCTATTTTGTACCAAAACATTAGAAAAAAAGGATTGAAATACCTCTAACCTATATTTCTTTATAATTTCTTAAAAGTTTTCAACTATTACTTAAAAAATGTAATTTCGCAGACTATGAATATACAAGACATACAAGCGATACAGTTGTTATTATCAACGCCAAAAAAGATTGCCATAATTCCGCATAGAGGTCCAGACGGAGACGCCATGGGTTCAACATTAGCATTATATCATTTTTTGCTAAAAAATAGTCACTATCCAACAGTGATTTCTCCAAATGATTTTCCAGATTTTCTAGCTTGGATGCCAGGCTCTGAAACAGTTAAAATATATGAAAAAGACAAAGAAAACTGCACCAAAATCCTAGAGAATGCAGAACTTATTTTTACTTTAGATTTTAATGCGCTTCACAGAGTGGGCGAAATGGAGCAGGTTTTAGAAAAACTTTCTGCACCGTTTATCATGATCGATCATCATCAAAAACCGGATAATTATGCAGCTTATACCTATTCGGATGTTGCTTTTGGGTCAACCTGTGAAATGATTTATAACTTCATTTCTTTTTTGGATAAAAAACAAGATTTAGACAAAACGATTGCAACCTGCATCTACACTGGAATATTAACAGATTCCGGTTCGTTCCGCTTTCCAAAAACCACAGGAACAACACACAGAATCGTAGCAGAATTAATTGACCTTGGAGTCGAAAACACATTAATTCCTGCTTTATTGTTTGATAATAGTTCTTATAACCGCCTGCAGCTGTTAGGTCGCGCTTTGCAGAATATGAAAGTTATGATGAATCATAAAACGTCATACACTGCATTAACACAAGAGGAATTAAACAGTTTTGATTATATAAAAGGAGATACCGAAGGTATTGTTAATTATGGTTTAAGCATAAAAGGCATTGTATTCACAGCCATTTTTATCGAAAACAAAGAAGAAGGAATTATCAAAATTTCTTTCCGCTCTCAAGGGGATTTCGATGTAAATCAATTTGCCAGAGATCATTTTCAAGGAGGCGGACACAGTAACGCAGCTGGAGGAAAATCGGAAGTTTCTATGGAAGAAACCATCAATAAATTTGAAAGTTTAGTACAAAATTTAAAAATATAGCCCCTATGAATTATTTTAAAGTATTATTAATTGTGTTTTTCTCTGCATTTTTGGCATCAAGCTGCAAACAGCCTCAAGAAGCGAGAAAACCTATTTCGCATTCATCAGGAAGCTTCATGAAACAATCAATTGCTAGAAATAAAAAAATGATAGCAAATGAGGAAGACCAAATTGAAGCTGTGATTAAGAATGACCCGACCAAACAGTACATTGCGTCCAAAAAAGGATATTGGTATTATTATGAGACTAGAAATCTTAATGACACCCTTAATCCAAAGAAAGGAGATATTGCATTATTTGATTATGAAATAAAAGATTTGAATGGAAATATTATTTATTCACAAGAAGAGTTAGAGCCTCAAATCTACAAAGTCGACAAACAGGAAATCATGATGGGATTGAGAGACGGAATCAAATTAATGCGAAAAAAAGAAAAAGTACACTTTCTTTTCACTTCACACATGGGATATGGATATCATGGAGACAATAACAAAATAGGAACTAACCAGCCTTTATTCTGTACTGTAACCCTCAATGATTTCATGCCCGAAGCAGAATATAACAAACAAATACAGCCAATAACAGCAACTGTCCCAAAAGTAAATGCACCCGTAAAATCTAACATAAAAGATACCTTAACAAATTAAAAAGAATTCAGAATGAAAAGAAATGTTTTATTTGTGCTGTTGCTTATTACAGCTTTGATTTCCTGCAACAAAGAACACAACAATTTACCAGATGGTTTATATGCCGAAATTGAGACCAACAAAGGCAGCATCATACTAGAATTAGATTATAAAAAAGCGCCAGTAACTGTTGCTAATTTTATCACATTGGCAGAAGGTGAAAACGAGTTTGTTGTAAATGACACTCTAAAAGGAAAACCATTTTTTAATGGATTAAAATTTCACAGGGTAATTAAAGATTTTATGATACAAACCGGTGATCCTTTAAGAACAGGGTCTGGAGATACTGGCTATAAATTCAAAGATGAGTTTTCTGATTTGAGATTTGATAAAGGAGGAATTTTGGCAATGGCAAATAACGGTCCTGGAACAAACAGCAGTCAATTTTTTATCACCCATTTAGAGACTCCTTGGCTTGATGGAAAGCATACTATTTTTGGACATGTCGTAGATTATAACCTAGAAGTTGTCAATAAAATAGAGCAGGATGATTTTATAAAAAGCATAACCATTATCAGAAATGGTGAAGATGCCAAAAAATTTGATGCCAAAAAAACTTTCTACGATTATTTCAAAATAGAATCAGAAATTCAAAAACAAAAAGTAGCGGCTGAGGCGGCTGCAAAAAAAGAATACGAAATCAAATATAAAGCAGTTTGCGATCAAAAATCAGCTTCATTTACAGCATTAAAAAACAAGGCTGTGAAAACTGCCACAGGACTTCAATATACAATTACTAGAAAAGGCAATGGTAAAAAGCCTGCTGTAGGATCTACCGTTTATATCCATTATGCCGGATTTTTAGAAAACGGTACTTTATTTGATTCCAGTATTGAAAGTGTTTCTCAAACATTTGGTAAATTCGATCCGGCAAGAGCTGCGGCGAAACAATACATTCCAATTCCTTTTCAAATAGGAAAAAAAGACGGTTTAATTCCAGGTTTTATAGAAGGTATCGAAAAAATGGCAATTGGAGACAAAGCTGTAATCTTCATTCCTTCACATCTTGCTTATGGAGAAGCCGGAGCTGGGGATGTAATTCCGCCAAACACCAATATTATTTTCGAAATAGAATTAATGGATAAAATGCCTAATTAAAAAAGATATTGAACTACTAAGAATCTAAGCAACTATTTTTCAACCTATAAATATTCTAAAAAATGAAATCTAAAATCATATTATTACTCTTTTTAGGAGTATTCAATTTACATGCACAAAATACTAAGAATAAAGCTGTATCAAAAAAACCTGTAGCCACAGCAGCAAAACCAGCCGTAGCTGCTGAAGGTATTTTTGCTACAATTGCAACCAATAAAGGAAACATAACTGTTCAGTTATTTTATCAAAAAACACCTGTTACTGCAGCAAACTTTATAAGTCTGGCCGAAGGGAAAAACCCATTCGTAACTGTTGAAAGATTAAAAGGGAAACCTTTTTTTGATGGTTTAAAATTCCATAGGGTAATAAACGATTTCATGATACAGGGAGGAGATCCTGAAGGCAACGGTTCTGGCGGACCTGGTTATGATTTCAAAGATGAGTTTAATGATTCCAAATTTGACAAAGCAGGAATATTAGCTATGGCAAATTCTGGACCGGCAACTAATGGAAGCCAATTTTTCATTACGCATAAAGACACGCCTTGGCTTACAGGAAAACATACTATTTTTGGTCAGGTAACACAAGGAATGGGTATTGTTAACTCCATTGTTCAAGATGATGTTATCACAAAAATTACCATAACCAGAAAAGGAGATTTGGCTAAAAAATTTGATGCTGTAAAAGTATTCTCTGATTATTTTAACAATAAATCAGAAGATCAAAAAAAACAGGCAGCAATAGATGCCGAAAACAAGAAAAAACAAGCAGCTATTGATGCAGAAACCAAAAGAGTATATTTAGAAAAATATGCTCCTGTTATTAAAGCAAAAGTGGCTTATTTTGCAGCTGAAAAAGCCAAAGCTACCACTACTCCATCCGGATTAGCTTATACTGTAGTAACAAAAGGAAACGGCATTAAACCTGCTGACGGATCTACTTTCTACTTCCACTATGCCGGTTATTTTGAAGACGGAACACTTTTTGACAGCAGTTATGAAGAGGTAAGCAAAGCTTATGGAAAGTTTGATGAAAACAGAGCTGCTCAAAACGGCTACAAATCATTTCCATTTACAGCTGGAAAAAAAGAGGGCTTAATCCCGGGATTTTTAGAAGGAATTGCCACCATGTCTTATGGCGAAAAAACTATTCTGTTTATACCCTCCAATCTCGCTTATGGGGAGAGAGGTGCCGGAGGTGTGATTCCGCCAAATGCCTCTTTAATTTTCGAATTGGAAATGTTTGAAAAACAGCAATAAATTTTAACTTCAGCATAAAAAAGCCACGATAAATATCTAATATATCGTGGCTTTTATCTTTTTGAAAAAATCTGAAAATTATTTTTTAAACTTCCATTCAAATTCATCTTTGCTGTTGATTATTGCTCCTATTTCAAATTTGACAACCTCATCAAATTCGGTTTGAAAAATAATCCAATTCTCCTCATTAAAATAATTTTCGAAAGTATCAAACTCTTCTTGAGTAAATTTGGTAATTCCTTTTTGTGCCAGATCTTTTTGACATCACTTATTTTTTTGGCTATTATTTTGTTTCCGAATAATTCTAAATTAGGACTGGAAGCCACTAGATATCCTAATTTCAACTCTTCATCTTTGTAAAAAGTCATACGGATTTTAAGATTATTATAAACAAAAATCACATTATCGTCTTCGTCATTATAATTTTTATTTGGCTTACCATAAATGGCAATAACGTCATTTTGCTTCATTCCGAAAATGAGTTTATCAATACCGCTTTTAAGATTTATTTTCATGCTTTTCTTTTTTTCTTTTGACTGCAAAGGTATCCATTTTTGAGTCAATTCTATTTTTTGCATAAAACAAAATACATTCAAAAAATCATCCTCATTTTATAAAAAAAATCAAAATTGATCGATTTAAGCATAAACACTCGATTGATAGTTAAAAAATATTTTTATTCAAAAACGATAAACTTTACCAACACCGATTTTATTATAATTACTTAATAAAACACACTATAAGAACAAGTATTAATACTACAAATGATGTTGAAAACACACTTTTTACCAATTAAATTATATATTTAATCGATTATTAAGTAGCTTTGGCATAATTACATCTGGATATATATTTTAAAGAAACCTCATAAATAAGTTATTAAAAAATAAGATACTTGAAAACATTTTCCAGATCAAAGTAAAAAACAACAGAAGAAGAACTGACAGCAAGCCCAATTTTGGATTAGAATTTTTCTGTGTAAAGATTTTA